>NZ_PKDG01000015.1 GCF_002863005.1 Pseudoxanthomonas sp.
GCGTTCCCTGTGCCTGCCCGCGGTCCGCGTGGCTGGCGTCACGGCGGCAGAACGATTCGGTTTCCACCATGTTCCGGCGCAGCCACAGCGCGACGAGTGCCGCCACGGCACCGATCGCGAACGGGATGCGCCAACCCCAGTCGCGCAGTTGTTCATCGGTGAGGAAGACGCGCTGCAGCGCGATCAGCACGGCCAGCGCGATCAGGTGGCCCATCACCAGCGTCACGTACTGGAAGCTCGACCAGAAACCGCGGTGCCCGCGCGTGGCCATCTCGCTGAGGTAGGTCGCCGAGGTGCCGTACTCGCCGCCGACCGACAGACCTTGCAGCAAGCGTGCCAGCACCAACAGGATCGGCGCGGCGACGCCGATGGTCGCGTACCCCGGCGTGCAGGCGATGATCAGCGAGCCGCCGCACATCATCACCACCGACAGCATCAACGCGCGCTTGCGTCCATGGCGGTCGGCGTAGCGGCCGAGCAGCCAGCCGCCGAGCGGGCGCATCAGGAAGCCCACGGCGAAGATGGCCGCGGTCTTCAGCAACTGGCTGGTGCGGTCGCCGCCCGGAAAGAAGATCTCGGCGAAATACAGCGAGAACGCCGCATACACGTACCAGTCGTACCACTCCACCAGGTTGCCCACCGATCCGCTGAAGATGCTGCGCAGGCGCTGGGCGGAGGTGAGGCGCGTGGGGGGCGTTGGCGTCATCAGTACAGGTCCATGGGGTCGACATCCAGCGACCAGCGCGTACGGCGTGCTTCCGGGAGGGCATGGATCTGCGGCAGCGCGAGATCGAGCATGCGGTGCAGGGCGCGTCGCTCCGGCGAAGAGAGCAGCAACTGCACGCGATGCAGGCCCGCGCGCCGTGGCATCGGTGCCGGCAACGGGCCGTGCATCTCCAGCACGGCGTCGTGCGCGCGGAGCACCTGCTTGGCCGCCTGCAGGAAGTGCTGCGCGGCATCGGCCTGCTGTGCCTCGGCGCGCAGCAGTGCCAGGTGCGCAAACGGAGGAAAGCCGGCCATCTGGCGTTGTTCCAGTTCGGCCTCGGCGAACGCGTGGTAACCGCCGTTGATCAGCGTGTTCAACAGCGGATGATCGGGATGGTGCGTCTGCAGCCACACATCGCCACGCTTGCCCGCGCGCCCCGCGCGTCCGGCGACCTGGATCAGCTGCTGCGCCAGCTTTTCGCCGGCGCGGAAGTCGGTGGAGAACAGGCCTTCGTCCACGCCGACCACCGTGACGCGGGTGAGGTGCGGCAGGTCGTGGCCCTTGGCGAGGATCTGCGTGCCGACCAGGATGCCGGGCGTGTCGCCCAGCTTCGCCAGTTGCTTCGCAAGGCCATCGCGCTTCTGCGTGGTGCCGCGGTCCACCCGCAGCACCGGCACGTCAGTGAACTGTTCGGCCAGCAGTTCTTCCAGCCGCTCGGTGCCGATGCCCTGCGGTTGCAGCGCCAGTCCACCGCAGTCGGGACAGGCCGGCGGCGACGCCTGTCGTGCGCCGCAATGGTGGCACTGCAGCCGCCTGCCCCCTGCATGCACCGTCATCGGGCTGTCGCAGCGCCTGCAGTGCGCGCTCCAGCCGCAGTCATGGCATAGGAGCACCGGCGCGTAGCCGCGGCGGTTCTTGAAGACCAGTACCTGGCCGCCTGCGTCCAGCGCCTGGCGGATCGCCTGCAGGGTGTCCGCCAGCAGGCCCGCCTGCTGTGCGCGCTTGCGCATGTCCAGCACGCGCACGCCGGGCGGTTGCGCCTCGCCGGCGCGGCGCGAAAGTCGCAGGTGCGCGTAGCGGCCGCTGCGCGCGTTGTGCAGCGTTTCCAGCGATGGCGTGGCGCTGCCGAGCAGCACGGGGACGTCCAGCGCCTTGCCGCGGACCAAGGCGAAGTCGCGCGCGTGGTAACGGATGCCGTCCTGCTGCTTGTAGCTGCCGTCGTGTTCCTCGTCGATCACGATCAACCCGGCTTCGGGCAGCGGTGTGAACACCGCCGAGCGGGTGCCCACGATCACCCTGGCCTCGCCGCGCAGACAGGCCGCCCAGGTGCGCGCGCGTTCGCCATCGTTGAGGCCGGAGTGCAGAGCGTGCACGGGCACGCCCAGCCGTTCGCGGAACCGCGCCAGCGTCTGTGGGGTCAGGCCGATCTCGGGCACCAGCACCAGCGCCTGCCGTCCGCGGCGAAGGCAGCCGGCGATGGCGTGCAGGTAAACCTCGGTCTTGCCGCTGCCGGTCACGCCATCCAGCAGCAGCGCGCCGAAACCGACCGTGCCGGTGACCGCGTCAGCGGCGGCCTGCTGTTCCTCGTTGAGCGTCGGCCCGGGGCGTGGAGCGGGCACCGCGGGCACCACGGCGGCAGGGACGCGCTCGGCCAGCCCCCGCTTGCCCAGGTCGCTGGCGGTGGCGCGGCCGGCGTCCAGGTGCAGGTCCAGCGCATCTTCATCCAGTGTGCCGTGCGCCACCAGCAGATCGGCCAGGCGGCGCGGCCGGCTGCCCGCACGCAGGCGGTCCCGCCGGCCCAGGCCCGCCTCCGTCAGTCGCCAGTGCCAGGCGTGGGTGTCGGGCAGCGGCTCGCCCTGGCGCAGCAGGACGGGCAGTGCGGTCGCCACCACCTCGCCCAGCGGCGCATGGGTATAGCGCGCCAGCCAGTGCAGCGATTCCAGCAGTTCGCCCTGCAGCAGCGGATGGGCGTCCAGCAGGGCGTCGGCGTGGCGTAGTTCCATGCCGGGGTCCGTCGCGGGCGCGACGTCGGCGACGAAGCCCGTCAGTGGCCGGTTGCCGAACACCACGCTCACCCGCTTCCCCACGTCCGCGGGGGTGGCGTCATGGCCGGGCGGAGGCAGGTAGTCGAACAGCCGCGGCAGGGGCACGGGCAGGGCGACTTGCAGGACGGACACGGGCGGCATTGCGTGCAGTGTATCGGCCTGTCCCGGCGCGGGTCAGGTCTCACACAGTTGCGGTGATGTCCTGCCGGAATCTTGACGAAAATCACGCAAGTGCTGATCCCGGAAGGAGATTCCGGTTTATCCACACCTGCTGTGGATAAATCTGTGCATGGCCGGAATGCTTCACGGCGCGATGACGCTGCCGCAAGCATCCCGCCCGGGTTGGCCAAAAAAGTGCCAGCAATACTTTCTTTATTTAAATCATGTAGTTAGGCGTGAAACGCAGCTGACACAATCGGGGGGAGGGTGGCATCGCGGCCACGGATGACAGATCGGTGACTGCTGTGCACAACGTGATTTCCCGGAAACCCTTGTGGCGCCGAAGAGAGCAGATTCCGACGGTCTGTCAAGCATCCGTACCGCCGTCGCAGGTGACTATGATCGCCAGTACGCCACCGGTTCCACGATGACCTCTTCCCGTTCCGATTCCTCCCCCGCCCCCGCCGCATTGGCCGCCTTCCTGCGGGGATGCGAGCGCCGCGGTGCGGTGTTCGCCGAACTCCAGTGCGGAGACGCCGATCGCGGCGACGTCGCCCTCGCCGCCGCCCTGCGCGCCTTTCGGGGCAAGGCGGCCGCGCTCCCGATGGCGGACTGGCCCGTGCGCTTCTGGACACTGCTCGCGGCCACGCCCCAGCTGCGGGTCGATGGCCCGTCGGCGCGCTGGGCGGGCGGCTTCGCCGCCCTTGCCCGGCCGGCGGCCGCCGATCGCGCCGCGCTGCTGCTGAGACTCGCCGGCGGCCTGCAGGAAGCCGAAGCCGCTGCCGCGCTTGGCCTCGACGACGCCGCGTACCGCGATGCCCTCGCACGCGCCTGCCCGCGCGACTCCCTGGGACACCCCGATGCGGGCGCCTGGCGCGCCTTGGCCGAGGCGATCCAGCAGCACCTGCGGGAACTGCCGGACCACCGCCTCGCCACGCTCGCGCGCCTGCGGGAAGAGGCCCTGGCTGGGATTCGCATTACACCACCGGCACCCCAGGCGGGACCGGCAACGGCGGTTCCGGCCGCGCGCCGCCGGTATTGGATCCTGCTGCTCGCGTTCCTCCTGCTCGCGGCGGCCGGCGCGGGGCTGTGGTGGTGGCGTGGGTCGCCACCGGGGGCGACAACGTCGCTGCCGGCCGTGAGCGCGCTTTCTGATGAAGGCGTCGCGGCGCTTCCGCCGGATCCGGTGATCACCTCGGAACCGCTACCCGCCACCGATGCGCCCGTTGGCCGCGCCGCCGGGATCGCCACCGCCGACGCTCATGCCGACTTTGCCCTCCTGTCGGACCCCGAGGGCGAAGCGCTCGCGCGCGAGGCGGATTTCCTGGCCTGGTACGTGGCGGGTGCCGGCGCGCCCACGTCTGACGCGGGAGCCGCGACCGATGCCGCCCGCTGACGTCAGGCGGGCAACGGCCCTGCGCGCGATCGCCGTGATCGTGCTGTGGGCGGGCATCGGTGCGTCGTCCGCACAGGAGGCTTCGAATGCCGCCCGCTGGGCCGCGACGTCGCCGCTGGCGCAGGCCGCGTGGCAGCAGCGGCGCGTGGCGTGGGACGCCTTGCCCGCGCGCGAGCGCGAGGACCGTCGCGCGCGCTACGCCGCCTGGCGGGCGTTGGATGACGTGCAGCGCGCCCGGCTGCGTGCCGCCGCCGCCGAGATCGCCGGCCTGCCGCCGGAACACCAGGCGGCGCTGCGCACCCAGTTCAGCGTGCTGGACGCCATGCAGCGACGCGGCTGGCGCCTTGGGCCGGAACTCGGCGCCGACTGGCCACGGTTGCAGCCGCTGTTCGCTTACGTGCCGCCGGCCGAACGCGAGGGCCTGTTGTCGGTGCTGCGCCGACTGGATGCGGAACAGCGCGATGACCTGGCCGCCCTGGCGCAGCGCCTGCCACCGCAGGACCGCGATGCCTTCCGCCGTGAACTGTTGGCGGTGCCGGAGGGCCAGCGCCGCGCGTGGCTGCGGCAGCGGCGCGACCGGTAACGGGGCGGCGTCGCCACGCGATGGCGCAAGGCTCGCCTCGCGCTACGCGTTCGCCCACGTACTCAGCATCAGGTACATGGCCCCCATCACCAGCATGATGAAGTACACCGTGCCCAGCACCGAGAACTTCACCAGCGTCACCACCCCGTGCTGGCGGTACACGCGCTGCTGCATCCACAACAGGTAGAGCGGCATCCAGCAGAAGACCAGCATCTGCGCCATGCGCACCAGCCAGGAGGCGCCCTCGGGCAACAGTCGGCCGATGCCTGCGCACAGGAAGATCGCCAGCAGGCACAGGCACAGATAGGCGTGGCTGTAGAGCGCCACCACCAGGTGCTCCAGGTAACCTCGCCGCGTCTCGATGTAGAAGAGTTTCAGCAGCACCGCGAACAACGGCACCAGTACGAACAACACCGACGGTACCGAGCCGATCAGCAGGTTGAAGAAGTGCGCCGGGTCCTGCTGGATGCGCGGGATGTTCTGCTCGGCGCGCGCGAGCTTGCGGCTCAGCCACCGGTTGGCGAAGTCGGGCAGTCCGCTGAGCCGTACGGGGTTGGTCTCTGCATCGAACGGCTTGTCGCCGACGCTGATCAGGGGCTGCGCGGCCACCTCGGGGAAGGGCTGGCCCTCGGGGAAACGGTCAGGCAGGGCGAGCGCAGGGTGGTCGGGCTGCAGTTCGGCGATGCGCTCGCGGGCGAGTCGCTGCGTCGAGAAGATGTTGTCTTCCATCGGCTTGCGCACGAAGCCCAGCCCGGCCGGCAGGCTGGCGCGTGCCGACACCAGGCCATCGATCGTTTCGTCGCGCAGCTTCAGCACGTCCTCGACCGTGGCGGCCTTGCTGAAATCCACGCCGCCCCGGTCGGGGGCGGCCATCAGGTTGGTGGGCTTGCCGTCGGCCGCCGCGGGGACGGACGGCGGCGCGATCTGCACGTTCGCCAGGTCTTCGGCGTGCAGGGTGAGCTTGGCCACGAAGAACGTCAGCACGGCCAGGATCACGAACAGCCGCAGCGGCGCCACGTACGGCGCGCGGTGGCCGGACAGGTACGCGTTGGCAAGTTTCCCCGGCGACATCAGCGCGCGCAGTGTGCGGAAGATGCGTCCGTCCAGGTGCCAGAACGATTCGAACACCTCCTCCACCGCATGCCCGAAGCTGCGCAGCGGGTTGTGCGCGTTCTGCCCGCACTGGTGGCAGAACCCGCCCTGCAGCGGCGTCTGGCAGTTCTCGCACGCGCGGGCGTGCACCGTGTCGGCGGAGTGCGATGACGTCATGGGGTGTTCGAACGGTGCGGGTGGCGAGCGGGTAAGATACCGGCCTCCCGTGACCCGGTGCCAGCGCGAAACCGCGCGGCCGCAGTCCGGCGGTTGATCCTCATGTCTTCCCCTGCTCTCCCGACCCCGCGCTTCGGCCAGGAAGTGCGCTCGACGGCCACGCTCGCCCTGCCGCTGGTGCTGGGCCATGTGTCCACCGGACTGATCGGCTTCGTCGACAACGTCATCGCCGGCCACCACGCCACCGCCACGCTGGCGGCGGTGACGGTGGGCACCGCGTTGCTGTGGCTGCCGATGATGGTGCCGATCGGCACACTGATCTCGCTGACCGCCTCGGTCTCGCAACTCGATGGCGCGAACCGGCGCAGCGAGATCGCGCCCCTGTTCCGGCAGGCGCTGTGGCTGTCGCTGGGCCTTGGCCTGCTGATGTTCGCCTTCCTGAGCCTGGCGCCGCATGCGCTCGCGGCGTTCGGCATCGCGCCCGACATCATCCCCGGCGCGACCGCCTTCCTGCACGGGATCCGCTGGGGCGTGCCGGCGCTGACGCTCTATTTCTGCATGCGCTACCTCAGCGAAGGCACGCACTGGACGCTGCCGACGATGATCCTCGGCTTCGGCGGACTGCTGGTGCTCGCACCGGTCGGGTATGTGCTGGCGTTCGGCAAGTTCGGATTCCCCGAAATGGGCGCGGGTGGCCTCGGCGTCGCGTCGGCGCTGACCATGTGGCTGCAGGCGACCGCCTTCGCGATCTACCTGGCGCGATCGACGCGCTTCGCCGACCTTCAATTGTTCGCGCACCTCGAGCCGCCGCGCCGGGCACCGATCATGCAGTTGCTGCGCACCGGCCTGCCCATCGGCATCACGGTGCTGATGGAAGGCAGCCTCTTCATCGTCACCGCGCTGCTGATCGCCCGCCTCGGCGCCACGCCGGCGGCGGCGCACCAGATCGCCATCAACGTGTCGGCGCTGTGCTTCATGATTCCCATGGGCGTGGCCGAGGCCACGACGGTGCGGGTGGGGCATGCGGTGGGGGCGGGCAACGTGCAGGGCATCCGCCGCGCTGCCCATGCCGGCTATGTCATCGTGCTGGCCACGCAGGCGATGTCCGCCATGTTCCTGCTGCTGGGCCACGACCTGGTGGTGGCGCTGTACACCGATGATCTCGCCGTGGCCGCGCTGGCGGGTACGTTGCTGCTGTTCGCGGCGGCGTTCCAGTTTCCGGACGGCATCCAGGTACTGTCGGCCGGCGCATTGCGTGGGTTGAAGGACACGCGCGTGCCCATGTGGCTGGCGGTGGTCTCCTACTGGGGCCTGGGCATGCCGCTGGGTGCCGGGCTGGGCCTGGGGCTGGGCTGGGGGCCGCAGGGCATGTGGCTGGGCCTGATCGTGGGCCTGACCGCCGCGGCGGTGCTGCTGGGCTGGCGCTTCGAGCGCAGCAGCCGGCGCCACGCGGCGCTGCCGGCCGTGCCAACGGTGACCAACGGGGCATGAAAGCCCCGCCGCCGCACGCTACAGTGGCCCCAGTTTCCCGGAGCTTTCCATGAGCCAAGTCGCACCCGCACCCCGTCGCAGCCCGATCGTCGCGTTCTTCGTCGGCCTGTGGGACGTGATGAACTTCACCCGCAAGCTGGTCCTCAACCTGATCTTCTTCGGGCTGCTGTTCCTGATCTTCATCGTGTTCGTCATCGCCGCCGGCAGCGGCGGGGTGAAGCCGCTGTCCGAGCGCACCACCTTCGTGCTGGCGCCGGAAGGCCGCCTGGTCGAACAGTTCACCGCCGACCCCGCCACCCGTGCGCTGGCCAAGGCGCTGGGCGACAAGGCCGCCGAGGAAGTGCAGCTGCGCGACCTGCTGCGCGCGATCGAGGCGGCGCAGAAGGACGAGAAGATCGAACGCATGCTGCTGCGCGTGGACGAGCTGCAGCCGACCGGCTACGCCTCGCTGCGCGAAGTCGCCGCCGCGCTGGCGAAGTTCCGCGCCTCCGGCAAGCAGATCGTCGCGTTCGGCGAGAACATCAGCCAGACCCAGTACCTGCTGGCCGCGCAGGCCGACGAGGTCTACCTCGACCCGATGGGCAGCCTGATGCTCGAGGGCCTCGGCCGTTACCGCCAGTACTACCGCGAAGGCCTGCAGGACAAGCTGGGCGTGGACGTGCACCTGTTCAAGGTGGGCGAATACAAGTCCGCTGCCGAGCCCTACGTGCTGGACGCCGCATCCAAGGAAGCGAAGGAAGCCGACCTGTTCTGGATGAACGACGTGTGGCAGCGCCTGCTGGCCGACATCGCCAAGGTCCGCAAGACCACGCCCGAAGCGCTGGCGGCCGGCATCGATACGCTGCCCGAGGGCGTCGCCGCCGCCGGTGGCGACCTGGCCAAGTACGCCCTGCAGCAGAAGCTGGTGGACGGCCTGAAGACGCAGGAAGAGGTCGAGAACCTGCTGATCGAGCGTGGCGTGGCCGACGAGGATTCGGATACCGGTTTCCGCGCCATCGGCCTGGCCGGTTACCTGACCCAGCTCGACGCCAAGAAGAATCCGCTCGACAAGCGCCCGCAGGTCGCGGTGGTCGTGGCTGAAGGCGAAATCACCGACGGCGACCAGCCGGCCGGTCGCGTCGGCGGCCTGTCCACCTCGGCGCTGCTGCGCGAAGCGCGCGACGACGACGACGTGAAGGCGGTGGTGCTGCGCGTGGATTCGCCCGGCGGCGGCGTGTACGCCTCCGAGCAGATCCGCCGCGAAGTGGCGGCGCTGAAGAAGGCCGGCAAGCCTGTGGTCGTCTCGATGGGTGACCTGGCCGCCTCGGGCGGCTACTGGATCAGCATGAATGCGGACCGCATCTACGCGGATCCGTCCACCATCACCGGTTCGATCGGCATCTTCGGCGTCATTCCCACCGTGCCGCGCACGCTGGAGAAGATCGGCGTGCGCACCGACGGCGTCGGCACCACCCGTTTCGCCGGCGCGTTCGACATCACCCGTCCGCTGGATCCGGCCGTCGGCCAGGTGATCCAGTCGGTGATCGACAAGGGCTACGCCGACTTCACCGGCAAGGTGGCCGAGGCGCGCAAGAAGCCGGTCGAAGAAATCGATGCCGTCGCCCGTGGCCGCGTATGGAGCGGCGCGCAGGCGAAGGAGCGTGGCCTGGTGGACGAACTCGCCGGTTTCGATGCCGCCGTGGCCGATGCCGCCAAGCGTGCCAAGCTGGGCGGAGCCGATGCGTACCGCGTGCGCTACATCGAGAAGATGTCCTCGCCGTTCTCGCAGTTCATGGGTGGATTCGCTGGCAGCCGCATCGGTGCGGCGTGGCTGAAGGATTCCGACTTCGCTCGCGCGCTATTGGCGCGCAGCCTGCCGGAGATGGAAGCGCAGCTGCGTTTCGTCGACGAAGCCGTCAACGATCGCCACGGTGCCCCGGTGAAGAGCCTGGCGTACTGCTTCTGCGGATTCTGACCGGCTTCGCCATGCCGTGATCGACGGGCCGCGCGGGCAACCGCGCGGCCCGTTGCGTTTTGCGCATCGCAGGAAGACACGATGTCGCGCGACTCAGGACGATGCGGTATCGCTCCCGGCCTGCGGCTCTGGCGGTTCGTCGGTCGGCGGCGGCTCGGGGGCGCGGCAGGCGGCGCAGGCCAGCAAGGCGGCGGCGAGCAGGATGAGGCGGATCCGGATCATGGCGACGGTCCTCCCGTGACGTGGCGCTATGCTACGCCCATCGACGAAGGAGGCGCAGGTGGCAGCGAACCGGTGGCGGCTGGACGGACAACGGGCGCTGGTGACCGGCGCCAGCGCGGGGATCGGGCTGGCGATCGCCCGCGAGTTGCTGGGCCTGGGCGCGGACCTGCTGATGGTGGCGCGCGATGTCGATGCGTTGCAGGATGCGCGTACCGAGCTGGCGGACGAATTCCCCGAACAGGGGATCGGCACCCTGGCTGCCGACGTGGCCGACGACGAAGACCGTCGCGCCATCCTCGACTGGGTGGAAGACCACGGCGATGGCCTCAACATCCTGGTCAACAATGCCGGCGGCAACCTCACCCGCGCCGCGGTGGACTACACCGAAGACGAGTGGCGGGGCATCTTCGAAACCAACCTGTTCTCCGCGTTCGAACTGTCGCGTTACGCGCATCCCCTGCTCACGCGGCATGCGACGTCCAGCATCGTCAATGTCGGCAGCGTGTCCGGCATCACCGCGGTGCGTAGCGGTGCGCCCTATGGCATGACCAAGGCCGCGCTGCACCAGCTCACCCGCAACCTGGCCGCCGAATGGGCCGAGGATGGCGTGCGCGTCAACGCGGTGGCGCCGTGGTACATCCGCACGCGCCGCACCTCCGGGCCACTGTCCGACGCCGACTACTACGAAGAGGTCATCGCCCGAACCCCGATGCGCCGCATCGGCGAGCCGGAGGAAGTGGCCGCCGCCGCCGCGTTCCTGTGCCTGCCGGCGGCCAGCTACGTCACCGGCGAATGCATCGCGGTGGATGGCGGCTTCCTGCGGTACGGTTTCTGAGGCATGGAAATCCTCGCCCTCATCATCCTGCCGATGACGCTCGCGCTGTGGTCCGCGCGACGGGTTGATCGCTAGAGGCCGCAGCTGCTTTCAGCGACGATGCGTGCGACACGCTCGTAATCGGCGCGGTTCTTCTCTGCATTCTCGCGGCGGGCGAAACGGAAGGCGACCTCGGTCTCGTCGCGGCGCTTCTTCCATGCATCGCACAGCGCGCCATCGGGCACGCGCGCACACGTGTCGCGCACCACTTCGCAAGCCTGGCCGGCGCCGGCCTGGGGATTTCCGTCCAGTCCCACGGTGCGCAGGTTCACGCAGCGCGAGGCCGGCTCGACGTCCTCCGTCACGTACGTGTCCTTGTCGTGCGTGGTGCACTGGAACAGGATCGGCGGCGGCAGGCGACGGACATCGGTCGACGCCGCGGGCGCGGGTGAGGTCGTGGTTGTCGCCGGACGCGGCGCCGTGGGCGTGGATGCCGGCGTGGAGGACGGCGGCGTCGCAGGGGCGGTGGGCGTGGTGCCCGGCCCCATCGGCACGGTGTTGACGCCCTGCATGGTGCGCTGTTCCTGCTTCATGCCTTTCGGGCACGGCGAATTCTGCAGCGTCAGCGCGCCACTGGCATCGGTGCAGCGGTAGATGACCACCTCGGCGCGCGCGGCGGTGGTGCCGAGCTGCCAGGACAGCACGATCAGCAGCAGAAGCACGAGGGGACGAGCGGTGGTTTTCATGTTCATCTGCAATCGTTGGCCATGCGCGCATCGATGCCGCGCTGCTCCAAGTCTAGCGCGCGGCGTTCACTCGGCATCGCGCTGCCGTAGCGGCGAAGGATGTCGTAGCGCCGGTCGGACAGGCGTGAACAGATTTCTTCCTGCGGCAGCGGATGGCAGGGGTCGCGCACCCAGGTGCCGCCGGGCACGAACACGGGACCCGGCCGATGATGTCCGCCGGCCGGTGGAGGCGGGCGGGGAGGATCACCGCTGCGGAAGGACAGGTTGCCGTTTCCGATCGACACGTTGCCCGACACGCTGCCGCCGCTGCGCGGCCACGCGGGGTAGGCGGAATACGGCAGCCCGTAGGACACCCAGCGGGGATTGCCGTCGCCGGTATCGCTGGTATAGGTCTCGCCCTCGGGGGTGGTGCATTCGTACATCGGCTTGGGCGGGCTGAGGTAGACCACGCGGGGCGCCGGCGCCGCAGGGGCGACGAGTGGCGGAGGGGGCATGGCGGCGCTGGCCGGCACGTGCGGCGGATCCTGGGGCCGCTGCATGGCACGGACTTCCTGTTTCTCGCCCTTCAGACAGGGTGAATCGCGCAGCGCGACGTTGCCGTTGGGGGCAACACAGCGGTAGATCGTCACCGGGGGCAGTGGGGCCGGCTGCGCGTGAGGGACCGACGGCAACGCCGTCAGCAAGGCGATCAGCAGGCGTGGAGTCGGGCGGCGCACGGGCCCATGGTGCGCGCCGCAGCGTTCAATGGAAAGGCGATGGTGCGGCCCGTATGGCCGTCAGTCACGCAGCGACTGCCCGGTGAGGGCATCGCGGATGACGGTGGGACGGTCCAAGCCCCCCGTGAGGCCCGGCACGAGCGCATCGACCCGCGCCAGCAGGGCGGGATCGAGCGCGGCCGCCTCGCTCACCGCGGGCTTGCCGCTCAGGTTGGCGCTGGTGGAGACGAGCGCGCCGCCGTACGCCTCGCACAGGCCCACCACGACCGGATGCGCGCTGACGCGCACCGCGATGCCCCGGTGCGCCCCGGTGATCCAGCGCGGCGCCTGTGCGGACGCCGGCATCACCCAGGTATGCGGGCCGGGCCAACTGGACAGTACGTCGGTGAGGCGTGCGGTCGGCACGGCGGCGATGTCGATCAACGGCTTGAGCTGTTCCAGCGTGGCGGCGATCAGGATCAGGCCCTTGTCGACCGGGCGCTGCTTGATCGCCAGCAGCCGGTGCACCGCGCCCTCGTCGAACGGATCGCAGCCGAGACCCCACACGGCCTCGGTGGGGTAGGCGATCACGCCTCCACTGCGGATGACGTCGGCGGCTTCCTCGATGGTCCGTTCGGTGGGCATGGCGTCGGTATCGTCGCGTGGCGTCAGAAGGGCGCGTCGTCTCCGGCGGCGACCTTGGCCGCAGCCTTCTTCACCGTCTTCTTGGCGGCCGTCTTCTTCGTGGCCGTCTTCTTGGCCGTCTTTTTCGCCGCTTTCTTCACCGCCTTCTTGGCGGGTGCCTTCTTGGCGGCGTCGGCCTTGGGCGCGGCAGCCTTCTTCACAACGGCTTTCTTCGTCGCCGCCTTCTTGCCGAAGCCCTTGCGCACCGGCTTGCCGGTTTCTTCCAGCAGCTTCGTCACTTCGTCGAAGGTGAGCGACGCCGGCTCGCGATCCTTGGGAATCTTGCCGTTGAGCTTGCCGTCGCTGATGTACGGGCCGAAGCGGCCGTTCAGCACCTGGATGTCACTGCCGTCGAATTCCTTGATGATGCGGTTGCGCGCGATCTCTTCCTTCTCTTCGATCAGGAACACCGCGCGCGCCAGGTCGATCGTGTACGGGTCGTCTTCCTTCTTCAGCGAGGCATACACGCTGCCGCGCTTGGCGAAGGGACCGAAGCGGCCGATGCCCACGCTGACCTCTTCATCCTTGTCCTGCCCCAGCTTGCGCGGCAGCTTGAACAGCTCCAGCGCGTCTTCCAGCGTAATGGTGTGCATCGACTGACCGGGGCGCAGCGAGGCGAACTCCAGCTTCTCGTCGGTGTCCTTGTCGCCGATCTGCGCATACGGACCATAACGGCCCAGGCGCACGCTGACCGGCTTGCCGGACTTGGGATCGTTGCCGAGTTCGCGCGCGCCGGTGGCTTCGCTGCGGTCGACCGTTTCCGCCTTTTCGTCCACCAGTTCCTTGAACGGGCCCCAGAACTTTTCCATCAGCGGCACCCACTCTTCCTCGCCGCGGGAGACGGCATCGAGCTCGTCCTCCAGCTTGGCGGTGAAGTCGTAGTCCACGTACTGGGTGAAGTGGCCGGACAGGAACTTGCTGACCGCGCGGCCCACATCGCTGGGCTTGAACGCGCGGCCTTCCATTTCCACGTATTTGCGGAAGATCAGCGTCTGGATGATCGACGCGTAGGTCGACGGACGGCCGATGCCGTATTCCTCGAGCGCCTTGACCAGCGCCGCTTCGGTGAAGCGCGGCGGCGGCTGGGTGAAATGCTGGTCGGCGTGGATGCGGTCCAGCGGCACGGTGTCGCCGGGCTTCATCGGCGGCAGCTTGCGCCCTTCGTCGTCGTCCTCGGCGTTCTTCTGGTCCTTGCCTTCCTCATACACGGCGAGGAAGCCGGGATCGACCACGGTGGTGCCGCTGGCACGGAAGCTGTGCTGGCTGCCCGCGGCGAGGTCGACGCTGACGGTGTTGAGCGTGGCCGGCACCATCTGGCAGGCGACGGCGCGCTTCCAGATCAGGTCGTACAGCTTGCGCTCGTCGTCGCTCAGGTACTTGGCTACCTGCGCCGGCGTGCGCAGCGCGCTGGTCGGGCGGACGGCTTCGTGCGCTTCCTGCGCGTTCTTGGACTTGGTGACGTAGACGTTGGGCTTGTCCGGCAGCGCCTGCGTGCCGTAGTCGCGCGCGATGACGTCGCGGATCTCGGCCAGCGCATCCTGTGACAGGCTCACCGAGTCGGTACGCATGTAGCTGATCAGGCCAACCGTGCCTTCATCGCCGATGGCCACGCCTTCGTACAGCTTCTGTGCCACCTGCATCGTCTTGCGGGTCGTGAAGCCGAGCTTGCGCGAGGCTTCCTGCTGCAGCGTGGAGGTGGTGAACGGCGGCGCCGGGCGGCGCTTGCGTTCCTTGCTGGTCACGTCGGTGACGTGCAGCGCGCCTTGTGCGGCCTGCTGGATGCGCAGGCGGGCGGCTTCGGCGGTGTCGCCGTCGGTGACGGTGAACTGTTCGAACTTCTGGCCGTCCAGCCTGGTGAGCTTGGCGGTGAACGCCTGGCGCGGATGCGCGCACTCGGCCTCGATGCTCCAGTACTCGCGGGCGATGAAGGCTTCGATCTCCTCCTCGCGCTCGACGATCATGCGCAAGGCCGGCGACTGCACGCGGCCGGCGGACAGGCCGCGCTGGACCTTGCGCCACAGCACCGGCGAGAGGTTGAAGCCGACCAAGTAGTCCAGGGCGCGCCGCGCCTGCTGCGCGTCGACCAGGTCGCCCGCGATCTGCCGCGGCTGGCCCATGGCTTCCTTGATGGCGCGAGGGGTGATCTCGGTGAACACCACCCGGTGCAGCGGCTTGTCCTTCAGCAGGCCGCGCTCTTTCAGGATCTCGGCGATGTGCCAGCTGATCGCCTCGCCTTCGCGGTCCGGGTCCGTGGCCAGGAAGATGTCGTCGGCACCCTTGGCGGCCTTGGCGATGGCATCGACGTGCTTCTCGTTCTTCTCGATCAGGTCGTAGCGCATGGCGAACCCGTTGGCCGGGTCCACCGCACCTTCTTTCGGCACCAGGTCACGGACATGGCCGTAGGACGCCAGGACGGTGAAGTCCTTGCCGAGGTATTTGTTGATCGTCTTGGCCTTGGCGGGCGACTCGACGATGAGCAGGTGCTTGGGCATGTCGGGGATTCAGGGGAGTTCGGGTGGGCCGTCCGGGGCCGGCTAGGGTGCCCCGGATGCGGGCGCCAGAGAAGCGGACGCCCGGAGCGGGGGCCCCGGGCGTTCAGTTTCCTATTTATAGTGGTGTCACGGCCGGGGCCGGGCTGTCAAGCCGTATCCGCCCGCCGGAGGTCCCCGGGGGCTCAGCGCCAGTTGCCGTTGCCCATCGAGGCGATGGCCGCGAAGGCGACGATCATGAGGATCAGCGCGCCCACCACCAGCAGTCCGCCGATGATCAGCACCACCAGCGCCACCGTGCCCAGTTCCTCGCGCTGGCGCTCGGGTTGGGCCGTGAACGCCCACTTGTCGACGACCAGGGTGTCGCAGATGAGGTCGTGCAGTGCCTGCTTGCGGCCGGTGAAGGCGGCCATCAGGAACCCGATGCCGAGGATGATCATGGACAGGAACGTGGCCCAATAGCGGCCAAATCCGCGCAGGAAGCTGATCTTCTCGCCACTGGTACGCACGACCTTGATGCCGATGGCGAGCTTGCCCGGCGTGGCCATCAGCCCGGCCGCGGAATGGAACCAGCCGTACGTCAACGCCATGAGCAGGTACGAAATGCCCGATTCGCCGACGTTGAAGGTGGAAGCGGCCCCGAAGGAACTCGAGAAAGCGTTGCCCATGCCCAGCAGCCCGGCGACGATCGCGGCCACGATGCCGACCGGAATGCCGATGGCGAACGCGTCGATGAAGCTCGCCGCCACGCGCTTCCAGAACCCGGCATACACCACGTGCCCATCGGTGACACGCGTGCCGTAGGCGCGGGTTTCGACGTCCGCCCGCGGCGCGGCGTAGAGCGAGTCGCCGGACGTGACGGCCGGCGACTGCCGTACGGCCGGGGCAGGCGAGGCGTAGGTGGGCTCACTGGCGGTGAAGACCGCGCGGCCGGTCAGCGGCCTGTCGACGACGGGCTCCGCGGCCGCCGGCGCCTCGGGCGGTGGAAGCGAACTGGCGGGCGTGACAGCGAGGCCCAGTTCGTCGGCAAGTTCACCCAGCGGCGTCCACTGGCCCATGCCGTCCCGCCAGGCGAGCGAGGCCGGGGTGAGTGCTCCCTTGCGATACAGCGCCACCAGGGCGTCCTGCGCCACCGGGCCCTGGCGCTCGTGGCGCAGGTCGACGTAGTACCACTCGGTCATGACAGGTCCTTCATCAACATCGCCCCCATCACGGCGTAGATCGCGATGCTGCCGACGATGGCCAGGCCGGCCAGCACCAGGATCACGATGGTGACCACCCCGAGCTCATCACGCTGGCGCTCCGGGAATGCGGTGAAGGCCCACTTGTCGACCACCAGCGTGTCGCACAGCATGTCGTGCAGCGCCTGCTTGCGCTCGGTCAGCGCCACCATCAGGCCGGAGATCAGCACGCCCAGGCCGCAGGTGACCATGGTGAAGACCAGATAGGCCAGCGAGCGCAGGAAGCCGCGCCAGAAGCTCATCCGTTGGCCGTCGATGCGCGCCACCTTGATGCCGACCGCAAGCTTGCCCAGGCTGGCCTGCAGGGAAGAGGACTGCATCCAGCCGAAGTAGATGCAGGGCGCAAGGAACAGGATCGGGTAGATGGCCAGCATCGAGGCGATGCCTGCGCCGGTGGCGAAGGGATTGTCGGAGCCACCTGCCCCCATCACGCCGACGCCGATCAGCATCAGCGGGATCATCAGCGCGTAGCTGATGATGGTGGTGACGATGCTGTCGATGAAACTGGCGGCAAAGCGCTTCCACAGTCCCGCGTGGACGAGGTGGCCGCTGGCCACCGGCTGGAAGGACGCCAGGTCCGCCGCCGGTGGGGCGTAGGGCAGGTCGGCGCCGGGCAAGGCGGTGTCGGGCGCGGGTGACGCCAGGGTATCGAGTGGCAGGTCGAGCTCGGAGGCGAGCGAGCCCAGCGGCTGCCAGTCCTGCAGGCCCTCACGCCACACCAGCGTGTTCGCGTCCAGGCGCGCATGGCGCACATGGCCTTCCAGTTCCGCGGCCGAGAACGGCCCTTGCCGTTGCCCGCTGGCATCGGCGTAATACCACTGCGTCATTGCGTCATTCCCCGGTGAAACGCGTGGCTCCCGTCGCCACGCTGACGGTCATCAACCGCGGCAGTCCAGCGGCAGGTACTTGTCGTCGATTTCCGACGAGCAGTTCCACGCGCTGCCGTCGGTCCCCATGTCCCACCACAGCTTGCGGCCATCGATCTGCGCGTTGCCGGTGTTGCCGAATTCCAGTTCGAAGCCACAGGTGCCGTCATCGAACTCGCCGACGATCGCCCGCGTCACGTAGGTGCCGGCGTAGCTCTCCGGCGTGCCGATGTCGCCTTCGCCGTTGCCGGGGCATCGGTCCTCGCCGGTGCGGATGGACTCCACCTGCAGCTTCAGCGGCTCGCTCTCGGCGATCGCCTGCGACACCTTGGCGCGCAGCGTGTAGTCGTTGTAGGCGGGAATGGAGATCGCGGCCAGGATGGCGCCAATCCCCAGGCAAGGGACCAGCAGAACGGCGGCGACGATCAGCGCGATCTTGCCGCCGGACATGCGCGGCTTCGGGGCGGGGGCGACCGGTGTGCGCAGCAGGCGGTCCTGCGACGCCACCGCGGCGGCCGGTACGGCCGGCGGTACCGGCGGAGGCGTGCTGGCCATCGATTCGGACGTTGCGGGTGCCAGGCCGAGTTCGTCGGCGAAGGTGCGCAAGGGCTGCCACTCCGGCAGGCCTTCCCGCCACACCAGGCCGTCGAGGGCGATGCGTCCGAAACGGTAATGGGTGACCAGTTCTTCCGACGAGACCGGACCGTGCTGTTCACGGTTCCGGTCGGCGTAATACCAACCCGACATGCTTCCCCCTGAAGCGGATCAACGCCTCAGTGTACCGGCTCGGGCTCGTCGGAAAACATCTGGGTTTCCATCCACGCATAGGCGGCTTCGGAACCCGGTTGGTTGAACAGCACCATCAGCACGACCCATTTGAGGTCGTCCAGGTCCAGTTCGTCCTGGTCCAGCGCCATCGCCCGGTCCAGCACCAGCTCGCGCTGGTCCGCGTCGAGCACGCCATGCTGTTCCAGGAACAGGAGGAAGCCCCGGCACTCGACATCGAGCTTGTCCAGCTCGGGGCCGTGGAACACGCGGGTGGGGCCGCCCACGCGGGGCGTCGAGGCGGCCGGCCGCTGGTCGGCCAGGGCATCGAGCCAGTCGAACGCCTTGCTGATTTCGGCGGGGCTGAAACCGGCCTGGATCAGGCCGTTCTGGAGAGAGTCGCGATCACGGACGGGGTCCGCGTCCTCGGTGAAATAGTGTTCGAACAGGTACAGCAGTACATCCAGGATGCTCTCTTTCATTGCCCCTCGGCCTGCGTCGTCGACGCTGTGGAGGTGAAGAAACCGGTCTTTCTCTGGTATCGGCCGTGGTCCGCCGTTACTAAGCCATCCAGTTCCATGACCAGCAGCATGGAGGACAGTTCCGCGGCCGTCAATCGGGTGCGTGAGACAAGCTGATCCATACCTGTTGGGTCATGGCCCAGTGCTTCCCACAAGCGCTTGTAGTCTGCCTCAAGACGCAGGGGCGTCTCTCCCGTCCCTGCGATCACCCCGGATTCAGCCTCGCCAAGGCGTGCCCTGAGCGCGTCGGCCAGGTCCGCGGCGAGGGGAGCCAGCGCCTCGATGACCTCGGCGGCGGATTCAACCAGGGCCGCGCCATCCCGGATCAGACGATGGCAGCCGCGGGCCTTGGGGTTGTGGATGGAGCCCGGGATGGCGAAGACCTCGCGTCCGGCGTCGCCAGCCTGCCGGGCGGTGATGAGCGCGCCGGAACGCTCAGCGGCCTCGACCACCAGCGTGCCCAGCGCGAGGCCGGCCAGGATCCGGTTGCGGGCGGGGAAATGGCTGCGGAGCGCGGGGGTGCCCGGCGGGTGTTCACTGACCACTGCCCCGTGCAGTGCCAGGCGGTCGCGCAGCCGGTCGTGCCCAGGCGGATAGACCACGTCCGGGCCCGTGCCCACCACCGCCACGGTGGTGCCGCTCCCGATCGCCAGTGCGGCCTCGTGCGCCGCGGCGTCGACGCCACGCGCCATTCCGCTGACCACCACGATGCCGGCGGACGCGAGCGCCCGCGCGAAGGCCTGCGCGTTGTCGCGGCCGCCGCTGGTGGGGGTACGGCTGCCGACGACCGCAACCGCTGGGCGCCACAGCAGGCTGGGGTCGCCATCGACGAACAGGGCGAACGGTGGGCTGGACATCGCCCGTAGCGGGGCCGGGTAGTCGGCATCGTGCCAGCCGATCAGATGGTGGCCGTCGACCTGCAGCCAGCGCAGCGTGCAGGCCAGCGCGTCGTCCTCGCCCTTCTGCTGGAGCTGCGCGATCCGCGGGCCGTCCAGTCCCTCCACGCGCCAGGCCATGGCGCCAGCGGCCATGGCCGCACTCGGTGAACCGTATCGTTCCAGCAGGCGACGACGCGGCAGGACGGGGCCGCCGGCCAAGACCAGCCGGGCCAGCGCGATCAGGTCATCGTTGGGCATGCGCCCAGCGTAGGCGCCAAACGACGACGGCGCCCTCGGGCGCCGTCGCGGTACCGCGTAGGAATTACCCGACGCGCGTCAGTAGGTTGCGTCCGGATGTTTCAGCTCGTAGCCGACGCGCGTGGCTTCCACGCCTTCCATGACCAGCGCGTAGCTGACCTTGTCGAAGGTGCGGAACACCATGGCATGGCTGGCGTACTCGTCCGGCAGGCTGACGCGACCGGCCCCGGACTTGGGCGACTCGCTGACGCGCGAGGATTCCGGATACGCCATGCGGTTGGCCGTGTGGCTGCCATTGCGCCAGACGGAGAACACCGTACCGTTGTCGACGCCGTCCAGCCGGCCGCCGGAAATGGCGATCACGTCGCGCGGACCGCCCGATGTCAGGGCATCGGCCACCGCCAGCACGCGCAGCTTGCCGGCCGGATCGCGGGCGGGCGGGTGCGGGAAGAAATGCAGGTCGTAAGGCTGGGCATCGACCGGGATCAGGCGGTCGCCGACGCGGACTTCGTGACCGCCGATATCGGCGACCAGGGTGCTGACCTCGGTGCCCGGCACGACGCCGCGGGTGAAAGTGGCCACGTTGACCCGGACCAGCTCGTAACCCAGGAACTCGCCCTTGCCGCTCTGCTCGACGATGTCCTTCCACTGGTCCACTTCGCCGCGAATCGAACGGCCGCGGAAATCGAGATCCTGGGCGCGCGGATTGTCGGTGAAGCGGGCGGTGGGCCGCACGACCAGGTAACGCTGGCCGGGCTGGCCGGCATCGAGGCCGCGCACGTAGATGTTGTGGCCGCCGGAGGCGCGCAGGCGGTCTTCGTCCAGGCCGGCGACATGCGGCAGCTGTTCGAAGCTGTCCACCACGCGGCGATCCTTGAGGAACGGCTCGATGTCGGACAGCGGGATGGCGTTGAGCGGAGCATCCTGGCGCGGCCCCGGCTGCACCGCGACGCGGTCCAGGTAGGCCAGGCTGATGACGTCGCCCGGGTAGATCAGGTGCGGGTTCTGGATCTGCGGGTTGGCCTGCCAGATCTCCGGCCACAGCCACGGCTTCTTGAGGAAGCGCGCGGAAATGTCCCACAGCGTGTCGCCACGCTTGACCACATAGGTATCAGGATGGCTTCCCGCCATCTCGGCGGCAGCCGCATAGGTGCCGACGGTCAGCACCGCAACGGCGAAAACCGTACGAAAACATTTAAACATGGCGGTATCTACCTGATTCCCCGACAGGTGGTCAGCACTATAGTCCAGAAAACCCGGCGCAACGCAAGCGCCCGCGTTAGAATTCGTGAGGCCTTGCCGGATTCCACTGGCGCCCCCATCCCGAGACGTACCATGGCCCTGCTTCCCATCCTTGAATTCCCCGATCCGCGCCTGCGGACCAAGGCCGCGCCG
Source organism: Pseudoxanthomonas sp. (assembly GCF_002863005.1). Taxonomy (GTDB): domain Bacteria; phylum Pseudomonadota; class Gammaproteobacteria; order Xanthomonadales; family Xanthomonadaceae; genus Pseudoxanthomonas_A. The sequence goes on from NZ_PKDG01000015.1 coordinate 21,178, forward strand.
GTCGATGCCGGATATGTGACGACGCCCGCTTTCCAGCGCCTGCTCGACGACATGTTCGAAACCATGTACGACGCACCCGGCATCGGCCTGGCCGCTAGCCAGGTGGACGTGCACCAGCGCTTCATGGTGATCGACATCAGCGAAGAGAAGAACCAGCCGCAGGTCTTCATCAACCCCGAGCTGAGCGACAAGGCCGGCGAGCAGGTCTACCAGGAAGGCTGCCTGTCCGTGCCCGGCATCTTCGCCGACGTCACCCGCGCCGACGAGGTGACGGTGCGCTTCCTCGACCGGCAGGGCCAGCCGCAGGAGCTGCGTGCCGACGGCTTGCTGGCGGTCTGCATCCAGCACGAGATGGATCACCTGGACGGCAAGCTGTTCGTCGACTACCTCTCGCCGCTGAAGCGCGAGATGGTGCGCAAGAAGCTGGCCAAGCAGCGCAAGCACGTCGCCTGACGTGCGCGTGCGGCGGGACCGGATGACCGGGCTGTCCCCGCCGGCTCCCCTCTCCCTTCCAGAAGCCTGCCCCCCATGAGAATCGTCTTCGCCGGCACGCCGGCGTTCGCCGTGCCCTGTCTCCGCGCGGCGCATGCCCACCATGAAGTCGTCGCCGTCTACACACAGCCCGACCGGCCTGCCGGCCGCGGCCGCGGACTGACGCCCTCGCCGGTGAAGCTGGAGGCGATACAGCGCGGCATCCCGGTGCTGCAGCCGTTGTCGCTGAAGAAGAAATCCACCCAGGATGCGCTGCGCGAGATGCAGCCTGACGTGATGATCGTCGTGGCCTACGGCCTTATCCTGCCGCAGGCGGTGCTCGACATTCCGCAGTACGGGTGCTGGAACGTCCATGCGTCGCTGCTGCCCCGCTGGCGGGGTGCGGCGCCGATCCAGCGCGCGATCGAGGCCGGCGACGACGAGACCGGCGTCTGCCTGATGCAGATGGAGGCCGGTCTGGATACAGGGCCGGTGCTGCTGGCGCAAAGCCTGCCCATTGGACCTGACGACACCGGCGGCCAGTTGCACGACCGGCTTTCCGACCTGGGCGCGCAGGTGCTTCGCGATGCGCTGGGGTTGTTGCGTGCCGGGATCCGGCTTCCGCCGCACCCGCAGTCCGACGTGGGCATCGAATATGCGCACAAGCTGGACAAGGCCGAGGCGAAGCTGGACTGGACGCAGCCCGCCGACGTGCTGGCGCGCAAGGTGCGCGCGTTCAACCCGTGGCCCGTCGCCGAAGCACAGGTCGCCGGTGAGCGCCTGCGCATCCATGGTGCCGTGCCCGTCGACCACGGGCATGCCGCAGCCCCCGGGACCTTGCTGGCCGCGAACAGGCAGGGGCTGGACATCGCCTGTGGCACGGGCGTGCTGCGCCTGCGCGTCGTCCAGCGGGAAGGCGGCAAGGCCATCACCGCGGCGGACTACCTCAACGCGCGGCGCGACCTGGTGGCCTCATGACGACCCAGGCCGGCGTCGCGGTGCGGGTCATCGCGACCCGCGTCGTGGACGCCGTGATGCATCGGGGCCGCTCGCTGAAGGCCGAGCTCGCCGCGAACCTGCCCCGCATCGAGGATGCGCGCGACCGCGCGCTGCTGGAGGCGATCTGCTTCGCCGCCCTGCGCTCGCGCATGCGCGGCGAGGCGGCGATCGCGGCCTGGATGAGCAAGCCCCCGGGACCAGCCGACAGCGAGCTGCGCGCGCTGTTGCACGTGGGGTTCGCGCAACTGGTGGTGATGGCACTGCCCGCACATGCCGCACTGTCCGCCACGGTGGAAGCCGTGCGGGCGTTGGGGCGACCGCACCAGGACAAGCTGGTGAATGCGCTGCTGCGGCGCGCGCAGCGCGAAGGCTTGCCGACGGTGCCTGCCGACGCAGCATGGCCCGCCTGGTTGCGGCGGCACGTACGCACGGACTGGCCGCAGCAGGCCGACGCGATCTTCGCCGCCAGCCAGTGCGAGGCGCCGCTGTGGCTGCGGGTGAACCGCCGCCACGGCACGCGCGAGGCGTATCGGGGGCGGCTTCAGGATGCCGGCATCGCGGCCGAGACCGCCGACGGCGTGGCGGATGCCCTCCTGTTGCGGGCGCCCATCGCGGCCACCACGTTGCCCGGCTTCGCCGAGGGCCATGTGTCGGTGCAGGACGGTGCCGCCCAGCGTGTGGCGGATCTGTTCCACGATCTGCCGGCCGGTGCGCGCGTGCTGGACCTGTGCGCAGCCCCCGGTGGCAAGTCCGCGCATCTGCTCGAACGCGACCCGTCTCTGCAGCTCGTGGCGCTGGATATCGATGCGCGCCGCCTGCAGCGGGTGCGCGAAACACTGGAGCGCGTGGGCGTGAGTGCACGCCTGCACGCAGCCGATGGTGCCGATCCGGCGTCGTGGTGGGATGGACAACCATTCGACGCCGTGCTGCTCGATGCGCCCTGCTCCGCCACGGGTATCGTCCGGCGCCAACCTGATGTCCTGCTGCACCGCCGTGCGGAGGACATGGTGGCGTTGACCGGCCTGCAGGCGCGCCTGCTCGACGCGGCATGGCAGGTGCTGCGCCCGGGCGGCCGGCTGGTCTACGCCACCTGCTCGCTGCTGCGAATGGAAAATGCGGAGCAACTCGCGTCGTTCAGGGCAAGGCATGCCGATGCCGCGATGGAGGCACTGGGTGACGCGTGGGGTCGCGCCGATGACGGTGGCAGGCAGCGGCTTCCGGGCGAGCAGGACATGGACGGGTTCTTCTATGCCGCGTTGCGGAAAGCGTGAGCACGGTTGCAGGACGTCGCATCTCACCCGCGCGTCGTTGCAGGGGTGTGCCGTGAAGGCGCGCGGCTGACGCATACTTGCGCGCCGCGGGCGGTTCGAGTGTCGCGCGGTCGCGGCACGAACGTGCCGCGATGGCGGTCGCGCCCGCGACAGTGCGGAGACCGCCGCCTTTATCGTCACGTCGAAATGCGCAGGACCGGAAGCTATGCAGGACAGGAGTGAACGTCGACAGGAGGTCGCGCGCGGGCTGACATGGCTGGCCGGCTTCGCCGCTACCGCCCTGCTTGTCGTGCCCAAGGGCCTGTCCGTGTTCGCCGCTCTGATGTTCCTCGCCACGTTGCTGGCGCTGCCGGACGCGCTGCGCGATCGGCGCGCCGTGCCGCGTGCCGTGTATGCGCTGCTCGCCGTCGCGGTGTTCGTGATCGCCGTCGCTGCCACGTCGATGTGGCGAGGCGATGCGCGGCTGGCCGAACTGGACAACCCATCGCGCACCTTGCTGCTGCCTTGGTGCGCCTGGCTGGCCTGGGTGACGCGCGTGCGCCTGTCCGGCCTGTGGTACGGCGCCTTGGTCGGGCTGCTGGTCGCATCCGCCGTGTCGATCGCGCAGTCGGCGTTGGGCGTGGATCGGGCAGGCAGCGACGCCAACCCGATCGTGTTCGCCAATGCCGTGTTGGCGCTGTCGGTGGTCGCGGTGTTCTGCAGGCCCGCTGACGAGCGGGGAAGAATGCGCCTGCTGGTGCTGGCGGCCATGGTACTGGCCAATGTCGCGGTCACCCTGAGCGGCAGCCGCGGCGTGTTGCCGGGTCTGGGACTGGTGGTGCTGATGTGGCTGGTGGGCACGGCGCCGCGCCGTCGCTGGTGGCGGCTCGGCGGCGCGGCCGTCGTGCTGGCGGCGCTGTTCGTCGCGATGTGGACGGTGCCGTGGTTGTCCACCCAGTTCCGTCTGGATCAGTTGCACGCGGACGTGGCCGGCCTTTCCCAGGGACAGGTGGACAAGCCCATCAGCGCGCGTATCGCCCTGCTGTCGGTGGCCTGGGACGCGTTTCGCGAAGCGCCGCTCACGGGGACCGGCATCGGCGGGTTCGCCGAGCGGATCGACGACAGCCGGTACTGCCTGGGACGAGAGCGGCATTTCTGCGGACTGGAGCACGCACACAACGACATCGCCCAGTGGGGGGCGACGATGGGCGTGTTCGGTATCGCAGCACTGGCCGCGCTGTACCTGGTGCCCCTGCTGATCGCTGCGCGCCAGATCCGGCAGGCCCGGCTCGACCGGCCGCGCGGCGCGCCCTGGACCGCAGGCATGCTGGCAGCGACCTATCTGGTGTCCGGCCTGACCCAGTCGATGTTTTCCCACGCCCTGAGCACCAGCGCCTTCGTGGTGCTGGCTGGGCTGCTGCTGGGCAGTGGGATGGTGGCTTCAAGGGGCTCGAGCGAAACCCATTCACATTCGTGAATTCAGGTGAAACGTACCGCGGCCGTGCTTGATGGCTCTCACAATCGAGTCATGGAGCGATTTCTAGAATCGGCGCTCCACCGCCTCCCTTCTCTCCAATGCCGCACGTGAACCTGATCGGTTGGGACAACGGTGTCGGCCTGAGCCGCGATCTCCGTCTCATCGAACAGGCACTGCGGGACGCCGGCTATCGGGTCAGCCTGCAGCCGGCGCGCGGCCGCGGCAAGCTGAGGAAGTGGTTCGGTCCTTGGCTGCAGCGGGCTCGTCTTGCCGGACGGCGCCTGGTCGGCGCAGAGCGGTTCGACCTGAACATCATGCTCGAGCACGTGGCCCCCGAGTACCTGCGGTCCGCTGCCCGCAATGCCTTCATTCCGAATCCGGAATGGTGCCTGCCGCGCGACGTGCGGCGCCTGCGTCGCGTCGATGGCGTGATGACGAAGACCCGCCATGCCGAGCAGATCTTCCGCAGTCGGGGTGCGGCCATCGCACCCATCGGGTTCACAAGCAGCGATCGCCATCTCCCCCACGTGGAAAGACAGCGCACCTTCCTGCACTTGGCCGGGCGCAGCAGCGCCAAGCGCACGCGCGTGGTGCTCGAGACATGGGCGCGGCACCCCGAATGGCCCACGCTGACGGTGGTACAGCATCCGCGCATGGCGGACATCCGGCCACGGGCGTCGAACATCGTGCATCGCGTGGACTACCTGGCGGACGCCGAGCTGCGCGAGTTGCAGAACGCAAATCTCTTCCACCTGTGTCCCTCGGAAACCGAAGGCTTCGGCCACTACATCGTGGAGGCGCTCAGCGTGGGTGCCGTCGTGCTGACGACCGACGCCGCGCCGATGAACGAACTGGTCACCGAAGAGCGCGGCGTGCTGATCCCGTACTCGCACACGGATCGCCAGCATCTGGCCACGCGCTACCTGGTAGATGCGCAGGCCTTGGAGGCGGCGGTCTCCACCGTGTTGGCGATGGACGATGCGGCGATCCAGGCGAAACAGCAGGCGGCACGCGCGTTCTTCCTGGACAACGATGCCGTGTTCCGCGCCCGACTGGTGGAGGCGGTGGCGGCGATGGTCGGCCAGCCGCGAAGCGCCGGCGTCCGGGACGCCCATGCGGCGGTCCTGGAGGCTTGTCCATCGCAGGAACCCGCCCTGCCGGTCGCGCAGGCCTGAGGCCGCCACGCCGCGGACCGCGCGGGTAGAATCGGCGGATGCCTCTTCTTCCCGTTTCCCTCGTCGTCATCACCCACAACGAGGCCTCGAACATCGCGCGCTGTCTGGACAGCGTGCCCTTCGCCGCGGACAAGCTGGTGGTCGACAGCGGCAGCGAGGACGAGACGGTCGCGGTTGCCGAAGCGCATGGTGCGCGCGTAGTGCACCAGCCCTGGCTGGGCTTCGGACCCCAGCGCAACTTCGCCGACACCCGGGCCATCCATGACTGGGTGCTGGTACTGGATGCGGACGAATTCCTTTCTCCCGAACTGGCTGCCCAGCTCGAGGCCGGTTTGCCCGCGCTGATGACGTCCGACAAGGCCGGCGCCTGGTTGCGGCGACGTACCTGGCTGATGGGCGCGCCGATGCGCTGGTATCGCCCGATGGTGGGCGAGCGCATGGCGCGGCTGTACCACCGGGGGCGTGCGCGCTGGAGCGATGCGCGCGTGCATGAATCGCTGCGCTTCGACGGCGAAGCGCTGGAGTTCACTGCGCCGTTCAACCACGCCGACAACCCCAGCCTGGTGCACAAGCAGTTGAAGGTGCTGCGCTACAGCGAGCTGAAGGCGCTGGACTGGAACGACAAGGGGCGCCCGGTGCGGATGTGGCTGGCGCCGCTGGTGTACCTGGCCAGTTTCATCAAGGACTATCTGGTGCGGCTGGCGTTCCTGGATGGCTGGCGCGGCTTCATCATCGCGCAGACCGCCGCCAGCTACGCCGTGTACAAGCGCATGCGCTACTACGAAATGCAGCACAACCCCGCATCGATCGATGCCGCACACCGCAAGCTCGTCCGACACGAACTGGAACGCTGATGGCCAAGCATTACCTCCTCTACGGCTCGGAGCGCTACGCGCTCGCCATCCTGCGGCCGCTGCAGGATGCGATCCGCGCCCGCGGCGGCGAAGCCGCGTGGTTCTTCGACGGTCCCGGCGCGGAAGACCTGAGGCCGGACGAAAAACTGCTGGCCACCACGGAAGAGGTCCGGCGCTGGAACGCCATCGCCGTGATCACCGGCAGCAACGCGGTGCCGCACTTCTTCCCGGGGGTGAAGGTCGAAACCTTCCATGGCTTCGATGCCGGCAAGCCGCGGCACATCTACATCCGCGGCTTCTTCGATCTCTACTGCACCACCGGGCCGAACGATACGCGCGCGTTCTCCGAGATCGCCGCGCGCGTCGGCCACTTCAAGGTGGTCGAGACCGGCTGGCCGAAGATCGATCCCTTCATGCAGGAGATCGCCGGCGGCGTGCCGCCGGTGCGCGAACCGCCCGTCATCCTGTACCACTCGACGTTCTCGCCGTCATGGAGCGCGGCCGAGACGCTGTACGAGGAAGTGAAGCGGCTGTCGCGCAGCGGCGAATGGCGCTGGATCGTGACCTTCCATCCGAAGATGAATCCGGACACCGTCGCGAAGTTCCGCGCGCTGCAGAACGACCACCTCCGGTTCGCCGACGACGACAACATCCTCGACCTGTTCCCGCAGGCGGACATGATGTGTTCCGATACCTCGTCGGCGCTGAACGAGTTCCTGTTGACCCACAAGCCGGTGGTGACCTTCAAGAACCGCCGCCCCGGGCCGCAGCTGATCGATATCGATGACGCGGCGCAGTTCGAGCCCGCGATCCGTCGCGCGCTGGCCCGGCCGCCGGAACTGATGCAGGCCATCGTCGACTATGCGGACAGCATCCACCCGTATCGCGACGGGCGCTCCAGCGAACGGGTGCTGGACGCCATCGATGACTTCATCGCTGCCGGTGCACGGAATCCGCGCCCGAAGCCGATGAACCTGTGGCGCAAGCTGAAGATCCGGCGCCGGATAGGCTACTGGGGGCCGGCGTGAGCGAAGCTGCCGGCTGCCACCGTGCAGCGGCATCGCAAGCACCCTGGGGCTTGCCACCAGGGCGCATGTCGCAGCGCCCGAGATAGCTCCATCACCAGCGCATGCGATGCGCGGCCAGCGTGTCGCGTAGCTGCCGGTAAACGCTCTCGGCGTCACGCACAGGCACGAAGCGCAACGCCAGCGGTGCGGCGATCCCGTTCGCGCCTGCCGTGTCCAGCCAGAGCGTCGCGGTGCCGCAGGCATGGTCCAGCGGCGAGCGCGACAAACGCAGCGCCTGCAGTTTGTCGATTTCGGCGAAGCGCCAGTAGCGCGACCACCAGCCACTGCGCACGGCCACCAACTGGTTGTCCAGCGACCAGCCCATGCGCTGTGCCTGCCTGCGTGCGGCATGCCCGGCGAAGAGGATCCATGCCAGCCCCAGCCACGCCCACCCGCCGAGATGCCAGGCGGCGACACCGGTCGCCGGCAACAGGATCGCCAGCGAGGGCAACCACAGGCGCCAGCGCGCGGAAGCATCCACCGGCTGCCAGTCGTCGCGTGGCCATGGCGCGCGGGGCAGCAGGTGGCCGATCAGCGCGTCGCATGCGTCGGGGGTCGCAACCGGCGCGATGTCCTTCAGGGCGCGTGTGTCCTGCCCCGACTTGTCCGCGACGGCCGTATCGATGCGTAGCGAGCGTCGACGGAACAGGCGATGCAGGACGCCTTCGTGCAGGGTCCACGCCTGTATCCGCCGTCGCGCCACGCTTGTGCGCAGGCGAGCGAACAGGCCACGCTCCACCATCAGCCTGCGCGGCTCCTCGGTCAGCCGGAATCCGTGGAACTGCGACAGCGCCAGCGCGACCGAGAGCAGGCGTACCAGCGCCAGTGCGATGCCGATCAGGGCGACGCCGCCGGCCGCGCCCGTCAGCCAGCCCAGGTGCAGCTCCTCGGCATAACCGTAGGCCTGCCGCGCGCCTTGCCGGAAAAACTGCTCGATCATCCGCTCCGGCAGGATCTGCCACGCGGCACCGAATCCGGCGGCCACGACGATCATGCCGCGATTGGAGATAAGTCCCAGGCGGATGACGTCCAGCGTCGACAGGGACAGCAGCGTGGTGCCTTCGCGGGGCGCTGCCGCGTCCGGTTCGGACGACGCGGGCGCGGTCCCGTGCGCCTGATGTCGCACCAGGTCCTCCAGCGCCAGCGCGTCGCGAAGGCCGAGCACGCGCATCTGCGCCTCCGGCTTCTGCCCGCCCGCCGACTCCAGCCGGACTTCGGCGACACCGAACAGGCGGTGCAGCAGGGACTGGTGCACGACCACGTTGTGGATGCGCGAGAACGGAATCTCGCGGCGCGAGCGATGCAGCAGGCCTTCCCGCACCGTCAGGCCGTCGCGTCCGATGGTGTAGCGGTAGGTGAAGTACTGCAGGATCGCCAGCACGACCAGCACCGTGATGCCGATGACGGGTGCGAACGAGGCCCACAGCTCGCCGTCGCCACTGCTCTTGCGCGCACCGAACACCAGCAGCGCGACCAGCGGGAAGATGAACTGCTTGAGCTGCTGCAGCAGCACGAAGAGCCACGACCACGGATGCAGTCGGCGTTCGTCCGGCGCGGCGCCAGGGATGGCGTCGTCCATCACAGGGCGTCGTCGTGGTCGACCTGGGTGGCCAGGCGCTCGCGCAGGCGTTCCGCGTCGTCCGCATCCAGTCCGGAGACCGTGACGGCGGCCATGCGCGTGCCGGCCGTGTGAACCACGAGCGTGGACAGGCGGGCGTTGCGTTCCAGCGGTCCGCGTTTCAGGTCGAGATGCTGCACGCGCGAAATCGGCACGTGCGTTTCGCTCTGCCACCAGTTGCCGCGGCGCACGGCGAATCCCCGGTCATCCAGCCGCCAGCGCGTGCGGCGATGCCGCTTCACCGCCACCCAGGCGCCCAACCCCGCGCCGGCCAGCGCGGCCACGGGGACCGCCAGCCACGGCGACACCATGTCGGTGGCGCGCGACAGGAAGAACGCCGGGAAGCCGAACGGGAACAGCAGCGCCGCGCCGCCAAGGGCGGCGAGCCACGCGCCTCGGGTGGGCAGGGCCTGCCAGTCGGGGGATGGCGCAGCGTCGATCGCGGGCGTGTCCATGGGGTGGCTCATGCAGCAGGCGCATCCTCTTCGCGCGAACGTAGGCGAGGGGATGCGGTGCATCGCGCGTCATGCCATCCCCGGGTCCCGCTCAGCGGTAAGGATTGTCCTCGCCGCTGCCCGGTGGCCGCAGCGTATAGCGTTTGTAGGTCCACTGGTACTGCGCGGGATCGCGCCGGGCGATCCGCTCGACGGTTTCGTTGAGTGCGGTGACGGCGGTGACCGGATCCGCGTCGGCGATCGCCGGCGGTGCCGGCTCCACATGCAGTGCGAAGTCCGGCCCGGGGCCGATCCGTTCGCACCAGGCGAAGAGCACGGTCGCGCCGGTACGCTCGGCAAGCCGCGATACCAGCGTCATCGTCAGCGCGGGGGTGCCGAAGAAGGGTGCGAACTCGCCATCGCCGGCTTTCGGTTGCTGGTCGGGCAGGATGCCGACGGCGCCGCCTTCCTTCAGGACCTTCCACAACTGCCGCACCGCCGGGCCCTCGGCACGCACCTGGCGGATGTTGTCCGCGCCGCGAACGCGCAGCAGGAAGGCGTCGCCCACCGGCGACGCCGGGGGGCGGTACACGATGGCGAGCGGGCCGCGCGAGGCCAGCCACTGGTTGAGCAACTCCCAGTTGCCGAAGTGCGGCGCCGCCACGATCACTCCCTTGCCGCTGGCCAGTGCTGCGTCGTACAGCGCCTCGCCGTGGCGTTCGCGCAGGCAAGCGAGGTTGTCGGCGGGCTTCCGGGTCCAGAAGCGGAGCGTTTCCAGCGCCTGGCGCGCGGTGGTCCGTAGGATCGCCTGGTGCAGGTCCTCGCGCTGGCTGGGCAGCAGGTCGGGATAAGCGATCTCCAGGTTGCGGCGCGCGACGCGACTTTCGCGCGCGTCCGCCTTCCGCCAGACCCACGCCATCGCATCCCCCAGCGCGCGCAGCCACGGCCAGGGGAGGCGCCCGACCAGGGCGGCGGCGTGGTAGCCAAGGGCGGCGAAGGTGTCCGGTTTCATCCGCCGAGTGTAGCCAACCCGCACGCCCCGGCTTCTGATGGCCGCGCATGTCCCGCTATCCTGCCCGCTGCTTCGACCCTGGACTTACGCCCATGCTTTCCCTGATCCAGCGCGTGACGCAGGCGACCGTGACCATCGACGACGCGGTCGTCGGCGCGATCGAAGGGGGCTTGCTGGCGTTGGTGGCAGTAGAGCCCGGCGACACCGAGACCCAGATCGCGCGCATGGCCGAGCGGTTGCTGGGCTACCGCGTCTTCGCCGACGACGCGGGGCGGATGAACCGCTCCCTCGCCGACACCGGAGGAGGCCTCCTGCTGGTCAGCCAGTTCACGCTGGCCGCCGACACCCGGTCGGGCATGCGTCCCAGCTTCACCACCGCCGCCCCGCCCGCCGAGGCTGAACAGGGCTTCAACCGGTTGGTGTCGATCTGTCGCCAACGGCATGCCGGAAGGGTGGAAACGGGGCGTTTCGGCGCCCATATGGTGATCAGCCTCGTCAATGACGGGCCCGTGACCTTCCTGCTGCGTCCCTGACGTTCCTTCCTTGCCAAGGGTGGGCTTCAGGAACGGAAGCCGGCCCGGGCTGGTATAATACGGGGTTCTCCCTTCCTTACTCCCGGTGGCGCAACCTCCATGGCCAACGAACGTCCTGCCCAGCAGTCCGACATCAAGCTCTTGATCAGCAAGGGCCTGGAGCAGGGCTATCTGACTTACGCCGAAGTCAACGACCACCTCCCCGACGACATCGTCGATCCGGAGCAGATCGAAGACATCATCGGCATGATCAACGGCATGGGCATCGATGTCCATGAAGTCGCCCCCGATGCAGAGACGCTGCTGCTCGCCGACGGCAATACCGGCAACCGCGAAGTCGACGAGACCGCGGCGGAAGAAGCCGCCGCGGCGCTGACCTCGCTCGACACCGAAGGTGGCCGTACCACCGACCCGGTGCGCATGTACATGCGCGAGATGGGCACCGTCGAACTGCTGACCCGCGAAGGCGAAATCGCCATCGCCAAGCGCATCGAGGAAGGCCTGGGCCAGGTGCAGGCGTCGCTGGGCAACTTCCCGTGGTCGATCGAACTGCTGCTGGAAGAATACGAACTGCACAAGGCAGGCAAAAAGCGCCTGGCCGAAGTGGTCGTCGGCTTCAACGACATCGAGGAGCCGGCTGAAGAAGTGCCGGCCGCCGAAGAAGTGGTCGAAGCGGCGGACGACGATGCCGATGACGACGATGCCGGCGACGACACCGCCGAGGAAGCGGCCCCCACGGGTCCCGATCCCGAGGAAGTCGCCCGTCGCATGCAGGTACTGGCCGACGGCTATGCCAAGTTCAAGAAGTCGTATGCGAAGAACGGCGCCGACAACAAGGCGGTCGTCAAGCTGCGCACCGAGCTGGGCGAAACCTTCGTCACCCTGAAGCTGCCGCTGCCGCTGACCGACACGCTGGTGCGCAAGCTGCGCGAGGTCGTGGCCCAGGTGAAGGACCACGAGCGTCGCGTGCTGCACCTGTGCGCCAATGTCGCCAAGATGCCGCGCAAGGAATTCCTGCGCGCCTGGGAAGGCAACCAGACCAACCTCGGTTGGGTGGACGAAGTGCTGAAGCGCAAGCAGAAGTGGTCGTCCGGCCTGCGCGACGTACGCGAGCAGATCGTCGCCGAGCAGGAGGCCACCATCGCCGTCGAGCAGGCGATGCATCTGACGCTGGCCGACATCAAGGACATCAGCCGCGCGATGGCCTACGGCGAAGCCAAGGCACGCAAGGCCAAGAAGGAAATGGTCGAGGCCAACCTGCGCCTGGTGATCTCCATCGCCAAGAAGTACACCAACCGCGGCCTGCAGTTCCTCGACCTGATCCAGGAAGGCAACATCGGCCTGATGAAGGCGGTGGACAAGTTCGAGTACCGCCGCGGCTACAAGTTCTCGACTTACGCGACCTGGTGGATCCGCCAGGCGATCACCCGCTCGATCGCCGACCAGGCCCGCACCATCCGCATCCCGGTGCACATGATCGAGACGATCAACAAGCTCAACCGCATTTCCCGCCAGATGCTCCAGCAGTACGGCCGCGAGGCCACGCCGGAGGAGCTGGCCAAGGAAATGGACATGCCCGAGGACAAGATCCGCAAGGTCATGAAGATCGCGAAGGAACCGATCTCCATGGAAACCCCGATCGGCGACGATGAAGACTCCCACCTGGGCGACTTCATCGAGGACACCAACGTCGAGTCCCCGATCGAGAACACCACCAACATCAACCTGTCGGAAACGGTCCGCGACGTGCTCGCCGGCCTGACCCCGCGGGAAGCCAAGGTGCTGCGGATGCGTTTCGGCATCGACATGAATACCGACCACACCCTCGAGGAAGTCGGCAAGCAGTTCGACGTCACGCGCGAGCGCATCCGCCAGATAGAGGCGAAGGCGTTGCGCAAGCTGCGCCACCCGTCGCGCTCGGAACAGCTGCGCAGTTTCCTCGATATCGACTGACGCGAAGAACGCGGTGTTTGCACCAACGAAGCGCGGCCCTTGATGGGCCGCGTTTCTTTTTGGTGCGACGAGATGCGCCAGCGGCGTGATGTGTTCTCATCGTCATCACGCGATCGTCGTTATGCTGTCGCGACCCCACGAGTCAGACTTTCGCGTGCAGCGACGGGACGCCATGAAATCCGTCCTTGCCATCGCGTTGCTGGGCACCATGCCCCGCGTGATGGCGCAGGCCACCCGAGCCGCGGACACCGCCGCGACCCCCGCACGATTTGATCTGGAAACGGTTCCACGCCTGGCGCGCGCGCTGGCGCGGCAGCCGTATCGCGCCCCCGACGCCCAGCTGCCTGCATCGCTGGACACCGGTTACGACGCCTACCGCGATCTGCGCTTCGACCAAGCGCAGGCGATCTGGCGAAAGGAGGGCCTGCCCTTCCAGTTGCAGATGTTCCATCGCGGCTTCCTGTTCAAGCAGCGCGTCGAACTGCATCGCGTGCACGATGGCGTCGCCACGCCCATCGCTTATTCGCCTGACCTGTTCGCGTTCCCGCCCGGTGTCGATCCGGGCATGCGGGACGACATCGGCTTCGCCGGGTTCCGCGTGCACACGCCACTGAATAAGCCCGGCGTGTACGACGAACTGATCGCGTTCCTGGGGGCCAGCTATTTCCGCGCACTGGGCAAGGGGCATGCCTACGGTCTGTCGGCGCGCGGCCTGGCGCTGGGCAGCGGCGACGCCGGGGAGGAAGAGTTCCCGCTGTTCCGCGCGTTCTGGATCGAACAACCCGCGCCCGGCGCGCGTCGCCTGGTCGTGCACGCGCTGCTCGACAGCCCCAGCATCGCCGGTGCGTTCCGTTTCGAGATCCTGCCGGGCGACGAGACCGTCATCGACGTGCAATCGCGCCTGTTTCCCCGCGTCGATCTCCCCCGTGCGGGCATTGCGCCGCTGACCAGCATGTTCGAGTTCGACGCCGGCGATCGCGTCGGTACCGACGACTATCGGCCTGCGGTGCACGACTCCGACGGACTGGCGATCCTCAACGGCCGAGGCGACCAGATCTGGCGGCCCTTGAGCAATCCGCGGCGCGTGCAGATCAGTGCCTTCGCCGATGCGGGTCCGCGTGGTTTCGGCCTGATGCAGCGAAAGCGCGGGTTCGCCGACTATGCGGACATCGAGGCGCGCTACCACCAGCGCCCCAGCCTGTGGATCGAGCCACGCGGCGACTGGGGCAAGGGCGCGGTGACGCTGGTCGAAATTCCCACCGGCGACGAATACCACGACAACATCGTCGCCTTCTGGCGCCCGGAGCAGCCGCTGCGCGCCGGCCGTGAGCATCGTTTCGACTATCGCATGCACTGGTGCGATGCGCATCGCTGGAAAGCCGACCTGGCCATCGTCGCCGATACCCGCATCGGTGCCGCGCCGGATCCGGCACGGCGCCTGGTGGTGCTCGATCTCGAAGGGGGGCGCCTTGCCTCGCTGCCGCGCGATGTCCGGCTGACGCCCGACGTCTGGTCCGCCCGTGGCGAAGTGGTCGGCGCGGTGGTGTATCCGAATCCCGAGACGCAGGGGTGGCGCCTCAGTTTCGAGTTCCGCCCGCAAACGCAACGTGGGGACGACCGCGACGTCGAGTTGCATGCGCGCGTCCTCGAGGGCCACGCGCCGCTGTCCGAAACCTGGCTGTATCGATGGAGCCCGTGACCATGCACGATGCACACTCGCCGTCGCCTTCCTGGCTGCCGCCGGAATCGCCGTTGCCCATGCCGGTGCAGGATCTGCGCAATGGCCGCCTGTCTTCGCGCCGCCTGCCGACGTCGCCCTGCGGGATCGCCTGGCGCCGCGCAGGGGTGATGGGCATGGCGGTCGCGATGACGCTGTTCGCCACCTACCAGATCTGGTGGGTGCTGCGGGGAGACGGCATCAGCATGCTGGAGGGCGTACTGCTGGCGCTCTTCGTCGCCTTGTTCGCCTGGATCGCCCTGTCGTTCTCCAGTGCGCTGGCAGGATTCGCGTTGCTGCTGTCGAAGCGTCCGCACCCGCTCGGCATCGACGAGGGTCACCGGCCATCGCTGACGACACGCACGGCACTGCTCGTGCCCACGTACAACGAAGACCCGCAGCGGGTGCTGGCCGGCGTGCAGGCGATGCATGAATCGTTGGTGGATACCGGTCAGTCCGCTTGCTTCGACTTCTTCATCCTCAGCGACACCACAGACGAGGATGTGCGACGGAAAGAGGTCGTGGCCGTGCACGCGTTGCGGCATCGCCTGGGCCCGGACGCGCGCGTCTTCTATCGGCGCCGGGAGAAGAACACCGAACGGAAGGCCGGCAACATCGCAGACTGGGTACGCCGCTTCGGCGGCGCGTATCCGCATCTGCTGATCCTGGATGCGGACAGCCTGATGACCGGCGAGACGCTGGTGAGGCTGTCGGCGGCAATGGAACGCGAGCCGATGCTCGCCCTCATCCAGACGCTGCCGATGATCGTCAACGGGCGCACGTTCTTCGCACGCATGCAGCAGTTCGCCGGGCGCGTCTACGGTCCCGTGGCGGCGCACGGCATCGCATGGTGGCATGGGGCGGAGGGCAACTACTGGGGCCACAACGCCATGATCCGCACGGCCGCCTTCGCGCGCCACGCGGGCCTGCCCCGGTTGGGGGGTGGCAAGCCGTTCGAAGGCGCCGTGCTTAGCCACGACTTCGTCGAAGCCGCACTGCTGCGTCGCGGTGGCTGGGCGGTGCACATGGTGCCCGGCATGGGCGGCAGCTTCGAAGAAGGACCGCCGTCGCTGATCGACATGCTCGTGCGCGATCGCCGCTGGTGCCAGGGCAACCTGCAGCATGGCGCCGTGCTGCCCGCGCGTGGTCTCCATTGGATCAGCCGAATGCACCTGATGGTGGGAATCGGCCACTACGCCACGGCGCCCATGTGGGCCATGCTGATGCTGGTGGGTCTGGCGATCCCGCTGCAGCAGGCGGGTTTCCACTTGTCGCAACCGCAGCTCGACGGATTCACGCCCGCGCTCTACTGGCGTGGCGGTGATCCCGAGCGTTTCCTGTGGGTCTTTTACCTGACCATGGCGGTGCTGCTGGCGCCGAAGGTCATGGGGTGCATCGCCACGATGCTCGATGCGCCGTTGCGTCGGCAGTGCGGCGGTGCGCTGCGCATCGCCGGCAGCGCGCTGCTGGAGACGATGATGGCGGCCCTGATGGCGCCCGTGACCATGTACGTGCAATCGCGGGGCGTGGCCGAAGTGCTGGCCGGGCGCGACTCCGGGTGGGAAACGCAACGTCGCGATGACGGCAGCGTGCCGCTCGCGGGACTGGTGCGCCGCTACGCCGGCCTAAGCGTGTTCGGTGCCTTCAGTGGCGTGCTTGCGTACCTGGTGTCACCGGCGTTGGCCGCATGGATGGCCCCGGTGGTGATGGGCATGGTGCTTTCCGTGCCGCTCAACCTGTTGACGGCATCGCCCTCGCTCGGCGACCGCTTGCGCAGGGCAGGCTGGCTGCGCACCCCGGAAGAAGCCGCGCCGCCCACGATCCTCGCGCGTGCGCTCGAGCTCCGCACGCCGTTCGTCGAGGCACCGTCCCCTACCGCCTCCGGTACAATTCCGGCGGCGGAGGGCCTATAGCTCAATGGTTAGAGCAGAGGACTCATAATCCTTTGGTTCCAGGTTCGAGTCCTGGTGGGCCCACCAACCGCTTGAGGCCGTGAGGCCTTGTGCGCGATCCAAGCGAGTTTGGCCAGTTCGGCCAAACCTTGATGGACGTCCGGCAAGTTTGGCCAGAAAACAATCGCGGTGGAGTGTAATCGCCTGTACAGATTCTGTTCGATCAGCTCATACGGGTAGTAGGTGCAGATTCCGCTTAAATTCGACAGCCGCGCTGGCGAGGACTGAACACGGCGCTGGCGCCTGGTCACTTCGACGTGATGCCCGCCATCAGCGATAAGCTGGCATCACGTTGCGCTGTTCGGGCGGCCAAACAGGGACTGCGCCCACGCCATCATCTCCTCGTGGGTCATAGTCCGACCCGCATCCACATCGGCAAGTTCAGCCAACGTGCGCTGGTGCTTCTCTTCGTCCGCTGGCATTGGTAAGCCTGCCAACAAGTCAATATTGGGCAAGTTCATATTAAGGCGCCGCAAAAGCTTGCAGGTCACTATAGTGCACAGCGAAAACAATACAGGCGGCCGCTTAATTGCGAAGCGATATGGGCTTAGAACCGCTATCCGCGAAAGCGGACATTGTTGGCATCGGTTAGTAGAGCTGCCGTTCCGTTCAAGCCGTCCAGGCCAACGCTGGCGCCGTGTTTAATCCCGCCGTCAGGGTGTCCCGTCGATTATCTGAACCAGATTCCGGTCACGTTGGGCCAGTCTGAATCCTTGGCTTGTGAAGGTTGTTAGCCTTTCGATACTTCTTGTATGCCCTACTGCTAAACATCTTGGTGAGTGCGGCTGACACGGCACGCCGCGCGCGATACACCCCAAGCCCACAATCATTGACTACAGCTGTTACTAAGTGATCATGACTGGGGAACTTGGTAGATGGATAATCTAGAACTGGGCCAGCCAGAAGATAGGCAATAGCACGCTGGTGATTGGCCGAGGCCATCATTTGATCAAGCCTCCTTCGATGCGATCCAAGCTGGGAAATCTCATCCGACAACTTGTAGTTCAGAAATCCGACGGAAACGCCAAACTCCCTCGCAATCGCTGCCTTCGAAGTTACTCGCTGGCCTGCCTTCTTCTTCAGCTCCTTCAGAATCCGGCGCCTCAACTCCTTCAGAAGTTCAGGGGGGCGCAGAGGCTTCCGATCGATGGGAACGTCGAGGCGGGCAAACTCGAACATGCAAGCCGATTTCGCTGCGCCAGCAGGGTCAGAAAGCAAATGAACTGGATTAATCCCAAAGGCCGTGCAGCGCCTGATAAGAGTAGGAAATCTAGGAGGGGTTATCTCGCGATTGGTCTGCGGCCGCCTCGGGGCATCGTACGCATACTTTGAAATTTTCTTCCCCACGGCATTCATGTACGTAGAGAATTCCCGAATGAATATTTGCCAGGCATCTTTGGCAACGACGAGTTGTCCGGAAGACAGTTCCGAGACCAATTGAACGCATTCCTTCTCGTGGAGATGTGGGTTGGGGTCGTGTCTCCAACTTGATGGCGGTGCTTGCAGTGAGTGTTTGCATCGGCAGCAGAGATGCATCCTGCCCAAGTGATGGTAGCGGGGCTGCAAGGCGCCGCACTGGGGACAATTGGCTTCAAGGGTCAATTTATGCTCTGGGCATCGGCCAATGAATGGAATGGCCCAAAGAAGCCGGTCATATACAGCACCGATAGATCTGAGGTCGTCGGCATGGCATGCGGGACACCATGCGCGTCCATCGCGAACCAAACCAACACCGTTGCTTCCAAGCGCCGTTCCAAGAGGCAAGAAAGTTGTTCGGATGAGATCGGGCGACCCTGTCGCTGCGGATACAATATCAAGGTACGCGCTTACGTTGGCCCCGATACCACAGAACATGGGATTAAGAGTGTTTATGACATTGATCTTCGCGCGATTGTCGAGTGGGTTCTTTAGCAGCCACCATTTTCGAAGATGCGTGGTCATCACGTAAATGGAAACACTGTGTGCTACTGCCATTCTGCAGAGCAATGATCCAAACGCCTCGATCGCCGAAGGCTCTTCACCAAGTGGAGAAATCGGAAAGTACTCAGTCATCATCATGGAGCGCAATCTCCATTGCTGCATTCCGCCTTGGGCTACGCTCAAATGGAGTGCGCTTCTGCTTCGGGGAATCTCCCGTACTCTGGGCGGCAGTCTGATCTTCCGAAGCTCGCCGCTCAGGAGTTGCAATTGGGAACTCCGAGCTGGATCGAAGCGCCTCCCTGCCTTTCCTTATATCTAGCGCGATAGATCTTCGCTCCTTTTCTGGAGGGGCGCATTCTCTAAGAGTCGCCGCATCGATGGGCTGATGTCTGGCTTTCGCCAACATGCTGCATTTCCAGAGATGCTTATCGAGAAGTCCAAATGTTCCATTGTTCCAGTAGAGGAGACTTACTGTTTCATCGACTAGAAGCGTTTTTGGTTTCAGATCGAGCTTTACGCTGTAAGTCTTGAGTATCCGAGCCCACGTCTCAACGTCTGCCGGATCGTCCTTGGAATAATTGCCAAAATCGAAATGAATGACTCGTCCGCAGAAATGTGACGAGTCGAAAAGCCCTTTGTAGGCCATCTCATACCCGCCGCAAGCAATGAGAGAGCGTTCGATCGCGCATGTTGACTTGATCGACTCAAGAATTGCGGCTCTCAGTTCTGGGTCACGCGTTCTTGTTAGAAGATGAGCCTCGTCAAGGCATATGCGGCGTGTGAACCTATTCTGGAACGCTTCCTTTAGAGCAATACGAAGAGTTGACTCATCTCTTCCTTTCGATGGAAAGTAGTGATCATTCTCGTCAAGTGCGCCGATGTGCTTGTAAATAGGATGATTCAGTTCCTTCAGCAACTCGATGCCGATCCACTTCGGCTTCGTGCGCCCTTCGCTAACAGTTTCGACCTGAAGACCAACAATAGGGATCGACCCAGGGCGTTCATCTTTGAAGGATGCCCGGAGAATGGGCACGACCTCATTGAAAATTACAGATTTTCCGCACTGTGTTGGGCCAAGAAGAGCGAGTGCAATCCCATCAGTTGCATCTCGACATAGAGGGACGAACTCGT
The DNA here is from genome assembly GCF_002863005.1 of Pseudoxanthomonas sp. Lineage (GTDB taxonomy): Bacteria > Pseudomonadota > Gammaproteobacteria > Xanthomonadales > Xanthomonadaceae > Pseudoxanthomonas_A. The sequence goes on from NZ_PKDG01000015.1 coordinate 40,741, forward strand.
CTCGGGCGCGCTCAAGAAGGGGGTGCTTGATGATGCCGCCTGTCACACGTGATACCCGATTCATGTGGGCGACTCATCTTCGTACGGTTCAACGTCATCAAAGCTGAAAGGCACAAAACCAGCCGACTCAGATACGTTATCGGGGCTGGCATTCTTGGCGCCAGGCGCCGAACTCGGGACTTCCCTGCGATCTGCAATTTCGCGGAGCTTCTCATGGACGATTTCCGCAGCGCAGCGGTTCATGTCGTTGGTGAGCTCAGCGCGGAGCGCGGAAAGATCATGGCGCTCAGCAGTCTTGAAGAGTAGGCTGGATTCTGACATGGCTGCTTGCAGTGCTGAGTTCGAGTTCCTGCACTCCAGCCACTTTCCTTCGATGCACACATAGATCACCGAATCGTCATATGGCTCGAGCCGCACGGATATGTCCTTCTTGTATCCGCGGTAATTCAGAAGTCGTGGCGAGCTGTACCACTTATCGCTGACATGAATGCCGCGACCAGTCCAAAGCTTGTAGTTCGTATCGGGCGACTCGATTGACGTTGCTATCAAGAACTTGAGGTCCCAAGTAACCTTGCGTCCGCTGTGCGGGTAGAACTTATGGGCCTGTAGGCGGATCGCCGAACGAGAAGACAACTCTCCGGGCTTCAAGCCGTTGTTATAGCCCTGAAAAACAAACGCCTCGATCGCTTCAAAGGCTTCGAGCAGGGTCAGGCTAGAGTTCTTTGTTGCCTTGAATGCGGCTGAGACCGCGCGAGCTCGTTCGATGCTGATTCCGAACCCAGGAAGTCCACGGACGAAACGGTCTTTGAAGTCTTTGAAGAGGCGCTCGACCTGCTGACCGAAGCGGGGATCTTCAGGTGGGCGCTCGCAGCGCACCACGCGCAACGTGGCGAGCATGACAAGAAAGTGGGCGCTCTTAAAATCGCTTCCACCATCGGTGATTATCATCTCAGGCAAGCGACCGTGACGACGAACGCAATCACGAATTACCATTGTGCAGGCCTTCTTGCTTGGATCCGAGAAGGACAGCCAGATGGCGAGGACCTCGCCAGTGAACGCATCGACCATCGCGGTCAACCAAGCGCGCTTAGTGATCTTTGCCCCGTTGACGTAGCCAACGACAAGATGAAGATCGGTTTTCCAGTGGTCGATGTGGGCAACTGCGAATGGTCGCGTTGCAATGATTGTCTTGGTTTCTGGGTCAAACGAGTCGGCTTGTTCGTTCTCGAGGCGTCTTCCACCGCGACTGAATGAATCTTCTTTGTGAAGCGGCGTCTTGTCCCAGTATGTGTAGAAGGTTGAGCGGCAGATTGGCTGATCGTCGAAGAAGTCAAGATCGATCTTTGCTTGCGGGAATGCCTCTTTATAGGCTTCGTAGCACGAATGAATGGACGGGTCGTTTGGATCGCCCTTTCCCGCGCGAATGAATGCCTGAAGATAGGTCTGATGAACCGAGCTAATGAGCGGATCGCTGTTGCCGCAGTTCAGCCACCTCGGAACGATGCTGCCAATATCCCCGTTTGATTCACGAAACGCTTTGCGATGTCTCCTGATCGTGCGATCTGAGACGGGTTTGCCTCGCGCGTTGACACGCGTTGTGCCTTGGATAATTGCCAACCGTGCAGCGACCTCGACCTCATGCCTTGGGTCCATTACATCGTGTGCGTTGACGTCCGCTGAGTGAAGCAGCTCTGCAAGCCCCTTACTCGACTCCTGCGCGCGCTTTGCCAAGCCTAAAGTTGTTGACACCCAGACGCTACTTGGATCAGAAAGCGTGACCTTATCAAGGTCAGCAAAGAGTTCTTCGGAGTTCAGCAGCTGAAGAATGGGAGTTTGATCAGTTTCGCCGATGCGTTCGAGTAAGTCAGAAACTCTCATCGTGGATTCGTGCTTGAAGAGCTGACGAATGCCGTGCCTAGCTTTCCGGTAGTGCTTCGTATCTGGAGCTTCGCGAGCGCTTGAGAGCAATCGCAAGTTGTCTGCGCGGAGGGAGCTAAGCGCACTGATGGGAACGACGATGAGGCAGATTCCGAGTGCATTGAAGTAATGAGCCGCAGGAAGATAGTGGTACCCGTTCTCATCGACGTTCCAATCGCTTGGCCGTTCACGTACCAGGCGTTCGAGTTCTGCGTCGCTCTTGATTTCGTAGGCGCACACCCGCTGCTTGTCGACCACCAGGTAGTCAACCGTATATGTCGTTCGTGTCCGCCGGCCAATACTGTCGGTGATGCAGAGCTTGATGCTGATGGGCTGGTCAAAGACAGCCAGTAGATCATCGCGCCGGTCGAGCTCAACGAGGAAGTGGTACTCCCCCGTCATCGACTCGGCTTGCAGAACCACCCTTGGGATACTTCTGAGCGGAACCTCGAGGATCAGGTTTCGCCTTCTCTTGCGACCCACTTTTCGGGCTGGAGGCGAAACTCCAGTCTCTAGAATGTAGGTGAGTCCAGGAGGCGGCAGGTTGAGCCGCCTAAGGGATTCGGCGGTTAGCTTCTGCACCTTCTCCCCTGCTTGGACTAGGGCCTCCTCCAGGTCCTGGCACGGCGCTTCGAGCGCGGCCCGTATGTCTTGTAGGGTCTGATCCATAGTCAGATCGGTCACGTGATCCAAGACTCTTTACAATATAGACCAATGAGAGGAAAAAGACAAGATTCTCGACTTTTTGGAAAGAATCTCAAGATGGAGCGTGTCCGTCTAGGGCTGAATCAGTCCGCTCTCGCACAAGTGGGAGGCGTCAGCAAGGCAACCCAAGTGGCCTACGAGGCTGATAGCACCAAGCCTGATGCCAGCTACCTATCGCATGTAGCTGAGGCCGGGGTAGACGTGCATTGGCTGCTGACAGGCCGGCGTGCGACTGCTGGGGTGCAGTGGGAGCTGATCTTTGACCTCTTGGCTCTTATAGACGAGTGGATGGTCGAACGTGGTAAGCCAACATCGACGTCGGAGCGAAACGACCTACTTCGTACGCTGTACGCTCAGTTCTGTACGGACAATCGCATCGACGTTGAACAGATGCGCGCGACTTTCCGGTTGGTGAAATGAGCGATCACGATCAATCCAGTAGGCCAGGCCTCTCGCCACGTGAGATCCAAGAAGTACGAAGGAAACTTCGTGAGCTTGATGGAAGGCCCTCTCTGGGGAGTCGCATCGGTAAAGTCATGTCTTATCCGCCTACCACTTCTGGCAACGTCAAGCGCTACAGGTTCGGCGTCAGTCTTCTACTTCTGGCGATCTTCTTGATGTTGGTGGTTGTCGTGCTTCCAAGTGACGATCGGCGTCTGTACTTCGCCGGCTTCGCTGTTGTGATGGTCCTTATCGCGGCTTGGCAGATTGATCTGGCGAAGAAGCGATAGCGCGCAGGCATCACGCTGGTTTACGGCGAACGCGGATTCGGTCCCACCGGGCGGGCCGGCAAGCGTGAAATAGAAGCATGTGCTCTCCCAAGGATCCGTCGATCCCACGGGGTGCGCATTGGCAAGGCCGTCTGCGCGCCGCCCCTGACGAGCCGAGTTTTGCACTCCAGCCAGCTAGTGTCTTGGCCATATCCATCACCTAAGTCATTGCAGAATCGCGGTAGGCCGGCCCGAATCAGTGGCGATTCGCGTTAGTTCGATTGCGCCAAAGCGCACTTGTTGACGACGCTTGGGCTCATGGTCAAAAAATGCAGGGGTGTGGGAGAATTGGCTAATCTTGGCAAGACGCCGCCAAGCAGGGGACAACCTAGATGGGCACTACCGATTCGAGCGGGGAAATCCTGACGCTGGAGGAGGTCGCTGCGTTCCTGAAAGCCGGGAAGCGGACGGTGTATCGCTTTGCCCAGAACGGCGATATCCCCGCCTTCAAGCTTGGCGGCACGTGGCGCTTCCGTCGCTCGGAGCTGGAACGCTGGATCGATGCGAACTCCAACCAACACCCCCCTGCCAAGAAGGGGGGTGACTGAATGGAGATCATCGACAACGTCAGCCGCTTGCTTGGCGACGACCTCAAACGTTCCCTGAAGCCGGGCGCCAAGCTCAAGGTCGCTGCCTCCTGCTTCTCCATGTATGCCTACGAGGCACTGAAGTCCGAACTGGAGCAGATCGAGGAGCTGGACTTCATATTCACCTCGCCTACCTTCCTGCCGGATGAGGTCACCGACCGGATTCGTAAGGAGCGGCGGGAGTTCCATATCCCCAAGCTGGACCGGGAGCGCAGCCTGTACGGCAGCGAGTTCGAGATCCAACTGCGCAACAAGCTGACCCAGCGCGCCGTGGCTCGCGAGTGCGCCGATTGGCTACGGCGCAAGGCGACATTCAAGAGCAACTGCAGCAAGGCCCCAATGCAGCAATTCGCCTGCGTCCAAGCTGACGCAGCGGATATGGCCTATATGCCGCTGCACGGATTTACCGCTGTTGACCTGGGCTATGAGTCGGGGAATGCCGTCTCCAACCTGGTCAACAAGATGGACGAGCCCAGTTTCACCGCGACCTGGCTTAGCTTGTTCGACCAGATCTGGAACGACCCGGAGAAGCTGGAGGACGTGACATCGCAGATCTGCGAGCACATCGCCACCGTCTATCGGGAGAACTCGCCGGAGAGCATCTACTTCCTAATGCTCTACAACATCTTCAACGAGTTTCTGGATGACATCGACGAAGACGTATTGCCCAACGACCGAACCGGCTATCAGGACACGTTGATCTGGAACAAGCTCTTCAACTACCAGAAGGACGCGGCCACCGGCATCATCAACAAGCTGGAGACGTACAGCGGCTGCATCCTTGCCGACAGCGTCGGCTTGGGCAAAACCTTTACCGCGCTGGCGGTCATTAAATACTACGAGCTTCGCAACAAGTCCGTCCTAGTGTTGTGCCCGAAGAAGCTGGCGGACAACTGGCTCAACTACAACCGCAATCTCAAGACCAACATCCTCGCTCGCGATCGATTTAGTTACGACGTGCTGTGCCACACCGACCTGAGCCGCACCAGCGGCGAGTCCTTCGGTACGCCGCTGAATCGCATCAACTGGGGCAACTACGATCTGGTCGTCATCGACGAATCGCACAATTTCCGGAACAACGACGCCTACAAGGACAAGGAAACCCGCTACCAGAAGCTGATGAACAAGGTCATCCGCGAAGGCGTGAAGACAAAGGTGCTGATGCTTTCCGCCACGCCGGTCAACAACCGCTTCAACGACCTGCGCAACCAGCTGGCTTTGGCCTACGAAGGCGATTCCGAGAACCTGAGCAAAAAGCTTCGTACCAGCAAGTCTGTGGAAGAGGTCTTTCGCAATGCGCAAAAGGCCTTCAACGTCTGGTCGAAGCTACCTCCGGAGGAGCGGACTCCCCGCGCCATCTTGGACGGGTTGGATTTCGATTTCTTCGAGCTGCTGGACAGCGTCACCATTGCTCGTTCGCGCAAGCACATCCAGACCTTCTACGACACCAAGGACATCGGTCCGTTCCCCGAACGACGCAAGCCGCTGTCGTTCCAAAGCACTCTATCCGATCTGGATAGCTGCCCTAGCTTCAACGAGATCTTCGAGAAGCTTTCCCGACTCAAGCTGTCGGTGTACGCCCCGGTGAGCTACATCCTTCCCAGTTGCATGGCGAAGTATGCGGAGATGTACGACACCAAGGTGGGCAGCAAAGGCACCTTGCGACAGGCGGATCGCGAGAAAAGCTTGCAGGCGCTTATGACGGTCAACCTGCTGAAGCGCCTTGAAAGCTCTGTCGCGGCATTCCGGCTTACCTTGCAGCTGCTGCGCAAGAACCACCTACGCACACTGGACAAGATCGTCAACTTCCGCCAGGTCGGCGGCGGCAGCGTTGAGGACATGACCGAGGCGCTGGGAGAACTGGAAGCCGACGACGACGATCTGCTCGACCTGGAGCAGGGCGCCGATATCGGTGGCAAGGTTAAAATCAACCTAGCCGACATGGACCTGCCCCGCTGGCAGTTCGACCTTGGCCAGGATCTTGAGTACATCGAGGACGTGCTGTCCCTGATGGAGAAGATCACCCCGGAGCACGATGCTAAGCTTCAGCACCTCAAAGCGCATGTACTGGGGAAGATCGCTAATCCGATCAACGCGGGTAACAAGAAGGTACTGATCTTCACCGCCTTCGCCGACACGGCGGACTATCTGTACGCCAATCTGGCTCCGGCGCTGTCGGCTGCGCACAAGCTGCACACAGCCAAAGTCACCGGCAAAGGCTCGCCCAAGTCCACCTTGGCCAAGGGTTATGACTTCCAGGAACTGTTAACGCTGTTTTCACCGCGGTCCAAGGACAAGGACATCGTCCTGCCCAACGAGCTGGCGGAAGTCGATATCCTAATCGGCACCGACTGTATTTCCGAAGGCCAGAACCTTCAGGACTGCGATTACCTGATCAACTACGACATCCACTGGAACCCGGTTCGCATCATCCAGCGTTTCGGCCGTGTGGACCGAATCGGCTCGCAGAATGCCAGTATTCAGCTGGTCAACTATTGGCCGGACATTTCACTCGATGAGTACATCCGACTGAAGGAGCGTGTCGAAAGCCGGATGATGATCGCCGACGTCACCGCCACTGGCGATGACAATGTGCTGTCAGCACAGGCAAACGATGTCTCCTATCGCAAGGAGCAGCTGCGCCGCTTGCAGGAAGAAGTCATCGAGCTGGAAGATTTGAAGACCGGCGTGTCCATCACAGACCTTGGCCTCAACGACTTCCGCATGGACTTGCTGAACTACGTCAAGGCGCACGGCGAATTAGAGAGGTCGCCCAATGGCCTGCATGCCATCGTGCCCGCCAATTCGGAGCTGGGTCTACAACCCGGCGTGTTCTTCACCCTGCGCAACCGCAATACGGGCGTAAACCCACCTACCCATCTGCCGCAGCACAACCGTCTGCACCCGTTTTATCTGATCTACATGGGCCAAGACGGGCAGGTTATTCACGACCACACCGAGGTCAAACGCCTGCTCGATCTAGCACGCAGTTGCTGCAAGGGCCAAGACCGGCCATTTGCAGATCTCTGCCACGCGTTCAACAAGGCCACCACCGATGGCCGCAACATGCGCCCCTATTCTGACCTCCTAGGCGAAGCCATCCGCTCGATGATCGAGGTCAAAGAAGAGAAGGACATCGACAGCCTGTTCTCGCCTGGAAAGACCAGTGCGCTTACTCAGACCATTTCCGGTTTGGACGATTTTGAGCTGGTCTCGTTCCTCATCGTACAGGAGGTAGCGTGAGCGACGCCGAACATCCTGCCCTGATTGCATGGCCTGACACTGCGAAGGTCAATCGAACCGTTCCGAAGTCGAAGTTCTACGAACACGGGGCCGTAAATTCGCGCCTGAAAGATCTGTTCGTCAAGGAAGTCGAACATGTCACTTGGCTATACAAGTTGGCTTCGGAAACCATCAACCTGCCTGCCAAGGACGGCGTGTCGGAAATTCAGGTTTTTGGCGTCCAGCTGAAGACACCTGAACTGAGTCACGAGGTTCTGCGCTGCATCGATGGGGTCATCGAACATCCGATTCTCTTTGAGCTTTACCACGCCGACCTCATACAGGTAGTTGCCTGCTTCAAACGCCCGCGCGGCGGAGACGGCGGAGGCAAGCTTCTCCTCTCCGAGTACTTCGGAACTGGTTGGCGGCCCGCCGACAGCCCGCGTACCGGCTTGCCCATTAGCCTAAGCCTGAACGTCTTGTACGAACGCCTGTTGCTGCGGCTGATTCCGCTGCCGGCTCGCCCGCGGGAGCCTCTTCGGGCTCTGATCGATCGCCTTGGAAGCGTTCGCGCCATGGAGCGCGAACTGGACAAGTCCATCTCATCCCTTGAGAACGAAAGGCAGTTCAATCGTAAGGTTGAGCTAAATGCCGCCGTACGCAAACTAAGGACTCAGCTGGATCAGCTTGGCTATCGCAAGCTGAGTGCCCCCGCGAACAGAACTGAGCTACGCAATATGGCAGAACAACCAGAGATCACCCTGAGTGAGGTCATCGAGTCGATCGATCTGAAGTCTTTGAATGACCTGCTTACACAGGTGATGAGGCAGCAGCAGCAACAGGCCTTGCTCAAGGATACGAATCTCGGGCAAGTGGTCGACGCCGTCGTGAATCTCGCGGCGACCGCACCCGCCGACGAAGAACTTTTTGCAGCGGCGATACTAGGACGAGTTGCCGCCGTTGCACGTGGGCGCGAGAACGAAGTTCATTCCCGCGTGAACGAGCTTTTCACGGGCGAGCCACCATCTATCGAGACCTTGGCGGACGGCGACGCCAAGGAGTATGCCGCCAAGATGCTGGCTTACACCGAGGCGGAATGGCTCTCCGGCTACTGCGCCCACGAAGCCCTGGCGATTGACACTGCCAACAATGCTCGCAAGGAGCTGCTTCGAATCCTGCTAAGCAACAGCGAAGACTTGGCGGGCTTCATCCGTCACTTGATCGAAGTGGCGGGGATCGTAAAGGACATCGAATCTCCCGACACCCGCATCAAGCGCGTTCGCAGAATCTTCGAGTCGATTGCTGAAGTAGTAAGAAACTACGAAGGGAACGTCGGCCTGGAGCCCGGCACCGCTTTGGCAAGTCTGACTGAAAACTTCCTGCGCGGCGCAACCACTGCAGACACGGATGCGCTTCATGCCAGCTTAGATGCTGCCAACGGCGTACTCGTTCGCGTGATCGAGCTGCGCTACTCCCATGCACTTCACGGGGAAACTTACCGGCTATTGCAGGACAGCAAGAAACTGCTCACGCCAGGCCCATGGACACGCTACATCGAAGCCTCGGCCGTGATCCCCAAAGTGCAGATGAACCTCCTGGAAACAGCACTTGTCCTTGCTCGGCAAAACCGAACCGACAAAGAAATTCTGCGCGCGATGGAGGCCAGTTGGCCTTCCACGCCAATCATAACCAGTGCCATCAGGCTGCATTTCAAAAAAGCGGTTGATGTTGATCCGGAAGTGGCCGACTACTGGCTGAAGGTTGGCCGCGTCTCGCAAAGCGAACGAGCTGCGGAGCACAAGCTCGGCAACACTGAAGACCAGCAGATCGGCGAGCTGCTGATCCAGCTCGATGCTAACCGGGACAGCATGGGCAAGTTGAACAGTGCCGTCGTGCCTGTCTTGAAGACTTTCGATGCCTATCAGGCTGCCACGGTCGAGCGCGCTGCCACTGGCTACGAGAGCATCGCTCAAGTCGCCGAGCGACTGGCTCGCATGCGTAAGCTGAGCAAGACCGACCTATTGGGCAGCATCGTCGAATACAACCCCATCGAACACGATATGGAAGGCGGCCATCGTTCCGGCATTCGCCGCGTCAAAGTAGTGCGCGACGGCATTCTGAAAGAGTTCGGCGGAAAGATTAAAACACTTGTAAAGCCCCGAGTTGAGCCTGAGGAATAGACATGGAATTCACGAAAGCGAAAATCATCCTCGCCAATCTGCGCGAGCGCATCGAAGTCGGAAGCGACGGCAAGTTCCGTCTCGAAGGCGTCATCACCCAGCGCGAATTGGAAGCATTGGACTTCTTTGTTTCCAATCAGCCCGACAGCCCTGATTCGCTCTCCACTCCAATCGCTGCCCCGCCCAGTCCTAAACCAGCGCTTGTTAAGCCGATTGTTGGCTCGACTGCCGAACCGCAGACCTCTCTGCCTGAGCCAGAACCGACGGTGGAAGAGCCCGTCACGCTGGACTTGTCCACGCTGTCTTTGCCTGAAGCCGATGCAACCTATCGCGTCTGCCTCGACTTCGGTACCGCCATGTCCAAGGCAAGCTTCGTTCATGACAACGAAGATGTGGATGTGGAGGACATCCAGGTACTGAAGCTAGGCATCCCTGGCGATCAAGAGGAAATCGACGAGGTCATGCTGGTTTCCTCGGTTTTCATCGACGCTGATGGGCTCCTATGGTTCGGCCAGAACGCCGTTAAGCATGCCGTAGATGGCAGCGGATCCCGGATCGACAACATCAAGCGCGCCCTGTCCGAAGGCAACTTGAACGTTCCCGTGGACACCACCTATAACCCGACATCGCAACCGCTCACCTACAAGGATGTCGTCCTCGCCTATCTGACCTTCTTCACATGGGCGATCGGCTATGCGCTTCAGAACGATGTCGAGTCCCCCGTGGTGGCGAGCAATTTCAAGCGGCGCTTTGCCATGCCGTGCTTCCCACGGGCGAACGCGCGCATGGTGGAGGGTGAGCTGAGAGCCCTGCTAGGCGAGGCGCAGATCCTTGCTGACACCTTCGGCGATGAGATCCACGCGGGCCTGCCCCTTAATCGCTTCCTCTCGGCTTTGAAGCAGTTGCGTACCGAGAAGCGCGACTACACCTTTATTGAAGGTAGTGTCACCGAGCCGCTAGGTGTGGCGGGCTCCCTGCTTAGCTGGCAGGCCAACCACGACTCACTGGCGCTGGTGGTGGACATCGGTGCAGGCACTAGCGACTTTAGCTTGTATCGACTGAAAGTTACCGTGAATGACGACGGCAGCATCGATAAGACCAGGACCACAGCCGGCGAGGTGGATGGAACAGCACGCGGCATCACCGAGGCGGGCAATCACCTCGATAAGCTTCTTAAAGGTTTCATCCTGCAAAAGGCTGGTGTCAGCGGCTCGCACGATAGGTTCCAGAACATCAGTCACGCGCTTGAACGCGACATCCGCGACTACAAGGAGTCCCTTTTCAATTCCGGGTCCGTCTATGTCCCTCTTTACAACGGGGAGGCGGTGGACGTCTCACTAACCGAGTTCCTGGCATTGGATGAAGTCACAGCCTTCGAGAAGTCCTTGCGCAAGACGCTGGTCGAGATTCTCGAGTCCGCAGATAAGGAATGGATCAACTGGGTACAAGCCAATCCGAGCCATAATCTCACCATCGTATTGACTGGCGGCGGTGCCACCTTGCCCATGGTCCGGAAATTGGCGGAAGGTACGGTGACGGCGCACGGTAAGACCATCCCGGTTGCAGCGGCAAGATCCTTCCCGGAATGGCTGCGCACCGGCTATCCAGATCTGGAAACCCCTTACCCACGCATCGCGGTCTCGCTCGGCGGCGCGCGCCGAAACCTCATTCGTTCGATGGGTGTTTTGAAGAGCACCGGCTTTGGCGGAGGTAGTCCCACTCTTGGCAGCTATCCAACCAAGGGCATTTGATCCTTCTGACTGAACGTGATCAATGCATCGCCAACCTCCATTCGTTTCAAGTGAACATCATGGACAAACTGAAAATGCACTCCCCCAATCTGACCGATGCCAACCTGGCGTGCTTGCGCGAGCTGTTTCCGGGCTGCGTGACGGAGGCTACGGGCGAGGACGGCAGCGTGAAGCTGGCGGTGGATTTCGACCAGTTGCGGCAGGAGTTGTCGGCTTCGTTGGTGGAGGGGCCGCAAGAGCGTTATCACCTGAACTGGCCGGGCAAGCGCGAGGCGCTGCTGACGGCGAATGCACCGATTGCCAAGACCTTGCGACCTGTGCGCGAGGAGAGCGTTGACTTCGATTCGACGCAGAACCTCTTCATCGAAGGCGACAATCTGGATGCTTTGAAGCTGCTACAGGAAACCTACCTTGGCAAGGTGAAGATGATCTATATCGACCCGCCGTATAACACGGGCAACGATTTCATCTACGAAGACGACTTCGCTGAGAACGCCGCTGAGTACCTGAGCCGCTCAAATCAGGTAGACGACGAAGGCAATCGTCTGATTGCGAACACAACGTCCAACGGACGCTTCCATTCCGACTGGCTGAGCATGATGTATCCACGCCTTCGGCTTGCTCGCAATCTGCTTTCCGATGACGGAGCTTTGTTCATTTCCATTGACGACAATGAGGCTTCAAACCTAATTGCGGTTTGCTCTGAGGTTTTCGGTGCCGAGAATTTCGTTGCCCAGCTTGCTGTTCAGCTCAATCCGCGCGGCAGGCATCTGGATAGGTTCGTTGCAAAGACACATGAAAGTATCTTGATCTTCGTAAAGGATGGCCTGAATTCTGACGCAATCAACGGCCTAGAAAAGGAAGGCCGCATGGTGGACGAATACAAAAGGAAGGACAAACAAGGGCAGTATCGCCCGCTCGGCCTACGCAATCGAAATCAAGCCTTTAACCCAACTACACGGCCGAAGCTCTACTACCCTCTTTATGTAAACCCCGCCGACGGCTCCGTATCCTTGGCTAGAGACGCGAACTACGCCGTTGAGATCTGGCCAGACGCCCCCGACGGCACCAAGACGTGCTGGACATGGGGAACAGACAAAGTAAGGAAGGAAGGCGACATCTTGTTTGCGGAGCAAACAGGGCAAGAGTGGCGTATCTATCGCAAAGACTATCTCTTGGGCAAGGACGGGGAAGTGGCCAAGACACTAGCCAAGTCTCTATGGACTGACAAGGAAATTACCAATGACTATGGGCGTAAGACAGTCAGGGATTTGTTTGGATCCGCGATTATGGATTTTCCGAAATCGACACAGCTGCTCGAAAAGATTATCCAAATGGGTGCTAGAAATGACTCTTTGATCCTTGATTTTTTTGCTGGATCCAGCTCGACCGCCGATGCACTTCTTCGCCTCAACTCCGTAGATAGCGGCAACCGTCGCTTCATCATGATGCAGCTACCGGAGCCATGCGCGACCGATTCCGAGGCATTCAAAGCTGGCTACGAGACCATCGCTGAATTGAGCAAGGAGCGGATCCGTCGTACCGGCAATAAGCTCAGAGGTGACGACAGTCAGGTCGACGTTGGCTTTCGTGTGATGAAGATCGACACCTCCAACATGGCTGACGTGCACTACACCCCTGATCAGATCACCCAAGGCGATCTGCTCGACACCGTCGATAACATCAAGCCCGACCGCGTCCCGGAAGACCTTTTGTTCCAGGTAATGCTGGACTGGGGCGTTGATCTCGCCCTGCCCATCGAGAAGAAGGTCATCCAGGGCAAGGACGTGTATTTCGTGGATACCGACGCGCTGGCCGCCTGCTTCGACAAGACCGGCGGCATCGATGATGCCTTCGCCAAGGAGCTTGCCACTTTCAAGCCGTTGCGCGCCGTATTCCGCGATGCAGGCTTCAAGGGCGACGATGTGAAGATCAATATAGAGCAGATCTTCAAGTTGCTCTCGCCTGGCACCGAAGTGAAGTGCCTGTAAAGGTGACACGATGGAACAAGCGGAATTGAGCCCATTGTTGAGCGGCCTGATCGCCACCTGGGAAAACGAGGTGGTAGAGTTCAAGCAGGCCGGCAACGATTACAGCACCGACGACATCGGCAAGTACTTCTCCGCGCTCGCCAACGAGGCTAACCTTCGCGGGGCCGAGTCCGGCTGGCTGGTGTTCGGCGTGAACAACAAAGTCCGCGCCGTGGTGGGCACCGATTACCGCCCACAGGAGGAGCGCCTGCAATCGCTGAAGATGCAGATTGCGGAGAACGCCGAGCCGCGTATCACCTTCCGCGACATCCACGAACTGCATCACGCGGATGGACGCGTGTTGCTGTTCCAGATCCCCGCCGCCCCGCGCGGTATCCCGATCGCCTGGAAAGGTCACTATTTCGCCCGCGCCGGGGAAAGCCTGACCTCGCTGGGCTTGGACAAGCAGGACGAAATCCGCCGCCAGACCCTGGCCATGGACTGGACGGCCCAGGTCGTGACCGCGGCCACGCTGGACGATCTGGATGACACCGCCGTGCGCAAGGCACGCGAGTCGTTCGCCAAGAAGTACGCCAACCGCATCACCCTTGAGGAGGTGATGGGGTGGCCGCTGCCAACCTTTCTTGACCGCGCCCGACTCACCCAGGGCGGACAGATCACCCGCGCCACCCTGCTGTTGCTCGGCAATGCCGAATCCGCCTACCGGCTTTCGCCGCACCCGGCGCAGATGACCTGGAGCCTGGAAGGCCCGGAACGCGCCTACGAGCACTTCGGCCTGCCTTTTCTGCTCAAGACCACCGAGCTCTATCAGCGCGTCCGCAACATCCAGTTGCGCATCCTGCCGCAGAACGAGCTGGTTCCCGTGGAAGTGCCGAAGTACGACCAGAGAATCGTCCTTGAAGCCCTGCACAACTGCATCGCCCACCAGGACTACACCCGCAATGGCCGCGTGGTGGTCACCGAGCAGCCGGACAGGCTGATCTTCACCAATGAAGGCGGCTTCTATGACGGCCAGCCGGACGAGTACATCCAAGGCACCAAGATCCCACGCCGTTACCGCAATCCGTTCCTCGCCCAGGCAATGGCCGAGTTGAACATGATCGACACGATGGGCTACGGCATCCGTGACATGTATGCCGGGCAGGCGCGCCGCTACTTCCCGATGCCGGACTACGACCTGAGCGAGCCCAACGCGGTGAAGATGACGATCTACGGCGGCGTGGTGGACATTGCCTACAGCCGGCTACTGATCCAGAAGACCGATCTGCCGCTGGCCGACGTACTGGCCTTGGACCGCGTGCAGAAGAAGCTGCCGCTTCCGGACGAGGCCGCCGCCCGCTTGCGCAAGGCCGGGCTAATCGAGGGCCGCAAGCCGAATTACTTCGTTTCCGCCACTGTGGCGGCAGCCACGTCTAGCGTGGCCGACTACCTGCGCACGCGGGGACAGGATGACGCCTTCTACGCCAAGCTGATCACGGACTATCTGGAAGTGAAGGGCGAGGCGAGCCGAGCAGAGATCAACAAGCTGCTGCTGGGCAAGCTCAGTGACGCCCTGACAGAGGAGCAAAAGGACAACAAGGTCGCCAACCTACTGACCAAACTGCGCCGCGCAGGGCGAATTCAGAACACCGGCAGCCGCGGGCAGCCAGTCTGGAAGCTTGCAGAATGAATGCAGAAAGCAACGCTCATTTTGTACTTATAAATCAATGTGTTAAATCTTTCTGCACCCCGATGCAAAAAGAAGCAGAAAGAGGCCCCGGACAGCCATGAAGCTCAAATTCAAAACCCAGGCCTACCAGACCGCCGCCGTGCAGGCGGTGGTGGATTGCTTCAAGGGCCAGCCGCCGGCCAGCCCCGAGGCGATCAGCTATCGGATCGATCCCGGCAAGCAGGCCAAGGGCCAGACCATCGGCAGCACCGTCGCCAGCGATGCCGGCTTCCGCAATGCCGATCTGTTCCTCAGCGAAAAGCAGCTTCTGGACAACATCCAGATGGTGCAGCGCGGCCAGAACCTGCCGATATCCGACAAACTGGTGAAGACCAAGGTGGCCGACATCAATCTCGATGTCGAGATGGAAACAGGTACGGGCAAGACCTATTGCTACATCAAGACCATCTTCGAGTTGAATAGGCAGTACGGCTGGAGCAAGTTCATCATCGTGGTGCCATCGATCGCCATCCGCGAGGGCGTGGCCAAGTCGCTGCAAATCACGGCCGATCACCTGCTGGAGTCGTACCAGAAGAAGGCACGGTTCTTCATCTACAACTCCAAGCAGCTTCACAAGCTGGAAAGCTTTTCGTCCGATGCCGGCATCAACGTGATGGTCATCAACGTGCAGGCGTTCAATGCTAAGGGCGCGGACGCAAGGCGCATTTATGGCACGCCGAGGACGCTTCCCAACGGCAAGACCGAAATGGTCGGACTGGACGATTTCCAGTCACGAAAACCAATCGACGTTATCAACGCCAATCGCCCGATCCTGATCCTGGACGAGCCACAGAAGATGGAGGGTGCGAAGACGCTGGATTCGCTTGCCGACTTCAAACCACTAGCGGTGCTGCGCTACTCGGCCACGCACAAGACAACGCACAACAAGATCCACCGCCTGGATGCGCTGGACGCCTACAACCAGAAGCTGGTAAAGAAGATCGCCGTACGCGGCGTCACGATGAAGGGGTTAGCCGGCACCAACGCCTACCTGTACCTGCAATCGATCCACATCTCGCCCAAGAAGCCGCCAGAAGCACGCGTCGAGTTCGAGCAGAAGCTCAAAGGTGGCGGTATCAAGCGCATCGTGCGAAAGCTGAAGAAGGGCGACAACCTGTTCGACTGTTCCGAAGGCCTCGACCAGTACCGTGAGGGTTATGTCGTCTCGGACATCAATGCGGTCACCGATACCCTCAGCTTCACCAATGGCGTGGAGCTGACCACTGGCGATGCCACTGGTGACGTGAACGAAGCCGCCCTGCGCCGCATCCAGATCCGAGAGACCATCAAGGCGCACTTCGACAAGGAACAGGCCTTGTTTCAGCAAGGAATCAAGGTTCTGTCGCTGTTCTTCATCGACGAAGTCGTGAAGTACCGCGATTACACCCAGCAGGACGAGAAGGGCGAGTACGCCCACATCTTCGAGGACGAGTACAACCTCTACCTCAACGAGGTTCTGGAACTGGAAGAAACACCTTGGACGAAGTACCTGAAGTCCATCGCGGTGGAAAAGACCCACAGTGGCTACTTCTCCATCGACAAGAAGAGCAAGCGCCTGATCGACCCGGACGAAGAAAAGCGCGGCGAGAACGCCGGCATGTCCAATGACGCCGATGCCTACGACCTGATCCTGAAGGACAAGGAACGTTTGCTGTCCTTCGACACCCCGGTGCGCTTCATCTTTTCCCACTCGGCCCTGCGCGAGGGCTGGGACAATCCCAACGTGTTTGTCATCTGTACCCTCAAGCACAGCGACAACACAATCTCACGCCGCCAGGAAGTCGGCCGCGGCTTGCGCCTGTCCGTAAACCAGCAAGGCGAGCGCATGGATGGCGGCAACGTCCACGACATCAATGTGCTCACCGTGGTGGCAAGCGAGAGCTACAAGGAATTTGTGACTGCATTGCAGGCAGACATCAGTGCCTCGCTGTCCACACGCCCCAGGATCGCAGACAAGACCTATTTCATTGGCAAGGTACTGAAGGCGCCGAGCGGCGACGTAACGGTCACCGCCGACATGGCGACCGACATCGAGTTCTACCTCATCCAGAACGGCTACGTTGACAAGAAGCGCAACATCACCGAGAAGTATCACGAGGCGAAGAAGGAGGGCGCTCTCGTTGAATTGCCGGAAGAGCTTCTGCCGCATGCCGAGCAGGTATTTCAGCTGATCGACAGCGTGTTTACGGAAGGCCAGATTCCCACGCCGGAGAATGGGCGCAACCTGAAGCAGCTATCGCCCAACCAGAACTTCGAGAAGCAGGAGTTCAAGGCGCTCTGGCAGCGCATCAATCGCAAAGCAGCCTATAGCGTGCACTTCAACGGCGACGAGCTGGTTCGCAAAGCCGTGGACATAATCAACCACAAGGACGAAGGCCTGCGGGTCACGCCCTTGCAGTACGTCATCCAGGCGGGCGAACAGGAAGACGAAATCACCTACGACAAGCTGGACGATGGAAAGAGCTTCCGCATCTCCGAGAACAAGACGGAGAACCACCGCAGTTCAATTCACTCAGCCGTGCCCTACGACCTGATCGGCAAGATCGCAGAGGGTACGCAGCTCACCCGTCGCACGGTAGCGGAGATCATCAAAGGGATGAACGTGGCGGTATTCGCCCAGTTCAGGACCAACCCGGAGAGCTTCATCGCCGAGGCTGTTCGTCTTATCAACGAGCAAAAGGCCGCGGTGATCGTCGAACACCTCGCCTACGACCCGGTGGATGACAGCTACGACTTGGACATCTTCACTGCCGGGCAGACAAAGCAGGACTTGAGCAAGGCCGGCGACAAGCTCCAGCACCACATCTACGACTACGTCCTGACCGACTCCAATATTGAGCGTCAATTCGTCAAGGAGCTGGACGCTAGCACCGACGTGGTGGTCTATGCCAAGTTGCCGAAGGGATTCTTCATCCCCACCCCAGTCGGCAACTACAACCCCGACTGGGCGATCAGCTTCAAGGAAGGGCAGGTCAAGCATATCTATTTCGTCGCCGAGACCAAGGGATCCATGTCCTCAATGGACCTGCGGGAGATCGAGAAGACCAAGATCACATGCGCTCGTAAGTTCTTTGCAGACATGAACGAGCGGCTTGCCCCGAGCAATGTTCGGTACGACGTCGTGGACAGTTTTGGAAAGATGATGGAAGTGGTGAAATAGAGAACTATGCGTCCGTCGAGTGGTTTGAATTGCCCCATCGGGGGGGTGCGGTGTCATCTAGACCGAGCTTACTAACTTCGTCATTGAATTAGATTTCCGCTCTTTGAGCTGACTCCAATATCAGCTCGAATGCCGGAGTTGAACTCAAGGAAGTCACTCTCGACGCCATCACTAAAGATCACCCCATAGTCTGGCATCGCTGATGTCAGCTGCAGCGATGTCCCTCTTTCGATTCGCCCGAACACGAGTTCTGCTTGCGAGCTACGGCTCGGAAACGGCTCTCGAACAGTGAAGTACAAGTGGTTCGATTCCCAAGGGAACCCGGCGTGCTGGAGGAGCTTGAGCTCCTCCGAGCTGGCAGGTCCGGCCATTGCCAGGGCGCCGGTCAGAAGGCTGCGGAACCAACCGGTCGAACCCATGCCGGTGGAGACGATGATGCCGCTGGATGAGTGGGCTTCCCGCCGGCCGTCCATCTCTATCGTGTAACGCGCGGACACGTGCGATCGCGGACCGATGAACAGGTCATTGACCGCGTGCAGCTCCTGGCCATCACTGAGTCTGACGCGCGCCATGGTGACGGAGCGGGTAGGTCGCTTGCCTGATTGCGCTTCCGGGATCAGCGCCTTCAGGTCCTGAACCTTGAACGGAAGAAGCACGCCGTCCCAACGTTGGGGTTCGGGATTCACCCCGATGACGGGTTGGCCGTTGAGGTACTTCAGCGTGTTGGCCACCAGGCCGTCCTGCCCAATCACCACGACCAGGCAGTCCGGCGGGAACAGGAAGTTCGGTACCAGGCCGCGTTCCAACCGCTGGACGCGGCCATACAGGCGGAGCGTGGACTCTGCCGACTCCACGGCGCGGTGGTAGACGGCATGTTCGGTTTCGTAGTCGGAGAAGTCGGCACCCAAGTGTTCGACATAGAACTTGGCTTGCTCGACGGTGTTCAGTCGAGCAACCAGATCCTCAAGCCGTGTGCGCCGCGTCACCAGGATGATCCGGTTCTGCAGGGCGTCCATGGCTTACTTCCTCGCAGTGTGGGCTGCCGGGTGGGTGAGCTGCTGCAACAGGTCTGGCGAGATGTTCAGCTCGCCAATCTTGCCGGCGTTCTGAGCCAGTTCTTGGAAGGCCGCCGCGATGATCGTGCCGGGCTCGGCACTTCCCAGCGCCAACGCCTGCAGCACCTTCGGATCGACGGCGCTGACCGTCTTGACCAAGGCGCCCATCGCATAGGCTTTGGCATCGGCCTCGCGGCGGGCATTGGCGGCGCGTAGTTCGGTGAGCGTCTCGTTCTCCTTCTCGTGCGAGATCTGGCCCTGCATCTCCTGGGCCTGGATCTGCTGGCGCTTGTCCAGCAGGGCACGTTCGGCTTCCATCTGGGTTTCCCGAATCTGCCGCTTCTTGGCTTCCACGGCGATCTCGGTGTTGAGCTCGTTCTCCTTGACTGCGCGCTCCTGCTCGATCGCAGCATTGCGACGGACATACAAAGCATCGTCAGCGTCCTTGAGGATCTGTTCCCGGACGGTAGCTTCCAGCGCTCGCGCCGTATCTGGCGTCGGCTTGATGGCCAGAACGGCCAAGCTGACCAATTCCAGGCCCAGGCTGGGCAGCCCATCGGGTTGGCGCAGGCCGTCGCGCACGGCTTGTACCAGCCCCTCGGACTCGCGCAGCAGTGCCTGCAGGTTCTGGCCTTGCAGGGCGGCGCGCAGCTGGACCTGGACGGCATTGACCACACGCTGGGGCAGCTTGCCCGGATCCTCCGATACGTACTCGTTGCCGTTGGCCTTGAGCGTGAAGTTCATCAGCGATGCCAACAGCTTCGGATCGGCCACGCGGTAGGTGACCTGCCCTTGGACCGTGACCTCCTGAAAGTCCGCACTGACCTCGCGGAACATGAAGGGCACGTCCACGCTTTCCATGGGAATGGAGACCAGCGAGGCACTGGGGGCAAAGTAGAAGAAGGCTAGGCCCGTGCCTTCGCGGACCGGCTGACCGTTGCGGTACTGGATCAGGTAGGTGGTGGGGCTGACCTTGGCGTAGCGGATACCAAACATGATGTGCTCCTCGGAAGGTCCTTCCAGGGGTGACGGATCCGGTCTTTCCGGTTCCGGCGCGGAGGGTCGCGACCGCGCAACGCGTGTTGCCTAGAGCGTGCCGATGAAGCGCTCGATGATGTAGAAGTGGTCTTCGTAGATCTGCGACTCCATGGCTCGCAATTCTGATAGCGGGAACCAGCGAGCCTTAGCCGCGTCGTCTCCACCCTTTACGGGGGGGAGTTCGCCTGCCTGGAACTCGAAATGGAATGCGTGGGTGATCGTGCGGCCGCGCAACGAGCGCTCGGGATGGTCGAAGGCTTCCTGGGCGCGGAGCGATCCCCGCAAGACCGGTGCCGGCAGCTTCAGCCGGGTCTCTTCGCGAAGTTCACGTATGACGGCATCGAGCAGACGCTCGTCGCCTCGTACGAAGCCTCCGGGAAGTGCCCATTGCCCCTTGCCCGGCTGGGCGCCGCGCTCGACCAGTAACACATGGCCGGAATGGACGACGACGCCGTCGACCGTCACGAAGGTGGGGGGATAGGGAGAAGACTCCCAGCCTTGGCGGTAGCGCTCTACGAAGCGTCGCTCTTCTACCAGGCTGCGATACGCCGGTGTCTCTCGGAAGCTGGTCAGTAGATCGGCGACGGCCGTAGGGATGTGGGCGCGGATCATGGCCATGCCTTCGGCCGAGTCCTCCAGGAAGCTGTCGAGCAGTTCGCCGGCCCGTGGGCCGTCGACAAAGGGGGCTTCCTCGCGGGGCCACTGCGGAAAGGCGCGCAGGTAGTCCACACCTGCGTTCTCTGGGCCGCCGATCAGACCAATGCGCTGGGATCCCGAACCGTCGGCACCTAGGGCATCCCGGGCAGCCGACTGGACGGCAGCGATCCAGGCGTTCTCGTTATAGAGGTGATCCCGAAGCGGACGGACCAGAATGCGGGCCGACTCGGTCGGCAGCGCGGAGCGGATCATCTGCTCGCGCTCGGCGGCGGTCCATGGGTGGCGGCTGTTCCGGGCGCGTCCAGCGGACCCTATCAGGACGATGGCGCGATCAGCGCGCTCAAGCGCGCGGCGGAGCAAGGCGATATGGCCGTTGTGCAACGGCGCGAACTGTCCTATCAGGACCAGGCTATCAAGACGCATGAGGCTCCCTCATGGCAGTGGCTGTGTCGGTCTTTCCGGCACAGGTAAAGCCTACGCCTGCCAATCCAGGTCTTCAAGGGGAGGGTGTCAATCCTCTCCGGGCCATCTGAGCCTTGTGGAGTGCCGTAAAGGAGTGAAGTCCCGATCGGCTTCTTCAAGCAGGGCGTTCTCTGGTGACGCCATCCCAATGCTAAGAACCGAATCGCGTAGGGACCCGACTATCCAGGCGACGTCCTCGATCGTTGGGAAATGCCTGGCAATCGTCACGGCCCTTCGCCGAAGAGACAGCGGAAGGGACTGGTCTTGGGCGATGTCGATAAGGAAGCTTCCCGCCCAAAGCAAAGCCCTGGTTCTCTCGTCTGGCATGGTCATGACTGATCCCCGTTCTGGACTGCTCCGAAGACAATCTCTCATCCTTGTCGCGCAAGCTGAGACTGCTAAACGCCAACCGGTTGGGCAGTGATTGCCGAACACGCCGGACACTCCCGCGACCCATTCTGGGCAGCGGCGCCAAAAGAACTGGTCACAGGGACCCGCCTTTGGAGCATCTTCCAGTTAGTGGACCGCATCCGATGCAAAACGCATAGCTGGGCAGGCTTCAAGCCACTTCATCACTGAAGTCATGTGGCTATGGTAGGAGTTGATGTCAGCTTCCGGTCTATTCCGTTGAAAAACTCGGTGGTTCCGGAAATGCCTCGGCGAATGAGCCACGAGAGCAGGATATACACAGGATCAGAGCTACAAGCCGTACTGAAACCCAGCAGCTTTCGACTTGGTTGGAAGCAGTAAAGAGTTTTTCAACAGAATAGACCTGGGTTCTACCCCGCTAACACGGACACTTCAGTTAAGCCCCATGATGGGGCAGGAGGAGTGTCATGCAGCAGAGAAAGCGTTACAGCGAGGAGTTCAAGCGTGAGGCTGTCGGCCTAGCCCGCTTGCCAGGCGCGAACGTATCGCAGATCGCCCGGGACTTGGGCATCCGTGCTAACCAGATCCACCGATGGCGCCGTGATCTTGAGACAGGCGGCAAGAAGGCGTTCCCGGGTAATGGCGTGGCCCGCGATCAGGAGTTGCTCGCGCTCAAGCTCGAACTGGCGCGGGTGAAGAAGGAGCGGGATTTTTTGCGCGATGCGGCGGCGTTCTTCGCCAAGGAATCGTCTTGAGGTACGAGGCGATCCGACGCCACCGCGACCAGTACCCGATCCGCCTCATGTGTCGTTGCCTGAAGGTCTCGCCCAGCGGTTTCCATGGCTGGGCGTCGCGTTCGCCCAGTGCCCGCGATCAGGACAATGCCCGGTTGCTTGTGAAGATCCGCGAGCATCATGTGGCCAGCGACGGCGTGTTGGGCGCACCGCGCATGCACGAAGTGCTGGGCTACGAGGGCGAGACAGCCAGCCTCAACCGGATCGCCAGGTTGATGGCCGGTGCCGACCTGTCGGGCGTGCCGCAGAAGCGGCGCTGGCGGCACAAGCGCTCGGGCGTGCGCCCGACCTTCGTGCGTAACCATCTGGCCCGCGACTTCACCGCCAACGAGCCCAACACCAAGTGGGTCGTGGACATCACCTACATCCGCACAGGGGAAGGCTGGCTATACCTGTGCGCCGTGCTGGATCTGTACTCCGGCAAGGTCGTCGGCTGGTCGATGGCACCGGTGCAGGATCGGCACTTGGTGCTCAAGGCGGTGATGATGGCGAGCTGGCAGCGATCGGATCGCAACTCGGTGATCCTGCACTCCGACCGCGGTACGCAGTTCACCAGTGCTGAGTACCAGCAGTTCCTGAAGGACCACCACATCATCAGCAGCATGAGCGAGGTGGGTCACTGTGGGGACAACGCGGCGGCTGAAGGCTTCTTCGGCAAGCTCAAGCGCGAACGGGTTCACCGCCGGCGCTACCTGACCTTGGCAGAGGCCAGGAGCGATGTGTTCGACTACATCGAGCGGTTCCACAATCCGCTCATCCAGCGAAGGCTCGACGCCAAGGATCAGGCCTTTAGACTCTTAACCCAACAGTCCGTGGAGACGGGGTAGAACCCCTATGCATTGGCTTGCCAGGCTAACCTAGTGACCCTAAGATCGAGCTTTCTCAAGGGGATAGCCCACTACATGATGGGCTGTGGATAAGCCACATAGCCGGGCCTAGTGTTCGGCCACTAGGTAGTTGAAGGTCACTATGGAAGGTAACTCGGAATACTTGGAAGAACTGGTGCGCCTCACGGCTAAGATCGGCAGCCTTCAATTGGCGCGAGCCAAGATTGTGGCAGCGTTAGACTCCTCTTATCAGACCAATCTCTTGAGTATTCTCAAGCCGCTTGATGAGACTATTCAGCTTTTGGACAAGCAGGCGGATGCTGCTGAGTCAGCTGCAAAGCTTTCCACGGCTTTGCAAATGCCATATACGGGCCGCAAGCGACCTCGGCTGTGACGGGTGGCCAAACTTGCCCGGACTGCACCGGCCAAACTATCTTGGATCGCGCACCTTGTCGTGCCTCGCATGCCGAAGCAGGGCTTCGCCTCTGGTGGGTCGTGACGACCGTCGTGACAGCGAACTTCCTTCGCGGGAAGGCGTCGACGTCGACAACCCGGTACGCGTGCGCAGTCCGGGTACGGTGTGCGGCAGCGTCGGCGAGATCCGGGCCGGCCGTGTTTGCAGTGAATCCCTTTCCCTTGGATCGAACATGCGCCTGCTGGCCGGATGCGAATTGACCGTCGAATGCCTCGAAGACTGCGCGGTGGTCGCGATGCTGCGGCCGCGCAGCGGCGAGTCGCAGTGGTTGGTCAGCGAATCCTATTCCTTCGATCCCCATGTTCGGCCGACGGAGTACGTCGATGTGTTCGGCAATCTGTGCCAGCGCTTCGTGGTGCCGCGCGGGCGCATGCGGATACGCGCGGAGCTCGAGGTCGAGACCGAGCGGGACATCGCCATCGCGCCTTGGGTGGCGCCGACACCTGCGGCACGGCTGCCCGATCACGCGCTGCAATACCTGCTGCCGAGCCGCTACTGCCCGAGCGATCGTGCGTTCGAGCAGGCGCAGGCCATTGTGGACGCAGCGGACCCGCGCAACGGCCAGGTCGGGGCCATCGTGGAATGGATCCGCACCCATATCGCCTACCGGTACGGGGTCAGCGATGCCACCACGGATGCGCTCGGCACGCTCGAGGCGGGTGCCGGCGTCTGCCGCGACTACGCGCATGTCGGGATCACCTTGTGCAGGAGCCTGCGAATTCCGGCCCGCATGGTGGTGGGCTATCTGCATGGCCTGGAGCCCATGGACCTGCACGCGTGGTTCGAGGCGTTCCTGGATGGCCGTTGGTACACGTTCGACCCGACCCAGTCCGCCCCCCGCGGTGGCCGGATCGTGGTCGCGCACGGGCGCGACGCCGCCGACGTGGCGTTCCTGACGAACTACGGTTGGCTGCAGACCGTGGACATGCAGGTGTGGGTGGGTGAGCGGATGGGCGAGGCGCCTGCTTCGTCGTCGAGCGGATAGCGTTCGGTCGCCGTCCACCTGCTTCCGCGGAGTGGTAGGGCTTCTGGTCTCTGATGCACGCGCGCTGTCGACCGATCGCCGCAACCGTGTGTCGGTGCCGCGCTTCCCATGACTCCTGGCGTCGCGTTGACCATGCCTGCACATGCGATCGGACAGCATGCGCGCTCGCCGCGGCCGCTGCGGAACGCCGGAGGCGCATGCTGTGATGTTTCGCCGTGCCGGGCGGCACCCGCGCCGGCTCGTATAGACTGCGCCGAGGCTGCGGGACGCTCGGTCCCGTCCCGGGTTCGCCCACCGTTTGCCGGTCCGTCCCGAGGAACCCTCCGATGCCGCATCGATCCCCCGATCTTTCTCTGGACACCCTGGACAGCGAGCGCGTCCGCGTTGCGTTGGCCGCAGGCGCCATCATCGGAACCTGGTTCTGGGACGTGCAGTCCGACACCGTGACGGTGGATCCGGCCCTGGAGCGCAGCTTCGGCCTGGAACCGTCGGGAGACCGATGGAAGCTGCACGACCTGATCCAGTCCGTCCATCCCGAGGATCAGGGCGGCCTGGAAGCCGCCATCGGCGACGCGATGGCTCGGGGCGGCCAGTACCTGCACCGGTATCGGACCCGCGGTGGCGAGGAGGGGTGGCGGTGGGTGGAGGCGCGGGGCTGGGTGGATCTCGACGCGCACGGCGCCGCCGTCCGCTTCCCCGGCGTGCTGATCGACATCAGCGAGGCGCGCCGCGTCGAGGACGCGCGCGACCGCGCGGAGAGCCTGCTCAACACGTTCGTGGAGGCGGTGCCGGGCGTCGTCTACGCCAAGGACAGGCAGGGTCGATTGCTGATCGGCAACCGCGGCACGACCGAGCTGATCGGCAGGCCGCCCGAAGAGTACCTGGGCCGCACGGATGCCGAACTGCTGGATGACCCGGCGCAGGCCGCCGCGATCATGGCGGCGGACGCGCGCATCATGGCCTCCGGCAGGATCGAGCAGCTGGAAGAGGAAGTGAGCTACCCCGACGGCCGGCGCGCGTTCTGGCTGTCGACCAAGGCGCCGTTGCGGGACGCGCAAGGCGAGATCGTCGGCCTGATCGGTGCCTCGCTCGACATCACCGACCGGAAGGCGGTCGAAGCCAGCCATCGGGAGATCGAGGAGCGCTACCGCCTTGCCGCGCTTGCCACCAGCGACGCCATCTGGGACTGGCGGATGGTGGACGGGCATGTGATCTGGAACGAAGCGCTGGCGACGCTGTTCGGCCACGATCGGCTGGAGAGCAGTGCGCAATGGTGGCTGGACAACATCCATCCCGACGATCGCGAGCGGGTCAGCGAGGGCATCCATGCGGTGATCGATCACGGCGGCGATGCATGGACGGATGAGTACCGGTTCCGTCGGGCCGATGGCGGGTACGCCGACATTCTCGACCGCGGCACGGTGCTGCGCGGATCCGCCGGCGAGCCGGTACGCATGATCGGCGCGATGCTGGATCTCAGCGCCCGCAAGGCCGCCCAGGCCGCGCTCGCGGAGAGCGAAGAGCGGCTTCGCCTTGCCACCGAGGCATCCGACATCGGCTTCTGGGATGTGGACCTGGTCAACGACCTGCTCATCTGGCCGCCGCGGACGAAGGCCATGTTCGGCATTTCGCCGCACGTGCCTTGTTCGCTGGAGGACTTCTACGCAGGCCTGCATCCGGAAGACCTGGAACGGACCAGCGTGGCCTTCGCCGCCGCGGCCGATCCCGCGCAGCGGGCGCTCTACGACGTCGAGTACCGCACGGTCGGCAAGGAGGACGGGGTGACGCGCTGGGTGGCCGCGAAGGGCCGGGGCCTGTTCGATGGCGACCGTTGCACGCGGGTGGTGGGCGTGGCGATCGACGTCACGGGCCGCAAAGCCGCCGAAACGCAACTCAGGGAACTCAACGAACGACTCGAGAGCCGCGTCGCCGAGGAAGTGGCCGAGCGCACGCGCGTGGAGGATGCCCTGCGCCAGAGCCAGAAGATGGAGGCGGTGGGCCAGCTGACCGGCGGCATCGCCCACGACTTCAACAACATGCTGGCGGCGATCATCGGCCCGCTCGATCTGCTTGCCGGCCGGCTCGATCCGGAGGATGCGCGTGCCAGGCGCTACGTGGACATCGCGATGGAAGCGGCGCGTCGTGCGGCCCAGCTGACCCAGCGGTTGCTCGCGTTCTCGCGTCAGCAGCCCCTGCAACCCGAGTCGCTGGACGCGAACAAGCTGGTGGCCGGCATGTCGGATCTGCTGACCCATTCGCTGGGGGGCGACGTGCAGCTGGAAACCGTGCTCGCCGGCGGTCTCTGGCGAACCCACGCCGATCCCAACCAGCTGGAAAACGTGATCCTCAATCTCGCCGTGAATGCGCGCGACGCGATGCCGGAAGGCGGCCGCGTCACGGTGGAGACCGCCAACTGCTACCTCGACCATGGGTACGTGGAAGCGAACCCCGGTATCGCGCCGGGTCAGTACGTGCTGGTCGCGGTATCCGATACGGGCGGCGGCATGCCGGCCGACGTCATCGCGAAGGCCTTCGATCCATTCTTCACGACCAAGGAGGTGGGGCGTGGCACCGGTCTGGGCCTGTCCCAGGTCTATGGCTTCGTGAAGCAGTCCGGCGGACACGTGAAGATCTATTCGGAAGTCGGCAGCGGCACCACCGTCAAGGTGTACCTGCCGCGCCAGCTCGGCGCGCATGCGGTGACAGAGAGCGTGCCGAGCGCGCACCCGATGCCCCGCGGCGAGTTGCAGGAGGTCATCCTGGTCGTGGAGGACGAACCGGCGGTACGGCAGTTCTCCGTCGATGCGTTGACCGAGCTGGGGTACCGCGTCTTCTCCGCAGACAGCGCCGCGGCGGCACTGCGCATCCTCGAAGCGGAGCCGTCCATCAGCCTCCTGTTCACCGACGTGGTGATGCCGGAGACCAACGGACGCAAACTGGCGAACGAAGCCTGCAGGCGCTGGCCGCACCTGAAGGTCCTCTTCACCACCGGCTACAGCCGCAACGCCGTCGTCCACAACGGCGTGCTGGACCCCGGCGTCAACCTGATCGGAAAGCCCTTCACGCTGCAGGAGCTCGCGGCACGCGTGCGCGAGGTACTGGAGAAGCCGGCCTAGGGATCCACCAGGCGGCGTGGTCGCAGGAGCTCGCGACCGCCACGCGCGCGATCACCACCACGGTCGGCCACGCGCGGGGCACGCCGTGCTTCCGCGGGCTAGGCGGCGGCGCCCTGGCTCACGCCGGCGCTGCCGGCAGACTTGCGGGGAGGCGACATGTCCGCCATGCGGTAACCGGCGCTCTGGACGGTATGGAGCAGCGGATTGTCGAAACCGCGATCGATGACCCGCCGCAGGTTGTACAGATGGCTGCGCAGGGAGTCGGAATCGGGGAGGTCGTCTCCCCACAACTCGCGTTCGATTTCCCGCCGGCTCACGACGCGCGGCGACTCGCGCATCAGGATGTTGAGCAGCTTCGTGGCGACGGGCGACACCTCGATCTCCTTGCCGGCGCGATGGATGCGATGGCAGGCGGGATCGAAGGACAGATCGCCGACCTTCAGCACTTCGCGCCCCAGTTCCCGGCGGTTGCGGCGGATCACGGCGCGAAGGCGCGCCTCGAGCTCCGGCGTGGCGAAGGGCTTGGTCAGGTAATCGTCGACCCCGCGTTCGAGCCCGGTGATCTTGTCCTCCAGGCGGTCGCGTCCGGTGACCATGATGATCGGCGTCGAGAGGCGCGCCTCGGTGCGGAGCCTGTTGACGATGTCCAGCCCATCCAGTCGGGGAAGATGCCCGTCCAGCACGATGGCGTCGTATCGCGTCTCGGTGGCCAGGCGATAGCCTTCCGCGCCGTCGTGGGCGTAGTCGACCTCCATGCCTCGTGCTTCCAGGTAGGCACCGACCGATTCCGCGATGAGCCTGTCGTCCTCGATGATGAGAACAAGTGCATTCGTAGGCATGGCTGCATTCCGTGTCATGACGTCATCGTGATGAAGGGTGCGCCGTCCATCGTCATGGTGCCGTGAAGCCGGCAAGGCGGCGCGCGTTATCACCGTCCGGACCGTTGCGCATTCGAGTCCGCGGTCCGCCTGCATCGTCGCGCGCAGCAGGAACCCGCGGCCATGCGGGCCTTCACGCGTCGCGGGTGGGGCCGGGTGAGACGATGCCGGCATTCCTGCCCCCACAGGTTCTTCATGACCAACTTCAGGCGCACCTTCGGACGCTGGCTACGCCTGCGCCGGCGGCTCAAGCGATTCCGCCGTACCCGCTTCCCCGTCGATCCCGTCGCCAAGGGCGAAGAGCCCCTCCGGGCGCAACTGCTCAGCGTCGAGCAGATGGAGGCGTACGGCCGGTCGCTTGCGCATGCGCACAAGGTGAAGATGGAGCCGACGGAAGAGCGGCTGTTGGCGCGGCTGCAGTCGAACCAGAAATTGCTCGGCGAGGCGAACGACCTGCTCAACGATCTCGTTCGCGAGGAACTGAGGATCTCGCCGGCCGGCGAATGGCTGCTGGACAACTACCACGTCATCGAAGAGCAGATCCAGCTGGCGCGGCGCCACCTGCCCACGGGTTACAGCCGCCAGCTGCCTTCGCTGTCGCAGGGCGCCCTGCGCGGCCTGCCGCGGGTGTATGCGCTGACGATCGAGGCGGTCTCCCACGGTGACGGACGCATCGATGGAGAGACGCTGCGTCGCTTCATCGCAGGCTACCAAATCGTTGCGCCCCTCAAGATGGGGGAACTATGGGCCGTGCCCATCATGCTGCGCCTCGCGCTGATCGAGAACCTGCGCCGCATGGCCTCGCATGTGATGCGCGACGGCGCGCATCGTCGTTTGGCCAGTACGTGGGCAAGGCGGCTGAACCGGGCGGCGATCGACGCGCCCGGTGACGTGGTGCTGATCGTGGCGGACATGGCGCGTTCCACGCCGCCGCTGACGGGCGCATTCGTCGCCGAGCTGATCCGCCGGCTCGATAGCCGCACCGGGCCGCTGGCGCTGCCGGGCGCCTGGCTCGAACAATGGGTCGCAGCCGCGGGCTACCGGATCGATGAGCTGGTCACTGCCGAAAGCCAGCAGCAGGCCGCCGACCAGGTGTCCATCGGCAACAGCATCGGCAGCCTGCGCTTCCTCGCCACGATGGACTGGAAACGCTTCGTGGAAGACATGAGCGTCGTGGACCGGCGCCTGCAGGAAGACCCGGCAGGCATCTACGGCCTGATGGATTTCGGCACGCGCGACGCCTACCGGCACGTGATCGAGAAGATCGCACGTTCCAGTGGTGCGTCCGAGGAGGACGTGGCCGGCGTGGTGGTCACGCTCGCGCGCGACCATGCCGGGCCCGATGGGCCGGACATGCCTGACATGCCGCGCCCGCAGACCGGGCATGTGGGGTACTGGCTGCTGGACGACGGACTGGATCGCACCCGCGAGGTCGTGGCCAGGGCAGCGCCGGGCTACCGTCGCGCGCGACTCCGCCCACGGCACTATCCGCTGCTGGCGTATCTGATCCCGATCGCCGCGATCATCGCGCTGGCGACGTGGGCGCTCGTGGCCAGCGGCTATGGCGATGTTCCCCTGTGGATCGTCGTGGCGCTGTCCATCGTGGTCTTCAGCGAGCTGGGCATCGCGCTGGTCAACTGGCTGGCGACGCTGCTCGTCGCGCCCCGTCCGCTGCCACGGATGGACTTCAGCACCGGCATACCGGACACCTGTCGCTCCGTCGTCGCCGTGCCGACCATGCTGTCGAGCGAAAAAGGCATCGACAGCCTGGTCGAAGGGATGGAGGTGCGCTTCCTCGCCAATCGCGATGCGCAGCTCAGGTTCGTGTTGCTCACGGATTTCCTGGATGCGCCCAGCCAGTCGATGCCCGGCGATGAGGCGCTCGTCGCGTACGCGGCAGCGCAGATCGAACGGCTCAACCGGCGGTACGCCCCCGAGACGCTGGACCGGTTCTTCCTGCTGCACAGGCCGCGGCAATGGAACGCCTCCGAAGGCGTCTGGATGGGGTATGAGCGCAAGCGCGGGAAACTGTCCGCGCTCAACGCGCTGATCCTGGAAGGGGAGCAGGCGCCCTTCATGCGCATCGTGGGCGATGCCTCGGCGCTCCGGCACGCGAAATACGTCATCACGCTCGATACCGACACCCGGTTGCCGCGGGACGCAGCCCGGGAATTCGTGGCGACGCTGGCGCATCCGCTCAACCGTCCCGTGATCGATCCGCGACGCAACGTGGTGATCCGCGGCTACGGCATCCTGCAACCCAGTGTCGGCAGCAGCCTGAGCGGGCGCAGGCCGTCGCGCTTCGCCACGGTCTTCGGCAGCGAGCCGGGCATCGATCCGTACACGCGGACGGTCTCGGACGTCTACCAGGACCTGTTCGGCGAGGGCTCTTTCGTGGGCAAGGGCATCTACGACGTGGCGGCCTTCGAGCACGTGCTGGCGGAACGCCTGCCGGAGAACCGCATCCTCAGCCATGACCTGCTCGAAGGCTGCTTCGCCCGCGCGGGCCTGGTGAGCGACGTACGCCTGTACGAGGACTATCCGGACCGCTATGCGGCCGACACCAAGCGGCGGGCACGCTGGATGCGCGGCGACTGGCAGCTGCTGCCGTGGCTGCTGCCGCGCATCCCGACCGCCGACGGGACGTGGGAACGCAATCCGCTCAGCTGGCTCTCGCGCGGCAAGCTGCTGGACAACCTCCGGCGCAGCCTGGTGTCGATGGCGGCACTGGCGCTGTTCGTCATCGGATGGGTCCACGCGCCCCAGCCGCTGGCGTGGACGCTCATCGTGCTCGCGCTGTGGTTCGCGCCGGTGATCCTCTCGGCGCTGAAGGACGGGATGACATTGCCCGACGACACGCCGGCGGAGTCGCACTGGGTGCAGGTCGGGCGCGCGACGGCGCGTTCCCTCCAGCGCGCCGCGCTCAACGTGGCGTGCCTCGCCCATGAAGCGTGGCTGGCCGGCGGCGCCATCGTGCGCACGCTGTGGCGGCTCGGCATCAGCCGCCGCCACCTGCTGCAATGGAACCCCTCCAGCGAAGTGGAGCGATCGCTGGCCGGCGACCGGAGCGCCGACTGGCGCGGCATGTTGCCGGGCTCGGTGATCGCGGTCGGCATCGCATTCCTGCTGCTGTGGCTGCGGCCCGACGTGCTGGCGATCGCGGGACCGTTGCTGCTCGCATGGATGTGGGCCCCTGCCGTGATGACCTGGCTGAGCCATCCGCCAGAACGCGAGGATGCGGCACTCAGTCCGCCCCAGCGCGCTTTCCTTGGAAAGCTGTCGCGCCGCACGTGGTCGTTCTTCGAGACGTGGATCCGGCAAGAGGACCATTGGCTGCCGCCCGACAACATCCAGGAACATCCCTCGCTGGTCGTGGCCCGGCGCACGTCGCCGACGAACATCGGCTTGTCCCTGCTCGCGAATCTCGCCGCCTGGGACTTCGGCTACCTGCAGGCGGGCGCAGTCGCGGAGCGCACGCGGAACGTCTTCGACACGCTGGAGCAGCTGCCCCGGCACCGCGGTCACTTCCTCAACTGGTACGACACCTCGAACCTGCAGCCGCTTCCGCCGCGTTACGTTTCCACGGTGGACAGCGGCAACCTGGCCGGGCATCTGCTGACGTTGAGGCAGGGACTGCTGGCGATGGTCGATGCGCCGATCCTGGCGCCCACGACGTTCGGCGGCATCGCGGATACCTTCGGTATCGTCGAGGAAGAAGCGGCTTCGCTGCCTGCGCGGAGCGCCGCCGTCACCCTCGAACTGGCGGCCTTCAGGGGCGGCCTTGCAGCCATCGACACGGATAGCACCCTCTCGTTGGAGCAGGCGATGTCCTCGCTCACCGGCCTGCAGACGCATGCCGCGAATCTGCTGGCCGCCTGGCCGGCCCCATCCGACATGGCGCCCGGCGATCGCCACTGGCCGCAGGCGTTGAGCGATGCCTGCACCGGTGCTGTGGAGGCGCTGGCGCTCTTCTTTCCGGACGCGGCCCTGCCGCGCACCGGCGCGTCGCCCGGCCGGACCATCCCGAGCCTGCGGCAACTCGCCACCTCGGGCGAGGATGCGAGGGCGTCGCGGCTGGCGCGGGAACGCATCCGTGAGCTGGAGCGGCTTGCGCACCTGGCCGGGCAGTTCTCGTTGATGGAATACGGCTTCCTGTACGACCGCTCGAGGAACCTCCTGGCGATCGGCTTCAACGTGGACGATCACCGCCTGGACAACAGCTTCTACGACCTGCTCGCGTCGGAAGTGCGCCTGGGCGTGTTCGTCGCCATTGCGCAGGGGCAGCTGCCCCAGGAGAGCTGGTTCGCGCTCGGTCGCCTGCTGACCGAAGTCAATGGAATGCCCGCGCTGCTTTCCTGGAGCGGCTCGATGTTCGAGTACCTGATGCCGCAACTGGTGATGCCGGATTACCCGGACACGTTGCTCGACCAGACCATGCACAACGCGGTGGAGGCGCACATCCAGCATGGCAGGAACGTGGGACTGCCGTGGGGTGTGTCGGAGTCGGGATACAACGCGGTCGATACGCGCATGAACTACCAGTATCGGGCGTTCGGCGTGCCCGGCCTCGGCCTCAAGCGCGGACTGAGCCAGGACAGCGTGGTCGCGCCGTACGCCAGCATGATGGCGCTGATGGTCAACCCCGAAGCGGCCTGCGAGAACCTGCAGCGCCTGCAGGCGCTGGGATTTTCCGGACGCTTCGGCCTGTACGAGGCGATCGACTACACGCCGTCGCGCGTGCCGCCGGGGCAGGAGTGCGTCCTGCTGCGCTCGTTCATGGCGCATCACCAGGGCATGGGCTTCCTGTCGCTGGTGCACCTGCTCGGCAACCAGCCGATGCAACGGCGTTTCGTCGCCGATGCGGAGTTCCAGGCGACCTTGCTCCTGCTGCAGGAACGCATTCCGCGCGTGGGCGTGTTCCATCCCCACGAGGTGGAAACGCTGGAGACCCGGACGCCGGTGGGCGAGGGCGAAGCGGTGCTGCGGGTCATCCGCGATCCGGAAGGCCCGCGTCCTGAAGTGCAACTCCTGTCCAACGGACGCTATCACGGACTTCTGAGCCATGCGGGGGGTGGTTACAGCCGCCACCACGACATGGCGACCACGCGCTGGCGCGAGGACGGCACCACCGATGCCTGGGGCACCTTCTGCTATCTGCGCGACATCGAGAGCGGGGAATTCTGGTCGGCGGCGCACCAGCCGACCTGCGTGCAGGTGGACCAGTACGAAGCCATCTTCTCCGATGCCAAGGCCGAATTCCGGGGCCGCAAGCACGGCTACGAAAGCCACCTCGAAATCGCTATCTCGCCCGAGGACGACATGGAGCTTAGGCGGCTGAAGATCGCCAATCGCAGCCGCCGCGCGCGCACCATCGAGATCACTACCTACGCGGAAGTCGTGCTTGCGCCGCCCGCGTCGGACGACGCGCACCCGGCGTTCAGCAACCTCTTCGTGCAGACCGAGATCGTGCGCGAGAAGCAGGCGCTGTTGTGCACGCGGCGGCCGCGCGCGCACGATGAAGTGCCGCCGTGGCTGGTTCACCTGGTCGCCGTGCACGATGCCGACGTCGCCACGATCTCCTACGAGACGGACCGGTCGGCATTCCTCGGTCGCGGCAATACCCCGCGTGCGCCGAAGGCCTTGACGGGCGCAGTGGCGCTGTCCGACAGCGAAGGTTCCGTCCTGGACCCGATCGTGGCGATCCGCGTGCGGGTGACGCTGGAACCGGAGCAGGTGGTGCAGGTCGACATGGTCTACGGCGTGGCGGCGAGTCGCGAGGCCAGCGAGACGCTGATCGACCGCTATCGCGACCGTCGCTTGGCCGACCGCGTCTTCGATCTCGCATGGACGCACAGCCAGGTCGTGCGTCGCCAGATCAACGCCACCGTCGCCGAGGCGCAGTTGTACGAGCGGCTCGCCAGCCTGGTGGTCTACGCCAATCCGCATCTGCGTGCGCCCGCGGATGTCCTGCAGCAGAACCAGCGCGGCCAGTCGGGGCTGTGGGGGCATGCGATTTCCGGCGACCTGCCGATCGTGCTGCTCAAGGTTCACGACGCCGACAACATCGAGGTGGTGCGGCAACTGGTGCAGGCGCATGCGTACTGGCGGCTCAAGGGACTGCGCGCCGATCTGGTCATCTGGAACGACAGCAAGGCCGGTTATCGGCAGCAGTTGCAGGACCAGATCCTGGGTATGATCTCGGCCGACGCGGAGGCCTCCGTCCTCGATCGGCCGGGCGGCATCTTCGTGCGGCCCGCGCAGAACATGTCGCAGGAAGATCGGACGCTGCTGCAGGCGGTCGCCCGCGTGCTCATCGACGATCGGGAAGGCACGTTGGCCGCGCAGCTCGGACGGCTGGTCCCGCCGAAGCCCTGGCCGGCCGCATTCGCGCCGCGACCGGCTGCCGACGATGCGTCGAGCATCCCTGCGTCGGACGCGGGCGACGAGAACGAAGGGGTCGATCCGCGCAGCGGGCTTCCCGCGCCATGGGAAGGCGACGAAGAGCAGCGGGAAGCGCTGTGGCCGTTCCTTCCGGTGGAAGCGGAGCGCATGTTCGACAACGGGATCGGCGCGTTCACCGGCGACGGCCGCGAGTACGTCGTGGTGTCGCGCGAAGGCATGCCGACGCCTGCCCCCTGGTGCAACGTGCTGGCCAACGACGCGTTCGGCTGCGTCGTCAGCGAGAGTTCGCCGGGCTACACTTGGTTCGAGAACGCGCACGAGTACCGCCTGAGTCCCTGGCACAACGACCCCGTCTCCGATCTGGGCGGCGAGGCGTTCTACCTGCGCGACGATGCAAGTGGCGAGATCTGGTCGCCCACGCCGCTTCCTTGCCGGGGCAGCGGCGACTACCGGACGCGCCACGGGTTCGGCTATACCGTCTACGAACACCAGGAACGCGGCATCCACACCGAGTTGTGGATCTATGTGGGGGTCGACGAGGCGGTCAAGCACTCGATGCTCCGCATCCGCAACGTGTCGGGCCGCATGCGCACGCTGTCGGCGTTCGGTTACGTCGAATGGGTGCTGGGCGACCTCCGCCACAAGTCCAGGATGCACGTGGTGACCGAAGTGGATCCGGTCAGCGGTGCGTTGATGGCGCACAATCCTTTCAACACCGAGTTCGCCGGCAGGACGGTGTTCTTCGACACCGACGCCAGCGGCTGCAGCTGGACGTCCGACCGCATCGAATTCGTGGGGCGCAACGGAGGTCTGCACCGTCCCGCCGCCCTGAGCCGCGAACGGTTGAGCGGACGTGTCGGCGTCGGGCTCGATCCCTGCGCCGCGATACAGGTGCCGATGACGCTGGGCCCGGGCGAGGAACGCGAGGTGGCTTTCCGGCTGGGCGCGGCGAAGGACCGCGACAGCGCGCTGGCGATGGCGCGTCGCCCGCAGGGCATGCACGACGCGCACGATGCACTGGACGCGGCGCGCATCCATTGGCGGGGCCTGCTGGACTCGGTCCAGGTCCGTACGCCGGATGCCGCCTTCGACGCGCTCGCCAATGGCTGGCTGCTCTACCAGACGCTGGGATGCCGCTATCTGGCGCGCAGCGGCTATTACCAGTCCGGAGGCGCGTTCGGCTTCCGGGACCAGCTGCAGGACACGATGGCGACCATCCATGCGCGTCCCGACCTGAGCCGCCGGCACCTGCTCACCAGCGCTGCGCACCAGTTCCCGCAGGGCGACGTCATGCACTGGTGGCATCCGCCGCAGGGACGCGGTGTCAGGACGCGCTGCTCGGACGACTATCTCTGGTTGCCGCTGGCCACCAGCCGCTACCTCGACGTGACCGCGGACCGTACCGTGCTCGACGAGATCGTCGGTTTCGTCGAGGGCAGGGAGGTCAATCCCGATGAGGAAGGCTATTACGACATGCCGGCAGCCTCTGCACTCCGGAAGACGCTCTACGACCATTGCGTCCTGGCGTTGCGGCGCGGCTGCCGTCTGCTGGGCGAGCGCGGGCTGCCGTTGATCGCCACGGGCGACTGGAACGACGGCATGAATCGCGTGGGCGAAGGCGGGCGCGGCGAGAGCGTCTGGCTGGGTTTCTTCCTGGTGGACACGCTGCGGAAATTCATTCCCGTGGCCGAGGCGCGCGGCGATGCGGAGGTCGCGCGCTGGTGCGCCGAGCAGGCGGATGCGCTCGGCGTCGCGCTGGAGACGCACGCCTGGGATGGCGAGTGGTATCGCCGTGCATGGTTCGACGATGGCACCCCGATCGGTTCGTCCAGCAGCGACGAGTGCAGGATCGATTCGATCTCGCAGAGCTGGTCGGTGCTCTCCGGCGTGGCCGACGCCACGCGTGGCCAGCGTGCCCTCGATGCGCTCTACACGAAGCTGGTGAAGCGCGAGGCCGGCCTGGTGCAGCTTCTCGATCCGCCTTTCGACCGGACGACGCATGATCCGGGCTACATCCGCGGCTATGTCCCGGGGGTGCGCGAGAATGGTGGGCAGTACACGCATGCGGCGGTATGGGCGGCGATGGCGTTCGCGCATGCCGGCGACCCCGAGCGTGCGTGGGAACTGGCCCGCATGATCAATCCCGTCAACCACGCGCTGGATGCCGACGCCGTCCAGGTATACAAGGCGGAGCCGTACGTCATGGCCGCCGATGTCTACGCGGTGGCGCCCCACACCGGCCGCGGCGGCTGGACCTGGTACACCGGATCCGCCGGCTGGATGTATCGGTTGATGATCGAATCGGTGCTGGGCGTGCGACGCAAGGGCGATGTCCTGACGCTGGATCCGCGTACGCCGTCGGCATGGGAGGCATTCGAAGTGCGATACCGCTTCGGCAGCGCGACCTACCGTATCAGCGTCACCCGGGGAACGTCGGGTGACCCGACGGTGATGCTGGATGGCATAGCGCGCGACGCTCTCGACATCCCACTGGTAGACGATGGAAAGCTGCATCGTGTCGTCTACACGACGTGAGACCAGGCATGGAACTACGACCCACCACCGAAGCGAAGTGGCGCAACCTGGTCGACGCGCTTCCCGAGTGGACGAGCCGCGTGCGTCATCCAGCGCAGTTCTGGCCCCAGTTCCACGCGCTGGTCCAAGAAATGGAGCGCGAATGCGGTCCGCGCGAATTGGCGGAGCTGCGCGATCGGGTAAGGGCGCTTGTTGCCAGCCTTGGTGAGGCGGAATGATGGGTGGCTGCTGGTCGACATCCGACACGCCAGTCCCATGGTTTGACTAAGCGCGTGTACCTCTACAGCCTGCCTGCTACGCATGCGGATCATCGAAGGTGGGCAGCGTGAAAAGCATCGTCAAAGCGTCATCGACACGATCGGCTTGCCGACGTGCGTTGTGCCTTCTGTTCTGCACCGCATTCACGGTCGCCGCGGCACCCGCACCTGCGCCGGCAGCAGCGCTAGCACCCACCGCTGCCATGATGCCGACGGCCGATCGCCTCGAGATCGAGCGGCAGCTGACCGAAGAGGTGCAGGCGCGAGTCAACCGGCAGAAGCGGATCGAGGGACAGGGCAAGGACGTATCCGTGCATGTTGAATTCGACCGCGCCAGCAGCAGAGTGATCGTGGATCTGGGTCGCGGCTATGTCCCCAGGTATGCCGGAGGCGAACTGGAAGACCTGGAAGCGCAACTGAGGACCGTCGTCGAGGAACTGCTGATGGGCCTGGTGGACTTCAGCGGCGTCCAGTTCCGCTACGACGGAAAATCGATCCAGCACTTCCATCCCGATCCGCCGTGGCCGACGTTCCGCTCATCCACCCAGAGCCCAATGGGGTCCCCGCACTGAGACGGTATCCCGTCGGCACGTCCGCCTTCGATCGGAAGCGGACGTCGGCGGATAGCGACGTGCTTTCGCGCAGCCATGGAATGGAATCCACGTCGGAACAGTAGGCCTGCATCGGCCTATTCCCGGTTTCGTCGCCTGTCGGTGTGCGCTGCGCCTGGTGGATGCCAGGATCGCCGCGTCTCAAGTGTGGCGGGGAGCAGGGCTTGCGCGTATTGACGGAGGACTTGCCCGTTCGAGAAGAACGGACCGGTACTGAAGGTGTCGCGCTTCCGGCGGGTCAGTTGCCTGCTCGCCGTGCCGGCTGCGCGGGCACTGGAGAGATCCTCGTGCTACCCAGTGGCGTGCAGCTGGCGCGACTTGTACCTACGATCCCCGCCAGAGAGTTGCCCAGGCATTCGCACGAAGAGGCGCACTTGGTTCTGGTGTTGAGCGGGAAGTACATCACGTCCGCCCAGCGTGGTCCTTCTGCCTGTCCGGAAGGCGCTCTCATCTACAACGCGCCCGGTACCACCCATCGCGACAGGTTTCATGACCTGGAGGGTGAGTTCGTCACGATGATGATCCCGGAGTCATTGAGGTTGCAGTGGGGGGATCGCCTGGATCGTGGCGCGCGCCATGTCGGCCGAACGGGCCAGGCGCTGGCTTCGGGAATTGCCACCGCCATGATGTCGTGGCAGGACGACGATGTCAGCCTGGCCCAGGTCCTGCTGGACGAACTGCTGGCCGGGATCAGTGGACCGGAGGACGACGTGCGGCGCACGCCAGGATGGATGCTCTTGGCAGAGGCCTACCTGCGGGATCTGCACGACAGGCCTGCCGACATGGCCCGGCTCGCCAGTATCTGCGATGTCCATCCCGTCCATCTCGCTCGTGTGTTCCGGATGCGGCACGGATGCACGCCTGTCGAATACTCGAGGAAACTTCGCCTTGAGCGCGCCGCCGCAGAACTGCTCCGAGGCAGTGACTCCATCGCGGAGGTCGCGTCGGCCTTCGGGTTCTCCGACCAGAGCCACTTCCATCGTCTCTTCAAGCGCGCATACGGCCGCTCCCCCTCCCTCTATCGACGGTTTGGCTGAATAGCCATGTTGTCGCCGTGCAAGCCATGCGGCACTGAGCAGACCATCATCCACCCAGTCCCTTCGGCCCTACCTTCAGGATTTCCGCATGTACGCACGCCTTTGTAGCGCAGTCATTCTTCTCGCCCTTCCCATGGTAGTCATCGCCAAGGACAACACGTCGCAGGACTGGCCCATGGCCGATCCGGCCAAGGCCGGCCTGGATCCGACCGCGCTTGCCGAACTGGAGCGCGCGGTCGGCGCCGGTGAGTTCAAGCAGATCACGAGCATCCTCGTCGCCAGGGATGGAGCCTTGGTCTACGAACGCTACTTCGACGAAGGTGGGCGCGATGCGAGACGCAACACGCGTTCCGCCACCAAGACGGTGGCCGGCATCCTGGCAGGCATTGCGATCGCCGAAGGAAAGATGGCCGGGCCCGATGCTCCTGTACTTCCGATACTGAACCGAGCACCTCCCGCCAATCCAGATGCGCGCAAGCAGGCGATTACGGTCGGAGACCTGATGACCATGTCGTCGCTGCTCGAGTGCGACGACTGGAACCAGTGGTCGCGCGGCAATGAGGAGCGCATGTACCTGATAGAGGACTGGGTAGGGTTCTACCTGGACTTGCCCATGCAGGGGTTTGCCGCCTGGATGACGCCTCCCGAACGGGCGCCCTACGGTCGTAGCTTCCGCTACTGCACCGCCGGCGTCACGACATTGGGTGCCGCCATTCAGGGCGCTACCGGCATCCCGCTTCAGGACTATGCAAAAGACAGGTTGTTCGGTCCCTTGGGCATCGATGCGCCCGAGTGGCAGTTCTCGCCTTTGGGTCTGGCCCAGGCGGGCGGCGGCCTCGGCTTGCGCAGCCGAGACCTCCTGAAACTGGGCGAGCTTTATCGTCGCGGAGGGCAGTGGGAGGGCCGTCAACTCGTGCCCGCCAATTGGGTGGCGGAATCCTTAAGGCCGCATGCACGCATCGAAGAAGGGATCGACTATGGATACCTTTGGTGGCTCCATCATGAGACCAGCGCCGGCCGGTCGTTCGACTCCTATGCCATGAATGGCACGGGAGGAAACACGGTGCGCGTATTCCCGAAGGAGCGGATGGTCGTGGTCATCACGACGACCAACTATCAGGTGCAGAACGCACCGAGGCTCACATTCCAGCTTCTCAACCAGAAGCTCTTGCCCGCGATAAGGTAGAGGTGACGTCCGCTCCTGGCCGGAAACGGACATCCGCGAGATGGGACTGGCACAGCAGATAAGGGATCACCGCGACCCAGTCAACGTGTGCCCACACCAGAATGAGACCAATGAAGTCCTCAAGCAGCCGCCGCTACCGTCCGACGGCCTGTGCGCCCATTGAGATCAATGTAAAGAAATAGCCATCGGCATCCAGTATCGAGCGTAGCCTCTGCTCCACTGGGATCCGGTTGAAGTCATATCTTGCCCACAGGCCGTAACTGGGGCGAATCGCGTAACCGGCATCGTTCTGCGTCCGGCGGCTGACGCCAACGTCTGGCGAGTCGCAAGCCGTAGCCCATATCGACCTCAGTGCGAGCGGGCCAATTGACTGGCCAAGGCCAAGACGAAGAACGAAGACCTGCCTTCTTTCGTTCTGAGCCTTCGTTCGATAGGCACGTAGTGGCATGAGTCCTGATCGCTCCTATGACAACTAATGGAACATTCCAGGCCACAGAGAATGGTGTGTAGATGCATGCCACTGCTCTGCGCGGGAAAGGGCCTCTGGCTTCGTCAGGTCGGCCTTGGCGAAGAAGAACCAGCAGGCGTCCCCGCCATGATTTCTCTGCTCATGAACGAGGCGAAATGAATTCAATCGGGAATCCATCTCCGGATCGAGGCGCCCTTCAATGCACTCAACGCTCTGCAACGAAATAACCAACGAGATGCTATCCATGACTGCGATGCTGTGTGCCCGAGGTCACGAGCGCCAAGCCGCGTCGCGTGCTCGGTCCTATACGACGAGGCGCAGGCGTTCTCCAAGACCAGAAGAACGCTTCCTCTTCGATAGACTGGTCGCGTGGCCGCGCGATGCGTTGAGCAAGATTGGACTGGGCTACTACGAAAGAGGGTTCGATCACGTCATCAAGGACGGGCCATCCCTCATTCTCGGCACACTGCAACGCGCAATCCCTCAACGCATGAGTGACGCTCTGGAAAGGGGATTCGGTCGATACGACACGATGTCGTTTGATAGTCATGGCAGCTCCGGCACATTGTGCGAACCGGCACACTGCGGGCGCGAAAGCTAACCAAGCATCGGAATTCCGCGTCGCATGACGCTACCACGTTTCTTCACGTGGCGGCAGACTATTCCTGCCAGCGTCACGCCAGACTAACAACCAAAGGCGCAGGGTGCAAAGGTTGCGGTGCAATACCGTATCGGCTGCTCAGCCGCGTTCCACCCCTCCTACTCTCCGCATTGAGCTCGTGCCTGGCATTTCGCCTGGCCACGGCTTTGGCCGTCCGCTTGACCCTGATACGGGTCCACTTCGTAGGAAATTCCCATGGAAATGCAACAGAAAGAAGGCCTCGCCCAGCAGAACCTTTTGGGCACGCTGAAGACCAACAAATCCTTCTCGACCTTTATCAATGCCGTCGACAAGGCAGGCCTTACGGCCTCGCTGGCAGGTGATGAGCAATACACGCTCTTCGCCCCCACCGACGAAGCGTTCTCTGGCCTGCCGGCAGGCGCGCTTGACCGGTTGCTCGAGCCTGCCAACAAGGATGAGTTGGCTTCATTGATCAACTATCACCTGGTCAGTGGCCGTAAGACGACGACCGACGTCGGGAAGTGGCAATCGGCCCGCACGGTGCAAGGCCAGGCTGCGCCGATCAAGGTCACTGAAGGCAAGCTCAGCATTGGCGCCGCTCGCGTCACGCTTCCGGACATTCTTGCCAAGAACGGCGTGATCCACGGTATCGACAAGGTCAACCTTCCGGAATCCAAACCCAACTAAGGTGCGGATGCAAAGGACTGCTTGCGGCGGGAGGAAATTCCCGCCGCATCGCTTCTTCGGCGACAGAACTTCCCATGGGCCCACCCATCAAACCCCACGCATCAACCTCGATCGGCGTCGGTACGGACCGGCCCAAGGCGGCTGCCGCCCTTATGAACAAGATCGCATATCAGCTGAGACCGGCAAGCAAGACGACCATGTCGCCCTGCGTGCGATGCTGTAGGCCAAGTCCAGGCGGCCAGCCTTGTGCGAAGTGTCTGACAGACGAGTTGGGCACCCTCATCAACAATTTTGGTGCGGCGTCGCGCTGGCTCGAATCGACCAAACAAGCAAGCCAGGACGAAGGTACGGTACTCCGCTATGCGGGACTCGCAGAAGCGAACTGATTGCCTCGAGTCCTCGTGCAGAGTCCTGTCCGGTTTCCAGTCATTCGGAAATGTTTCTGCGTCATACGGGGAAGTGGGATCTACCGCGACGTCGCTGCATGCGAACAACTCCTGATCCCCGGAATGCCGGTTAGCACGAGGCTGCGCCAACCGATGAAACTCTCTGCAGAATCACGCCGGTGTACTGCCTCCGATTTCGGAGCACTCCCGGTGCGCGACAGCCATCGTACTAACCGGAGGTTATGGAGATGCGAACAGTTTCCGAACTCAGCACTATTCTAAGCGAGAGCATGGCAAGGCTTCGCGACGGCCAAGTAGGGCCTGACGCACGAGAGTTCGTACGGAAATTGCGTATCCAATTGCGTGATGACGCTTCCCAAGATGCGCGACTGACCGTGTTCGTGAGTCTCGTCGCAATGGAAACAATGCTGGACAAGAGAGAGGCAGCGTTGCGCCACTCTGCAACGAGAGCTACGCCCGCCGTGGTCTAAGCGCTTTGGCATCAATCCACATGCGCCTCTTTATAGATCCTCTTCCTGCGCGTCATCTGCAACACTCCCGCTGCCTATGCAGTTATCCGTGTGTTGCATCGATCATATGAATCCGCGACCTAAACCGGACATCCTGCAGTGGCAGTAGTTGCGGTCAGTTCACCCGATGAGGTTAGCTTGAGAGGAGGTCGAATGAGGCATCGCCCGCTCGCTCCACGTCATCGGGTCGCTTGTCAGCCCACCCCAGTCGCCTCAAGGTCAAATCGTGCCAGTCCATCGTGCTACCGGGTGGTACCAGGGGGAATGCCTGCGGGTCCATTCGGAAGCGTAGATGAGGATGGGGTCGCCATGATTGGCATCCTGCTGGATGGGTCGGTAGCGTATGGCGACCGGCTGGACTGCGCCAATCACCTGGGTGAATACATCGATGATGATGTAGAGAGCGCGCTGTGTCATATCGCATGTAATCTAGCGGAGGATGAGGATCTGGTTGAACACTGTGGCGAGGCTTTGG
The DNA here is from genome assembly GCF_002863005.1 of Pseudoxanthomonas sp. Lineage (GTDB taxonomy): Bacteria > Pseudomonadota > Gammaproteobacteria > Xanthomonadales > Xanthomonadaceae > Pseudoxanthomonas_A. The sequence goes on from NZ_PKDG01000015.1 coordinate 84,585, forward strand.
CAAGTATTCGGTTGAAGAGAGGTCGTGTTAATCACGAGCTTCTTTCCAGGCTTCCCCGTCGCGTGCAATTGATGGCGCAAGCCGTACTGGATTCTTAGAAGAGTTCGGTAGTTGGAGGGGCTACAACCAGGGCCATCGAGGAATACGCCCAGCGTGTTTTTTCTTATGCGGCTTCTGAGATGCCCGTTTTTGGCCGGAAGCGGTCGCTATCCGCGGGCACCTGTCCAGCGCATGTGCTTCCGTAAGGTTCAGTACTTTCGTTTACTGAGAATATTCCGATGTGCGGCTGCCTGTTTCACCCACCAGTACCGTTAGAACCCGCAAAGTGCTCGCCTGAGTGAGTGCCGGAGAGGGAGTGCGTGGCGGACATTCGACTGCTGGATGGTGGCCACGCACGGCGGCTGGAGCTGTTGACGGGCATTGCGGATGATCTGGACCGATCGGTCGCCAGCGTCGATCGGGTTCTCGGCGGTGGCCCCAAAGAGGATCTGGAGTTGGCGTGGACGGATGCGCTTGTCCGCTACGGACGGTGCTTCGGGAAGGGTGTGCCCGCATGGGGTGCGTCCCGGATACTCGGAGGTCTGACCGAGATACTCCTTGTCCGGCACCGTCACTTCCGGCGTCTGAGAGATACGCTCGTCAGCCACCCTGGTGGGATTGGACGCACTTACAGAAGCGAAGCGCTGCTGGATGCGGGCGATGTTCCGCACGTACGCTGCGAGCCGATCCCCATGTTCGTACTGGGGCAGCTGGAAGCCATGGACTTTGCAGAGCTGTTGTCCACGGTTCGCGAGCTGGTCGGACGACTGCGGTCCGAAGTCGAGAACGAGCTTCGCTTCGACCTGGCAGAGATGTCCGACGAACAGTTCCGACAACTGCCTTTGCCGGCTCGCTTGGACGGCAATCAAGGATAGTGTTGGTGGGAATCTATCGGGTTCCAACCCTGAGCGGATGTTCGCATGAGTGCGCTCGCCCACTTGCCGGACAGGATTTGTGGCTCGTCATTCCTCAGCAACCAGTGCTCGGGTCCACGCCGTAGCACAGGGCACAGTGGTGCACGAACGCTGGGTGGTTCTCCCGCCGTATCGGCGCCATCTATGGCGTGCCTTCCGATGCACGTCCGGATAGCCCTTCTCCGGATCCGGGCGTCCGCTGCGCGGCGGCTTTGGGCTATTCGATTCTTCGCTGTGCACGTCACAGTTGCGGTACTTGTCGTGGGTACTGGCATCCTGAGCATCGCTGCCGGGATTCAGTGGGGACACGGATTGCCTGTCGGGATCGCCGTGGTCTTGTGATCGGCTCGATGGCAGGCATGCGTGGTGATGGAAGCGTGATGTGGCGGCCTCGACATTCACCCGATGCTCACCGGCTGCGCGAACAATCCGTCATGGATCGACACGAGGCACATGCATGACTACCGCCCCCCTACCGCCGAGCGAGGGCAAGCTTTCCCGTCGCGCGGCCATCCTGCATTTCCTGTTCCGTTACCGGAAATCCGGCGTCTTCCACGGACTGACGCTTGAGCCGGCGATGCTGGAAGCCGACGCGGTGGAAGAGGGCAGTCCGGAACGCTTCGCCGACGAACTTGAAGCATTGGGACCTACGTTCGTGAAGCTGGGCCAGATGCTGTCCACGCGTCCGGACCTGGTGCCGCCCGCGTACGCGTCCGCACTGGAGCGGATGCAGGAGAAAGTGTCGCCGGTGCCGTTCGAGGTGATCCGTGAACAGGTAGAGGAATCGCTGGGCGTGCGCATCAGCAAGGCCTACGCCAGCTTCGACGAAACCCCGCTGGTATGCGCCTCGCTGGCGCAGGTGCATCGCGCCACGCTGCGCGACGGCCGCGAGGTGGCGGTGAAGGTGCAACGGCCCGGCGTGGCGCAGCAGCTGATGAGCGATCTCGAGCTGCTGCGCGGCATCACCGATACGGCGGACCGATTCACCAGCGTCGGCCGCAACGTGCGCTTCTCCGAATGGCTGGGCGAGTTCTCCCGCTCGCTGACCGCCGAACTCGATTACGTGGCAGAAGCCGAGAACCTGGACCGCTTCAGGCTGCATCTGGCGCCATTCCGACAACTCTGGGTGCCCGCGCCGATCTGGGACTACACGGGCAAGCGCGTGCTGACGATGGAGCTGGCCGATGGCCGCCGCGTGGATGAAATCTCCGGACTGCGCCGGACCGAGCAGGGCATGACGCCGCTGGCCGAGGATCTGCTGCGCGGCTATCTGGACCAGATTTTCGTACATGGCGAGATCCATGCCGATCCGCATCCCGGCAATCTGCGCGTCACCGAAGACGGGCGGTTGGCGATCTTCGATCTGGGCATGGTGGCCAACCTGCCGCCGCGCCAGCGCGACCGCCTGCTGAAGCTTCTGTTCGCCGCAGTGGACGGTCGCGGGGAACAGGTGGCGGAGGAGTGCATCGCACTCGGCATCCGCCTGGAAGACTACGATGAGCCGCGCTTCCTGCGCGAAGTGGGACAACTGGTGGCCCGCTACGGTGCGCACCAGACGTCGATGTCGGAAGGTCGGGTGGTGCTGGAGCTGGTACGCATTGCGACCCATTGCGGCCTGCGGCCCCCGCCCGAGCTGAGCCTGCTCGGGAAGACGTTGTTGAACCTCGATGCGGTCTGCCACCTTCTGTCGCCCGAACTCGACACCCAGGGCGTGGTGGAGGACCAGCTGCAGCACGTCATGCGTGCCCGCCTGCGCAAGTCGCTTTCCTCGCCCAACGTGGCCAGCGAGATGATGGAAGTACAGGCCTTGCTGCGCGACGGTCCACGCAAGCTGTCGGACATCCTGTCGCTGGTGGCCGAGAACCGGTTCCAGCTTCGGGTCACCGGGCTGGAAGAGTCGCGGCTGATGGAAAACCTGCAGAAGATCGCCAACCGCATTGCGGTAGGGGTGATCACAGCCTCGCTGATCCTGGCGTCGGCGATGATGATGCGGGTGTCGTCGACGCACACGTTGTGGGGATATCCGGTCGTGGCGCTGGTCCTGTTCCTGCTCGGCGTGGCGCTGGGTGCCGGCATCATCGTCAGTTCGCTGATGAGCGACCACCGCGCGCGTTCGCGGGAGGAGCGCGGCCCGCGCTGATGCGTCCCGCCTCCGCGTTGCCTCCGTCATCACGAAGCCGGCGCTAGGCTCGACCCATAGACGACGGAGCACGCCCATGGCGAAGAAGACGGCGAGTAAGGTCACAAAGACAGTGGTTAACGAAGCCGACGCGACCTCGTCGCGCCAGCGTGCCCTGCAGCGAGAGGCATTGAAGAAGGCAGCCGCCGTGCCCAAGCCGAAGAGGAAGGCAGTGCAGGCTGGCGTACGCGCGCAGCCCAAGCCGCCGCTGCCGAAACAGCACCTCGACAAGCCGGGCAACGAGGGCGACCTGCAGCTGCAACCGAAATTCCTGGCGCCCGATTATGCCGGCAGCGGCAAGCTGCAGGGCATGACCGCGATCGTGACGGGCGGCGATTCCGGCATAGGGCGTGCAGTCGCGGTGCTGTTCGCCCGTGAAGGCGCCGACGTTGCCGTGCTGTATCTGGACGAACACGAAGATGCGCGTGTCACCGCCGGGCGTGTCGAGGCCGAGGGGCGCCGTTGTCTGGTGATCGCCGGCGATGTCCGCGATCCCGGGTTCTGCGAGACGGCCGTGGCGAAGACGCTGGAGGCATTCGGGCGACTCGACGTGCTGGTCAACAACGCCGCATTCCAGCAGCACGCGATGCGGCTGGAGGACATCAGCGATGCCCAGCTCCAGGAAACGCTGCAGACCAACATCGGTGGCTACTTCAACATGGCGCGCGCCGCGCTACCGCACATGCAGGAAGGCGGTTGCATCATCAATTCAGGCTCCGAAACCGGCATCTTCGGTAGCCAACACCTGCTCGACTACTCGGCGACGAAGGGCGCAATCCATGCGTTCACCCAATCGCTGGCCAGCAACCTGCTCCCGCGCGGCATCCGCGTGAATGCGGTGGCGCCGGGCCCGGTGTGGACGCCGCTGAATCCCGCCGACAAGAAAGCAGAGGATGTGGCAACGTTCGGAAAGGACAGCGACATGGGGCGCCCCGCGCAGCCGGAAGAAATCTCGCCAGCCTATGTGTTCCTCGCTTCGCCGATCACCGCGTCGTATGTCAACGGCGTGATCCTGCCCGTGATGGGTGGCCCACGCGGCTGAACCAGCGGGTTCTCCCTGCGGCCTTCGATGCAGGGCGATGCCGGTCCAGGATCCTCCGGTGCAGGCGGAAACCGGACCGGGACAGCGTGGTCCAAGCGGTTGCTGTGCGACCCTCTTCACTTCGGGTGTTGGCGCAGTTCCGCGTTTTCGCAGAAGCTGGCACAACGCGATCCCTCAGGTCCGATGCTTCGCCTGGATGATCTCCGTCGTCCGCTCACCGAAGACGACGCGCGGCGCTCGTGTTGCCTCTGGGCACGTCGGCATGATCGATGCGTCCGCGTTACGCAGTTGCTCGACGCCATAGACCTGCACGTTGCTGGTGACGTCGTAGATCAGGTCTTGCCCCCTCTTTGGGGTGCATGCCGGATGCCAGAAGGTCACCGGCGGCAGGAACATGGCGGGATCTCCATGCGCACATCCGTGGCACCGTCGCCGACGCTCGTGCGTCATGCTGTCCGCTTTCGGTCGCGACACGCGCGGCTCGCTGGCACACGCAGCTATGCCGGCGCCTACGACGACGCATGGTGCGGGTCAATCAGCGTCGCGCAACACGTTGGCGCTGCGCGTGGACTTCTGCCCGGCAGGCGGCGTCGCCGCTGGCAGAATTCAGCTACGACGATCCGGGCCTCCTGTTCGAGCCGACGAAACAGGAAGGGAATCTGGAGTGCGGATGCCGCTAGTGATATGTCGAGAGATTACGCAACCCTTTCCGCGTTCTTCCTCTTGACGATGACCACGCCCGTGTCAGTGCGACAGCGATCCCAGCAACAGTCCTGCCCCGAACAGCGTCCAGTCATTGAGCACATGCGCGCCGGTCGACACCCACAGATTCCGCGAGAACAGGTACGCCAGACTCAGTACCAGCCGGGCGCTGCCGATGATCACCAGGCACTGCACCAGGTCCCACTGGTAGGTAGGCAGGTGCGCCAGCGCGAATGGGATGGCCGACAGTAGCCACGCCAGCACCAAGGCAGTGCGTCGCGCCAGCCTCATGCGGGTATGCAGCCACCACAGCAGTGCGAGCAAGGGCAGGATGGTCAGCAGCTCCTCGCCCAACAGCTGCGGCACCATCGCCGCGAACGCCATGACACGGGTGGCCGTATCCGCTTCGCCCATCGATTTGAACGCGGGATTGGCCGACCCATGGTCCAGGCCGTTCAGCAGCAGCCCGATCAGCAGGGTGACCACCAGGTTCAAAGCGGCGATGCCGACCATCAGCAACAGGTCGCGGCCGCTGGGGCGATGGAACAAGGCCGTCCAGGCGCGACCGACAACGAGGGCCAGGGCGCACAGCGGCACGCCGCAGAAAAGCAGCACGGGAATCCACATGCCCCATGGCTGGGGAGGGCGTGTCCACGGTGCCACCAGCAGCCAGAACGCCAGCGCCACGCTCGCCATCACGACAAGCCATTGCGGACCGGAAAGGCTGACGGGCCTGCCGGCGTAAAAAGGAAAGTCGGGGCGATGCTGCAGACCGGGAGAATGCACGGGCGACTCCGGGAGTGAACGGCTGCATTTAAGCATGGGTCCATGCAATATGTGACACCACCTGATGCTCGTGCCATCTCGACAAGGACACCGCGATGATCCGGACCACACTGATCGCATGGCTGGGGCTCCTGCTGCTTCCCCTCTGTGCGCATGCCGTGCCGTCATGGGGGGCGAAGACTTCCAGCCCTGCCGGCACACCGCCGGCCGCACTCAAGCCCGGCGAATGGGTCTGGGGCGGCGATGCCAAGGACATGGGGCCTATGGCGGTGGTGGTCAGCCTGACCGAACAGCGCGCCTACGTGTACCGCAATGGCCTGTTGGTCGCGGTGTCGACGGTCAGCAGCGGCAAGCCCGGACATGAGACGCCGACCGGGGTGTTCACCATCCTGCAGAAGGACAAGGATCATCACTCCAGCAAGTACAACGATGCCCCCATGCCCTATCAGGAGCGCCTGACATGGGATGGCGTGGCGCTGCATGCCGGCGGCTTGCCGGGCTATCCCGAGTCGCACGGCTGCGTGCATCTTCCCACCGAGTTCGCACGACTGCTGTTCGACGCCACCAGCATGGGGATGGTCGTGGTGATCGCGAAGGAAGGGATGGCCCCTGAAGATCTCGTGCATCCTCCCGTCGCCAGCCCGATCGATCCCAGGACGGGGGCGGAGAACGCCGCCCCGCTGCTGGGCGCGGCCGAATCCTTCCGCTGGGAGCCACAGAAATCGCCGACCGGTCCGCTGTCGATGGTGATGAGTACCGCGGACCGCCGCCTGTTCGTCTTCCGTAACGGCATCGAGATCGGACGCGCGCGTGTGGATTTCCGGGATGGTCCCGCGCCGCAAGGTACACACGCTTACCTCGTATCCGGTGCCACGCCGGGTCAGGCGCCGACATGGCGCCGCATCGGCATTCCCGGCCGTGAGGACGAGGCCGGCCAGGAGGTCGCCGAGAAGGATGCGGCACGCATCGTGGTGCCGGCGGCTTTCACCGCCGCGGTCTCGCCGCTGCTGCGGCCGGGCGTCGTGCTGTTGCAGACCGACCTGCATGTGCTGCCGGAGACCACCGGCGCGACGGTACAGGTGCTCAATGGGGATGTGCCGACCCTGTAGCCGCGCGTTCGGAGATGGGTCTTCACGCTGCCGTGGTAATCAGGAGGTGATGCTCGACCACGGTGGACGGCGAGCCTCGCACCCGCTGCCCAGCTGGTGTGGCGCATCGACGGGGACACGCACGTCAGGTGCGCCGCACGCAAGGAAACACAACTCTGGCACGACCGTTGATCCAGGCATGTATATCCCGAAGTCGAACCCCCTCAGGAGAATCGCCATGCGTAGTCGCCTTTCGCGTTCCGTCACTCTCTTCACCCTGCTGGCAGCGCCTTTCGTCGTATCCGCGCAGACGCCGCCCGATGTGGAAGACCTGGTCGGCGCGCGCGGTGCCGGCGGCGAAACCCAGCTGCAGTCGCGGGGCTATGAGCAGCGCGATTCCAACACCGTGCGCGACCAGCGTTTTACCTTCTGGTGGAACGCGAAGCGCAGCCAGTGCATCTCCGTCTCCACCATGGATGGCCGCTATGCCTCGATCCAGTCCGTGCCGGCCGCCAACTGTGGTGCGTCCGGGAGTGGATCAGGCGGCGCATCGTCACGTCCGTATCCGTCCAGCGAGCGCGATCCCAATTCGCTCGTGCTGGTCTGCTACGGCGCCGGCACGCGTCCGACGGTGACCAGCGAGCCGAACTACAGCTGGGACGACAAGCGCAACAAGTGGCACGAAGCCGATACCGTGCGCGCTACCACCGAAGGCTTCAGCAGCGACGTGCAGATCGAACTGTATGGCGACCACGGCCGGATCCACCTGGGTGCGCCGCTGATTCCGCCGATCAACTCGCACGGCGATCATGGCTGGTGGGATCTCGACAACCTGCAGGTCGGTTCCGACCGCATCACCGCGAGCTATCGCCTCAATGGCATGAACAAGCCGCGCCTGACCGTCGACCGCCGTTCCGGCCGCATCAACATCGAGGGTGGCACGACGTTCTCGGGCCAGTGCGACATCGGCAACTATGGGGGGGGTCAACGCCGGTTCTGAATGAGCTCGACATGGCGGCGCCAAGGGAGTGGCGTTCGGTGCCGACACCGGCTGGCACTGGAACCACGTCGTGAGGTGTCAGCAGCACGTGCTGCGGTCGCTGTTGATCGGGATTGAAAAAGAGGAGTGCGAGAAAGGGGGGATGCAACCCGCATCGCCCTCTCGCGTGAGAATGACGGAAGCCAGGCAGGGCCTGCATCTGCCGCGTGAGGCCATGCGTATGTACGGCAGCCCTCACGGAACGACGCAATGCGTGCCGATGCGACACGTTTGATCCTCAATCTGCTCGGAAACCAGGTGGTGTGGTTCGTTGCCGTGATCGCCGCCGGGCGGGGACAGGCATGGCCCGGGGTGCTCGCGGCGCTCGCCTTTGTCGCGTTGCATCTGCGAAGCGCACCGCGGCCCGGGGACGAGATTCGCCTGGTGGTACTCGCGGTGCTGTGCGGGGTGGTCGTCGACGGCGTGGCGGCGTGGCAGGGTTGGGTCGTCTATCGCGCCGCCACCTTCGGTAGCGCGATGGCGCCACCGTGGATCCTGGCGCTGTGGGCATCGCTGGCGGTCACGGCCCATACGGGCATGCGGTCGCTGCAACCGCGTCCTTGGGCCGCCGCGCTGCTGGGGGGTATCGGCGGTCCCTTGGCCTACCTGGCAGCGGCCCGCGGATGGGACGCCGCGCAGTTCCCCGTGCCTGCGTGGCGGGGCGTGTGCTGGCTCGCCATTGCGTGGGCGATGGCACTGCCTTTGTTGCTGGGTGTCGCGAGACGGCAGGTGACGCGCAGCGCGCTGCGTTGAGCGGCACGGGCCCGCGCGGTCAGCGTTCGGCTTTCTCCCGCAAGCCGTCTTCGTTCTTGTCAGTCGCGTATCCCGAAGGTCAGGCAGCTGCTGCCCTGCCACTGGATCTCGAGAGGCTCGCCGGCGTCTTCAACGGTTTCGACGGAAGGATCCTTGCCGCTGCCCAGGTTGAGTTGGCGGTCGGCTTGCTTGCTCACGCCGATCGTCACCACCAGCCGGCTGCCGGCGGCCAGCTTGCGTCCGATCACGCGCGTGTCCTTCACGACAAGGCGTTGGAGCTCGCCCGGCTGCAACAGGCGCCGCTGCCGCCGGTCTTCGCTGTAGCTCGCGCGTTGTAGCCACCATGCAAGATCGAGGTATTCGCCGTCGGCATTCCGTTCGTAGACGCCGATGGTCAGGTCGACATCTCGCTTGTTGACGGTGAAGTCGAGCACGCCACCGAACGGGCCCGCGAGTTCGATCTCCTGCATCACGGCGTCGCCCACGAATGCCAGGCCCAGGTGCGGATCCAGTCCGGTCGTGACAACCTGCTGCGGCGGTGCCCAGTCCGCGTCTCGGCGGTCGCTGAAGTCAACGCGTTGCGACGCCACAACGCCTGGACGCGATCGCGGGGAAAGCGTGTAGGTGTCGATCGTCGCGCCAGGCGCCAGACACCACGACTGCGTGCGTGTGGCCATCGTCTCCAGCGTGTCAGCATGGCGCCACGCATCGGCACCCATGACCTGCCAATTCACGCGGCCGGCGAGCAGGTCGGGTTTCGGTGCACCTTTGAAGACATGATCGAACCAGGCTAACCGCAGGGCCTGGAGGTTGATGCGCGCAGCGGCATCCGGTGCATAGCCCTGCACGCTCGGAGGCACGCCCGCCTGCATGGTGATGTGTTCGTAGGGACCGATGACCAGCGTGTGGTCGGCGTCCGCGCGGTGGCGCAGGTGCTGGCGGAAATAGTGCAGAACGCCCGCCTGCGCACCATCGAAGTAGCCCGTCGTCGCCAACACCGGGACCCCGATACGGGCGTACTCCTCGCCCTGGGGGATCATCGACTGCCAATACGCGTCGTAATCCGGATGCTGCAGCCATTCCAGGAACAACGGATTCGCGCTGCCATCGACCTGTGGCCGATCCCGGTACGCGAGACCGCGGGCATAGGCCTCGCGGTCGAGCTTGAGCCAGCGTTCGCCATCGCCATACCGTGCGTTGTCCAGCCAACGGTTGCTCGCGGTGTACAGCGGCCAGGGATACATGAAGTTGAGGAAGACGTTGCCTTCCATGGGAATGTCGATGCCGGGCGCCGCCGAGGCGGACGTGGCGATGGCCTTCAATGCCGGCGGCAGGTGCTTCAGTGCCGCCCACTGCGCGAAGCTGTTGTAGCTGCCGCCGAACATGCCCACGCGTCCATCGCTCCAGGGCTGTGTTGCGATCCAGCCGATGACCGCGGCGGCATCGGTTCCGTCGTGCTTGAACGGGGCGATGGCATCCGGACTGCGGCCCTTGCCGCGACTGTACGCCACCGCGCCGACATAACCGTGCGCGGCCATCGTCTTGGCATCGCCCCAAGCCACGTCATCGTCGGCGTAGACGGTGAACTGCAGCAAGGTGGGCAGTCGAGGGGCCGCCGCCGGGCGTACGACGAGGGTGGCGATGCGTGCGCCGTCCGGCGTGGGCACCAGGACATCACGATCAATGCGGTAGCGAAGGGCGTCGTCTTCCCGCAGCGCATCCGCGAACAGCGGTTGCAGCGCCACGTAGACCCGATGGACTTGGTACGCACGGATGAGGTCGATAGCGTCCGGCAGCGGCACGCGTCGTTTCCCCGCGATCTTCGCCAGTGCCGCATCCAGATCGCCGCGGACGCGCGTCACCGATGTTCCGAAGGCGAACTCCGCCTGCAGGGCTCTCCTGTCGTCGAGCGCACCGAACCGTTGCGCGAACGCCTGGCGCCACGCGTTCGTGAAAGACATTCCCTGCTGCGCCTGCAGGACGTTCGCGCGCGCGTGGATCTCGTACTGGAGGAAGACCGGCGGCTGCGACGGCGGATCGTTGCGCAGCAGGCGGAGTGCATCGATGCTTTCGATCGCCTGCGCGTACTGGCCGGCGACCATCTGCAGCCGGAATTGCGTGCCGAGATAGCGCGCCCGGTCCTCCTCCTGGTGCAGGCTGAGTACGTCCCGCGCAAGGCCGGGCATCGCTTGGTCGATGTCGCCACCTTGGAGTCCTGCAGGAACCGGCACTTCCGGTACCTGTGCGAACGACGGCAGACAGAGGATCGTAAGGATAAGTCCCAGCAGTCGTTTCATATCGGCCGGAGTCAGGCATACAGGCATGCAGCTTGGCATGCTGCCCTTGCAGCAGGGAAGTGACCAAGGCATGCCGGCGCGAGGCGATGCATCTCGTAACCTAGTGCGGTGCCGACCCAGTGCCTCCGGCATACTGATGGCCTACCGCCCGGATAGCGAAGCATGACGGTGTTGAGCAGAAGCATGGACATTGAAGTGCAGGCGATGGGAGGGTGCCGTGCAGCCAGCGGCGCTGTCGCCCCGGATCTGATTCGTACTGTTTCGCAGGAAGAGCGCGCTGGCAGCGGACCGTCGACCAGCCGTGCACTCGTCGTCAGTGTTGGAAGGCAACGCCGCGTAGACGTGCCTCGCCCGGGATTCGGAACGATGCGCGCATGCCGTTGAAGTCGCGCTTCTGGCCGCTGGTGTGCGCCGCCTTGTGGGCACGGGCCGCGGGGGCTGAGCCGGCCGAACAGCCCGTCTTGCCGGCGGAAACGCTCGATCGTGTCGTCGTGACCGCGACACGGCTGGAGTCGGTCACCGCCTTCGACACGCCCGCATCCGCCGGTGTCGTGGCACTGGGCGATGGCGGTGCGCGTCCGCAGGCAGCGTTGTCGGAGGTGCTCGAGGGCATTCCCGGCGTATTCGCGCGCGAACGGCAGAACCTCGCCCAGGACACGCAGTTGTCGATTCGTGGATTCGGCGCGCGGTCGACGTTCGGTGTGCGCGGCTTGCGCCTGTATGCGGACGGCGTGCCGGCGACGATGCCGGACGGGCAAGGCCAGGTGTCGCACTTCAACCTGCTGGGCGCGGATCGCGTGGAGGTGTTGCGCGGGCCCTTTTCCGCCCTGCATGGCAACTCGTCCGGTGGCGTGATCCAGTTGTGGAGCGACATTCCTGACGACGGGCGCGAAGCGCGTGCGCAGGCCAGCGTCGGCAGCCACGACAGCACCGTGATCGGTGCGCGCGTGCGCGGCGCGGGCGACGTGCTCGGCTACTCGCTGTCGGCTTCCGTACTGGATACGCAGGGCTATCGGGACCACAGCGCCGCACGGCGGGAATCGCTCAATGCCCGACTGCGCTTGAAGCCGGGCGACGGCACGCTGGATCTGTTGCTCAACCATTTCGACGCGCCCGACGCCCAGGACCCACTGGGCCTGACGCGGGCGCAGGCATGGCAGGCACCGCGCCAGGCGGCGCCCGTCGCAGTGCAGTACGACACGCGGAAGTCCGTGCGCCAGGATCAACTGGGCGCGGTCTACGAACGGCCCCTCGCCGCCGGCCACCGGTTGCGCGCGATGGCCTACGGCGGCCGTCGCGATGTCGAGCAGTACCTCGCGCTGCCGATCGCGGCGCAGGGCAATCCGCTCAATTCGGGGGGTGTGATCGACCTGGCCAACGATTACGGCGGGGCCGATCTCCGCTGGTCATGGACAGGCGACCTGGCGGGCCGACCGTTCGAGCTGGCGGCCGGTATCAACGCGGACCGCCAGCGCCAGCATCGGCGTGGCTACGAGAACTTCATCGGCACCTCGCTGGGCGTGCGCGGTACGCTGCGGCGGGACGAACGCAACCAGGTCGGCAACGCGGACCAGTATGCACAGGCGTGGTGGCGCCTGGCGCCGCGCTGGTCGCTGCTGGTCGGTGTCCGCCACAGCCGTGTCGACTTCCGTTCCGACGACGCTTACGTCACGGCCACCAATCCTGACGACAGCGGTCGCGTGGTGTACGAACGGACCATGCCCGTCGCGGGCGTGGTGTTCGCGCCCACCGATGCCTTCCGCGTATATGCGTCCACGGGGCGCGGCTTCGAGACGCCGACCTTCAACGAGGTCGGCTACCGTGCCGACGGCGGTGCGGGCCTTGCGTTCGACCTGCGCCCGGCGACCAGCCGCAACACCGAACTGGGCGTGAAGTGGCGGGGCAGGCAAGGCGCGCGCGTCGAGGCGGCGGTGTTCCGCGCCGACACCGACGACGAGCTCGCGGTCGCGCGCAATGTCGGCGGGCGCAGCAGCTTCCGCAATGTCGGCGCCGCGCGTCGCGAAGGTGTCGAGCTCCAGGCGGACCTGCCACTCCATGATGCGTGGCAGCTGCAACTCGCCTATACGTGGCTGGATGCGACATTCCGCGACAGCTTCCCCATCTGCACCGCGAGCGGTTGCACCTCGCCTGTCGTGCAGGTCGTGGCCGGCACCCGCATTCCCGGCATCGCCCGCCAGCAGGCATCGGCACGCTTGCGTTGGCAGGGTGCGCAATGGAGCGTCGCTGCCCAGCTGTCGGCGATCGGCAACGTCACGGTGAACGATACCGGCAGCGAACGCGCGCCGGGCTACAGCGTGCTGAACCTGGAACTGGTGCGCGACTGGACGCTGCGGCAGGGCCGGCTGCAGGCATTCGCGCGCGTCGACAACGCACTGGACCGGTTCCATATCGGTTCGGTCATCGTCAACGAAGGCAATGGACGCTTCTACGAACCGGGCACCGACCGCACGTTCACACTCGGGCTGCGCTGGCTGTGGGCGGAGAACTGATGCGTTGGATGTCAGCGCGTCGGCGTGGGTGCACCTGATCGGTGGGAGGCGACGTATTTCATGATGTCGATGAAGGGCGCCACCCAGTAGTCGTCGGGGTGCGCGGCGAGATAGCGCAGCAGTTGTTCGTGCGCTTCGCGCGACACGGCAAGGTGATCGCCGCCGATGCCGTGGAAGGTGAAGCTGACCATGGTGCCCTGGCGCGCCGCCTGCTCGACGCGTGCGATCAGCTGGTCGCCGGTGACGCCTGCAGGTACATCCACCGGCACGGCGGCCAGGTCGATCGCCGCCATGTCGTCGATGACGCCCCCTTGCCCGAGCTTGATCGCGACGAACTCCGATGCGACGGCATCGACGTAGTTGCCATCGCTCGCCTGCGTATCGCCGCACGGGACGGTCATCGTCCGCTCGGTCCTGCCATCGAGCATGGCCAGCATCGCGTTGGCCAGCCGCACCTGGTCGACCATCTGGGCGATCGTGGTGGTATCCAGATTGCGATGCGGGACGACCCAGCCGCGATCGGGCAGCGACGCCGAGCACGCATGGAACAGCGTGTGGTTGCCGAGCTCGTGTCCGTTGCGCGCAGCGGCCGCCCATTCGCGCTTGCGCGTGCGGAGCGTGTCCGACGCCAGGGTCAGATAGAAGCTCCCCTTCAGGCCGTAGCGATCGAGCGCCGGAATGGCGTGGTCGAGCTGCGAAGGGACGGCATCGTCGTAGGCCAGGCTCACCGCCGCCTTGCGTCCGCCGGGCCAGGGATACGGTTCGCCGGCCTGCGCGGCAGTGGCGGCCCCCGCCAGCGCCAGCAGGGCGAGCCGGGCGATCCCCCGCCGGAACGCGGACATCCCTACTGCACCAGCGTCTGGATCGCGCGCGCGGGAATCGTCACCACGCCCGAGGCCTGGCCGACGTAGAAGTTGTATGCGATGTCCTTGTCGGTCGGATTCATCACCACCGTCGCCAGGCGTCCGTCCGGGTTCACGAAGGACGTCGCCAGCAGCGTGCTGCGGCTGGTGGCGGTGCTGACGCGGCGCGCGTCGGGCCGGATGAACTTCGAGAAGTGGCCGATGTAGTAGTAGCTGGGCGTGTAAATGAGTTCCCCCGTGCGGGTGTCGGCGTGCAGCGGCGCGAAGCAGTAGTTGCCCACGTGGTTGGGGCCGCCTTTCTCGTCGAGCAGCATGTTCCAGTCGGTCCAGCCCACGGCGCCGTTGTTGAAGTCGTTGATCATCGACGTGCCGTAGCGTTCGGCGTTCGGCCAGTGCTGGTAGCGCGCAGGGTCGAACTTCTCCACGGCGGCTTCGGTCAGCAGCACCGGCTTGTCGGGGAAGGCTTCCGTCACCGCGGCCACGTTGCGGAACATGGGATCGAAGCCGGCCCATGTCTCGTACCAGTGGAAGCCCAGTCCCCATGCGTACTTCGCCGCTTCCGGGTCGCCCAGGATCACCTGCGCGCGGTACAGCATCATGTCGCGGTTGTGGTCCCACACGATGATCTTCTTGTCGGCGTAGCCCGCCGCGTGCATCGTCGGGCCCAGGTGCAGCTTGAGGAAGTCGCGCTCCTCTTCGGCCGTGTACAGCATCGATTCCCATGTCTGGGTGGCCATCGGCTCGTTCTGCACCGTGATGCCCCAGACCGGAATCCCTTCCTTCTCGTAGGCCTGGATGAACTTCACGTAGTAGTTCGCCCACGCCTGCCGGTACTCGGGCAGCAGCGCGCCCCCCTTGAGCATGTGCCCGTTGGTCTTCATGAAGGCCGGTGCGCTCCACGGGCTGGCGTACAGCGGCAACGCGCCACCCGCGGCGGCGATCGCCTGCTTGATCATCGGGATGCGCGCCTTCCGGTCATGGTCGACGGAGAACGTCGCCAGCGCCTTGTCGCCCTCCTCGATGTACGTGTAACTGGCGGAGCTGAAGTCGGAACTGTGGATGGTGGTGCGCGCCAGCGAGTAGCCGATGCCGTCCTTCCCGTCGTAGTACGCGCGCATGAACTCGGCCTGCTTCGCCGGCGACAGCGTCGCGTAGACCTCGGCCGTGGAATCGGTGATGGCACCCCCGATCCCCAGCAGGGGCTGGAATGTCTTCGTGGGATCGACGAAGACCGAGTTCTCGACCTCCGTCAGTCGGTGCCCCGCCGTCAGGGTGACGGTCCCGGTCTGGCTCAACCGGTGCGCGGTGCCCTGCGCCGTCGTGTAGAGGGTCACGGTGGCAGGTCGCATGGGCGTCTCCTTGGGTTCGGCGGCGCTGGCGCCTGTCCATGTGGCGGCGAGTGCCATGCCGATCGCGGCAGCGGAAGAGAGTCGCGTGTAGCGCATGCAGGAACCTCGCAGGGGTGGGAACGGTCCGATCCCGCGTCGCCGCGTCGGACGCGTGGTAGTTGACAGCGCTGTCATACCGTTGCTACATCTCGCTGTCAATCGATGGCTCGGGGTAGCGCGGGAAGCGTGCGTGCGCCGTGCTTTCCGTGCGCGTCGTACGCAGGCGCGTGTTGCCGTGCAGCACGTGTTTGCGTGCAAGGCGCCGAGGGTCGAGTCGCCGGTCGGATGGCGTCGATGGCGAAGGGTGATGGGGGGCGGCGATGTGTATCCAAGCGATGGTCATCGCTGTCAGAATCCGGCGTCGTGCCGGGAGGGTGGTCGGAATGGAGTGGGAGCAACCCCATGCGTAGTCGGATCGAGGACGTGGCCGCCGCCGCCGGCGTGTCCATGAAGACCGTGTCGCGGGTGCTCAACAACGAACCCAACGTGCGCGAGGAAATGCGCCAGCGGGTGATGAAGGCGGTCGAGAAGCTGCAGTACCGGCCCAACCTCTCCGCGCGGAGCCTCGCCGGCCAGCGCTCTTACGTGGTCGCCCTGGTATACAACAATCCATCGCGCAACTACCTGATGGAAATCCAGAGCGGCATGCTGGATGCCTGCCGG
Organism: Pseudoxanthomonas sp.; assembly: GCF_002863005.1. Classification (GTDB taxonomy): domain Bacteria; phylum Pseudomonadota; class Gammaproteobacteria; order Xanthomonadales; family Xanthomonadaceae; genus Pseudoxanthomonas_A. The sequence goes on from NZ_PKDG01000015.1 coordinate 100,848, forward strand.
GACCACCACTACAACCTGGTGCTGGCGCCGGTCGCTTCACCGAAGCAGCGCAAGGCCGACGACCTGAAGGTGGTGTTCGAGCATTTCGCGCCGGATGGCGTGGTGCTCATTCCCCCGCTGACCGACGACCCGGTGGTACTCGCGTTCCTCGAAGAACACCAGGTGCCCTATGCCAGCATCGCGCCCAAGCATCCGGAAGGCAGGATCGGCGTGATGATGGACGAAACCGCGGCGGTACTCGAACTGATGGCCGGCCTGGTGGCGCAGGGTCACCGCCGCATCGCGCACATCAAGGGTCCGCCCGCGCATGGTGCCTGCCAGTGGCGCTACAAGGGCTATCGCGACGCGTTGAAGCAGGCCGGCCTGGCCTACGACGCGGATCTGGTCGTGCAGGGCGCGTTCTCGTTCGAGTCGGGCATCGAGGCGGGCAATGCGCTGCTCGATCTCCAGCAGCCGCCCACGGCGATCTTCGCCGCGAACGACGACATGGCGGCCGGCGTGATCCGCGCCGCCTGCGAGCGCGGCCTGGTGGTGCCGCGCGACATATCCGTCTGCGGCTTCGATGACACGCCCATCGCACGGCACATCTATCCCGCCCTCACCACCGTGCGCCAGCCCACCTCCGAGATGGGCAAGCTCGCGACGCTGCAGTTGCTTTCGCGCATCCGCACGGCCGGTGGCGGCGGCATGGTGCACGTCGAGCACGAAGTGCTGTTCCGCGAGTCGACGCAAAGCCCCGCCAGGCGCTGATCCCCGCGTGCCCGTCGCCGTGGCGTGGCTGGGTCGCGGCTCATGCTGCGTGCGTGCGATGGTTGGCGCACATGCCATACCAATAGAAAACCTTACGTACGTTCCGGTTGAAATTCTTTCGCCGATCAATGGATGTGTGAGTTTCGAGAAAACGATTTCAGCTGCGTCGCACCATCAATTTCGTAGCTGAAAACAAGGGGTTTTCTTTAAAACGAAAGCGGATTTCCGGAAAGTTGACAACGCTGTCAATCGCGCGTCCAATGCGCCCCAATGTAGGGGGAGGCGACAACCCGCGTTCCAGTCCAAAACATCGTTCGTGAATTTCCGGAGAGGGGAAAGTCCATGAAGCAAGTGCAATCCGTTCCAAGAAAGCGGGTGCTGACATCCGCATTGCTGTTGGTCATCGCAGGTCCCGCGTGGGCCCAGCAGTCCGAGCCGCAAGGCACCGCCACGCCGGCGCCGGCCACCGCCGAGCCCACCGAACTCGACACCATCGTTGTCACCGGCATCCGCGCCAGTCTCGAATCGTCGATGAACCTCAAGCGCGATGCGCAGGGCGTCGTCGATGGCATCGTGGCCGAGGACATCGGCAAGTTCCCCGATACCAACCTGGCAGAATCCCTGCAGCGCATCAGTGGCGTGTCGATCGATCGCACGCCCAGCGGCGAGGGCTCGAAGGTCACGGTGCGCGGCATCGGTCCCGATCACAACCTGGTGCTCCTCAACGGCCGCCAGATGCCCGGCGCGCTGTTGAACGGGTTCTCGGCATCCAATTCGCGTGCATTCGATTTCGCGAACCTGGCGTCCGAAGCGGTATCGGCCATCGAGGTCTACAAGACCGGCCTGGCCTCCAATCCGACCGGCGGCATCGGTGCGACGATCAACATCAAGACGGCCCGGCCGCTGGAAAGCGCACCGCTCCTGAACCTGGGCGTCAAGACCGTCCACGACACGTCCAACGGCAACCTGCCCAAGATCATGCAGGGCGACGACTGGACCGGCGAGATGTCGGGCATCTTCAGCCAGACCTTCGCCGACGGAAAGTTCGGCATCGCCGTCAACGGCAGCTACCAGGAACGCGACAGCGGCTTCAGCCAGGTCGGCGTGACCGCCGGCTGGCGTACCCATTTCGGTGGCGAAGGCGGTTGGGGCGCGATCGCACCCGGCACGCCGGGCAACGACAACCTGCCGGGCCCGACCGATCTGTACTCGGTACCGCAGAACCTCAACTACAGCGTCAACGGCATCCAGCGCCAGCGCACCAACGGACAGGTCACGCTGCAGTGGGCGCCGTCGGATCGCGTCACCACGACGCTGGACTACACGTACTCCGAAAACAAGATCCAGCAGCGCCGCAACGAGATGTCGGTGTGGTTCAACTTCGTCGGCCAGGAAAGCGCCTGGACCGACGGTCCGGCCGCAGGCCCGGTGTTCTACCGCGAACTCATCCCGTGCACCGGCACGCAGAATCCGAACGGCACCTACGAAGGGTGCAGCGACCTGGCGATGGCGGGCGGCATCAGCGCGACCAAGGCGGAGAACGAGTCGGTCGGCTTCAACGTCGAGTGGGCCGTCTCCGACGCGCTGGACCTGGCGTTCGATTACCACCGCTCCACCGCCGAACTCTCGCCGGACAGCGACTGGGGTTCGCAGGGCAACATCGGTACGGCCGCGTGGATCCGTGGCGATACCACCGTCTATTTCGACGGTGAGCTGCCGATCCTGAACTACACGCTGGCGCCGGGCGTCACCGGTGTCGATCCGTCGCAGGCGCGCGTCACCGGCCGCCAGTTCGTCAACGGCTATTCGCGCGGCGAAGTCGACCAGGGCCAGCTGAGCGGCACCTTCAAGTTCGGCGACTACTCCGACCTCAAGTTCGGCGTGGCCAACACGGAGGTCAAGAACCGTACCGCGTGGGGCATCAACGAAGCGGCCGACTGGGGCGGCATCGGGCTCGCGTCGGACTTCGACAACAGCCTGTGGCAGATCGACGACATGGCGCGTTACTTCGACGCGTTCCCGGGTTACAAGGATCCGCGTTTCAGCAGCCAGTTCCTGGTCTTCGACTACGAACGCATGCGCCAGGCCGTGGGCGACTTCACCGGGAGGCCCGACCTGGCCCGCCGCCCGGACGACTTCAATCGCGCCGACCTGCGGACGACCGAAAAGACCCGCAGCGCCTATCTGCAGTACAGCACCAGCTGGCAGACGCGCATCCCGATCAACCTGGCCATGGGCGTGCGCTACGAGAAGACCGAGATCGAATCCGCGGCGCAGGTGGACACGCCGGTGCTCGTGCGCTGGGTGGCGGACAACGAGTTCTTCACCGACATGGGCGAGAAGACGTTCACCACCATGACCGGTGAGTACGACTATTTCCTGCCGAGCATCGACACCAGCTTCGAGATCACCGAGGACATGGTGCTGCGCGCCAGCTATGGCCACTCGCTCGGCCGTCCGGGCTGGCAGGACATCCAGGGCGGACAGACCGTCAGCCCGCTGCTGCGCGTCAACGGCGGCAGCGGCAACTCCGGCAATCCCAACCTGAAGCCGCTGCTCTCCAAGAACATCGACCTGTCGTACGAGTGGTACTACGCCGACGCCAGTTACTTCTCGGTGGGCTACTACCGCAAGAACATCTCGAACTACATCGACAGCGGCGCCGGCTCGTTCCAGGACACGCTCTTCAGCCTGCCCACGCCCGTCGGCGGCGCTTACTGGAACGCGGCGATCGCCGGCGGTTGCGGCAGCGCCGACGTGGGATGCATCCGGCAGTACATCTTCGCCAACTTCGATGGCCAGCCGGGCGTGGACAGCACCGCGGGCTCCAACGGCGAGATCACCGGCGTCCCCGGTGATCCGCTGACGGTGTACAACGTCACCATCCCGGGCAATGCGGGCTCGCACAAGCTCAACGGATTCGAGCTCGCCCTGCAGCACATGTTCGGCGACAGCGGTTTCGGCGTGGCGGCGAACTACACCATCGTCGACAGCGACAGCCTGTCCTACGACAACAATGCGAAGGGCCCGCAGCAGGTGCTCATCGGCCTGAGCGATTCGGCCAACCTGGTGGGCTTCTACGACAAGGGACCGTGGCAGGTGCGCCTGGCGTACAACTGGCGCGACAAGTTCCTCAACGGCCAGTACGACGGCGATGCCGCGGACCCTGCGAAGAACAACCCGGTGTACGTGGAAGCATACGGCCAGTGGGACCTGAGCGTGGGTTACAAGTTCAGCGACCGCTTCACCGTGCAGTTCGAGGGCGTCAACCTGACGGACGAGACCGCGCGGCTCAGCGAGCGCAACGAGAACATCCTGTTCTACGGCACCCAGACCGGCCCGCGCTACATGCTCGGTTTCCGCTACAACTTCCGCTGACGTTCGACGACATGCCCGGGTCCGGCCAGGACCCGGGCAGCATCGCCCAAGCCGCTGGTCTCCAGCGGCTTTGGTTTTGGGGGCGGACCGTCCGGGTTCCGCCCGTCGGTTGCCAAGACGAGGTAGCGGCGTGGATTCTCCTGTCAGACATGTAGTCATTCTCGGCGGCGGTTCGGCCGGCTGGCTCACCGCCGCCGTGCTGGCCGCCGAACACCAGGCCGCGTCGGACGCCGGACTGCGGATCACCTTGATCGAATCGCCCGACGTGGCGACGGTGGGCGTGGGCGAGGGAACATGGCCCACCATGCGCGATACCCTGCGCAGGACGGGCGTCAGCGAAACGGACTTCATCCGTGAGTGCGACGCGGCATTCAAGCAGGGCTCGAAGTTCGTCCGCTGGCGCGAAGAGGTCGAAGGCGACTACTACCACCATCCGTTCGTGCTGCCCCCGGGCTTCCTGGAAACCCATCTGGCCGCCGGCTGGATGGCGCACCGCGACGTGCCCTTCAGCCTGCTGACCTGCTTCCAGGCGCACCTGTGCGAGGCGGGCAAGTCGCCCAAACAGTTTTCCACACCGGAATGGGCGTCCGTGGCCAACTACGCCTACCACCTGGATGCGGCGAAACTGGGCGTCTTCATGCGGCGGCACTGCGTGGAGAAGCTCGGCGTGCGCCATGTGTCCGACCACATGGTCGAGGTGGTGGCGCACGAGAACGGCGACATCGCGGGATTGCTCACGCGCGAGCATGGCCTGATCGAAGGCGACCTGTTCGTGGACTGCAGCGGCATGCGCGCGCTGCTGATCGGCCAGCACTACGGTGTCGGGATCGAGTCGCAGAAGGACGTGCTGTTCAACGACCGGGCCATCGCCACGCGGGTGCCCTATGCCGACCCCACCGTCGAGATCGCCTGCCAGACGATCTCGACGGCGCAGGAGGCAGGCTGGATCTGGGACATCGGCTTGCAGAGCCGTCGCGGTATCGGCCACGTCTACTCCAGCACCCATACCAGCGACGAGGCCGCCGAGGCCGCATTGCGACGCTACATCGTGGCGACCGGTGGCCGCGAGCAGGACATCGACACGCTGCCGAAGATCGTGATCCGACCCGGCTTCCGCCGGGGGGCGTGGCACCGCAACTGCGTGGCGGTCGGACTCTCCAGCGGTTTCATGGAGCCCCTGGAAGCATCTTCGCTGGTGATGGTCGAGCTGGCCGCGGGCCTGCTCGCCGACCAGATGCCCGCCACGCGCGCGGCCATGGACATCGTGGCCAGGCGCTACAACGATACCTTCAGCTACCGCTGGGACCGCATCGTCGATTTCCTGAAACTGCACTACGTACTGAGCAAACGGGACGACAGCGCCTACTGGCGCGACAACCGCCGGCCCGAGACGATACCCGAGCGCCTGCGCGACCTGCTCGCGTTCTGGCGCCACCAGCCCCCGTCGCGCTACGACCTCAACCGGGTCGAAGAGGTGTTCCCCTCCGCGAGCTACCAGTTCATCCTCTACGGCATGGGGTTCACGCCGGAGGCGCGGCCCACCACGCGTCGCATGGACGACGTGCGCCGTTCCGAAGAGTATTTCCGCCAGTCCGCCGACATCGCGAGGAAGATGCTGTCGGCGTTGCCCGGGCATCGCGAGATGCTCGATCATGTGATGACGCGCGGAATGCCGCGCATCTAGGACGAATGCCCGCATGCCACGACACGCCCAGGTCAACAACATCGACCACAGGGACCTGCGAATCGATACCCGGCGCGGCGCGCACCTGGGCGATGACGTCGGTTTCGCAGCCACGTTCCCCGCCGAGTTCCGCGACCTGCAGGCCTGCTATCCCATCGTGTTCCGCAAGGACGCACGGGGTGCGTTCTCGCCCGTCGCCCTGCTGGGGTTCGAGGAGGGACGCAACCTGTTCCTCGACGGCGAACGCTGGGACGCCCACTACCTGCCGCTGGCGATCGAGCGGCAGCCGTTCCTGATCGGCCGCGCCGGCGACGAGATGACGGTGCACATCGACCTCGACCATCCCCGGGTGGGCAGTGCCGACGGCCAGCCGCTGTTCCGCGAACACGGCGGCAACACCGAGTACCTGGACCGCATCGCCTCGGTGCTGCTCACGCTGCACAACGGCCTGGAGCGCGTGCCGGCCTTCGTCGATGCGCTGCTCGCGCTCGACCTGCTGGAATCGTTCGCGCTCGATGTCGAACTGGACGATGGGTCGCTCAACCGCCTGGCCGGCTACTACACCATCAACGAAGACCGCCTCCGCGACCTGGACGCGGCGGCGCTCGGCGGGCTGCATGCCGCCGGCCACCTGGAGCCGGTGTTCATGGCGGTGGCGTCGATCTCGAACTTCCGCGGGCTGATCGACAGGATGAACCGGAGCCGTGCTCGCGGACGCTGAGCCCATCCGGGAGTTCCGCGGCGACGCGCGCGACGCCCTTTCCTTGCCCGCATCGTCGGGACCCGTGGTCCTGCGGGGCCTGGTGGACCACTGGCCGATGGTGGCGGCTGCACGCGAATCCATGCGTGCGGCCGTGGCCTACCTGCATGGCTTCGTGCGCGCGGACGCACCCCCCGTGGTCGCGACGGTCGCGGCCCCCGCGACCGGTGGCCGGGTGTTCTACAACGAGGATCTGAGCGGCATGGACTTCCGCCAGGAGCAGATCCCGTTGCCCACGGTGCTCGACACGCTGGTCAAGTACGCCGACCACGCCGCGCCGCCGATGATCTACGTGGCGTCGACGACCCTCGACACGTGGCTGCCGGGCTTCCGGCGCGACAACGACCTGCCGTTGCCCGGGCGTGATCCGCTCGCGAGCATCTGGATCGGCAATCGCACGCGCATCGCGGCGCACCAGGACGTGCCGGACAACCTCGCCTGCGTGGTGGCCGGGCGCCGCCGCGTGACGCTGTTTCCCCCCGACCAGCTGCGCAACCTGTACATCGGTCCGCTCGACTTCACGCCGGCGGGGCAGGCGATCAGCCTGGTCGATTTCGCCGCGCCGGACCTGGTGCGCTTCCCGCGCTTCGCCGAGGCGATGCGGCATGCGCAGGTGGCCGACCTCGGGCCCGGCGACGCCGTGCTGATCCCCAGCCTGTGGTGGCACCACATGGAGGGTCTGGAGCCGTTCAACGTTCTGGTCAACTACTGGTGGCGCGACGTGCCCGACTGGATGGACACGCCGATGAACGCCCTGATGTACGCGCTGATGACGGTGCGCGACCTTCCGCGGCACGAGCGCGACGCGTGGAAGGACGTCTTCCGCCACTACGTGTTCGAGGCCGACGACGACACCGCCGCCCATATTCCCGAGCAGGCCCGCCGCCTGCTGTCCCCGCTGGACGAGGCACGTGCGCGCGAACTGCGCGCACGCCTGCTCAAGCGCATCAACCGCTGACCGCAATCCCAGGAACCTGCCCGTGAGCAACGAGATCCACGATTCCAGCAACCGACCCGTGAAGCGCGTGGTCATCGCCGGCGGCGGCACGGCCGGATGGATGGCCGCGGCGGCGATATCGCGCGTACTGGGCAAGACGCTGGACATCACGCTGGTCGAGTCCGAGGAAATCGGCACCGTGGGGGTGGGCGAAGCCACCATCCCCACCTTGCTGAGCTTCCACCGGATGATCGACATCAACGAGCAGGCGTACATGTCGGCGGTGCAGGGCACCATCAAGCTCGGCATATCGTTCGAGAACTGGCTGGACAACGGGCACCGCTACATCCACTCCTTCGGCTTCAGCGGCAAGGAGCGCGGAACCACGGGGTTCCAGCACTTCTGGCTGCGTGGCCGCCAGGAAGGCATGGCCAGCGGCTACGAGGACTACTGCCTCGAGCTGAAGGCGGCCCTCGGCGATCGCTTCGCGCATCTCCCCCATGGGGGGCTGCACTATGCGTACCACATGGATGCCAGCCTGTACGCGAAATTCCTGCGGGAATTCAGCGAGCGCCACGGCGCCCGGCGCGTGGAGGGCAAGATCGCCGAGGTGCTGACCGAGGCCGGCTCGGGTTTCGTCACCGCGCTGAAGATGGAGAACGGCGACATCCTCGAAGGCGATCTCTTCATCGACTGCACCGGCTTCCGTGCACTGCTGATCGGCAAGACGCTGGGCGTGGGCTTCACCGACTGGTCGCACTGGCTGTTCAACGACAGCGCCCTGGCCACCCAGACCACGGCGGTGCGCGACGCGGTCCCCTACACCCGTGCCATCGCCGGCAAGGCCGGATGGCAGTGGCGCATTCCGTTGCAGCACCGGGTGGGCAACGGCATCGTCTATTCCAGCCGGCACATGAGCGACGACGAGGCGCGCGAAGAGTTCCTCGGCAGTGTCGAGGGCGAGGTCATCAAGCAGCCGTGGCCGATCCGCTTCCGGCCCGGGCAACGGCAGCAGTGCTGGTCGAAGAACTGCGTGGCGCTCGGCCTGGCCGGCAGCTTCATCGAGCCGCTGGAATCGACCACGATCCACCTGATCCAGCGCGGCATCGTGCACCTGCTGCAGAACTTCCCGCAGGTGGTCACCCAGCCGGCGATCGATGAGTACAACGCGCGCCTGGACGAGGAGCTGCAACACGTCCGCGACTTCGTGGTGATGCATTACCATCTCACCGACCGGCGTGATTCGCCGTACTGGCGGGAGATCGCGGAGATGGACATCCCCGCCACGCTGCGCCACCGCATCGAGCTGTTCCGCGAGACCGGCACCGTCTTCCACGTGCCGGGCGAACTGTTCGGCGAGAACTCCTGGATCCAGGTGATGATGGGCCAGGGTATCGTGCCCAAGCGCTACCACCCGACGGCGGACGCGATCCCGCCGGACGAGCTGCGCAGCTTCCTCGACGACATCCGCAGCCGCGTGGTGGGCACTGCCCAGCGGATGCCGGCGCACATGGATTACCTGCGCAGCTACTGCCCCGCGCCCCGGCCCTGAGCACGCCAGCCTGCGCATCGCCTATGCTGCGGGCATGAGCGATACGCGACTCGAGGATTTCGTGGCGGCGCACCGCCGGCTGTTCGTCCTGACAGGGGCGGGGTGCAGCACCGCGTCCGGCATTCCCGACTATCGGGACGAGCAGGGCGCGTGGAAGCGCACGCCGCCGGTGACCTACCAGGCCTTCACCGGCGACACCGCCACGCGCCATCGCTACTGGGCGCGCAGCATGATCGGCTGGCCGCGCGTGGCGACGGCACGGCCGAACGATGCGCATCGCGCGCTGGCGTCGCTGGAAGCCCAGGGGCGCTGCGAAGTACTGCTGACGCAGAACGTCGATGGCCTGCACCAGGCCGCCGGCAGCCACGCGGTGATCGACCTGCACGGGCGGCTCGATGGCGTCGTCTGCCTCGCCTGCGGCGAGGTGACGCCGCGCGCCGCACTGCAGGCCCGGTTGATGCAGGCCAATCCCGGATGGATCGACCTGCAGGCGGGCACGGCACCCGACGGCGATGCCGACCTGGAGGAAAAGGATTTCGAGCGCTTCCACGTGCCTGCATGCGAAGCGTGCGGAGGCATGCTGAAGCCGCACGTGGTGTTCTTCGGCGAGAACGTGCCGCGCCCGCGCGTGGAAACGGCGATGGCCCACGTCGACCGGGCCGATGCGCTGCTGGTGGTCGGTTCGTCGCTGATGGTCTATTCGGGGCTGCGCTTCGTGCACGCGGCCGTGCGCAGGCGGATCCCGGTGGTGGCAGTCAGCCTGGGCCGTACGCGCGCCGACGATCTGCTGCAGTTCCGCATCGCCGCGCCCTGTGGGGACGCGCTCGCCTTCCTGCTCGAACGCGAGGGCGGCGCAGCGGTCAGGCCTCCGGTGGTTGCAGGCTGACCCAACGTTCCAGCGAGTGCGGTGAAAGCGGGCGCGAGACGTAGTAGCCCTGCAGCAGATCGCAATTGAGCGAAGCCAGCACCGCGCGCTGCGCCGCATTCTCCACGCCCTCCGCCACCACCTTCAACGACAGGCTGTCGCCTATGCGCAGGATGGACGTCGTCAGCGCGCGTGCGGACTCGCTGTGCTCCAGGTCGCGCACGAAGCTCATGTCCAGCTTCAGTTCGCTGATCGGAAGGCGATGCAAATGGCTGAGGCTGGAGTAGCCGGTGCCGAAGTCGTCGATGGACAGGCTGACGCCCATCCGGTGGATCGCATCGATGTTGGCCAGCACTTCCGGCTTCTCCGCCAGCATCACGCTCTCGGTCACTTCCACCATCAGTTCGTCCGGCGACAGTCCGCACTTTCCCAGCACGTTGCCGATGAAGGCCGGCAGGTCCTGCTGCTCGAAATTGATCGCCGACAGGTTGACCGAAACGCGCGGTACCGGCACGCCGCGACGGCGCCAGTCCGCCATCTGCGTGCAGGCCTCCTCCAGCGTCCACCGGCCCAGTTCGTCGATCAGTCCGCACTCCTCGGCCATCGGAACGAAGGTGGCGGGCGATATCTCGCCGATCTCCGGGTGTCGCCACCGCAGCAGGGCCTCCACGCCATGCAGGGTCGCGTCCTCGTCGAGTGCGACCTGCGGCTGGTAGTGCAGGCGCAGCTGGCCGCTGCGGACCGCCTCGCGCAGCGCATTTTCCAGCGCCAGGCGCTCCTGCATGGCCTGGTTCATTTCCAGGCTGTAGAACACGATGCGCGCGCCGCCTTCGGACTTGGCGCGGTACATCGCGATATCGGCGTGCCGCACGAGCGAATCGACGTCCCACCCGTCGGCGGGAAACATCGCCACGCCCACGCTGGCCTGCGGCGTCAGCATCATCCGCCCTGCGTTGAGCGGCTCGGACAGGCGCGCCATCAGCCGGTCCGCGAGATTGGCGGCTTCCTCGGCCGTGCGACCGGGGACGGCCAGGACGAATTCATCGCCCGCCAGCCGGGCCACCACGTCGCCGTCGCGGAGTTCGCCGCCGAGCCGTTTCGCCAGCTCGCGCAGCAGGGTGTCGCCGGCCGTATGGCCCTGGGTGTCGTTGACGATCTTGAAGCGGTCGATGTCGACGAACAGCAACGCCACGGGACTGTCGCTGCGTGCCGCGGCCAGCAGCATCTGCTCGACCTTGCTGTTGAACAGCGCGCGGTTGGGCAGGCCGGTCAGTGCGTCGAAGAAGGACAGCTGGTGCATGCGTACGCGGGCGCGCTCGCGTTCCATCGCCAGCGCGCACAGGTGCAGGCACACGTCGACCACGCGCTGGTGGAAGTCGTCCGGCGCGCGGTTTTCCCAGTAGTAGAGGGCGAACGTGCCCAGGACGCGTCCGTCGTTGCCCTTGATGGGGCTGGACCAGCAGGCGCGGATGCCGACGGCGAGGAAGGGCGCGTTGTAGGCCTGCCAGCGCGGGTCGCGTTCGATGTCGCTGCATTCGACCGGTTGTCCGCTCCAGGCCGCCGATCCGCAGGCACCGACCATCGGCCCGGCGAGTTCGCCATCGATCATCGCCCCGATGGTCTCGGGCAGGCTGGGTGCCGCCAGCGGACGCAGGCGGCCGTAGTCGTCCAGGCCGATCACCGAGGCCACCGCTTCCGGCATGACCTTCTCGACCTCGCGGCAGACCAGGGTCAGCACGTCGTGCACGGGCTGTTCGCGGACGATCGCCCCCAGCACCTTGCGGTGCAGTTCCTCGTGCAGCTTGCTGTGGGTGATGTCGGTGTAGACGCCGAGCAGATAGCGGCTGTCGCGGTCCGCATCGAACACCGGGTTCACCACCGCGGAAATCCACAAGGGCACGCCGTTCTTGGCGTACACCAGCAGTTCGGTGCGGTAGCCCTGCTGCGTGTGCAGCTGCCCGCGGACCCATTCGACCGTTTCGGGGTCGGTGTGCGGCCCTGCGAGGAAGTCGCTCGGGCGCCTTCCCACGACTTCTTCCTGCGTGTAGCCGAGCATGCGCGTGAAGCCCTGGTTGATCCAGGTGATGCGCGCGCTGTCGTCGCACACGACGATGGCGTTGTCGCTGTGGTCGATGACCCAGGACACATCGGGCTCGCCATCGGCGAGACGGGACGGCATGGCGATGGCAGTGGGCCTCACGGTCGGTTCTTCCCCAAGAACGGTTGCCGCCTGATGGACCGGGTTCGCCACCGTATTCCCTGTGCAGTCGTTCCCGAGAGGGACGATATACCGCGTTATCGGCCCGAGATCGCCGCACTTTACCTGAAGTCCCGCGTGCTGCGGACCGCGGCGGCGCGTGCAAACGGTTCCAGCGATGGCCCGGCATCGGGCAGCCCGGCAATGACCTCTCCGTGCACCCCTTTTCCGTCAGGGTCCCGGAGCAGGACGCAGGGTGCGGGCACGGCTGACGCACCCCGGTCATGAACGCCACCTAGGCTTGCCGGCCGCGAAAGGGGGATGCGCATGAGAACGAGCTGGGTGTGGATCGGAATGGGAGCCGTGCTGTGCATGACGGCGTGCCGGGAGGTCTCGCCGCCCCCGGCGGTCCTTCCGGCGGGAGCCTCATCCGCGGGGATCGTGGCGGTGGATGCCGGGGACGTGTCCACGGATCCCTACGCGCGCGCCACGCGCGCACTGTCCGAGCACCGGATGCTGTCGCCTGCCGGCAACAATGCCGTGGAGCACTATCTCGCGGCCCGCGCGGCGGCGACGGACCAGGCGCGCGCGGATGCCGCGCTGGCCGAGCTGCAGCCGTACGTGCTGATCGCGGCCGAGCAGGCGATCGCGCGCGGCGACAGCGTAGAAGCCGTGCGCTTGCGGAACCTGATCGAACGCATCGATGCGCGGGCACCCGCGCTGCCACGCTTGCGCGCGGCAATGGCGACCCTCGCCCGCGCGCAGGCCGCCCAGGCGACGGTCGCCGTGCAGACCTCGACCATCGACGCTGCTGCGCCCGCCCGCTCCACGGCGTCGGCCGCTGTCGCGCCTGCAACCACGGTCTTGCCGTCGAGGGACGTCGAATCCTCGCCGACATCGCCGCCGCCCGCGTCCACGCAAACAACCCAGGCGACGCAGGGAACGCCGCAGCTGCCCGCTCCACCCGACGCGACGCCTCGCATCGTCCAGGCGCCGCGCGTGCCGCGGCTGGTGCAGGACGCGCAACCCCGGTATCCGCTGCCCGCCCTGCGCGCCCGCATCGAGGGGCAGGCCGACGTGGCCTTCACCATCCAGCCGGATGGCAGCGTGCGCGACGTGCGCCTGGTGTCGTCGACGCCGTCCGGCATGTTCGACGCGTCGGCGCTGGCCGTCGCGCAGCGCTGGCGCTTCGAAGCCACCGGCCAGGCCCATGCCTCGAGCCGCACCGTGCGGTTCCGGCTGCCGGACGCGGAGAAAGGCGGCGGCTGAGTGGTGTCCGTGCGCCTCTGCGGCGAGAATGGCGGCATGACGACCTCTTCCGCCTCCCCCATCCTCGATGCTGTCGAACAGGAAACCGGCCCCGCGCCTTCATGGTCGGTGCTGTGGCTGCATGGCCTCGGCGCCGATGGCCACGACTTCGCACCGCTCATGCCTGAGCTGGTACGGCCGGGCTGGCCGGCGTTGCGGTTCGTGTTCCCGCATGCGCCCGTGCGCGCCGTGACCATCAACAATGGCGTGCGCATGCGCGCCTGGTACGACATCGTGGGCATGGACTTCCCGACGCGCGCGGACAGTGCCGGCATCGAGGAATCCATCGCCCACGTGGATGCGCTTATCGAGCGCGAGCAGGCACGTGGCATCGCGCCGGACCGCCTGCTGCTGGCGGGGTTCTCGCAGGGCGGCGCGATCACGCTGGCCGCCGGGCTTCGGCGGCAGGTGCCGCTGGCCGGGCTGATCGCGCTGTCGACCTATCTGCCGGGTGCCGCGCAGGCCGCAGGTCACCTGGCCCAGGCGGCGACGGCGCAACCGGTGTTCATGGCGCACGGTGCCGCAGACCCGGTGATTCCGCTGGTCCACGCGGAACAGAGCGCGCGGGTGCTCGGCGACCTGGGCTTTGCGGTGCAGTGGCACCGCTACCCGATGGCGCATCAGGTCTGCGCAGACGAGATCCGTGACCTCGGTGACTGGATGGCGCGGCGGTTTGCGTTGTAATTCCCCCGCGTCCCCGGAAGGATGACGCAGGGCGCGGCGATGGGTAACCTAGGCCGCGGGGGATCACGCCAACGTTCATCGAGGACGCCTTTGCCGTGAAAGTGGTCATTGCCGACGACGAGTCCCTCGCCCGCGAGCGCCTGCGCGCGTTGCTGGCCGAGCACCCGGGCATCGAAGTGGTCGCCGAGGCGGAGAACGGCCTGGACGCCTTGCAGGCCTGCTCGCAGCATCGCCCCGACATGGTGTTGCTCGACATCGCCATGCCCGGCGTGGACGGACTGGAGGCCGCCCGCCACCTGGCGGCGTTCGACCCGCGGCCGGCCGTGGTGTTCTGCACCGCCTACGACGAGCACGCGCTGTCGGCGTTCGAGGCCGCGGCCATCGACTACCTGATGAAGCCGATCCGTCCCGAGCGCCTGGCCGCCGCGGTCGAGCGCGCGCGTACCTTCATCGCCGGACGCGAAAGCCAGCCGCCCGCCGCCTCGAACAGCCAGCCGCGCACGCACCTGTGCGCACGCCTGCGCGGCAGCCTGCGCCTGATTCCGGTGGACGAAGTGCACTACCTGCAGGCCGAGGAGAAGTACGTGGTGGTGCACCACGCGCGCGGCGAGGACCTGATCGAAGAGTCGCTGAAGTCGCTGGAAGAGGAGTTCGGCGGCCGCTTCGTGCGCATCCACCGCAATTGCCTGGTCGCGCGCCACGAACTGGTCGAGATCAAGCGCATCGGCGATGGCCATGTCCAGGCCATCCTGCGCCACGGCAAGGCCCCGTTGGAAGTGAGCCGCCGCTGCGTGGCCGGCCTGCGCGAGACGGTCAAGGCGCTCTGATCGCCGCCGCGATGGCGGCATGCGGGATAATGGCCGCATGACCACCCTGCGCATCGCCACCCGAAAGAGCCCGCTCGCCCTCTGGCAGAGCGAACACGTCGCCGACCGCCTGCGTGACGCGCATCCGGGGCTGGCGGTCGAGCTGGTGCCGATGAGCACGCGTGGCGACGAGGTGCTCGACCGCTCGCTGGCCGCGATCGGAGGCAAGGGGCTGTTCCTGAAGGAGCTCGAACTGGCGATGCTGCGCGGCGACGCCGACTGCGCCGTGCATTCGCTCAAGGACGTGCCGATGGAGCTGGAAGGGCCGTTCGCGCTGCCCGCCATCCTGGCGCGAGCGGATCACGCCGACGCTTTCGTATCGAACCTGCATGCCGGCATCGACGCGTTGCCGCACGGCGCGCGCGTGGGCACATCTTCGCTGCGGCGGCAGGCGCAGCTGCGTGCGCAGCGGCCGGACCTGGCACTGGTCGACCTGCGCGGCAACGTCAATACGCGCCTGGCCAAGCTCGACGCCGGCGAGTACGACGCGATCATCCTGGCGTGCGCCGGCCTGGAACGGCTCGGGTTCGCCGCGCGCATCCGCGCGCGCCTGGACGCGCCGCACTGGTTGCCGGCGCCGGCCCAGGGCGCCGTCGCGGTCGAGTGCCGTGCCGACGATCCCGCGATGCACGCCCTGTTCGCCGCGCTCGAAGACACCCCCACACGCATTTGCGTGGAGGCGGAGCGGGCGATGAATCGCGCCCTGCACGGCAGCTGCCACGTGCCCGTAGCGGCCTTCGCGCGGCGCGAAGGCGACGACCTGGTGCTGTCCGGGCTGGTCGGATCTGCGCAGGACGGCCAGGTCCTGCGTGCCGAGGCCCATGGCCCGCTCGCCGATCCCGACGCGCTCGGTCGCCGCGTCGCCGCTCGGTTGCTGGAGCAGGGCGCAGGCGCGTTCCTCGCCTGAGCGTCGTGCGGCGCGCTTACTTGAAGCGGTAGACCACGTTCATGGTGGTCAGCGTGTCGGTGCGCTTGCGGTCCGGCGCCACGTCGCTGTTGTGGCGCGCCTGCCAGCCGGCTTTCAGCGCCAGGTGGGAGTTCATCGTCACCGACACGCCCAGGTCATTCTGCGCGAAGGTGTTGTAGTCGCCCGACTCCACCAGCAGTTTGTTGACGATCTCGGTGTTCTCGCTCAGTGCGTAGCGCACGTCGATCAGGCCACGACCGATGAAACCGGCTTCCGTGCGCGCATCCAGCGTGTCGTAGGCACGGCGGTAGCCCGGCCCGACCTGCAGGTCCAGGTGCGCGCGTTCGTTTTCGATCACGCGGTTGCCGTAGCTCAGGCTGACCGACTGCTGCCGGCTGTAGGTGCCGAAATCGTCTTTCTCATGGCGCACCGAAGTGTTCAGCGTGCCGCGATCGTCCATCAGGTAGGCGCTGTTGGCGGTCACCGTGTAGCGATTGGCCGTGGTGCGCGTGTCGCGGACGGCACTGCCGTCTTCCTGCGTGCGCATGTATTCCGAACGCGAGTGCAGGCCGAACAGGCTGCCGCTGTGGCGCCATGCGCCGCCATCGGTGTAGGTCAGGTCCAGCCGTCCGTTGAAACTCTCGTTGTTGCTGTTGCCGCTGGCGGCGGCGAAGCCGAGTTCGCCCCCGCCGGTGAGCTTGGGGGTCGGCGGAGGAGGGGCGGCGGGTGTCGGGGGGGTCTCGGGGATGGGACGGACCGCCATCGAGACCACCGGAAGCGCCATGCCCTCCTGCTTGCCGAAACCCTTGCCCGCCTTGGGCGCGTCGACCTTTTCGTTGCGGGGCAGCAGCACATCGGTCGCGTGCGCCTGCAGTACACCGCTTGCCGACAGTGCAAGGGCGAGCAGGGTAAGGGGCATCCGGGGGGGCATGGCGGATCTCGGAGAGAGGAGTGACTGAAACCGGTTACATGGTAGGCAGGGCAGACGTCGGCCACAACCCAAGTGCTTGTTCCGATTCAGGTTCGCGGCCTGGATTCTGCCACGCCCGACGGCCTGTTCCCGGAACCCCGTCACGGTCGGCACCGGTCCCGGTATTCCCGCAGTTCCCACGCCAGCCGCCGGCGCCCCTCATCGCTGGTGTCGGTCAGCAGACCATGGACGTTGTCGTGCATGCGCGGACAGGGGTCGGTGGTGTAGTCAGGCCCGGCCAGCATCCTGCCGATCGCCTGCAATGTCCTTTGCGGCGATGGTGGCTCTCGCATGTGGAAGCGGCCGCCGGAAGCACCGCCAGGTAGCCTCGGAACACGGCTGGCCATCAGTCCGGGCTGGAAATCGGTCGCCGGCGCGCTTTCCGCCGCCCAGACGGCGCCTTGCGCCAGATAGTCGGGTTTCGATGCGGAGATCGCCACATCCGGAGGCCGCTGCGTGGGATCCAGCGACCTCGCCACACGACCCGGGTCAGGTGATGGTGCGGAAGGATCGGCCGAGGGCGCAGGCGTCGCATGCGCATCGGGCGGCGATGTCGGCAGGGCAGGCTGTGCGTGTTCGATCCACCGCACTCGCAGCACGGGTGACGGGGAACTCTTCCCGACAAGCCACCCCGGGGGGCGTACCAGTACCCATGTCACCGCTCCGTGGATCAGCACCACGATCACGGCCGCCACGGCGCGGCTCCGGCCTTCTGCTGACATCCTGTCACCCCCGCATCGCGTTGGCGGAGTCTGTGGCATCCAAAATGAACTGCCCGTCATCCGCTCGGCACGGCGACCGGACGGGAGGCGGCGTCGACACAGTGGCGACGAAGCGTGGTGTATCCCACCGCGACAGCGCCTTCGGTCCGTGCGTTGAGGGTGCCGCGACGGCGAGGACACGCCGCATCACCAGGCACCGCACGGGCCGAAGCCGCCGCCGGCGTTCGCCCCTTCACCGTCTCCAACGGCAGGCAGGCGACGAAAACGGCCACCCGTCGGTGATAATCCTCGAACGCCCCCTGCCGTGCCGACCATGGACAAGATCGAACGCATCACCGCCCTTCACCGCATCCTGAAGGCCGCGCGCTATCCGGTCACCGTGAAGCGGCTGCAGGAGGAACTGGGTTGCTCGCGCGCCACGGCGTATCGCGACCTGGCGTACCTGCGCGATGCGTTGATGGCGCCGATCGAGGGCGACGGCGAAGCGGGTTTCCGTTACCACGCGGCCGAAAGCGAACGCTTCGAGCTGCCTGGCCTGTGGCTGAGTTCGGAAGAGCTGTACGCCCTGCTCGCCGCTCAGCAGCTGCTGGTGCGCACGGGCGGCGGCGTGCTGTCCGGTGCGCTGGCGCCGCTGCAGAAGCGCATCGAGGGCCTGCTGGCCGACCACGCCGGCGTCGACCAGTGGCCGGTCGACCGCGTACGCGTCATCCCGCATCGCGGCCGCACGCTGGACGAAGCCAGCTTCCGCACCGTCGCCTCGGCCGTGCTGGAGCGCAAGCAGCTGCACTTCGAATACCGGGCACGCTCCACCGACGAGCGCACGCGCCGCACGGTGTCGCCGCAGCGCATCACCCACTACCGCGACAACTGGTACCTGGATGCGTGGGACCATGAGCGCAACGCGCTGCGCAGCTTCGCGGTGGACCGCGTGGGCAATGCGAGGATGGTCGATGAACCCGCCCGTGACCTTCCCAACGACGAACTCAACCAGCACCTGGCGTCGAGCTACGGCATCTTCTCCGGCGAACCGAAAGGCTGGGCGACGATCCTGTTCAGTGCCAAGGCCGCGCGCTGGGTTGCCGACGAGCAGTGGCACTCGAAGCAACAGGGCCGGCACCTGCCGGATGGCCGTTACGAACTGAAGATCCCCTACAGCGTCTCGCGCGAGCTGCTGATGGATATCCTGCATTACGGCGCCGATGCCGAGATCGTCGAGCCTGCCGTGCTGCGCGAGCAGGCGAAGGCACTGCTGGAGCTGGCACTGTCGAACTACGAGAAGAAGTAACGCTGCAGGTGATACGGGCGTGGGAGCGAAGCAAGTCGCGACCACCTTCCGGATGGACTGAAAAACTTCGCGACTTGCGTTGCTCGCACGTGAGCGGTTTCCCTCGATCCGCTCGTCACGGCTCCTTCGGCGCTCCGAACCCCGGCGTCCCCACCTGATCCGGCACCTGCGGCACGCGTACCAGCTGGCGCGCATTGATGCCATGGTCACGCGCTTTCCTGACCAGCTCCTGGTAGGTGGCATCATCCATGGTGGCGTCCCGCGCGAGGATCCAGCCCATGTCGCGGCCCGGATAGTCCGCCATCACCCAGGAGTAGTCCGGCGCCACCTCGACGATGCGCCACTTGGCCGGCACGACGCCGACGAACCAGAGGGTCCATTCGCGGTTGCCGCTGTCTTTCTTCACCGATGCACGTGCATCGCGCTGTTGCTGGGGCGCGTCGAAGCTTTCCCGGTAGTGGTAGGCCACGGCGACCTTGTCCGTGTCGCGCAGTGCGTACTCGTACCGCGCCGCCACGTGGCCACGCTCGGCAAAGTACGGGATATGCGCGATCACGCGCCACGTACCCATGAGGCGCGGCAGGTCGATGGCCGCGGGATCCTCCCTGACTGCGCCACGATGCCCGCAACCGGCGACCACGAATAGCAGGCACGCGGACAGGACAAAGCGGGCGACACGGGAAAACAAAAGCATGGGCATGTGGAACTCCGTTCTCCCCGTCATACGGACACGCTAGCCATCAGGATGCGATGGAGATGTTAACCGCTGATGTCGCAACCCGTGAGATGGACCTGCGCGACTGTGACGTCCAGCCGACATCACGTCACAGGAGTTCATCGCCATGTCCTTCGTTTCCTCCGTCTCTCCCGTCGCGGCATCGTCCGACCGTCCCGATGCGGCGCTGGATCGCATGCTGCGCAGGCTGGTCCTGACCGGCGTGGCGCTGGTACTGCTGCTGCCGCTGGCGCGCGCCAGCACCGACGCGCTGGGTTGGCTGCCGCTGTGGCTGGTGGGGATGCCCGCCGTGGCATGGTGGGCCCTGCACCGGTTCAGGATGCCGGGGCTTGCTGCCGTCGCAGCGGCATCGCGGCGGCGTCGCGGTCCGCAGGCGCGCCGGCTGCGGTCCGCGCCGGCGCGTCTGTCCCGGGCGGCCTGACCTTCGGCAGGGGGTGGCCTCCGGGCCTTGTGCTAGCGTGACATGTTCATGAACTGCACCTCCGGAGCCACCCCTCATGCCCAGACTCACCCACGCCTGCCTGGCCGCCGGCCTCGCTGTAGCGGGCGCCCTGTCCGCCCCCGCGCACGCCAAGGAGGCTGACGTGTCCAACGACCCGTACGCCTGGCTGGAAGACGTCGAGGGCCAGAAACAGCTCGACTGGGTGAAGGGCGTCAACGCCAAGGCCGAAGCCGAGATCGCCTCGACCCCGGCCTTCAAGCAGCTGGAAGCGGACATCCGCGCCATCCTCGATTCCGACGCCAAGATCCCGGGCGTGCAGAAGATCGGCGACTACTACTACAACTTCTGGAAGGACCAGCAGCACGAGCGCGGCCTGTGGCGGCGCACCACCCTGGCCGAGTACCGCAAGGCCCAGCCGCAGTGGGAGACCGTGCTCGACCTGGACGCGCTGAACAAGGCCGAGGGCAAGAACTGGGTCTGGCACGGCGCCGACTGCCGCAAGCCCGACTACGCGCGCTGCCTGATCGCGCTGTCGCGCGGCGGGGCCGATGCCGATGAGACCCGCGAGTTCGACCTGACCAACAAGAAATTCCTGGCCGACGGGTTCTACCGTCCCGAAGCCAAGGGCGCGCTGGGCTGGAAGGACGCCGACACCGTCTACGTCTACACCGACTTCGGTGCGGGCAGCATGACCAGCTCGGGCTACCCGCGCATCGTCAAGGAGTGGAAGCGCGGCACGCCGCTGGACAGCGCGAAGGTCGTCTACGAAGGCAAGCCGGACGACATGTACATCGCCGCGTACCACGACGACACGCCGGGCTTCCAGCGCGATTTCGTCAGCCGCACGCTGGCGTTCTACAACGACGAGCTCTACCTCCGTCGCGCCGACGGCACGCTGGCCAAGGTCGACGCGCCGAACTCCGCCAACAAGGGCGTGTTCCGCGAGTGGCTGACGCTGGAACTGCGCGAGCCGTGGACCGTCGGTGGCAAGACCTATGCGGCAGGCTCGCTGCTGGCAGCGAAGTTCGACGACTTCATGGCCGGCAAGCGCACGTTCGACGTGCTCTTCGAACCGACCCCGACGACCTCGCTCGCCGGCATGTCGGTCACCAGGAACCACGTGGTGCTGAACGTGCTGGACGACGTCAAGAACAAGCTCAGCATCCTGACGCCGTCGGCGACGGGCTGGAAGACCAGCGCCTTCACCGGCGCGCCGGGCTTCGGCACCATCAGTGTCAGTGCGGTCGACAGCGACGACAGCGATGCGGTGTGGATGACCGTCACCGACTACCTGACCCCGACCACGCTGTCGCTGGTCGAACTGGGCCAGCAGCCGGAACAGCTGAAGTCGATGCCGGCCTTCTTCGATGCCTCGGGCAAGAAGATCGAGCAGCACTTCGCCACGTCCAAGGACGGCACCAAGATTCCGTACTTCCTCGTGCGCCCGGACAACCTGAAGTACGACGGCAGCACGCCGACGCTGCTGTACGGTTACGGCGGCTTCGAGATCTCGATGACCCCGGGTTACTCCGGCGGTGTCGGCAAGGGCTGGCTGGAGAAGGGCGGCGTGTACGCGGTCGCCAACATCCGTGGCGGTGGCGAGTACGGTCCGCGCTGGCACCAGGCGGCGCTGAAGGCCAATCGCCACAAGGCCTATGAGGACTTCGCGGCGGTCGCGCAGGACCTGATCGCCCGCAAGATCACCTCGCCGAAGCACCTGGGCATCCAGGGCGGCAGCAACGGCGGCCTGCTGACCGGCAACATGCTCACGCAATACCCGGAACTGTTCGGTGCGGTGGTGGTGCAGGTCCCGCTGCTGGACATGAAGCGCTACAGCCACCTGCTGGCCGGTGCGTCGTGGATGGCCGAGTACGGCAATCCCGACACGTCCGACTGGGAGTTCATCAAGACCTTCTCGCCGTACCACCTGTTCGACGCGAGGAAGGACTATCCGCCCACCCTGTTCATGACCTCGACGCGCGATGACCGCGTGCATCCCGGCCATGCCCGCAAGATGGCGGCCATGATGCTGGACGCCGGCAAGGACGTGCGCTACTACGAAAACATCGAGGGTGGCCATGGCGGCGCGGCGAACAACGCCCAGGCCGCGCACATGAGCGCGTTGGCCTACACCTTCCTCTGGCAACAACTGTCCAAGTAAGTGCCTGGCGCCCCTCCCTCGCGGAGGGGCGCTGCCATTGCAACCCGCAATCCCGGACCCCATCCATGAAGCCGACTTCCTTCCTGCTTGCCGCGACCGTCCTGATGAGCACACCGATCACCTCCGCGCTTGGCGCCAGCGCCACCCCGCCCGACGTGGCCAAGAAGCCGCACGTGGTGAAGGCGCCCCACGGTGCCGAGCGCAACGACGAGTATTACTGGCTGCGCGACGACAAGCGCGAGAACAAGGAGATGCTGGCGTACCTCAACGCCGAGAACGCCTACACCGACGCGGTGATGGCGCCGTTGAAGCCGCTGGAGGACAAGCTGTACGACGAGGTCGTCGCCCGCATCAAGCAGGACGATGCGAGCGTGCCATACCGCGAGCGCGGCTGGTGGTATTACGCGCGCTTCGTGACCGGCAAGGACTATCCGGTGCATGCGCGCCGCAAGGACGCCCCGGGCATGGATGCGGTCTCCATCCAGAAGGCCAACGAGGCCGGCGATTTCGCCGGCGAGCAGGTGCTGCTGGACGTCAATGCGCTGGGCGCCGGCAAGGACTACTACAACGTCGGCGACTACGAGGTCAGCCAGGACAACCGCCTGCTTGCCTACGCCGACGATACCAATGGCCGCCGCCAGTACACGATCCGCTTCAAGAACCTGGACACCGGTGAACTCCTGCCGGATACGGTCACCAACGCCGAACCGAACCTGGTGTGGTCGGATGACGGCCGCACGCTGTTCTACGTCGACAAGGACCTCGAGACCCTGCTCAGCAAGCGGGTGAAGTCGCATGTGCTGGGCACGCCGGCCAGCCAGGACACGCTGGTCTACGAAGAAGAAGACGACAGCTTCTACATGGGCATCGGCCGCAGCCGCGACGACAAGTTCATCTGCATCAGCGTCGAGAGCACCGTGTCGTCCGAGATGCGCTGCACGCCGGCCGCGAGCCCGGGCGTGTTCACCGTGCTGGCCCCGCGCGAGCGCGATGTGGAATACCAGGCCGACCACCTCGGCGACCGTTGGGTTATCCGCACGAATGCCGATGGCGCGACCAACTTCAAGATCGTGACCGCGCCGACCGATTCGACCTCGCGCAAGGACTGGAAGGACTGGATCGCGCACCGCAATGACGTGTTCGTCGAGGGCTTCGAACTGTTCGACGGTTTCAGCGTGGTGGCCGAACGCGCCAATGCGCTGGAGAGCCTGCGCGTGATCAAGGCAGACGGCAGCAGCGACTACGTCAAGGCCGACGAGCCGGCGTACTCGATGGGGCTGTCGGCCAATCCGGAAACCGGCACCGACTGGCTGCGTTACAGCTACACGTCGATGACCACGCCGGCGACGACCTACGAGATCAACACCAAGACCGGCGAGCGCCGCCAGCTGAAGCAGCAGCCCGTGCCCGGCTACGACGCCTCGAAGTACGTGACCGAGCGCGTGTGGGCACCGGCCCGCGACGGCAAGACGAAAATCCCGGTGACGCTGGTGTACCGCAAGGACGTCGCCCGCGACGGCAAGGCGCCGATGCTGCAGTACGCCTACGGCAGCTATGGCGCGTCGATGGATCCGAACTTCAGCATCACCAACGTCAGCCTGCTGGACCGGGGCGTGGTCTACGCGCTTGCCCATATCCGCGGCGGCCAGGAAATGGGCCGCGCGTGGTACGACGACGGCAAGCTCTACAACAAGGTCAACACCTTCACCGATTTCATCGATGTCACCGACTACCTGGTGAAGGAAGGCTATGCCGCCAAGGACCGCGTGGCCGCGATGGGCGGCAGCGCCGGTGGCCTGCTGATGGGCGCGGTGTCGAACATGGCGCCCGAGAAGTACAAGGTCATCCTGACCTTGGTGCCGTTCGTCGACGTCGTCACGACGATGCTGGACCCCACCATTCCGCTGACCACCAATGAGTACGACGAGTGGGGCAATCCGGAAGAGAAGGGCTACTACGACTACATCCTCACGTATTCGCCCTACGACAACCTGCAGGCCAAGGCCTATCCGGCGATGTTCGTCGGCACCGGCCTGTGGGATTCGCAGGTGCAGTACTGGGAGCCGGCCAAGTACGTCGCCCGCCTGCGCGACCTGAACACCAGCAAGAATACGGTCGTGTTCCGCACCAACATGGAAGCCGGCCACGGCGGCAAGTCCGGCCGTTTCCGCCAGTATCGCGAGCGCGCGGAGATGTACGCCTTCATGCTCGACCAGCTGGGCGTGGCGTCGAAGTAAGCCGCCATGCGAGCACGAAGAAAGCCGGGGCAACCCGGCTTTTTTCTTTTTCACGGCCAGCCGATGAGCGGCGCTCCAGTGTTGCGGCCCTCCCGCCGATAACCCGGGGAGAACAGCAGCGGAACGGAGAGGTGGGCCATGGCGAGGTGGGGCGCGGTCGTCCGCTGCGCGCACGTCGTGTTCGCGCCATCGGCGGCGGATTTGGGGTACAAGGGCGCGGTGCCCGATACGTCTTCCCCCAGACCCCGCGATATGCCCGATCCCAAGCCCGCCCGGTTCCGCTGGGCGTGGTGGCTGCTGGCGTACGCCAGCCTGGGCATGGGCATCCTCGGCGTGTTCGTGCCCGGGTTGCCGACGACGGTCTTCATCCTGATCGCGGCCTATGCGGCCTCGCGCGGTTCGGACCGGTTGCATCGTTACCTGGTCACGCACCCGCGTTTCGGCCCGATGATCCACGACTGGTACCTGCATCGCGCGGTGTCGCGGCGCGCCAAGTGGGCGGCGACGTGGGCGATGCTCGCCTGTGCCGCCCTCCTGGTCGCGCTGATGCTGTGGACCGGATCGCACCGGTGGTGGATGGTCGCGCTTCCCCTTGCGTGCATGGCCACGGTCGATGCATGGCTGTGGCGGCGTCCCGAGCCGCCACGCCCCGACTGAGCGCCCACCGCATTCATCGGGCTGTGGCTATACTCGCGCCATGAACCGGAATGCCCGCCTTGTCCTTGCCGCCGCCGTGATGGCGGTCCTCTCCGCCTGCGGTGCCAAGGGCCCGCTGTTCATGCCGGAGAAGCCGGTCGAAGAAGCGCCCGTGGCCCCCGCCGACGCCGTGCCGCCTGCGACCGATGGCGCCCCCGCCGACCCGCCGATCGACCCCGCGACGGTGCCCGCCACCGACGGGAATGGCTGAGTCGACGCACGCGCGGAGCACGTCGATGCGTTTCACCAAGATGCATGGGGCCGGCAACGACTTCGTCGTGCTGGACCTGCGCGACGGCCTGCCGCCCCCGGATGCCGCGCTGGCCGCATCGCTCGCCGATCGTCACCGCGGCGTGGGCTGCGACCAGATCCTGACCATCGAACCCCCTCGCAGCGCCGGCGCGGTCGCGGCCTACCGCATCTGGAATGCGGACGGCTCGCCTTCCCAGCAATGCGGCAACGGGGCGCGCTGCGTGGCGGCATGGCTGGTGCGCGATGGCGCTGCAGGTGACGTGGTCTTCCAGGTCGACAGCCCCGTGGCAGCGCACGCGGTGGAGCGCCTCGCCGATGATCGCTATGCGGTTGCGATGGGCGTCCCCGAGTTCGTGCCGGCGCGCATTCCCCTCCGCGGCTTCGACGACGCGCGCGCCGAGTACGACGCGGATGTGGACGAAGGCGTGCGGCTGCGCTTCGGCGCGGTGTCGATGGGCAACCCGCACGCGGTGATCGAGGTCCCGTCCGTCGATGCCGCCCCGGTGCTGCACTACGGCCCCTTGCTGCAACGCTCGTGGCACTTCCCGGAATCGGTCAACGTCGGGTTCGCCGAAGTGGTCGGGCGCGACCGCGTTCGCCTGCGCGTCTACGAGCGCGGCGTCGGCGAAACGCTCGCCTGCGGCAGCGGCGCCTGTGCGGCCGCGGCCGTGCTGATCCGTCGAGGTCGCGTGGATCGCGACGTCGCCATCGTGCTGCCGGGTGGCGAACTCCGCATCCGCTGGCCGTCCGACGACGCGCCGGTCATCATGTCCGGGCCGGCGGCATTCGTATTCGAAGGGGAATGGAAAGCATGAGCGAGACACTCGACAAACTGGGCGCCCACGAGGTCGCAGCGTGGCTGCGTCGCCACCCGACCTTCCTGAAGCAGTTCCCCGACCTCGCGCTGAGCATGGTGGTACCGCGCGACGAAGGCCCCACGGCGTCGCTGGCCAGCTATCAGCTGGAAGTCTTGCGCGACAAGAACCGCGAGTTGTCCAAGCGCCTCGGCGACCTGTTCGCCAATGCACAGGAAAACGAGCGCCTGGCCGTGCGCACGCACCAGCTGGCGCTCACGCTCATGAAACAGAACACCGCGGCCGACACCGTGCGCGCGATGGCGGCGTCGCTGGCCGAAGACTTCAACGGCGACCGCGTCAGCATCGTGCTGCTGCAGCCAGTGGCTGGGCTGGACGAAGGCGAGTGGCTGCAGGTCATCCCGGCCGACAACCCGCACATGGCCCCTTTCCGCGACTGCCTGCGCGACGGTGAGCCGATCTGCGGGCGCCTGCAACCTGAGAAGCATGTGCTGCTGTATGGCGCGCGCGCGGAAGAAGTGGCGTCCTCGGCGCTGCTGCCCTTGCCCGGCATCGGCCTGGTCGCCGTCGGCAGCCGCGATGGCAATCGTTTCTACCCCGGCATGGGCACGCTGTTCCTGCGCATGATGGGCGAGACGCTGGTGACGGCGCTGAAGCGGTTCGATGGTTGAGCGCGCGCTGACGCCCGTTGCTGGAATGACGGACCACCGGAATGTACGCAGTCGCCGACTTCCTTGCCCATCTCGAGGTCGAGCGCCGCGTCTCTGCGCATACGTTGGACGCGTACCGGCGTGACCTCGCCGCGTTGACGGAATGGGCACAGGCCCAGGGCATTGCCCACCTCGTTGAGGTACATGCGGAGCAGCTGCGCACGTTCGTCGCCAGCGAGCACCGTCGTGGGTTGTCGCCGAAAAGCCTGCAGCGGCGGCTCTCGGCGTGTCGCAGCTACTACCAGTGGCTGTTGAAACATGGCCGCGTGGCCGCGAGTCCCGCCGCTGCGCTGCGCGCGCCCAAGGCGCCGCGCAAGCTGCCGCAGGTGCTCGATGCCGACGAGGCCGTCCGGTTGGTCGAGGTGCCGACCGATGCACCCCTGGGCAAGCGCGACCGCGCACTGCTCGAACTCTTCTATTCGTCCGGCTTGCGCTTGAGCGAGCTGTGCGCCCTGCGGTGGCGCGACCTGGACATGGCCGGTGGCATGGTCACCGTGCTGGGCAAGGGCAGCAAGGAGCGCAAGGTGCCGGTCGGCTCGCATGCGCGCAACGCGCTGGCCGAATGGCGACAGGAGCGACCGTCCGGCAACGAGGGCTTCGTCTTCCCCGGCCGTGCCGAGGGTCCCCTTTCGCAACGCGCCGTGCAGATCCGCATCAAGCAGCTGGCGCAGCGGCAAGGCCTGTTCAAGCACGTACACCCGCACATGCTGCGTCACAGTTTCGCCAGCCACATCCTCGAATCCTCGGGTGACCTGCGTGGCGTGCAGGAGCTGCTGGGCCACGCCGACATCGCGACCACGCAGATCTACACGCACCTGGACTTCCAGCACCTGGCCAAGGTCTACGACGCTGCGCATCCGCGGGCCAAGCGCAAGAAATAGGAAAGCCGTAGAGCCGTAGGCTGGGATGGAGCAACGCGTAATCCCAGCGCGTGCCTCCGACATCGCCGGGTTGCTGGGATTGCGCTTCGCTCCATCCCAGCCTACGGCCCCGGGTTGCTTCCAAAGGCCATGCTTGAACCGCGGAGCGGCGTCCCCACCTCTGGGGGAACACCCCGGAGGCCTCCATGGACCCCAGCCAGAATCCGAACGTCTTCCACGCCACCACCATCCTGTCCGTGCGCCGCAACGGGCATGTCGCCGTCGCGGGCGATGGCCAGGTGACGCTGGGCCACACGGTCATGAAAGGCAACGCGCGCAAGGTGCGCCGGCTCGGTCGCGATGGCCAGGTGCTGGCGGGTTTCGCCGGCGCCGCGGCGGATGCGTTCACGCTGTTCGAACTGTTCGAGGCCAAGCTGGAGAAGCACGGCCAGCTGACACGCGCGGCCGTGGAATTGGCGAAGGACTGGCGTACCGAGCGCCGCCTGGGCAAGCTCGAAGCGCTGCTCGCCGTCGCCGACAAGGAAACCTCGCTGATCATCAGTGGCACCGGCGACGTCATCGAGCCGGAGGACGGCATCATCGCCATCGGCTCGGGCGGTTCCTACGCGTTGTCCGCCGCGCGCGCGCTGCTCGCCCACACCGAGCTCGATGCGAAGTCCATCGCCGTCGAGTCGCTGAACATCGCCGGCGACATCTGCATCTACACCAACCGCAACGTGGTGGTCGAAGAGCTCTGAGCTCCGACGCCCGCTCGCATCCCAACGACTACATCGCCATGACAGAAAACACTTCATCCACGATGACCCCGCGCGAGATCGTGCAGGAACTCGACCGTCATATCGTCGGCCAGCACGCGGCCAAGCGCGCGGTGGCCATCGCGCTGCGAAACCGCTGGCGCCGCATGCAGCTGGACACCAGCCTGCGCAACGAGGTGATGCCGAAGAACATCCTGCTGATCGGCCCCACCGGCGTCGGCAAGACCGAGATCGCGCGGCGCCTGGCGACGCTGGCGAATGCGCCATTCGTGAAGGTGGAAGCCACACGCTTCACCGAAGTCGGTTACGTGGGCAAGGACGTCGAGCAGATCGTCCGCGACCTCGCCGATACCGCGGTGAAGATGTACCGCGAGCAGGCCAAGGCGCGCATGCGCACCCAGGCCGAGGAGCGTGCGGAAGACCGCATCCTCGACGCGCTGCTGCCGCGTCGCGAGGGCGCCGGCGGCGGGTTCGGCTTCGGCGCGAACACCGCTACCACCACCGTCGACATCGGCGCGGAACCGTCGTCGAAGGAATCCGAGACCCGGCAGAAGCTGCGCCGCCAGCTGCGCAATGGCGACCTGGACGAGCGCGAGATCGAACTCGAGCTCTCCGCCAACGTCGGCGTCGACATCATGACCCCGCCGGGCATGGAGGAGATGGGCCAGCAACTGCGCCAGATGTTCTCCAACCTGGGCGGCAGCAAGACCCACAAGCGCACCGTGACGATCAAGGCGGCGCGCCCGCAGCTGGTCGAAGAGGAAGCCGGCAAGCTGGTCAACGAGGACGACATCCGTGCGGCCGCGATCGAGGCCTGCGAGCAGCACGGCATCGTCTTCATCGACGAAATCGACAAGGTCGCCAAGCGCAGCGGCAACGTCGGCGGCGCCGATGTCAGCCGCGAGGGCGTGCAGCGCGACCTGCTGCCGCTGGTGGAAGGCAGCAACGTGTCGACCAAATACGGCACGGTGAAGACGGACCACATCCTGTTCATCGCGTCCGGCGCGTTCCACCTGGCCAAGCCGAGCGACCTGATCCCGGAGCTGCAGGGTCGTTTCCCGATCCGCGTCGAGCTGTCGGCACTGAGCAAGGACGACTTCATCCGCATCCTCACCGAGCCGAAGGCGGCGCTCAGCAAGCAGTACGTGGAGCTGATGAAGACCGAAGGCGTCGCGTTGCGTTTCAGCGATGATGCGATCGACCGTCTCGCCGAGATCGCCGCGCTGGTCAACGACCGCCAGGAGAACATCGGCGCGCGCCGCCTGCATACGGTGCTGGAGCGTTTGCTCGATACCCTCAGCTACGAAGCCCCCGATCGCGATGGGCAGAGTGTGGTCATCGACCGTGCCTACGTCGACGCGCACCTCGGCGAACTGGTGCAGGACCCCGACCTGAGCCGCTACATCCTGTAACAACGTAGCGTGCGCCCTGCGCACGACCGCATGAACCCCTCGATACGCGGTCGTGCGCGCAGCGCACGCTACGCATGCGACAATCGCGGCCGTATCCACTTCCCGATCCCCCATGTCGACGCTGCCGCCGTGCCCCCAATGCCAGTCCGAGTACAGCTACGAGGACGGCGGCCACCTGGTGTGCCCGGAGTGCGGCCACGAATGGTCTGCCGATGCCGCCGCCGCCGGCGATGAAGCGCGTGTCATCAAGGACGCGAATGGCACCCTGCTGCAGGACGGCGACACCGTCACCGTCATCAAGGACCTGAAGGTGAAGGGTTCGTCGCTGGTGGTGAAGGTCGGCACCAAGGTCAAGAACATCCGCCTGGTCGACGGCGACCACGACATCGACTGCAAGATCGATGGCATCGGCGCGATGAAGCTCAAGTCGGAGTTCGTGCGCAAGGCCTGACACCCGCGTTTCACATCATCCTCGACGGACACGGAACGACCGCATGCAAATCCCTTCGCAGGCATCTCCGGACGGCAAGGTACGAACGGTGCTGGTGGTGGGTGGTGCGGGGTTCATCGGTGGCTACTTGGTGGCGGCGCTGCGCCGCCATGGCTGGCGCGTCCTGCGGGCCGTGCGGCCGAAGGGAAATCGGCTCGCAGATGACGAACGCCCTTGCGACCTGCAGGCGATGCGGCTGCCGGAGGATTGGGTGCCGCTGCTGGACGGCGTGGAGGCGGTGGTCAACGCCGCAGGCATTCTCCGCGAGGAAGCGGGGCAGACCTTCGAGGTCGTGCACGTGGCCGCGCCGCTGGCGCTTGCGAAGGCCTGCGTGGCGCGCGGCATCAGGCGCTTCGTGCAGGTATCCGCCCTGGGCCTGCCCGAGGATGGGCCGTTCATTGCCTCCAAACATCGTTTCGACGAACAACTCGGCGGGCTCGCGCTGTCGTCCGTCGTGCTGCGTCCGTCGGTGGTCTATTCGGTAAGCGGCTCCTACGGCGGAACCTCGCTGTTGCGTGCATTGGCGGGCTTTCCCGGCGCGCAATGGCTGCCGGGCGACGGTCGATGGCAGGTGCAGCCCGTTGCGGCGGAGGATCTGGGCGAACTGGTCGCGCGCGCGGCCGACGACACGGTCAGTGGGATTTACGAAGTGGGCGGCCCCACGCCGATGTCGTTGCGCGACTACCAGCAGCAATGGCGACGTTGGCTGCGCATTCCCGGAGAGCGCGTGGTGGCCGTGCCCGAGGCCTGCGTGTCGCTTGCCGTGGCGACGATGGAGGCGGTGGGCCGCGGACCGGTGGGACGGACGATGTGGCGCATGCTGCGAAAGGGCAATACCACCGCGCCGGATGCGACAGAGCGGCTGGAGGCCACTTTCGGCCTGCGGCCTCGCGCGCTCGCCGAGGCGCTGGGCCAGGCGCCCAGCCAGGTGCAGGATCGTTGGCAGGCGCAGCTCTACTTCCTCGCGCCCGCCTTGCGTTGGGCCGTGGTGGGCTTGTGGCTGCTGTCGGCGCTGGCCGGCTTCATCACGCCGGCGGCAGACATCCTGCGCCTCGCGGCGGATACGCCGCTGGCGGCCTGGGATCCGGTGATGCTGGCGCGCGTGGGTGGGGCGGCCGACCTGGTGCTCGGCCTCTGGTTGGCGAGTGGTTGGCGATCGCGGACCGCTGTCGGCGCGATGCTGCTCTTGTTGCTCGCCTACACGCTGGTGCTGGGCGGCTTGGTGCCTGCCTCGTGGTGGGACCCGCTGGGTGGCATGGCGAAGAATCTGGTGCTGCTGCCTTCGTTGGCGGTGCTGTGGGTCCTGACGGAGCGGCGCTGAGATGACCTACCTGTGGGTGAAATGGATCCATATCCTCGCTTCGACGCTGCTGTTCGGCACCGGGCTGGGTATCGCGTTCTTCATGTGGCTCGCGCACCTGCGTGGCGATGCGCGCGTGATCGCCGCGACGGCGCGGACGGTGGTGATCGCCGACGCCTGCTTCACCGCGCCGGCGGTCGTCGTGCAACTGGCCACGGGCGTCTGGCTGACGCATCTGCTCGGCCTGCCGCTGGACGTCTTCTGGGTGAAAGCGGCGCTGATGCTGTTCTTCGTGATCGGCGCGTGCTGGTTGCCCGTGCTGTGGCTGCAGGTCCGCGCGCGCAACCTCGCCCAACGTGCCGTTGCGGATGGCGCGCCGCTGCCGCCTGCGTATCACCGCGCCATGCGGTGGTGGTTCTGGCTGGGTTGGCCGGCCTTCCTCAGCGTCATCACCATCTTCTGGCTGATGGTGATGAAACCCAGCTGATCCAGCACCCGGCGAGCTCAGTCCTCGCCGATGTCCTCGTTCCACACCTCGGGATTGGCGCGGATGTAGTCGCCCAGCATGGTGATGCATTCCTCACTCTGCAGGTCGATGACGGTGACGCCCGACTCGCGCAGCCAGTTGATGCCGCCCTGGAACGTCACCGATTCCCCCACGACCACCGTGCCGATGTTGAACTGGCGCACCAGTCCGCTGCAGTACCAGCAAGGGGCCAGCGTGGTGACCATGATCGTGTCGCGGTAGCGGCGCTGGCGGCCGGACTTTCGGAAGGCATCGGTTTCGCCGTGCACGGAGGGATCGCCTTCCTGGACGCGGCGGTTGTGGCCGCAGCCCAGCAGTCGGCCGTCCTGGTGGTAGAGCGCCGCGCCGATCGGGATGCCGCCTTCGGCCAGGCCCTGGCGGGCTTCGGCGATGGCGGTCTCGAGTAGGGCGCGATAGTCGGGCGTCGTGCTCATGGCGGCGTCGATCGGGGTGGTCGGGCGCGCAGCATCACATGGTGGAGAGTGTGATGCCACTCACGGCGTGCGTGCGCCGGACTGGTTAGAACACTCGACGTGCCGCGTGACGCGCACGGTGACCAGGGGAGTCGGGAGCGTGAAAAGGGGATTCAAGGACGTATCGCGCCGTACCGCCGGGTTGGCGGTGGGGTTCCTGCTGGGGTTGTCGCAGGCAGCGGGTGTGCAGGCGCAGACGATCGAGCAGGGGTTGTTGCAACTGGAGTGGGGCGACCCGCCGCGCGCTGCTGCAGGACAACCCCGGCTCGCGCCCCGCTTCAATGCCTCGTTGCTCAGGGACGACGGCAGCCGCATCGCGCTCGATCCCGCGCAGGCGAAGCTGGCCGCCGGCGATCTCTACGTGCTGGCCAATCGCCGCGTCGCCGTGGCGTTCGCGCCGCAGGGTCGCGTGATGTCGTCCGCGCCCGCGATCCAGGCCATCGTGCCGGCGGACCGCGTCACCCAGTCCGCGCCGGTGCAGGGCGCCAGCGCGCGGGTGATGGCGGCCGCTCCCATCAGCGGGACCACGCGCTGGGTGACGTTGATGTGCAAGTTCAGCGACGTGGCAGAGGAGCAGAAGGACCAGGCGTTCTTCCAGTCGCAGTACGGCGAGGGCGTGGGCCAACTCGGGCACTACTGGCGCGAGGTGTCCTACAACAAGATCAACCTGACCGGCAGCACGGCACATGGTTGGTACGTGCTGCCGAGCCCGCGCTCGACCTACGTCACCATGGTCGACGGCAAGGAGAAGGCGGATCTGAACAAGCTGTTCGCCGACTGCGCGTCCGCGGCGCCGGCGACGCTCGACCTGAGTACGCCGGTCGGCATCAACATGATGTTCAATGGCCTGCTCGATGGTTATGCGTGGGGCGGACAGAGCTGCGCGACGGTGCGTGGCGTGCGCCTGTGCAAGCGGGTCACCTGGAACCCCCCCTGGTCCTTCGGCAACCTGGCGCCGCTGGCGCACGAAATGGGGCATGGCTACGGTTTGCCGCACTCGGACAATTCCGATGGGGACGACGACACCTACGACAATCCGTGGGACGTCATGAGCGATGGCTGGTCCAACGCGGTGGGCGATGCGACCTATGGCACGCGCCCCAAGCACATCAACATCTTCCAGCGAAACCGGTTGAGCTGGGTCGATGCGCCGCGCCAGCGGGTCGTCATGCTCGGCGACCTGGCCACCCGCGACATCACGCTGGACTATGCGCACCTGGCGGCGTCGGCGAACGTGCAGATGCTGGTGCTTTCGCTGTCGCCCCAGCCCGATCCCTATGCGACGGTGGTCTACACGCTGGAAGCTCGCAAACGCGAGGGCACGTACGAGGGCAGGCTCGCCGGCGATGCGGTGATCATCCACAAGATCGAACGTTCCGGTACCGCCTACAGTGTCGATGCCGACGCGCCGCCGGCCAACCGCTCGAACAACGAAGGCTCGATGTTCAAGGTGGGCGAGCGCTGGGTCACGCCCGATGCTTCCTACGCGGTCATGATCAAGGCGCAGACCGCCACCGGCTTCGTGGTGACCGTCGGCCCCGCGCGGGTATCGGGCGGGCCATTGCCCGCGCTGGTCAAGCCCGCCACGGTGTCGGCGTCGTCGACACCCGCGTCCACCACCACGCCACCGGGGCGCGATGCCGCCGGGCGTGACGTGGCGCCCTCGCGATGCAGCGCGCGGCAGGGTGGAAGAACTGCCAACTGCAGCGTGCGCGAGCGCTGACGCGTAGGGGTTTCCCCTACGTGATGCGGATATCCCCGACGCGGCGCGCGACGGCGCCGATCGACGAAAAGCGAAGGCGGTTCGCGCGCGAATGCTGACCTGCATCGCAGTTCGGAACATCCGCGCGAAAAACATGCGTTCGTGCGGTTCCGCGCCCTCAAGACCTCGTGATTCCCGCCGACACCCGACCATGGCGGCGTCATTTCGACCCGCTTCCATGAATGGGGTCGCGCGTGGTCACACACGGATCGGGCGACATCCGGCGAACGCGTTGCCGCGCACTGTTCGCCGTCGGAATGTCGATCATTGGATGCATCGTTCCGCATCTTCCGCTGCGTGCGGAGACGGTGGTGCAGGGTACGCTGCAGCTGCAGTGGGCGGATCCGCCGCGTGCATTGCCCGGTCGCGTCCAGGCGGCGCCGCACCTCGATGCGTGGCTCGACATGGGGCCAGGGCAGCGCCTGCGCCTGGACGTGGGGCAGGCCAAGCGTGCGGCGGGCGACCTCTACGCCCTGGCCAACCGCCGCGTAGCGGTGTCGTACGCCGCGCACGGCGACGTGGCTGCCGGCGCCAAGGTGATGGCGTCGGCCGGCGTCGCGCCGTCGATCAGCGCCATCGTGCCCACCGACACCCTGAAACCGCGAGCGCTCGCAGCCGGAGCCGACGGCCGCGTCATGGCGTCCGCGCCGATCCTGGGCGCAACGCGCTGGATCACGCTGATGTGCAAGTTCGCCGACATCGACGCCGAGCAGAAACCGCGCAGCTATTTCCAGGAACAGTACGGCACCGCGCCGGGCCAGCTGGGCCATTACTGGTCCGAAGTGTCGTACGGCCAGGTCAGCCTTGCCGGCAGTTCCGCGCATGGCTGGTACACGCTGCCGAAGCCGCGCTCCGCGTACCTGGCCGATGTCAATGGCAAGCAGAAGGCGCAGTTGTCCGAACTGTTCGCCGACTGTGCCGCGGCGGCCGATGCCGAGGTCGGGTTCGCGGGCATCCAGGGTGTCAACCTGATGTTCAACGGCGAGCTGGACGGCAATGCGTGGGGCGGCGGTGCCTGCACCACGCTGGACGGCGTCTACACGTGCACGCGCGTGACGTGGAGTCCGCCGTGGTCGTTCGCCAATCTCGCGCCGCTGGCACACGAGATGGGGCACGGCTACGGACTGCCGCATTCCAACAATTCCGACGGCGACAGCGACACCTACGACAATCCCTGGGACGTGATGAGCGACGCGTGGCGCAATGCGACCAGCGACGCCACGTACGGGTTGCTGCCCAAGCACCCGAACATGTACCAGCGCGAGCGCCTCGGCTGGCTGCCCGCCGCGCGCAAGCGCGTCGTGGCTGCCGACAATCGCGACACGATGGAGTTCGTGCTGGATGCCGGCAGCTTGCTGAAGACGGCCAACACGCAGCTGGTGGTGCTAGCCCTGCCTGCGCAGCCCGACCCCTACAGAACGGTCATCTACACACTGGAGGCGCGCCGCCGTACCGGCACGTACGAGGCCAAGCTGGCGGGCGATGCCGTGATCATCCACAAGCTGGAAGACTACGGCATCGCCTACAGCGTCGATCGCGATACGCCGGCGGCCAACTATTCCAGCAACGAAGGATCGATGCTGAAGGTCGGTGGACGCTGGAATACGCCCGATGAACTGCACTGGGTGGAAGTGGTCTCCGCCACGGCCGACGGCTTCGTCGTGCGGATCGGGCCGAAGCCGCGCTCGATGAGTTCGCCGGCGCCGGTGCTGGTGCGTCCCGCGACGGTCGCAGCGTCCTCGCCGCCGGCGTCGCGTCCGGCACCGTCGGTCCCCACCCCGGCCGCGCGCGCGGCGACCCCGCCTCGCCGGCGCGCCTGCGACGCGCTGCCGTCGTTGTTGCGCGTGGCGCCCCTGTGCACCTGGATGGAACGCTGAGCCACGCGCGATCGCGCAACCGGGTGGGGCGCGCTGCACCGCCGCGTCGTGCGTGGGCGGCCGACGGCGGGTAGTGCGATAATCCGGCCATGAGCGAATCCCCCTACGAACGCGGTACCACCCATTTCGGCTTCCGCGACGTCGCCGCCAAGGACAAGCAGAAGCTGGTGGGCGAAGTCTTCACGTCGGTCGCCGGCAAGTACGACCTGATGAACGACCTGATGAGCCTCGGCATCCATCGGGTGTGGAAGCGCTACTTCGTCAGCACCTGCCAGGTGAAGCGTGGCGACCGCGTGCTCGACCTTGCGGGTGGCACGGGCGACATCGCGGCGTTGCTGAAGGATCGGGTGGGCGATACCGGCCAGATCATCCTGGGCGACATCAACGCCGGCATGTTGTCGGTGGGCCGCGACCGCATGACCGATCGCGGCGTGGTGCAGGGGCTGGAGTACGTGCAGTGCAACGCGGAAGCGCTGCCTTTCCCCGATGCGAGTTTCGACCTGGTCACCATCGCCTTCGGGCTGCGCAACGTGACCGACAAGGAAGCGGCGCTGCGCGACATGTACCGCGTGCTGAAGATCGGCGGGCAGGCGCGGGTGCTCGAGTTCTCCGAAGTCACCGTCGACTGGTTCAAGCCGGTCTACGATTTCCACTCGTTCAAGGTGCTGCCGAAGCTGGGGCAGTTGTTCGCGCAGGACGCCGGCAGTTACCAGTACCTCGCCGAGAGCATCCGCAAGCACCCGCCGCAGGCCGAACTGCAGGGCATGATGGATGCGGCCGGCTTCGCGCGGACCGGTTACAAGAACCTGTCCGCAGGCATCGTGGCCATCCATACCGGCTACAAGGTCTGAAAAAGGGGCCGAGCGCTCTGCAGAAGCGCCGCATGGGCGCGATGCTTTTCCGTCACCCCGATCGAGGGCATCGCGGGCATGGCCCGCTCCTGCAAGGCGCCACGGAGCAGGCGCCCGACGGCCAACGGCAAGGCAGCCCCGGCCCGGCGCGGTAAACTAGGCACTTCCCCCGTATCGCTGGAAGTCCCCTGATGCGTTCTCTGGCTTTGCTGTTGTCCTGCGCCGCCGTGCTGGCGGCCGGTTGTTCCAAGGAACCCGAACCCGCCCCCGTGGCCGCCACGCCCAAGCCCGCCGCCGCTGCGCCCGTCGACCACGACGAGCACTCCTACGCCGAGCCGCAGAAAGTGGCCATCGACGACCTGGCGCTGGACATCGCGGTCGATTTCGACGCCAAGACCATCGGCGGGACCGCCACCTACACGCTGGACTGGAAGGACAAGGCCGCTACCCGCCTGGTGCTGGACACGCGCGACCTGACCATCGCGAAGGTCGAGGGCGAGGCCAATGGCGCCTGGGCGCCGCTGCAGTACGCCCTGGCCCCGAAGGACGCGGTGCTGGGCAGCAAGCTGACCATCGAAACGCCGGCACGCAACGCCAAGGTCCGCGTCACCTACACCAGTTCGCCGGAGGCCTCGGGCCTGCAGTGGCTGACGCCGGAGATGACCGAAGGCAAGCAACTGCCCTTCATGTTCAGCCAGTCGCAGCAGATCCATGCACGCAGCTGGGTGCCGCTGCAGGACACGCCGCAGGTGCGCTACACCTACAGCGCGCACGTGACCTCGCGCCCGGACGTGATGGTGCTGATGAGCGCTGACAACGATCCGGCCGCGGCGCGTGATGGCGACTACACCTTCAAGATGCCGCAGAAGATCCCGTCGTACCTGATGGCGATCGCCGCCGGCGACCTGGTCTTCAAGCCGATCTCCGCGCGCAGCGGCGTGTGGGCCGAGCCGGCGATGGTCGACAAGGCCACGAAGGAGTTCGAAGACACCGAGAAGATGATCGCCGCCACCGAGCAGCTGTACGGCCCCTACCGCTGGGACCGCTACGACATGCTGGTGCTGCCGCCGTCGTTCCCGTACGGCGGCATGGAAAACCCGCGCCTGAGCTTCATCACCCCGACCGTGATCGTCGGCGACAAGACGCTGGTCTCGCTGATCGCGCACGAGCTGGCGCACAGCTGGTCGGGCAACCTGGTGACGTTCTCCAGCGCCAAGCATGGCTGGCTCAACGAAGGCTTCACTAGCTACGTCGAGAACCGCATCGTCGAAGCGCTCTACGGCAAGGAGACGTCCAGCATGGAGTACTCCATCGCCCGCAACAGCCTGAAGAAGGAAATCGGCACGATGCCGGAGGCGACGCAGTCGCTGGCGGTCAAGCCGGGCACGACGCTGGATGCGGATGATGCGCTCAGCGCGGTCTCGTACGACAAGGGCGCCTGGTTCCTGCAGTTCCTCGAGGAGCGCTTCGGTCGCCAGGAGTTCGACGCCTTCCTGCGCGGCTACTTCGACCACTTCGCATTCCAGAGCATCACCACCGAACAGTTCCTCGACTACGCGAAGAAGAACCTGTTCGACAAGCATCCCAACCTGGTCACCGATGCCGAAATCCAGGCGTGGGTATACGGCACGGGCATTCCGGCCAACGCACCGCAGGTGCAGTCGCGCGGCTTCTCCAACACCGATACCGCGCGCATCGCCTGGCAGGGCAGCGGCCAACTGCCCAATCCCCAGCTGACCGGCGGATGGGTCACCCAGCAATGGGTGCATTTCCTCGAAGGCATGGGCGAGAAGCTGACCGTCGAACAGCTCAAGCAGTTGGACGACGCCTACCACTTCACCGGCACCGCCAACGGCGAGATCGCGATGCGCTGGTACCCGCTGACCATCCGCAGCGGCTACGTCGAGGCGCGTCCGGAGATCGCCCGGTTCATCGAGCGCGTGGGACGTCGCAAGCTGATCATGCCGATCTACGAGGAACTGGTGAAGACGCCCGAAGGCTTGGCGCTGGCCAAGGAGAGCTTCGCGCGTGCCAGGCCGGGGTACCACCCGATCACGACCGGGTCGGTCGAGGCCTTGCTGGCGAAGGCATCCGCGGCGCCCTGACGCATGAGGCGTCGCGTGCCCCGCGCATGGACGGCCGCCCTGGGGGTGGCCGTTCTTGTTTGCGCGCTGGCGCTGTGGACGTGGCGCGATCCGATGGCACCGCTGCGCGTGGGCATGGCCGCGGAGGGATGGTGGATCGGGCTGTCCGAGCATCGCGTCGTGGTCGGCGACCACCGCTGGGCGTACGACGAACGGGAGGCGAAGGCACCTGCAGCGCCCACCGTGGTGATGGTGCATGGGTTCACCGGCAGCAAGGAGAACTGGTATCCGCTGGCGGAGCGGTTGGGCGGGCACTACCGCCTGGTCATTCCCGATCTGCCGGGGTGGGGCGAAAGCCAGCGACGGGATGGTGCCGATTACGGCTTCAAGGCGCAGGCCGCGCGACTGGCGGCATTCCTGCGGGAGATCCGCCGCGATGGCAGTCCGATCGTGCTGCTGGGGCATTCGATGGGCGGTGGCATCGTCGCGATCACCGCGGCCGATCATCCTGACCTCGTGGCGCGGGTCGGCCTGATCGACGCGGCGGGCGTGCGGTTCAAGGACAACACGTTCGGTATCGACGTGCTGGCGGGCGGGAATCCTTTCGCGGTCCACGATGCGGCATCGCTGCAGCGCTATCTGGACACGGTCTTCCACGACCGCACGACGCAACCCGCCATTCCCTGGCCCGCCTCGCAGGCGGTGATCGACTGGCGCATCGCACAGGCGCCGTTCGAACAGCGCGTGCTCGACCGCATCGGGCGCAGCGACGAGCGCTTCGTGCCCGGCGAGCGTGCGGCGCTGATCCGCCAGCCCGCCCTGTTGCTGTGGTGCCGGCAGGACCGCGTGATCGATCCCAGCGCGATGGTCCTTTACGCCGCAAAGATGCCGCAGGCGATCCAGGTTTCACTGGACGGTTGCGGCCATATGTCCATCATGGAAAAACCCGACGACGTGGCGGCCGCGGTCGCCCTGTTGATCCAGCGAGGCATCTCCCGATGAAGAAGAACACGACATCCCTCCTGTTGCTGGCCCTCACGTGTGCGCTGGCGACGTCCGGTTGCGGCGACCGCGAGGCCGAACGCGCCGCCGCGGCGGCGGCCGAGGCCGCCGCCGTCGAGCAGCAGGCGGACGAACTGGCGAAGAAGTACGACAGTGCCGTGGCCGCCAGCGACTGGGACATGGCGCGCATCCACGGCGTCGCACTCGTCGACCAGTATCCGCAGAGCGCCGCCGCCGCACGCATCGGGCCCTCGCTGGCCGAGGTGAAAGCCAAGGCCGAGGGCGCGCGCGAGCAGCGGCGGATGGAGATGCTGTGGGACTACTCGCAGGTCGCGGCCGACGGCGGCACCCAGCGCTCCGCTTCCATCCTGAGCAAGGAGCCCGTCGACGTGGACGGCAGCGGCGCCAAGCCGGTGCAACTGGTGTTCCGCGACCATCCCAAGTGGAAGCGCAGCAGCTACCTGGTGCTGCAGGCCAGCGACTTCGCCAAGGCGTGCTACGGCCGCTGCCAGGTCACGGTGATCGCGGATGCCGCCGCACCGAAGCGGATGTCGGCCAATCGGCCCGACACCGACGAAGCCATCGCGATGTTCATCGACGACAACAAGGCGCTGTGGCGCCTCGCGCGCAAGACCCGGGTCCTTGAGATCGAGTTTCCCGTGAAGGATGGCAGCACGCGCAAGGCCGTGTTCGAGACCGGCGGGCTGGATGGCAGCCAGATGCCCGGGTGGGACTGAGGGATCGGGAGGGCGGCCATCGTCGGAGCCGCCGGACGCGATCGCGACGCGCCGAGCTTCGCGGCCGTCGCCAGGCAGGCGCGCTGTCCGCTAGGCGACCACCCGGTTCCTTCCCATCGCTTTCGCGCGATACAGCGCGACATCGGCCTGGCTGAGCAGTTGTTCCAGTCCCGCGATGCGTGCTGGCCCCGAGGCGACGCCGACGCTGACGGTGATGTCGAGAAGGCGGCCATCCTCGAGCGGAATGGGATCGCTCGCCAGCCGGCGCAGGCGTTCGGCGACGACGCACGCGGCCGTGGCGTCCACGCCCGGCAATAGCACGGCGAATTCCTCGCCGCCGAATCGTCCGAACAGACCGTCCTCGCGCAGGTGGTCGCGCATCCGGGCGGCGAACGTCCTCAGCACCGCGTCCCCCGCCGCGTGGCCGTGGCGATCGTTGACCGATTTGAAGTGGTCGATGTCCAGCATCATCGCGACGACCGTGCCGCCGCTCTGCTGCACCTGTTCCGCCAGTTCCAGGCCTCGTCGCAGGAAGGCGCTGCGGTTGAGCACGCCGGTCAACGCGTCGTGGTCGGCGGCATGGTTCAGCGTGGCCAGCAAGCGGTTGCGCGCCGCGTTCACGCTGGCCACGGTGAGCGGCGCCACCGCCAGCAGCGCCATGCCCATGCGCAGCGAGATGACCGGCTGCACGCTGGCATCCTGCAGCTGCAGGTCGATCCAGCCGGTGGCGATGGCGATCAGCGTCCACATGCACAGCAACGCCGTGACGAGCGCGGTGGTGAACAGCCGGTAGGCCAGGGCGCACCACAGCAGTGCGGGGACGGGAAAGGCGATCGCGCCGGGGCCGCCGACGGCTACGCCCAGCACCAGCGCCAGTGCCAGCGCGGCGAGGGGCAGGAGCAGCCGGGGGTGTGACCGCGCGCGGACCAGCGCGGCACGCAGTTCGCGCCAGGCGCCCGCAGGCGAGGGCGCCAGCAGGATCACCGGCAACAGCGCCACGTAGCTGACCAGTTCGGCGGAAAACCAGAACCCGCTGGCCGTCAGGAACCCCATCCGCATCATCGCGTGCGAGCCCAGGCTGCCCGCCAGGCTCGCGCCCAGCGCCGCCACGGCCGAGACCGCCAGTACCCACAGCATCGACAGCGGATGCCGCAGCTGACGGTCGTCGTGGCGCACATGCCGGAGCAGCAGGTAGCCGGCCAGCACGCCGGCCAGATTGGCCGCGGTCAGTCGCAGCGTGGTGGGCAGGGAGGTGCCGGTCAGCAGGTCCGCCGCCACGTAGCCCAGCGCGGCGGCCGCCCAGCCGGCGGGCGACGCCAGCGCGGGCCGTCGCGCGAACAGCCCCAGCAGCAGGGCATTGGTCGGCCAGAAGGTGGCGAGCT
Organism: Pseudoxanthomonas sp.; assembly: GCF_002863005.1. Taxonomy (GTDB): domain Bacteria; phylum Pseudomonadota; class Gammaproteobacteria; order Xanthomonadales; family Xanthomonadaceae; genus Pseudoxanthomonas_A. Next base: position 143,294 of record NZ_PKDG01000015.1, read on the forward strand.
GCTGTTCGGGCCGGGTCAGGATGCCCAGGCCACTGGCCAGGAAGACCACGCTCGCCACGAGCAGCGCCTGTGATGCGAGGCGGCGGAAAGTGAGCCATGCAGGCACATGGACGTCATGCGGATCCGGTTGCCGATGCTGCGCGACCATGCTGCCCCTGCCCGTTGCCGACTGCGCGGGGCATGGCCGTGCGACCCCGTCCCCGGCCTTACCTTACGTCACAAACGTGGGGGCGTGGCGACCCCGGGGTCCAGGCCAGCGTTTCCCGCCTTGGCGCGCTGACGGAAGGCCGGACGCGCGGCGCGTGCATGCCCGGCGACGGTGGGCGGTCCCGCCCTCCGCCCGGCGTTCCGGCTTACAGCGCGTAACCGAACTGCTGCTTGAACTGTTCGTTGAATTCGTCGAAGTCGAAGCGCTGGTTCTGCGTGCCCGGGTGCTCGACCTTCAGCGCGCCCATCAGGTTGCCCATGCGGCCGATGGTCAGCCAGTCGTATCCCTTCTCGATGCCGAAGATCAGGCCGGCGCGGAAGGCGTCGCCGCATCCGGTCGGGTCCGTCACCCGTCGCTCGTGCGCGGGCGGGATGTCGTAGGTCTTGTCGGGCGTGTGGATCTGCGAGCCGTGCGGACCGCGCGTGGTGATGTAGGCCTTCACGCGCTTGACGATCTCCGCCTCGTCCCAGCCCGTGCGTTCCTGCAGCAGGTTCGACTCGTAGTCGTTGACCGTGACGTAATCGGCCAGCTCGATGAAGTGGCGCAGCTCCTCGCCGTTGAACAGCGGCATGGCCTGGCCGGGGTCGAAGATGAAGGGGATGCCGCCTTCGGCGAACTCGGCCGCATTCTGGATCATGCCCTCGCGCCCGTCCGGGCTGACGATGCCGAAGGTCACACCAGGCACGTCCTTCACGTGGTTCTCGTAGCTGCGCATCATCGCGCCCGGGTGGAACGCGGTGATCTGGTTGTTGTCGTGGTCGGTGGTGATGAACGCCTGCGGGGTGAACAATTCATCGATCACCTTCACCTGCGACAGGTTGATGCCCTGCTCGACGAAATGCTCGCGATAGGGGCCGAAGTCCTGGCCCACCGTGGCCATCGGGATCGGGTCGCCGCCCAGCAGCTTCAGGTTGTAGGCGATGTTGCCGGCGCAGCCGCCGAACTCGCGGCGCATGCGCGGCACCAGGAACGACACGTTAAGGATGTGCACCTTGTCCGGCAGGATGTGGTTCTTGAACTGGTCCGGGAACACCATGATGGTGTCGTAAGCAAGGGAACCACAGATCAATGCGGACATCGGCAGACTCGGCTGGAGGCGGGCGCGGCCGCCCCGGGCCGCTGGAAAAGCGGGACGTGCGCCCCATTCCCGGCGCGCCGGTGCGAAGGTTACCGGCTGGGCCGTCCTGCGACCAGCCTTGATCGCGGCGGCCGCAACGCCGGCCGGCGGTGCCGGTGGCTCGGCGAAGCGCGTTTTTCCCCGTGGATTCACGAGATTTTTCCTTGCCCGCTCCATGCCGGATTGTTAGGCTAGCCGACTTCGTTTTTGCCCAAAAAATCGCCATTCCCGCGCGATTTTCCGGCCTCCAGCAGGAACCCGTCCCCCGATGTTCAAGAAGCTCCGCGGCATGTTCTCCAATGACCTGTCCATCGACCTGGGCACGGCCAACACCCTGATCTACGTGCGCGGGCAGGGCATCGTCCTCAACGAACCCTCGGTCGTGGCGGTACGCCAGGACCGTGCCATCGGCGGCTCGCGCTCGGTCGCGGCGGTCGGCGCCGAGGCCAAGCAGATGCTGGGACGCACCCCGGGCCACATCACCACCATCCGCCCGATGAAGGACGGCGTGATCGCCGACTTCACCTACACCGAGGCGATGCTGAAGTACTTCATCAAGAAGGTGCACAAGTCGCGCTTCCTGCGTCCGAGCCCGCGCGTGCTGGTCTGCGTGCCGGCCGGCTCCACCCAGGTGGAGCGCCGCGCCATCAAGGAATCGGCCGAGGAGGCCGGCGCGCGCGACGTCTACCTGATCGAGGAGCCCATGGCGGCCGCGATCGGCGCCGGCATGCCGGTGACCGAAGCCCGCGGCTCGATGGTCATCGACATCGGCGGCGGCACCACCGAGGTGGCCGTGATCTCGCTGAACGGCATCGTCTACTCGCAGTCGGTCCGCATCGGCGGCGACCGCTTCGACGAGTTCATCACCAACTACGTGCGCCGCAACCACGGCATGCTGATCGGCGAGGCCACGGCCGAGCGCATCAAGCTGGAGATCGGCTGCGCCTACCCGCAGGCCGACGTGCAGGAGATGGAGATCTCCGGCCGCAACCTCGCCGAGGGCGTGCCGAAGATGATCAAGATCAACTCCAACGAAGTGCTGGAAGCGCTGCATGAGCCGCTGTCCGGCATCGTCAGCGCGGTCAAGCTGGCGCTGGAGCAGACCCCGCCCGAGCTGTGCGCCGACGTGGCCGAGCGCGGCATCGTGCTGACCGGCGGCGGTGCGCTGCTGCGCGACCTGGACCGGCTGATCAGCGAGGAGACCGGCCTGCACGTGCAGGTCGCCGACGATCCGCTGACCTGCGTGGCCCGCGGTGGCGGTCGTGCGCTGGAGCTGGTCGACATGCACGGCAATGAGTTCTTCGCGCCGGAATGATGAAGCAGTGACGAGCGGAGAGGAGTGAGAAGTGAGTGGAAGAGACTCGCCTGCCGCCGTTCGTTTCGCCCCGTTCACTCCTCACTTCTCACTCCCCTCGACCCGTCTCTAGCCCGTGCCTTCCTACGCCGGTCCTCCCGTCGCCACCCGCGGTGAAGTCGCCAGCACGCTGCGGCTGTTGGGCTATCTCGCGCTGACCATCGCGCTGGTGATCCTGGACCACCGGGGTGGGTGGCTGTCGCACGTGCGCGCGCAGGCCAACGTGGTGGCACAGCCGCTGTGGTGGCTGGCGGGCCTGCCGGGTCGCGTGACCACCCGTGTCCAGGACGATGCCGCCACCCGGACGGGCCTGATCGAAGAGAACCGTCGCCTGCGCAACGAAGCGCTGGTGGCCAGTGCCCGGCTCGCGCGGCTGCAGACCGCTGCCGCCGACAACGCCCAGCTGCGTGCGTTGCTGGGCGTGAAGACCTCGCGCGGCCTGGATGTGCAGCTCGCGCCGATCCTCGACATCGACCTCGCGCCCGGCCGCCAGCGGCTGGTGCTGGATGCCGGCAGTCGCGCCGGTGCCACGGTGGGGCAGTCGGTCATCGATGCCGGCGGGCTGATGGGGCAGATCATCGAAACGACGCCCGCCCATTCCACCGTCCTGCTGCTGACCGATCCCGACCATGCCGTGCCCGTGGTGATCGCACGCAACGGCGTACGCCTGATCGTCTATGGCCGCGGTCGCAGCGACCTGCTGGAACTGGCCGACGTGCCGCTCAACAGTGGCGTGAAGGTGGGCGACCTGCTGGTCACGTCGGGCCTGGGCGGCCGGTTCCCCGCGGGCTTTCCCGTCGGCACGGTCGCCGCGCTGAGGCCGGACGACAGCCATGCGTTCCTGGTCGGCGACGTCACGCCGGCGGCGCAGCTGGACAGGGGGCGCGATGTGTTGCTGCTGAAGTCCGGGCCGCCGCAGCCGCTGCCCACGCCGGATCCGACGCGGTTCCTGCCGGACACGGCTTCGCCAGCGGCAGGCTCAGCCGGTCCGGCGGAAATGGGGTCGTCCACGTCCGCGACCCAAAGCCCCTCTCCCACCGGGAGAGGGGGTGGGGTGAGTGGCAACGAAGGAAGTGCTGGTACAGGCACGCAGTCTGCGTCCACGCCCGCGACGACGTCCCCGCAAGCGCCGCGCCCTGCGAACGTCCCGACCCTCACCCCAACCCCTCTTCCTAGGGAAGAGGGGCCAAAAGCGCCGGCCTCGAACCCTCCGACAACGGAGCCGCAGCGATGAATCGCGCGCGTACCGGCTGGCTGATGCCGTTGAGCATCGTCCTGGCGCTGCTGCTGGGCCTGCTGCCGCTGCCCGACGTGATGCAGCCGTTGCGCCCCTACTGGCTGGCGCTGGTGGTGGCGTACTGGGTGATCGAAGCGCCGGACAGCGCGGGCCTGGGTTTCGCTGTCATCGTCGGCCTGGTCGCCGACCTGATGTTCGGCACGCTGCTGGGCGAACAGGCGCTGCGCCTGCTGATCATGGCCTTCATCCTGCAGCGCTTCCGCGCGCGGCTGCGCTTCTTCCCGATGTCGCAGCAGGCGCTCGCCATCGGCGGCCTGCTGCTCAACGATCGCATCGTGACCACCGTGGTGCACCTGGCGCTGGGCGAGCCGACGCTGCCGTGGCAGTACTGGTGGGCGCCGTTGCTGGGCATGGTGTTCTGGCCGCCGCTGTTCGTGCTGATGGACGCGCTGCGGCTCGGTCGCCGCAGGCGGGGCTGAGCCATGCTCGGGCCCCGCCGTCGCGGCAAGAATCCGCACGCCGAAGCCGACCAGTTCCGTCGCCGCGCGGTGACCGGTTTCGTGGTGGTCGCGCTGTGCCTGCTGGGCCTGGGCGCGTGGTACTTCAAGCTGCAGGTCATCGACCACGCCGACTACGCCACGCGCTCGGAAGCGAACCGCATCCGCCCGCGGCCGGTCGTGCCCGGCCGCGGCACCATCTATGACCGCAACGGCCTGCTCCTGGCGGAGAACGTGCCCGCGTTCCGCCTCGACGTGACGCCCGACAAGGTCAAGGAGCCGGCCAAGCTGATCGCCGAACTGGCGAAGATCATCGATCTCGACCCCGAGGACATCGCGCGCTTCGAGGCCACGCGCAAGGCGACGCGCGGGTTCCGCCCGATCACGCTGAAGCTGCGCGTGAGCGAAGAGGAGATGGCGCGTTTCGCGGTCGACCGCTGGCGCTATCCCGGGGTTGAGCTGGTTCCCTATCTCACGCGGCGCTATCCCTACGGCGAACTGTTCGCGCACATCGTCGGCTACGTCGGGCGCGTGGACGAGAAAGACCTGGCGTCGCTGGGCGAGATCAATGCCGCGCTGACCCACATCGGCAAGACCGGCCTGGAGCGCTATTACGACGAGCAGTTGCGCGGGAAGATCGGGTACGAAAAAGTCGAAACGAACGTGGAAGGCCGCGCGCTGCGCGTGGTCGGCCGCGTGCCGGCGCAGGCGGGCACCGACCTGCGCCTGAGCGTGGACGCGAAACTGCAGCAGGCGATCGTCGATTCCTTCGGCGAACTGGAGGGTTCGGCGATCGCGGTCGATCCGCGCACCGGTGAGATCCTGGCGATGGTCAGCCTGCCCAGTTACGACCCGAACCTGTTCGTCAACGGGATTTCCAGCACGGATTTCAAGCGGCTCAACGACAACCCGTCACGGCCGCAGTTCAACCGCCTGGTGCTGGGTGGCGTGGCGCCGGGCTCGACGCTGAAGCCGTTGATCGCGCTCGCCGGCCTGGACAGCGGCAAGCGCAAGCCGGAGGACACGGTGGTGTCGACCGGCATGTTCTACCTGCCCGGCACGAGCCGCGGCTGGGGCGACGCCAGCCGCCGCGGCCATGGCGTGACCAACCTGCGCAAGTCGATCTCGCAATCGGTGAACACGTACTACTACCGGCTGGCGCTCGATCTCGGCATCGCGCAGTTCGACGACTACATGGAGCACTACGGGTTCGGGCAGCCGACCGGCGTCGACCTGAGGGGCGAGATCGGCGGCATCCTGCCGTCGCCGGCGGCCAAGCTGAAATCGCGCAAGGAGCGCTGGTATCCGGGCGACACCGTCAATGTCGCGATCGGGCAGGGCGACTGGAAAGTCACGCCCCTGCAGTTGGTGCGCGCCACCGCCGGCATCGCCAGCGGGCAGTTGCGGCGCCCGCACCTGGTCCGGGAATCGCGCGTCGGTTTCGACCGTCCCTGGGAGCCGATGCCGCAACCGGCGCCCATCGCGATCAGCCCGAATCCCGCGAACGTGGAGGTGGTGCGACTGGGCATGCAGGACACCATGCAGCCCGGCGGCACCGGTTGGCGCGTCGCCCTGAACGCCCCCTACCTGATGGCGGGCAAGACCGGCACCGCGCAGGTGATCAGCCGCCGTGGCACCGCAGCGGTCGATCCGCGCAGCCTGCCCATGCACCTGCGCCACCGTTCCCTGTTCGTCGGTTTCGCGCCGGCCGACAACCCGACGATCGCCATCGCCATCGCGGTGGAAGGCGGCGGCTACGGCGGCAGCACCGCCGGGCCGATGGCGCGCAAGATCTTCGATGCCTACCTGCTGGGGAAGATGCCGGAGAAGGAGGGCGAGGAGGCCGTGCCCGTCGGCACTACGCCAGCGACACCGCCCGCTGCGCCGACACCGGCCGCACCGACGACGACACCGCCTGCGAATCCGGCGCCGGGCACAAGTCCGAGCCAGGGCACTAGCCCCTCTCCCACCGGGAGAGGGATTGGGGTGAGGGGCAGCGAAGGTCGTGTGGGTGCGAACTCCAGTAACTCGACCGCGCTCGCGCCGCGCTCCTCTTCTATCCCCGGCATCGCGCCTGCCCCGACCCTCACCCCAACCCCTCTCCCGGGAGAAGAGGGGCTCGCAACCGCCTCCGCTTGGAGGGCTTCGGCATGACCGATCTCCTTCGCTGGGGTTTCGACCTGCTGCGGCACGTGCTGCGCACGCTGGACTGGCCTTTGCTCGGCGCCCTGGTGGCGCTGATGGGGATCGGCCTGGCCGTGCTGTACAGCGCCGGTGGCGAAGCGCTGGGGTCGCGGCTGGTGCTGGCGCAGGGCGTGCGCTTCGGCGTCGGCCTGGTGGCGATGTGGGCACTATCCCGGGTGACGCCGGTGCGCCTGCGCGCCTGGACGCCGGGCGTGTTCGCCGTGGCGTTGCTGCCGCTGGTGCTGGTGCTGTTCATCGGCACCGGCAAGCACGGCGCGCACTGGATCGACCTGAAGTTCTTCTACCTGCAGCCGTCGGAACTGCTGAAGATCGCGTTGCCGATGATGCTGGCGTGGTACCTGCATCGCGAGCCGCTGCCGCCGGGCTGGCGCACCACGCTCGTGGCGGCGCTGCTGATCGGCCTGCCGACCGGGTTGATCCTGCTGCAGCCGGACTTCGGCACGGCGATGCTGGTCGCGGCCAGCGGGGTGTTCGGCCTCTACCTCGCCGGCCTGTCGTGGTGGTGGTTCATCACGGCCGGCGTGCTGGGCGGTACCGCCGTGGGACTGGTGATGTTCGCGCCGATCTCGTGGTTCTCGTTCCTGCGCGAGTATCAGCAGAACCGCATCCTGACGTTCCGCGATCCGGAAAACGATCCACTCGGCGCGGGCTGGAACATCCTGCAGTCGAAGATCGCCATCGGCGGCGGCGGCTGGAACGGCAAGGGTTGGGGCCAGGGGTCGCAGTCCCACCTGGATTACCTGCCGGAGCATACGACCGACTTCATCTTCTCGGTGCTGTCGGAAGAATTCGGCTGGATCGGCGTGGCGGTGACGCTGTCGCTGTACCTGTTCGTCGTCGGACGCTGCCTGTGGATCGCGATGGACGCGCGCGATACGTATTCGCGCCTGCTCGCCGGCACGCTGGGCATGGCACTGTTCGTCTATGTCATCGTCAACGGCGGCATGGTCTCGGGCCTGCTGCCGGTGGTCGGCGTGCCGATGCCCCTGCTGAGTTACGGCGGCACCTCGGCGGTGTCGCTGCTCGCCGGCCTGGGGCTGGTGATGGCGGTGCGTGCGCATCGTCCCGTGCATGGGTATTGAGTAGTGCGTGGAGAGGAGTGAGGCGTGAGTAGAAGCAGGTGTTGCTGTTCCTCGCTCCGCTCCACTCACTGCCGCGTCCCAACGTTCACGATTTCCCGCACCCTGCATGCTACCCTCGCCCCGATGATGCGAAACGCACTTTCCTGCCTTCTGGTGCTGGGCCTGGCGTCCTGCGCCACACCGCAACCGCCGCCGCCGGCGGCTTCGACGACGCCTTCCGCTGCCGCTCCGGCGACGCCCGCCGAGACGTCGGTCGAGCGTGTGGCCGAGGTGCCGCCGGAAGCGCTGAAGCCGGTCGATTTCCTCACCGCGCGTGCGCAGTTCGTGCGCGATACCTCCGCGAAGTACGGCATCGCACCCGCCGAGATCGAGGCGACGCTGGCCAAGGCGCAGTTCCTCGACAGCGTGGTCGCGGCGATGTCGCGACCGGCGGAACGGGTCAAGCCGTGGAGCGAATACCGGGTCGGCTTCCTGACCCAGACCCGCATCGACGGGGGCCGCGCATTCATGGCGCAGCACCGCGACGAGCTGACCCGCGTCGAGCAGCAGTACGGTGTGCCGGCCGAGGTGATCGTGTCGATCATCGGCGTGGAGACCAACTATGGCGGCTTCACCGGTCGCCACAAGGTGCTGGATGCGCTGTACACGCTCGCGTTCCGCTATCCGCGCACCGGCAATCCGGAGCGTGCGGCTTACGAATACCGTCGCGAGCAGTTCTTCCGCGACGAACTGGCGCAGCTGTTCGCGCTGGGACGGGAAGAGAAGCTCGACATCGCCTCGCTGACCGGCAGCTATGCCGGCGCGATGGGGCTGGGCCAGTTCATGCCATCGAGCTACCGCGAGTTCGCAGTGGACGGCAACGGCGACGGTCGCCGTGATCTGTTCGCCACGTATCCGGACATCTTCGCCTCGATCGCCAATTACTTCCGCAAGAAGGGTGGCGAACGCGGCGGCTGGGTGCCGGGCGGCGCGGTCGTCGCGCGCGCCCAGCTGCAGGACGGGTTCGCCGAGTTCAACCCGGAGACCTGGACACCCGACTACTCGCTCGCGCAACTGGCCGAGAAGGGCTACCGGCCGCTCGACCCGGTCGCGCCGGACGCGATGGCCACGCTGGTGCAACTGGATGGCGCGGACGGCAAGCAGTACTGGCTGGGCTTCCAGAACTACTACGCGATCACCCGGTACAACAATTCCAAGATGTACGCGATGGCGGTCTACCAGCTGTCGCAGGCGATCGCCGGCCGCGAGATTCCGCCGGCATGAAGTGGCTGGCCCTGCCGCTGCTGGCGGTGGCCCTGGCCGCGTGCAGCACGGCGCCGAAGAAGCCACCGGCGCCCTCCGCGGGCGGCACCGTGCGGCCGGCGCCGGCGACGCCCTCGCCGGCCATCGCGGGCAAGGACTGCTCGCGCTATGCGCCGGCGCAGGAAGACCTGTCCACGCGTGGCGACTACACCGCCGGTGGTCTGTACAAGCCCGGCGTGTCGGACACCACGCCCGACCACGTGCCCGACCTGGATTGCATCCGCGAACCCGTGGTCACCGCCGAGGCGCGATCGCGGGTCGGCAACAAGTCGCCGTATTCGGTGCTCGGCAAGCAGTACCGCGTCCTCGACCGCGTCGACGGCTACGTGGAGCAGGGCACCGCCTCGTACTACGGCAACAAGTTCCATGGCCGTCGAACCTCCAACCAGGAGGTGTACGACATGTACGCCTACAGTGCCGCGCACAAATCGCTGCCCTTGCCCAGCTTCGCGCGCGTGACCAACCTGGACAACGGCAAGTCGGTGGTCGTGCGGGTGAACGATCGTGGTCCTTTCCACGAGGGCCGCGTGATCGACCTGAGTTATGCCGCCGCGGTGCGCCTGGGCATCACCCAGCGCGGGACGGGTCGCGTGGAAGTGCGCGCGCTGACGCCGGAAGGCGCCACGCTCGCGGCCACGCCCGCGACGGATTCGCCTCCCTCGGCGATGGACCAGCTCGTCGGGACGTTGCCTGCAGAGGCGGTCCGCTACCACGTGCCAGCCAAGCCGGGCGATGTGCCCAGTGCCGCCGGCTTCGAGGCGTGGATGAAAGCCAACGGGGTACGTGTCGCGTCCGGCAAGCCGGGCGCCCCTGTGGTCACCAGCCCTGCCGCGAGTGTGCCGCTTGCCGCCGTGCCGGCGAAGGCCCCTCCGCCGGCCGCGGCGACGCCATCCACCGTGCAGCTGCAGGTCGCCAGTTTCTCCAGTCGCGACAATGCCGACCGCGCACTCGCGCGCCTGACCGCCGCCGGCATCGCCGATGCGCGGCTCAGCGATGTGCCCGGCGCGGACCGTCCGCTGTGGCGATTGCGCGTGGGGGCCGCCGATGCCGCGTCGGCCGAAGCATTGGCGGGCAGGATCGCGAGTCTGGGTTTCGGACGCCCGCAGATCGTTCGCGACTAGCGTCGACGTCCGGCTGCCGGTTTTTTACGTCTTTCCAACCCACGCGGTAGCCGGCCTCCCTACAATGTTCGCCTTGCACCGTCAGGCCCAGGGCCTTGCCAGGAGTTTTCCGCCGATGAAGTTCCGTTTCGTTCTCGCCGCGCTCGCGACCACCGCCATGGGTCTGGCCATCGCCCAGACCCCCGCGCCGGCCACGCCGCCCGCCGCCGCCGCGGCTCCCGTCGCCATCCCGCCCGCGCCCACGCCGACGGCGACCGCATGGGTGCTGATGGACTACATCACCGGGCAGGTACTGGCGGGCGAGAACTACAACGAGCGTGTCGAGCCGGCCAGCATCACCAAGGTGATGACGTCGTACGTGCTGGCCGCCGAGCAGAAGAACGGCAAGATCAAGCCGACCGACCAGGTGATGATGAGCGAGCGCGCCTGGCGCGAGGGCGGCGCCGGCACCGACGGCAGCTACAGCGGTTTCGCCGTCAACAAGACCGCGCCGCTGCTGGACATGGAAACCGGCATGGCCGTGCAGTCCGGCAACGACGCCGCCATCGCCCTGGCCGAGCACGCCGCCGGCAGCCAGGAAGCCTTCGCGTCGCTGATGAACAACTACGCCGCGCAGATCGGCATGAAGGGCTCGCACTTCGTCAACGCGCATGGCCTGTCGGCGCCGGAGCATTACTCCACCGCGTACGACCTGGCGTTGCTGGGCCGCGCCCTGATCCGCGAGTATCCGGAGCAGTACGCCTTCAACAAGATCAAGGAATTCACGGTCGGCACCATCACCCAGCCGAACCGCAACCTGCTGCTGTGGCGCGATCCGAGCGTGGACGGCATCAAGACCGGCCACCATTCCGCCGCGGGCTACTGCCTGATGAGCTCGGCCAAGCGCGGCGACCAGCGCCTGATCGCGGTGGTGATGGGATCCACCTCGGAGAAGCAGCGCGCCGACGACAGCCTGGCATTGTTGAACTGGGGCTTCCGCTTCTACGAAACCCACCGCCTCTACGAGCCGGGCAAGGCCATCGCCACGCAGCGCGTTTGGAAGGGCAAGACCAAGGATGTGCAGCTGGGCGTGGCCCAGCCGATGCTGGTCAGCGTGCCGCGGGGCCGCTACGACGACCTGAAGCCGACGATGGACGTGCCGAAGACGCTGGTGGCGCCGATCACCGCAGGCCAGGCCATCGGGATGGTGAAGGTCACGCTGGACGGCAAGGTCGTCGCGCAGTCGCCGCTGGTGGCGATCACGCCGATCGAGGAAGCCGGCTTCTTCAAGCGCCTGTGGGACGCATTCTGGATGTGGTGGGAGTCGGAGTGATCCGGCGCACCGCACGATGAGGAAAGGCCGGCGCATGCCGGCCTTTTTCTTGCCTGCCTACAGGCCGGCCGCGATCACCGCGATGGCGAGGATCGCGAGCGGAATCGCCAGCAGGGTGGTGCGGCTCAGCCGCTCGCGGAACAGCCACGTGCCGGCCAGCGTGCCCAGGACCACCACGCCGATGTTCATCGTCGAGAACACCACCGCCGGATGGTCGGGCAGCGCGCGGTGGGCCTTCACGTAGAACAGGATGTTGCCGAAGTTCAGCGCCCCGAGCAGCAGGCCCGTGCCGAGCGCGGGCAGCGTGAGCGCCGGGCCGCCACGCAGGCGCCGTGCGCCCTGCACGCCCAGCATCACGATGAAGGCGGCGACGAAGGCGACCTGCAGCGAGGCCGCGAACGGCGTGCCGGCTGCAGCGATGTGCTTCAACAGCACGTCCACGCTGGCGTAGCCGACCAGCACCACCAGCGGCAATGCCCAGCCGGTCCAGCCGCCCTCGGCCCCGGCCGACGCGGTGCGCGGGCGCAGCGCCAGCAACACGATGGCGACCAGGCCCACTGCGAGACCGGCGAGACGCAGCGCATTGGCCTGTTCACCGAACCAAAGGAAGGCGGCCAGCAGCGACAGTACCAGCGACATGCGCTGTGCGATGTCGGTGCGCACGATGCCGGCCGCCTTCACCGAGGCCGACAGCGCCAGGAAGATGCCCGGCAGCAGGACCGCCAGCAGCGCGAGCGCGGGCCACGGAGCATGCGCAGCGGCCAGTGCCGACAGCGGCGGATCCAGCAGGGTGAAGCACAGCAGGGAGGCGGCCAGGTAGTTCCAGGCGATGCCTTGGGCCGTGTCGATGCCGCGCCGCTGCATGAGCTTCAGCAGGACCGACACGAGCACGCTGCAGACGACGCTGGAGAGCAGATAGGGCACGGCGGACCTCGCGGGAAGGGCGGGCATTATCGCGGTATCGCCTCCCCGCCTTGCCCGATGGCCTTTGGATGTCACTCTTTTCGTGTGTAGCCAGCGAAACCGCATTCTTCGCCTATCATCGCGGTCGGGCGACCCGGCACGCGAACGCAGGCCACGCCCGCAATGGAAGGTCCGCGGGGTGCGGGCACCATCATTCTCAAGGAGAAGCACGCGTGAACAGGGGAACCTGCAAGAAGATGACGATGACGGCCTGCCTGCTGATGGCGGCCGCTGCGACGACACCCGCCTGGGCGCAGCGCCAGAGCGCGCAGGACCAGCGCAAGCAGCAGACCGCGGAGATCCCGACCTGCAGCAAGCCGCTGGGTACCATCTCGGTGATCGAGCCCGAGGACGGCGTGAACTGGTGGAGCGGCCAGCAGCTGCCGGCACCGTCGAAGCTGATCAAGGTGTTCGTCAACAAGTCGCGCTGCTTCACGCTGGTGGACCGTGGCGTGGGCATGGGTGCGGCGATGGCCGAGCGCGATCTGGCCGCCAGTGGCGAGCTGCGCAACCGCTCCAACATCGGCAAGGGCCAGATCCGTGCCGCCGATTACGTGCTGGTGCCCGACCTGATCTCGCAGAACAGCAATGCCGGCGGCAATGCCATCAGCGGCCTGCTGGGCGGACTGATGGGTGGCAACGTCGGTCGAGTGGTGGGCGGACTGGACTTCAAGAAGAAGACCGCCGACGTCGTCCTGACCGTCACCGACGTGCGTTCTTCCGAGCAGGTCGCCATGGCCGAAGGCAGCGCCAAGAAGACCGACATCGGCTGGGGCGCGGGCGGCAGCCTGTTCACCGGCAGCCACTGGGGCGGTGGCGGTGCCAGCGGCTACGCCAACACCGAGATCGGCCAGGTCATCACGCTGGCCTACTTGCAGGCCTACACCAACCTGGTCAGCGAGCTGGGCGGCCTGTCCGGCAATGCCTCGGCATCCAATGCCCAGCAGGCGGTGGAGATGACCAAGCCCGGCCGCCTGTTCGCCAACCCGAAGGGTACCGGCAAGGCCGTGCGCGACCTGGACCCCGGCATGATGCTGTACCCCACCGGCAACAAGGACGGGGTGATGTGGGAAGTCGAGGACGAACTCGGCAACAAGGGCTGGGTCTCGTCCAGCCTGGTGCAGCTGGCGCGCTGAACCGCCGCGCCGGGTGAAGACGAAGGGCCGCGCACGCGGCCCTTCGTCGTTCCCGGATGGCGCGGCTTGGCTTTCGCTGCCCGCATCCCAATAATCCGGGCATGGAAATCAAATCCGACAACCCCGAACACGGCTTCCAGTTTCCCGGCACCTTCGAGCTCAGCGCCATGGGCTCGGCCGGCACCGGCCTGGAGACCGAGCTGCCCAGCCTGCTGGAATCGAAAGGCGTCGAGGTGCTGCACGAAGACATCAGCTGGAAGCATTCCACCAACGGCAAGTACGTGTCCGTGCGCATCCGCTTCCAGGCCAACGACCGCGCGCAGTACGACGCGGCGCATGAAGCCCTGCGCGACCACCCGGAAGTGAAGTGGACGCTGTGACCTCGCCCTGCGCTGTCCGCGAGCTCGGCCGCCAGGCCTACGAGCCGGTCTGGCGCGCCATGCAACGCTTCACCGATGCGCGTACCGACGCGACCGGCGACGAACTGTGGCTGGTGGAGCACGACCCGGTGTTCACCCTCGGCCAGGCCGGCAAGCCCGAGCACGTGCTTGCGGCGGGCGACATCCCGGTCGTCCATGTCGACCGTGGCGGACAGGTGACGTACCACGGCCCCGGCCAGATCGTTGCGTATCCGCTGTTCGACCTGAAGCGCCTGAAGGTCGGCGTGCGCGACTACGTCTGCAGGATCGAGCAGGCGATGATCGATACGCTGGCAGAGTGGAACGTGCATGCCGAACGCAAGGACGGCGCTCCCGGCGTCTACGTGGCCGGCGCCAAGATCGGCGCGCTCGGCATCCGCGTGCGGCGCGGCTGCACCTTCCATGGCCTCGCGTTCAACATCGCGATGGATCTCGAACCGTTCCACCGCATCAATCCGTGCGGCTATCAGGGCCTGCAGGTCGTTTCGCTGGCGGACCTCGGCGGTCCCTCCGGTATGGATCAGGTGAAGCCGGTGCTGCTTAAGCACATGGCGGAGCAGTTCGGCCTGTCGCTGCGACACGAGGCCGTGCTGCCGGATCTTTCGCAGGCGGCCTGATCCCGCTGTCGTAGGAGCGACGTCAGTCGCGACCGCACGACGGGGCAGCCCAGGTGCGCAGGGAGACGGTCGGAGCGAATTCTTGGTGGTTCGCCATCACCGTGGTCTGACGAACTCCGGTCGCGACTGACGTCGCTCCTACAACAGCCGCGGCGCATGCCAGAATCGCCGCCATGAACGATGCGACCTCGTCCCTGGACACGGAACGCGATGCACTGATCGAACGCGGCCTGGCGCGACTGCGCGCCGTGTCCGCCGACATGGAGGGACTGCTCGCAGACACCGGCCACGTCGATCGTGTGTCGAGCGTGATCGCCACGAGCGACCTCGCGCTCGAAACCCTGCGCCGCCAGCCCGATCTGCTGACCGTACTGCTGCGCGACGATGGCGCCGCGCCGTGGCCGGTGCACGCACTGACGATCGACAATATTGCCCAGTGGCCCGAGCTGCTCCGCCGCTACCGGACCGCCGAGTCGACTCGGCTGGTGTGGCGCGACGTGCATGGCCTGGACACGGTCGACGACACGCTGGCCGGCACCACGCGCCTGGCCGAGGTCTGCCTGCAGACCGCGCTCGACGCGCTGGAAGCCGAGTTCGCGCAACGCCATGGCGTCGTGCGTGCACCCGACGGTAGTGTGCAGCGCCTGGTGGTGTTCGGCCTGGGCAAGCTGGGCGGCGGTGAACTGAATTTCTCTTCCGATATCGACCTGGTCTATGCGTATCCGCAAGGGGGCGAATCCGATGGCGCGCGATCGCTCGCCGCCGAGGACTACTTCATGCGGCTGGGCCAGCGTCTGGCGAAACTCCTGGATGAGCCGACCGTCGACGGCTTCTGCCATCGCGTCGACCTTCGCCTGCGCCCTTTCGGCAATGCGGGTCGCCTTGCGTTGTCGTTCGCCGGCATGGACCTGTACTTCCAGCGCGAAGGCCGCGACTGGGAACGCTATGCATGGTTGAAGGCGCGCGCGGTCGCCGGCGACATCGAGGCGGGGGAGCGCTGGCTGGAGTCATTGCGGCCGTTCGTCTATCGCCGGTACCTGGACTACACCGCCCTCGATGGCCTGCGCGAAATGAAGGCCGCCATCGCCGCCGAGGTCGCGCGCCGCGAACTGGCCGACGACATCAAGCGCGGCCCGGGCGGCATCCGCGAAATCGAATTCCTGGTGCAGGCCTTGCAGCTCATCCGCGGGGGGCGCGAAGCGACCCTGCGCGAACGGCGCCTGCGCGTGGCGCTGCCGGCGCTGGTGGCGGCACGCCAGGTGTCGCCGGAGGAAGGCGAGGCGCTGATACAGGCCTACCGTTTCCTGCGCCGGCTGGAGAACCGCCTGCAGATGCTGCGCGATGCACAGACGCACGCACTGCCCGAGGATCCGCTGGAGCGTCACCGCATCGCACGGGGTCTCGACCATCCGGATTGGGAAGCGCTGCGTGCGGCCCTGGATGTGCAGCGCGCACGCGTGTCCGCCGAGTTCGCCGAACTGCTGGCGCCGCGCCAGCGCGATGCCGCGCCGGGTGCGCTGGCGCTGTACTGGCGCGCATTGCCCGACGGGGGCGATGCGCAGGTGCTGGCGTCGTCCGGATTCGCCGATGCCGGCAGCGCGGATGGCGCACTGCGCGAATTCGTGCAGTTCAGTGGCGTGCGCGCGTTGTCCGATGCCGCGCGCGCGCGCCTGGATCGCGTGGTGCCCGCCTTGCTCGATGCCTGCGCGCGTTCGTTGCAGCCGGATGCCGCGCTGCGCCGCGTGCTGTCGCTGCTGCAGGCCATCCTGCGGCGCGCAAGCTATCTGGCCCTGCTCGATGAGCAACCCAGCGCGTTGGGGCGGCTGGTCGACGTCCTGGCACGCAGCGCACTGTTGTCCGAACGGCTGGCCCAGTACCCGTTGTTGCTGGACGAACTGCTGGACACGCGCGTCTCCGGCCCGATGCCCGACCGCGACGAACTGCGCGCGGAGTGCGAGGCCGCGCTGCTCGAAGACGATCCGGAGACGTGCCTGCGCGTATTGAACGAGCGCCGCCTGGCCCTTAGCTTCCGCGTGGCGCTGGCCGCGCTGGACGGACGCCAGTCGGCGCGCGACAGCGTGCGCCAGCTGGCATGGCTGGCGGACGAAGTCGTTGGGGTCGTGGTGCAGGTCGCCACGCGCGACGTCGCCGCCTCGCACGGCGTGGTCGGGTCGGGCCGGTTCGCGGTGGTGGGTTACGGCAGCCTCGGCGGCGAAGAACTCGGCTTCGGCTCCGATCTCGACCTCGTGTTCCTGTTCGATGCGCCGCCGGAGGCGGACTCCGATGGGCTGCGGCCGATGGAAGCGGGTCGCTGGTATGCGCGGTTGGCGCAGAAGATCGTGGCATTGCTCGGCGCGGTCACGGCAGCGGGCCGACTCTACGACGTGGATGTGCGCCTGCGCCCGGACGGCGCGAAAGGCCTGCTGGTGTCGTCGCTGGCCAGTTTCACGGAGTACCAGCGCGAGCGCGCATGGACGTGGGAACACCAGGCGCTGGTCCGCGCGCGCGCCATCGCCGGCGATGCCACGCTGCGGCAGGCGTTCGAAGACGTGCGGACGGCCACGCTGGCGCGCGCGCGCGACGCCGGCGCACTGCGCGATGACGTGATCAGGATGCGTGCGCGCATGCGCAGCGAGCTGGACCGCAGCGATGCCGCCCGCTTCGACCTGAAGCAGGGGGCGGGAGGCCTGGTCGACCTCGAGTTCCTGGTGCAGTACCTGGTACTGCGTGACGCAGCGGCGCAACCGGCCCTGCTGTCGCCCCGCGATACGCCCGGCCTTGTCGCGACGCTGGCGGCGCAAGGGGCACTGTCGACGGACGAGGCCGACGCCCTCGATGCCGTGCATGCGACCTTCGTCGCCGAAGGTCTGGGCTGCACGCTCGACCGGCGTCCGCGGCTGGTGGTCGAGAACGCGGCACTGGCGACGGCCCGCGCGGTGGTGCAGCGGACCACGGCGGCGCACGGACTTGCCTTCGATCCAGCGTAGCCCTTCGTTCTTTGTAGGAGCGGGCCATGCCCCTCCCTCACCCGATTCCTTGCAGGAGCGGGCCGCGCCCCCGATGCTCTTGATTCGGCATCCGGTGCGAACAGCATCGCGGTCAGGACCCGCTTCTACAAAGAATTGCTTGTATGTCCCTTCCAGCCAGGGAGGTCCAGGCGGGCGCGCACGTCGGCGGCGATGCGGGCGGTTTCGCGCAAGGGTTCACCGTCGAAGGCAGGCGACGCGTCGGCGAGATCGCGGATGCGTCCGCGCGCGACCAGCGTGTCCAGGAAGCGGCGGGGACGTCCGCCAACGCGATCCGGCTCGAAGACCTGCACGGGCACGCGCGTGCCGCAGGCTTCCGACACCATGTTGACCGATTCCGGCGTGCAGACGATGCGGTCGGCCCAGGCCAGCAGCCCTGCGTAGGGATTGGGACCGTCGCTCGCATCGCACCAGAGCACGGTGTGCGGACGCGCGGCGTAGCGTTGGCGAACGCGCTGCACGATGTCGCGGGAGGTGCGTCGCGACGTCGTGATCATCAGGCTGCCTGCGCCCGTCGTGTCGTCGAGCGCCGTGGCGAGGCGTGCGAACGCAGCGTCGTCGAAGGCATAGTGCGTGCTGCCGCCGCCGATCAGCAGTGCCGTGCGTGGCGAGGGCAGGGCAGCCAACGCCGCGAACGCGCCGCGCGCAGCGGACAGCCAGGCGTCGTCGACCGGATTCAGGCTGCCGAGCAGGGTGAGCACGTTCGCGCCGGCCAGTCCGTCGTGCGCTGGGGCGATCACCAGATCCCAATGCGACGGATCGATGCGAGGGTCGAGGATCTGGACGACGCGGCTGCAGCGATCGCGCAGCAGCCGCGTCGCCAGCGCCGCCTGGCGTCCGCAGCCGATGGCCAGCGCGGGCGGTGCGTTCCACATGGCGCGGAAGGCAGGTCCGAACGCGCTCGGCGCGCCGGGTAGCGAACGCGGCGCCACCCAGCGCCAGGGCGCGCGCGCCGCCAGCGTGATCTCGTCCGCGTGCAGGCCCAGGGCGCGCGCCAGCGCCGCAGCCTGCCGCACATTGCCGGCATGGCCGTCGCTCAGCGTGCAGAGGCGGGGCGCATCGGCCATCACAGGACTTTTTCGTTCCACTGGTTAAAACAATCCGTTCCGGGGCGATTGGATGTGGCCATAGTCAGGACACTCTACACTCCCCCGCATTCGCTGGCCCGGCACCTCGGGCTTCCCTCCCTTCCGCTGCAGGTTGCCCATGTCCCACGCCCTCGACGCCGCTTCGCTCGACCAGTTGTTCCGCACTGCGCGCACCTACAACGCCTTTAGTGGCGAGGTCAGCGACGACACGCTGCGCCAGTTGTACGACCTGCTGAAGTTCGGCCCCACGCAGGCCAACACCACGCCGGCGCGCTTCGTGTTCGTGAAGTCGGCCGAGGCCAAGGCCAAGCTGGGTCCGACGCTGGACGAGGGCAACTATGCCAAGACGATGGCGGCACCGGTGACGGTGATCATCGGGCGCGACGAGGACTTCCACGAGAAGCTGCCGTTCCTGTTCCCGCACACCGATGCCAAGGCCTGGTTCGAGGGGCCGCGCGAGAACCGGTTCAAGCCGGCGCTGCGCAATGCGAGCCTGCAGGCGGCCTACCTGATCCTCGCCGCGCGCGCGCTCGGCCTGGACGCCGGCCCCATGACCGGCTTCAATGCCGGCAAGGTCGACGAGGCTTTCTTCGCCGGCACCGCGATCAAGTCCGACATCCTGGTCAACCTCGGCCATGGCGATCCGTCCAGCATCTTCCCGCGTTCCCCGCGCCTGGGCTTCGACGAAGCCGCGCGCATCCTCTGATACCCCACCCACCGGAGATTTCCCCATGCGCAAGACCCTGCTCGTTGCCGCCCTGTTCGCCTTCGCCGGTGCCGCGTTCGCCGCGCCGGTGACCTACAAGCTCGATCCCGGCCATACCAATGTGCTGGCCAGCTGGAACCACTTCGGCTACTCGAACCCGAGCGCCAACTTCGGCCAGGCCGACGGCACCCTCGTGTACGACGCCGACAAGGTTTCGGCCTCCAGCGTGCAGGTCACCCTGCCGCTGACCGGCCTGAGCGCGCTGGCCGACCAGTTCTACGACCACCTGACCAGCGACAAGTGGTTCGACGCCGCCAAGTACCCCAGCGCCACCTTCAAGAGCACGAAGGTCGAGGCTGCCGGCGAAGGCAAGCTGAAGGTCACCGGCGACCTGACCATCAAGGGCGTCACCAAGCCGGTGGTGCTGGACGTGACCCTCAACAAGGCCGGCGAGCACCCGATGAAGAAGGTGCCGGCGATCGGCTTCGACGCCACCGCCACCGTGAAGCGCAGCGACTTCGGCCTGGGTGCCTATGCGCCGATGGTCAGCGACGAAGTCACGCTGAAGATCACCACCGAAGCGACGGCCGACGCCAAGAAGTAAGCCGGTTCCCTCGCCGACGTTATCCCGAACGCCGCCCCCAGGGGCGGCGTTCTTCGTTGCCGGCACCGCGCCTTGGGACGGTCCGGGGCGGCTGTTAGACTGGGCACCCCCTGTTCCGCGATTCGCCACCGCCATGAGCCAGACCGCCACCGCGCCCGCCAACGCCGAGAAGCGCTACACCGTGTCGCGGAGCGACCTGCCGCTGAGCTGCCCGCTGCCGTCCATGGCGCTGTGGAATTCGCATCCGCGCGTCTACCTGCCCATCGAGGACGCGCCCGGGGGCGACGTGCAGTGCCCGTACTGCGGGTCGCACTTCGTCCTGGCCGACTGACCGGACGATGCCGGCCTTCCGCATGGCCCGCCGACCATGCGCCGACTGACCGTCGTCCAGTTGCTGCCGGCGCTGGAATCCGGCGGTGTCGAACGCTCCACCCTGGAGGTCGCCGATGCACTGGTGCGCGCCGGCCATCGCGCCGTGGTCGTCTCGGCCGGCGGACGCCTTGAACCCGC
Organism: Pseudoxanthomonas sp.; assembly: GCF_002863005.1. Taxonomy (GTDB): domain Bacteria; phylum Pseudomonadota; class Gammaproteobacteria; order Xanthomonadales; family Xanthomonadaceae; genus Pseudoxanthomonas_A. The sequence continues at coordinate 163,798 of NZ_PKDG01000015.1, forward strand.
CCTGCGCAGCAGTGGCGCCGAACACATCACCCTCGCCATCGGCCGCAAGTCGCTGCTGACGCTGCGCCATGTGGCCGCACTGCGGCAGCTGTTCGCGCAGGTCGGTGCCGACATCGTGCATGCGCGCTCGCGCCTGCCGGCGTGGCTGGGCCTGTGGGCGCTGCGCGGCATGCCGGCGACGTCGCGGCCCCGTTTCGTCACCACCATGCACGGGCTCAATTCGCCGAGCCGCTACAGCGCCGTGATGACCCATGGCGAACGCGTGATCTGCGTGTCGGACACGGTGCGTCGCTACCTGCTGCAGCACTACCCGCGCACGGATCCGCGCAAGCTGGTGGTGATCCTGCGTGGCATCGACCCGGCGCAGTTCCCGCGCGCCGCCCATCCTGATGCCAGTGCGCGTGCATGGGCAGCCGATCAACATCCCGCACTGGCGGGCGACGGTCCACTGCTGCTGTTGCCGGGTCGTGGCACGCGCCTGAAAGGACACCAGGAGGCGCTGACACTGCTGGGCAAGCTGCGTGATCAGGGTATCGACGCGCGCCTGTGGATGCCCGGTACGCGCGAACACGGGCGCGAGCAGTACGTGATCGATCTGGAAACCGAGGCACGACGCGCTGGATTCGCCGATGCCCTCGCCATCACGCCGCCGACAGCGGAGATCGCGCGCGCCTACGCCGCCAGCGATCTGGTGCTGCAGCTGTCGCGTAAACCGGAAGCCTTCGGCCGTACCGTCATCGAAAGCCTGTCGGTGGGACGTCCCGTGGTTGGATGGGCTCACGGCGGCGTGGGAGAACTGCTGGAGGAACTGCAGCCCGGCGGCGCGGTGCCTGCGTTCGATGCGCGTCGCCTGCACGACACCGTGATGGCGTTCCTCGCGCATCCGCCGCCGGCATTGGCTACGATGGAGTCCTACACCCTGCGCGCGATGCAGGACGCCACGCTCGCCCTCTACCACGATCTCGCCGATGACCGCCGACTCGCCATCGATCCCTGATACGTCCGCCCATCGTGCACCGCACGGCTGGCGCTGGGCGCCTGCCTGGGTGCTGACGTTCGTCGCCCTGTGGCCGGCGCCGGGGTATGCGGAAGGCGTGATGGTGCTGGGTGCCCTGGCGGCGATCATCCGCCTGTTGCTCGGCCGTTTCCGGGGCAGCGCGCGCCTGCTCAGCGGGGCGGCGTGGGCGCTGACCAGCGCCCTGTTCGCTGCGTACTGGTTGCCCCAGGCGATCTCCGCGATCGATGCGGTCGATGCGCCCCGCGCATTGCGCGAGGCGGCGGTGGACCTGCGCTACCTGCCGTTCCTCTGGCTGGTGGCGGCCTCCGTCGCGAACGCGCGCGCGCGGCACACCACGTTCACCGGGCTGGCCGTCATCGTGGCCGTCTGGACGATCGACGCGCTGGCGCAGGCGCTGTTCGGCACCAGCCCGTTGTTCTGGGGCCTGGACCAGCTCAAGCACCTGATCAGCGGACGCCCGATGTGCACGGCGGAGCAGATGGCCGGCATCGACCGCCTCAGCGGCTTCCTCGGTCCCTGCAACCGCAAGCTTGGCGTGGTGATGGCGAGCCTGTCGCCGTTCCTGCTGTTCGCCGCTGCCCGACGCCTGCAGGTCGCGGGCTGGCTGCTGGCCTCGGCGGCGATCGGTGTCGTGGTGCTGCTGGCGGGCGCGCGCGCTGCCTGGATCACCTATGCACTGGTGCTGGTGTTCTCGGGCTGGAAGCTGCTGGGCTGGAAGCGGCTGCTGGCCGTGTTCGCCTTCGGCGCCGTGCTGCTGGCGGTGCTGACCGTAGCGTCGCCGCAGGTGCGCGAGCGCATCCTGCTCACCACCCATGCCCTGACCGCCAGCGAGGCGGGCGTGGACACGGCATTGTCCGGACGTGGCCAGATCTGGTCGGCGGCAGGCTGCATGATCGCGCGCCATCCGGTGAACGGAGTCGGCGCGCGGGGCTTCCGCGAAGCGTTTCCCGCCTGCGATGCCAGCGCCGATGGACGACCGGCGTGGGGACAGGGCCCCGCGTACCACGCCCACCAGATCGTACTCGAGGTGCTCAGCGAGACCGGCATCATCGGTCTGCTGCTGTGGCTGGCGGGCGCGGCGCTGGCATGGCGCGCGTGGCGCTATGCCAGGCCGCAGGCCAAGGACCGGGCGCGGCCCGCCATGCTGGCGCTGGCGGTCACGGTATTTCCTTTCAACACCCACCTGGCGTTCTATTCGACGTTCTGGGGTGGCCTGACCCTGATGCTCGCGGCGCTATACGCAGGCAGCCTGCTCGCGCGCGATGACGAATGAGCGTTCGCCCGGCCGGCGCTGCTGGTTCATAGCGCCCGCCAACCTGCTGGCCCATGGCGTCGCACGCCTGCCGCAGGCGGTGCTGCTGGCGATGGGGCGTCTGGCCACCTTCCTGCTGTGGCCCCTGCTGGCCAAGCGCCGGCGGCATGCGGCCACCAACATCGCACTGTGTTTTCCCGAGCGCGACGCGCAGGCGCAGGCACGTCTGCTGCGCGACACCGTCCGTGCCACGGTGACCGGGGCGCTCGAACTCATCCGCGGCTGGTACGCCCCCGCCCATGCGCTGCGCGGGCTTGCCGACGTGCAAGGGCTGGAACACGTGCGCGCCGCGCAGGCGCGGGGACGCGGCATCCTGCTGTTCGGCGGACACATCCCGCATTCGGAACTGTGCGCGCGACTGCTCGGCGAGGCACTGGGCGAACGCGTGACCATCGTCGCGCGGCGCAACAACGATCCCTGCGTCGAGCGCCTGCTGGACGGCGCGCGGCGTCGCGTGTTCGCCGACGTGATCGCCAAGAAGGACGTGCGCGGCCTGCTGCGCGCATTGTCGCGCGGCGGCATCGTGGCGTATTCGGCCGACCAGGATTTCAACTACCAGAATGCGTTCGTGCCGTTCTTCGGGGTGCCGGCCGCCACGCTGACCGCCACGCCGGATCTCGCGCGCCGCGGCAATGCGGTGGTATTGCCGTTCTGGTTCCATCGCGACGATGACGGTCGCTACCAGCTGCGCGTCGAGCCCACCTGGCGCGGATGGCCGAGTGGCGACCCGGTGCAGGACGCCGCCCGCTACATGGCCGAGCTGGAGGCGGTCGTGCGCCAGCATCCTGAGCAGTATCTGTGGGTGCACCGGCGGTTCAAGACACGGCCACCCGGCGAGCCGAACCTCTATCGGTAGAGTTCGCCGCGCCCGTCGGGCTGGCGCTTGAAGCGGCGATGGATCCACAGGTACTGCGTCGGCGCCTGGCGCACCATGGCTTCGATGGCGGCGATCACGCGTGCCGTGTCGGCGGTGGCGTCCGTCGACGGGAAATCCTCGAACGCGGGCGACAGGGTGAGCGTGTAGCCACCGTCGTCGCGCCGGACATGGGAGAACGCCATCACCGCCGCACCGGACAGGCGGGCGAGTTGGTGCGTCGACGTCAGGCTGTAGGCGGGATGCCCGAAGAACGGAACGAACACGCTGTCGCCGCGGCGGGTGTCCTGGTCCGGCGCGAACCACAGCAGGCCGCCCTGCTTCAGGTGCTTCAGCGCCGGGCGCAGTTCGTCGCGGGTGAACATGGCGGTGGCATAGCGCAGCCGGCCGCGCTTGACCGCCCACTCCATCGCCCCCTGGTTGTGGGGACGGTACATGCCGGCCAGTGGCGCGTAATCGCACATCAGGCGCGCCGATATCTCCAGCGTGGTGAAGTGGCCGGACACCACGATGACGCCGCGGCCACCCGCGCGCGCAGCGGCCAGATGCTCCAGTCCTTCGACCCGCAGGCCTTTCCGCATCGGCGCGACGCTGCCCCACCAGGCGCGCGCGAACTCGAACAGTCCGATGCCCAGTTCGCCGAAACCGGCGCGCGCCAGCGCTTCCTGGGCCTGCGCATCGAGTTCCGGAAAGCACAGGGCGATATTGCGCCGCGCCACATGCCGGCGTTCCCGCAGCACGCGGTACAGCAGGGCGCCCACGGCGCGTCCGAGCGGGCGCTGCACGGCCCACGGCAGCCGGGCGACCAGCCATGCCAGCCCGATGCCCAGCCACGACGGCCACTGCCGCGGCCCGAGGGGTGGACGTTCGCCGGGGTCGGAGGATCGCTTCTCGGAGTCGGCCATGACGCATTGTAGCGGTGGCCGCGGGTATCCTTGTCGCCCATGTCGAACCGCACCGCCGAACGCCTGTTGCGCGCCCTCTATTCGGTGGTGCTGTACATCCTGACGCCCGTCACGGTGTACCACCTGATCTGGCGCGGCTTCCGCTACCCGGAATACTTCCAGCGCTGGAACGAACGCTACGGCAGCTACGACATGCCGGGCGGCGTCGTCGATGTCTGGCTGCATGCCGTGTCGGTCGGCGAGGTGAACGCGGCGGCGCCGGTCGTCGATGCGCTGCTGAAGCGGCACCGCGGGCTGCGCCTGCTCATCACCACCATCACGCCGACCGGCTCGCAGCGCGTGCAGGCGCTGTGGGGCGAGCGCGTGCTGCACGTCTACTCGCCGTACGACCTGCCGGGCGCGGTGGCGCGCTTCCTCGGCCACTTCCGTCCGCGACTCGCACTGATCATGGAAACCGAACTGTGGCCCAGCCTGCTGTTCGGCTGCCACGACCGTCGCGTGCCGGTCTACATCCTCAATGCACGCCTGTCGGCGCGCTCGCTGCGCGGCTACAGCGTGTTGCGGCCGCTGATCGCGCGCACCCTGCGCACGGTACGCAGGGTGGCCGCGCAATCCGGCGACGACGCGGGTCGCTTCGTGCAACTGGGCGCGCTGCCGGAGCAGGTGCGCGATGTGGGCAACCTCAAGTTCGACATTCCCGTTCCGGACAACGTGCGCGACGTGGTCGCGGATTTCCGCCAGCACCTCGCCGGCGGGCGACGCGTTTGGATCGCCGCCAGTACGCACGAAGACGAGGAGGCGCCCGTGCTCGCCCTGCACGCGCGCCTGCGCCGGCGGTGGCCGGACCTGCTGCTGTTGTGGGCGCCACGGCATCCGGAGCGATTCCCGCGCGTCGCCGAGGCGGCACGCGAGGCTGGCTGGCATGTCGGTACGCGGCGTGGCGAGCGCTGGCCCTCCGTGGGCAACGAGGTCTTCGTGCTCGACACGCTGGGCGAGCTGATGGCGTTCTATGCCTGCGCGGACGTGGCCTTCGTGGGCGGCAGCCTGCAGGCGATCGGCGGACACAACCTGCTGGAACCGGCCGCCGTCGGCACGCCCGTGGTGACGGGGCCGCACCTGCACAACTTCAGCGAGATCTCCCGCCGCCTGGTGGAAGCCGATGCGCTGGTGATCGCTCCCGATGCCGCCGGCGTGGGCGATGCGATCGAAGCCCTGCTTGCCGACGACGGCCGCCGTCGCGAGGTCGCCGATCGCGGCCGCGCGCTGGTCGAACACGGCCGGGGTGCACTCGCGCGCACGCTGGCGATGATCGCGCCGCACCTGCCGGCCCCGGTGGCATGAACCCGGCGGTGCCCCGCGCCCTGGCCGGCGTCCGCGTCCTGGACCTGACCCGCGTCCTTGCCGGTCCGTGGTGCACGCAGGTCCTCGCGGACCTCGGTGCCGATGTCGTCAAGGTGGAACGTCCCGGCAGCGGCGACGATACGCGTGGCTGGGGGCCTCCCTTCCTGCGCGATGCCGATGGCAATGAAACCGGCGAGTCCGCCTACTACCTGTGCGCGAACCGCAACAAGCGCTCGCTGGCGGTCGACATCGCCACCGAGGAGGGGCAGGCCGTCATCCGCCGCCTGGCGTCGGAAAGCGACGTGCTGGTGGAAAATTTCAAGGTCGGCGACATGGCGCGCTATCGCCTGGACGCATCCACCTTGCGCGCCGCCAATCCGCGCCTGGTCTACTGCTCGATCACTGGCTTCGGGCAGGATGGACCCTATGCGCGCCGCGCCGGCTACGACTTCGCCATCCAGGGCCTGGGTGGCCTGATGGGCGTTACCGGCGCCGCGAACGGCGAGCCGCAGAAGGTGGGCGTGGCGGTCGCCGACCTGTTCACCGGCATGTATGCCACCGTCGCCATCCTCGCCGCGCTGCGCCACCGCGATGCCACGGGCGAAGGCCAGGTGATCGACATGGCGCTGCTGGATGCGCAGGTCGCGATGCTGGCCAATCTCGGCAGCCACTATCTGGTGGGTGGCGAGGTGCCGCCCCGGCAGGGCAACGCCCACGCGAACATCGTGCCGTACCAGGTCTTCGCCGTCGCCGATGGGCACATCATCGTGGCGGTCGGCAACGACCGGCAGTTCGTGCGTCTGTGCGAAATGCTGGATCTCGCGGCGCTGGCCGGCGATCCGCGCTACGCGACCAACGCCGCGCGCGTGCGCCATCGCGATGCGTTGGTCCCCCTGCTGCAGGACGCGTTTCATGCCCGCGAGCGGCACGGCTGGCTTGCCTTGCTGGAAGCGGCAGGCATCCCCTGCGGACCGGTCAACGACATCGCCGACGTGTTCGCCGATCCGCAGGTGAAGGCGCGCGGCATGGTCACGCGCATCGAACATCCGCATGCCGGCGCGGTGCCACTCGTTGCGAGTCCTCTCAAGCTGTCGGCGACGCCGGTCGATCTGCGGCATGCGCCGCCGCTGCTCGGACAGCATACCGACGAGGTGTTGCGCGAGGCTGGCTACGACGAGGCGGAGATCGCCTCGCTGCGTGCGCTCGGTGCGATCTGAACCGGAAGTAGGTGAGCTGGCCGTGGGAGCGACGTGAGTCGCGAGCGCTTGGGCGGCCAGGCACCGCCTGCATCGCGACTGACGTCGCTGCCACGACAGCGTGGCACTCCGGAAACGACGACGGCGGGCCGAAGCCCGCCGTCGTCATCGCGCACGGGACGCGAGGTGCTTACTGCGACACCGGCTGCGACGACAGGCGCGCTTCGGCGTCGGCGGTCAGCAGACGGTTGACATCCTGCACGTCGGCGCCGTCGAGGGTACCGGCGGCCTGTTCCAGCAGCAGGCGGTTCTGCAGGAAGTTGTAGCGTGCCTGCGCGTATTCCACCTGCGCCTGGAACAGCGTGCGCTGGTTCTGCAGCACGTCCAGCACGGTACGGGTACCGACCTCCAGGCCGACCTGCGAGGCGTCCAGTGCGCTCTGCGCGGAGAACACGGCCAGGCGGCGGGCCTCCACTTCGGTCACGCCGGCGACCAGCGCCTGGTAGGCGTTGCTGGTGTTGCGGATCAAAGCGCGGCGGGTCTGCTCCATGCCGTCGGCCGCGCGGTCGCGCTGGGCCAGGGCCTGGCGCACGCCGGACTGGGTGGCGCCGCCGGAGAAGATCGGCACGGTCAGCGTCACGCCCCAGTTGTAGCCCTCGCCATCGCGCGACAGCGTGCCCGGCACGCTGTCCCAGTCGGTGCCATTGGAATAGCCGCCGCGGAAGTTCAGCGTGGGATAGTGGCCCGCGCGCGCGCTGGATACGCCATGCCGTGCCGATTCCAGCACGTACTCGGCCGACTTCAGGTCCGGGTTCTGCTCGAGCGCGCGATCCACCCACGCCTGCGCGTTCTGCTCGGGCGGCAGTTCCGGACGGAAGTCGTCCGGCAGGCCCTTCAGGCCGCTGATCGGCTGGCCGGTGATCTCGGCCAGCGCGCGGTAGCTGTCGTCCAGCGCGTTGCGCGCGAGGATGGTGTTGGCGCGCGCGCTGTCGTACTGCGCACGGGCTTCGTGCACGTCGGTGATCGGCGCCAGGCCGACATCGAGGCGCTTCTGCGCGTAATCGAACTGCTTCTTCGACGCGGCCTCGTTGGTCTCGGCGGCGGCCAGCGACTCGATGCCGATCAGCACGTTGAAGTAGGCGGCCGACGTGCGCGTGATCAGCAGGTTGTTCGCCGACGCCAGATCGTAGTCGGCGGCCTGGCTGATGGCGCGCTGGCCGCGCAGGTTGGCGATGCGGCTCCAGTCGAAGATCGTCTGGCTGACCGAGGCGCCATAGCTGCGGCTCTTGCCGTCGCCGGTGGGATCGCCCGGACGGCTGCTGTGGGTCAGCTCATAGCCGGCGCTGCCGGTGATCTGCGGCAGCAGGACAGCGCGCGCCTGCACGGCGCCTTCCTTGTCGATCAGGCGGGTGGACTCCGCGATGGAGAGCTGGGGGTCGCCGGTGCGCGCCAGTTCATAGGTCTGCATCAGGTCGGTGGCGTTCGCCGCGACCGGCAAGGCCAGTGCGAGCGCGAGTACGAGGGGGCGACGGCTCATGCGGGTTCCTTTGTGTATTTCTTCAGAAGACGAACTGGGGCGCCGGCGCGGCGCCGACCAGATAGGCGAGGTCGGTTTCGAACAACGAGTCGATGCGGGGGCCGTTGACATCGTTGACGTGCAGCACGGCTTCCATCACCGGCGACACGCCCTGCACGACGAACAGGCGTCCGCCCGGACGCAGCCACTGCAGGAAGCGCGCGGGCACGGTGGCGACGGCGCCGGTCACACAGACAACATCGAAACGACGGTCGGTGTCCCAGGCCAGCGCATCGGCGGTCTCGATGCGCACGTTGCTGCCGAGTCCGGCGGTCTCGAGGCGCGCGCGCGCGGCGTCGGCGAGGTCGGGGTGGATCTCCAGGCTGACGACGTCCCGCGCCAGGTGCGCCAGGCACGCGGTCAGGTAGCCGCTGCCGGTCCCGATCTCCAGCACGTCCTCATCGGCCTGCGGCTTCAGCGCCTGCAGGGTGCGTCCCTCGATGACGGGCTTGGCCATCGCCTGGCCATGCCCGAGCGGCAGTTCCAGGTCCGCGTAGGCCAGCGCGCGGTGCGCGTCGGCCACGAAGCTCTCGCGCGGCAGCGCGGCCAGCGTCTCCAGCACGCGCGCATCCAGCACGTCCCAGGGACGTACCTGCTGCTCGACCATGTTTTCGCGGGCCTGGGTGTAATCGATCGTCATGGGGGTGGTCATCCGACGCGGAGGGCTGGGCCGGGCATTTTACCGGGCTGGCATCGTCCGCGCTGGGCAAGGATCGCGGCAGGTCCGGCCGGGGGCGCAGTGCCGGAAGTCACCGCAACCTCCGTCGCGCGGGGTGGCGCTTCAGCTTCAGCGGCGGCCATAGGCCCTCAGGAACATGTCCACGGTGGCGTCGATGTGGCGACGGGTATCGAGCGGTCCCGGTTGGCTGCAAAGGCCGCAGGTCATGCGCGCATGCACCTCGCCCTTGATCAAGGTGAAGAACTGCACCGAGGCCGTGCCCACATCCGGGATGTCCAGTTCGCCCTTGGCCACCAGCGCCTGCAGCAGCGTGGCGAACGCCTCGTGCGTGCGCTGCGGGCCGGCTTCCCAGAACGTCTTCTTGAGTTTGTCGTCGATGTTGCCGGGGACCATCATCATGCGATGCGTGCTGATGGCCTCCTCGCTGGTGATCAGCGCGAAGAAGGCTTGCGCGATGGCCTTCAGCTGGTCGCGCAGGCTGCCGGTCAGTTCGATCTCGAACAGGGCATCCGGCAGCATCTCCTCGCACTTGGCCTGGACCGCGGCAGCGAACAACGCGTCCTTGTCGCCGAAGTGGCTGTACACGGTGAGCTTGGAGACGCCCGCTTCGGCGGCGATCTGGTCCATGCTCACGCCGTTGAATCCCTCGCGCGCGAACAACTGCTTGGCCGCCTCCAGGATGGCGGCGCGCTTGCCGAGGTCCTTCGGCCGGCCGGGGCCGCTCGCGGCGGGCTTGACGGGGGGCTTGGCGCGGCGGGATGCGGGGCGTGGACTGACCATGACGTAATACTAGACTACCCGGTTCGATATTTATACTATACCGCCAAGTCCACTAATTGAAATCGCAACGGAGCGGTCATGCGCCAGACGCGCTGGAACGGAGTGTTCGGAATCCTCCTGCTGGGCTTGGCTGCCTGCAGCGCGGAACAGCCCGCGGAAACACCGCGGCCGGCGTTGGTGGTGCAGCCCGGCGGCGGTGCCGATGCCGCATTGTCGGCGTATGCCGGCGAGGTGCGCGCCCGCGAGGAGAGTCCGCTGTCGTTCCGCGTCGGCGGCAACCTGGTCCGCCGCAACGTGGACGCCGGTGCACGCGTGCAGAAGGGCGAAGTGCTGGCGGTACTGGATGCGGGCGATTTCGCCTTGCAGGCGCAGGCGGCACAGGCGCAACTGGCCGCTGCCGAAGCCGACCTGGTCCGCGCCCGTGGCGATCGCGACCGCTACGCCAAGCTGGTCGGCGACAAGTTGATCAGCCAGTCCGCCTACGATGCGCAGGTGGCCGCCTGGAAAGCCGCCGAGGGCCAGGCGCGTGCGGCGCGTGCGCAAATGGACGTGATGCGCAACCAGGAAGGCTATTCGCAACTGCGCGCGCCGCGCGATGGCGTGATCGCCAGCCGCCAGGCGGAAGCGGGCCAGGTCGTGGCCGCGGGCCAGACGGTCTTCACGCTCGCAGCCGATGGGGGGCGCGAAGTCGCCATCGGACTGCCGGAGAACCGCATCCGTGCCTTCAGCGTCGGGCAGCCTGTGATGATCGAACTCTGGAATGCGCCTGGCCAGCGCCTGCCCGGTACCATCCGCGAAATCGCGCCGGCCGCCGACGCGCAGACACGGACGTACGCGGCGCGCGTGAGCCTGGTCGGCGATGCGCAGCAGCAGGTCGAACTGGGCCAGAGCGCCCGAGTCTATGTGCAGGAGAACGGCACGAAGGCGGCACTGAAACTGCCGCTGTCGGCCATCCAGCGCGGCGACGACGGCGCGACCACGGTGTGGGTGGTCGATCCCGCCAGCGGCAAGGTGCAGGCACGCCCGGTGCAGCTCGGACCCTATGGAGACGTTTCCGTGCCCGTGCTGGGGGGCGTGAAGGCGAGCGACTGGGTCGTCGCCGCGGGTGGCCACCTGCTGCGCGAGGGCCAGGTCGTCACTCCGGTGGACCGAAGCAACCGGCCGCTGAAGCCCGTTGGCGCCGGTGGCGCGGCGGCGATCGCCACGCGTTCGGAGTAACGGCATGCGCCGCTTCAATCTCTCCGAGTGGGCGCTGACCAACCGCAGCCTGGTGCTGTTCACCATGATCCTGCTCGGCATCATCGGTGCGTGGTCGTACAAGCACCTGGGGCAATCGGAGGATCCGCCGTTCACGTTCAAGGCGATGGTGGTGCGCACCGTATGGCCGGGCGCGACGGCCGAAGAGGTTTCGCAGCAGGTCACCGAGCGCATCGAGAAGGCGCTGATGACCACCGGCAACTACGAATACATCCGTTCGTATTCGCGGCCGGGCGAATCGCAGGTGATCTTCGCTGCGCGCGACAGCCTGAAGTCGCGCGACATGCCGCAACTCTGGTACCAGGTCCGCAAGAAGGTCGGCGACATCCGCGCCACGCTGCCCAGCGGCGTCATCGGCCCCTTCTTCAACGACGAGTTCGGCGACACCTTCGGCAACATCTATGCGTTGACCGGCGAAGGTTTCGACTACGCGGTGATGAAGGATTACGCCGACCGCATCCAGCTGGAGCTGCAGCGGGTGGACGATGTCGGCAAGGTCGAACTGGTGGGCCTGCAGGACGAGAAGATCTGGATCGAGCTGTCGAACACCAAGCTGGCCACGCTGGGCATACCGCTCAACGCGGTGCAGCAGGCGCTGGAAGAACAGAACGCGGTGACGCCGGCGGGGTTCTTCGAGACGCCGACCGATCGGGTGCAACTGCGCATCAGCGGCGAGTTCACGTCGGTCGACGAGATCCGCGAATTCCCGATCCGCGCCGGCGGACGTACCGTCAAGCTGGGCGACATCGCCGAGATCAAGCGCGGCTTCGCCGACCCGGCCGCGCCACGCATGCGTTTCATGGGGCAGCCGGGCATCGGCATCGCGGTGGCGATGAAGGACGGCGGCGACATCCTGACGCTGGGCGAAACGCTCGAGGCCGAGTTCCAGCGCCTGCAGAAGACCCTGCCGCTGGGCATGGAACTGCGCAAGGTGTCCGACCAGCCGGCGGCCGTGGAAGCCTCGGTGGGCGAGTTCGTCCGCGTGCTGGCGGAAGCGGTGATCATCGTGCTGCTGGTCAGCTTCTTCTCGCTGGGCATGCGCACGGGGCTGGTGGTGGCGGTTTCGATCCCGCTGGTGCTGGCGATGACGTTCGCGGTGATGCACTACTTCGGCATCGGTCTGCACAAGATTTCGCTCGGTGCGCTCGTGCTCGCGCTGGGCCTGCTGGTCGACGACGCGATCATCGCGGTCGAGATGATGGCCATCAAGATGGAGCAGGGCTTCGACCGGCTGAAGGCGGCCAGCTTCGCCTACGAATCGACCGCCTTCCCCATGCTCACCGGCACGCTGGTCACGGCGGCCGGCTTCCTGCCCATCGCGACGGCCGCATCCAGCACCGGCGAGTACACGCGTTCGCTGTTCCAGGTGGTGACGATCGCCCTGGTCGTTTCGTGGATCGCTGCGGTGCTCTTCATTCCTTACCTGGGCGACAAGATGCTGCCCGACCTGGGCAACCCGCAGCCGCCGAAAGCAGGCTCGCCTGCGGCACGCTGGCATGCGTTCCGCGCGCGGCTGGCGGATCGCTGGCCGCAGTATGCCGGCATGCTCGCACCCAAGGCGCACGATGCGCACGACCACAATCCGTACCACACGCCGTTCTACCAGCGCTTCCGCGGCTGGCTGGCGTTCTGCCTGCGCCATCGGTGGCTGGTGATCGGTGTGACCGCGGCCGCGTTCGTCGCGTCCATCGCGCTGTTCCGCTTCGTGCCGCAGCAGTTCTTCCCCGACTCGGTGCGTCCCGAACTGATGGTGGACCTGGAGCTGGCCGAAGGCAGCTCGCTGAAGTCCACCGATGCCCAGGCGCGCAAGCTCGAGAAGCTGCTCGCCACGCGGGAAGGCGTGATCAACTACGTGGCCTACATCGGCACCGGTTCGCCCCGCTTCTACCTGCCGCTGGACCAGCAGCTGCCGCAGGCGCATTTCTCGCAGTTCGTGGTGCTGACGCAGGACACCCGGGCGCGCGAGTCGACCCGTCGCTGGCTGGTCGACGACGTCGCGCCGCAATTCCCCGAACTGCAGTTCCGCGTGACCCGCCTCGAGAACGGCCCCCCGGTCGGATATCCGATCCAGTTCCGCGTGTCCGGCGAGCATGTCGATCGCGTGCAGGCGATCGCGCGGCAGATGGCGGAGAAGGTGCGCGCCAATCCGCACGTCTCCAACGTCAACCTGGACTGGAGCGAGCCGAGCAAGATCGTGCGGCTGCAGATCGACCAGGATCGCGCGCGCGCCCTGGGCGTCAGTACGGCGCAGGTGTCGCACTTCCTGTCCGGATCGCTGTCGGGCCTGAGCGTCAGTACCTATCGCGAAGGCAACGAGCTGGTCGAGATCCTGTTGCGGGGTCCCGAGGAAGAGCGTACGCGGCTCGACCTGCTGGGCAGCCTGGCGGTACCGACGAGCAGCGGCGGCAGCGTGCCGTTGTCGCAGATCGCCAATCTCGAATACGCGTTCGAGGACGGCATCATCTGGCACCGCGACCGCCTGCCCACGGTGACCGTGCGCGCCGACCTCAACAGCGACGATGTGACGGCACCGACGGTGGTGGCGCAGATTTCGCCGACGCTGGATGGCATCCGCTCCGCGCTTCCGCAGGGTTACCTGCTGGAAACCGGCGGCACCGTCGAGGATTCGGCGCGCGGGCAGAAGTCCATCGCGGCCGGCATGCCGCTGTTCCTGCTCGCCGTGACCACGTTGCTGATGCTGCAGCTGCGCAGCTTCTCGCGCATGGCGCTCGTGCTGCTGACGGCGCCGCTGGGCCTGATCGGCGTGACGCTGGCGCTGCTGGTGTTCCGCGTGCCGTTCGGTTTCGTGGCGATGCTGGGCACGATTGCGCTGGCCGGCATGATCATGCGCAACTCGGTGATCCTGGTGGACCAGATCGACCAGGACATCCAGGCCGGCCACGACCGCTGGCACGCGATCATCGACGCCACCGTGCGCCGGTTCAGGCCGATCGTGCTGACCGCGCTGGCGGCGGTGCTGGCGATGATCCCGCTGTCGCGCAGCGCCTTCTTCGGGCCGATGGCGGTGGCCATCATGGGCGGCCTGACCGTGGCCACCGTGCTGACGCTGTTCTTCCTGCCGGCGCTGTATGCGGCCTGGTTCAAGGTGCGGCCGGAAGAGGGCGCCGCGCGCTGAGCGACTCGGCGCGGCGGGGGTTCAAGAACCCCCCCGCCGCAGCCGATACTGTGGAGGTCGAAGCCCCTCCGGACCCTGTGCCCGCCGTGCGCCGCCTGCTGATCCAAGGCCTGTGTCTGCTGGTCCTGCTCGTCGGCGCCCCCGCGTGGGCGCTGGACCCTGCGCGCAAGGTCGACGAGTACACGATCGCGCGCTGGACCATGGAGGACGGGCTGCCGCATAACCTGATACACGCCATCCACCAGGATGCCGACGGGTACGTGTGGACCGGGACATGGGAGGGCGCGGCGCGCTTCGACGGCCGCCGCTTTACCGCTTACGACGCAGGCACGGTCGAGGGGCTGGAAATCGAGGGCGTGCGCGCGATCACGCCGCACCCGCAGGGGGGCATGGTGCTGAGCCTGGGCCGCGTGGGGCCGGGTGTACTGCGCTTCCACCAGGGGCGCTGGCAGCGACTGCCGGGCCGCGCAGGCACGCTGGCGGATGTTTCCGTGCTGCGCTACGGACCGGACGGTGCCCTGTGGATCGGGACCGACCATGCCCTGTTCCGCATGGAGGCGGACGGCCGCCTGCTGGAAATCGAGAGCGATCACGCGCGTCTCGCCAACGAGCGGGTGCTGACGATCCTGCCGTTGCAGGACGGGCGGGCGCTGGTGGGCAACCGCCACGGCCTGTTCCGGATCGACCAGGGAAAAGCCAGCGAATGGGGCAGCGGTGTCGGCCTGCCGGAAACATCGGTGCTGGCGGTGCAACCGTCGCGCTGGGGCGGGCTGCTGGTCGGCGGCAGCGCAGGCGTCTGGCGGCTGGAGCACGGCCGGGCCCGGCAGATCACCGGCGAACGCGTCGAAGCCATGCTGGAGGACCGCAACGGCAACCTGTGGGTCTCCACCCTCGACGGCCTGCGTCGCTACGCGCAGGGGCGCTATGAAACCCTGGGCGAGCGCGAGGGCCTGATGGGTCGGCTGGCGCCCGCCCTGTTCGAGGACCGCGATGGCCTGTTGTGGGTGGGCACCACCAACGGGCTGTACCGCATCTCCGACGGGCCGGTGTTCGGACTGGGCCGCAGCAGCGGCCTGCGCGACATCTACGTGCGCGCGATCATCGAGCGGCCCGGGCAGGGCGTGTGGATCGGCCATCCGATGGGTGTGGACGCCTGGCAGGCGGGGCGGAGCCGCGCCGTGCCGCTCGCCTTTGATGGCAAGTCCGATCCATCCGTGCTGTCGCTGGCCAATGCGCGCGACGGCGGACTGTGGATCGGGACCTACGACCAGGGCGTGATCCATCTGCCCGCCGCCGGCGAAGGCGCGCAGGGTTCACCCTGGCGCCTGGACGAAGCGGATGGCCTGCCGTCCAACCATGTGCGCGCACTGCTCGAACGTGCGGACGGCTCCTTGTGGATCGGCAGCAACGAAGGCGTGACCGTCTATCGCGAGGGCCGCATCGTGCGCCATTACGACGCCGACGACGGACTGCCCGACGGCAACGTCTACGTGCTCTACGAAACCGCGCAGGGCGTGCTGTGGATCGGCACCAGCAACGGCATGGCGATGATGCAGCGCGATGGCACGCTGCGCCGCTGGACGCCGATGTCCGATTTCCCGGCCGTCGCCGCATTCGACTTCCTCGCCGACCCCGACGGCAGCCTGTGGGTCGCCACCGACCGCGGCCTGCTGCACTGGCGCGACGGCACGTTCATGCAGTTCGACCATCGCCAGGGACTGCCGAACAATCGCCTGTTCCGGCTGCTGGAGGACGACAACGGGGATTTCTGGGTATCGAGCAATCGTGGCGTCTTCCGCATCTCGCGCCCGGCGCTGACGGCCGTGGAGAACCGCCACCTGACGCGCCTGCCGGTGGAAGCGTTCACCCATGCGGACGGACTGCCGAGCAGCCAGGCCAACGGTGCCTCCGCGCCGGCGGGCTGGCCGATGCGCGACGGCAAGCTGTGGTTCGCGACGGCGAACGGCGTTGGCGTGATCGATCCGGACGACGCCCGTCGCCAACGCAGCCAGGGCGTCACGCTGGTCATCGAGTCGGTGGAAGCCGACGGCCGCGTGCTGCCCTTGCAGGCGCGCTACGCCCTGGCGGCGGACACGCGCCGCGTGGTGATCCGCTTCACCGGGCTGAACCAGCGCGCTCCCGAGCGCCTCCGCTATCGCTATCGGATGGTCGGCTTCGACCGTGGCTGGATCGAGACCGACAACGGCGTCGCGCACGATGCGGTGTACACCAACCTGCCCGCGGGCAGACTGCGCTTCGAAGTACAGGTGATGAACGCGCCCGCGGACTGGAGCAGGCCGGAAGGCCTGGTGATGCGCACGGCGGACCTGGACAAGGCGGCGCCGTGGTGGCTGCAGACATGGGCGATGGTCGCCTATGTCGTGCTGGCCGGTGTGCTGGGCTGGGGCGTCCTGCTGCTGGCGATGCGGGGCCAGCGGCATCGCCAGCATCGCCTGCAGGTACAGATCGATGCGCGCACCTCGGAGCTGAGCGACAAGAACGCGCAGCTCGAACAGGCCGGCGAGGCGAATGCGCGGTTGCTGGAGCAGTTGGCCTACCAGGCCCGCCACGATCCCCTGACCCGGCTTGCCAATCGTCGTGCCGGCGACGCGTTCCTCGCCGAGGCACTCGACACCAGCCGCCGCGAAGGGCGGCCGCTGTCCGTCGCCTTGCTGGACATCGACCACTTCAAGACCGTCAACGACCGTTACGGCCATGCATTCGGCGATGACGTCCTGTCTCAGGTCGCGGCGCTGGCAGGGCAGGCGATCGGCGATCACGACGACGTGCTGATCGCACGGTGGGGCGGGGAAGAGTTCCTGGTCTGCCAGCAGTTGCCCTGGTCGACTGCGCGTGCGCGCCTGGACGCCCTGCGCGAAGGCATCGCCCAGGCCGGCATCGACACGCCCGACGGCGGCACGTTGCGATGCACGGTGAGCATCGGCGTCGCGGAACTGGAGGCCGGGCAGGACCTGCGCGACCTGCTACGGGTCGCCGACGAGCGCCTCTACCGCGCGAAACAGCAGGGGCGCAATCGCCTGGTGTCGGGCTGATCAGCGACCGACGAACCGCAGCCCGCCCGCTTCGCCTTCGCCGACGGTTTCAGGATCGGTCACCAGCGCATTCTCGAAGCCGCCGCCGCTGCCGCTGTAGAGCAGGTAGACCGGCTTCTCGTTGCGCAGCAGGTCGATCGCATTCTGGAAATCGTCCAGGTGATAGTGCAGCTGCGGCTGCGTTCCGTTCAGCCCGTCCTGGGGCAACGCGGCACCGTTGGCATGGAACACCAACTGGCCGATGTATGCGCCGCCGGCCATCAGGCCGATGCGGCGGCGGAAGGTGTTGGCGGAATAGATGACGTGGTACTTCTCGATCTGAGTCGTGGGCATCGTGCCTGTCCTGTGCGTGCATCCCCTGCCTGTCCTTCAACGCAGGGGATGCCGCCCTCAGGCCAAGCGCCTCAGTCGCGCAGTTCGGCCACGTAGCACTGCGCCTGCATCTGTTCGAGCACGGCCTGCGCCGCCACCTGCGTGGACACGCCGCGGCCGCCGGTAGCCAGGTCGTTGGTGAACACCTGCGCGTTGAGCGCGCCATCCACGGACCGTTCGATGCAGTCCGCTTCCTCATGCAGGCCCAGCGAGTGGCGCAGCAGCAGCGCGCAGCTCAGGATGGTGGCGTAGGGATTGGCGATGCCCTTGCCCGCGATGTCCGGCGCGGAGCCATGGATCGGTTCGTACAGGCCGACCTTGCCGTCGCCCAGCGACGCCGAGGGCAGCAGGCCGAGCGAACCGGCCAGCATCGAGGCTTCGTCGGTCAGGATGTCGCCGAACATGTTCTCGGTGACGATGACGTCGTACTCGCGTGGCTTGGCGAGCAGGTGCATGGCCATCGAGTCCACCAGCTGGTGTTCCAGCTTCACGTCGGGGAATTCCTCGTGGCCGATGCGCGTGGCGACGTCGCGCCACAGACGCGAGGTCTCCAGCACATTGGCCTTGTCGACCGAGACCAGGTAACCACGCCGTTGCCGGGCCAGCTTGAATGCGCTGCGCACCACGCGCTCGATCTCGGTGACCGAATAGCTGCACAGGTCGCTGGCGCCGCGCGCATCGCGGGTCTTCTCGCCGAAGTAGATGCCGCCGGTCAACTCGCGCACCACCACGATGTCCACGCCGGTGAGCAGGTGCGGCTTGATCGGGGAGGCGTTCAGTGCGGCCGGGTGCGGGCGGACCGGACGCAGGTTGGCGAACAGGCCCAGCCCCTTGCGCAGTGCCAGCAGTCCCTGCTCCGGGCGGACCTTGGCGTTCGGGTCCGACCACTTCGGGCCGCCCACGGCGCCGAGCAGCACCGCGTTCGCCTGCTGGCAGCCCTGCAGCGTCGCCTGCGGCAATGGTTCGCCGTGCCTGTCGATGGCGATGCCACCGATGTCGTACTCGTGGAAGTCGAAGGTATGGCCGTGGCGGCGCGCGAGCGCGCGCAGCACGGTGACGGCGGCGGCGGTGACTTCCGGACCGATGCCGTCACCGGGAAGGAGGGCGATGTCAGCGTGCATGGCGGGTGGCCTCGTAGCGTTCGATGTCGGTGTGGCGGGCCAGCAGGTAGCCCAGTTCGTCGACGCCCTGCAGCAGGCAGGTCTGCGCGAAGGCATCGAGCGGGAAGGAAAAGACGTCACCCTGCGGCGTGCGGAGTTCCTTCGCGGCGACATCGACGACGAGTTCGTCGTCGGGGCGCTGCATCAGGGCCTGCACGACCTCTTCCGGCAACACGACCGGCACCAGACCGTTCTTCAGGCTGTTGTTGCGGAAGATGTCGGCGATCTCGCTGCTGACGATCGCGCGCAGGCCCAGGTCGGTCAGCGCCCAGGGCGCGTGCTCGCGCGAGGAACCGCAGCCGAAGTTGCGGCCGGCCAGCAGGATCTCCCGCCCGGCGTTCGCGGACTGGTTGAAGGGAAACGACGGGTTCGGCGAGCCATCGGCCTGCCAGCGCCAGTCGTTGAAGGCGTTCTTGCCCAGGCCGGCACGGTCGGTCGTCGACAGGAAGCGCGCGGGGATGATCTGGTCGGTGTCGATGTTGGTCTGCGCCAGCACCACGCTCTGCGAGCGGATTTCGCGGAAGCCGGCCATCACGCCACCGCCTTCTGGTGGTCGAACAGATCGCGTGGATCGCTGACCCGTCCGTTCACCGCCGCCCACGCTGCGGTCAGCGGCGATGCCAGCAACGTGCGCGCGCCCGGACCCTGGCGACCTTCGAAGTTGCGGTTGCTGGTGCTGACGGCCAACTGGCCCGGCGCCACCAGGTCGCCATTCATGGCGATGCACATCGAGCAGCCGGGCTCGCGCCACTCGGCTCCGGCGTCGCGGACCACCTGGTCGATGCCCTCGGCTTCGGCTTCGCGCTTGACGATTTCCGAGCCCGGCACGACCAGCATGCGCACGCCGGCCGCCACCTTGCGACCACGCAGCACCTGCGCCACGTCGCGCATGTCGCGCAGGCGTCCGTTGGTGCAGGAACCGACGAACACCACGTCCACCGGCGTGCCTTCCAGCGCATGGCCGGCACTCAGCTGCATGTAGTCCAGGCCCTTCTTCGCGGCGGCGTCGGCAGGTTCGGGAATCGGCACATCGATCCCGATCGCGGTGCCCGGATGCGTACCCCAGGTCAGGGTCGGCCGGATGTCGGCGGCATCGATGCGGACCTCGGCATCGAACGTGGCGCCGTCTTCGCTGCGCAGCGTCTTCCAGTACGCGACCGCGTCGTCGAACGCCTCGCCCTTCGGTCCGCGAGGCGTGCGCGCGACCCAGTCGAACGTGGTCTGGTCCGGCGCCACCATGCCGGCACGCGCTCCGGCCTCGATCGACATGTTGCACAGGGTCATGCGCTGCTCCATGTCCAGCGCCTCGATGGCGCTGCCGCGGAACTCGATGACATGGCCGGTGCCGCCGTTGACGCCGATCACGCCGATCACGTGCAGGACGATGTCCTTGGCGCCGACGCCGGGCGCGAGGGCACCGTCGACGGTGATGGCCATCGTTTTCGGCTTGCGCTGCAGCAGGCACTGGGTGGCCAGCACGTGGCCGACTTCACTGGTGCCGATGCCGAACGCCAGCGCGCCGAACGCGCCATGCGTGCTGGTGTGGCTGTCGCCGCAGACGATGGTCATACCCGGCAGGGTGAAGCCCTGCTCAGGGGCGATGACATGGACGATGCCGCGGTTCGGCGACGCCATGTCGAACAGTTCGATGCCGTGCTCGGCGCAGTTGCGCGCCAGCGTTTCCACCTGCGTTTCGGCCGCCTTGGTGTAGTACGGCAGCTTGCCATCGGCACCGGCGGGCAGGGTGGGCGTAGAGTGGTCCATCGTCGCCTTCGTGCGATCCGGGCGGCGCGGCGACAGGCCACGTGCCTTGAGCTCCGTGAAGGCTTGTGGCGACGTGACCTCGTGGATCAGGTGCAGGTCGATGTAGAGCACGGCGGGAGCGGCGTCGGTCTCGGGGACGACGACGTGGGCTTCCCACAGTTTGTCGAACAAGGTGCGTGGCGCGGTCATGCGGGTTCCGGTGGTGCGTTGGACGGGGTGAAAATAGGCTGGCGCCTCAGGCGGCCGCTGCTTCTTGCTTCTCGGCGCGGCGCTGACGCAGCAGCCGGTTGGCGACATCCAGCCAGGCCAACGCGCTGGCCTCGATGATGTCCTTGCTGGTGCCGGTGCCTTCGTACTCCTCGCCGTCGCAGCGCACCGACAGGCTGGCTTCGCCGCGCGCATCGGCACCGATGCCCACGCTGTGCACCTGGTAGCTCTCCAACTGCAGTTGCACGCCGGTGGCGGCGGCCAGTGCGCTGAACAGCGCATCGACCGGGCCATTGCCCTGTGCGGTTTCCGAAATGCGGTTGCCGTCCGGATCCGACAGTTCGACCAGCGCGTTGGCGCGGCTCCCGACGTCGCTGATCGTCATCGACGACAGCCGGTAACCATCGCTGACCGGTGCGTCCTGCATCAGCGCCTGCAGGTCGGCGTCGCCGATCACGCGCTGCTTCTCGCACAGGGTCTTGAACTGCTCGAACACCAGCTTCAGCTCGTCCTCTTCCAGCCAGTAGCCCAGCGCACGCAGGCGCTGTTCGACCGCCGCGCGCCCGCTGTGGCGGCCCAGCACCATCTGCGACGACGGCCAGCCCACATCCTGAGGCTGCATGATCTCGTAGGTGCCGCGGTGGCGCAGCATGCCGTGCTGGTGGATGCCGGATTCGTGCGCGAACGCGTTGGCGCCGACGATGGCCTTGTTGCGCTGGACGGGCATGCCGACCAGGCGCGACAGCAGTTGCGAGGTCGGCACGATGCGGCGGGTGTCGATGCGCGTATCCAGGGTGTAGAACGCGCTGCGGACCTTCAGCGCCATCACCAGTTCCTCGATCGCGCAGTTGCCCGCACGCTCGCCGATGCCGTTGATCGATCCTTCCACCTGGCGCGCACCGCCTTCGATGGCGGCCAGCGAGTTCGCGACCGCCAGGCCCAGGTCGTTGTGGCAGTGGGCGCTGAACACCACCTTGTCGGCGCCGGGTACCTCGGCGATCGCGCGCTCGAACATGCGGCGGATCTCCTCCGGCGTGGTGAAGCCGACCGTGTCCGGCAGGTTGATGGTGGTCGCGCCGGCGGAAATCGCAGCGGCGATCGCTTCGTGCAGGAAGTCCTCCTCGGTGCGGGTCGCGTCTTCGGCGGAGAACTCGATGTCGTCGACATGGCCGCGCGCCATGCGCACATGCTTGTCGATGGATTCCAGTACCTGGTCGCGGCTCATCCGCAGCTTGTGCTCGCGGTGCAGTGGGCTGGTGGACAGGAACAGGTGCAGGCGCGGCTTCGCGCCCGACGCCAGCGTGCGCAGCGAGGTCTCGATGTCGCCCGGCAGGCAACGGGAGAGCACCGCCAGCGTAGTCTCGCGCAGCTCGCGTGCGATCAACGCATGCGCTTCGCGGTCGGACTGCGAGCTGGCGGGAAAGCCGGTCTCGATGATGTCCACGCCCAGGTCGGCCAGGCCGCGGGCCATCACCACTTTCTGCTGCGGCGTCATGCTGCAACCCGGGGATTGCTCGCCGTCGCGCAGCGTGGTGTCGAAAATTCGGATCTGTGCGGGGGTGGGAATGGTCGTGTTCACCAGATGGATTCCTCGTGTACTTCTGTTTCCGTGGCGGCGACCGCGATGCGGCGCGTGCCTGTCTTGATGGGGAGTCTGGCCGCGGCGCGGGCGGGCGCGCGGGGGCTGGGAAGCGAGGGCTCGCCCTCGGCGTTGCGCCGGCGCGGCTTGCGCGGAGGACGCGGTCGCACGTCGGACAGCAGCTGCGCCAGCACGGTCGCGTCGATATTGCCACCCGAAACCACCGCGCACTTGCGCTTGCCGGCGACGCGACGACCGGCGGCCAAGGCCAGCGCGCCGGCGCCCTCGGCGATCAGGTGCTCTTCCAGCGCCAAGCGCACCAGCGTCTCGCGCAGTTCGGCTTCGCGCACGGTCACCACGTCGTCCAGCAACTGCGTGCACAGGCGACGGGTGATGAAGCCGGGCACCTTCACCCGCACGCCATCGGCCAGCGAGGCGACCGGATCCTTCGGTGCGGTGTCGCCCTTCATCGCGCGGATCATCGAATCCACGCCCTCGACCTGCGCGCCGACCACGCGCACGCCCTGCGACTTCAGCGCCAGGGCGACGCCCGATGCCAGTCCACCACCGCCGATCGGCACGATGACGACATCCGGGCTGTAGGGTGCGATCTCGATGCCGACCGTGCCCTGGCCGGCGATCACGTCGGGGTCGTCGAAGGCGGACAGGAAGCGGTAGCCATTCTGCTCGGCCAGTTCCTTCGCAAAGGCGAAGGCTTCGTCATAGCTGTCGCCATGCTGGCGCACGGTGGCACCCCAGTGGGCGACGCCGGCGATCTTGGTCTGCGGCGCGCCGTGCGGCATCACCGTGATCGCCTGCACGCCCAGCCGGTACGCCGCCCAGGCCAGCCCTTGCGCGTGGTTGCCTGCGGAGGCGGCGATCACCGGCCTTCGGTCGCCACGCTCGCGGGCGGCCAGCAAGGCGTTCAACGCACCACGGACCTTGTAGGAGCCGGTGCGCTGCAGGTTCTCCAGCTTCAGCATCACGCCGAAACGTTCCGCATGATGCAGCGGGGTGGGAGGCAGGTAACGCCGCAGCCGCGCCTGCGCCGCCAGCACATCGGCCACGGTGACGACGACGTCGCCTACGTCCGGTTCGCTGCTGGCGGGGGCGCGGCCGGCATCAGGCATCGCGGCACGCGAACGGCTGATGTCGAAGAAGACGCCTCCGGACCACGGCGCCTGCGTTGGCGGGCGTGGCGTTCAAGCAGCGCGCTCCTGGCGGCGATGGTCGCGGCTCAGTTCCTGCACGGCACTGAAGGACAGTTCCTCCACGTCGTAGATCTTCAACAGCTGCTGGCGCAGGGTCTCCGGTGCGCGGGTGCTGTCGATCACCAGCGCCAGCGCCCAGTAGCCCTCGCCGTCGTGGGTGGCGTGCACCGCATGGGGCGGAAAGCCGCGGCGCTCGATCATGCCCAGCACGCGCACCAGGGCGCCCTCGGCAGGTTTGAGCTTCAGTTCAAGCCGGTAACGCATTCTTCTTCTCCGGTCCGTCGGCCGCGATGGCAGTCTCGGCGGCGACCTTGGCGGGATTGGCGTCCAGCATCGAGCTGTTGGCGTGGTTCGGCGGCACCAGCGGCCACACGTTGGCCTTGATGTCGATGGTGACGTGCAGCAGCGCCGGACCCGGCGCGGCCAGCAGGTTGGCCAGCGCGCCTTCGACCTCGTCGCGCAGGCTGATGTGGTGCGCCGGAATGCCGAACACGCGGGCCAGCGCGGCGAAGTCCGGGTTGTCGGACAGGTCGATCTCGCTGTAGCGCTCGGCGAAGAACAGTTCCTGCCATTGCCGCACCATGCCCAGCGCGCTGTTGTCGATCAGCACGATCTTCACCGGCAGCTTGCAGCGGGCGATGGTCGCCAGCTCCTGCACGTTCATCATGAAGCCGCCATCGCCATTGACCAGGATGACGGAGCGGTCCGGACAGGCGAACTGCGCGCCCATCGCCGCCGGCAGGCCGAAGCCCATCGTGCCCAGTGCGCCGCTGGTCAGGTGGTTGCGCGGGTGGGTGAACTTGCAGTGCTGCGCCACCCACATCTGGTGCTGGCCGACGTCGCACGCGATGATCGCGTCCGCCGGCGCCACTTCGCTCAACCGCTTCAGCAGGCCGGGCGCATAGATGTCGGTGCCGGGCGCGTCATAGCGGAAGCCGAACCGTTCGCGATTGCCCAGGCAGTGCCTGCGCCATTCATCGCAGGTGCTGCGCGCGGCCGTCAGCGCCTTCAGGCTGGTGGCGACATCGCCGGGCACCGCGATGTCGGCGGTCCGCAGCTTGCCGATCTCGTAGGCGTCGGCATCCACGTGCAGCACGCGGGCGAACGGGGCGAACTCGGCCAGCTTGCCGGTGGCCCGGTCGTCGAAGCGCGCACCCACCACGATCAGCAGGTCGCACTCCTGGGTGGCCATGTTGGCCGCGCGCGTCCCGTGCATGCCCAGCATGCCCAGGTAGTGCGGATGGTTCGCGGGCAGGGCGCCCAGGCCGCGCAGGGTCAGCACGGTGGGAATCTTCGTGGCGTCGACGAACTGGCGGAACGCCTCCACCGCATCCGCGATGCCGATCCCGCCACCGCCGTAGATCAGCGGTTTCTCGGCACCGGCGATGGCGGCCAGCGCATCGGCCAGCTTCGCGTCGTCCGGCGCCGGCAGCGGATCGACGCTGGCCGGCACGTGGTCGGGCAGGTGCGAGGCGTCGGACATCTGCACGTCCTTGGGCAGATCGATCAACACCGGGCCGGGACGCCCTTCGCGCGCGATGCGGAAGGCTTCGCGCACCATCTCCGGCAGGTCGTCCACGCGCCGGGCGACAAAGCTGTGCTTCACGATCGGCAGGGTCAGGCCGAACACGTCCAGTTCCTGGAACGCGTCGGTGCCCATCAGCGTGGTCGCGACCTGGCCGGTCAGGCAGACCATCGGCACAGAGTCCAGCATCGCATCGGCGATGCCGGTCACCAGGTTGGATGCGCCGGGGCCGGAGGTGGCCACGCACACGCCGACCTTGCCGCTGGCGCGCGCATAGCCATTCGCCGCCAGCGCCGCGCCCTGCTCATGGCGCACCAGGATGTGCTTGAGGTTGGAATCCACCAGCGCGTCGTAGAACGGCATGATGGTGCCGCCCGGATAGCCGAACAGCGTGTCCACGCCCTCGGCTTCCAGGGCGTGGGCCAGCCAGCGGGCGCCATTGCGTGGGGCAGTGGCCGCGGCGGCGTTCATGCGGCGGCCTGCTCGTCTGTATCGGGTTGGCTGGCATTGGCCTGCAGCCACACCATCTTCGCGCGCAGTTCCTTGCCGACCTTCTCGATCGGATGATCCTTGTCGGCCTGCTGGAATTTCTTGTAGTTCGGCAGCCCGGCGTCGTACTCGGCCTGCCAGTTGCGGGTGAAGGTGCCGTTCTGGATGTCGGTCAGCACGTCCTTCATGCGCGCCTTCACCGAAGCGTCGATGACGCGCGGGCCACTGACGAAATCGCCGTACTGCGCGGTTTCGGAGATGAATTCCAGCATGCGGGTGATGCCGCCTTCGTAGAACAGGTCGACGATCAGCTTCAGCTCGTGCAGCACTTCGTAGTAGGCGATTTCCGGCTGGTAGCCGGCTTCCACCAGCGTCTCGAAGCCGGCCTGCACCAGCGACGAGGCGCCGCCGCACAGCACGGCCTGTTCGCCGAACAGGTCGGTCTCGGTCTCTTCCTTGAAGGTGGTCTTGATGATGTTGGCGCGCGCGCCGCCCAGGCCGCCGGCGTAGGCCAGCGCGAACTGCTCGGCCTGGCCGCTCTTGTCCTGGTACACGGCGTAGATGCACGGCACGCCGCGACCGATCTCGTATTCGCGGCGCACCAGCGCGCCAGGACCCTTCGGCGCGACCAGCACCACGTCCAGGTCGGCGCGCGGTTCGATCATGCCGAAGTGCACGTTGAGGCCGTGCGCGAACAGCAGCACCGCGCCCTGCTTCATGTTCGGCGCCAGCACGTCAGCGTAGAGCTTCTTCTGCACCATGTCCGGCGTCAGCACCGCGACCAGGTCGGCGTCCTTCACCGCATCGGCCACCGCCTTCACCGCGAAGCCGTCGGCCTGCGCCTTGGCCTCCGTCGGGCCGCCCGGACGCAGGCCGACGGTGACGTCGAAGCCGGAATCGCGCAGGTTCAGCGCATGCGCGCGGCCCTGGCTGCCGTAGCCGACGACAGTGATCTTGGGTTGCGGGAGAGCATTGGCGGTGGTCATGGAGCGTGGTTCCTGGAGAGTTGAGGTAAGGACAGGCGCTTAAACAAAAAACCCCGCACTTCTCAGTGCGGGGTTTTGCGAATCTGGCGTTGCTTGCTGCTTACACGCCGGTTCGTCCCGCAGTTGTGGGCGAGGTAATAAGGACGAGTACGAGGAGCGAGCCCGCAACGGGTGCGGTGATGTCGATCATCGTGGGCGTGTGGCGTTGCAACATGCGGCAAGAGAAACATGCCGCTCCAAACCGTGTCAAGCGCTTTTCCGTCGTTTGCGACGATCGGATGATTTCAATCGAGATGGTTGCAACTGAAACCGTGGAAAGCCAGCAGAATCAAGGCTTCCCACGTCATCGCCGCACCGCTGGTTTTCATGCCCGAGTACCGTTCCAAGACCTCCACCCACGGCCGCAACATGGCCGGCGCCCGCGCGCTGTGGCGCGCCACCGGCATGCGGGACGAGGACTTCCACAAACCCATCGTGGCCATCGCCAACTCGTTCACGCAGTTCGTGCCCGGACACGTGCACCTCAAGGATCTTGGTCAGCTGGTCGCCCGCGAGATCGAGCGTGTCGGCGGCGTGGCGAAGGAGTTCGACACCATCGCCGTCGACGACGGCATCGCGATGGGCCACGACGGCATGCTGTACTCGCTGCCGTCGCGCGAAGTGATCGCCGACTCGGTCGAGTACATGGTCAACGCGCACTGCGCCGATGCGCTGGTATGC
Organism: Pseudoxanthomonas sp.; assembly: GCF_002863005.1. Classification (GTDB taxonomy): domain Bacteria; phylum Pseudomonadota; class Gammaproteobacteria; order Xanthomonadales; family Xanthomonadaceae; genus Pseudoxanthomonas_A. Next base: position 190,938 of record NZ_PKDG01000015.1, read on the forward strand.
ATCTCCAACTGCGACAAGATCACCCCGGGCATGTTGATGGCCGCGCTTCGGTTGAACATCCCGACAGTGTTCGTGTCCGGTGGCCCGATGGAAGCCGGCAAGACACGCCTGGCCGACCACAAGCTCGACCTCGTCGATGCGATGGTGATGGCGGCCGACCCGAACGTGTCCGACGAGGAGGTCGCTGCCGTCGAGCGCAGCGCCTGTCCGACCTGCGGGTCGTGCAGCGGCATGTTCACCGCCAACTCGATGAACTGCCTGACCGAGGCGCTCGGCCTGTCGCTGCCGGGCAACGGCACCGTGGTGGCCACGCATGCGGACCGCGAGCAGCTGTTCAAGCGTGCCGGCGTCACCGCCGTGGAGTTGTGCCATCGCTGGTACGGTGGCGAGGACGCGACCGCGTTGCCGCGCGGCATCGCCACGTTCGAGGCGTTCGAGAATGCGATGACGCTGGACATCGCGATGGGCGGTTCCACCAACACCATCCTGCACCTGCTTGCCGCGGCGCAGGAGGGCGAAGTCCCGTTCGACATGCGCGACATCGATCGCCTGTCGCGGCGCGTGCCGCAGCTGTGCAAGGTGGCGCCGAACACGCAGAAATACCACATCGAGGACGTGCACCGAGCCGGCGGCATCATGGCGATCCTCGGCGAACTGGCGCGCGGTGGATTGCTGCATGTCGACGTTCCTACCGTGCACGCGAAGACGCTGGGCGAGGCGATCGCGAAGTGGGACGTCACGACCAACGACGATGACGCCGTCACGGCCTTCTACAAGGCGGGTCCGGCCGGCATTCCCACCCAGGTCGCCTTCAGCCAGGCCACGCGCTGGCCTTCACTGGACATCGACCGTGCCGAAGGCTGCATCCGCAGTGTCGAGCATGCGTTCTCGCAGGAGGGCGGCCTGGCCGTGCTCTACGGCAACATCGCCCGCGATGGCTGCGTAGTGAAGACCGCGGGCGTGGACGAGTCCATCCATGTCTTCGAAGGCACGGCGCGCGTGTTCGAAAGCCAGGATGCGGCGGTGGCCGGCATCCTCGGCGACGAGGTGACGGCGGGCGACGTGGTCGTCATCCGCTACGAAGGCCCCAAGGGCGGGCCCGGCATGCAGGAAATGCTGTACCCGACCAGCTACCTGAAATCGAAGGGACTCGGGAAACAGTGCGCACTGCTGACCGATGGCCGCTTCTCGGGCGGCACCTCCGGTCTGTCGATCGGTCATGCATCGCCGGAAGCCGCCGCGGGCGGCTCAATCGGCCTGGTGCGCGATGGCGACCGCATCCGCATCGATATCCCTCAGCGCTCGATCGCCTTGCTGGTCTCGGACGAGGAACTCGCCGCACGCCGCGCGGCCCAGGATGCGAGGGGCTGGAAGCCCGCGCAGCCGCGTGCGCGCAAGGTCAGCACCGCGTTGAAAGCGTACGCCCTGCTCGCGACCAGCGCCGACAAGGGCGCGGTACGCGACAAGCAACTGCTGGATGGGGTCTGATAGCGGGATGCCCCACGTCTTCCTGTTCGTCGTCCTGTCGCTGCTGTCGGTCCTGCCCGCGTGGGCGCAGGAGACGCCGCCGCGGCCCTGGGTGATTGCGACCTACGCGTATCCGCAACGCGACCGGGCGGCGGCCATCCAGCCGTTGGCCGACTACTTGGGGTTACGCGCGCGGCATCCGGTGCAGGTGCGCCTGTTCGATTCGCCGACTGCGCTCGTCGATGCACTGCGGCGTGGTGAGGTCGACGTGGCCGTCCCCAACCTGCATGGGTACCTGCAGGCGCGGCGCGCTAGCGAAACGCTGACGACCCTGCCCGTGCCGCAGGTGCCGGCGCTGCAGGCGGACCGCTACCGCGCCGTGCTGATCGCTCGGCAGGGACTCGAAGCGCCGGGCGAACTGGAGCGGCAGGCGAAGACTCTGCGACTGATACTCGTCGGCCGCGATTCGGCCTCCGGTGGTTTCGTGCCGGTGCGCGAACTGCGCCGCCGCGGTCTGGAGCCTGCAAAAGCCTTCGGTCATCTTGCCTACGCCGGTTCCCATGCGGCCGCCTTGGAGGCCGTGGCGACGGGAGGGGCAGACGTCGCTGGACTCGCAGCCGATGTCTACGACGCCGACCGGCCAGCCGGTGTGGTCGAGCTGTGGCGATCGCAGCCCATTCCGCCCGGCCCGCTGCTGTGCCGCCCCGCGGCCGACGTGCCGTGCCAGCAGTTCGCGGCGTGGTTGCTCGAGGCCCACGAGGCCGCCCCGGCAGTGATGGCCGCGCTGCGGGCGGGGTGGCCGGAGTTCGGCGATGCGCAGCGATTCACGGTGCCGGATCGGCAGCCCACTGATGGATTGGAACTGCTGAGCCAACCCTAGGTACGGCTCGCGAGCCTTCCACGAATCATGGTGCGGCCGCTCCGATGTGCTGCGCCAGGAATGCCTCGAGTTTTTGATAGAAGGCGATGTTGTTGTCGTCGCTGTAGAAGCCGTGCCCTTCCTTGGGCACCGCCATCCACTGCGGGGCATTGCCGGCCTTCTCCAAGGCTGCCTTCATGGCCTTGGCTTGTGCGAACGGCGTGCGTTCGTCGAGTTCGCCATGGGCCAGCAGCACCGGCATGCGGATCTGCGAGGCGAGCGTGATGGGGGAATGGGTGCGCAAAAGCTCCGGATCGGATCCGATCACGCGATCGAGGTAATTGCGGCCCCACCGGGTATCCCCGATATCGCCCTTGCTCAGCACCATCTTCAGGTCGTATGCGCCCGAAGCGCCGGCCGCGCACTTGAAGAGTTCCGGCGCCTTGGCCGCCGTCATCATGGCCGAGTACGCGCCAAAGCTGGCGCCGTAGACGCAGATGCGCGAGGCGTCCGCGAACCCCTGGCCTATCGCCCAGCGCACGCCGTCGAGCAGGTCGTCCTGCATGCGCGTTCCCCAGTGCCGGTAACCTGCGTGTTCGAAGCGGTAGCCCCTCCCCCCGGAGCCGCGGAAGTTCACCTGCAGGACCAGGTAACCGCGGCTGGCCAGAAATTGTGCGTCGGTGTCGAACGTCCATCCGTCGCTGACGCCGTGCGGTCCTCCATGCGGCAGCAGCACCATGGGCAGACCCCGAGGATCCTCGACACCCGCCGGCAGGGTCAGGAATCCCGCCAACTCCAGGCCATCGCTGGCCTTGAAGCGGATCGCGCGACGCTCGCCCATCTGTTCGGCCTGCAAGCCCTCGCGGCTCAGCAGCAGCGAGGTGACGCGGCGCTCGCCACGTTCGAAGAGGTACCAGACCCCCGGATTACGATCGCTGTAGACGTAGGCGAGCGTCTTGTCGCCGTCGCTGCTGTGGTTGATGTAGCTCACCAACTGACCCGGAAAGCTCCCGGCCAATGCCTGGTGGAACTGCGCTTCCAGGGAGTCCGGATTCAGGTAGACGGTGCGCGGTGTCCCGGCGCCAATGACGGCGGCAAAGGGCTGGAACGGCGGGGGTGTCCATTCGATATCCAGGATGCTGGCGAACGCATCCCGGGCCAACACCTGTCGATTCCCACCATCGAGGTCGGCCTTGACCAGCATCGTCGGACCGCCGTCCGCGCTGAGCAACGCGTAGGCTTGTCGGCCATCCGGCGTGAGGCTGATCGGCACGAACTCACCTCCCATGCGCTCAGGAGGGACGGGCTGCCAGTTCTGGCCCTGCGCATCGGCGAGATAGAGCAGGTAGTTGTCGTGGTCGTCCGTGCCGTGCGCGTAGCGAGGGACACCGTGGTCGTCGAGGGTGAAGGACAGATCGCGGACCGGGATGTCGGCGACCCTGCGTGCGGTCCCCTTCTCGGTATCGACGTCGTACAGCTGCGAGCGTCGCGTACTCATAGAGAGTCTGCGCAGATAGAAGCGGCCGTTGGGCTGAGCCGGCAGGCCTTCGATGGCGCCGAAGCCAGGTTCCAGGCCGGTGAGGCGCAGGCTGCGCTGGTAGCCGAAGATGTAGTCCTGGTTCTTGCCGTCCGCGTCGGTGGCGATGATCTCGCCGGTGGGAAGCGGCGCTTCGCGGCTGCCGTACTTGCGACCCTTGGCAATGATCAGTCGGCGCTCGCTGACCCAGCGCACCTGGGTGGGCAGTTCGAACCGCGGCAAGTTCAGCGTCGCTGTCAGACTGAAGTCCGAGAGCCGGTAGATGCGCAACGCATACCGGCCCTCACCCAGTTCCGCCGAGACGGCCAGATGCTTGCCATCCGGTGACAGTTGGGGCGAGTGCATCGCGTTGCTGGTGGCGAACGCTGCGACGGGTACCCGCGTCTCAGTGGCGGCCGTCGTTGCGGTGCACAGCCACGCCCACGCCGCCAACGCGGCCAGTCCGCCCCTGATCATTGCCACTCCGTGTAGGCACGTTCCCCTTACGGCAGCGTAACCGCGGGCTCCGCCGTCGCCAAGTGCGGTGGCATGACAGCGCGCGGAAATACGGGTTTAATAGCCAGAGAAGCGGGGGTATCGCCGGCCTGGCCGGTGATTGAGACAGACCCTTCGAACCTGATCCGGTTGAGACCGGCGTAGGGAAGCTTCGCAGGCTGCGCCGCGTTGCCGTGTCGCCCTTCGTGGGCTCGCCATCCGTCCGCCGCCGCGCCGCCGCTTCGTCCCGTGATGCGAATCCCTCGCAAGAGCCCGCACATCCACGTGCGGGGATTCAAAAGGACGATGCCGATGAACGCCATTCCCAAGCCCGCCGCCGACCTGCTCCAGCAGACCGGGCAACTTTCCGAATCCGTTACCCGTCCCATTCCCGGGTCCCGGAAGATCTTCGTCGCGGGCTCGCGGCCGGACCTGCAGGTCCCCATGCGGGAGATCGCGCTGACGCAGACGCCGACCATTTTCGGCGGCGAGGACAATCCGCCGGTCACCGTCTACGACACCTCGGGTCCGTACACCGATCCGGCCGCGACCATCGATCTGGCGGCGGGACTGCCTGCGCTGCGTGCGAAGTGGATCGAGGAGCGCGGCGATACCGAGCAGCTGCCGGCGCTCAGCTCGGAGTTCGGCCGCTCGCGCGAAACCAACGCCAAGCTCGACGGCGTGCGCTTCCCAGGGCGCATCCTGCCGCGCCGTGCCAAGGCAGGCGCCAACGTCAGCCAGATGCATTACGCCCGCCGCGGCATCGTCACGCCCGAGATGGAGTACGTCGCCATCCGCGAGAACCAGCGGCTGGACGCGGTGCGCGACGCGATGCTGCTGAAGCAGCATCCCGGCGAGTCCTTCGGCGCCAGCATCCAGACGTTCATCACGCCCGAATTCGTCCGCGACGAGATCGCGCGCGGACGCGCGATCCTGCCGAACAACATCAACCATCCGGAAAGCGAGCCGATGATCATCGGCCGCAACTTCCTGACCAAGATCAACGCCAACATCGGCAACTCCGCGGTGTCCTCTGGCATCGCCGAGGAAGTGGAGAAGCTGGTGTGGTCGATCCGCTGGGGCGGCGACACGGTGATGGACCTGTCCACCGGCAAGCACATCCACGAGACGCGCGAGTGGATCATCCGCAACTCGCCGGTGCCGATCGGCACGGTACCGATCTACCAGGCGCTGGAGAAGGTCGACGGCCGTGCCGAAGCCCTGACCTGGGAGATCTTCCGCGACACGCTGATCGAGCAGGCCGAGCAGGGCGTGGACTACTTCACCATCCACGCCGGCGTGCTGCTGCGCCACGTCCCGCTGACCGCCAAGCGCGTGACCGGCATCGTCTCGCGCGGTGGCTCGATCATGGCCAAGTGGTGCCTGGCGCACCACAAGGAAAATTTCCTCCACACGCACTTCGAAGACATCTGCGAGATCATGAAGGCCTACGACGTGGCCTTCTCGCTGGGTGACGGCCTGCGCCCCGGCTGCATCGCCGACGCCAACGACGCCGCGCAGTTCGGCGAGCTGGAAGCACTGGGTGAGCTGACCAAGATCGCGTGGAAGCACGACGTGCAGTGCATGATCGAAGGCCCCGGCCACGTGCCGATGCAGCTGATCAAGGAGAACATGGACAAGCAGCTGCGCGAGTGCGGCGAGGCGCCGTTCTACACGCTGGGCCCGCTGACCACCGACATCGCGCCGGGCTACGACCACATCACCAGCGCGATCGGCGCGGCGATGATCGGCTGGTACGGCACGGCGATGCTCTGCTACGTCACGCCGAAGGAGCACCTGGGCCTGCCGAATCGCGAAGACGTGCGCGACGGCATCATGGCCTACAAGATTGCCGCGCATGCGGCCGATCTGGCCAAGGGCCATCCGGGTGCGCAGGTGCGCGACAACGCCTTGAGCAAGGCCCGATTCGAGTTCCGCTGGGAAGACCAGTTCCACCTGGGCCTGGATCCGGAGAAGGCGAAGGAGTTCCACGACGAAACCCTGCCCAAGGATGCGCACAAGCTGGCGCACTTCTGCTCGATGTGCGGACCGCACTTCTGCAGCATGAAGATCACCCAGGACGTGCGCGACTATGCGGCCGAGCATGGCGTGGAGGAGCAGGCGGCGCTGGAAGCCGGCATGGCGGAGAAGTCGGCGGAATTCCTGGCGCAGGGCGCCCAGGTGTATCGTCAGGGCTGAGCCGGCAGCGCAGGGTGCATCCGCACCCGGGCCGAACGCGTAGTGTTCACGGGACGCCCGCCATCATGGCGGCGTCCCCCGCCAGGAGAACGATCATGATCCGATTCGCCCGCCATGCCGGCCGCTGGATGATCGCCGCCGGCGTCCTGTTGCTCGCCGCGTGCGCCACGGGCCCGCGGATCACCAGCGAGGTCGATCCGTCCGCCAACTTCGGCCAGTACCGCACCTTTGCCTTCTATTCGCCGCTGGCGATCGAGAGCCAGGGCTACGCCACGCTGACCAGCGGGCGCACCAAGGATGCCGCCCGCGCCCAGATGGAAGCGCGCGGCTACGTGTACGACGAAACCTCGCCCGACCTGTGGGTGAACCTCAACGCCTACATGCAGGAAAAGACCGGCGTGGTCAGCACGCCGGAAGTCGACTACGACTATTACTACAGCTACCGCGCGCGTCGTTACGTGGCGGTGCCGTACTGGCGCGACCGCACCGATGTCTACAAGTACACCGAAGGCACCTTGAACGTCGATCTGGTGGACGCGAAGCAGAACCGACTGGTCTGGACCGGCGTGGCCGTCGGACGCGTCGGGCGCACCAAGCCGGAAGAGCGCGGCGCGAAGATCGACGCCGCCATCACGGAAATATTCCTCCGCTATCCCTATCGCGCCGGGTCCGGCGCGCCGGCGGCGGTGTCGAAGTGAAAGCGGGTGGCAGCGGCATCGCCAAGGCCGGCATCGGCTTCGGCACGGCCCTGGCGATCACCATTTCCTGGAGCGCGAACAAGTCGCTGCTTTGGGCCATCGTCCACGGCCTGCTGTCGTGGATCTACGTGATCTACTACGCGCTGGTCCATCACTTCAAATGAGGCACGCGGCGTGACGACCCCCTGGAGCTGGCTGCGCTGGCTGGTACGCGCGCGTCGTCATCCGTGCGCGTTCCTGCTGATCGTCCAGCTGGCCGGCATCCTGCTGTACCCGGTGATGGAAGACACCCAGGCGGGCCGGGCTCTGTTCGGTGCATTCGGCATCCTGGTGCTCGCTTTGGCGCTGTGGGTGGTCAATCGCAGTGCGGCGGTCAACTGGTTGGCCTGGTCGCTGGCGGTACCTGCGGTGTTGCTGTCGGTCTCGTCCGCGTTGCTCGACCAGCCATCGCTCGGCATCTATGCGCACCTTCTGGAAAGCGCACTGTACTTCTACACGGCCGGCAGTCTGATCGCGTACATGCTGCAGGACCACTCGGTCACCAGCGACGAGCTTTTCGCCGCCGGCGCCACGTTCACGCTGCTGGCGTGGGCCTTCGCGTTCGCCTTCTCGGTCTGCCAGCAGTGGTACCCGGGCAGCTTCACCGCCGCCGTCGATCCCACCTCGGCGCGCAGCTGGATGGAACTGCTGTTCCTGAGCTTCAGCCTGCTTTCCGGGGTCGGCCTGAGCGACGTGGTGCCGATCCTGCCGCAGGCCCGCGCGCTGGTGATGCTGGAGCAATTCGCGGGGGTGATGTACATCGCCGTGGTGGTGTCGCGGCTCATCGGGCTGACCATCCTGAAGGCGCCCGCACGCAGGGCAGAGTGAACCGCCCTACGTTCGCGACGCTACACTCCCTGAACGAAGAAGGCCGCCCCGGGGGCGGCCTTCCAGTTCTCATGCGCGGATCCGTTCGCGCGGCGCTCAGAACTTGTGCTTCTCGTCTTCCGGCTGGGCGGCCTGGCGGGCGATGGCGTCGACCAGCACGGCCTTGGCTTCGGCGGCGTTGCCCCAGCCGTCCAGCTTGACCCACTTGCCTTTCTCCAGATCCTTGTAGTGCTCGAAGAAGTGGCCGATGCGCTCCAGCCAGTGCGGACTGACCTGGTCGATGTCGCTGATGTGGCTGTAGCCGGCGAACACCTTGTCCACCGGCACGGCCAGCAGCTTCTCGTCGCTGCCGGCTTCGTCGCTCATGCGCAGCACGCCAACCGGGCGGCAGCGGATCACCGAGCCGGGGATCAGCGGCAGCGGCAGCACGACCAGCACGTCGGCCGGATCGCCGTCGCCGCACAGGGTGTGCGGGACGTAGCCGTAGTTGCAGGGGTAGCGCATGGGAGTGGAGAGGATGCGGTCGACGAAGATGGCGCCGCTGGCCTTGTCCACCTCGTACTTCACCGGCTCGGCGTCCTTCGGGATCTCGATGATGACGTTGATTTCGTCCGGCGGGTTCTTGCCGGCGGTGACCAGATCCAGGCCCATTGCGTGCTCCGAAGGGGGTGCGGTGAGTGAGGGCCGGCATTTTACGCGCTTGGCTGCTGCGGCGCAGCAGGGAGGGCGCCGGGTCTGGCCGACCATCGGCGTCACGTGCGTGATTCAGGCTGTCCTTCAGCTTCCCGGCCCTAGAATCCGCCGCCCATGCCCTTCCTGCGCTCCTCCGCCGGCGTACTGCTGACGGTACTGGCCCTGGCCAGTGCCGGCGCCGAGGCGCGCACGGTGTATCGCTGCGTGCAGGGCGGGACGGTCAGCCTGGCCACGGCGCCGGAGCCCGGCTCGAAGTGCACGGCCAAGGAAATCGACGACAATGCCGTCAGCACGCCGAACCTGTGGGGCTCGATGGGTGTGTTCAGCGGCACGCTGTACGAGCGCGACCAGGACGGCCAGAAGGTCTATTCCACCCGCAACCTGCCGGGCTCCACGCCGTACCTGAAGTTCACCGTGCAGACGCCGCCCGGCGAGCCCGCGCACCCGGGACTGGGCAAGGTGGGCAAGCCCCGGCTGGACCGCTACCCGTCCGAGTTCAAGGCCGCCGCGCGGCAGACCGGCGTCGATGATGCGTGGCTGCGCGCGGTGGCCCACGCCGAAAGCGACTTCGATGCGAAGGCGCTCTCGCCGAAGGGTGCCATGGGGGTGATGCAGCTGATGCCGGAGGTGGCGAAGGAATACGGTGTCGCCGATCCGTATTCCTCCGCGGAATCGATCAATGCCGGCGCGCGACACCTGCGCGCGCTGATGCGCCGCTACAAGGGCGACCTGACGCTGGTGGCCGCTGCCTACAACGCGGGTATCGGTACGGTCTCGCGGTACGGAGGCGTCCCGCCGTATGCGGAGACGCAGGAGTACGTGTCCAAGGTGACCGCCCTGTACGAACTGTACCTGCGCGCGCTGGGCCGCAAAGCGGCGCCGGAGCGTCCGGCGCTGTAGCGCGCCCGTCGTGCGGAGATTCGGTCTCCGCCGCTGGATCTTCACCCGATGTGCGCGCGCACGCGCCTAGCGTGTCGCCCGGGCCCGGTCGTTCCGCGCCGGGCAGGAGAACGCCATGAAGCATCGTCGCGTATTCAGTGCACCGTCCGTTGCGGTGGCCGAAGCGGCCCTTCGCCGCGCCGTCGACGCCGGCATCCATCCTGACCACGCTGCGCTCGTGGGTCGCTCCGACATCGAAGTCCAGCACGTGCCCGACCGCGAGAAGGAAGCCGCGCCCATCGATTTCAAGGCGGCCGCCCTGCGAGGACTGGTGGGAGGCGGCGTGCTCGGCCTGCTGCTGGGGGGCGCGGCCATGCTCGTCCCCGCCGTCGGTATCCACCCTGCCGGCGTGGCCGTGTGCGTGGTGATCGGCGGCTGTGTCGGCATGTGGGCCGCCTCGCTTGCCGGATCGGCGGTGCCCAGCGAAGTCCGTCGCGACTACGAGGCGCAGATCGACGCGGGCCAGATACTGCTGGTGATCGACGACCCCGACGAGGCGACGCTGGACCGCGCTGCCGCCGCTGTCCTGGCCATCGCCGGCCTGCATCCCCTGCAGGTGCTGCCGCACGGCCTGCTGCAGTAGCGTGCGGCCACGACGTATCATCGCGTCGACACGGGCGGAGGACAGGCACATGCGTCGTTGGGCGATCGCGGGACTGTGGATGGTGGCAGGCACGGCCATGGCGTCGGGTGTTCCGCAGTGGGAAAAGTTCGGTGCCGACCTCCCCGCCGGCCCGGTCGTGCCGCTCGCCGCTGCCCTGGCCGACCCCGGTTCGCATGCCGGGCAGGCCAAGGTGTTCAGTGGGCGCGTGGTCGACGTCTGCCAGAAGAAGGGGTGCTGGGTGATGCTGGAAGACGAAGGGCAGGGCGCGCGCGTGCTGCTGGGCGACCACGACTTCTATGTACCGAAGGATGTCCGCGGCCAGGCGCAGGTGCATGGCGTACTGTCCCGAGTGGAATTGTCGCCCGATGCGCAGGGGCATACCGCGCAGGAAACGTCCGGGGCCGCGGTACCGGCCGTGGAGTACCGCATCCTCGCCGATGGCGTGCAGGTGCTGGCCGATGATCCCGGCGCCTGACGGCGGCGTCAGGCGAGGAGTTCCTCGGAACGAATGACCCGGGTGCCCGGCGACGCTTCCAGCGCCGCGCCCAGCAAGGCGTCGGCGACGCGGCTGGCGGGCACGACGCGGTAACGGGCCGGCAGCACGCCATCCAGCGCGCCCATGACGCGCAGCGCCAGGCGCTCACCGCCGCGATGCTGCCTGCGCTCGCCACCCAGCAAGCCGGGGCGTAGCAGTGTCAGCGAGGTGAAACCGATACCGGCGAGCGCCTCTTCCACCTCGCCCTTGGTGCGCGAATAGAAAATGCGCGAACGCGCGTCCGCGCCCATCGCCGATACCAAGGCGAATGCCATGGCCCCTTGGGCATGCGCACGGCGTGCGATCGCCAGCGGATAGTCGTGGTCCACCCGCCGGAATGCCTCCTGCGAACCGGCATCGCGAATCGTCGTGCCCAGCGCGCATGCCACTGCGTCCACGCGCCACCAGTCCGCATCGGCGGGCAGTGCGTCGAAGTCCACGACCGGGTTCACCAGTTTCGGATGCGGAGGGAGCGGTCGGCGCGTCGGCGCGACGACCTGCTCCACGCGAGCCGAGGCCAGTGCACGCTGCAGCGCGGCCTCACCGACGAGGCCGGTCGCCCCGGCCAGCAAGATGCGTGTCATGGAGATACCCGGCAGTTGGAAAGCCGCCATCTTGCCAGCCGTGCACTGGCGATGCCCGGGCTTCGGTTACGCTTCTCCGGCGGGCGCTGCCCGCTTATCGGGAATCCTCCATGCGTGCCGTCGTACTGCCTGCCATCCCCGGTCGCCCCGGATGAACCTGCCGCTCCACTACGGCGTCCTGGGCGCAGTCGAAGCGGGGGCGATCGCGCTGCTCATCGGCGTGCTGTGCTTCCTGTTCTGGAATGCGCTCTGTGCCCGCCTGCGCGGGTCGATGGGTCATGCGATCGGCTGGTCGTGCCTGTCGGCCGTGGTGATCGGCGCAGGCGTGGACGTCTGGAACATGTTCTACCTCGGCATCGCGCGGCTCGAGTCGCCGCTGTATGCGCGCATTGCGCTGCAGGGCATCCACGATCCCGACGGGCTCGGCACGCGCGTGGTACTGGAAATCGCGGGTGCGCTGACGGGTGTCGTGCTGGGTTGGCATTGGTTCAGCAAGAAAATCGAAAGCGCGAGCGCGCAGGCTGCCGACGAAAAAACGGATGCGTAACGCCAAACAGGGTGCCGCATCACGGATTGGATGCCGCCCTGACATCGCGCTCACGTGTGCCTAACACCGGTTTAGTCGAAGCCGCCGCCGGCGTGGTTAAGCACGCGTGCACGTTCATTTCGCGACGCAAATTTCGTTCAGAACAACGGCGGCAAGGTGGGGCCGTGCGCAATCGGACGCACTCCCACAGAACGGAGCACTGACATGACGAATAACAACCGCAAGCCGCTGATCGCCCTGGTCGCCCTGAGCGCCGCGCTGGCCATGCCGCTGGCATTCGCGCAGGAAAAGACCGACGACGCCGCACAGGCGCAGCAGACCGAGCAGAGCGCAGAGCAGGCCGCGGGTTCGGCGACCACCCCGACCCAGAGCACCGAGGCGGGCGCCACGCAGGCCAAGCAGGGTTGGGCTGACGTCGACACCAATGGCGACGGCAACATCAGCAAGGAAGAAGCTGGCGCGAATCCGGGCCTGAGTCAGGTGTTCGACCAGGCCGACGCCAACACGGACGGCTCGCTGACCGCCGATGAGTACAAGGCGTTCGTGAGCAAGAACTACGGCGACCAGCAGAAGTAAGTCATCGCAACAGCCGGGTAATGCCGCGCAGCGCACCGGCGCAACCTCATCGAGGGGCGGCCTTCGGGCCGTCCTTCGCTTTTCCGGAGCCACGCTCCGCAAGGAGGAAAGCATGAAATCGACTGCAGGCGTCGCCGGAGTGGCGATGGCGTTGACACTGCTGTTGTCGGCCGCCGCGTCGGTGCACGCACAGGACGCGTCGGACCGTGCCGACAAGACCCCGACGCAGGCTGCTTCGACCCCTGCGCCCGCACCCCGACCCTTCGACGAACTCGACCAGAATGCCGACGGCGCCATCAGCAAGGACGAGGCTGCGGTCGATCCACCGCTCGCCCAGGCCTTCGGCACCCTCGACAAGGATGCGGATGGCCGTTTGAGCCCCGACGAATACGCGATACATGTCCAAGGCACGCCCTGAGGTACCCCTCTCCCAGAACCACCGCATGGAGGAAACGCCATGAAACTGAATTCCCCGCGACGATTGACCCTGGGTCTCGGCTTGGCACTGGCCAGCGCCGGCCTGATGACCGCCTGTGGTCCCAAACCGGAAGACACGCCGCCACCCAGTGCTCCCGAGCCTGTGGAAACGGCGCCGCCGACGGACAACATGACGCCGCCCGCGCCGGCGCCGACCGACCCCGCTACTCCGCCGACCGATCCGACCCTGCCGCCCCCCGCCAATCCGAACGCGCCGGAAACCACCCCGCCGCCGGCCGATGGCACTGCTCCGCCCGCGACGTCCGGCGGCTGAGTGCGGCATCCGCCAGTACTTCATCGATGACACGACGGCCGCCTCCTGCAGGCGGCCGTTTTCATGGGCTTACGCGGCGCGACTGCTATCCTTCGCGGCCTTCGTGGAAGGTGAAGGACGGGCAGACGATGGCACGCATCCGCTGGGTCGGTTTCGATGGTGACGACACGCTGTGGAGGAGCGAGGACTACTACCGGCAGGCCGAAGCCGATTTCGAAGCGATCCTCGGACATTACGTCGACCTGGCCGATGCCGGCATGCACCGGCAATTGCTGGAGGTCGAGCGCCGCAACCTGAAGATTTTCGGCTACGGCGTAAAGGGCATGACGCTGTCGATGCTGGAGACCGCCATCCAGGTCACAGGAGAACGCATCAGCGCGCGCGACCTGCATCGCGTCATCGAGATCGGACGCGCCACGCTGCAGCATCCCGTGGACCTCTTGCCGGGCATCCGCGACGCGGTCGAGCGGATCGCGGCCGACCACGAGATCGTCCTGATCACCAAGGGCGACCTGTTCCACCAGGAAGCCAAGATCGCGCAGTCGGGCCTGGCCGACCTGTTCCACCGCATCGAGGTGGTCTCGGAGAAGGACGAAGCGACCTACGCGCGCGTCCTCCGCGAACTCGATGTCATGCCGTCCGGCTTCGCGATGGTCGGCAATTCGCTGCGATCGGACATCGAACCGGTCCTGGGCCTCGGGGGGTGGGGCATCCACATGCCCTACCACGTCACCTGGGCGCTGGAGGCCGAGCATGGGGTCGCTGCGGACGCGCCGCGCCTGCACGTGGTGGAGGATGCCAGCGGGCTGGCGGCGGCCGTGGCCCGGATCGAAGCGACGCCGGAGGCATGATCCGGCGGGTGGCCAGCCGTAGGGTGGGGCACAATGGTGTGGTGATGAAACGCATGCTGCTGACCCCGGTTCTGCTGTGCTCGCTCGCATGGGCATCCGTCGCGCCGACGGTCGCGCAGGATGCGGCGCCCGACGCTTACACGCCTGCCAGTGGCGATGCGTCGGTCGACCGTCACCTGGCAGACATCAACGAGTACGCCAGCCGCTATCCGGCAGCGTTCGCGGACGAGATGGCGCGCTACTACGCTGTCCCGCGCGCCTATGTCGAAGCGATGCAACAACAGCCCGATTGGACAGCCGGGGACATCTTCATGGCCTGCGCGCTGGCGCAGATCGTGGGGCAACCCTGTCGTGCCGTCGTGCGCGAGTGGTCGCGCGACCATGAAGGCGGCTGGAAGGCCGTCGCGGCCCGCCTGCAGGCAGAACCCGGCAGCGCGCCGTATCGCCGGTTGCGCAGCGCCCTGGATGCGACCTACCGCCGCTGGGATCGTCCGGCGCCCGCGAGCGAGAAGTGAGTGGAGAGAAGTGAGGCGTGAGCGGGAGCCCGCCTTTACCCACGCCTCATTTCTCTCCTCACTCCTGCTTCTTCCCGTACATGATCAGAAGCACCAGGTCTTCCCCGCCGTCCTGGCGGATCGCGTGGGTGCTGCCAGGTCGGGTCAGCATCGCGTCGCCGGCCTCCACCGCCCGCGCGACGCCATCCAGCTCGTACACGCCGCGCCCGCTGAGCACGTAATAGATCTCGTCCTTGTGGTGCTGGTGCAGGCCGATGCCGGCACCCTTGTGCAGCACGCGCCTGCGGAACTCGAAGCCAAGCGCGGGCGCGTCGCGGAAGAAGGGATACGCCGTGGTGGTGCCCGCGCCGCCGTGCGGTCCCGGCTGCTCCACGGCGATGTCGCGCGCGTGCACGATGAGCGACGGGTTCGGCTGCGCCTTGCGGTCGGCCAGCGCGGTCGCGGGCGCGCCGCAGTCCGTATCGCGGGTCACGTGCGCAACGAGCGCGGGATCGACCTGCTTCCAGCCTCCCACCACCAGGCACGCCACCATCACTGCGCCGCGCTGCTGGAAGTGGGTGTCGTCCTGCTGGTCCTGCGCCGGCACGTGCATGAAGTAGGCCTTGCTCGCTTCGTCGCCGGCCGCTCGAAGCCAATCCATGCTCAGGGTGGTCAGGTCGATGAGGCCGATGCGCTCCCGCTGCGCCAGGTCGCGCACGGCCTGTGCGTACAGGCCATGCGTATCGAGCAGTTGGCCGCGATCGAATTTCCTGCGCGCCACCGGCGTCACCAGGATGGGCGTGGCGCCTTTCGCACGCGCGAGGTCGACGTAGCGCATCAGCCACTCCGGGAACGCGCGCTGCGGCTCGTTGTAGCGGGTGGGGTCTTCGATCTTCTCGTCGTTGTGGCCGAACTGGATCAGCAGCACGTCTCCCTTGCGCACGTCCTTCGCCATGCCGTCGAACCAGCCTTCGGCGATGAAGCTGCGCGCGCTGCGCCCGCTCTGCGCATGGTTGCGCACGACGAATGCCTTCGGGTCGAGGAAGCCCTGCAACTGCTGTCCCCACCCCTCGCGCGGCGCGCGTTCCGGGCCATAGGCGCTGGCCGTGGAGTCGCCTGCGATGAAGACCTGGCGTGGGCGCTGCGCCTGCGCGCTGGCCTGCGCAGCGCAGGCACAGAGCGCGATCATCAGAAAATAGCGAATCATTGCCAGTCTCCGGTATTCGCCAACACGTGTGCAGAAGCCCGTGTAGGAGCGACGTAAGTCGCGACCGCGAAGCCGGAAGACGCTCCGGCAAGGATCGAAGCCGCTCAAGGCGAAGGCGCCCTCCGCCTTTTCCGTATCAATCCGCGTCCACTGCTCTCCTGGTTCTGCGGTCGCGACTTACGTCGCTCCTACAGAGAGGCACAGCAACTGCGCGCGTTAGCGCGCCAGCCAACCGCCATCGACGGGGATGACCGCGCCGTTGACGTAGTCCGATGCACGCGAGGACAGGAACACCGCCGTGCCCCCCAGGTCGGAGGGTTCGCCCCAACGCCCGGCCGGGATGCGGTCGAGGATCGCCTTGTTGCGGTCTTCGTCCGCACGCAGCTGCGCGGTGTTGTCGGTCGCCATGTAGCCCGGCGCGATGGCGTTGATGTTGATGCCCTTGGCGCCCCACTCGTTGGCGAGCAGGCGTGTGATGCCGGCGATGCCCGACTTGCTGGCCGTGTACGACGGCACTCGGATGCCGCCCTGGAACGACAGCATCGAGGCGATGTTGATGATCTTGCCGCTGCCCTGTGCGATGAAGTGGCGACCGGCGGCCTGCGACATGAAGAACGCGGACTTGATGTTGACGTTCATCACATCGTCCCAGTCCTTCTCGCTGAAGTCCACCGCGTCGGCGCGGCGGATCAGGCCAGCGTTGTTGACGAGGATATCGAGGCCGCCGAGGCCCTCGACGGTTTCCCTCACCAGGCGTTCCACCGGATCGATGCTGATCAGGTTCGCCTCCAGGTTGAGGAAACGACGGCCCAGGGCGCGCACCTTCTCGCCGGTCTCGGCGGCTTCGACGATGCCGGCAGCGGCGATGTCGGCACCGGCTTCGGCCAATGCCACGGCGATGCCCTGGCCCAGGCCGGTGTTGGCGCCGGTGACCAGCGCGATCTTGCCTTCGAGACTGAACGGATTGCTTGCCATCGTGGATTCCCTCGGTGTGGTGCGCTTCTGGTTGAGCGGAGCTTGCTCCGCTGCGCTTGATGCATCGGCTTCGGATGGTGGTTCAGCCGAGCAAGCTCGGCTCTACGGCACGCCCGTCACTTCAGCTGGCAGATGTCCAGCACGTGCATGTCGGTGTAGTCCAGGTTCTCGCCGCCCATCGCCCAGATGAAGGCGTAGTTGCTGGTGCCCGAGCCCATGTGGATCGACCACGGCGGCGAGACCACGGCTTCGTCGTTCTGCACGACGATGTGGCGCTGCGCGTCCGGTTCGCCCATGAAGTGGTAGACGCGGTCGTTGTCGGCCAGGTCGAAGTAGAAATAGACCTCGCTGCGGCGGTCGTGCAGGTGCGGCGGCATGGTGTTCCACACGCTGCCGGTCTTCAGCACGGTCAGGCCCAGCAGCAGCTGCGACGACTGGCAGGTCGCCGGCACGATGAACTGGTAGATCGTGCGCTCGTTGCTCGTCTCCAGCGCTCCGCGCTCGAGCGCGACGGCATCCTCGATCGAGAGCTGCTTGGTCTCGAAGCGCGCGTGCGCCGGCGTCGAGGTCAGGTAGAACTTGGCGGGATTCGACGCGTCGTCGGATTCGAATGCCACGTCGGTGCTGCCCATGGCCACGTACAGGCCATCCTTCGGGCCCAGCGCGTAGGTCGTGCCGTCGACGGTGACCTTGCCGGCGCCGCCCCCAACGTTGATGACGCCCAGCTCGCGGCGCTCAAGGAACGGCTTGCCGGCCGCCGACGCGGGCTCGGTCTGGCGCGGCAGGTCGACCTTCTGCGACACCGGTGCGGCGCCACCGATCACGAAGCGCTCGTTGTGCGAGTAGTTCAGCTGCACCGTGTCGGCGACGAACAGGTTGCCGATCAGGTAGCGGTCGCGCAGCTGATCGTTGCTCGCGCCGTCCATCATGTCCGGGTGGGTGGCGTGGTAGGTCTTGCAGAACATGGGCGGAACTCCGTGGATGCGGACGCGTTTGGAACAGGGCGTCGGGTAGGTCGTGGGCCGATTCTACGGACTTTGGTAACCGGTGTCATTTTGCGGTGCGGCAGGGGTGTCGCAGCCGCACCGGGCAGATTATTCGGGGGGCTGGGACGAGTCCCGGATGATCAGGTGCGGGCGGATGCTGGCGGCGGCGAGCACGGGCGTGCCTTCCGGCTGGATCAGCATGGCGGCCGCGGTGCGGCCGGTGTCCCGGGTGTTGCGGCGCACCGACGTCAGCGAGGGCCACAGACGCGAGGCCAGCGGGCTGTCGTCGAAGCCGACCACCGACAGCTGGCGCGGGATGCTGATGCCGGCGCGCATGGCGACCTTGTACACGCCGGCCGCCATTTCGTCGTTGCCGGTGAAGATGGCGGTGGGCCGGTTCTTGCCGGACAGCAGCTTTTCGGCCGCGACCACGCCGGATTCGAATGTGTAGCCCGCCTCGATGATGCGCGACTTCGGCAGATCCAGGCCGCGCTTCGCGAGCGCCTGCACGAAGCCATCCGTGCGTTCGATCGAGGAGCGATAGGCACTTGGGCCGGTGATCAGCGCGATGTCGGTATGGCCCAGCGACAACAGGTACTCGGCGGCTTCGGCGGCGCCGTCGCGGTCATGGGTGACCACCATGCGCGACGGCTCGTCCATCGAGACCGAGGCGATGCGCGAATAGCGGCAGCCGATTTCCGCCAGCATGTCGGCCAGCGCCTGGTCTTCGGACGCGCGCGGCACCAGCATCACGCCGTGCAGCTTCTGCTGCTGCACGAAACGGCGCACGCCGTCGATGTAGCCGGGGCTGCGGCTGTCGCAGGGATGCACGACAAGCTCGAAGCCCGAATCTCGCAAGGCGTCCAGCGCGCCGTACTGCATGTTCACGATGTACTGCGCCGTCGGATTGTCGTAGACCATGCCGATCAGGAACGAGCGCCGGAACGCCAGCCCGCGTGCCATCGGATCCGGCGAGTAGCCGACCTCGCGCATCAGCGCTTCGACCTTTTCGCGCGTGTCCTTACGCACCAGCGGCGAGTGGTTGATGATCCGCGACACGGTTTTCTTGGAGACGCCGGACAGACGCGCGATGTCGTTGATGGTGGCGGCCTTGCCACCGGTGGGCAGGGCGGCGGGGCTTTCGGGCTTCTTGCGCGCGGGCATGGGGCGGTGCGGGTCCGGTCGTCGGTCGAGGGGATTCTAGCGGCTGGGGGTCAGTCCAGCGCGCGATAGCGGAAATTACGGAAATGCACCTTGCCCTGGCCAGCGGCGTACAGCGATGGCTTTAGGGCGAGGAAGCCCCCGGCCACGTTGTGGTGGTAGCCGGAGACCTCCATCTGCACGGGGTACTTGGTCCAAGTCTTGCCGTTCGTGCTGGTATGGAGGGTGAGGACATGGCGGTTGTGGGTGACCCGTAGCCAGAGCTTGCCGCCCTTGGTGCTCGGGGCCAGCTTGCCGGGGCGCTCCAACCCGTAACGGTGCATCACGAACTGTTCCCCGTTGCTGCCCACGCCGGCGTACAGGCGGTCGTTGTAGAACAGCACCGCGCCACCCTGCGCGCCGGGCTCGACGTCCATCTCGACCTCGAACTGGTAGGCAAGGTCGCCTGCGATGATGCCCAGCGGTGAGCTGTCGCGCGGCGCGGTACCCTTGCCCTCCAGCGTCATCACGCCATCGCCGAAAGTGAGTCGACGGGACTCGTCCGGCGCCGGGTCGTAGAAGGCCCACTGCGGGCCGAGCTTGCCGCTGCGGAAGTCGTCCGACAGCGCCATCCCGTGCGGTGACAGCGCCTGGCCCGCGGGTTTGCGCAGCGGCTGGCTCAAGTCGCCGCCCTTGGCGACGAACCAGCCGTCCTCCGTCCACTCGATCGGATCGAGCAGTGCCTGCCGGCCCAGCGTCCAGAAGTCGTGTTCGTAACCGTGGTAGATCATCCACCACTGGCCTGCGGCATCCTCGACCAGCGTCGCATGGCCGCGCGACCACCAGTACTGGTCGCGCGAGGTCGTGCGCACCACGGGGTTGTTGGGGGCGTTCACCCACGGGCCGTGGATCGAGCGCGAACGCGCGACGATCACCATGTGGCCGGTGGGCGGCCCCGCCGTTCCGCCGACGGCCGTGACCATGTAGTACCAGCCGTTGCGGAAGGTGATCTTCGGGCCTTCCTGCGCATAGCCTTCGACATCCCAGGATTCGGGATACCGCCAACCGTCGTAGACATGCTTCACCGCGCTGACGGTGCTCAGACCATCATCGGCCAACTGCACATAGTCGCCGCCGCTGAGGAACAGGTAGCGCTTGCCGTCTTCGCCCACCGCGTGGCCGGGGTCGATATGGCCAGGCAGGCCGATGTCGATCGGTTCGCTCCACGGCCCGCGGATGTCGTCGGCCCACACGACGAAGTTGCTGCGCCGGGGTGACTCGGTACCGCCCACGCGCGCGGGAAAGTAGATGTAGTAGCGGCCCTGGTGCTTGACCAGGTCCGGCGCCCAGATCGAGCCGACGTTCTTCGTGATCGCATGGCCGATGGGCTGCCAGTTGATCAGGTCGCGCGAATGCCACACCGGCAGGCCCGGATACGCCGTGAACGACGACAGGGTGAGGTAGTAGTCGTCGCCGTCCTTGAGCACCGAGGGATCGGGTCGATCGCCCGCCAGCACCGGATTGAGGAACGTGCCATCGCCGAGGTCGGCCTGGCGCTGATGCTCGATACCGCGCTTCCAGGCGGGAGGTGTGGTGTCCGCGGCCATTGCCTCGAAGGCGAAACAAAAGGACAGCGCGACGGCGATGAGCCTGATCAACGGCATGCGGAGCTTCCTCAGGGCGTCGCCGGGTGCGACGCCTTCCATTGCGGGTATTCCTTCGACAGCAGACGCTTCGGCCAGCTGCCGTACCACTCGTAACCGGTGCGCCGCTCGCGCGGGATGTCCTCGTAGCGCGCGACGCGTTGGCTGTCACGTGTCGCGAGGACGGCGCTGTTGTCCTTCACGTCGTAGAAGCGTGCCCACAGGCCGGAAGCCGTCTGATCGGCCACCAGCCGGCGGTCCTTCGTACTGCTGTGGTACTGGAACTGCTCGGCGGGCGCCTCGAATGTCTCGATGCGCCACCCCGTGATTTCCACCCGGCGCAGCCACGCGACCGCACCGTCGACCGCCTTCACCACGTCGGGCGACGGGTCGGGAATCGACATCAGGTAGCGCACCACGCCGACGGTTTCCTGCCCGGTGATCGAAGGCAGTTCGAACTTGCGTCCCTGCGCGGGCGCCAGCGTCTGCGCGTCGTACTGGCCCGCCCAGCCCGCAAGGGTGTCGCCCTGCCTGATCTGCAGCCGGAGCAGGCAGGCGTCGCCCGCGTCGACGGCGGACTGGACGCGGGCGCGCAGCGCGGCATCGACGAAGGCGTAGCGGCGCGTGTCCGACACCACCTTGCGTAGCGTGCCGAGCACACCGGCGGTGACGTCGTCGGCGATGGTGATGTGGGGGTGGTAGGACTGCGTGGCCGGCACCGTATGCGGCCAGCCCCCGCACGAGGGGATCTGTTGCGCCAGGGTGAACTGCAAGCCCTTCAGGCTGCCGTCGCGATACCGCATGTCGCCGGTGATCGCGTACGCCGTGGCGAGGTAGTCCACCTGCGTGTAGATGTTGCGGTTATCGAAACTGCCGCCGGACTTGCGGGCTTCGGCATCGAAACGCGCTTTCTCGGCATCGTCCAGGATCCTCGCCGGATCCTGGTTTTCGATCCAGCCGCCGTCCACGCGCTGGTAGCGCAGGATGTTGTCGGCGATCTTCGCAACGTCCTCCGGCAGATAGCGCGGGTACGCATCGCCATGCACGTTGCGCCAGTGATGGATGGCGTCCTCGAAGCCGGCGAGCGAAGGCGCGTCATCCGACGGCGTGGCCATCGCGGACGAGGATGCGATCAGCAACGCGATGGCCAGGGCACGCACCGCGATCATCCCTTCAACACCCGCGGCAACCACAGCGAGAGGTCGGGGAACAGCGCCACCACCAGCAGCACCGCCAAGCCGGCCAGCCAGAACGGCCAGATCGTGCGCATGCTCTGCGCGATGGTGATCTTGCCGATGGCCGTACCGATGAACAGCACGGATCCCACCGGCGGCGTCACCAGGCCGATGCCGCCCGTCAGCACCAGCACCAGTCCGAAGTGGATCGGATCGATGCCGTACGCGCGTGCGACGGGCAGGAAGATCGGCGTGCAGATGAGGATCATGGGAGCCAGGTCCATGAACGTGCCCAGCACCAGCAGCACCAGCACGATCAGCAGCAACACGGTGTACTTGCTGTGTGCGATCGACTGCAGCGCATCGACCGCAGCGGCCGGGACCTGCAGATAGGCGAGCAGCCAGCCGAAGACGGCGGCCGTCGCGATCACGAACAGGATCACGCCGGTGGTGCGTGCCGCATGCGTCACCGTGGCGAAGAATTCCTTCATCGACAGCTGGCGGTACAGCACGCTGGTCACGAGCAGTGCGTAGACGACCGCGATCGCGGCGCTCTCCACCGCCGTGAAAATGCCGGCGCGGATGCCGAAAAAGATCAGTCCCACCAGGCCGAGACCGGGCAGCGCGGCCACCAGCCGCAGCATCACTGCGCGCATGCCGGGGAAGGGCTCGGTGCCATAGCCGCGCCTGCAGGCGACCGCCCAGCCGGTGAACATCAGCACGACCGTCATCAGCAATGCCGGCACGATGCCCGCGGCGAACAGGTCGGCGATCGACAGGCCACCGCCCGCGGCCGCCGAGAACAGGATGAGGTTGTGCGACGGCGGCACCAGCAGCGCTACCAAGGCAGCGGTGATGCTGACGTTGACGGCGAAATCGCGGTCATAGCCCCGCTTGACCATCTGCGGAATCATCGTGCCGCCGACGGCCGATACGTCGGCAATCGCCGAGCCGGATACGCCGCCGAAGAACAGCGACGACAGGATGCTGACCTGGCCAAGGCCACCACGCAGACGTCCCACCAGTGAGGCGGCCAGGCTGATGAGGCGTTCGGAAATGCCGCCGCGAAGCATGATCTCGCCGGCGAAGATGAAAAGCGGAATGGCGATCAGCGATGCGGAGCCCGTGCCCGACGAGATCTGCTGCACCAGCACGATGCTGGGCAGGTCGAGGTAGAGCAGGGTGGCCAGCGACGCAGCGGCCAGCGCGTACGCGACCGGCACGCCGATCAGCAGCAGGATCGCGAAGAGGGAAAACAGCAGGGTGATCGCCATCGGTCAGCGGGCCTCGTCGGTCAGCGGCGCACGCAGCACCAGGAACAGGCGGTACAGGGCGAACACCACCATCAACGTCCCGCCGACCGACAGCGGCAGGTAGCCGATGCTCTGCGGCATCGGCGCGCCGGCGATGCGGATGTCCAGGCCGTCGAACAGCAGCACCGCGCCCCAGTACGCCATCACGCCACCAATGGCCGCGATCACCAGGGGCGAAATGGCATGCAGCACCTTCTTCAGGCGCGGACCGACCGCATCGGCCAACAGGAAGAAACCGAAATGTCGCTGGGTGTGCACGCCAGCCGCGGCTCCCAGGCTCATGGCGGTGGTCAGCAGCAGCACGGTGACCGGTTCGGTCCAGCTGGGCGAATCGTTGATGACGTAACGCGCGATGACCTGCCAGCCTTGCACGACCACCAGCCCCAGCAGGGCGGCGACGGCGATGGCGATGGCGGCATCGGACAGCAGGTCCATGCCGCGCTGTACCGGAGTGGCGGGAAGGAGCGTGGTTTCTTCTGACATGGTCGATCCTCAGGCCAGGTCGCGGATGCGGCGGTAGAGCGTGTCGATCGCCGGATCCCTGCGGTATTCGGAGAGCAGGGGCTGCGATGCCCGTGCGAAAGCGGACAGGTCCGCGTCGTTGCGCTCGACCCCGGCCGCGAAGACGGCGCCGCGCGCTTCCGCTTCCGATGCGTCCCAAAGCGTGCGCATCACGCCGACGGACTGGCGCGCGGTGTCGATCAGGAGGTCGCGGTCGCGCCGCTGGAGGCTGTCCAGCGTCCGCTGCGAGACCAGCAGCACGTCGGGCGCGTACGAGTGGTTGGTCTGCGACCAGTAGCGCGCGGCTTCGAAATGCCGGCTGGAGTGGAAGCTGCGGATGTTGTTTTCCGCGCCGTCGATCATGCGCGTCTCCAGCCCCGAGAACACTTCGCCCAGCGACAGCGGAGTGGGATTGGCGCCGAACAGGCGCAGCATGCGGATGAAGATGTCGGACACCGGCACGCGGATCTTCAGGCCATGCAGGTCGGCCGGCGCGCGGATGGCATGTTGGGTGTTGTAGAAGCACCGCGCGCCCGAATCGTAGATCGCCAGGCCAACCAGGCCGCGCCGTGCGAAACCGTCCAGCACCGCCTGGCCCACGCCCTCGTCCATCGCCCGCCGCATGTGCGGGACCGAATCGAAGACGTACGGCAGGCAGAGCGCCTGGGTCAACGGGAAGGCATTGTTCAGCGCGCCGGCATACACGCGCGTCATGTCGATGGCGCCGAACCGCGCCATGTCGATGGCTTCGGATTCGCGGCCCAGCTGGCCTGAGTGGTACTGGCGCAGGGTCACCCGGCCACCGGTCTCCCTCGCGAGGGTCTCGCCGATCCAGCGCACGGCCTGGACGGTGGGATAGTCCTTCACGTGCACGTCGGTAGCGGTGAGCACGCGCCGTCCCTCGTCGGCGAATGCCCGGCCGCCTGCCATCGGCAGCGCGGCCGCCACGCCCAGGCCGGCGCCCAGGAAACGACGACGGTTCATCATGCGCGCCAGTCTCCCTCGTCCTTCGCGGTCGCAGCCGTGGCCACGCCGTCGATGCTGCCATGACCGTCGAACGCGATGCACGCCCGCTGGCCCGGCAGGATGTCGTGGATGCCGGTGGCGTTGCCGGTGGCGATCAGGTCGCCGGCTTTCAGCGGGCGGCCGCGGCGCGCCGAACGCGAGAGCGCGAACGCGAAGGCGGCACGCAGCCCGCCGGGCAGCGTGGTCGCGCCTCCCTGTCCGACCTGCCGGCCGTCGATCGAGGTGGTGCACGCCAGCGAGGCATCGCTGCGATGGGCCCAGTCCGGGATCTCGACGCCCATCACCAGGCCATTGTTGTTGCCGAAGTCGGACACGACGACACGCGGACCCAGCTGATTGATCGTCGCCAGCGGACTGCTGGCGACTTCCATGCCGGTGAACAGCGTCGATGGCACGGCGGCGGTCTCTTCAGGCGTCCAGTCGAGCTTGCCGGCTGGCGCATCCGCGTCCAGTCGCAGCACGTATTCGGCTTCCACCGCGCCGAAGCCGCCCTCGAACACTTCGAAGACCGATTGACTACCGGTGGTCATCTGCAGCTGCTTTGCGAAGATCGGCCCCAGCAGGCGCTCGTCGCCGGACGCATCGCGGCGCTCGGGCGCGATGAATCCGACCTTCCATCCGACCACCCGGTCCGGCCATTGCGCGATCGCCAGATCCTGTACGCGGTAGGCGGTAACGAGGTCGTCGGGGATATCGCCGGGAAAGCCCGGCAAAGCCCTGCCCTGGCGGCGCGCGCCGACGAAACTGTCCGCGATGGCGGCCAGTGCGGGCGCCGCGGCGCGCGCGTCGGCGAGGGCATTCTGGTCGTTGCTCAAGTGGGTTCTCCCCGCTGCGTTTTGTTGCACTGCCGAGTGACAGTGCAGGTTGATGGCCTGTATATGGTAAACCGGTGTCATTGACAATGTGCACTGCCGCAAAAACCCATCCCGATGCCACGATGCGTCGATCCACTCCTGGGAGGGAGCCAATGCTTCATATCCGTTTCCCCGCGCGGGCCCGCGGACTGACCTGCGGTCTGGCCGCGATGCTGATGCTGCTGGCCGCGCCACCGCTGCTGGCGGCCGACGCCACGAGCGTCGCCTTTCCCGGCGCACAGGGCGCGGCGGCACACACGCCGGGAGGGCGCGGTGGCAGGATCGTCCGGGTCACCACGCTGGCCGCGGACGGCCCCGGCTCGTTCAAGGAAGCGGTGACCGGGAAGGGGCCGCGCATCGTGGTGTTCGAGGTCGGCGGCGTGATCGATCTCGGCATGAAGGAACTGCGCATCGACGAGCCGTTCCTGACCATTGCCGGCCAGACCGCGCCGCACCCCGGCGTGACCCTCATCAAGGGTGGCCTGACCATCGCCGCCCATGACGTGGTGATCCGCCATCTGCGCATCCGGCCGGGCGACGGCGGCAAGCCGAAGCGTTCCGGCGACATCGACGCCATCACCACGGTGCGTGGGGCGCACGACGTGATCGTCGACCATTGTTCGCTGACCTGGGCCACGGACGAGAACCTCAGCGCTTCCAGCACCCGCTTCCACGGCGAGAACGAGGCGGAGTGGATGGCCAATGCGTCGCGCCGCATCACCTACAGCAACAACATCATCGGTGAGGGACTCGCACACGCCACCCATCCGAAGGGCGAGCACTCGAAGGGGTCGCTGATCCACGACCACGTGAACGACGTGCTGATCGTCGGCAACCTGTACGCGCACAACTACGAACGCAGCCCGCTGTTCAAGGGCGGTGCGCGCGGCCAGGTGATCAACAACCTCATCTACAACCCGGGCCAGCGAGCGATCCACTACAACCTGATCGCCGAAGAATGGCTGGGTCATCCGTACTCGAAGGGCGAGATGGTGGTGCGCGGCAACGTCATGCGCGCCGGCAGGTCGACCGAACCGCTGGCCTTCCTGATGATCGGCGGTTCCGGCGACCTCGACCTGTATGCGCAGGACAACCTCATCGTCGACCGCGTGGGCAACACGAGCATCCAGGAGACCGGCAGCTATACCACCGCGCCGGTCAAGCTCAACCGCCTGAAGAGCACACCGGCGCTGCCGTTCGGCGTCGCGCTGCTGCCATCCGCCAAGGTGCAGGATGCGGTGATCGAAACGGTGGGCGCCACGCCCTGGAACCGCGACCTGATCGACCGTCGCATCGTGGCCGATGTCATCGAGGGGCGCGGCGAGATCATCGACAGCCAAGAGCAGGTGGGCGGCTATCCCCAGTACAAGGAAGCGCGCAAGCCCTTCGTCGAGAGCGAATGGAATCTCGACACGATGGAGCCGGTGTCCGGCCGTTATCCACGCGGAGAGCCGCTGCGCTGAGGCGCACGCTGCCGGCGCAGGCCGGCAACGTTCGGACAGGCCCGCCCATCGGCGGGCCTTCTGCTTTCCGGCTGCCATGCATGGCGGGCGTGAGGTCAAGAGAGGATCGTCGGCGGATGCGCGGCCGCGGCACCGGTCCGCTCGCGCGTTCCCGCATGAGCGAGCCCGTGGCGGGGCTGCTGGACCGTGCAGCGGACGTCCTGCGGGACGCCCGCCGCCGGGGCTCAGAAGTTGAACCGTGCGCCCACGTAGTACTGCCGGCCCGTATGGTGGTAGACCGAGGCGCGATCGCCCACCGAATCCACGTACTGGTCGTTGAACTCGTCCGTCAGGTTGAGCCCTTCGAAGGTGAGCGTGAACTGCTTGTTCCACTTGTACGACATCGACACGTCCACGCTGCGCGCGCTGCGCTTGCCTTCCACGTCGTTGTTGTTCTGGCCCGGCACGCGCTGCAGGTAGTCGTCCCGGAACGAGGTCGACACGCGGGCACTGAACGTGTCGTTGTCGTAGTACAGCGTCGCGTTGTACGAATCGGGCGACAGGTTGACCAGGTCGTTGGCGATGTAGGTCACCGGGAACGATCCGGGCACCGCGTAGTCGATGTCCGATTCGACGTGCGTATAGTTGAGTAGCACGCCGAAGTGACGGAAGCCGCCCGGCAGGAAGGTGAACGGCTGCTGGTAGTTCAGTTCGAAGCCTTTCAACGGACCGCCAGGCGTGTTGATCGGCGTGCGCACGTCGAACTGGACGTCCCAGAACGTCGAGGGCACCCATTCCAGCGGCAGGCCGGTATCGCGATAGGCGATGTTCTCACGCAGCTCCTGGATGTAGGTCTCGATGTCCTTGTAGAACAGCGCCAGCGAAAGCACCGAGTCTTCGGCGAAGTACCATTCCGCGCTGAAGTCGTAGGTCTTGGCGCGGAACGGGTCCAGGTACGGATTGCCCACGCGGATGTTCGGCGTGCCGGTCGTGGTGACGCCGGCGCCGGGCGACAGGTTGCCCAGTTGCGGACGCGCCATCACCTTGGCGGCGCCGAAACGCAGCACGAGCTCGTCGGTGACGTCCCAGGCGACGTTGAACGAGGGCAGCCAGTCCTTGTAGTCGTTGCTGACGGTGACCGGGCTACCGCCGCCGACCGACGTATAGCCGCTGGCATCGATGTCCGTGGTGGCATAGCGAAGACCGGCGTTGCCGCGCAGCGGACGCCCGGCAAGATCGGTGTTGAAGTCCAGTTGCAGGTAGCTGCCCCAATCCTCCTCGCCGATGCTGCGGTTGTTGCCGCGCGCGTTGCCGTTGGTGATGCTGCTGAGGGTGAAGTCGCCGCCGGGCAGGCCGGTGTTGCAGTTGCAGTAGATGTCGAACAGGCTGGCGATCGCGCCGAGATCCGGAATGAGCCACGCGCTCGGCCCGCGGCCGTCGAGTCCGCGGCCGAAGCCGGTGACCAGGGTGGACAGGTCCGCCAGGGTGGTGCCGGCCGGCAGTGCGGGCACCGACGTCTCGCTCGCGCGGCGGAACTCCCAAGTGTCCATCTGGAACTTCTTGTACGACACGCCGCCCCGCAGCGTGAAGGTCTCGTTGATCGCGAAATCCAGGTCCAGCTTGCCGGTGTCGAAGGTGTTGTCGACCCCCTGCGGCCGGATGCGGATTTCCGAGCCGGTGGTATTGGCGGCGGGGCTGCTGATCCAGCGCCAGGCCGACGGGCTGGTCACGTCCAGGCTGCCGTACGTGATCACCGGCAGGCGGCTGTTGCCCCGGTAGTCCCAGCTGTAGCCATCGAGGTTCTGGATGTCGAAGGTCACCGTGGTCTGCACGGGATTCCGGAACTCGGACGTCGAGGTGCCGACCATCGCATTCAGCGTCAGCCGGTCGGTGACGTCCTGTTCCAGGCTCAGGCTGTACTGGCTGAATTCGGTGGAGAGCTCATCGAACCGCGACTCTGACCGGACGTCGACATTGTCGAACACGCCATAGACCAGGTTGCCGCGATCATCGACCTCGGCCTGCAGCACGTGCGTTTCGTACTTGCCGCCCTGCGAGTTCGAGCGGCTGAAGGAGATCGTTTCCAGGAAATCCTCCTGGCGCGTGGCATCCAGCTTCGAGTACAGCGCGTCGAAGCTCAGCAGGGTACGGTCGCTGGGCTTGAACTGCAGCGCGGCCGTGACGCCGAGACGTTCCTGCTCGTGCGTCAGCCGACCATACCGGGGCAGGCGCGGATGGAAGGTAGTGGTCGCCGAGGCCAGGCGGTATGCATCGTTGTTGGCCTGTGTATTGGCCGGGCGTGGATTGCCGGTGGAGCAATTCAGGGCCGTGGTACCGCGCCCGCTGTTGTTGGTGTTGTTCTGCGGAGCGTAGCCGACCGGGCTGCAGAAGCCGTTGGACGAGGCACCGTTGTCCCAGCGTACCGCGCTGTAGCCTTCCTCCAACAGGTTGCGCTCGCTGTACGCGGCGGAGAGCAGCGCGCCGAACCTACCGTCGGCCCACGTGTTGCTGATCAGCGCGGAGAAGCGCGGATCCCACCGTTTCGACAGGTCGTTGTAGCCCATCTGGGTGGTCACGGTACTGGTGAAACCGTCGTAGTCGAACGGACGCGCGCCGCGCAGGTCGACGGTGGCGCCGAGCGAGCCTTCGTCCACCTGCGCCGACTGCGTCTTGCGTACCGTCAGTTTGCTGAAGAGCTCCGATGCGAACACATTGAAGTCGAAGCCGCGGCCGCGGTTGGCGCCACCCGAGCTGTCGGTGCCGCCGGTGGTCGCCAGCGCCTCCAGTCCGTTGATGCGCACGCGGGTGAAATCCTGGCCCAGGCCGCGCACGGTGATCGAGCGGCCTTCACCGGCGTCGCGGTCGATCGCCACGCCGGGAATGCGCTGCAGCGCTTCGGCGAGGTTGAGATCCGGGAACTTGCCGATGTCTTCGGCGACCACGGCGTCGATCTGTTCGGCGCTGTAGCGCTTTTCCTCCAGCGCCTTCTCCAGGCTGGCGCGGAACGTGCCCACCACCTCGATGCGGTCGAGTTCGGTAGGGGCAGGCGCGGCCGTGGCCGACGTGTCCTGCGACTGCGCGAAGGCAGGCGCGTGCAGGGCGACGGCGATCGCGAACGCGAGTGCGGTAACCGGTGTCTTCCGGCGATTCTGATAGTGATTCATGACATCCCCCTCCCAAGGGCGGCCCGTGGCGTATCGATAGGTCGCCGGGCTGCGGCGACGTGGAATTCCCCAATCATTCCAGTGCGGCGCATGCAGAATGACACCGCTGGTCAAGGACGCTATCAGAGAGTGCGCCGCAACAACAAGTAGTTGATTCGAATGGGAAAATGTCCCGAGACAATGGTGTCGTCAACGGGCGGCCCCCTCATCGGAAGCGCCCGGTCACGGACACAAAAAAGCCCGGCCGGGAGAGGCGGCCGGGCTTCAGGTGCACCCCGTGGGGGAGGTGCGGGACCGTCAATGCATCAGAACTTGTATCGCAGGCCCAGCAGGTACTGGCGGCCGGTTTCGCTGTAGTCCAGCGGGAGCTGGCCACCCGAGTTCGCCACCCACGACTCCTGCGGTTCGTCGGTCAGGTTGATGCCTTCCAGGCTCAGTTCCAGCTTGTCGTTGATCTTCCAGCGCACGGACGCGTCGACCGTGGTGGTGCCGGTCTGCCCGTGCACGTCGAAGCCGGCTTCGGTGGCCGGGACCTGCAGCAGGAAGTCGTCGCGATTGGTCGCCGAGACACGACCGGAGAAGCGTTCGCCTTCGTAGTAGAGCGTCGCGTTCCACGCGTGCTTGGACAGGCCGGTCAGATCGGTCTTGAACGAGTTGGCACCGGTCGACGTCAGGTACTGGATCTGCGAATCGACGTAGGTGTAGTTCAACTGCACGCCGAGATTGCCGAACTTGCCCGGCAGGAAAGTGAAGGGCTGCGTGTAGTTGGCTTCGAAACCGGTCAGTTCGCCGCCCGGGGTGTTGAGCGGAACACTGAAGACGAAGTCGTCGTTGACACCGGCGCCGGTGCCGTCCAACAGGCTGGCGGGCAGGCCGCTCGACGAGTACGGCTGCACGACGCGCGTGGTCTGGATGAAACTCTCGATGTCCTTGTAGAACAGCCCCAGGCCCAGCATCGCGCCTTCGTTGAAATACCACTCGAAACCGAGATCGACCGTCTTGGCGCGGATGGGATCCAGGTTCGGATTGCCGCCGCTGACGGTGCGCGCACCGCCGCTGACGTTGACGGTCACGCCCGGCGTCAGGCTGCCCAGGCCGGGACGCGTCATCACCTTGGCGGCACCCAGCCGGATCAGGAAGTCAGGCGTGATCTCGGCCACCAGGTTCATCGACGGCAGGGTGTCGCTGTATTCGCGGGACACCGTCGTGGCGACCGGCGTGCCGCTGGCCGTCGCGATGCCCGTGGAAGACTGCTTCGTACGCACGTAACGCACGCCGACGTTGCCGGACACCGGAATCGCGCCAAGATCGGCGGAGAATTCGCCCATCAGGTAGACACCACGATCTTTCTCCTCGACGCTGCGCGTGTTCACCGCGCGCTCGTTGAGGGTGAACGGACCGGTATTGCTGTAGATGTCGTAGAAGTCGGCGATGCCCTGGTAGTCGGGGATCACCCACGTGCCCGGCGATCCGCTCACGCCGCTCAGGCTGGCCTGTTCGGTCAGGTCGGCCGGCACGATGCGGGTGCCGTCGGTGAACATCGGCACGCCGGTCAGTGCTTCCGTCGAACGACGCAGTTCGCGCGTGGAGAAGCTGTAGTCCTTGGCCTGCACGCCGCCCTTCAGGCGGAAGCCCGCGCTGATGTTCCAGTTGAAATCCAGCTGGGCGACGTCGAAATCGTTCTCGACGTACTGCGGACGGATGCGGATCTCGGCCAGGGTCCAGCCGTTGGGGTCGGTCGGGCTGATGCCGTAGTCGATCACCGGCTTGTACGGATTGCCACGATAGTCGTAGCTGTAATTGTCGACGTTCAACTTGTCCATGATGACCGTCGTCTGGATCGGATTCTCGTGTTCCGATTTCGACGTGCCCAGCTTCCCGGAGATCTTGAAGTTGTCCGTGAACTCGTGCTCGCCTTCCAGTCCCAGCTGCGTGAAGACCGTGTTCCACTCGTCGTGGCGGCTCTCGGAGCGGATGTCCACGTCGTCGAACAGGCCGTAGACCAGTGCGCCGTTCTCGATCGCGCCTTCGCGCACGATGGTCTGCGGCTTGCCGCCCTGCGAGGCGCCGCGGCTGAACGAGATGGCTTCGATGTATTTCTCGTCGCGCACCGCATCGATCTTCGAATACAGCGCATCGAAGGCGAACTGGGTGCGGTCGGTCGGCTTGAACTGCAGCGATGCCGTCACGCCGGTGCGCTTCTGGTCGTGCTCCATCAGCGTGTAGCGGGGAAAGCGCGGATGGTAGGTGTTGGCGGCAAGGGCCGGCGTGTAGGGCGAGGCGGGATTGAAGCCGTTGTTGCTGGTGCCGCCGGCCCAGCGTCCGCTGCCGCTGCCCTCCTCCAGTGCCTGCCGCTCGGAGTAGGCGACCGACAGCAGTGCGCCGAACTTGCCGTCGGCCCAGGTATTGGCGATCAGGCCCGCCAGGCGCGGGTCGGTCGTGCTGCCCATGTCGGCATAGCTGGCCTGGCCGCTGGCGACCAGGGTGAACCCGTCGTAGTCGAACGGGCGCGCGGTGCGCAGGTCGACGGTGGCGCCGAGCGAGCCTTCTTCCACATCCGCCTGTGCGGTCTTGCGCACGATCAGCTGCGAAAACAGGTCGGAGGCGAACACGTTGAAGTCGAAACCGCGTCCGCGGTTGGAGCCGCCGTTCTGGTCGGTGGAACCGACCGTGGTCAATGCCTCCATGCCGTTGATGCGCACGCGGGTGAAGTCGGGGCCCAGGCCGCGTACCGAGATGTTGCGGCCCTCGCCGGCATCGCGGGTGATGACCACGCCGGGGATGCGCTGCAGCGATTCGGCCAGGTTGAGATCCGGGAACTTGCCGATGTCCTCGGCGACGATGGCATCGACCACGCCGGCTTCGCCGCGCTTGATGTCGAGGGCTTTCTCGACGCTGGCGCGATACCCGGTGACGCTGACGGTGTCGAGGGTGTCGACGCTCTCGGCAGGCGCGGACTGACCGGAGTCGGCCGATTGCGCGGTCTCCTGGGCATGCGCCGCCGCACTCATCTGCAGCGCCAGGCCGATCGAGACGGCAAGCAAGGTAACCGGTGTCTTCCGGTTCTGGTGACTAACTGGCATGTTCTCCCCTCCTCAAGGGACCATGGCCGCGTGGAGCGACTGTTTTGATGGCAAAAACTGCGGTTTATTCCCTTACGAATCCTGCCAGCTGGTAAAATGACACCGCTGGTCAAAAACAACGCTAACAGAGTGTGCGCTGCAACAACAACTGCCGTCTCCACGCGTTTTTCCTTGTCCCGTGGACAAGTCGCGGATGACAGGCGAGGCTGGTGCGCCACCATCACGGGAGGAGTGGGGTCATGGGCAAGATCGTCTGTTTCGGGGAGCTGTTGCTGCGACTGGGCGCGCCTGGCCGCCAGGCATTGCTGCAGTCGCCGGTGCTCGACGTGCACATCGGTGGCGCAGAGGCGAACGTCGCGGTCTCGCTTGCGCGCTTCGGCCACGAGGCGCGCATGGTCGGCCTGGTCGCGGACAACGCACTGGGTGAGGCCGCGCTGGGCGAGCTGCGCCGGCACCGCGTCGACACGCGCGCCGTGCAGCAGGTCGCAGGACGCATGGGCCTGTATTTCCTGACGACGGGTGCGATCCAGCGACCGAGCGAAGTGCTCTACGACCGCGCCGATTCGGCCTTCGCGCGCGCAGGTGGCGGCACGCACGACTGGCCTGCGCTGCTGTCGGGTGCGGACTGGCTGCATGTCTCCGGCGTCACGCCTGCGCTTGGCCAGCAGGCGGCGGACGGCGTCCGCGTGGCGATCGACGCCGCGCGCGCCGCGGGTGTGAACGTGTCGTTCGACGGCAACTTCCGGCCCAAGCTCTGGGACGCGTGGGGGGGCGATGCACCGACGATCCTGCGCGGCCTGATGTCCGGGGCCGACATCCTGTTCGCCAGTCATCGCGACCTGGAGGTCATCCTCGGCCTGGACTTCCCGCAGGCGACGCCGCAGGAGCGCTTCGCGGCCGGAGCCGCTGCGGCCTTCAAGGCGTTCCCGCACCTCCGGCAGATGGCGGCGACGATCCGCGTGCAACGCAGCGTGGACCATCACGCGCTGTCCGGCATCACGGCCCTGCGCGACGGCAGCCTGCTGACGACGCCGTCCTACGAAGTGACTCCCATCGTGGATCGCATCGGCACCGGCGATGCGTTCGCGGCCGGCGTCCTGCACGGCGGCCTTGCCGGCATGGCGCCCGCCGACGCATTGCACTTCGGCGTGGCGGCGGCATGCCTGAAGCACTCGCTGCCGGGCGATTTCAATCTCGTCGCCGCGAACGACGTACAGGCATTCCTCGGCGAGAACAGCCTGGACGTCAAACGCTGAGCGCGTCCGGCCGCAAGGGAATGTTGCGTTGCCGCATTCCCGGACGCAGCAAAAACTATCGTTTGAAGATGCTGGCGCGGGCTTTGCCGGTGGCGCGATTCCAGCAGACTGCGCGCCATGATGAGCGCCGTCCATGCGTAGCAAACTGTTCGTGCCCGGCAGTCGCCCGATGCTGTTCGCCAAGGCGTTGGCCGGCGACGCAGACCTCCTGTCCTTCGACCTCGAGGATGCCGTCGCGGGCGAAGACAAGGCGGCGGCGCGCACGCAGGTCGCTGCCTTCCTGCAGCCGGCACCGCACCGTGCCGCGCGCAAGCAGGTGGTCGTACGCGTGAACGCCTGGAGTTCGTCGGCGTGGGAGGACGACCTGCGCGCGATCCTGCCGCTGGACATCGACCTGCTCAACCTGCCGAAGATCGAGTCGGTGGAACAGCTCCGCCAAGCGATCAGCGAAGTCGAGTCGGTCGAAGCGCGCCTCGGCGTCCGCAGGGCCGTCGGGCTGCTGGTGAACATCGAAACCCCCCGCGCGCTGCGCCATGCGGTCAAGATCGCGCAGGCCCATCCGCGCGTCCGCGGCCTGCAACTGGGGCTTGGCGATCTGTTCGAGCCCTACGGCATCCGCCGCAGCGACCTTCGCAACGTGCACGCCGCGCAGTACGCCCTGCGCATGGCCGCGGCGGAAGCGGGCGCGTTCGCTTACGACGCCGCGTTCCCTGGCCTGGAAGACGAAGCCGGCTTCCGCGCCGAAGCCGACGCGGCGCGCGCACTCGGATTCGCGGGCAAGAGTTGCGTGCATCCGCGCCAGGTGGCGTGGGCCAACGCGGCGTTCGCGCCGTCCGTCGAGGAAGTCGACGCGGCGCGTCGCACGGTTGCCGCCGCAGAGGGGAGTGCGGGTGTCTACGCGGTGGACGGCCGCATGGTGGATGCCCCGTTCCTCGCGCGCGCGCGCGCCGTCCTCGCCGCTGCCGAACGGGAGCGCGCATGACGGTCGTTTCGCGGGTCCGCGGCCGTTTCGGTCTGGCGTCGCTACACAGGTATCTGGCGATGGTGGGCATTGCCGTGCTGGTCGCATGCGGCGTGTTGCCGGGCCATGCACGCGGCGAGAGCCTCACGCGTCTTTCCGAGGGGTCGCTTCCCGTACCGCCCGCGAGTGCGCGTGCCCTGCACAGCGCCGGTGACGACCTGCTGGCCTTCGGCGACACCGCTGCGTGGCGGTGGGAGAAGACCGGAGCACGCTGGCAGGTGATCGGACTGAAGGCGCCGGCCCCGGTCGATCATTGGCGGAATGCGGCGCCGGGGCGTCTCTACCTGCTTCAATCGGACATCACCGGCTCGCGGATCGCCGGGATCGCAACAGCGAACCTCGTGCGCGGACAGCTGTCCGTGCAGCCATTGCCGGCGTTCCCGCAACCCCTCGAGCAGGTCCAGCTTGCGGCGGATTCCGCGAATGTCTATGCGGCCGGTCGCGACGACGCGGGCACGGCGCGCGTATGGCGGCGCGCGGTCGATGCCTCGGCCGCCACCGCGTGGCAGGCGCTGCCTGCGCTTCCGTCGGGCGCGCCCCTCAACTCGCTTGTCGCGCAACGCGGCGAACTGATCGCCACCACGCGCGGCGCAGGCGAGGATGCCCAGTGGCGCTGGTCGTCCGAAAACGGCTGGCAATCATTGCCGCCCGTTCCCGGTGCGCTTGCCGGCGAAGGCACGGCGCGCGCGCTCGGACAGGCCCACGTGCTGTATCTGCTCAAGCCATTCGCCGGTTCCACCGCCTCGCGGCTCGCGACCTTCCATACCATCACCCGCGCCTGGACCGACATTCCCGGGTCCACGGCCGCGCTCTCGCCCCGTGTCACGGCCTGGGGCGACGGACTGGTCGGCTGGGACGCCGGCGCCAGCGCGCTGCGGACGACCTCGATCACCGGCGGCACCTACCTGCTCAAGTGGCTGGACTGGCTGGTCATCGTCGTGTATCTCGCAGCGATGGTCGGCATCGGCCTGTACTTCTACCTGCAGGAGAAACGCGCATCCACGGCGGATTTCTTCGTCGGCGGCCGCAGCATCCCGTTCTGGGCGGCCGGCGTCAGCCTGTACGCCACCAACACCAGTTCCATCAGTTTCATCGCGATTCCGGCGAAGGCGTTCGAAACGAACTGGCAGTACCTGACCAACAACCTGATCGCGGTCGTCGGCCTGATGTTCGTCGCCATCTGGATCGTGCCGCTGCTGCGCCGCCTCGACCTGATGTCCGTGTTCTCCTACCTGGAGAAGCGTTTCCATCCCGCCATCCGGATGCTCGCCAGCGCCCTGTGCATCGCGATGCAGATCGGCAGCCGCATGAGCGTGATCCTGTTCCTGCCCGCGCTCGCGATCGCCACGATCACCGGCCTGGACGTGGTGTGGAGCATCCTCATCATGGGCGTGTTCACCATCATCTACACCACGCTGGGCGGCATGAAGGCGGTCATCTGGACCGACTTCGTGCAGGTGTTCGTGATGTTCGGCGGCGCGATCTTCGCCATCGGATTCATCATCTACCACCTCAACGGCGGCGTGCCCGAGTTCCTCCAGGTGGCGATGGCGGAGAACAAGACGCAGCTGTTCGATTTCAGTTTCGACCTCACCAAGGCGACCGTCTGGGGCTTCATCTTCCTGGTGGTGTTCGACGTGGTGCTGACGTTCCCGAAAGACCAGGTGCTGATGCAGCGCGTGCTGTCCACGAAGTCCGACAAGGAGGCGGGGCGTTCGATATGGACGTTCGCCGCCATCATGATTCCCGGCGGCTTCTTCTTCTATGCGATCGGCACGGCGCTGTACGTGTACTACCAGTCCCATCCCGAGCGCATGAATCCGCTGCTGCCCATCGACGCGACATTCCCGCTGTTCATCGCGGCAGAACTGCCGATGGGCGTCACCGGCCTGATCATCGCCGGCATCTTCGCCGCCGCCATGTCCACGCTGTCCAGCATCATCAACAGCGTCTCGACGCTGGCCTCCGTGGATTTCTACGAGAAGCTGGCGAAGAACCCGACTCCGAAGAAGAGCGTGCTGTTCGCGGAGATCATGGGCGTGCTGGTGGGCCTGGTGGGCATCGGCATAGCGCTGGTGCTCTCGCGCTACGACATCCACTCCCTGTTCGACGTCTCGATCGAACTGGCAGGTCTGCTCGGGGGTGGCTTCGCCGGGGCGTACACGCTGGGGATGTTCACGCGGCGCGCCAACGCACAGGGCGTTGCCATCGGCATCGCCGGGGCCATCGTGCTGACCCTGCTTATCTGGTCGATGGATCTCGTGCATCCGTACTTCTACCTGGGCATCTCGATCCTGCTGTGCATCGTCATCGGCTACGCGGCCAGCTGGCTGTTCCCGCCACCGGCGCAATCGCTGCAGGGCCTGACGATCCACCGGCAGGATGCCGTGAACACGGCCGGCTGAGCGCATGGGCCATAGGTCCCATCGTCGGCGCGCCACGCCTCGTGTAGCCTGACGGCAGCAGGGGGAGGCGCGTGGATACCCAGTTCCTGAACACGTTCGTGGTGGTCGCCGACCGCGGCTCGATGGCGGCCGCGGCGCGCGTGCTGAACATCACCCCCGCCGCGGTGGCGCAGCAGATCCGCACGCTCGAGCGGGAACTGGGCGCGCCTTTGATCGCGCGCGCGGGGCGCACCGTCAGCCTGACCGAAGAGGGCGCGCGCATCCTGCAGCGGGCACGCGACCTGCTCCGCGACGTATCGGACATGCGCAGTGTGGCCAACGACAGCGACGTGTCGGGCGAACTGCGCCTGGGCGCGTGCCCGACCGCGCTGGCCGGCATGCTGCCCGACATCCTGGCGCGCATGGTCGATGCATTCCCGCAGATCAACGTCTACATCCGGCCGGCGTACTCGGCCGAGCTCTATCGCGCGGTGGAGGCGGGCGAACTGGACGCGGCGCTGGTGCTGCAGGCGCCGTACAGCCTGCCCAAAACCTGCGACTGGCAGCTGCTGCGCGAAGAGCCGCTGGTGATGATCGCGCCGGCGCGGATGGCGGGACGCGACCCGCACGACCTGCTGCGCAGCGAACCGCTGATCCGCTACGACCGCAACCAGTGGGGCGGGCGCGTGGCGGACGAGTACCTGCATGCCGCCGGGATCGTGCCGCGCGAGCGGTTCGAACTGAACGGGCTCAACGCCATTGCGGTGATGGTGGACCGCGGCCTGGGCGTGTCGCTGGTACCCGACTGGGCACGTCCGTGGCCGGAGGGGCTGGACCTGGTGCGCATTCCGCTGCCGCTGCCCAGCGAGCCACGCCGGATCGGCATGGTGTGGTCGCGCTCCTCGGTGCGCATCCGCCTGGTCACCGTACTGCTGCAGGAGAGTCGTGCCGCCACCGGCCATGCCTGAGCCGCGATGTTGCAGTGCACGCTACAAAAACTAGCCTGTGAACATATCGGCGGACGATTCTTCCGTGACCGGTGTCGCCTTACGCTGCGGCCATCGTCGGGTTCACGCGTCTGGGAGGAACGCGGGGCACGCCGGCCGCCAACGCGGTCTTCGCACACACATCTCTAGTCCGGAACGTGCCGCCCGCTGCGCGACCGTGCCGTCCACCGAAGCATTCCGAGAGCACACCATGAAACAGGTACCCGCCGCGTTCGGCGTTTTCCTGCTGGCCGCCGCCGTCAGCGCCAGCGTCAAGGCCCAACAGAACACTCCGCTGCCGCCGCAGGACGCGACGACCGAAGAACGGGCGAAGGATGCCGTCGACCTGGATCAGGTGATCGTGACCGGCGTGCGTGCGCCGAAGTCGATCGACCGCATCCCCGGTGCGGTGTCGCTGGTGTCCAAGGAAGAGGTCAAGCACACGCTTGCGCTGACCGAAGACGCGACGGCGGTGCTGGCACGCACGGTGCCCGGCTATGCGGAATCGTCCCAGGCCATGAGCAATACCGGTGAAACCCTGCGCGGCCGCATCGCGCTGCGCCTATTCGATGGCGTGCCGCAAGGCTCGCCGTTGCGCGAGGGTGGCCGCAACGCGACGTTCACCGACATGGGCATCGTGGACCGCATCGAGGTCATCAACGGTCCGTCGGCGTCGGAGGGCATCGGTGCCGCGGGTGGCATCATCAACTACATCTCCACCGTGCCGACCAAGGAAGGCAGCGAATTCCGCTTCCTGTCGCGCTATTCCACCCAGTTCAAGGACGACAGCGCCGGCTGGAAACTCGGCCTGAACTATGCGTTCAAGCAGGAGAACCGCGACCTGGTGGTGGGCGTGTCGCGCATCGATCGCGGCATGGCGTACGACGCGGATGGTCGTCGTGTCGGCATGAACACGAGCGGCTCGGTATCGGACTCGGTGGCCCGCAACCTGTTCCTGAAGGGTGGCATCAACTTCGGTGAAGACGGCGTGCAGCGGCTGCAGCTGAGTTACAGCAATTTCAAGATCGAGGGCAACGGCGACTACATCCAGGTCGAGGGCTGCCGCCCCGGCACCTGCCCCAATCCGGTGACCAACACGTCCGAGCGCGGGCAGATCTTCGGCAGCAAGGCGGAGTTCAACGACTTCGAGCAGTTGAATGCGCTGTACACGCACGGAGACTTCCTTGGCGGCAATCTGGTGCTGAATGCGTACTGGGCTGACCAGGCCATGCGTTATCTCCCGGAGAACGGAGACGATCGCCAGTTGGTGTGGCCGCTGCCGGTGGGCGCGGAGCGCATCTTCGACCAGTCGGAAATCACCAGCAAGAAGTGGGGTCTCCGTCCGTCGTGGACCCGCTCGTCGCTGTTCGGCGTCGATGGCCTGGAACTCCGCACCGGTGTCGACTATGTCTACGACGAGGCGCAGCAGCGCCTCGCATTGACCAACCGCCTGTGGGTGCCGCCCATGGAATACACCAGCGTGGCGCCCTACGTCCAGCTCAGCTACGACATCGGCCCGGTGACCGTGAGCGGTGGCTTCCGTCGCGAGGACGGTGAGCTGCACGTCGACAGCTACACGACTACGCCCTTCCGCAACAGCGTGTTCGTCGAGGGCGGCGGCGTGGAGTACACCGAGAACCTGGTGAACTTCGGCGCCATCTGGCGTATCGCCGGCGGCTGGTCGGTGTTCGCCTCGTACGGCGAAGGCTTCAGTCTGCCCAACATCGGCATCCCGCTCCGCAACATCAACGTGCCGGGCCAGTCGGTGGACCGGATCCGCGACCTGCAGGCGATCGTCGTCGACAACCGCGAGTACGGTTTCAACTGGCGTGGCGACCGCGGTTCGCTCGGCGGTTCGTACTACGACTCGCGCTCCCCGTTCGGCACCTCGCTGGCGGTCGACCCGGCGACCAACGACTACGTGCTCAACCGCGCCCCGACCCGCATCAAGGGCGTCGAACTGAGCGGCGAATGGCGCTTCAATCCGCAGTGGAAGGTCAACGGTCTTTACTCGCGTATCCGGGGCGAGACCGCGTTCTGGAATGCCGACCTGCTGGGTCGCTATCCCGCAGGCGGGCTCAACAAGCCGATCGGTGTCTCGGACATCAATCCGGACAAGATCGGCGCGTCGGTCAACTGGCGTTTCAACGAACAGGGTGACGTCACCCTCAACGCCACGAAGCTGCTGGATCGCGACCTTACGGGTTCCGATACGCGTGCGTTCGACGGACAGACCTACTCGTTCCAGGAACACACGCAGGGTTACACGCTGTTCGATCTCAGCGCCAACTACAATTTCGAGAACTATGGTCGCGTGACGCTGGGCATCGAGAACCTGACCAACAAGCAGTACGTGCTCAGCTGGTCGCAGGTGGACTTCTTCAAGAACTATTTCGCCGGTCGCGGTCGCATGTACTCCGTTACCTACGAGTACACGTTCTGATCCACCATCCGCGGATGCCGGTCTTGTCCCTCGCCGCATCCACCCGCGCCGCCCCCTCTCCTGGGCGGCGCGGGCTCTGGATGGTCCTCATGCTCTCGCTCGCCGCCTGCGCGACGGCCGCTCCGCCGCCGCTGCCCCGTGCGCCCATGGATGCGCTGCTTACCCGCGACACCGGCGATGCCGGATACCTGGGCGCCGTCGCCGTGGTCGCCGATCACGGCACGGTGGTCTACCGAGGTGCGTTTGGCCATGCCGACCTGCAAGGCCTGCAACCGCTGCGCGATGACGCGATCTTCCGTATCTATTCCATGACCAAGCCCGTCACCTCGGTGGCGGCATTGATGCTGGTCGAACAGGGCAGGCTGCACCTCGATGCCCCGGTGGCGACCTATCTGCCCGAATTCGCGGGTCTGCAGCGGGTCGCGGGCGGCAGCGTGGAGGCGCCCGCGCTCGTGCCGGTGCAGCGCCCGCTGACCGTGCGGCACCTGCTCACGCACACCGCCGGTTTTGCCACGGGCGGTGAC
Source organism: Pseudoxanthomonas sp. (assembly GCF_002863005.1). Taxonomy (GTDB): domain Bacteria; phylum Pseudomonadota; class Gammaproteobacteria; order Xanthomonadales; family Xanthomonadaceae; genus Pseudoxanthomonas_A. The sequence goes on from NZ_PKDG01000015.1 coordinate 232,736, forward strand.
GACATCCGCGTGGCATCCGCCCTGCTGCAGGCGCAGGCGCCGGAAGAAGCCACGGACCTCGCCGGCTATGCCGACCGCGTCGCACGCGCGCCGCTCGCCACCGAGCCGGGCACGCGTTTCCGCTACGACGGCGTCAACACCGAAGTGCTGGCGCGTGTGATCGAAGTCGCCAGCGGTCAATCGTTCGAGACCTTCCTGCGAACGCGCATCTTCGTGCCGCTCGCCCTGCACGACACCGGCTTCGAAGTGCCTGCGGCGCAGCGTGGTCGCATCATGGCGCTGACCACGCGCAATGCCGAAGGCCAGCGCGTGTTGGCCGACACACCGTCTGCGCGCAAACCCGGCGTCCGCCTGCGCCCCTACACGAGCGGTGCCGGTGGCCTCTATTCCACCGCCGCCGACTACCTGCGCTTCGCGCGGATGCTGGCCGACGGCGGCACGCTCGAGGGCGTGCGCCTGCTACGCGAAGACACCGTGGCGATGATGATGTCCGACCAGCTCGCCGGCTTCGATCCTCCGGTGCCCGCACCCGAGCCGGGTGAAGGCTTCGGCCTGGGCGGGTATGTCGTCACCGATCCGGCGATCAGTACGCGTCCCGGATCGCGCGGACAGTTCGGCTGGTCCGGCGCCGCTTCCACGTACTTCACCATCGACCGCGAGCGCGGGCTGGTGATCCTGCTGCTGTCGCAGCACCTGCCCACCGACGGGGCGCCTCCGTTGCCCAAGCTGGCCACGCCGTTCTATCGCGCGGTCTATTCGGCGGTGTCGCCATGAGTCGCGGTCATGGCGGCGTGCTGGTGGCGGGATCGGCCAATCTCGATTTCGTCGTGCGTGCGGCGCATGTGCCGGCGCCGGGCGAGACCGTATTGGGTCGTGAGTTCGCGACGTTTCCGGGCGGCAAGGGCGCCAACCAGGCCGTCGCCAGTGCGCGTGCCGGCGGTGTGCCGACCCGCATGCTGCTCGCGCTCGGTGACGATCCGTACGCGGTGGTGCTCGAAGCCGCCCTTGCCGACGCCGACGTGTCCACGCACATCGTGCGCGTGCCGGATACCGCCAGCGGCACCGCCTTCATCTGCCTGTCCGACGACGCGGAGAACGCGATCACCGTCGCGCCGGGCGCCAACGCGGGATTGAGGCCGCACCATCTTCCTTCGCTGCGCGGCATCAGCCATCTGCTCCTGCAGCTGGAAACACCGCTGGACAGCGTGGCCAGCTACGCCCGGCTTGCCCGCGAGGCCGGCGTTCGGGTGGTGTTGAATGCCGCACCCGCCACCCCGTTGCCCGCGGGCCTGCTCGACAGCGTCGACGTACTGGTCGTCAACGAAGGCGAACTGGCCACGCTGGCCGGCGAAGGTTCCGTGGCCGCGCAGGCGGCGCGCCTGCCGGTGCCCTGCGTGATCGTGACCCTTGGCGCCCGCGGTTGTTTCGCGCGGCGCGGCGGTGAAATCTTCCTGCAACCCGCGTTCCCGATCGACGCCGTGGATACGACCGCGGCCGGCGATACGTTCTGCGGCGCATTGGCCGCCCGCTTGGCCGAGCATGCCGGGCTGGCGGACGCGCTACGCTTCGCCAGCGCGGCCTCCGCGCTCGCCTGCACCCGGCTGGGCGCGCAGACCAGCATCCCGGCGCGCCCGGAAGTCGAAGCCTGGCTCGCCGGGCATGTCGACGCACCCTCGCAGCAGGCCGCCCTGGCGGCTTACTGCGGCCTTCCCCGCGACTGATCCATCGTCCCGATCCAAGATCTCCCCATGAGCACGCCCACGTCCCCCGATTCCCATGATGCCGCTGGTCACGACGACACGTACGTGGTGAAGACCGAATACAAGTTTTCCCACGTCACCACGCAGCGCTACCTGCCCACGCCGGGCAAGGCGCCGGGCTGGCCGTTCGCCGACATCGGCCAGTGGAAGATCGATGCCAACGCCTCGGCCGACGACTGGGTCGCCGAGCTGAAGGACTGGCGGCACGAGCACCTCACGCGCATCGGTTACGACGACGCCAACTACCGCCGGCCGGAACTGCAATGGGCGCAGCGCAACTTCGTGCATGCGCAGGTGATGGTCGAGGACCGCTACCTCTACGATCCCGTCGCCGGCCGCTACACCGTCGACCGCTACCTCGATGATCTGGAAGCGCGCTTCGGCGGCCTGGACAGCGTGCTGCTGTGGTGCGTGTATCCCAACATCGGCGTGGACGACCGCAACCAGTTCGACCTGGCGCGCAGCCTGCCGGGCGGGCTGGAGGCGCTGCGCGGCGCGGTCGACGATTTCCACCGCCGCGGTGTGCGCGTGTTCCTCACCACGATGCCGTGGGACAACGGTACCCGCGACGAAGGCGCGCCGGACTGGCAGGCCATTGCACAGATCGTCAAGGCGGTCGGTGCGGACGGCATCAACGGCGACACCTACAACGGCGTGCCGCGCGCGTTCTTCGATGCCTGCGATGCGCTCGGCCATCCGGTGGTCGTGCAGCCGGAATCCACGATCAGCGCCGAAGAACACCTGATCTGGAACGTGCAGAGCTGGGGCAAGAAGGCGCCGAACGAAGTCGTGCCGCCGGTGGCGAAGTTCAAGTGGCTGGAACCGCGCCACATGATCAACTACGAGAACCGCTGGGGCCGCGACCGCAACCACGACCTGCAGTACATCTTCTTCAATGGCGTGGGTTACAACGCGTGGGAGAACGTGTGGGGACTGTGGAACCAGCTGACCCCGCGCGATGCCGCCTCGCTGCGCCGCATCGCCACGATCTACCGCCGCTTCGCGCCGTTGCTGGTCAGCCTGGACTGGCGCCCATACGAGCGCACGCTGCAGGCCGGCATCTTCGCCAGCCGCTTCCCGGGCGAAGGCCGCACGCTGTGGACGCTGGTCAACCGCCACGAGTACACGATCGCCGGTGAGCAACTTGCCGTGCCGCATGTCGACGGCACGCGCTATGTAGACCTGTGGAATGGCACGGTACTGCAGCCGCGCATCATCGACGGCCACGCGATCCTGGAGACGACCCTGGAAGGCCGTGGCTTCGGCGCGCTGCTGGCGTTGCGGGCGGGCGTGGAGGAAGAAGGCCTGAATGCCTTCCTGGCGCAGATGGCGGAGCACGCGGCGACGCTGCTGGCGTCTTTGTCCGCACGATGGACCGCACTGCCGCAGACCTTGCAGCCGATCGCCGCGACCACGCCGCAGGCCACGGCACCGGACGGCATGGTGACGATCCCCGCCGGAGAGTTCCTGTTCGCCGTGCAGGGTATCGAGATCGAAGGGCAGGTGTGGGAGGGCGTGGACGTGCAGTTCCCGTGGGAACCGACCGCGCGCCGCCACCATCGCCAGCGCATGCAGGTCGCGGCGTTCCACATCGATCGGCACCTGGTGACGAACGAACATTTCAAGGCCTTCATCGATGCCACCGGCTATGCGCCACGCGATGCGCTGAATTTCCTCCGCGACTGGCGCGATGGCGCACCGCAGGCGGGCTGGGAGAACAAGCCGGTCACCTGGGTGTCGCTGGAAGATGCGCGTGCCTATGCCGCATGGGCGGGCAAGCGCCTGCCGCACGGCTGGGAATGGCAGTACGCCGCACAGGGCACGGACGGTCGCCTGTATCCGTGGGGCGATGCCTGGCGAGACGATGCCGCGCCGCCGGTGTTCCGCGGCCGCGTGCTGCCCCCGCCCGCCGACGTGGGTGCCTGTCCTGCGGGCGCCAGTCCGTTCGGCGTGATGGACCTGGTCGGCCATGTCTGGCAGTGGACGGATGAATTCCACGACGAGCACACGCGCGCGGCCATCGTGCGCGGCGGCAGCGATTACGAGCCGCGCACGTCGCACTGGTACTTCCCCCAGGCCAAGCGGCTGGACCAGCACGGCAAGCTGCTGCTGATGGCGCCGGGCAAGGACCGATCCGGCCGCATCGGTTTCCGTTGCGTGGCGGATGCGGCATGACGACGGCCGCTTTCCCTGCGTCCTCGTCGATCGTGCTTGGCGGCCTCCTCGGCGCAGCCCTCGAGGCCAACCTGCGCGGCCGCCTCTCGCACTTCATCACCGCGCCGGACAGCCCCGCCATCGCGCTGTTCTCGCCCGAGCACCGCGCGCGCAACACCGAGGGCGACTGGTACGGCGAACACGCCGGCAAATGGCTGTCGGCCGCCGCCCGCGCTTACGGGCGCAGCGGCGATGCGACGCTGGGCGCGCACCTGCGCGCGGTCGCCGACTACCTGCTCTCCGTGCAGGAAGCCGACGGCTACCTGGGTACCTACGCGGAAGAGCGCCGCTTCATCCATCCGCAGCCGCCGAAGCCGCCCAGCTGGGACGGCGCGCCCGCGCTGCGCACCTGGGACATCTGGGTGCACGCCTACCTGATCCTCGGCCTGGTCGAGACGGCGCGCGCCCTGCAGGACCCGCGCTATACGCAAGCCGCCGCGCGCATCGCCGACCTGTGCGCGCAGGCGCTGGCGTCCGGCATCGACATCACCACGCTGGGCAACCACCACGGCATGTCGGCCACGGTGCTGATGGATGCCGCGCTGGAGTTGCATGCCGAAACCGCGGAGCCGCGCTTCCTCGCGCTCGCCCAGCGCGTGCTGGAGCAGGCGAACGCGCATCCGGCGCTGCGCCTGCTGCCGGCGCTCGAGGCCGGCGCCGATGCGTCCGAGATCGCCACCGGCAAGGCCTACCAGCTGCTCTGGAACCTGGTCGCGCTGGTGAAGCTGTGCCGCGCCACCGGTGACGCCGCCCTGCGCGACACGCTGGAGCGCATCTGGCAGAACATCCGCGAGCACCACCTGACCCTGGGCGGCGGGCCATGGGGCGGCGTCGCCCATCGCTCGCGGGAAGTGTTCAACGCACGCGGCAGCTTCAGCCCGAATGCCTACGTGGAAACCTGCTCGCTGCTGTCGTGGATCCAGTTCAACCGCGAGCTGCTGCAGCTCACCGGCGAAGCGCGCTTCGCCGAAGAGATCGAGCGCACCGCGTACAACGACCTGCTCGGCGCGCAGGCGCCGGATGGCGAGGACTGGTGTTACTACTCGTTCCCGAACGGGCGGCGCGTGCACACCACCTACTGGCGCTGCTGCAAGTCCAGCGGCGCGATGGCGGTGGAGGAACTGCCGTCACTGGCGTATGCCGTCGAGGGCGACACCGTCCGCGTGCAGCTCTACGGGCCCGGCGAAGCGCGCCTGGCGCACCCACAGGCCGGGACGGTGGTGCTGCGCCAGCACACCGCGTATCCGTTCGATGGTGAGGTGTCGTTGGACGTCCATCCCCAGCGCGACGCGACGTTCGACCTGCAGTTGCGCATTCCATCCTGGGCCGAGGGCGCCACGGTGTCGGTCAATGGCGAGCCCGTGGAGGCCGCGGTCGTCCCCGGCGCTTTCCTCGTCCTGCGCCGCCTGTGGCGTTCCGACGACCACGTGCAACTGGCCTTCCCGCTGCGGCCGACCCTGCACCGGCAGGTGCTGCGCAACGTGCAGGAATCGCGCGCGCCGGACGGCTCGGCAGTCCACCAGCAGGTGCTGGACCTGCATTACGTCGGGCTCACGCGCGGCCCGCTGGCCTACGCCACCGACCTGATCGACGGCTTCAAGACGGAGGAGACCGTCCGTCTGCCCGACGGCCCGCAGGACGACTGGCTGCAGGTGCTGCCGGTGACCGACGGCGAGGAGGGCGAGGCCATTTCGCTGCAGCCCGCGAGCCGGCCGCCGCTGCTGTTCTGGCCGTACTACCGCGCCGGTGGGCGGCACGACGGCGCCTGGCGCCTGACCTGGCTGGCGCTGCCGCCGCCATGACCGCCTGCGCGCTCGCAAGAATTTGTGGCAGCAGAAGCTACGGTCGCTGGCTGTATCGCGCCCGCGCCGTGGCACAGACTGGCCATCGCCGTTGCGGCGGCGGCTGAAGGAGCCCTCTTCCATGGACAATCCGTCTCCCTTCCGTTCGCGCCTGCGCACGGGCCCCGCCGGTCCGCTGAGCGGAGTGAAGGTGCTCGACCTCAGCGCCTACATCGCCGGCCCTTACGGCTGCACGCTGCTGGCCGACCAGGGCGCCGACGTGATCAAGGTCGAGCCGCCCGATGGCGACAACCTGCGCCAGTACCCATCCACCCTGGAGCGCGAGAGCCGCGCCTTCCTCGGCGTGAATCGCAGCAAGCAGGGCATCGCGCTCGATCTCAAGCAGCCGGCCGACCACGCCGCGCTGCTGCGCCTGGTACGCGAGGCCGATGTGCTGGTGCACAACTTCCGTCCCAGCGTGCCGAAGCGGCTGGGCATCGATTTCGACAGCCTGACGGTGATCAACCCGCGGCTGATCTACTGCGCGGTGACCGGCTACGGCGAGACCGGCCCGATGAAGGACAAGGCCGGTTACGACCAGGTGCTGCAGACCATGACCGGCATGTGCACGCTGCAGGGCAAGCGCGGCGGTGCGCCGGAAATCATCTACGGCTCGGTGGTGGACTACTACGCGGCGGCGCTGCTCGCTGCCGGCGTGTCGTCGGCGCTGTACGAACGCGAACGCAGCGGGCGCGGGCAGTTCGTCGGCGTGTCGCTGTTGCGCAGCGCGCTGACCATGCAGTCAGCCCGGATGATCTGGGCAGAAGGCGAAGCGCTCGACATCGGCCGCGACATGCGCTCCGGCGGCGTCACCGGCATCCACCCGGCGCGCGAGGGCTATCTGTATCTCTCCGCCAATACGCCGCGCTTCTGGAAGGCGCTGTGCCGCCTGACCGGCCTGGACGCCTTGGCCGACGATCCGCGCTACGACAGCGTGCGCAAGCGCGCCGCGCAGGCCGCCGAGATCGTCCCGCAACTGCACGACGCGCTGCAGGCGCGCACCGCGACGGAGTGGGAAGCGCACTTCGGCGACGAGGTGCCCTGTGCCGCGGCGCGACGCGTCGAGGACATGTTCGAGCATCCGCAGGTGCTGGCCGAAGACATGGTGGCGGAGATCGCGCATCCCGTTGTCGGCAGCTACCGTGGCGTCACCCGGCCCATCGCGTTCGGGCGCACGCCGGGTCCGGCGCCGTTTGCCGCGCCCGTGTTCGACCAGGATGCGGAGCACGTGCTCGGCACGCCGTCACCGCAGGCACGCAACGCGGGCTGAGGCAGGGCGCGCGGCTTTACGCCGAATTTACGGCGGTGCGCGGGAAGCGCATGGCGGCTTTACGCGGGGCAGGACCAGACTTTCGCGGTCGGCGGAACGTCTTCCGCCTGGATCGCATTCATGTCTTTCATCTCCTCCGCTTCGCGCCGGCGCATGCCTGCGTTCGTCGTTTCCTCCGTCGCCGCCGGCCTGCTGCTGGCCATGGCGTCCGCCGCGCAGGCCGCCACCTTCAACGGCTCCGGTGCGCTCACCACCGATTACGTCTGGCGCGGCACCACCCAGACGCAGGGCGACCCGGCCGTGCAGGCCGGCTTCAAGGCTACGGCCGACAGCGGCCTGTATGGCGCGGTGTGGGGCTCGAACGTCGAGTTCGCACCGGAAACGAAGGCCAGCAGTGAAATCGACGTCACCCTCGGCTGGGGCGGCACCCTGTCCGACGACTGGGCGCTCGACCTCAACCTGACCCACTACCGCTATCCGTCCACCACCGTCGACCTCAACTGGACCGAGGCCATCGGTACGCTGACCTGGAAGCAGAACTACTGGGCGCAGCTGGGCTACTCCCCCGAAGCGCTCGCGACGGATGAAGCCGGCGCCTACGCACAGCTCGGCGCCAGGTTCCCCCTGAGCGAACAGGTGCGCCTGGAAGCCGCCGCCGGTTATTACTGGCTGGACGACGCCTACGACGACAGCTACGCGCATGCGCAGCTCGGTGCGGTGTGGGCGTTCAAGGCGCCGTTCGAACTGCGCGTCACCGCGCACGCCACCGACAGCAGTGCCAAGACCCTGTTCCCGGGCCTGGCCGGCTCGCGCGTGGAAGCGGCGCTGCAAGCGTCGTTCTGACGGCGACCGTGCTCGCGTCCTTCCTCTGCATGTTGCTGGCGCTGACGGGCTTGCTCGCCGGCGCCGGTCTTCTGTTCCTGCTGATCACGCGGCGCGAACGCGCGCCGATGGATGACTCCCATGACTGAATTCCTCCTTGTGTTCGCGCTCGCGATCGCGCTGGGCTGGCCGCTCGGCCGCTACCTCGCCGCGGTGATGCGCGGTGCCCCGATGCGGGGCGACCGGCTGTTCGGCCTGGTCGAACGCCCCCTCTACGCACTGCTCGGCGTCGACCCTTCGCGCGGCATGGGCTGGAAGGGCTATGCCAAGGCCTTCCTGCTCAGCAACCTGGTGCTGGGCGTGATCGTGTGGCTCGTCCTGATGACCCAGGCCTGGCTGCCACTCAATCCCAACGGCATCCCCAACATGCGTTGGGACCTGGCGCTGCACACGATGGTGTCGTTCCTCACCAACACCAACCAGCAGCACTACTCCGGCCAGGCGCAGCTGTCGTACCTGGCGCATGCCAGCGCGATCGTCGGCCTGCAGGTGATCACGCCGATGATGGGGCTGGCCCTGGTCGCGGCCACCTTGCGCGGCCTGTTCGGCGGGCGTGGGAAGAGCGCTGCAACGACGGACACCACCACGAACGGTGAAGCCGATGTCGGCAACTACTGGGCCGATGTCATCCGTCCGACCGTGCGCTTCCTGCTGCCGCTGTGCCTGGTGTGGTCGCTGGCGCTGACCAGCCAGGGCGTGCCGGCCACGTGGGACGGCGGTCCGGTTGCCACCCCGATCGACGCGAGCGCGGAGATGCCCGAGCAGAAGATTCCCTTGGGCCCGGTCTCGCCGATGGTCGCGGTGAAGCAGCTCGGCACCAACGGCGGCGGTTGGTATGGCCCCAACAGCGCCGTGTCGCTGGAGAACCCCACCCCGTTCTCCAACCTGCTGGAGACGCTGGCCCTCATCCTGATCCCGGTCAGCATCGCCTTCATGGTGAGCGGCTTCACCGGCCGCAGGAAATTCACCGCGCTCGTGTTCGGCACCATGCTGACCATGTCGGTGATCTCGACCGGTGCGGCCGTGTGGTCGGAGAGCTATTCCGCCACATCGAGCGACATCGCGCTGATGGAAGGCAAGGAAGTGCGCTTCGGTGCCGCACCGTCCGCGTTGTGGAGCGCACTGACCACGCAGACCTCGAACGGCTCGGTCAACGCGATGCACGACTCGTTGGCGCCGCTGACCGGCCTGGTGACGATCAGCAACATGCTGGTGAACAGTATCTGGGGCGGCATCGGCTGCGGCCTGCAGCAGTTCCTCGTCTACCTGCTGCTCAGCGTGTTCCTCGCCGGCCTGATGACCGGCCGCACACCCGAGCTGTTCGGTCGCAAGATCGAAGCGCATGAAGTGAAGCTGTTGGCCGCGCTGGTATTGCTGCAACCGCTGGCGCTGCTGGCCTTCACCGCGATCACGCTGGCCGTGCCGTCCATCACCGGCAATTCCAATCCGGAGTTCCACGGCATCAGCCAAGTGTTCTACGAGTATGTCTCGGCGTTCGCCAACAACGGTTCCGGCTTCGAGGGCCTGGGCGATGCGACGTACTGGTGGAACCTCAGCGCGTCGCTGATGCTGGCGCTCGGCCGTTACCCCGCGCTGATCATCCCGCTGGCCATCGCCGGTTCGCTGGCGCGCAAGCGCGCCACGCCCGAAGGCCCCGGCACCCTCCAGGTGGAAACCCCGACCTTCGCGCTCACCCTGATCGCTGTGGTCGCCATCCTGACCCTGCTGCAGTTCATGCCCGTGCTGGTCCTCGGCCCGATCGCCGACCACCTGGCCCTGAGCGCGCTCTGAGAACACCGACATGACTCCTTCCTCCTCACGCTCCGCCGGCCGTGCGCCGGCCCTGCTCGACAGCGCGGGCTTCCGTGCTGCCGTCATCGGCTCCTTCACCAAGCTGGCCCCGCAGCACGCCTTCAAGAACCCGGTCATGGCCGTGGTCTGGCTGGGCACGCTGCTGACCGCCGGGCTGACACTCGCCGGCACCACGGCGCCCGGCATCGGCTGGTCGGTCACCGCGTTGCTGTTCGTCACCGTGCTGTTCGCCAACTTCGCCGAAGCCGTCGCCGAAGCGCGCGGCCGCGGCCAGGCGGCGTCGCTGCGGCGCGCCCGCAAGGATCTCGTCGCACGCCGCATCGACACGCCGCTGGGCGGTGCCGAGCGGCGCATCCCCGCGGCCGACCTGAGGCCCGGTGACTACGTCATCGTGTCCGCCGGCGAACAGATCCCGGCCGACGGCGAGATCGTCAAGGGCCTGGCCACGATCAACGAGTCCGCCGTCACCGGCGAATCCGCCCCGGTGCTGCGCGAAGCCGGCACCGACCGCAGCGGCGTGATCGGCGGCACCAAGGTGCTCTCCGACGAGATCGTGGTGAAGATCACCGCCGAGCCCGGCCACAGTTTCCTGGACCGCATGATCTCGCTGGTCGAAGGCGCCAACCGGCAGAAGACGCCGAACGAGATCGCGCTGGGCCTGCTGCTGCTGACGATGACGCTGACGTTCCTGATCGTCGTGGTCACGCTGCCCTTCATCGCGGGCTTCGTGGGTGCGAAGCTCGATCCGCTGCTGCTGGTCGCGCTGCTGGTCTGTCTGATTCCCACCACCATCGGCGGCCTGCTGCCGGCCATCGGCATTGCCGGCATGAACCGCGCGCTGGCGGCCAACGTGCTGGCCAAGTCGGGCAAGGCGGTGGAAGTGGCCGGCGACGTCGACGTGCTGCTGCTCGACAAGACCGGCACCATCACCCACGGCGACCGCCAGGCCACGCTGTTCCATCCGCTGGCCGGCATCGACCGCGAGCAGCTGCGCGACGCCGCCATGCTGTCCTCGCTGGCCGATCCCACGCCGGAAGGCAAGTCGATCGTGAAGCTGGCGCGCGAGCAGGGCGCTACCCCGGCCGATCCCGAGCGTGCGCAGTTCATCGCCTTCACCGCGCAGACCCGCATGTCCGGCGTGGATCTTCCTGACGATGGCCGCGGCCACGTCCGTGTCATCCGCAAGGGTGCGATGGACGCGATCCTGAAGCATGTGCAGGCGCTGGGCGGCAGCGCGCCTGCCGAACTCACCGCGCGCGTCGAGCAGGTCGCCCGCAATGGCGCCACGCCGCTGGTCGTCAGCGACGGCAACCACGTGCTCGGCGTGGTGGAACTCTCCGACGTGGTCAAGCACGGCATCAAGGAGAAGTTCGCCCATATGCGTGCCATGGGCATCCGCACGGTGATGATCACCGGCGACAACCCGTTGACCGCCGCCGCCATCGCCGCCGAAGCCGGCGTGGACGACTACATCGCCGAGGCGCGCCCCGAAGACAAGCTGGCGCGCATCCGCCAGGAACAGGCCGGTGGCCGCCTGGTCGCGATGGTCGGCGACGGCACCAACGACGCGCCGGCGCTGGCGCAGGCCGACGTGGGCCTGGCGATGAATTCCGGCACGCAGGCGGCGAAGGAGGCGGGCAACATGGTCGATCTCGACTCCGACCCGGCCAAGTTGCTGGAGGTCGTCGAAGTCGGCAAGCAACAGCTGATCACGCGCGGCGCGCTGACCACGTTCTCGCTGGCCAACGACGTGTCGAAGTACTTCGCGATCCTGCCGGCGCTGTTCGCCGCGGCGATCCCTTCCATGGGGGCGCTCAACGTGATGCAGCTGTCCAGCCCGACCAACGCGGTGATCGCGGCGCTGATCTTCAACGCCATCATCATCCCGCTGCTGATCCCGCTGGCCCTGCGCGGCGTGCGCTTCCGCCCGGCCGGCGCCACCGCGCTGCTGCGCCGGAACATGCTGGTCTACGGCGTCGGCGGCGTGCTGTTGCCGTTCGCCGCCATCAAGCTCATCGACCTGTTGCTGGCCGCCGTCACCGGTGCCTGAGGATTTCCCATGAATACTCCTTCCGCTTCTTCCGTCGCCGCCGCGCCCGTATGGCGCCCGGCCCTCGTGCTGGCCGGCGTGGCGTTGCTCGGCTTCGGCCTGCTGTACTCGCTGGCAGGTGCCGGCCTGGGTTCGTTGTTGTTCCCGCACCAGGCCGGCGGCAGCCTGATCGAACGCGACGGCAAGGTGATCGGCTCGTCGCTGGTCGCCCAGCCGTTCACCGACGATCGCTATTTCCAGTCGCGCCCTTCCGCCGCGAAGTACGACGTGATGGCGCTGGCCGGCAGCAACCAGGCGCGCACCAACCCCGACCTGCGTGCGCGCCTTGACGAGGCCCGCACCGCTATCGCCACGCGCGAAGGCGTAGCGCCCGACGCGGTGCCCAGCGATCTGGTCACCCAGTCCGGCGGCGGCATCGATCCGCACCTGTCGCCGGCCGCCATCCAGCTCCAGATCGCCCGTGTCGCCAGCGTACGCGGCCTGCCGGTCAGCGAGGTCGAGCGCCTGGTCGCCGCGCATACCGAGGCCCCGCAATTCGGCCTGCTGGGCGCTGCGCGCGTCAACGTGCTGGAACTCAACCTCGCCCTCGATGGCGTGCGAAAGCCGGAGTAATCCCCATGGATCACGACCTATGTCCCAAAGGTCTGGCGGGCCACCAGCGACGCGTCGGCGCCCGGCGACGAGCGCTGGTGCTCCGTGCCGCGCTGTTCGCGGCCGCGGCCGGCTACGCCTTGGTCATCGTGGCGCTGGCGCGCAATGTAGCCGCGGGATGATCTTCGTCCTTCGCAGCTCTTGCGGGCAGCAGGGGAATCATCACGCGACGCGGTACGGTTGTTTCCCTCTCCCCGCCTGCGGGGAGAGGGTGCCGAAGGCGGGTGAGGGGCGACGGCGCCGCGGGGCTGTGTCGTCGCGTGATGCATCGAGCGGTGTGATGCCCTGTCGTCGTGCGCGGAGGGATTCGGTGGTCCGAGAACGCACTGGCTTCGTTCGCCCCGCATCCGCCCTCCGGGCACCTTCTCCCCGCGCGCGGGGAGAAGGGAGAGGCCTGTGGTGATCGATCACCTCTGTGCGGTACTTGTCGTCCTGCGACTGAACCAGAAAGGTGCGCTGTCAGAGCGCGTCGCCTCGTTCACGAGGTTCGGAAGCTGGCGCACAAGGGAAATTTTCTTCAATGCACAAAGTTCCAAGGTGAGACGACGAGGAAAATTCGTTCGCGCGAGAGGCTCGAAGCTGTCATGACGAGGCGAACTTCATCGACGTCGAACCGCGAAGGGTCGGAGGGTCGAGGCTTTTGGGTGAGACGACGAGGGGACTGGCGATGCCATCGAACCAAACAGGTGCGCCGGCAGGGAGATCTTCTTCGCGCGCAAGGCGGTTCTGCCTCGCCATCGAGGAAATTTTCTTCGACGACGCCCTCCCCAACGCCGACACCCTCTCGACGTGACACGACAACAGGCAGAATAGTGCGATGACCGACGCCCGCCACCGCCAGGCCGATGCCCTGATCGACCACCTGCAGCGTGAGCAGGGTGGGCGGCTGACGATCTTCCTGGGCGCCGCGCCCGGGGTCGGCAAGACCTACACCATGCTGTCGCGGGCGCGCGAGCTGCGTCGCCAGGGCCGCGACGTGGTGGTGGGGATCGTGGAGACGCACGGGCGCGGCGAGACCGCCGCGCTGACCGAAGGCTTGGACATCCTGCCGCGCAAGCGCGTGGCCTACCAAGGTCGTTGGCTGGAGGAGATGGACCTGGACGCGCTGCTGGCGCGTCGCCCGCAGATCGCGCTGGTGGACGAACTCGCCCACCGCAACGCGCCGGGCAGCCGCCACGAGCGCCGCTGGCAGGACGTGATCGAACTGCTCGATGCCGGCATCGACGTCCACACCACGATCAACATCCAGCACCTGGAGAGCCTCAATGATGTCGTCCACCGGATCACCGGCGTGCGCGTCAGCGAAACCGTGCCGGACGCCGTGTTCGACCGGCTGCGCGACATCGTGCTGGTGGACCTGCCGCCGCGCGAACTGATCGAACGCCTGCACCAGGGCAAGGTGTACCTGCCGGAACAGGCGTCGCAGGCGTTGCAGGCCTTCTTCTCGCCCTCCAACCTGATCGCATTGCGCGAACTGGCCATGCAGACGGCGGCCGACCGCGTCGACGCCGACCTGCGCGAAGACCAGGCTGCGCGTGGCCTGCCCGGCATGCCGCTTCGCCGTCGCGTGCTGGTGGCGATCGACGGGCGGGGTCAGTCCGAGTACCTGGTGCGTGCCGCGCGCCGCATCGCCGAACGGCGCGATGCACCGTGGAGCGTGGTGACCGTGCAGGTGTCGAACACGGTGGACGACGCGCAGCAGCGCGAGATCGACCAGGCCTTCGCGCTGGCACGCCGGTTGGGTGCGGACACCGAGGTGCTGCGCGGTGCGCGCATTCCCGATGCGCTGCTCGATCATGCGACCCAGAGCGGAGCCTCCACGCTGGTGCTGGGGCGTACGCGCGAACGGCCGTTCGCGCGCATGATCAACCGCACGCTGACCCAGCAGATCCTGCAGCGCGGCGCGCACTACGAGCTGGTCATCATCAGCACGCCGGAAGCGCGCGCGCGTTCGCGCCGTGGCAGTGCCGGTCCGAACGGCTGGCTGCCCCGGGAGGAGCTGGGCTTCGCGGCGACGGCCTCGGTCCTGTCAGTGGGCGTCGCCTGGCTGGCCGAGCGCTGGGTCGGGCTGGAAGATCTGTCGATGGTCTTCATCGTGGCGGTGGTGCTGGTGGCCGCGCGCACGCGCATGACCGCCGCCGTGGTGGCCGCGCTGCTGAGCTTCCTGGCCTACAACTTCTTCTTCATCGAGCCGCGCTTCACCTTCAACATCGGCGCGCGCCAAGGTGTGGCCACGGTGTTCCTGTTCCTGGTGGCGGCCCTCGTTGCAGGACGCCTGGCCTCGCGCCTGCGCATGCAGGTGGTCGCGCTGCGTGCGGCCAATGCGCAGGCCACGGCATTGCAGGCCCTGGGCCGCGACCTGGCCGGCGCCGCCGACCTGGGCCAGGTGCTGGTCGCCGGCCGCAAGGCGTTGGAGCGCGCACTCGGCGCCGATGCCTGGCTGCGCGTGCAGGGGCGCGAAGAGCCCGTCGACGCCACGCTGAGCGAGATCGACCGTGCCGCCAGCGACTGGGCGCAGCAGCACGGACAACCGACCGGACGCCATACCGACACGCTGGCGGGCGCGGCGCGCTGGTTCCTGCCGCTGCGCGGCGACCGCGGCAGCCTCGGGGTGGTGGGGCTGCGTTTCGAGGACGCCGCCCGCCTGCTGCCGGAGCAGCGGCGGCTGGCGGAAGCGATGACGGAAGACATCGCGCAGGCGGTGGTGCGCACGCGGCTGGTGACGGAGCTGGAAGACGCGCGCGTCAGTGGCGAGACTGAACGCCTGCGGTCGGCGCTGCTGTCGTCGGTGTCGCACGACCTGCGCTCGCCGCTGGCCTCGATGATCGGTTCGGCCAGCAGCTTGGCCAGCTACTGGAGTGCGATCAGCGAAGGCGATCGACGCAGCCTGCTCGACACCATCCAGCAGGAAGGCGAGCGGCTGGACCGCTACATCCAGAACCTGCTCGACATGACGCGGCTGGGCCATAGCGGATTGACGCTCAACCGCGACTGGATCGGCGTGGACGAACTGCTCGGCTCGGCGGTCTCGCGCCTGCAGCGTTACCAGCCGGACGTGCGCGTGCAGACCATGATCGCCGCGGACGTGCCGACGATCTGGGTGCATCCGGCCCTGATCGAGCAGGCTGTATTCAACGTGCTGGAGAACGCCGCGAAGTTCTCGCCGCCGGGCGAACCGGTGCAGGTCGACGCGAAGTTGATCGACGGTGCCTTGCGCATCGACGTGCGCGACCGGGGACCCGGTATTCCGGAAGACGAGCGCGCGCGCATCTTCGACATGTTCTACAGCGTGGAGCGCGGCGACCGTGGCCGCCACGGCACCGGTCTGGGACTGGCGATCTGCCAGGGCATGGTGGGCGCGCACGGCGGCAGCGTGCAGGCGCTGCCCGGGCCGGATGGCCGCGGCACGGTGATCCGGATTACCCTGCCGCTGCTCACTCCCGCACCACAGGCACCGGCTTGACCTACACCGCGCCACCCCCCGCGTCCGCACCGCCGGCCCGCATCCTGGTGATCGACGACGAGCCGCAGATCCGGCGGTTCCTCGACATCAGCCTGCGCGCGCAGGGCTATGTGGTGGCGCTGGTCGAGAGCGGACATGCCGGACTGGCCGAGCTGGCGGCGCAGGGTGCCGACCTGGTGGTGCTGGACATCGGCCTGCCCGATCTGGACGGCCACGAGGTACTGCGCGAACTGCGGCAATGGTCGCAGGTGCCGGTCATCATGCTGACCGTGCGCGACGGCGAAGCGGAGAAAGTCGCCGCGCTCGATGGCGGCGCGAACGACTACGTCACCAAACCGTTCGGCGTGCAGGAGCTGATGGCGCGTATCCGCGGCCTGCTGCGCACGCGCATCGCCGCCAGCGATGCGGCCATGCCGCTGTTCGACGACGGCCACCTGCACGTCGACCTCGGTCGCCGCGAAGTGACGCTGGACGGCGAACCCGTGGTGCTGAGTCGCAAGGAATTCGCCCTGCTCGCCCTGCTGCTGCAACACCCCGGCCGCGTGGTCACCCAACCGCAACTGCTGCGCGAACTCTGGGGCCCCACCCACCAGGAGGACACGCATTACCTGCGCATTCTCGTCGGCAAGCTGCGGCAGAAGCTGGGTGATGACGCGACAGCGCCAAGGTATATCGCGACGGAGCCTGGGGTGGGGTTGCGGTTTGTTGCTGCGACCTGAGGTACTCGTTGCAGGTGATGCGGGTATGAAACTAAGGATCTAGAATCGGTATGGAGTTCTGGTTCGGCGGCATGGATGCAGGCGTAGCAGGAACACGGCGCGCATTGCGTCCAAGGCGTGGGTCAGCGTCTCCTGCCGTGCCCCCGTCGGCGTTGGCGTCGGCACTGTGGCTGGGGAGGGTGAGTGGAGATGCCGATCGCGCAGCGCTAGAAGCCGAATCCTCTATGGCTCTCGGCTGAGAGCAGCAGGCGACAACACGAGGAGGTGCGCATCCCTGGCCGTACAGCAGCACGGGGGATTGAGTCCACCGTGAGATCACCAAATCACCACACCCGTCATGGTTGATGTCGCCAGTCGCGAAGTAGTTGTGCCGACCCAAGAACTGGTATGCGTCAACGATAGTTTCAGGTGTGAGTAACGTATCCGTTTGCAGGTAGTAACCGATGTAGCCCCACCCGCTGTGTGCGATAGCCAGATCGGTCCTGCCGTCACGGTTGAGGTCGGTCGCGATGAGCGAATTACCACTGGCACCACTTTGCCTTGGAATTTCCATGCTCGATGCGAAATTGCCCTGCGAATCCTGGATATAGAGGTGCATGCTTGCGCCAGTTCTGGCTTCATCCAGGACCAAATCGTTGCGTCCGTCCGCGTTGAAGTCGCCGACAGCGAGTGACGCCGTTTGATTGGCGTCGATCGGGCGATGGAGCACCACAGGGGGGGCATACCCCCCTGTTGCAAGTGCGGGGTAAATCCGGAACTCCTGCAGCGGACTGTTGAATATCGTGGCGAGGATAAGGTCGTCCAAGCCATCCCCCGTGACATCGCCTGTCGTTCGGACGGCAGAGGAAGGTAGCGGCAGTGTCGACGTGCCGGCGATGCCACCGAGTCCGTCTCCGTGAACGACAGTGGCCGACGTGTTGCTCGTGTCGACCAGAATGTCGAGGTAACCGTCGCGGTCGACGTCCGTCACGACAAGGTTGTAGGGGTCGCCGACAACGACCGTGCTCGACGCAAAGGTGCCATCGGCGTTTGAGCGCAGCACCATGACGCCATTGGCGGTGTCGGTGATGATGTCGCCGACACCATCGCCGTCGAGGTCTGCAATCAGGAGCTGGTAGGCGAGATTGACGCCGGATTCCGCGATCTTGACGGCCGCCTCTAGCTGGCCATCGCTGCGCTGGTAGGCGGTGTAGATCTCCATGCGACTGTCGGCCATGTTGGGCGCATAGCGAAGGGACAGGAACACAAGATCGTCCCGTCCATCACCGGAAACATCGCCTACGGCGATGGCACGCGCTTGGGTGGATGCGGGATCCGTCATGAATGCCGGTGCCGACAGCGAGTAAGAAGGGCGGGTCAGCGACATCGGGGGCATCGACGCGAAGGGAATGCTCGCAGGCCCGTGAGGACCTGCATTCGAACGACCTGCCGGAACGCTGATCCAAGGGCCTGAGGGGCGGTAAACAAAGGTAGAGGGAATGACGGCCTCTTCCTGTTCATCCGCGCTGGCATCGGACAGCGCCCTTGCCGGAGTGTTGGCCCACAGGCCGAAGGGCCAATGTGCGACGTCGGCTAGACCGTTCGAAATCCAGAGCGCGCCAGCGCAAGCGCTGCTGGCCACCAGCATCAATATCGCTCCCGACCGCTTGTGCACATCCATCCCCTTGGCTGCCGGGAAGGAGTATATCGGCGGATATCGGACGAAGGGATCAGTCTCTCCGGTTCGAGGCCGTTTCAAGAGCGGCCTCCCGGCCCGATGTCCGCTCCTGGGTGCGAGAATGCAGGACTGCTCAGGGCAGCGGGATTCCGGGGGGTGGTCACGGGTAAAATGCCGATATGCACTCCATCCACCACGACAAACTCCGCCTCTCCGTCGCCCCGATGATGGACTGGACGGACACGCACTGCCGCGTGTTCCACCGGCTTTTGGCGCCGAACGCGCGCCTGTACACCGAGATGGTGCATGCGCAGGCGGTGATCCATGGCGACCGCGATCGCCTGCTGGGGTTCGATGCAGGTGAGCATCCCGTGGCGGTGCAGCTGGGCGGCAGCGAGCCGGCGCACCTGGCGCAGGCCGCGCGCATCGCGCAGGAATGGGGCTACGACGAAGTGAACCTCAACGTCGGCTGCCCGTCCGACCGCGTGCAGGCGGGGCGGTTCGGTGCCTGCCTGATGAGGGAACCCGCGCTGGTGGCCGAGTGCGTGGCGGCGATGATCGAGGCCGTGAGCATTCCGGTGACGGTGAAGTGCCGTCTCGGTGTGGACGAGCAGGAAGACTACGACCTCTTCCTCGCCTTCATCGATACGGTCGCGGCCACCGGTTGCAACACGTTCTTCGTGCATGCGCGCAAGGCGTGGCTGCAAGGGCTGTCGCCCAAGGAGAACCGCGAGATACCGCCGCTGCGTTACGACTGGGCGTACCGGCTCAAGCGCGAGCGGCCGGCGCTGACGGTGGCGATCAACGGCGGCATCACCACGACCGCGCAGGTGCACGAGCACCTGCAGCACAGCGATGGCGTGATGATCGGCCGCGCCGCGTATCACGAGCCCTATGTTCTGCATGAAATGCAGGCGGCCTTGTTCGGTGGCGACATCGCGCCCCGCGCGGACCTGCTGCGCGCATGGCGTCCGTATGTCGAAGCGCAGCTGGCGAAGGGCGTGGCGCTGAAGCACCTGACGCGTCACGTGCTGGGGTTGTTCCATGCGCAGCAGGGTGGGCGCGCGTTCCGGCAGATCCTCAGCGAAGGCGCGCACAAGCCCGGTGCGGACTGGTCGCTGGTGGAGCAGGCGCTGGCGGCGACCGTGCGCGAACTGCGGCCGGCGGCCTGAGCATGATCACGCGCGACGTCGCCGAGTTCGTCGCGCATGCGCGCACGCTGGCGCCGGACGTCGGGCCCGCCACGGCGCGTGCCGCGTTCCTCGTGTCGCCGGATGGATTCATGCGCGCCGAGCAGTCCGCGCAGGACAACCGGTACATGGCGGGCGCCGAGGCCTTCGACGCGGATGCCGCGCTGCACGAGCATCACGCGCTGCATCGCGCGTTGGCGCAGGACGTGCCCGTGATCTGCTTCCCCGGCGACGATGCGACACCGGATGCGGTGTTTCCCAACAACGTGTTCGCCACCGCGCGCGTCGGCGGGGAACCGAGGCTGATCGTCGGCCGCATGCGCCACGAAGTCCGCCGGCGCGAGGCGGAACGCGCGGACATCCGTCGCTTCTTCCGCGACGCCCTGGGTTATGCCGAGATCGATCTGTCCACCCAACCGCATCCCTGCGAACTGACGGGCGCGCTGGTCATCGACCGCGCGCGCGGGATCGGGTTCTGCGGGTTGTCCGAACGCTGCGACGAAACAGGGGCGGCGAGGATGCACGAGGCGTTCGGACTGCGTGCCACCTTGACGTTCGACCTGGCTCCCGGCGAGTACCACACCAACGTGGTGTTGGCGGTGCTGGCCGGCCGGGTCGCGCTGGTGCACCAAGAGGGGTTGGTGTCCCCTGGGCTGGTGGCCGCACTGGACGCGCTGTATCCCGATCAGGTGGTCGAATTGGATGCGGCGGAGCAGGCGGCCTTCGCCGGCAATGCCATCTCGCTGACCGAGGGCAGGGTCTGGATGAGCCGGCGTGCATATGCAGCCCTCCGTCCCTCCTCGCTGGCGCGTCTGGCCGCCGCGGGACTGGCGGTGCATAGCGTGGCGCTGGACGCGATAGAAGCAGGCGGCGGTTCGCTAAGGTGTTGTGTTGCCGAGGTTTTCTGACGATTCAGCTGGCTGAATGCGGGGCGTTGCCCTGTGGATAAATTCAGAACCGATTCACTGCCGCGGACCAAGACTGCGCTTCCATTCTCCAGAGGCGGTTTCGGGTTTCGTTCAGTTTCGCGACCCCACTTCCGTTACGATTCCGTTATGCGTTTTCGTGCCCCGACCCTCGCCGCCCTTGCCCTGGCGGTCCTCGCCGCCCTCGCCGGCACCCATGCGGTGCAGGCGCAGGACGAGCGTGGCCGCAACGACGGTCCACCGCCCCGCGAGCGCGGCTTTCCGCGCAGCGATGACCGGGGCCACCGCAATTCCATGTCCGATTCGGTGCGCCGCGTGCGCAGTGAATCGGGCAATCAGGTGTTGAGCGTGGAGCGCATGCAGTACGACGGCCGCGATGTCACGCGCGTCAAGTACATCGACGAGCGTGGTCGCGTGCGCACGGAAACCCAGGACGACCGAGGGGCGTCGCGCCGCGACGCAGACTCTCCCGTTCGTCCGCGTCGCGACCTTGCGCCGCCTCCGCAGCCTGCACGCGGCGATAACCCCCCGCGCCCGTAGTCTTACGTAGAATCCAGGCTCAACAGAGCACGTCCCGCGCGGCCCGCTGCCGCGCCGCATTCCCAAGGAGAGTCCATGCGTATCCTGCTGGTCGAAGACGAAGCCCCCCTGCGTGAAACCCTTGCCGCGCGCCTCAAGCGCGAAGGCTTCGCGGTGGACGCGGCCCAGGACGGCGAAGAGGGCCTCTACATGGGCCGCGAAGTGCCGTTCGACGTGGGCATCATCGATCTCGGCCTGCCCAAGATGTCGGGCATGGAGCTGATCAAGGCGCTGCGCGATGAAGGCAAGAAATTCCCCGTGCTGATCCTGACGGCGCGTTCCAGCTGGCAGGACAAGGTGGAAGGCCTGAAGCAGGGTGCCGACGACTATCTGGTCAAGCCGTTCCATGTGGAAGAACTGCTGGCGCGCGTCAACGCGTTGTTGCGCCGGGCGGCGGGCTGGAGCAAGCCGACGCTGGAGTGCGGACCGGTCGCGCTCGACCTCGCTGCGCAGACGGTCAGCGTCAACGGCAGCAATGTCGACCTGACCAGCTACGAGTACAAGGTGCTCGAATACCTGATGATGCATGCCGGCGAGCTGGTCTCGAAGGCCGACCTGACCGAGCACATCTACCAGCAGGACTTCGATCGCGACTCGAACGTGCTGGAAGTGTTCATCGGCCGCCTGCGCAAGAAGCTGGATCCCGATGGCGAGCTGAAGCCGATCGAGACCGTGCGCGGCCGCGGCTATCGTTTCGCGATCCCGCGCAGCGGCGAAGGCTGATGTCCCGCGCCGGCATCGCCTGCACTTGATGCCTGCGCCACCGTCCGGCGCCGCGCCTTCCGCCCCCGTCGGCCGTGACCGGTTCGACGGGTGGCGTCCGCGATCGTTGCGCGCGCGCCAGCTGCTGGCCGCCAGCCTCGCGCTGGTCGCGTTCCTTGCCCTGGCGGGCTACGCGCTGGACCGTGCGTTCGTCGACACCGCCGAGAACAACCTCCGCCAACGCCTGAAGAGCTATGCGCTCTACTACACCGACAAGGTGGAGTTCGGGCGCAACGGCACGTTGATTCCTCCCTACAACACGCCTGACCCGCGCTTCGACATGCCCGACAGCGGCATGTACGCGCAGGTGGTGCTGCAGGGAGTGCCGCCGTGGGGATCGAATTCGACCCTCGGTCCGGAGTTGCCCGCCCCGCGCATGCTGGGCGCGCTCGAGGAGTCGTTCGAAGGGCCGTTGCCGATCCGCCGCGCCGATGGCAGCGACAGCGAGGCTTACCGGTATGGCGTGGGCTATGCATGGCCGGCGACGCACCAGCACGCCGAGATCCCGTACAGCATCTACATCTTCGAGGATGCGCAGGCGCTGAGCGCGCAGATCCGCGTATTCCGGGGTTCGCTGTGGGTGTACCTCGGCGGTGCCGGCGTGATCCTGCTGTTGCTGCAGATGCTGGTGTTGCGATGGAGCCTGCGCCCGCTGCGGCGGGTGATCTTCGAACTCAGCCGCGTGCAGCGCGGCGAGCTGTCGGGCATGACCGAGAGCCATCCCCGCGAGCTCGAGCCGCTGACCGACAGCATCAATGCCTTCATCGAAAGCGAGCGCGAGAACCTGGAGCGCCAGCGCAATACGCTGGCCGACCTGGCGCACAGCCTGAAGACGCCCATCGCGGTGCTGCGGACGCAGCTGGACAGCGGGGGCGGCGATCCGCAGGCCTTGCGCGAGGAGCTCGATGTGCAGCTCAAGCGCATGAACAACCTGGTCTCGTACCAGCTGGCGCGCGCTGCGTCGAGCGGACACAAGCTCTTCTCGGCCGCGGTACCCATCGAGCCGCATGCCGAGGAAATCGTGCGTGGCCTCGAGAAGGTGTATGCGGCGAAGGGCGTGATCTGCGAATTCGAAATCGATCCGCGCGCCCGTTTCCACGGCGAGACCGGCGACCTGCAGGAGCTGATGGGCAACCTGCTCGAGAACGCGTTCAAGTGGGCGCGTTCGCGCGTGCTGCTGACGGTGATGGTGGGCGCGACGGCGCCGCAGCGTCGCCCCGGTGTGTTCATCGCCGTCGATGACGATGGCCCCGGCATCGCCGAGGACGACGTGGCGAAAGTCCTGCAACGCGGCGTGCGCGGCGACGAGCGCGTGCAGGGCCACGGCATTGGCCTGTCGATCGTGCAGGACCTGATCCGCGACTACCGCGGCGAGCTGCAGGTACGGCGCTCGGAAGAGCTGGGCGGTGCGCGCTTCGAAGTGCGCCTGCCGCCCGGACTCTGACTCATTCCGCGTCGGGCGCCATCGGCGAAGGGCCGTAGAAGCGTTGCAGGTGCGCCGCCACGTCCGGCATGGCCTCGGCCAGTACGCGCGGCGCGGAGAAGTGGTATTCCGTGACGACCGCGAAGAATTCTTCCGGCGCCTCGGCGGCGTAGGGATCGAGGGTGGTGTCGCGGCCCAGGTCGACCTGCATGCAGAAGTCGTCGTACGCGCGCTGGAAGTCGCGTGCCCAGCGGCCGCGCCACGCATCCGGAAGCGGCGGGGTGCCGTCGAGTTCGCCATCCAGCACGTCCAGCTTGTGCGCCATTTCGTGCACGGCCACGCAGAAACCGGCGTCTGGTTCGGCCAGGTCGGCCTGCACATCGGCCCACGACAGGATCAGCGGCCCATGGTCCCAGGCTTCGCCCGCGAGGTCGTCTTCCCACTCGTGCAGCACGCCGGCGGCGTCGGTGTGCGTGCGCTGCACGCGGAAGGCGTCGGGGTAGACGATCAGCTGCGACCATCCGCGCAGGCCGGCTTCGCCGAACTCGAGCAGCGGAAGGCAGCACAGCGCGGCCAGTTGCGCCCGCTGCGCGTCGTCCAGGCGCAGTCCTGCCAAGGGCGTGATGGTCTTTCGATGCAGGAACAGTGCGGTCAAGGCGCGCAGCCGCTCCGCACGTACCTCATCCAGCGCGGACACCCATGGCGTGCCGGTGAGGACGGACCGCCACAGGTTGTCTTCAATCGTCGGGGGCGCGGGCCGCAGGCGGCGCAACAGTCCGATCACGGGGTACCGACGTCCGCCTCAGCGGAACATGCCCGGCAGGAAGCTGTGCCACTTGGACCCGCGGTTGCGCGGCAGCGGGGTGTCGTCGTCGTCGCCACCGCCCCGCGTGGTGACGGGCGCCAGGGTTGCCGGCACGCCGTACTTGGTACGGGCGGCATTCGCGCGAGCGCGCCGGGGGTCCGAGGCAACCGGCACGGCATCGACCTGCCGTTCCGCAACCGCGCGGTCGGCGATCTCCGGACACGTGTCGACGTTGCCGTTGGCGAGGCCACGCCCGTTCTGGGCGAACGCCACGGCCGAAGCAGCCAGGAGCAGCAGGGCAAGGCTGGCGCGAAGCATCGGGGAGACTCCTGTCAGTCGGGTACAGCGGCCAGAGAACGCCGCCGACTATAGCCGGATTGGCGCCGGAGGGCATGGATCCTCGAGCGCTTTGCGACGAAACCGCGCCCCGCGGCGACAGACCGAGGAAAACCCGGCATGGGCTGCTGCGACGCAACAGGGCGGCGCCCACGCTTGCGGCAGACTCTTGCCATGTCCGCGCCCCACGACCGTCCCCTGACCGCCCCCGCCCTGCGCCTGGCGCTGATCGCCGGGGCCCGTCGGGTCATTGCGGCTCGGGATGGATTGAACCGCATCAACGTGTTCCCGGTCGCCGATGGCGATACCGGCAACAATCTCGCCTCTACGCTCGGCAGCGTGCTGCACGGCGCGCTCAGCCAGCCCAGCCAGCATGCCGGCGATTTGCTCAGCCGTGTCGGCAATGACGCGATCGACGGTGCGCGCGGCAATTCCGGCGCCATCCTGGCGCAGTTCCTCCATGGGGTGGCCGAGCACGTGCATGCATTGCCCGAACTGGACGCGCGTTCGCTGGCGGCCGCGGTGCGCCGCGGTGCGCAGAGCGCCCGGCAGGCGCTGGCCCAGCCGGTCGAGGGCACCATCCTCAGCGTCATCAGCGCCTTCGCCGACGAACTCGACGCGGCGGCGGACAGCGCGCAGCCCGACACGCGCAGCGGGTTCACGCGTGCGCTCATGCGCGCACGGCATGCGCTTGCCGACACGCCGCGCCAGATGGCGCTGCTGCAGAAGGCCGGCGTGGTCGATGCCGGCGCGCAGGGCTTCGTCGACCTGCTGGAGGGCATCGCCGAGTTCGTCGAAGGGGGGCCGCGCGCCGTGCGCGTGCGCGCCGGTGCGCCGGTCGCGGCGAACGACGCCGCCGCCCCCCTGGACCATGACCACGAGATCGACCCGGATCGCCGCTGGTGCACCGAATGCCTGCTGCTCGGCGAGGGCCTGGACCGCGAGCGCCTGCGCGCGGCGCTGGAGGCGATGGGCGCCGATTCCATCGTCATCGCGGGCGGTACCGCGCGCCTGCGCGTGCACGCGCATGCCGGATCGCCGCAGGCCTTGTTCGATGCCTGCGCGCAGCAAGGGCGCGTGGAAGGCATGAAGGCCGACGACATGATCCGGCAGCAGGCGGTCGCCGCTGCGCCGCAACCGCTCGTGGTGGTCACCGACAGTGCCGCCGACCTGCCGGACGACATCGCCGAGCGTTACGCGATCGGCGTGGTGCCGGCCCGGGTGGATCTGGACGGCCGCGATTACCTCGACAAGGTGGGGCTGTCGACGGCCGAGTTCTATCGGCGCATGGCGGCGTCGCGCCAGTTGCCGCGCACGAGCCAGCCCCCGCCGGGGGATTTCCGCCGCCACTTCGAACTGGCGCTCGCACATCATGCGCGCGTGCTGTACGTGGGCCTGTCGCGGGCGTTGTCGGGCACGCTGCAGTCAGGCGAGCATGCGGCGGCCCGCGACCCCGGCAGGCGCGTGCGCGTCTTCGATACGGTCAACGCGGCCTGCGGCCAGGCCCTGCTGGTCTGGCGCGCCGCCGAGCTGGCCGCGCTGGGGCATGACGAGGCGGAGGTGCTGGCCGAACTCGCGCGCCTGCGTCCGCAGACCCGCATGTGGGCCATCGCACCCGACATCTCCCACGCGGTGCGTGGGGGCCGCATTCCCCGCTGGGCGGCGCCGATCGCACGGCTCAGTGCGCTGACGCCGATGGCGAAGATGAGCGTCGACGGCCGCATGGTCGTCGCCGGGCTCCTGCTGACCCGCGATCGCGCACCCGAAGCGTTCGCACGGCGCGTTGCGCGACAACTGCCGGCGGGACAGCGCTGGCGCCTGATCGTCGGACACTGCGATGCGCGGCCCGAGGGCGAGCGCCTGCTGGCCGCACTGCGTGCGCGCGTGTCGATCAGCGAATACCGGTTGGTGGAAACCGGGGCGGCGATCGGTGCACACGCCGGACAGGGCGCGCTGATCGTGGCGGTGCAGCCGGCCGACGATGCCTGAACCTGTGCGGGGGCGTGGCCCATAATGGCGCCATGCTGATCGCCTCCCTGCTGTTGCTGTCCGCCTATCTGGTCGGGTCCGTATCGGGCAGTCTGGTGCTGGGCCGCCTGCGCGGCGTGGACATCCGCACGCAGGGCAGCGGCAACGCCGGCGGCACCAATGCCTTCCGTACCCAGGGCGCGAAGTTCGCGCTGGGCGTGGTGCTGGTCGACATCGGGAAGGGCGCGCTGGCGGCATGGCTCGCGCTGGCCTTCGCGCCGGAGGACGGATCCGTGCCGCCGCGCGTGCTGGGCTTCATGGCGGCATTCGTGGCGGCGCTGGGCCATGTCTGGCCGGTGTGGCACGGCTTCCGCGGTGGCAAGGGGGTAGGCACGCTGTTGGGCGGCATGGCCGTGATGTGGCCGATGGCGCTGCTGCCCCTGTTCGCGGTTTGGGTGGTCGTGCTGGTGGCGACGGGCTACGTCGGCCTGGCGTCGATCGTCGCCACCGCTTGCCTGGTGCCGCTGTCGTGGTGGCTGCTGGTCGATCGCGCTGCACAGGTGTTCGCGATGGCCGCCGCGCTGCTGGTGCTGTTCACCCATCGGGTGAACGTCCGGCGCTTGCGCGATGGCACGGAATCGCGCTTCGAGCGCGTCCGTATCTGGCGCCGTCGCGCGTGAGCGGCGAACGCGAACTGCTGCAGCGCCTGATCGACGGCCCTGCGACAGGCGACGCGCTCGCGCGCGATACCGGGTTGACGCGTGCGGCGATGTGGAAGCGCATCGAAGCCTTGCGCGCAGGGGGAGTGCGCATCGACGCGCAGGCGGGGCGTGGCTATGCGCTGGCCGACGCGGTCGAGCTGCTGGATGCCCACCTGATCCGCGCGCGCATGCAGGATGCCGCCGCGTTGTCGTCGCTCGATGTGGCATGGGCCTTGGATTCCACCAACAGCGAGCTGCTGCGGCGCCCGGCACCGGAGCGCGGCGTCGAGGTTTTGTTGGCCGAACAGCAGACCGGGGGCCGCGGACGACGTGGCCGCCAGTGGGCATCGCCGATCGCGTCGAACCTCTACCTGTCGCTCTCGCGCCAGTTCTCGGGCGGGCTCGCCCGCCTGGCAGGCCTGAGCCTGGTGGTCGGCGTGGCCGTCGCGGAGGCGCTGCGGCAGGCCGGGTACGCCGCGGTAGGGGTGAAATGGCCCAACGACCTGCTGGCGCACGACCGGAAGCTGGGTGGCATCCTGGTGGAAGGGGGGGGCGAGCACGGCGGACCGGTACGTGCGGTGATCGGCATGGGCGTGAACGTGCGCATGCCGGCGCCGGTCGGTGCCACCATCGACCAGGCATGGACGGACTTGGCGAGCCTTGCCGAGGGCGCGCCATCGCGCAACACACTGGCGGCCCGACTGCTGGACGCCCTGCTGCCCGCGCTCGACCAGTTCGACCGTGATGGGCTTTCGCCCTTTCGCGCGCGCTACGCCGCGCTGGATGCACTGGCAGGACGTGCCGTCACCGTGCATGGATCGCAGGGCGACGAGCAGGGCGTGGCCGACGGCATCGGCGACGATGGCGCGTTGCGGGTCAGGATGGGCGAAGCGGTGAAGTACGTGCATGCGGGCGAGGTCAGCGTGAGGGCGATATGACGCAGTGGCTGTTCGATCTCGGAAATTCGCGGCTGAAATGCGCGCAACTGCACGACGACGGGAGCGTGGGGGACGTGCGGGCGATGGCGTATGAGGAAGGCCTGGCGGACGCGCTCGCGGCTACCGTGGGGCATGACGGAACGTCGGCCGTCCTCGCCAGCGTGGCGTCGCCGGTGCGCACGGCGATGGTCGTCGACTGGTTGACGACACGCTTCCAGACCGTATCCATCGCACGCACGCAGGCTGCATTGGCGGGCGTCCGTATCGCATATCCCGACCCTGCCCGGATGGGCGTGGACCGCTTCCTGGCCCTGCTCGGGGCGCGCCGGCGAGGTGCTGTCCCGTGGCTGGTCGTGGGGGTGGGCACGGCGATCACCGTGGACCTGCTCGATGGCCGCGGGCAACACCGGGGTGGGCGCATCGCGCCGTCGCCGCGCCTGATGCGCGATGCGCTGCAGGCCGCGGCCGCGCAACTGCCGGCATGCGGCGGCGACTATGTGGAGTTCGCCACGGAGACGGCCGATGCCTTGGCGTCCGGCTGCGAGGGCGCCGCGTTGGGGCTGATCGAGCGCAGCCTGCAGCAGGCGCATGCACTGCTGGGAGAACGGCCCGCCCTGCTGCTGCATGGCGGGGGTGCCCCCGGGCTGGCGTCGCAGTTGGATGCGCCGGCCGTGGCACCGGCACTCGTGCTCGAAGGGCTGGCGGTGTGGGCACGTCTCGGTGCGGCCGCTTGAGCGCGGATAGAATCGCATCATGCTGATCCGCGCCCTGATCGTCTTGTTGGTCGTCCTGAATCTGGGAGCCGCCGCGTGGTGGCTGAGCCGCCCCGCGCCGTTGCCCGAACCGGAGCCGGTGCTTCCCGCAGGCGTCGCCCGCCTGCAATTGGTGGATGAAACGGGACCGGCGGCGCTTCCGTCATACCCCACGGCCGCACCTTCGGCCACGCCGACCGCCTGCGTCAGCCTGGGGCCCTACACGAGCCAGGCTGCCGCGACGCAGGCACAAGCCACGGCCGCCCGCCACCTGGTGCGCCCGCGCGTGCGTGAGGTTCCCGGCATGAGCGCCAGCGGCTATCAGGTGGTGATCCCGCCCGCAGCATCGCTGGAAGACGCACAGGCGGAAGCGGCGAAGATCGGTGCTGCCGGCTTCGACGACTTCCTCGTCGTGCGGCAGGGTGACCAGGCCAATGGCATCGCCCTGGGACGCTACCGCAGCCGCGACGCGGCGGAGCGTCGACTCGCCCAGCTGCAGGCAGCGGGCTTCGCCGCGCAACTGCAACCGGTCGGTCGCGCCGGTCCCGGCCTCTGGTGGGTGGATGCCGGCATCGTCGAGGGTACCGACCCCGCCGCACTCGCGCGCCTTGCCGGCAGCGGCGAGCCGCAGCCGCTCGAATGCACCGCGCTGCGCTAGAATTGCGCCCGCGCCGCTTTAGCTCAGCTGGTAGAGCAACCGCCTTGTAAGCGGTAGGTCATCCGTTCGATTCGGATAAGCGGCACCACGCTTCCCCGCCTCGCCGTCGCGCCACGTGCTGCGATGCCACAGGCCCGTCATCGCCGAACGCATAGACTGTGCGCCTGTTTTCGCAGGACGTACCCATGAGTCGAGTCTTCCCCCCCGTCTCCCTGATCGGCGTTCCCACCGACGTCGGCGCCGGCCATCGCGGCGCCCGCATGGGCCCGGATGCACTGCGCATCGCCGGCCTGGGCGAGGCACTGGCAGCGCGTGGCGTGGACGTCGTCGATACCGGCAACGTACAGGGGCCCGCCAATCCCTGGACCGGTCCGGTCAGCGGCTACCGTCACCTCGACGAAGTGGTGGCATGGAACCGGGCGGTGATGGATGCCACCGCGGCGGAACTGGCGCGCAACCGTCTCCCGATCATGCTGGGGGGTGACCACTGCCTGGCGATGGGGTCCATCACGGCCGTCGCGCGCCACTGTCGCCAAAGAGGCAAGAAGCTGCGCGTGCTGTGGCTGGATGCGCATTCGGATTTCAACACCAGCGACGTCACGCCGTCGGGCAACATCCACGGCATGCCGGTGGCGTGCCTGTGCGGCATCGGCCCCGATGCGCTGACGAAACTGGGTGGAGAGTCGCCGGCCATCACCCCGGCGATGGTCCGGCAGATCGGGATCCGCTCGGTCGATCCGGAGGAGAAGCGGCTCATCAAGGACCACCAGGTCGATGTGTACGACATGCGCTACATCGACGAGGTCGGCATGAAGCGGACCATGGAGACGGCGCTGGAGGGGCTGGATGCCGATACCCACCTGCACGTGAGCTTCGACGTGGATTTCCTGGACCCCAGCATCGCGCCCGGCGTGGGCACCACGGTGCCCGGCGGGCCCAACTACCGCGAGGCGCAGCTGGTGATGGAGATGATCGCGGACACGCGGCTGATGGGTTCGCTGGACATCGTCGAACTGAATCCCGTGCTGGATCGCCGCAACCGCACTGCCAAGCTGACGGTGGACCTGGTGGAAAGCCTGTTCGGCAAATCCACCCTGATGCGCGACTAGGTCTGCCGGGACGAGGAAACTGCGCCTGAACGCGCCAGCAGGGGCTTCACGCGGCCTATACGCCACGACGACGAAGGTGCACGCACACGCCGCTGCGGTGTGGGACGCACCCGCATCGGCACCCCTTTTCCACCCAGGAGATGACACATGAAGCGTGCAATGATGCTGCTGCTGACGGCGATGTTCTCGATGGCGGTCCTGTCGGGCTGCAACACCATGGCCGGTGCCGGCAAGGACGTGCAGAAGGTCGGCGAGAAGGTCGAGGACAAGGCCCAGGACTGCAAGGACGGCAAGTGCTGATGCATGCGGGTTGATGCGACCGCTCCTCGCGGAAGCGTTACAGGAAGGGGCCGGGCGACCGGCCCCTTTTGCTTGTCCGCCCGCGGCGCATGGTCAGCCTGCAGCCAGCGTGGTTGAATGACACTGCGGTCGTGGGGAGGCCGGGTCCCGCACCCCGGTTCGGCTTGCCCCGGCCCGTGAATACTGTCCACAGGAGTCGCCTATGAAGCGTGTCGCCGCGTTGCTGATGTTGTCCCTGTTCTCCATCGCCGTGCTGTCCGGCTGCAACACCGTCAAGGGGTTCGGCAAGGACGTGCAGAAGGTGGGCGAAAAGGTCGAGGATTCCTCCG
Organism: Pseudoxanthomonas sp.; assembly: GCF_002863005.1. Lineage (GTDB taxonomy): Bacteria > Pseudomonadota > Gammaproteobacteria > Xanthomonadales > Xanthomonadaceae > Pseudoxanthomonas_A. Next base: position 263,831 of record NZ_PKDG01000015.1, read on the forward strand.
GCAAGTAAGCGCCGGCTTCCTCACGCGTCATCAGGACGGGCCGCCATGCGGCCCGTCTTTTTTGCCTCGCCGGGTGTTCATCGCCGCGAAGGCGCCGTCATTCGACTGAACGAGCCCGCGTTTCCTAATGCCGCGTTGACGCGCGTTTGATCGGACGGGAACGCCTGCCTTGCGATGCTGTCCCCGCGGCGCCCCCTGCCGCTCACTCAATGAGGCAACACCATGAATCAGGACATCATCGCCGGCAACTGGAAGCAGCTGAAAGGCAAGATCCAGGCGAAGTGGGGCGATCTGACCGATGACGATTTCAAGGTCGCGGAAGGCAACGCGGAGTATCTCGAGGGCAGGCTGCAGGAGCGTTACGGTTACGATCGCGACCGCGCCCGCACCGAGGTCGCGGACTTCCAGCGCACGCTGCGTTCCGACAGCAGCTTCAAGCACTGAGCCATCCGCGTTTCGCGGACGCCGGAACAAGACGGGCCGCCCCAGGGCGGCCCGTCTTTTTTGTCAGCGGCGAGGAGGGTCGGCGACGAATCCACCCGGGAAGGCACGTGGCGCATCGTCGCGCCAGATCGGGCCTTGGCGGTGGCGCGGCAGGATGCCCATCGCGACCAGTCGACGATGCTCGTCGTAGCGCAGTTCACTCACCTGTTCGGGCTGGCGGGTTGCGCGCTCGAAGCCGGTACGTGAGGTCGGGGCCCATTCCCGGCCGCCATGGCCGGTGCCGATGCTTTGCTGGCGCGAGTATTCGTCGGCAACGATGCTGCGCGATGATCCGGCAGGCGCCGCCGCTTCGGCTTCCGCCTGCTTGCTCATCGTCCCGCGGGCGATCGGCGGCGGTTCGTACTGCGGGTAGCGGTAGGCGGGCGCTTCGCGGAATGCCGCCACGCCGATGACACCGACGTTGCGTGGACGCCCGGTACGCGCGGCGTAGCTGTCGCCCAGATCGGTGAACACGAACTGCGCCACGTCGTCCATCGACTTCCGCCAGCCGTTGATCTCGGTGGTCTGCCATGGTTCCAGTACATAGCCGGCTTGTGAGGGGTTCGCTGTCTGGCCGGTGACGGCGTTGATGCCGTCCACCGACAGCACGACCAGCACGCGCTCGCCGGTGGTGTTGGCCAGCCGCACGCTGTAGCGATGACCAGGCATGCCGGCGACCCAGAGGTCACCGCGATGCGGGTACCGTGCCAGCCATTCGCCGGTGTCGCGGTCGACCACGCTGACGTCCACCAATGGGCGGGCATGGGACGGGGCGCACGCGGCGAGCAACGCCAGCGTGGCCAGGGAAGCAAGGAAGCGATGCAGCATGTCCGTTCTCCAGGTGGGGACGATGCGGGGAACGGATCGTCGGCGGCAGTGGGGTTGCCTGGAACGGCGATGCCTGCCCCGGTTAAGCCGCCAGTGGGCCGCGCCTGCGACGCCGTGTCGCAGGCCGGCCACCGGCATCGCCCGCCCCCAGCCGGTAAACTGGCCGCTTTCCCGCATTCCCCGCTTCGCACATGACCACCCGCGTCCTTACCGGCATCACCACCTCGGGCACGCCGCACCTGGGCAACTACGTCGGCGCCGTGCGCCCCGCCGTGGCCGCCAGCCGTGCCTCGGACACGGAGAGCTTCTACTTCCTGGCCGACCTGCACAGCCTGATCAAGGCCCAGGACCCGGGGCGCACCCAGCGCTCCACGCTGGAGATCGCGGCGACCTGGCTGGCCTGCGGCCTGGAACCGGACAAGGTCTGGTTCTACCGCCAGAGCGATGTGCCGGAGATCACCGAGCTCACGTGGTTCCTGACCTGCGTGGCGGGCAAGGGCATCCTCAACCGCGCGCATGCGTACAAGGCCGCGGTGGACAAGAACAACGCCGACGGTGAAGACCCGGATGCGGGCGTCAGCGCGGGCCTCTTCATGTACCCGGTGCTGATGGCGGCAGACATCCTGATCTTCAACGCGCACCAGGTGCCGGTGGGTCGCGACCAGATCCAGCACATCGAGATGGCGCGCGATTTCGGCCAGCGCTTCAACCACGTCTACGGCAAGGAGTACTTCACCCTGCCGGAGGCGCTGATCGACGACAACGTCGCCACGCTGCCCGGCCTGGACGGGCGCAAGATGAGCAAGAGCTACAACAACACCATCCCGCTGTTCGCGCCGCGCGAGGAGCTCAGGAAACTGGTGTTATCCATCCTGACCGACTCGCGCGGACCCGGCGAGCCGAAGGACACCGAAGGTTCGGCGCTGTTCCAGCTGTACCAAGCCTTCGGTAGCGCAGAAGAGACCCGCGCGTTCGCCCAGAAGTTCGCCGACGGCATCAGCTGGGGCGATGCCAAGCAGCAGCTGTTCGAACGCATCGATGCGGAAATCGCACCGCTGCGCGCGAAGTACGAAGCGCTGATGGCCAAGCCGGCCGACATCGAAGCCATCCTGCGCGACGGCGCCCGCCGCCTGCGCGAACGCTATGCCAAGCCGCTGCTGGCCGAGCTGCGCCATGCGGTGGGCCTGCGTGATCTGTCCCAGCAGCCGGTGGTCGAGGCGAAGGCCACGGCATCGAAGGCCGCGCTGCCGGCGTTCAAGCAGTACCGCGATACCGATGGCCGCTTCTACTTCAAGCTCACGGACGCCGAGGGCAACGTGCTGGTGCAGAGCAACGGCTTCGATTCGCCGAAGGACGCCGGCAAGCTGATCGGTGTGCTCAAGCAGGCCGAGCAGGCGGACGCGATGGAGACGCCGGAGATCGTGCTGCAGGTCCCCGCCGGTGATGTGCTCGCGGCGTTGGCCGCGCTGCGCGCCGCGGAGGCCTGAGCCATGCCGTACCTGGCGGTCATCCTGTTCCTGCCGTGGTTCCTGTTGCTGGGATCGTTGTATTGGCTGTTCCCGCGCCAGCCGCGCAACGCGCGCCGCAAGGGCTTCGATCTCGCGGCGCTCGCGGTGGCCTTCGTGCTCAGCTTCATCGGCATGCAGTGGGGGTACGCGCTGGGTGCGTCCGATGTGGGCACCGGCGCGATCTGGAAGCAGGTGCTGGCGACGCTCGTCGCCTACGGCGCTTTCCTGTTCGTGCTGACGTTGGCGGTGCCGCTGCGCGGCTGGTGGTTGTCGCGCGGTTGACCTGCGCGTGGATGGCGTGTTCCACCAAAGGCGGGTCGTGCTGCCGCAGATCGCGGACTAGAATCGGGCCATACGTCCCCACACAGGCCCGCGGATGAGCCTCCACGGCATCCATACCATCGACACCGCGTTCCAGCGCGATCACTTCGACGCCGCCTACCTGATCGTCGAGGAAGGTCGCGGTGCGTTCATCGATTGCGGCACCAATCACTCCGTGCCGCTGTTGTTGGCGGCGGCGCAGCGCGCCGGCCTCGCCGCTGCCGACATCGAGCTGCTGATCGTCACCCACGTGCACCTCGACCATGCCGGTGGCGCTGGCCTGCTGATGCAGCACTTGCCGAACGCGACGCTGGTCGCACACCCGCGTGCGGCGCCGCACCTCATCGACCCAGGGAAACTCATCGCTGGGACGACCGCGGTGTATGGCGAAGAAGAGATGCAGCGCAGCTACGGCGCCATCCAGCCGGTGCCGGAGGCGCGCGTTCACATCGTCGAGGATGGCGAGACGGTGCTGTTGGCCGGCCGCGTGCTGGAATGCATCGATACGCCGGGGCATGCGCGCCACCACCACTGCATCTGGGATGCGCGCAGCCGCAGCTGGTTCACCGGCGACACGTTCGGGCTTTCGTATCGCGAACTGGACGGACCACACGGCGCCTTCATCCTGCCGACCACCACGCCCGTGCAATTCGAGCCCGAGGCGCTGAAGGCCAGCATCGCGCGCATGGTCGAGCGCGCGCCGGAGGCCATGTACCTCACCCACTACGGGCCCGTGTCCGACGTACCGCGCCTGGCGCAGTCGCTGTACGAACAGATCGATGCGATGGTGGCCATCGCCGACGCCTGCGACGGGCGTGCGGATCGTCATCGCTGCATCGCCGCCGCATTGTCGGCGCTGTACCTCGAGCGCGCCCATGCACAGCAGGTGCCGCTGGCGGACGAGGACGTGCTGCGCCTGCTCGCCACGGACGTCGAACTCAATGCGCAGGGTCTGGGCGTGTGGCTGGATCGTGGGCGGCCGTGACGGTGTGTTGCCTCCGGTAGGAGCGACGTGAGTCGCGACCGGATGCCATCATTGATGAGATGCCTGATTGTGCGAGGTGCAGTCGCGCCTTTGAGAAAGAACCGGAACTCCCGATTCATGCGGTCGCGACTCACGTCGCTCCTACACCAGCCGCATCGCATAGACTCCCGGTGTCCTCACGCCAGGTCATTTCCATGAAGTCTTCGCTCCCGCTGCTGCTGGTGTCCCTGTGCGCGATGCCGGTACTCGCCGCCGACATCCCCGGCGGCGGCATCAATGCCGACAACCTGTCGCGGCATGTGCGCGTGCTTGCGTCGGACGAGTTCGAGGGCCGTGCACCGGCGAGGCGCGGTGAAGAGAAGACCGTCGCCTATATCGTCGACGAATTGAAGAGGGCGGGCGTCCGCCCCGGCGGCGAGCAAGGCACCTGGACCCAGGACGTGCCGCTGGTGCGTGCGCAGGTGGAGGGCACGGTGACGGCATCCCTGCGCATCGGCGGCAAGACGCAGGTGCTCGCCAATGGCAATGACGTTGTTCTGCAGAGCCTGAGGCCGGTTGACCGTGTGTCGCTCGTCGACGCGCCGCTGGTGTTCGTCGGCTACGGCATCACCGCGCCTGAGCGCAGCTGGAACGATTACAAGGGCGCCGACCTGACAGGCAAGGTCGCGGTGGTGCTGGTCAACGATCCGGACTTCGAAACCGCGTCGCCCGGTGCATTCGACGGCCGCGCGGTGACGTACTACGGCCGATGGACCTACAAATACGAGGAACTGGCGCGACAGGGTGCCGCAGGGGTGCTGATCGTCCACGAGACGGCACCGGCCGCGTATGGCTGGGCGACCGTGCGCGCGTCGGGCGTGTCTCCGGTGTTCGACATCCCGCGCGCGGACGCCGCGACCTACCACACGCCGCTGCGCGGCTGGATGCAGCGCGACCTGGCGGTGTCGCTGTTCCAGCGTGCCGGACTGGACTTCGAGATGGAGAAACGCCGTGCGCAGACGGCCGCCTTCGCTCCCGTGGCGCTGGGCGATGCGACCTTGTCGGCCACGTTCGCCGTCAAGCGTGACCAGGTGGTAACGCGCAACGTCATCGGACGCTTGCCGGGTGCGACCCGACCGGACGAAACGGTCATCTATTCCGCGCATTGGGACGCCTTCGGCATCGGCGAGCCGGACACGACAGGCGATGCGATCCGTCATGGAGCGGTCGACAATGCCACCGGTGTCGCGGCGGTGATCGAACTGGCGCGCGTGTTCGCCGCCGGTCCACGCCCGCAGCGGACCCTGTTGTTCATGGCGCTGACCGCGGAGGAGAAAGGTCTGCAGGGCGCGAGCTATTACGCCGCCAACCCGGTGGCGCCGCTGGAGAAGACGGCGGCGGTGCTCAACATCGAAATGCTCAGCCCCGATGGCCCGAATCGCGATATCGCTTCGTGGGGCAAGGGCCGTGTGTCGCTGGAAGGCGACCTGAAACGCGTGGCGGAAGCGCAGGGACGCAACTATTCGGAGGATCCCAACCTGGAGGCGGGCTTCTTCTATCGCGCGGACCACTTCGCCTTTGCGCGCGCCGGCGTTCCCGCGATCACCGTGGGTGCGGGACTGGATCGCGTGGAGGGCGGCGTCGCAGGCGGCCGGGCGCTGCGCGATGCCTATTTCGCCCGTTGCTACCACCAGCCCTGCGATGCGTGGACACCGTCGTGGGATGCAGGCGGTCAGGCACGGGATGTGGCGCTGCTCTACACCCTCGGCCGCGAGATCGCGGACAGCGATGCCTGGCCCCGCTGGCTGAACGGTTCAGAATTCGAAGCGATCCGCGCGCGCAGCGAGACTGAACGCGAATAGCGGCGCACGCGCACGGCGTTCATGTGATTCGCTGCGCTATGCTGCGTGTCCTTTCCCAATACCGGAACGCACGTGGCCCCTCTTCATGCCCTGGTCTATCAGAGCCAGGCCACGCGCCCGCTGGATGCGGCCGATCTCGACCAGCTGCTGCTGGATGCGCGCGTGGCGAATGAACTCGCCGAGGTGACCGGTGCGCTCCTGTACGGTGGGCAGCGCTTCGTGCAGTACCTGGAAGGCGCACGTGCCGACGTGGAGCAGATCTACGCCCGCATCGCGCGCGCCAGCCAGCATCAGCGGCTGGAGATCCTGGAGCAGGGCAGGGTGGAAAAACGCCAGTTCCAGCGTTGGCATATGGGTTTCGCCACCGCACCGCAGACGCTGGTGCAGCAGCTCAGCCAGTCGCAGTGGCGTCGCGAGATTCCGTGGCTGGAAGACGAGTCCGCCGACTCTGCGGGCCTGACGCGCCTGCTTGCCTTCTGGAAAGACGAAGCCAGGCTGACGCGCTGAAGGCGCCTCAGGGCCAGCGGTTGGGTCTGCCGCGCGGGCTGCCTTCGTCCATCGGCACCACGCAGAAGCGATGGCCGGTGGGCGCTTCCATCACCCACCAGCGGTTGCGTACGTGCTGGATGCGCCTGGCGCCGAGCGCTTCCAGCCGCGCGACTTCGGCCTCGATATCGTCGGTCTCGATGTCGAGGTGCACGCGCGCGTCATGCTTCACCTTCTGCACTTCGATATGCAGGCCACCCGGGCCGGGCTCGAACTTGTCGTAGATGCCCAGGCCGCCGTCGTCGGGATCGGTGACCTTCAACCCCAGGGCGGCGCTCCAGAAGGCGGAGGCGGCGGGCAGGTCGTCGACCTGGCTGTCAATGATGAAACCGGCGAGACGGCTGCGGTGGCTCATGGCGACTCCTGCGGTGGGATCACGGCGGCATCCTGCCACGCTTCGCGGTCGCGCGTTGTCCTCTCACCACAGCGCTTGCCCACTGGAGGATTGAGCGACGAAACCCTGCGTCGCTCATCCCTTGCGACGGCCGCTTTACTGGGGCAGGGCCAGGTCGTCGATCAATGCCTTGAGGAAGCGCGCCGCTTCGCCGCCCGTGCAGGCGCGATGGTCGAACGTCACCGACAGCGGGATCACCTTGTGCGATTCGAAGCCGCCCATCACCGGCGTGACCTGGTGGCGCGCGCGACCGGCGGCGACGATGGCCACGCAGGGCGGCACCACCACCGGGGTGGCGTAGCGGCCGGCGAACATGCCGAAGTTGCTCAGCGAGATCGTGTAGCCGGTCAGCTCAGACGGCGGGATGCTGCGGTCTTCCACCTGCGCGCGCAGGCGGTTGATGCTCTCGCGCACGCCGCCGGCCTCCAGCAGGTCCGCATTGCGCAGCGCGGGGACGAACAGGCCGTCATCGGTATCCACGGCGATGCCGATGTCGACATGCGGGTGCAGCGTGCGGGTGAGCTTCTCGCCATCGAACCAGGCGTTCATCGCCGGCACCGTCTTGCAGGCGCGCACGATGGCGCGGACGAGGCGGCCGGTCATGTCGTTGCCGGGCGTCCAGTCATGCACGTCGGCGTCGTCGCTGAGCGTGGTCGGCACGACCTTGGCATGCGCATCGGCCATCACGCGCGCCATGTTCCGGCGCACGCCCTTGAGTTGTTCCGGCTGTCCGCTGACCGACACGCCCGGTGGCTGCGTGCGCATCGGCTTGCCGCTGGCGGACAGCGCAGTGCGCTGCGGGGTCGCGACGGGTGCCGGTGCGGCAGCGGGAGCAACGTTGCGCATGGCGGCAGGTGCGGGCGCCGTCGCGCCGTGCGCGGTACCGTCGGTCGCGGCCTGCTTCACGTCCTGCATCGTCACCGCGCCATCGGCACCGGTGGCGCGGACGCGCGACAGATCGACGCCGAGCTTCTTTGCCATCGCGCGTACGGCGGGCATGGCCTTGACGCCGCCCACGGCGATCGCCTGCTCGGCGTGCACGGCGTTGGACGATTGCATGGCACCGACCACGGTGCCGGCGTCGGTCTCCGTGGGAGCGACGTCAGTCGCGACGACAGGGGATCCGGTTGCAGGGGTCGCGACTGACGTCGCTCCCACAGAAGCGGATTTCGGCGGGCCGTGGTGATGGCCGGTGTCCTGGCCCTCCGCACGCTGCGGCAGGCTGGCATCGGGCTCGAACACGGCCAGCATGCTGCCGGTGATGACGACGTCGCCCGCCGCGCCGGCGAGCTTCACCACCCTGCCGGACACCGGGGAGGGCACTTCGACCACGGCCTTCGCGGTCTCCATCGACACCAGCGGTTCGTCCAGCCGGATCACGTCGCCTTCCTTGACGAACCATTCGACGATGGTGGCGTCCGGGAGGCCTTCGCCCAGGTCGGGCAGGTGGAACGTCTTGCTCTCGCTCATTCGGAGGTCTCTTCGTAGTCGTTTCTTGGGCCGACGCGCGGTCAGCCGTTCGCCATCGCACGCTTCGCCGCCGCGACGATCTTGTCGACGCTGGGCAGGTACTTCATTTCCAGGCGGAACAGCGGGATGTGGGTGTCGTAGCCGGTGACGCGTTCGACCGGGGCCAGCAGGTCGTACATCGAGTGTTCGGCCAGGCGCGCGGCGATCTCGGCGCCGAAGCCCGCGGTGCGCGGGGCCTCGTGCACGATCACGCAGCGGCCGGTCTTGGCCACCGATTCGGCGATGGTGTCGAAGTCGAGCGGACGCAGCGTGGCCACGTCGATGACTTCGGCGCTGATGCCTTCGCCGGCCAGCTTGTCGGCGGCTTCCAGCGCTTCCTTCACCTGCGCGCCCCAGGTCACCAGGGTCACGTCGGTACCGTCGCGCAGTACGTAGCACACGTCCAGTGGCAGCGCTTCGCCGTCGTCGGCGACCACTTCCTTGTACTGGCGGTAGATGCGCTTGGGCTCCATGTAGATGACCGGGTCCGGATCGCGGATCGCGGCCAGCAGCAGGCCGTAGGCGCGTTGCGGCGAGGACGGCATCACCACGCGCAGGCCCGGCACGTTGGTGAAGATCGCTTCGTTGGCTTCGCTGTGGTGCTCCGGCGCGCGGATGCCGCCGCCCCACGGCACGCGCAGCACCATCGGGCAGTGCAGGCGGCCGCGCGTGCGGGTGCGCAGGCGGGCGGCGTGGCAGATGATGTGGTCGACCATCGGGTAGACGAAGCCGTCGAACTGCGCTTCGGCCACGGGCTTCATGCCTTGCGCCGCCAGGCCGACGGTCAGGCCGGCGATGGTGGTTTCGTCCAGCGGCGTGTCGAGCACGCGCTCCGGGCCGAACTTCTGCTGCAGGCCGGCGGTGGCGCGGAACACGCCGCCGTTCACGCCCACGTCCTCGCCCAGCACCAGCACGGATTCGTCGTGCGCTATCTCCCATGCCAGCGCCTGGGTGATGGCTTCGATCAGGGTGATCGCGGTCGGGGTCGCCGCGGCGTCCTGCTTCGGGACTGACGTCGCTCCCACAGTCTTGTTCTCGGGCTTCATCACGGTGCTCATGGGCGGCCCTCCGCGGCGATCGCGGCGGCGCGTTGCTGCAGCAGTTCCGGTGGGGGATCGGCGTACAGGTAGTCGAACATCGCCTCGACCGGCTGCACTGGTGTGTTGAGGTAGCTGTTGACCTCTTCGTCCACGCGCACGCCGCACTCTTCCTTCCATGCGGCCTCGTCGGCTTCGCTCCACGCGCCCTGCGCGGTCAGCCAGGTGCGCAGGCGCGTCATCGGTTCGCGTTCCCAGCCGGCTTTCACTTCGGCGTCATCGCGATAGCGTCGTGCGTCGTCGGCGGTGGTGTGGTCGGACAGGCGGTAGGTGACGAATTCGATCACGGTGCCGCCCTGGCCCTTGCGGGCGCGCTCGCTGGCGCGGCGCATGCCCTCGAGCACGGCGATCAGGTCGTTGCCGTCCACCTGCAGGCAGTGCAGGCCGCCGGCCAGGCCTTTCTGCGCCAGCGTCTGCGCGCCGGTCTGCGCGCTGCGCGGCACCGAGATCGCCCAGCCGTTGTTGATCACGCCGAGCACCAGCGGCAGCTCATAGGCGCCTGCGGAATTCAGCGCGGCGTAGAAGTCGGTCTTCGACGAACCGCCATCGCCGCAGGTCGCCACCGCGATGTGCGGTTGCTTGCGCAGCTTGAAAGACAGCGCCGCGCCGGCGGCGTGCAGGCACTGGGTGGAGATCGGCACGCAGAACGGGAAATCGATGCGCGCATCGCTGTCGCGGTCGAAGTCGCTGCCGCGCTCGTCGCCGCCCCAGTACATCAGTACGTCGCGCGGCTTCACGCCGCGCATGAACATGGTGCCGTACTCGCGGTAACTGGGGGCGTAGACGTCGCCGGTGCGCATCGAGGCGCCGATGCCCACATGGGTGGCCTCGTGGCCGAGGCAGCTGGCGTAGGTGCCCAGCTTGCCGGTGCGCTGCAAGGCGATCGCCTTGGTGTCGAACGTGCGCACGAACAGCATCTGCTTGAACAGCTCGCGCAGGCGGGCGACATCGCGCCCGGCCTCGGGCAGGTCGTTGCGCACCAGGGTGCCGTCGGGGCCCAGGTACTGGAGGTATTCGATCTCGAAGCTTGCGGCGGTGGTCATCTGGACGGTGTTCTCGTCAGCCGGCGGAATTGGTTTCAAATGTAATTTTAGGAGCGATGGGGCTGGCGGCCGTCGTGCAATGCAGCAAGACGGGGGTGCATGGCAGGTGGCTGCGCGGAGAAACCGGTGCGGAAACAGGCGCTTGCCCGGGTGTCGTTCGGTGTCAGCCTGCCTGCAGCCGGCGTGGGCCGGACGTGATCCGCGTCGCGGGCTGCGCAAACGACAAGGGGCGCGGTCGCCCGCGCCCCTGTGGACCCCACGATGGCGGGAAAGTTCAGCGGATGCGCTGGACCAGCCGGTCGTGGTTGTTGGCGGGGTTCGGGTCCGTCGTCGTGCTGCTGACGGTGGCGTCGAACTCCAGTTCCGTACCGCGCTTCGGCTTGCCCGGCACCACCAGGGCGAAGGCCAGCGTCTGCACGCCGCGCGGCATGGCGCCACGACGGGTGCAGTCGGCGGCGGCGCCGTCGGTGGTGTCCTGCACGCGCGTGCAGCTCCAGCCGCTGGGGGCGGCGACGGCGGCGTAGCGGGCATCGACGTTGCTGGTCAATCGCACGGTGACCTGCTCGGCCGCATCGGGGCCGGCGTTGCGCACCGGCACCAGCAGCGTGGCGATGGTGCCGCGACGCAGCGGCAGGGCGGCGCCGAGCAGCTGCACCGACAGGTCGGCGCGGGTCTGCGGCAGCGCGGCCACGGCCACCGACACGGCGGCGGTGTTGTCGCCGTTGGTCGGGTCGAGCACGGTCGAATTGGCCGACACGCCCAGGCCGAGCGTGGCACCCGCTGCGCTGGCGGGGACGACGGCGTCGAGGGCAAAGGTCGCTTCGTCACCGACCGCCAGCGCCGGCACGGTGCAGGCCACGCGGGTGGTGCCCGCGGAGACTTCCGGTGCCGCGCAGCTCCAGCCGGCCGGCAGCGTGGCCAGCGACGGCGACAGTTCGGCCGAGAACACGAAGGCGAAGGCCGCCGGCGATGCCGCGCCGGGACCGGCGTTGCGCACCGTGGCGGTGTAGCGGACGGTCTCGCCCACGTTGGCGGTGGTGCGGTCTGCGCCGACGGTGGCCGACAGGTCGGCGCGGGCGAAGGACGGCACGCGGATGCTCAGGCGCACCGGGTCGTGGTCGGACGAACGCAGGGCCAGCGTGGCATCGCCGAAGTTGTCCACGCCGAAGTCCGCGTTGATGCGCGCATGGTCCACGCGCAGGCCGACGTCCATCACCAGGGCTTCGTTGACCAGAACGTGGTCCAGCGTCTGCGCATTGCCCTCGAACGAATACGAGTAACGCTGCGCAGGATCGGCGATCAGCTGGGAGCCGTCCACGAGCGGCACGCTCAACGGGCTGGGCATGTACGTCAGCACCTGGTCTTCCGCCGCGGCTTCGCCCTTGATGATGCCCATCACGTCGACATAGCCGTCGTTGAACTCGAACGCGTTGAAGTCGCCGACCAGCACGATCTTCTCGTCCGGGTTCGCCTGCTGCATCTCCTGCACCAGCTGGGCCAGGTAGACCGCCTGGGCGCCGCGCTTCACCCGCACGCGTTCGCCGCCGGTCGCCCAGCCGCTGCTGCCGGGCAGGGTGTCGTTGATGTCGTTGAGCGAGCGCAGGTGGTTGACGACGACCGTCAGTGGGTAGCTCGACGTGCCGTCCTGGTGAACGCGGGCGCGCAGGCGCAGCGGCGGACGGTCGTTGAGCAGGCTGGTGGTGCCGTTCGGGTTGGCGATGGTGGTCTCCTTGCCGAACTGCGCGACGTCCAGCACTTCCACGCGGGCGATGCCGTCCGCGGTCAGGCGCGAACTGACCAGGAAGCCGACGTTGATGCCGCCCACGTCGTTGCCCGGCTGCAGGTACGGCACGTAGCCCGGGCGCGTGGCGCAGGTCGCGTCGATGCGCTCGGACAGCAGCTGCAGAACGCGCAGGTTCTCCACTTCCACCGCACCCAGGATATCCGGGGTCTTCAGGTAGTCGCAGATCGCCAGCGCCGCCTTGGCCAGGCGCTTGTCCAGCGCTTCCGGCGTCAGTGTCACCGCACCGTTGCTGTCGTTGACCTCGTCGAACAGTCGCAGCAGGTTGAAGCTGCCGACGGTGACCTCATCGTAGGCGGCATCGTTGACGGCTTCCGGCGCCATGCCGCCGGTGACCGTCGGCGGCGTGGCCACGTCGGGCAGCAGCGCCCACGTGCCGGCGAAGTAGTCGAGCACGCCGAGCAGGCCGGCGACGTCGGCGCCGGTGTCGGCCGAGAGCGGCGACGCGCCGACCTGGCCGCGGCTGCGCACCATCAGGCGTTCCTGATTGGTGTCGAAGCGCGGCGGGTTCTTGCCGGCCGGCAGGGTGATGGCATCCATCACGGCGATGCCGGGCTCACGGAACGGACGCGCCACGCCGGGCAGCGCCACGTGGAAAACGCCGTCGCTGAAGGACAGTGCATCGTTCTCGTCGATGCTGCCGCCGGAGGGGGCGATCACGACCGACTGCGCCACGCTGACGCGCATGCCTTCAAGGCGTTCCAGCGTGCCGGGCAGGGCGTCCGGACCCAGCTCGGCGGCGGTCAGCTCGATCGCGGCGGGCAGGGCGACGCCGGTTTCCAGTACCTCGAGCGTCGGGGTGACGATCTCGGTGATGGCCAGCTGGTGCGGATTGGACGACGGGGTGAATTCCTCGACCGTACCGGTCACGCGCACGCGGTTGCCGACGGCGGCGGTGGCGGGCGGCGCGCTGCTGGTGAACACGAACACGGCTTCGGACGTGGCCGGGTCGCCGTCGTCGTTGGCGGCCTGCAGGAAGAAGCCGTTGTTGAACTTGATCGCCGTGACGATGCCTTCGGTCACCACGCGCTTGCCGTTGTGCGGCGACAGCAGGCCGTTGCCCTGGATCTGCGCGATGGTCAGCGCCAGCGGCGGATCGGGTGGTTCCGGCGGCTCGGCGCCGCTGTTGCGCGGATTCGGCGCACCGACCGCGAAGTCGGCGCCGTTGTTGTTGGTGTCGATGCTGCCGTCGCCGCCACGCAGCGCCGCGGTGGTGTTGCTGAGCGTGCCGGTCGGCGCGCTGCCTTCGAAGCAGTTGGCCGCACTGCCGAAGCCGACGAAGTCGACCACGTTCGCATCGGCCGTCGGGCAGGCGCCCGTCAGCGCCATGGTGCTGCGGCTCAGCGCGACCTTGCCGGCGGTGCCGCTCATCGCAATGGTGCCCACCGCGTCAGGCGCGGGCAGGTCCACCGTGCCGCCGGCGCCCTGCGCCTGCTGGACCAGGTAGAAGCCGCCGGCCGGGATGGTGCCCGTCAGGTTGGTGCGCCCGCTCCAGGTGGTACCTGCGGAGGAGGTGTACTGCACGCTCCAGCCGGTCAGGTCGACCGCAGTGGGGCCGTTGTTGCGCAGCTCGATGAAGTCGTTCTTCAGCGTGGCACCGCTGTTGCCGCCGCCGCCGTAGACCTGGCTGATGACCACCTGTGCCTGTACCGACGAAGCGGCGAACAGCAAGGCGAAAGACGCGAGCACGGCCGCGACGCGGCCCCGTGGCATTTCCATGTAACGGGTTCTCCCTCAGTGGATTGGACGCCGACCCCCGCGGGAGCGATGCCGCCCCCGGCCGACGCAATGTAGCCCAAGCCTGTGGTACGCGCATTGCATGGGCGTGACACGGGCGCCGGTTTCCCGTCGCATCGCCCGGGCCGTCGACCGGCATCGGTTACGCTGGCGTCCCCGCCGCCGCTTGGGTGGTGCACCGGTTGAACGACGGATGGCCGTAGAGAAGAACGAACGCCCGCTGGAAGCAGGCATCCACACCGACCTGTCCGGCCGGATGAGCTACGGCGGCTACCTGCAGCTGGACCGCCTGTTGTCTGCACAGCACCCGGTGTCGGACCCGCCGCACCACGACGAGATGCTGTTCATTGTCCAGCACCAGGTCTCGGAGCTGTGGATGAAGCTGATGATCCACGAGCTGCAGGCGGCGATCGGCTTCCTCCAGCGCGACCAGGTCTGGCAGGCCCGCAAGGTGATGGCGCGCGCCAAGCAGGTGCTGCGCCAGCTGACCGAGCAGTGGTCGGTGCTGGAAACGCTGACCCCGTCCGAGTACATGGGCTTCCGCGACCTGCTGGGCCCGTCGTCGGGTTTCCAGTCGCTGCAGTACCGCACCATCGAATTCCTGCTCGGCAACAAGAATGCGGCGATGCTGAAGGTGTTCGCCCATGACCCGGAGGGCCATGCCGGGCTGGAGGCCGTGCTCGACGCCCCCAGCCTCTACGACGAATTCCTGATGTACCTCGCCCGCTGGGGCCACGGGATCCCCCCGCAGCACCTGCTGCGCGACTGGCGCCAGTCGCACGCCGCCGACGCCGCGCTGCTGCCGGTGTTCGAAGCGATCTATGAGGACACAGACCGCTACTGGCGCGAGTACTCGCTGTGCGAGGACCTGGTGGATCTGGAAAGCCAGTTCCAGTTGTGGCGCTTCCGCCACATGCGCACGGTGATGCGCATCATCGGCTTCAAGCGCGGCACCGGCGGCTCGAGCGGCGTGGGCTTCCTGCGCCAGGCGCTGGAGCTGACGTTCTTCCCGGAACTGTTCGACGTGCGCACGTCGATCGGCCCCGATCGCTGATGGGAGAGCGGGGTGGGCCGGATAGAAATCCCTTGGAAATCAGTGGATTGACTCGCTGAACAGGCAAGGCGACTGCTACACCACCGGCGTTTCAGCGATTTGACGAGGGCCCGCCGGGTCGGTGATCCTCGCCCGTCCCCTGCGCTCGTTGCAGGGGAAACCGAAATCCTGAACCACTTTTCTAGGGGGAGCCCGCATGAGCGGAGCCGTCGATACGCAACCGGGGCACGTTCCCGACTACGCCCAGGTCATGGGCCATCCGCGTCCGTTGTGGATGCTCTTCATGACCGAGTTCTGGGAACGCTTCGCGTTCTACGGCATCCGTTGGGCACTGGTGCTCTACATCGTGGCCCAGTTCCACGGAGGGAGTGGCACGGGTGAGGCACCCGCCAACCAGATTTACGGTGCATATCTGGCGCTGGTCTACGCCGCGGCGATCTTCGGCGGTTACGTAGCGGATCGCGTGATCGGCTATCAACGCTCGATCCTGGTGGGCGCGGTGATCATGGCGGCAGGTTTGTTCATGATCGCGGTGCCCAACGAGAACATTTTCCAATTGGGTCTGGCCACGATCATCGCGGGCAACGGCCTTTTCAAGCCGAACATCTCGACGATGGTCGGCAAGCTCTACACCACCGGCGACGAGCGCCGCGATTCGGGTTTTACCCTGTTCTACATGGGTATCAACCTGGGCGCCATGGTCTCGCCGCTGCTCACCGGCTGGCTGGCCGAGAAGGTATTCGGCGCTGAGGGTATGCCGGCCTACAAGGTGGTGTTCATCACCTCGGGTATCGGCATGCTGGTGAGCCTGGTGTGGTTCTGGTTTGGTCGCAGCCAGTTGAAAGGGGTAGGTACGCCACCTGCCGGTGGCGAGGGCAAGGGCAGGGTGCTGTTGACGGCGATCGGTGCGGTGCTTGCGATCCCGGTCATCTACTTCCTGCTGCGCCTTGGCGCCAGCACGCTCCAATGGGTGCTGACCGCGATGTTCATCGGTCTGGGCATCCTGTTGCTGGTTGAGGGTATCCGCAACGGACCCAAGCAGCGCGACATGGTGATTGCGATGCTGATCATCTTCGCGTTCAACGTGCTGTTCTGGTGCTTCTTCGAACAGGCGGGCAGCTCTTTCAGCTTCCTGGCGGACAAGATCGTCAACCGCGATTTCGGCGGCTGGATCTTCCCGGTGGGCTGGTTCCAGTCGGTGAACTCGGTGGCCATCATCACGCTTGCGCCGATCATGGCCTGGCTGTGGGTGAAAATGGGGCGCGCGAATCCGTCGATTCCCCGCAAGTTCGGCCTAGGCCTGATCTTCAATGGCCTGGCATTCCTGCTGCTGATGTTTGCGCTGTCCACGTTGGTGGACGGCTTCGGCAAGATTCCCTTCTGGACGCTGTTCGCGGTGTACTGGATCCAGTCCATCGGTGAGCTGTGCCTGTCGCCGATCGGCCTGTCGATGGTGACCAAGCTGGCGCCGTTGCGCCTGGTCGGCTTCGGCATGGGTGGCTGGTTCCTGTCCACCGGCATCGGCAACAATCTTTCCGGCATCTTCGCCAGTCACGTCAGCGGCGAGAGTGGCATGAACGTGGAGTCCGCGTTGAGCGGCTACACGTTCGGCTTCTGGGCGCTGGTGATTCCGGGCGCGCTGCTGTTCCTGATCGCGCCGCTGATCCAGAAGCTGATGCACGGCGTGAAGTGACGCATCGGCGCGCACCCCGCGGGTGCGCCTTTGCCGATGTGTCATCCCTGCGCAAGCGGGGATCCATTGAAAACGGCGGCCATGGGCCGCCGTTTTTTTGTTCGTAGAGCGGAGCTTGCTCTGCTGCTGTCGGGTTCGCACGCATCGCGCAGCCAAGCAAGCTCGGCTCTACGGAAGCGGGCCGCTCAGCCCTCGATGCGCTTCACGCCCTCGCCGGCCAGCTTGTCGATCAACTGGTCGAGCATCGCGCGTTCCTCGTCGCTCAGCGGCTCCAGCATGCGCTGGTGGTACTCGATCACCATCGGCGCGACTTCGTCGTAGACCCGGAAGCCCTCGTCGGTCAGCGCCAGCACCGAGCGGCGCCGGTCGTCGCCGTGGATCTCGCGCTGGATCAGGGCCCGTTCCAGCAGGCGGGCGACCGCCCGGCTGACGGCGACCTTGTCCATGGCGGTACGGCTGGCGACCTCGCCGGCGGACAGGCCCGGGAAGCGGCCCAGGACGGCCATGACCCGCCATTCGGTGATGGCCAGGCCGAAACGGCGGTGGTATTCGCGGGAAATCGCGCTGCTGATCCGGTTGGACAGCACGCTCAACCGATAGGAGAACAGGCGGTCGAGGTCGAAATCGGCGTGGACGGGCGGGCTGTCGGGCGGCTGGCTCATTGTTGCGCTGCTACTTGTGGGTGGTTTCAGCTGAAACTATATTGGCGTGCATCCACGCAAGCCTAGCGAGACGCCCCATGAACGCACAACCCAACCTGGGCATGCAGCCCACGACGTTCGACAACCCGATGGGCATCGACGGCTTCGAATTCGTCGAGTTCGCCGCGCCCGCCGGGCAGGCTCACCACCTGCACGATTACTTCCGCAAGCTGGGCTTCGTGCAGGTCGCGCGCCACAGGACGCGCGCCATCAGCACCTATCGCCAGGGCGACTGCACCTTCCTGATCAACGAGGACCCCGATTCCTTCGCTGCCCGCTTCGCTGCCGAACACGGCCCCAGCGCGTGCGGCTTTGCGATCCGCGTGAAGAAACTGGCCGAATGGGCGCGCGTGCAGGCGCTCAAGAACGGCGCCGAGTCGTTCGACGCGGCGGACGAGCTGACCAAGGCCGTGGCCGCGCCGGTCATCAAGGGCATCGGCGACTGCATGCTCTATATCGTCGACCGCTATGACGACCAAGGCACCATCCACGACCCCGACTACGAATACCTGCCCGGCGTGGACCTGATGCCGAAGGGCTTCGGGCTGACCTTCATCGATCACCTGACCCACAACCTCTACCACGGCAACATGGCCAAGTGGGCGGACTATTACGAGCGGCTGTTCAACTTCCGCGAGATCCGCTACTTCGACATCAAGGGCGCAAAGACCGGCCTGTTGTCCAAGGCGATGACCGCGCCGGACGGCATGGTGCGCATCCCGCTCAACGAGTCCAGCGACCCGAAGAGCCAGATCAACGAGTACCTCGACGCCTACAAGGGCGAAGGCATCCAGCACATCGCCTGCTTCACCGACGACATCTACACCACGGTGGAGAAGATGCGCGAAGCGGGTGTCGAGTTCCTCGACACGCCGGATACCTATTTCGACGTGATCGACCAGCGCATCCCGAACCATGGAGAAGACGTGGCACGCCTGGCGCGCAACAAGATCCTGATCGATGCCGACGTCGAGACCAAGCAACGCAAGCTGCTGCAGATCTTCACCCAGAACGCGCTGGGCCCGATCTTCTTCGAGATCATCCAGCGCAAGGGCAACGAAGGCTTCGGCGAAGGCAACTTCCAGGCGCTGTTCGAGAGCATCGAGCGCGACCAGATGAAGCGCGGGGTGCTGTAGTCTCCCGCCTGAAGCCCCTCTCCCAGCGGGAGAGGGGTTGGGGTGAGGGGCAGGAGGACAAGGATGACGAACCACCGCAGGCCTCCGATGGCCACTCGCGCTTTGGAACAGGCGAGGGAGCTGCGGGCACGATCGACAGATGCGGAACGCAAACTGTGGTCGATCCTAAGAGGTGGTGGCATCGAGGGTTTGAAGTTCCGCAGACAGCATTCCATCCCGCCCTACACGGTCGATTTCTGTTGTGTATCGGTCAAGTTGGTGATTGAAGTGGATGGATCGCAGCACACGGAAACGTCCGATCACTCACGAACGCAGTTCCTGGAATCAAACGGTTTCACCGTCCTGCGGTTCTGGGACAACGATGTACTGATGCAGATCGAAGCGGTGGCCGAGGCGATCTGCAGGACCGTCTCACCATCGCCCCTCACCCCAACCCCTCTCCCGTCGGGAGAGGGGCTTTAAAGGCATCGAGATGAAAACGCTCCCCGATCGCGGATACATGACCGGCTTCGGCAACCACTTCGCCAGCGAAGCGATCCCCGGCGCGCTGCCGGAAGGCCGCAACTCGCCGCAGCGCGTGGCGCACGGCCTCTATGCTGAGCAGCTCAGTGGCACCGCGTTCACCGCGCCGCGCGCCGAAAACCGTCGCAGCTGGCTGTACCGCATCCGCCCGGCGGCGATGCACGGCACGTTCGCGCCGTACGCGCAGCATCGCCTGCACAGCGATTTCAGCGCGGGACCGGTGTCGCCGGACCAGATGCGCTGGTCGCCATTGCCGATGCCGGAAACTCCCACCGATTTCGTCGATGGCCTCTACACCATGGCCGGCAACGGCACGCCGGAAGCCCAGCACGGCGTGGGCATCCACCTGTACGCCGCCAACCGTTCGATGCAGGGGCGCTACTTCTACGATGCCGACGGCGAACTGCTGATCGTCCCGCAGCAGGGCAGCCTGCGCATCGCCACCGAGTTCGGCGTGATCGACGTCGAGCCGCAGCAGATCGCGGTGATTCCGCGCGGCGTGCGCTTCCTGGTCGAACTGCCTGACGGTGAGGCGCGCGGGTATGTCTGCGAGAACTTCGGCGCGCAGCTCCGCCTGCCGGACCTGGGGCCGATCGGCTCGAACGGGCTGGCGAATCCGCGCGACTTCGAAACGCCGGTCGCCGCCTACGAGGACGTCGAGGGCGAATTCGAACTGATCGCCAAGTTCCAGGGCCACCTGTGGCGCGCGGACATCGGCCATTCGCCGCTCGACGTGGTGGGCTGGCACGGCAACTACGCGCCCTACCGCTATGACCTGCGCCGCTTCAACACCATCGGCTCGATCAGCTACGACCATCCGGATCCATCGATCTTCCTGGTGCTCACCTCGCCGAGCGATACCCCTGGCGTGGGCAACATGGACTTCGTGATCTTCCCGCCGCGCTGGCTGGTGGCGCAGGACACGTTCCGTCCGCCGTGGTTCCATCGCAACATCGCCAGCGAGTTCATGGGCCTGATCCATGGCGTCTACGACGCGAAGGCCGAGGGTTTCGCGCCGGGCGGCGCTTCGCTGCACAACTGCATGACCGGTCACGGGCCGGATGCGGCGACGTTCGAGAAAGCGTCGGGCGCCGATCTGTCCAAGCCAGATGTCATCACCGGCACGATGGCTTTCATGTTCGAGACGCGTGCGGTGATCCGGCCAACGCGGCAGGCGGTGGACGCCGCACACCGCCAGCGCGACTACCAGGCGTGCTGGGCCGGCCTGCGCAAGCACTTCGCGCCGAAGGACTGAGCCGCGTTCACCGCAAGGCGTTTTCTTCCTGCGGGACCAGGCTCTCGTGCATGCGGGGCAGGGCCTCCGTGGGCAGTGCCTCGAAAAGGCGCTGCCGGATGCGTCCGGCGAGCGTAGCGGCCACGCGTCCCTCCAGGAAGCGGAAGGCATCGGCGAGCGCGTCGAGCATCGCCGCATCGTCCAGCCGCGCCTGCAAGCGGTCACGGTGATGGCGCGCGCCGTCGTCGCGTTGCAGTTCCAGCATGCCCGACAGGTAGACCTTGGCCGCCACCAGCGAACGCCGTGGTCCTGGAGTAGTGGCGGAAGCGACGACGGCGGCGGCAGGCGCGGTGACCTGCATGCGCGACCCGTCGACGAGATATCCGGCCTGTACCAGGCGCTGCACCAGCAGCGGTGCATCCTGTCCCAGCAACTGCACCAGCTCGGCGAGGTCGCGTCGACCGTTGCAGAGGATCAGCGTGCGTCGCTCGCGCATGCCCAGTGCACCCGTGTGGGCCTGCAGGATGTCACGGGCCAGATCGGTTTTCGACGGTCGCATGGCGAAAAGGAGCGGAAGGTCGCGCGCAGGCTATTCGCCGGCCATGAAGTGCGCATGACAACTGCACGTTCGCAGCGAATTAACGCGTGAACGCTACGATTCAGGTTTGTGCAATGGAGAGAGCCGATGAAGTCGATGCTGCCGATCGTGATGGTCGTCACCTTGTTGTCCGCGTGCCAGCGCGAAGAAGCCGGTACGCCGCCAGCCGAGCCGACGACCACGGCGACCAGCACACCGATGGCGGAAGCCCCGGCACCGACGCCCGCCGTGGACGACACCGCCGCGCCCGCCGGTCCGGTCACCCAGGCCAGTTTCCTCGGCTACGGCGACATGAAGCTGGGCAGCACGGTCGATGAGGCACGCGCGGCATGGGGCGGTGAACTCAATGGCGCGCCGATGGAGGGCACCACCTGCCACTACCTGTGGCCGAAGTGGATCACCCGCCCCGCCGACTTCGCTTTCATGATGGAAGAAGGCAAGTTCGTCCGCTACGACGTCGGCACCGACAAGGAAACCGCGCCGGGTGGCGGCAAGGTCGGGATGGGCATCGATGAATTGCAGAAGCTCTATGGCGGCGCGTTGAAGGCCTCGCCGCACAAGTACACGCAGGGTGGCCAGTACCTGGCGATGGACGCGGGCGACGTGGCACCGACCCGCCTGGTGTTCGAGGCCGACGCATCCGGCAAGGTCACCGCCTGGCGCGTGGGCCTGTCGCCGCAGGTCGACTACGTGGAAGGCTGTTCCTGAGCCATTCCGCCGCGCGGCGGTGCCCATGCTGGCTCCACCGTCGCGCGCAGGCATAGAATCGCCGCACACCACACGGGAAGGGGTCGTGCGATGACGGAAGCCTGGGGATATTTCGCGCTGGGACTGGTGCTGCTGGCGCTGGGCGGCGACTCGATCGTCAAGGGCGCATCCGGGCTGGCGCAGCGGATTGGCGCGTCCCCCTTCGTGGCAGGCCTGTTGCTGATCGCGTTCGGCACGTCGTTGCCGGAACTGGCGGTCAATGCGCGCGCGGCCTGGGTCGGGGCGCAGGAACTCGCTCTCGGCAATGCGGTAGGCAGCAACATCGTCAACCTGGGCCTGACGCTGGGCGTGGCGGCGCTCGCCGCGCCGGTGCTCGTGCGGTTGCGCGTGCTGTCCCCGTTGCTGGTCTTTCTGGCGCTGGCCTCGCTGGGGCTGATCGTGTTCGGCCTGGATGGCGTGGTCAGTCGCGTCGAAGGCGGCATGCTGTTGCTGGGTTTCGTCGCGGCGCTGGCGTTCCTGCTGGCGCGCGCGCCACGCGAAGCGCAGGCGGTGCGGACCGACGTCGAGGCGTTCGCCAGCACGCGCATCGTGCTCTGGTTGAACCTGCTGCGATTCGCGGTGGCGGCGGCCCTGCTGTACTTCGGTGCACGCTACGTGGTGCAGGCGGCGCCGGTGATCGGGGAGGGATGGGGGTTGTCGCCGCTGCTCACCGGCCTGCTGCCGGTCGCCATCGGCACGGCGCTGCCGGAGATCGCGGCCGCGGCCATGGCGGCGCGGCGTGGACAGGGCGACATGGTCGCCGGCCACGTCATCGGCTCCAGCCTGTTCAATCTGCTGGTGGTGGTAGGCGGCATGGCGGCATTCCGTCCGCTGGCGCTGCCGGAGTCCTTCGTGCGGCTGGAACTGCCGGCGGCCATCGCGTTCGTGCTGGTGCTGTATCCCATGCTGCGCGGCGACCTGCGTATCAGCCGCGTGGAAGGCGGCATCCTGCTCGCCGCCTTCGTCGGCTGGCTGATCCTGGAGATCGCATTGCTCGCCTGACCTGAACCGCGGGGTCAGGCTTATGTGAACGGGTTTGTTAAACTCGGGGCGATTGCTCGCGAATGACGCATTCCCTGCAACGCAAGGCGGTAGATGATTCCTTTCCTTGAAATCCTGCTGGCGCTGCCCTTCGTGCTCGCGCTGGTGGTGGCGCTGGCGCGCGGCCTGCCGCGCGGCGCTACCGCATGGCTGGCCGGGCTCGCACCGCTGCTGGGTCTGGTGCTGCTGGCGTGGATGACGCCGAGCGTGCTGCAAGGGTGGAACCTGCGCGCCGATCATGCGTGGATCCCGCAGATCGGTCTCGCGTTCACGCTGCGCCTGGACGGGTTGGCGTGGATGTTCGCCGGGTTGGTGCTGGCGATCGGTGCGCTGGTGGTGATGTACGCGCGCTACTACCTCAGCGAGAAGGACAGCGCGCCGCGCTTCTTCGCCAGCCTGCTGCTCTTCATGGGGTCGATGCTCGGCGTGGTATTGGCCGGCAACCTGCTGTTGCTGGTGGTGTTCTGGGAACTGACCAGCATCAGTTCGTTCCTCCTGATCGGCTTCTGGTCGCATCGCCAGGATGCGCGTGAAGGTGCGCGCATGGCGCTGGCGATCACGGGCGCGGGCGGACTGGCGTTGCTGGGCGGCGTGTTGCTGATCGGCCGCATCGTCGGCAGCTACGACCTGGATATCGTGCTGGCGTCGGGCGACCTGATCCGTGCGAGCACGCTGTATCCGTGGGCCCTGCTGCTGGTGCTGGCGGGCGTGTTCACCAAGAGCGCGCAGTTCCCGCTGCATTTCTGGCTGCCGCATGCGATGGCGGCGCCCACGCCGGTGTCGGCCTACCTGCATTCGGCGACGATGGTGAAGGCCGGCGTGTTCCTGCTTGCGCGCCTGCATCCTGCGCTTGCGGGCACCGACCTGTTCTTCTACGTGGTGACCAGCGTCGGCGCACTGACGCTGCTGGTTGGCGCCTGGTACGCCATCTTCCAGCACGACCTCAAGGGGTTGCTGGCGTATTCGACGATCTCCCACCTCGGCCTGATCACGCTGCTGTTCGGCATCTCCACGCCGATGGCCGTGGTGGCCGGCGTGTTCCACATCCTCAACCACGCCACGTTCAAGGCGTCGCTGTTCATGGCGGCGGGCATCATCGACCACGAGACGGGCACCCGCGACATGCGCAGGCTGGGGAACCTGCGGCGCTACCTGCCGTGGACCAGTGCGCTGGCGATCATCGCGTCGCTTGCGATGGCAGGCATTCCGCTGCTCAACGGGTTCCTGTCGAAGGAAATGTTCTTCGCCGAGGCGATCGATATCCCCGGGCACCGTGCGATGCGGAATGCGATCGCCGTCGCCGCGCTGCTGTACGGTATTTTCGGCGTGGCCTACAGCCTGCGCTTCGTCTACGAAACGTTCTTCGGCCAGGGACCGCGCGCCCTGGATGTCACGCCGCACGAGCCGCCGCGCTGGATGAAGATCCCGGTGGAGGTGCTCGTGGTGCTTTGCGTGGCGGTGGGCATGTTCCCAGCCTGGACGGTGGCGCCGGTGTTGCATGCCGGTGCCGGAGCGATCCTCGGCGAGGCCATGCCCGCCTACAGCCTGGCGGTCTGGCACGGCATCAACACGCCGCTGCTGATGAGCCTGGCGGGCATCGCGGTTGGCATCGCGCTGTACTTCGGGCTGCGCCGTCTGTTCGACCTGCATGCCATCGCACGGCAGTCGTTCGGACGCGTCGTGTTCCGCTGGAACATGGAGGCGCTCTATGCGCTGGCGGGCCGTTTCACCGCCAGGCTCGCCAATGGCAGCCTGCAGCGCAGCCTGATGCTCCTGGTGCTGGCGGCGATTGCGGCTGGCGCGGCGCCCTTCGTCGCAAGTGATGCCTTGCCGCTGTCGTGGCGCGCGCCGCAACCAATGCCGCTGCTCGGCTGGCTGCTGTGGCTGGTGCTGGTGACCTGCGCGGTGTGGACGATCCGCCTGTACCGGCAACGGCTGCTCGCCGTCGTGGTGCTCGGCGGCGCGGGACTGGTGGTCAGCCTGACGTTCGTGTTCCTGTCGGCGCCGGATCTGGCCCTGACGCAGTTGATGGTGGAAATGGTCAGCCTGGTCCTGCTGCTGCTGGGCCTGCACTATCTGCCGCCGCGCTCGCCGCCCGAGCGCACGCCGCGCCGCCGCGTGCGCGACATCGTGGTGGCGCTCGCGGCGGGCATCGGCACGGGCGTACTGTCCTATCTGGTAATGACACGGCCGGGCGACACGATCAGCGGCGAACTGCTGGCGCGTTCGCTGCCCGAGGCCTATGGCAGCAACGTGGTCAACGTAATCCTGGTGGATTTCCGCGGCTTCGATACGTTCGGCGAGATCACCGTGTTCGGCATCGCCGCGCTGATCGTGCATGCGCTGCTGCGCCGCGCGCGGATGGCGCCGGAGAAGATCATGTCCGGCCCGCCGATCCCGCTGCCGGTACCGGCGGACCTGGCGCAGATCATGTTCCCGCTCACGCTGACCGTCTCCGTATTCCTGTTCCTGCGCGGCCACAACGCACCGGGTGGCGGTTTCATCGCCGGCCTCGTACTGGCGGTACCTCTGTTGGTGCAGTACGTGATCCAGGGCGCGGCGTCGGTCGAGTCCCGCTTCGGTTTCGACTACGTGCGCTGCATCGGCGTGGGCCTGCTCGTCGCCGGCCTGAGCGGGGTGGCGTCGATGGGCTTCGGGGTGCCGTTCCTGACCAGCGGGCATCTGGATCTCGAGCTGCCGATCATCGGGAAGGTGCCCCTTGCCAGCGCGATCGGCTTCGACACCGGCGTCTACCTGGTGGTGTTCGGTGGCGCAATGCTGATCCTGTCGATGATGGGCACTATCAAGCCCTCGCGCACGCGCGTCTCGCACCTGGGCGTGATGGAGCCGGGCGAACGCTCCACCCGTACCGGAGAACTGCGCTGATGGAACTGGCCATGGCGAGCGCGATCGGCATCCTTACCGCAGCCGGGGTGTACCTGCTGCTGCGTGCGCGCAGTTTTGACGTCATCCTGGGGCTTACGCTGCTATCGTATGCGACCAACCTGCTGATCTTCAGCGGCGGTCGGCTGGTGCCCGGCAAGCCGGCGGTGCTGCGCGACGGCGTGGCGCCGACCCTGGCGAACTACACCGATCCGCTGCCGCAGGCATTGGTGCTGACGGCCATCGTGATCGCTTTCGCGATGACGGCGGTGACCGTGGTGCTGGCCATCCGCAGCCGTGGCGACAACGACAGCGACCATGTCGACGGCAGCAGGGCCGAGCGTGCGTTCCTCGCCGCCGAGCAGCGCCGGCACGATGAAGCCCGCGATGCCGCCAAGGCCGATGAGGCGGAGCCACGCGCATGAGCCACCTGCCGGTGCTGCCGATCCTGATCCCGCTGTTCGCCGCGTCGATCGCGCTGTTCTTCGAACACCGCCGGTTCGGCATGGTCCCGCAGCGCATCGTCGCGTGGGCCTCGATCTTCGCCATGCTGGCCGTGGCCTGCGTGCTGGTCGCTTCCGCGGGGTCCGGCGAGGTCTCGGTCTACCTGCTCGGCGACTGGCCGGCGCGATTGGGCATCGTGCTGATGGTGGACCGGCTGTCTGCCCTGATGCTGCTGGTGGGCCTGCTGCTGGGTGCGGCCTGCCTGCTGCACGCATGCGCCGGCTGGGACAGGCGCGCACCGCACTTCCACGCGTTCTTCCAGTTCCAGCTGATGGGCTTGAACGGCGCGTTCCTGACCGGCGACATCTTCAATCTGTTCGTGTTCTTCGAAGTACTGCTGATCTCGTCCTACGGGTTGATGCTCAGCGGTGGTCGTGGCGAGCGCATGCGGGCGGGCCTGCATTACGTGACGTTCAACATCGCGGCGTCGACACTGTTCCTGATTGCGCTGGGACTTCTGTACGGACTGCTTGGCTCGTTGAACATGGCCGAGCTGTCGGTGGGGGTGGCGCAACTGCCGCCGGGCGACATCGCGCTGGTGCAGGCGGCGGCAGGCCTGCTGTTCGTGGTGTTCTGCGCGAAAGCGGCGTTGCTGCCGATGTATTTCTGGCTTCCCGAAACCTATACCCACGCGCCGGCAGCGGTTGCCGGCCTGTTCGCCATCATGACCAAGGTCGGCCTGTACGCGGTGTTGCGGTTGGGCACGCTGACCTTCGGCGCAGCGGGACCGCTGGACGGGTTCGCCTGGCCCGCACTGTTGGCGCTGGGCGCGGCGACGCTGGTGCTGGCATCGCTGGGCGTCCTGGCGGCGAACCGGCTTCGTGCGCTGGCCGCGTATCTCGTGCTGGGCTCGGCAGCGACGCTGTTCGTCGCGTTCGCGCTGCACACCGCCGGCACGATCGGTGCGGGGCTGTATTACCTGGTGCACAGCAGTTTCGCAGGTGCCGCACTGTTCCTGCTGGCGGACCTGATCCGTCGCCGGCGTGGCCGTGCCAGCGACCGCAAGGACGTGATCGCGGCGCTGCCCGACAAGACCGTGCCGGGCCTGCTGTTCCTGGTCGCTGCGGTTTCGCTGGCGGGCCTTCCGCCTCTGTCGGGCTTCATCGGCAAGCTGCTGCTGCTGGAAGCGGTGCCCTCCGGTCCGCGTACGTTCTGGATCTGGGCGCTGGTGCTGGGCACCAGTTTCCTGATGCTGGTTGGATTGGCGCGCGCGGGCACGCGGTTGTTCTGGCGCGTGGAGCCGTGGCCGGACGCGAGTGCGGAACGGCAGGAAGCATTCATGCCTGCCGACCAGGTGGCGGTGGCACCCTCGCGTCCGCTCGAGACGGCGGCCGTCGTGCTGTTGCTCGCCTATGGCATCGCCCTGGTGCTCGCTGCGTCGCCGATCCTGGACTACACGCGGGCCACTGCGGCGCAGCTGCAGGCGCCCGAAGACTACGTCGATCACATGCGCGCCGCCGCGCCCATCCTGAGGGAACCCTGAGCATGGCTGCGACCTTGCGCAAGCGCTTGCTGCCGTCGCTGCCGCTGAGCGTGACGGTGTTCTGCTTCTGGCTGCTGATGAACGACGAGATCAGCGCGGGCCAGGTGACGATGGCGCTGCTGCTGGCGTTGTTGATTCCTCCCTTCGCCGCACGGCTGGACCGCGAGTTCGCGAGCATCGGCCGCCTGCGCAGCGTGCCGCGCATGCTGGGCGTGCTGGCGCTAGACATCGTGCAGGCGAACGTCACCGTGGCGCTGCAGGTGCTCGGTCCCGAACGGAACATCCGCCCCGGCTTCATCTGGGTGCCGCTCGACATCAACAACATCCATGGCATTGCGGCCCTGACCAGCATCATCACGCTGACGCCCGGCACGGTGTCGTCGGTGCTGTCGGATGACCGGAGCCACCTGCTGGTGCATGTGTTGAACCTGGATGATGCCGACGAGGTGATCCGGCAGATCAAGACACGCTATGAAATGCCGCTGATGGAGATATTCCCGTGACCCCGCAGGCGCTAGTGATGTACGCGATCGTGGGCTCGATGCACGTGGTCGGGCTGGCGATGCTGTTGGCACTCGTGCGACTCGTTCGCGGGCCTAGCGTGCCCGACCGCATCCTCGCGCTGGACACGCTGTTCGTCGCCGCGATCGCGCAGTTGGTGCTGTTCGGCATGTACCTGGGCACGGCGGTCTACTTCGAGGCGGCGCTGATCATCGCCATGCTGGGCTTCGTCGGCACCGTGGTGCTGAGCAAGTACGTGCTGCGCCGGGACATCGTCGAATGAGCTGGGTCTTCGCCATCCTGCTTGTACTGCTGCTGGCCGTGGGCAGCTTCTTCATCCTGGTCGGCTCCTTCAGCCTGTTGAAGCTGTCGGAGTTCTTCAAGCGCCTTCACGGCCCCACCAAGGCCAGTACGCTGGGCGTGGGCTGCATGCTGATCGCGTCGGTCGGCTATCACGCGCTGAGCGGCACCGATCCGCAGCCACGCGAACTGCTGATCACCGCGTTCCTGTTCATCACCGCGCCGATCAGTGCACACCTGATGGCGAAGGCCGCGCTGTCGCTGCACATGGCGGAGCGTCCCCCGATGCCGGGCGGCGAACCGGCCAACCCCGTCGATGCGGTCGACGAAGACGCCGGCCGGGACGCCTGATCCGCAATGCGTACCGCCCTCGTCTTCGGTGCCAGCGGCCAGATCGGCGAGGCCTTGCTGGCCCGGCTGGATGCCGGCCAGTGGCAGGTGTTCGCGGTATCGCGGGCGCCGCGTCCTCCGTCGTCGAACGTGCAGTGGCTGCCGGGTGAGTTCGCCGCCATCGACGGCTTGCCCGATCGCGTCGACGTGATCTTCAGCACCGGCCCGCTGGACGGCTTTGCACGATGGTATGTGCAGGGACGCGTCGCGGCCCCGCGCGTGGTCGCTTTCGGGTCCACCAGCCTTGATACCAAGAAAGCGTCAGGCGACGCGCATGAGCGCGACGTCGTCGCGCGGCTGCAGGCCGCCGAACGAGCCGTATTCGAGACCGCGTCGGCCCATGGCGCCGCAGCAACGTTGTTGCGTCCGACCCTGGTCTATGGCGCCGGACGCGACCAGACGCTCGCGCGAATCGCGGCGATGGCGCGGCGCGTGGGCTTCTTCGTGTTGCCGCGTGGCGCCGAGGGCAAGCGCCAGCCGGTGCACGTCGATGATCTGGCGATGGCAGCACTCGCCGTCGTGGAGGCATCCGCCACCCACGGACATGCCTATTCGCTGCCGGGAGGCGAAACGCTGGCCTACAGCGACATGGTGGCGCGCACGCTGGCGTCGCTCAATCCGCCGGTGAAGCTGTGGACGCTGCCGATGCCCGTGTTCAGGGCCGTGCTGTCGCTGTCCCGCCTGGCGGGCATGATGCGCGGCCTCACCGACGATGCAGTGGCCCGCATGCGCGACGACCTAGTGTTCGATGCGGCGCCGGCGCGACGCGACTTCGGCTACGCGCCGCGGAAATTCATCGTCGACAAGCGTGCGGTGGGATCGTAGAGCGGAGCTTGCTCCGCTGCTGTTCGCAGTTCAGATCGATGCCGTGCACGGCATCAGCCAAGCAAGCTCAGCTCAGCCCCACTCAGTACTTCCAGCCCATCTTCCGGTAGAACTTGCTGAGCACCCAGGCCGGCCCGATCAGCAGGTAGGTGAGGTCGGTCAGGAAACTGGGCTTCTTGCCTTCGATCTTGTGGCCGATGAACTGGGCGATCCACGCCACCACGAACACCGTCACCGCGAGGAAGAACAGGTTCTGCAGCCCGAGCAGGCCTTCCAGCCAGCGGGTCAGCCACGCCATCGCGATGAAGATCGCCAGCATGCCGAAGCCCAGCGGACGCGAGAGTTTGTAGTAGTACATCCACGCGCCGAACATCGCCAGCGCCGCCCACATCCCGGATTTCACCCAGGTGCCGAACACCGGGATGCACCAGAGCAGCGCCACCACCGTCCACAGGATCGCCGGAACGGCGAACACGTGGATCAGCTGGTTGGTCTCGTTGACGTGGTCGCCGGAATAACTGGCGAACCAGCGGTCCACCGGACGTTGCGCGGTCGCGTTCATTCATCCCTCCCGAGGATGGCAATGCGGCAGGGTATGGAGCATACCCCAGCCCGTCGGGCGCTGCCGGCCCGGCCGTCAGGTCGGTGGAGAGGTTCGACTGTGGGAGCGACGTCAGTCGCGATCAGTCTGGCCGCGGCCTTCCATCGCGACTGACGTCGCTCCCACAGGAGTCAATCGACGACAATGCCGGCCAGTTTCTGCAGCGCTTCCGCGTACTTGGCGCGGGTGCGCTCGATGACCTCGGCCGGCAGCGCCGGGCCGGGCGCGGTCTTGTTCCAGTCCAGCGTTTCCAGGTAGTCGCGCACGAACTGCTTGTCGTAGCTCGGCGGGCTGGTGCCGACTTCGTACTGGTCCGCGGGCCAGTAGCGCGAGGAATCCGGGGTCAGCATCTCGTCCATGATGTAGAGGCGGCCGTCTTCGTCCGTGCCGAACTCGAACTTGGTGTCGGCCAGCAGGATGCCGCGTTCGGCGGCGACATCGGCGGCGAAGCGGTAGATGCGCAGGGTGGCGTCGCGCACGCGCTCGGCCAGTTCGGCGCCGACGGTCTTCACCATGGCGTCGAAGTCGATGTTCTCGTCGTGGTCGCCGACCGCGGCCTTAGTCGACGGGGTGAAGATCGGCTCGGCCAGCTTCTCCGCCTGGCGGAGGCCGTCGGGCAGTTCGATGCCGCTGACCTTGCCGGTGCGCTGGTAATCCTTCCAGCCGCTGCCGATCAGGTAGCCGCGCGCGATGGCTTCCACCGGCACGGGCTTGAGCTTCTTCGTCACCACCGCGCGCTTGGCGTACAGCGAGGCGTCCACGCCGGCCGGCAGCACGCTGGCCACGTCGATGCCGGTCAGGTGGTTCGGCATCAGGTGCGCGGTCTTGGCGAACCAGAAGTTGGAGATCTGGCAGAGCATCTCGCCCTTGCCGGGGATGGGATCGGGCAGCACCACGTCGAACGCGCTGAGGCGGTCGGTGGCGACCATCAGCAGGTAATCGCCCGGGGGCGCATCGGCGGGCAGGCGCTCGCGGGGCAGGTCGAACACGTCGCGGACCTTGCCGCGATGGCGCAGGGTGAGGCCGGGCAGATCGGATTGAAGCAACGTCGTGGGCACAAACACTCCTTGGGGAGTCCGGAAACCAGCGAAGCGGTACAGCGTCGTGGGGGCGTGCGGCAGGCCGTGCGCCCGTGCCCCGGGGCGGCCGTCTACCCGCGGTGGCGGGGCCGGGTACCTGACCGGGCCGCGTAGTGTACGGGCTGACGGGCGGCGTGTGCCGTAAAATGCCGCGATTGCCGGAGAAGGCGGGCCGAATGAAGCGCTGGTACGGAAAACTGCTGGGATTCGTGGCCGGTTGGCTGCTGATGCGCCATCCCCTGGGCGGCCTGGTGGGCCTGATCATCGGCCATGCCTTCGACGAGGACTGGTTCAGGCTCGGCCGCGACAATCCGTATCGCGCGCTCGGCCTGACCAGCGACGCCAGCGATGCCGAGGTCGACCAGGCCTACCGCCGGCTCATTTCCCAGTACCACCCCGACAAGATGGCCGGCGCGGCGGAAGACCTGCGCCGCCAGGCCGAACGGAAGGCCGGCGAGATCAACGCCGCCTACGACCGCATCAAGACCCAGCGCAAGCGCAAGTGAGCCTCTCCATGTCGAACTGCATCATCGCCCCGTCGATCCTGTCCGCGAACTTCGCCCGCCTCGGCGAGGAAGTCGACAACGTGCTGAAGGCTGGCGCCGACTGGGTCCACTTCGACGTGATGGACAACCACTACGTCCCCAATCTGACCATCGGCCCGCTGGTGTGCAGCGCGCTGCGCAAGCATGGCGTTACCGCTCCGATCGACGTGCACCTGATGGTGGAGCCGGTGGACCGCATCATCCCGGACTTCGCCGAAGCCGGCGCCAGCATCATCAGCTTCCACCCGGAAGCCTCGAAGCACGTGCACCGCACGATCCAGCTGATCAAGTCGCTGGGCTGCAAGGCCGGCCTGGTGCTCAACCCCGGCACGCCGGTCGAAGTGCTGGACTGGGTGCTGCCGGAACTGGACCTGGTGCTGCTGATGTCGGTGAACCCGGGCTTCGGCGGGCAGGCCTTCATTCCGTCGGCGCTGGACAAGCTGCGGGCCGTGCGCGCGATGATCGACAAGACCGGCAAGGACATCCGCCTGGAGATCGACGGTGGCGTGAAGGCCGACAACACCGGCCAGATCGCGGCTGCGGGCGCGGATGCCTTCGTCGCCGGCTCGGCGATCTTCAATGCACCGGACTACAAGGACGTGATCGATCGCATGCGCCAGGCCGTGGCGCATGCGCGCAGCTGACGGGTGCGTAGAGCGGAGCTTGCTCCGCTTGCCTTGCAAACAGCCGAGCAGGCTCGGCTCTACATTGAAAAAGGCGATGGCTTTCGCCACCGCCCCGGAAGAATTGGAGGCTGATCCTGCCTCCGCCCGTCGTCCCTGCTATGGCCTTCCATACTACGGACCGACTGTGACGGGTCCGTGACAGCGGCTTTGCCCTTGTAGGAGCGACGTGAGTCGCGACCGTTGACTTCGAGTTCCCGGATTACGGGTCCGCGGCTTCCCTGCCAGCCATAACGTGCGGTAGCGACTCACGTCGCTCCTACAGAGGGAAACGCTATGCTCGGCGCTTCCACCAAGGACCCCCCATGACCACACCCCGCTGGCGCCTCATCCTCAACGGCAAGTCCGCCGGCGATGACGACCTGCGCGAGGCCGTGGCGAAGATGCGCGAAGACGGCATCGCCCTTGACGTGCGGGTGACTTGGGAGGATGGCGACGCCGAGCGCTATGTCGCGGAGGCGATCGCCGATGGCGTGGACACCGTCATCGCCGGGGGCGGCGACGGCACGCTCAGCGAAGTGGCGACGACCCTCGCTCACCGCGACCAGAGAGCCGACGCGCTGCCTTCGCTCGGGTTGGTGCCGCTGGGCACCGCGAACGACTTCGCCACCGCCGCCGGAATTCCGGACGACGCGCTGCCTGCGCTGCAGCTCGTCCACGCGGCGGCCGCCGTGCCGCTGGACCTGCTGCGCATCGAGGCCGACGACGGTGTGCACTGGTGCGCCAACCTCGCCAGTGGCGGCTTCGGTACCGAGGTGACGGTGGAAACCGACGAAGGCCTGAAGAAGATGCTCGGCGGTCTTGCCTATCTCATCACCGGTATCGCCAGGCTGGGGCGCATCGAGCCGATGACCGCGCGCGTGCGCGGCCCGGAGTTCGACTGGCGGGGCGACTTCATTGCACTCGGCATCGGCAACGGGCGCCAGGCCGGCGGCGGGCAAGCGCTGTGCCCGGATGCGCTGGTCGATGACGGCCTGCTGGACGTGACGCTCGTGCCGGAGCTGTCCGGCGAAGTCGCCGCCACCCTCGGGACGCTGGTCAAGGACGGCAAGCACGCGGCGCTGGACCGCGTCGCCACCCGCGCACGGCTGCCCTGGGTGGAACTGGACGCGGACCAGCCACTGACCCTCAATCTGGACGGCGAGCCCGTGCAGTCCCGCCGTTTCCGCATCGAGTGCGTCCCCGGCCGGGTCCGCATGCATCTGCCGGCACCCTGTCCGTTGCGGATGCAACCTTAGGGAAGCGCTGAAAGCGCTCGCTTGCTCGTCATTCCCGCCTGACCAGACGTGCGTCTGTTGAACGCCGCGCGGATGACGGCAACAATTCATGCGTTCCCCAGTGGTCGTCGGCCCGATGCGTCGGGTAAAGTAGGCCCGTGTCCCATCCCGCGCTCCCGCTTTCCAAAGATTCCGCACGCCATGGCTGGCGATGGTGGCCCGTTGCCGTCGCCCGCACCGTCACCGTGTTCCGGAAGGAAAGCCCGCTTGATCTCGCACGCCCAGTTCCAGCAGTACGCTGCTGAAGGTTCCAACCGCATCCCTGTCGTCCGTGAAGTGCTGTCCGACCTGGACACGCCGCTCTCGGTCTACCTGAAGCTCGCCGACGCGCCATACACCTACCTGTTCGAATCGGTGGAAGGTGGCGAGCGCTTCGGCCGCTATTCCATCATCGGCCTGCCCGTGCGCCGCGTGGCGACGTTCCGGGGCCACACGCTGCAGATCCACGACCACGGCCAACGGGTCGAAACGCGCGAGGTCGCCGATCCGTTCGCCGAAGTCGAGGCGCTGCGCGCCGCCTACGCGGTGCCGAAGCTCGAGGGTCTGCCCGGATTCACCGGCGGCCTGGTCGGCTGGTTCGGCTTCGAATGCATCGGCTATATCGAGCCCCGGCTGGCGACGGGCGCGAAGCCCGATGAACTGGACACGCCCGACATCCTGCTGATGCTGTCGGAAGAAGTGGCCGTGTTCGACAACCTCAAGGGCCGGCTCTACCTGATCGTGCACGCCGATCCGCGCGAAGCCGATGCGTGGGAACAGGCGCAGGCGCGGCTGGACGCACTGACCGCCAAGCTGCGCCAGCCGGGTTCATATCCCACGCCGATCGCCCGCGATGTGCTGGACGAGAGCCACTTCGTCTCCGGCTTCACCCATGACGGCTTCATCGCCGCGGTGGAGCAGTCGAAGGAATACATCCGTGCCGGCGACATCTTCCAGGTGGTGCTGAGCCAGCGCCTGAGCGTGCCGTTCAATGCGCGGCCGGTGGATGTCTACCGCGCGCTGCGTGCGCTGAATCCCTCGCCGTACATGTACTTCCTCGACGTCGGCGATGTGCAGGTGGTGGGCTCGTCGCCCGAGATCCTGGTGCGCCTGGAGCAGGGCGAAGTCACCGTGCGCCCGATCGCCGGCACGCGTCCGCGTGGGAAGACGCACGACGAGGATCTCGCGCTGGAAGCCGAGTTGCTCGCCGATCCGAAGGAACGCGCCGAGCATCTGATGCTGATCGACCTGGGCCGCAACGACACCGGTCGCGTGTCGGAAGCCGGCACGGTGCAGGTGGGCGAGCAGTTCGTCATCGAGCGCTACAGCCACGTCATGCACATCGTCAGCGAAGTCACCGGCAAGCTGCTGCCCGGACTGAGCTACGCCGACGTGCTGCGCGCGACGTTCCCCGCCGGCACGGTCAGCGGTGCGCCGAAGATCCGTGCGCTGGAAGTCATCCGCGAACTCGAGCCGATCAAGCGCAACGTCTACGCCGGTAGCATCGGCTACATCGGCTGGCACGGCGATGCCGACACCGCCATCGCCATCCGCACCGCCGTCATCAAGGATGGCCGCCTGCACGTGCAGGCCGGTGCCGGCATCGTCTACGACTCCGATCCCGAGAAGGAATGGGACGAGACGATGAACAAGGGGCGTGCGCTGTTCCGCGCCGTGGCTGAAGCGGCGAAGGGGCTGTGATGGAGACCGCGGTCGAGGGTGCCCGGATCAGCCTGCGCAACGACTACAGCGAGGGTGCGCATCCGCGCCTGCTGCAGGCGCTCGCCGTGGCGAGTGCCGAGATCAACCGCGGCTACGGGCTGGATGTCCACAGCGTCCGCGCCGCGGCCCTGATCCGCGACCGTCTCGCCCGGGACGCCGACGTGCATTTCCTTGCCGGCGGCACGCAGGCCAACCTCGTCGCGCTCGCGGCCTTCCTGCGTCCGCATGAGGCCGTGATCGCGCCGGCCAGCGGCCATATCGCCACGCACGAGACCGGCGCCATCGAGGCCGGTGGGCACAAGGTGCTGACGGTCGCCACGCCGGACGGCAAGTTGAGCCCGGCGCTCATCCAGCCGTGTATCGACGGCCACGCCAGCGAGCACATGGTGAAGCCCCGGCTGGTCTACATCTCCAACACCACCGAGTGGGGCACCGTCTACAGCGCGGCGGAGCTGCATGCACTCGGCACGTTCTGCCGTGCTCGCGATCTGCTGCTTTATGTGGACGGCGCGCGGCTGGGTTCAGCGCTGACCACGCAGGACAACGATGTGGATCTGGCCCTGCTGGCGGCGGAAGCGGACGCGTTCTACATCGGCGGCACCAAGAACGGTGCGCTGCTGGGCGAGGCCCTGGTGATCATCAATCCGGCACTGCGCGCCGATTTCCGCCACATCATCAAGCAGCGCGGCGCGATGCTCGCCAAGGGCATGGTGGTCGGTGCGCAGTTCGAGGCCCTGTTCGAGGACGGCCTGTACTTCGTGCTGGCGACGCATGCCAACGTCATGGCCGAACGGTTGCGCGGGGTCCTGCAGCAGGCGGGCGTGCCGCTGGCGGTGGACTCGCCCAGCAACCAGGTGTTCCCGGTGTTGCCCGATGCCGTCGTCGAGCGCCTGCAACAGCGGGTCGAGTTCGAAACCTGGGAGCGGCGCGGCGACGCCACCACCGTAATCCGGCTGACGACATCGTGGGCGACGCCGGAGTCCACCATCGAGGCATTCGCGGACGTTCTCGCACACATCCGCCACGAGAGGGCCGCCGAGTGAGCGGATACGCAACCCCGCTGTCGCCGCCGGTGCGTTCCACCCCAGGGTCCACCCACGGAGAGGTCCGATGAACGTTCGCTGCCTGTTGCTGGTCACCACCCTGCTGTGGTCGTCCCACCTGTCCGCACAAGTCAACACGCTGCCTTCCCAGCCGCACCTGCTCGTGAAGGGCCAGGCCGAACGGACCGTCATGCCGGACCGCTTCACCCTGGACTTCCTCGTGCAGTCCACGATGCCATCCCCCGGGGATGCGCGCGCGAAGGTCGAGCATAACGTGTCAACGGTGCTCGCCCTCTTCAAGGCGAACAGCGCACTCGCCGACAGCATCCATGCGTCGACGCTGTCCATTTCCCCTGAGCATGCCTTCGAGGAAGGGAAGCAGGTGTTCAAGGGAACCAAGGTGGTCCGCAGGCTACGTGCCACGTTCGTCCGGCTCGAGGATGTGCGCGCCGTGTTGTCCGGCGTCGAATCCGGCCCGGAACTGCAGATCACCGGCATCCGTTCGGGATACGCGGCCGCCGCCGGCCTGGGCGCGGAACTCAAGCGCGAAGCCGCGCAGCAGTCGCGCCGGTCCGCCGAGGGCCTGGCCTCCGCCTACGGCACCCGCCTTGCCGGTCTCTACACCATCTCCGATGTCGCACCGAGCTTTGCCTACGGTGTCCAGGCGGGCATGTGGCCTGCGGCAGACGACGACACGGGCGTGACGCCGCCCGCGCCACCCGCGCCGGCAGCGGACATCGGCGCCACGGTCGAAGTTACCGGCACCCGGATCGCGCCCGAGACGCTGCAGACCGGCACGATCACGTTCACCGAGAACGTGTACGCCATCTTCCTGATTTCGCCCTGAGTACCGTCCCATGCTGTTGATGATCGACAACTACGACAGCTTCACCTACAACCTCGTGCAGTACCTGCAGTCGCTGGGTGCCGAGGTGAAGGTGGTGCGCAACGATGCGATGACGGTGGACCAGATCGCCAAGCTCGCGCCCGAGCGCATCGTCATCTCGCCCGGCCCGTGCACGCCGAACGAAGCCGGCGTGTCACTGGAGATCATTGAACGGCTGGGTCGGAACACGCCGATACTCGGTGTCTGCCTCGGCCACCAGAGCCTGGGCCAGGCCTATGGCGGCAATGTCATCCGCGCGGGCCGCATCATGCATGGCAAGACGTCCCGCATCCGCCACGAGGGGAAGGGCGTGTTCGCCGGCCTGCCGGATGCGTACGAGGCCACGCGCTACCACTCGCTGGTGGTGGAGCGCAGCAGCCTGCCCGACGCATTGGAAGTCACGGCATGGACGGAGAACGAAGACGGCAGCTTCGAGGAGATCATGGGCCTGCGGCACCGCGAATTCCCGGTCGAGGGCGTGCAGTTCCATCCCGAGTCGATCCTGACCGAGCACGGCCATGCGT
Source organism: Pseudoxanthomonas sp. (assembly GCF_002863005.1). GTDB lineage: Bacteria > Pseudomonadota > Gammaproteobacteria > Xanthomonadales > Xanthomonadaceae > Pseudoxanthomonas_A. The sequence goes on from NZ_PKDG01000015.1 coordinate 301,875, forward strand.
TGCTGAAGAACTTCCTCGAACGATGATGTAGGGCGGGCCTCGGCCCGCCATCGCCACACCGGTGGGCCAAGGCCCACCCTACGGAGCCGACATGCCCCTGACCCCCCAAGAAGCCCTGCAGCGCACGATCGAGCACCGCGAGATCTTCCACGACGAAATGGTCGACCTGATGCGGCAGATCATGCGCGGCGACGTGTCGCCGACGATGAGTGCGGCGATCCTGACCGGCCTGCGCGTGAAGAAGGAAACCGTCGGCGAGATCGCCGGCGCCGCCACCGTGATGCGCGAGTTCTCGCGCACCGTCGAGGTGCCAGACCGCACGCATCTGGTCGACATCGTCGGCACCGGGGGCGACGGCTCGCACACGTTCAATATCTCCACGTGTTCGATGTTCGTGGCATCCGCTGCCGGCGCGCAGATCGCCAAGCACGGCAACCGCAGCGTGTCCTCGAAGTCGGGCAGCGCGGACGTGCTGGAAGCACTGGGCGTCAACATCGAGTTGCAGCCCGACCAGGTCGCACGGTCCATCGTGCAGTCCGGCATCGGCTTCATGTTCGCACCCATCCACCACCCGGCGATGAAGGTCGTGGCGCCCGTCCGTCGCGAGATGGGCGTGCGCACGATCTTCAACATCCTGGGTCCGCTGACCAATCCGGCCGGCGCGCCGAGCATCCTGATGGGTGTATTCCATCCCGACCTGGTCGGCATCCAGGCGCGCGTGCTGCAGGAGCTCGGCGCCGAACGGGCGATGGTGGTGTGGGGCCGCGACGGCATGGACGAACTGTCGCTCGGCGCCGGGACACTCGTCGGCGAACTGCGCGATGGGCAGGTACGCGAGTACGAGCTGCACCCCGAGGACTTCGGCATCGCGATGGCCGCGAGCCGCAACCTCCGCGTCGCCGATGCTGTGGAGTCGAAGGCGATGCTGCTGGGGGTGCTCGACAACCGTCCGGGTCCCGCGCGCGAGATCGTCGTGCTGAATGCGGGTGCGGCCCTGTACGTCGCCGGCGTCGCCGAAAGTATCGAAGACGGCATCGCGCGGTCGCGCGACGCCATCGCCAGCGGCAGGGCGCTGGCGCGGCTGCATCAGTTCGTGGCCACAACGCAGGCACTGGGAAAACAGGAAACGCACTGACATGGCCGCCAGCGGATTCGCCAGACTGCCCAAGCCGCCGTACTACGCGGTGATCTTCTCGTCGCAGCGCAATGCACATGACGATGCAGGATACGGCGCCATGGCCGAGCGCATGGTCGAGCTGGCCGTGCAGCAAGCGGGATTCCTTGGGGTGGAATCCACGCGCGGCGAGGATGGGTTCGGCATCACCGTGGCGTACTGGGAGAGCGAGGACGCGATCCGCGCCTGGCGCCACCATGCCGAACACACCGCGGCACGCGAGCAGGGGCGGCGCGACTGGTACGACCACTTCGAGCTGCGGGTGGCCAAGGTCGAGCGCGCCTACGGTTGGGACCGCGCCGAAGCCCCTCCTGAAGCGTAGCGGATGCGACAATGTGCTGTTCCCGGCAAGGGAGCCGAACCAGGATTCACATGAGCGACATCCTCACCACCATCCTCGCCCGCAAGGCCGAGGAGATCGCCGAACGCAGTGCGCGCGTTCCGTTGGATGACCTGCGGGCGCGCATCGCCGAGGCATCGCCGACGCGCGGCTTTGCCGATGCGCTCCACGCGATGATCGCCCAGGGCGACCCCGCCGTGATCGCCGAAGTGAAGAAGGCCAGCCCTTCGAAGGGCGTGATCCGTCCGGATTTCCGTCCCGCCGACATCGCGGTGAGCTACGAATTCGGTGGCGCAGCCTGCTTGTCCGTGCTGACCGATCAGGACTTCTTCCAGGGTGCCGACGACTATCTGAAGCAGGCGCGCGATGCCTGCACGCTGCCGGTGTTGCGCAAGGATTTCACCGTCGACCCGTATCAGGTCTACGAGGCGCGCGTGCTCGGCGCGGATTGCATTCTGCTGATCGTGGCGGCGCTGGACGACGGCGCGCTGGTCGATCTGTCCGGGCTGGCGATGGAGCTGGGCATGGATGTGTTGGTGGAGGTGCACGACATCGATGAGCTTGAGCGTGCGCTGCAGGTGCCTGTCCCGCTGGTCGGCATCAACAACCGCAACCTGCGCACGTTCGAGGTGTCGCTGCAGACCACGCTGGAGATGAAGGATGCGGTGCCGCGGGACCGCCTGCTGGTGACCGAGAGCGGCATCCTGGTACCGGAGGATGTCGCCACGATGCGCGCCGCCGGCGTGGATGCATTCCTGGTCGGCGAGACGTTCATGCGCGCGGAAGAGCCCGGCGAGGCGCTGCGTCAGCTATTCTTCGCCGCATGACGGACGCTCGCTATCCGATACCGCGCGCCGAGGCGCCGGTCGTCGTTTTCGATTTCGACCATACGCTGTACGACGGCGATTCCGGCGGCCATCTGGTCAGGTGGCTGATCCAGCGCAATCCGCTGCGCGCGGCGGTGGCGCTGGCGGCATCGGTCGTGCTGGGGCCGATGGTGGCCTTCCTGCCGACGCGCCGTCGCGGGATCTCCGGCTACATCTGGATCGGCACGTTCGGCCTGCATGGTCGGCGCAGCTTCGATGCGCTGATCGACCAGTACGTCGCGAAGCACCGCGACGAAGTCCAACAGCGCCTGCTGCCGCACGCGCTTGATGTCTTCCGCGACCACCGCGCCCGCGGCGACAACGTGGTGGTGGCGACCGGCGCGCCGCCGGAACTGGCGCGTGCGATCCTGAGTTTCGTCGCCCACGAGGACGTGCCGGTCATCGGTACCGCCGTCGGGCCCCGCTTGGGTGCAGTGGTCGCCACGCGCCACTGCCACAACGAAGAGAAGATGCGCATGCTGCGCGAGCGCGGCTACGGTGAGGTCGCGGTGGCGTACTCGGACAGCAGCGCCGACCTGCCGCTTCTGAAAGCGGCACGCGCGCCCGTGGTGGTCAATCCGAAGACCACGCGGGTGGCGATGTTCCGTCGCGTCCTGCCGCCGGGCACGCCCATCCTCAACTGGGGCTGCAAGGACCGCGGCGGTACGGCAGCGTAGCGCAGGCCCTGGCTCGCCATCGGAATCAGGTGGTGATCGGCGCTCAGTGCACAGGCCCGGCGACAACGGCGTACTGCTCGAATGCGCGCGCGAGGTGCATCAGATCCGTTCCGGCGCGTTCCAGTCCTTGACCAGGTCCGCAAGCTCGATCTCCGCGAAATCCTGGTACTCGCCCGCGTCGTAGAAACGGCCATAGCAGCCCTTGCAGCTCTCGAACCAGATGTGCGGCTGCAGCGGATCGACCATGCGGATCAGCGGGCGTTCGCCGACGCAGGCAGGGCAGTCGATCCGGTCGACCTTGTTGTACTGCTCGCCGACGGCCGGGTCGCCGATGTCGATCTCGTCCGCACGATCTTTCAGCGTCTCGTGGTCCACCATCTCGAACCACAGCCCCTTGCACTGCGTGCAACGATGGACGTGGGCCTGCGGCATGGGGATCAGTTCCATCGCGCTGTGACACTTGGGGCACTGCATGGGGCGGGGTCTCGGGCGGACGGATGGCGGGATTCTACCGCGGACCTCCGCCCGTACCAGCGCTGCCGCCCTCAGATCCGCAGGGGATCGATATCGACCTTGGGAAGCAGCCGTTTGGTGAAGTAACTGTCCTTGTAATAGCGCACCTTGCGGCACAGGATGGGGTGGGCGAGACCCTCGTACAGCACGATCTCCTTCTCCGGCCCCATCGCCTTCAGCTCCTGCGGCAGCATCAGTGCGCGCTTCTCCAGTACCTCGTTGTCGGACACGTTGCGTCCCTGCCCATGCGAGCGCGTGCGGGCGCGGCGCTTGATGGTGGTGTAGCCCAGCATTTCCGAATAGTCGTTGGCGTCCTGCTGCTCGCGCGGCGCATAGATGATCTGCAGCGCATGGTTGGTGATGATGGTGCGCGACAGCTCCTTGCCGTACACGGCGTCGAGCTGCGCCATCGACTGGATGATCGGGAGCAGGCGAAGGTTGTAGCCGGCCATGTACGCCACCGCTTTCGCGATGATGTCGACGCGGCCGATGGCGGTGAATTCATCCATCAACAGCAGGCACTGGTGCTTCAGCCTCGGGTCGTTCTGCGGCAGCACCTTGGTGTTGACGTTGATCAGCTGGCTGAAGAAGAGGTTCACGATCAGTCGGCTTTCCGCCAGCTTGTTGGGCTGGATGCCGACGTAGATCGTCATGCGGCGGCGGCGGACGTCATCGAGGCGGAAGTCGTCGGCGCTGGTGGCCGCGTCCAGCACCGGGTTCAACCACGGATTCAGCGGCTCCCGGAACGAGCCGATGATCGAGGCGAAGGTAACGTCCGCCTGCGACAGCAGGCCCGCAAAGGCGGTCCGCGCCTGTGCGCTCAACCAGGGCGCTTCGACGAGTTTCTGGAGATACGGCTTCAACTCGCCACCATCGCCCGACGCGAGCCGCAGCACTGCTCCCAGTGTCGGCTTCTCGGCGGCGTGGTCCCGGTCGTGCCGTTCGAACAGATAGAGGGTGAAAGCGAGGAACGCGTTGCGCGCCTGGCTGACCCAGAACTTGTCCTTGTCGTCGCCATCCGGATACAGCATGGCGGCGATGCTCTGGAGATCGGAGACGCGGAAGGCGGGATCCGGCGAGACGTATGTCATCGGATTCCATCGGTGGCTGCGGCGGTCTTCGGCGAACGGATTGAACAGGTAGACCTCCTGGCCAATCGAGCGACGCCACCCGGAGGTCAGATCGAAGTTCTCCTGCTTGATGTCCAGCACCACCGCCGACTCGCGATAGTCGAGCAGATTGGGAATGACGATGCCGACGCCCTTGCCGGAACGCGTCGGCGCCGCGAGGATCACGAACTGCTGCCCCGGCAGGCGCAGCAGCTTGCCGTTCATCTGGCCGACGACGATGCCGGTGTCCTTGCTGGACAGGAAGCCCTTGTTGGCGAGATCGATCATGCCGGCAAAGCGCGCGCGACCATGCAGGTTCCGGTAGCTGCGCAGCTTGTAGACCATCACGGCGAGCGCTGCCCACACGAGCAACATCACGCCACCACCCACCGCACCGGCCGTCTTGATGCGCCATGCATAGGGCTGCACGCGGGGATGGTCCAGGTGCCTGAGATACTCGAAATAGGTGCCTGCACCGACGAGGCCGCCATCGAGCCCGAGGAACAGCAGCGCGAGATAGCCGGAAAGATAGAGGGCGCCGACGGCCGCGAGCGCGGCGAGCGCCAGGATGATCACAACGCGTGTACTGCCCAAGTTGCCCCCTGTGGTCGTTCCCTGATGATGTGCCTGCGGCGTCAGCGGCCGCCAGCGGTCTTGCCTTCCTGCCTTGCGGTCTCGATGAGGACGTACTGGTCGTTCTTCTGCCAGCGGGGCAATCCATCCTGCAACTGGATGCAGGGTTGCCCGCCACAGGACGTGATGGTGACGTGCTGCAACGCCTCCAGGACCTCCGCATCCACCTTCGCCTGTTCCGAGCGCTTCACGTTGTGCCACGCAACGTAACCGGTGCCCGCGACCATCAGGACACAGGCCGCTGCGAGTGCGCCCACCGACTGCGCGCCGAGAAAACGCGTACGTCTGGCGAATGTCGACTGTTCGTGATCGAGCTTCTCGATCGCCTGGCGCAGCCTCGACACCGTCTCGTCGATGCTCTGCGTGGCCGCGGGAACCTCCTGGGCCAGCGCTTCCCGCATCGCACGCCGCGCGTGATCACCCATCTCGCGCGTGCCTTCCTCGAAGGCTTTCCTGACATCGAGCGCGGATGACTTGAGCTCCTGCGCGGACGCCTCCTGTGCGTTGGCGGCCCTGTTGCACTGGTCCGTCAGGTGCGCCGCCAGCAGGGCGGCGTTGGCGACGAAATCTTCCATCTTCGACTGTTCCATTTCGTTCCTTGCAGCGCGCGCGTTACTCGACTAGCTCCGCATCAGCATGATGCATGAGATGTTTTACGTTCAAGCTGCTCCGCCGCGCAACGAAGTCGTGTAGGAAAATTCCTACATCCAGCTGAAGTTTCGCGTGTATCCATTGATCGCGTCACGCAAGCGTTCATCGCAGTGAAGAATGATTTCACATTGGATGTGACGTCGTTCCTGCTTTCACATCGACCTTCACATTCATGATCGTACCTGTCGTTTTGATTTAATCGTATTGAAACAAGTGCCTTGTTTTATAGGGTTTTGATGCGATACGCGATGCGGGGTTGAAACGACATAAACATGTTTACGTTTCTTCTCGTGTTGACGTCGCAAAAAGCCGTGGCTATGTTCGGCTCGACTGGCGTGATGCAGTGCGCGGCCGCAATGTGCGACGCACGTTAAGCGCTTGAAGGAAATGCAAGGAGCTTCGACGCATGGATGCGGTGACAGGGGGCAGTGCGCAGGACAGTTGCCTGCGCAGTGCGATGAGCACGGGATCATTCCTGATTCCCGCGCATGCTGGCGCGCATTGCCGCCCCGAAACATTCTTCAGTGCCGTGACGCGTTTCCCGAGAGGCGCGCAAGGGAAGTGGGTTGCTGACGATTGCAGAAAGGTGGATTCGTGATCCGAAACGTCGTTTTCCGCAGGATGATGGTGTCGTGTTTCGTGGTGCTGGTCGCGGGGTGCGCGACGCCGCAGGCGGCGGATATCCACGGGCGCTGGCGTCCGGTGAACCGGTTCGCCGAGGCGCCCCAGGCCATCCCACTGCAGCAGGCTTACATCTACCAGGCCTCCCCGGCGGATGGCACGCTCAAGACCATGCTCACCCGCTGGGCGAAGGACGGCAGCCTTACGCTCGCCTACCTGCATCCCAACGACTACACGCTGCACGCGCCGGTCGCACAGATCCGTACCGGGAGCCTGGAGGATGCCGCCGCCGCGCTCTCCGCTGCTTACGCCGACCAGGGCGTTCGCGTGGTGATCGAACGCCCCCGGATCATCGTGAGCCAGGCGTCGCTACCCTCCGCCGACGTGACGCCCGCCGCGTCGCTGGGCGACTGACGCCGACGGCTCGCGCATGTTCAAGAAGAAAACCTCTTCTCCCGAGATCGACCGTGCCGTGGCGCATGGTGTCAGCTTCGAGCTGACGCTGGCAGAACGCGCACGCAAGAGCGAACGCCGCGCCTGGATGGTCGCGTGGTCGGCCATCCTGATGTCGTTGATCCTGGCGGGGGGCTATTTCCTCTTCCTGCCCCTCAAGGAGAAGGTGCCGTATCTCGTCATGGCCGATCCGTACACCGGTACGGCCAGCGTGGCGCGCCTCTCCGGCAACTTCCAGGACCGCGACGTCACGACCGAAGAGGCGATCAACAAGAGCAACGTGGCGCAGTTCGTGCTGGCGCGTGAATCCTACGACTCGGGCCTGGTCGGCCAGCGCAACTGGCGCACGACGCTCTCGATGGCGGGCCCTGCGGTCGCGCCGGCTTACATCGCACTGCATTCGGAGAGCAATCCGGAGCGGCCTTTCCGGCTCTACGGCAGCGCCAGTTCCGTGCGGACCCGGATCCTCAGCATCGTCCTGATCGGCGGCGGCGCCGGTGCGCGCCCGACGGGCGCCACCGTGCGATTCCAGCGCAGCCTGTACGACAAGGGGCGTGGCCAGGCACAGCCCCTGGACAGCCGGATCGCGACCCTCGAATTCACCTACAACCCGGACCTGCGGCTGAGTGAGGAGGACCGGTTGCTGAATCCGCTGGGATTCCGCGTCACCAACTATCGCGTGGACGATGACTTCGCGGCGGCGACCGTGCCGGAGCGCGAGTTCCCCATGCCGCCGGCCGCCGCGCCCGTGTCGGCTGCGGCGACGCCGCAGGTTGCAGAACCTGCCGCGGCAGGCACGCCGCCCGCGCCCCCCAGTGAGAACGATGTGTCGACGACCCCGCAGCCCGCGGAGCAGTCGGAACCCGAGACGCGACCCGGAGTGCCCCAACGATGAGGTTGAAGTACGCCCTGCGGCGCCTGGCCGCCATTGGCCTGCTGCTCATGACGCTGCCTGCGGTGGCGCAGGTGATCGAGGAGTACACGTACTCACCGGACAAGGTGTACCCGGTGCGCACCGGCCTGGGCATCACCACGCAGATCGAACTGTCGCCGCACGAGGAAATCCTGGATTTCAGCACCGGGTTCAGCGGCGGATGGGATATCAGCCGCCGCGGCAACGTGTTCTACCTGAAGCCGAAGAACGTCGACGTGGACACCAACCTGCTGGTGCGCACGGCAGCGCATTCGTACATCTTCGAACTGAGGGTGGTGGCGACGGACTGGCGCGTGCTGGACCAGGCCCGCGCGGCAGGCGTGCAGTACCGCATCAAGTTCGCCTATCCGGGCGACACCAGTTTCGCCGGCACGGCCAACAAGCCGCAGGAAGTGGCGTCGGAACTCAACACCGACGTGGAGCCGGGGCGCGCGTACCACTTCAACTACGAGTACGCCCAGCGCAAGCGCGGCCCCACCTGGCTGGTGCCCACGACCGTGTACGACGATCGCCGCTTCACCTATATCCGGATGGGCGACCGCACGCGCTTCCCGAGCGGCAACTTCCCGGTCGTATTCGCGCGCGACAGCGAGGACGGCGATGAATTCGTCGTCAACTCGACCGTGCAGGACGACACCATCGTCGTCCACGGCACGTATCCCTACTTGGTCATCCGCCACGGCGACAACGTGGTCGGTCTGCGCAGGAGCCCGGAGCAATGAACCAGACGCCGCACGATCAGCCGGACACGGGCCCCGAACGGGCAGCGCCGCAGAGCCCCTACCAGACATCGCGTCCCGCACCGGAGCCGGACCTCGACGCGAATGCGCCATACCTGCGCTCCGCGGATGTGCAGCGGCTCAATCGCAAGGCGCTGCTGTTCCTAGGTGGGATCGTGGCGCTTCTGCTGCTGAGTGCGTTCTGGATATTCAACAGTGTTACGTCAGATGCAGATGATGTGGCGGGCAAAAGAGCCCAAGGTGAACAGGTCGTGATTCCTGCGGCACCTAAGGACTTACCAGAATTGCCCCCTGAGCAGCCTGCCATGGTTGCCGAACCCGATCTCCCGCCGCTACCAGTCATCGACGACACGCCGCAACCACCGCCGGGGTTGGCGATTCCGGATATGGGTAATGCGACATCAAATCAACCGACCTTGCGCGAGCGCCGCATCATGGATGGCGCTGGGATGGGCAGCGGAGTCGCTGGCCAATCCTCGGGCATGGCTGGTGTGATGTCGCCAGACGAATATGCCAGGTTGATGATGCAGGCTGGCGTGGAACCGGAGCCAACTTCGTCCCAGAAAGCTGAGGACCTGGCGAGTGCCAAGCCGCTGTACAACCCCAATACCCTGCTGTTGCGCGGCACCTACATCCGCTGCGTGCTCGAATCCCGCGTGATCACCGATGTGCCGGGTTATACCTCCTGCGTGGTGACCGAGCCGGTGTACTCGGTCAACGGCAAGCGCCTGTTGCTACCGCGCGGCTCGAAGGTGATGGGCAGCTACAACTCGGAGGCCATCATCGGTGAGCGCGCCGCCATCGTCTGGGACCGGATCACCACACCGACCGGCATGGACGTGAACATGCGCAGTCCGGGTACCGACATGCTCGGCGCGGCCGGCAACCCGGGACACTATTCGGCGCATTGGGCACAGCGCATCTCATCCGCCCTGCTCATCAGCATGCTGAGCGATGCCTTCAAGTACGCGGGCGCGAAGAATGGTCCGCAGGAGACCTCCATCATCAATGGCGCCATCGTCCAGAACCCCTACGAAAGCAACACCGCCAGGACGATGGAGCGCTTGGCCAACATGGCGCTGGACCGGAACATGGCGCGCCCACCGACGGTGACGATCAACCAGGGCACGATCGTCAATGTGTACGTGGCGCGTGACGTCGACTTCTCCGCGGTGATGCGCTGACGGGCGTTCATTCATGGATACGCAGAACGAGCCCCTTGCCCGCATCTCCAACGAGTTCCTGGACTACCAGTACCAGGTGCTCGGGATCGGCGATCACATGCAGTCCTCGGACGTCACCGAGATCTGCATCAATCGCCCCGGTGAGCTCTATCTCGAAACGGCACGGGCGGGGTGGCTCAAGGCCGACGTGCCGACGCTCACCTTCGAGCGCGCCCGGCAGTTCTGCACCTCGGTCGTCAACGAAAGCAACACCGGCCAGCGCATCACCGACATCGATCCGATGGTGTCGCTGACCTTTCCGACCGGCCAGCGCGCGCAGTTCGTGATTCCGCCGGCCTGCGACGCCGGCAAGGTATCGATCACCATCCGCCTGCCGGCGAAGTTCAGCAAATCGTTGGAGCAGTACGAACAGGACGGTTTCTTCGACGACATCCTCGAGCAGCAGCAGGTGCTCGGCGACCACGACCAGGAACTGCTGGAGCTCCGTCGCAGCCGCAACTATGCGGAGTTCTTCCGCAAGGCCGTGCATTACCACAAGAACATCGTGGTGGCCGGCGCGACCGGCAGCGGCAAGACGACGTTCATGAAGTCGCTGGTCAACCACATCCCCGACCAGGAGCGTCTGGTGACGATCGAGGACGCCCGCGAACTGTTCATCCGCCAGCCCAACGTCGTGCACCTGCTCTACTCGAAAGGCGGACAGAGCGCCAGCAACATCACCGCCAAGAACTGCATGGAAGCCTGCCTGCGCATGAAGCCGGACCGCATCATCCTGGCGGAGCTGCGCGGCGACGAGTCGTTCTACTTCATCCGCAACTGCGCATCCGGTCATCCGGGTTCCATCACCAGTTGCCACGCCGGCAGCACGGCGCAGACCTGGGACCAGCTCGCCCTGATGGTCAAAGCGTCGGCCGAAGGCGCGGGCCTCGAGTTCGAAGTCATCAAGCGCCTGCTGAAGATGACCATCGACATCGTCGTGCACATCAAGGCGCACGCGGGGCGCCGCTACATCACCGGCATCGACTTCGATCCCGCCCGTGCCTTGGCCGCCTGAAGGACGCATATGAACGCCACGTACCCATCGACGACAGGGCAGGGATCCGGCAGGTGGGGCAGCCTCGGTATGCCGGGTTGCCAAGAAGGGAGGGTCTGCTGATGCTGCCTGGCATGGAGCTGATGGGCTGTACCGGACTGGCGGTTCCGCCGACGGTGATGGAGCACGTCGTGAAGGTCGAGTCCTCGTTCAATCCGTACGCGATCGGTGTGGTCGGGGGGCGACTGGCCCGGCAACCCCGCAATCTGGCGGAGGCGCTGTCGACGGCCCGCATGCTCGAGGACCGTGGCTACAACTTTTCGCTGGGACTGGCGCAGGTCAATCGCTACAACCTCACGCGGCAGGGACTCGACAGCTACGAGAAGGCGTTCGATGTCTGCCCGAACCTGCAGGCAGGCTCGCGCATCCTCGCCGAGTGCTATTCGCGTTCCGGCAACGATTGGGGCAAGGCCTTCAGCTGCTACTACTCCGGCAACTTCACGACCGGCTATCGGCACGGGTACGTTCAGAAGGTATTCGCTTCCTGGCAGCGGCAGGCGGCTAGCGGCAACGCGCAGGCCATACCGGTGATCGATCGCAGGACGGTCGCCCAGGCATCGCGGACGACGCGACGCACAGCATATGAGCAGGCCTCACGCGCGGCCATGGGCGATCGGGCGTCGTCACGCGTCGCACGCCGTGTCGAGGAAGCGAGGTCCGAGCGGGTGGATGCGCTGCGTACCGCCGCCGTCGCAGCGGATGCTCCGCGGCGCACGACGGCACTGCCGGCCGCACCCGTCATAGCGCCGGCCATCGCGCAGGCATCGGCCGATGCGCCCGTCACGGTGCAGGCCTATCACCAGAACACCACCACGGCGCCGCAAGCGCCGCAGGTCGTGCAGACATCCGGGAGGGATGACGCTTTCGTCTTCTAGCAGTACCCGCCAGGGATGGCTCATCGGCACGCGAAAGTGCCACCTACCGTTGCAACCACCATTTGGGGTCCATCATGAACAACACGCACTTTATCCAGGCAAAGCAGGCTTCCAGCGCCATCGTCATGCTGATCATCGCCGCCACCGCGCTGGCATTTCCGGAGCTGGCGCTCGCCCAGGACGCCACCGGCGCGCAGGGACGGGTCACCAGCTTCTTCACCAACATCAATTCCCTGCTGAACGTGGCGTCGATCGCCATCGTGACCATCGCCGTGATCTTCGCGGGCTACCAGATCGCGTTCAACCACAAGCGGGTCGGCGACGTGGCGCCCGTGCTGATCGGTGGCTTCCTGATCGGTGCGGCCGCGCAGATCGCGAAGATGCTGCTGCCTTCCGACGTGACGTCGACCGCGATGGTCGTCGGACAGATGCTGACGCAGTATGCATAAGAACGTGCTGTTCAGGGGCTGCACCCGCCCACCCATGTTCATGGGGGTTCCGTATGTGCCCTTCACGATCGGGGCGGGCAGCTGCCTGCTGCTCACGTTCTACTTCAACATGTTCTTCCTGGCCCTGCTGCCGGTCGTGATCTTCATCATGCGGCAGATGGCGCGCCGCGACGAAATGATCTTCCGGCTGCTCGGCCTGCGGTGGCAGTTCCGGACCAAGGTCCGGAACCTCCGCCACCACGAGGGCATGTGGGTGTTCACGCCCAACAGTTATCGCAAGCGCTTCGACGACTCGATCCCGGATTGACCCATGCTCGCGCCTGACCTGTCCATCGCCGAATTCATCCCGCTGTCCGCCCACGTGTCCCCGCAGGTGGTCAAGACGACGGGGGGCGACTTCCTGCTGACGTGGCGGCTGGAAGGGCTGCCGTTCGTCGGGCGCGAGGAATGGGAGCTGGAGCACAGGCACAACACGTTCAACCGCATGCTGCAGACGTTGCGGGCGCCCGATTTCGTGAACGTCGCATTCTGGGTGCACGACCTGCGCCGGCGTGGTGGCATACGCTCCGGCGCGCGCTTCGGCCAAGCGTTCAACCAGGCGCTGTCGGACGGCTACTTCGATGCGCTGTCCGCGCAGAAGATCATGCAGAACGAGCTTTACCTCACGATGATCTACCGCCCCATCGTGATGGGGAAGAAGTTCGTCGAGAAGTCCGCCAACGTGCCGCGCCTCCAGGCCGAGCAGGAGCAGGCGGTGGACAAGATCATGGAGCTGGCGGGCAACGTCGAGGCCGTGCTCAAGGACTACGCACCGACCCGGCTGGGCATGTACGAATCCGATGCGGGCGGCGTCTTCTCCGAAACGCTCGAGTTCTTCGGCTTCGTCCTCAACCGCATCTCCGAACCGGTCCCGGTCCTGCGCGCGCCGCTGTACGATTACCTGGCAGTGAGCCGGCACATGTTCTCGTCCAAGACGGGCGATTTCGTCGTCAGCACGCCGGATGGACGGAACCATTTCGGCGCCATCCTGAATATCAAGGAGTATACGGACGGTACCTGGCCCGGCATCCTCAACGGCCTGAAGTATCTCGACTTCGAGTACGTCATCACGCACTCGTTCAGTCCGATGGGGCGCCAGGACGCACTGAAGGTGCTGGACCGCACCAAGGGCATGATGATCTCGTCGGGCGACAAGGCGGTGAGCCAGATCATCGAGCTGGACGGTGCCATGGACCAGGTCGCGTCCGGCAACTTCGTGCTGGGCGAGTACCACTTCATCATGACCCTGTACGCGGAGGACCAGCAGCGTCTGTCGCAGAACGTGGCCGTGGCGCGGGCGGAGCTGTCCAACGCCGGCTTCGTGTCCGCCAAGGAAGACCTGGCCGTCTGCTCTTCGTTCTATTCCCAGCTGCCGGGCAACTGGCGCTACCGTACGCGGCTGGCGAACGTCAGTTCGCTGAACTTCCTGGGACTGTCGCCGCTGCACAACTTCGCCACCGGCAAGCGCGACAACAATCCGTGGGGCGACAGCGTGACGGTGCTGCAGACCACCAACGGACAGCCCTACTACTTCAACTTCCACGCCACGCATCCCGCCGAGAATTCGCTGGGTGAGAAGGCCATTGCCAACACCATGGTCATCGGCAAGTCGGGCACCGGCAAGACCGCGCTGATCAACTTCCTGCTCAGCCAGGTGCAGAAGTTCGATCCCGTGCCGACCATCTTCTTCTTCGACAAGGACCGTGGTGCGGAGATATTCGTGCGCGCCTGCGGCGGCAACTACCTGGCGCTGGAGAACGGGCAGCCTACCGGCTTCAACCCGTTCCAGTGCGAACGCACTGACGCCAACGTGCAGTTCCTGGCGGGGCTGATCAAGGTCCTGGCGGCCAAGAGCCACTACACGGCACGTGAGGACGAGGACATCTTCCGGGCGGTCGAGTCCATGCTGGACATGCCGCTCCACTTGAGGTCGATGACCAACTTCCAGAAGAGCCTGCCCAACATGGGGGACGACGGACTCTATGCCCGCCTCCGCAAGTGGACGTCAGGCAACGCGCTCGGCTGGGTGTTCGACAACCCCGTCGACACGATCGACCTGAGCCGGGCCAGCATCATCGGCTTCGACTACACCGATGTCATCGAGAATGCCGAAATCCGCGTCCCCGTCATCAACTATCTGTTGCATCGGCTGGAAGAGCTGATCGACGGTCGCCCGCTGATCTACGTGATGGACGAGTTCTGGAAGATCCTCGATGGCGGCGGAGCGCTCAAGGACTTCGCCAAGAACAAGCAGAAGACCATCCGAAAGCAGAACGGCCTCGGCATCTTCGCCACCCAGAGCCCGGAAGATGCGCTCGCCAGCGACATATCTGCGGCGCTGATCGAACAGACGGCGACGCTGATCCTGCTTCCCAATCCGAATGCGGCGCGCGAAGACTACATCGACGGGCTGAAGCTGACCGACGCGGAATTCAAGGTCATCAAGAGCCTGGACGAGCGCTCGCGCTGCTTCCTGGTCAAGCAGGGCCACGCCTCGACCGTGTGCCAACTCAACCTGCGCGGCATGGACGATGCCCTCGCGGTCATCTCGGCCAGCACCGACAACATCGAGATCATGCATCACATCGTCGAGGAAGAAGCACTGCGACTGGGCGTCGACAAGGCCGACCTGCGCCCCGAGCAGTGGTTGCCGCGTTTTCAGGAGGAGCGGAAAGGGTCGGGCAGGTCAGCGAGCCGCTCCTTATCGAACAACAAGCAAAGTTAGTCCTAGCTCCGGCCGGCGTCTTGCAAGCGAGGAGGCCAGTGGAGAATCGCAACGTCAAACCGACTAAGGGAGACAGACATGTCACGAGTTCTTACAGAAAAAGGAAAGGAGATTAGGCTCTTGGCGCTAACGTTGCTGATTGCTGCTCTCCTGCTGCCCGCGCTCCCCAGCAGTGCATCGGGAGTTCCTGTCGTTGATGGAGCGCATATCGGCGTCAACAAATTTGCTTGGGTGGCCCAATACCAGCAGATGTACCAAGAATTGCAGCGACAGATGGAACAGTACCGAACCCAGATCCGTGAGCTCGAGCAAAAGTATGTGAATGGTCCTTCATTCAACGGAGGTCTTGGTTATCGAGAGACGCTATCGGAGCGCGGACTGAATGACTATGTGGCGGAACGCTGTGGTAGTGGAAGCGGCCTTCGTACCGGTCCTGCACAACTCAAGGACATTGCTGAGCGTCAGTTC
Organism: Pseudoxanthomonas sp.; assembly: GCF_002863005.1. GTDB lineage: Bacteria > Pseudomonadota > Gammaproteobacteria > Xanthomonadales > Xanthomonadaceae > Pseudoxanthomonas_A. Next base: position 317,419 of record NZ_PKDG01000015.1, read on the forward strand.
AAGAACTGCGTGGCTATCATCCAGACAGAGAATACGCGCTACAACGTGATGGTCCGGATATTGAAGAATCTTGATGTTCGGGATAGGCAGATGGAAGAGCTCAAGAAGCAGGCTGCCGCAGTGCCTGCTGACCAGCCCGGTTCGCTCGAGAGAGTGAAGGCCAACATCGCCCAGCTGGAAGCGTACGTCGCGCTCGATATCCAGAATGCAAATACGCTGCTTAGCGCTTACGACGCCAGTCTGAAAGCGCTCAACACTGAGCAAGTTTGGCTGGGTCAGGCTGCTTTCAACGGGAAAGGTCGCGGCCTATTTGAAGAAGTTGTGCAATACGGGACACTCAAGGGTGCGCTGCAGGTTGCGCGTAGTCGTGAGCGCTAGCGAAATGAGCGATTGAAGGTCCACTCAATCGGGCAGAAATATGATCCACTCTCACGAGCAGGCAGGCACATAATGGACGTCGGATTGCTGCCAATAATGGATACGGTGCGTGAGTGGGTGCCTTTGCATGCCTCATTACCGAACATGGTCTTCTTCCATGAGATCAATGACTTTATTGATGACGAACTGATCAATGAATATCTGCCCAACCTTGGGCGGAGAGTCATGCGCGTAGTTGGCGGGATAGGTACCGTGCTCCTCACTTTGTGGATAATGATCCAGGGCTACCGAATAGTTACAGGACAATCTCGAGAGTCCATGCTGGCTCTGGTCGTCAGTTCGCTGCGCGCCACATTCATCATTGGCATTGCGCTGGGAGCGGCTGTTTCATGGGGGCCGATCTACCAGACGTTGACAGATGGTCTGACAAAGACGGTGAACGAGACGATGACGGGCGAAGAGGATGGCGGCGGGGCATATGGTGATATCGATCGCACGCTCGCCATTATGCAGGTGGCGCTGTCTGCCATCGATACGGTGGATAGTAATCACGACATGGTCACAGAGAAGCAGAAGGATCGTGCCCTGTTGTTTACTGGCGTAGGTCTCGGAGCGCCTGCCATCATGGCGGCTGTGGCAATGATGTTGAATAAGGTAGCGATCGGTCTGATTGTTGCGATGGGTCCAATATTCATTCTATGCCTGCTGTTCGAGCAAACCAAACCTCTATTCCAGAAATGGTTGATGTACGGAATAGGCACACTTTTCTCAATGGCATTGTTGACGGTCATGGTGACGTTGGCGCTCGACATGGTTATTGCTGTCGGATCAGCTTTTTGGATTACAAGTGCGCTTGGCATGGGGGGAGAGAATGTGACCAACATGGCGATGCAGCAGGGAGGTCTTGGGCTGATCTTGACCGCTCTCATTGTGAGCGCGCCGCCGATGGCAGCGATGCTGTTCCAGGGCACGCTTGGTCAGTTCACGCCCTACAGTGCCTTCCAGCCAACGCAACAGCCAGGCGCGCCGGGACAGCCGGGGTACTCTGGGGTGAGTGGGGATATGCAGTCAGTGGCACGTTCGTCGTCAATGGCAAACTCGTCTTTTCAGTCACCACGCAACATTTTCAACTGAGGCTGGCCGCTAATGTCCCGCACAACAGTTCTTCTCTTCCTGCTCGTCTTCTCCACGGGGTCCTATGCGCAGACAGCATGTCCGCAAGGTGTTGGTCCGGGTGATCCACGTTGTGGCCCAGCTGGAGGAGCCGGGGGCGGTTGGGACCTTCCTGCCGGGAAAGTCTATAACCGATGGAAATCAACCTGGGGTGCGATGGTAGGGGATAATGCCACCGGCAACGTGGGTACATCGACCGGTCAATCGAGCCGCCGGAAAGCAGTGCGCGAAGCGCGCGATAAGTGCAAGGCCAGCGGCGGACTGGAATGCAAGTTCGTCTATACCTACATGAATACCTGCGCAGTAGTGGCCGAGCCGATTGAGGTGCTGAAGAATCCGATCGCTACATATCTGGACGGAGAGACGGTGGAGGCTGCATCGAAGCTCGCCATAGCTGATTGCACCGTTAAAAACGCAGGACGTTCTTGCGAAATGACTTACTCGAACTGCACGGCTCCTATACTGATTCGCGAGTAAGGAAGGATGTACATTTCTTCGAACTATTCCCAGATGTATCAACAAGGCGACTCGGTTGTCAGATTTAATCCGTGCGTGCTGGCTTGAGAGTGTGGATGAAGTTCAGTGATGCTTTCGTTGCTTGTGACTATTGAGCGAGATCTGCCCGGTTCGATTCCAGGGTTCGCAGTCGAGTCACTGAAGCGAGCAGTGCGATTCGATCGACTGTTGTTAGCTCGGGCGACGATATCCGTTGTCCAAACCGTCCGACCAAGTTCGATTAACCACATGAGGTTGCAGCGCATGAAGGTCCTTTCTCCCGTGCTCCTGGTCGCGATGGCAACGCTCGTGGGCGCGTGCGACGCGCCTGATCCGCGGAGTGCGCAGGCCGTGGCGCAGGCGACGCCACCCCAGAATAAGGAAGAATCCATGTCAGAGCTGAAGCCGCCCTCCGCGGACAGCGTGTTGTATTTCATCTACCAGCGGGATGGCGACGGTGCGGTCAGCTACGAGGTCGACGGCGGTGCGACCGTCAGCTACTGGTACGGCCATGCGTTCGATCTCAAAGGAAGGCACTACTTCACGGGCTTCGGCATCAAAAGCGAGGGCGAGGGTCCAGAGGGCGACAACGGGATGATGGACCCCGAGCATGTCGCCATCTCCCAGGCGACGTTCACGCGCGTGGAGAAGGAGGGCAAGGCCGAGTGGTCCAAGCCCGACACGGACGGCTATGTCGGCGAGTTCGGCAGGATGGGGCGGGCCGAGCAGATCGATGAATCGCGAAAGGCACAGTCTTTCACGACCGGCGACGGTCGCTACCTCTTGGCGGTACCGACGTTGGATTTCGTGAACGGCACGGACGTACGCATGTTCGCTTTGCTTCTGTTCGATCCCGACAACGTGGACGCACTCGGATTCAGGCAATGGGGCTATCTGGGGAGCATTCCCGTCAGCTACGACAACAGTGATGCGTGCGATGGTGGGGAGGTGATGCCTTGCGCGGCGAGCAGCGGGACGCTCGCATTCGAGCAGACCGGTGCGGGCCTGCCTGACCTCAAGGTTGTCTCGAAGGGAACCACCATCGCCGCGCCCGGCAAGGTTCGCGACATGACGGAAGCGGACACCGTGGTTTACACCTTCGATCAGGCGACGCAACGCTACGAAAAGTAAGCGGATTCACAGTTGACCGACTTGTAGCAGGCCCAGGGAGGGGCCCGGTTGACGTCCAGCGACCCCCGGTCGCGTACTTCAGCAAAGGAGCCAACGATGGCCAGTCAGTACACACGTGAGCAGATTCTCGACATCATCGAAAGACAAGCACAGGAAAGCGGCATTCCGCGGGAAGATTTCCTGCGATTCGCCTACATCGAGACAGGCGGTCGCTTCGATCCGAATGCAAGCAATCCCAGTGGCGCGAAAGGACTTTTCCAGTTCGTACCGGGCACTGCCGAGGATTACGGAATAGCGGGGCGCGAGTTCGATCCGGTGGCGAACACCCGCGCGGCGGCGGCGCTGTATTCGGACAATCTGGCCGACATCACACGTCGGCAGGCCCGCAGTGGACACGATTTCCTCTCCGGGAACGAGACGCCGAGCGGACTGGACCTGTATCTGGCCCACCAGCAGGGCGCGGCAGGCTATGCGTCCATCCAGAATGCGATCGAGGCGGGTGAGTTCACCCGTACCAACACGCGCAGGAATATCCTCAACAATATCAGCGAGCGAGACGTGGAGCGCCTGACGGGGCGTGCCTACGCAGACCTGCGCGGCCTCGACGATCGCGAGTTGGCAAATACGTTCTCGCAGTACTGGAATACCAAGTACGCGGCCATCAGTATCCCGGACCGCGGCATCCAGGCGAGCCGGCCGGATGCGGCTGCCCGCGAGCGCACGTCGCCGCTGGCGGATGGTGTGCTGCAGCGTGGCGAACGCGGCGAGGATGTGCGCGCGCTGCAAACCTCATTGAACCAGCTGGGATTCCGCGACGGCCAGGGTGCGGAACTGGAGACGCGCTCCGGCATCTACGGAGGCAGGACGCAGGAAGCCGTGCGTGCGCTCCAGGCTGCGAACCAGCTTGAGGCCACCGGCAACGCCGACGCGCGTACGCGTGAGGCGATCGCGCAGCAGCTTGCGCTTCCCGAGCAGGATCGCAATCGCGCCCCAGCCGCTGAAGCACGGCAGCGCGAGGGCGGATTCGCTTGGCCGACCCCAGGCAACCATGACATCAACCAGGCCGACAAGCCACGCGAGGGCCGGGGTGAGTTCGGTACGCCACGCAGCGGTGGGCGGCGTCATGGCGGCATCGACATCGAGGGCAACGTCGGCGATCCGGTCGTGGCCGTCGCGGGAGGTACCGTGGTGGTGCGTCCGAACAATGGGGCGGCAGGCAACACCGTGCACGTGCGGCACGATGACGGCACGCTCACCAAGTACTTCCATCTCGACGCTTTCAGCGTGCGCAATGGGCAGCGTGTCGAAGCCGGGCAGCAGATCGGCACCATGGGCAGGACAGGCAACACGCCTGCACAGGGAGACACGCACCTGCATTTCGAGATGTGGCGCGATGGCCGACAGGTGGACCCGTTGCCGCACCTGCAGGGCGCCGAACGTGGTGCTGCTGTTCCGATGCGGACGGCAGCACCCGAGGTGCTGCGTGACGGAGCGTCCGGTGCCGCGGTGCGTGACCTGCAGCAGCAACTGAACCAGCTGGGGTATCGGGGCGCCGATGGTCGGCCACTGGAGACGGCGTCGGGAAAATTCGGTCCGCAGACCGAACATGCCTTGCGGGCGTTCCAGGAAGACCGCGGGCTGAAAGTGGACGGGATCTTCGGGGATCGCTCGCGTGAAGCACTGGCGACCGCCAATCGCGACCCGCGGCCTGCGGACGCCACAGCGCAGAATCCGCGCAGCGAGGATGCGCAGCGTTCGTTCGTGGACCGCATGTTCTCCGCGATGCACGGGGGTGATGATCGTGCCATGCGCCAGGCGCTGGACGATTACCTCAAGACGCCCGCCGCGCAGGGCTGGCAGCCAAAAGACCCGCCATCGCTCACCGACCAGCAAGTGGCACAGCAACGCGAGCAGACCGGGCCGTCGCGCTGACAGGACGGGACACGCATGGGCCGATCCATCGGCCCATGCATCGCACTGCAGCCTTGCGGCGGCGGCTGCGTGCGTGTTCGGGACTCGGGCGCGAGCAAGTTCAGGCCACGCCGGATCAGTCGCGCGCCGAAGCCGCGGCCGAGACGCAGTGAGGTTTCGGGCGCCATGGGGGCGACCCGCTCCGTTGCGTCGGTCAGGTGCAGAGTGGGCCGGTTTGCGCCGCGCCCATCCTGCACGCTTTGTGATGCGTGACTTCTGCAAGAGCCGTTGCCAACGGCGCGCTGCTGGCGACCGTCATCAACCCCGGGCGCGATAACGCCGCCTATCAATGCGGTGAAGGCAAAGATGACGCAGGCAGTCCTGTCCGCCACGCCGCTGGCCTGGCCATGCGGGCGCAGCGTCAACCTCGGAAAGGTATCGGCGCTTTGGCGCGCCAGCCCCCTGCGGAAGGGGTGCGGACAAACGAGGTGGCCCAGCGCTGCGCAGTATTACAGGCGAGGGCGCTGCAACGGTCGAGCAGGTGGAGACGACGACCCGGGCAGCGGCAGGCCCACAAGACCGGCCGCCTGTTCCCTGCGGTCAGCGGGTGCCGTACAGCACGACGGTCTTGCCGCGTGCGTGCAGGGAACCGTCGGCCTGCAGCTTCTTCAATACACGGCCAGCCATTTCGCGTGAGCAGCCGACCAGGCGTGCCAGCTCCTGGCGGGAAACGCGCAGCTGGGTGCCCTGCGGGTGGCTCATGGCCTCCGGTTCGCGGGCCAGATCGTGCAGCGTGCGGATGATGCGGTCGGTGACGTCGAGGAATGCGAGGCGGCTGGCCTTCCTGCTGGTATCCAACAGGCGACGCGACAGCTGGGCGCCGATGGCATACAGCAGCTTGGGTGCATCGGCCGACAGCGTGCCGAGGAACAGCTGGTGCAGGCGCTCGTAGCTGACTTCCGCCAGCTCGCACTGTGTCCGCGTGCGCAGGATGACCTCGCGGCGGTCGGACTCGATGAACAGGCCCATCTCGCCCACGAATTCGCCGGAACCGAAGTAGCCGAGGACCAGCTCGCGGTCATCGTCTTCCTCGGTGATGATGCTTACCGACCCGCTCACCACGTAATAAAGCGTGCCGGCGGGGTCGCCCGGGCGGAAGACATCGGCGCGGGCCGGATACCGGCGCCGGTGGCTGTGGGCCAGGAAGCGCTCAAGCGTGGCGTTGTCCGGCGTCAGGGGGCTGGCGGCGGGGCGAGCAGGGGCTGAAAGGGGGATGCCTGGGCTCATGGTGGTCACGGCTTGTAATTCAGGAAGCTTAGTCCGAATACGTGGCCCACGGCAAACGCAGGCCATGCAAGGGCTGGGCCACTGTGCGACGGCCCGCTGGCGGATGGGCGGCGGACATTTCGCTGTCACCCCATATGGCGCATAATCCGCCCCCTCATCCGACACCCCCGAAGAGGGATCACCGCCGTGGTAAAACCCCTGCCTCGCCTGCGGCTGCAAGGCTTCAACAACCTCACCAAGGCGCTGAGCTTCAACATCTACGACGTGTGCTATGCCTCGTCCGAAGACGAGCGTCGCCGGTACATCGAGTACATCGATGAGGAATACAACGCCGACCGCCTCACCCAGATCCTGACGGACGTGGCGGAGATCATCGGTGCCAACATCCTCAACGTGGCCCGCCAGGACTACGACCCCCAGGGCGCGTCGGTGACCATCCTCATTTCCGAGGAGCCGGTGATCGACAAGAAGGATGCGGGCAAGGAGATCATCTCCGACGCGGTGGTGGCGCACATGGACAAGTCGCACATCACGGTGCACACGTATCCCGAAACCCATCCGGACAATGGCATCGCGACGTTCCGCGCGGACATCGACGTGGCGACCTGCGGCGTGATCTCGCCGCTGAAGGCGCTGAATTACCTGATCGAAAGCCTGGAATCCGACATCGTCATCATGGATTACCGGGTCCGTGGCTTCACCCGCGACGTGAAGGGCAAGAAGCACTACATCGACCACAAGATCAATTCGATCCAGGACTTCCTGGCCAAGAACATCAAGTCGCGCTACGAGATGCTCGACGTGAACGTCTACCAGGAAAACATCTTCCACACGAAGATGCACCTGAAGGAGTTCGACCTCGACAACTACCTGTTCGAGGAGAAGGCCAAGAACCTGTCGTTCAAGGAGCGCATGAAGATCGAGGCGCGCCTGAAGCGGGAGATCGAGGAGCTGTACCACGGGCGCAACCTGCCGGAATGAGGGGTTGGCGACGGGCGCGGGTTACATCCGGTTCGGATGGCCTTCGCTAGTCTGCCCACACACATGGCGGGACGACCCGCCCGCGGCGCGAGCCGTGCATCAGGACCGACGGCGGTCCGGAACGAAGGTTCCGGGCCGTTTCGCGTTATGGCCCGGGCACTCAACCTGAGGAGGTGACGTATGGCGTGGGTCTATCTGGTGTTGGCGGGATTGCTGGAAGTGGCTTGGGCGGTGGGCTTGAAGTACTCCGAAGGTTTTACCCGCCTGGTCCCAAGCGTGGTCACGGCCGTGGCCGCGGCGGCCAGCTTCTGGTTGCTGGCGGCGGCCCTCAAGCACATCCCGCTGGGAACGGGCTATGCGATCTGGGTGGGCATCGGTGCCGTCGGGACTGCCTGTGTGGGCATGTGGCTGTTCCAGGAGCCTGCCACGGCGGCGCGGCTGGTCTGCATCGGCCTGATCGTGGCCGGCATCATCGGCCTGAAGCTCGCGTCGTAGCGGGTGCCGCGCGAGTGAACCCATGAACCCGTCGTCCAGGCTGGATTGCGGAGCATTCAGCGCCATGGGACGGTGCGCCAAGGCGCACCCTACAAGCGATACGCGACGGCCTTCATCAGCTTCGAGGCCCCGGCCATCAGCATCGGAATGGGGGCCGGCAGGATGCGCGCGCCTGCTTCTTCGGCGTGTTCGGCATGGCGTGCCTCATCGGCCTTCATGACCTTCAGGATCTCGCGGCTGCGCAGGTCGGCGGGCGGGAGGGATTCAAGGTGTTCGTCCAGATGGGCCTCGACCTGGTGTTCGGTCTCCACCACGAACCCCAGGCTCCAGCCATCGCCGCGCAGGCCGGCGAGGGCGCCGAGGGCATAACTGCCCGCGTACCACAGCGGATTGAACAGGCTGGGCCGGCTGTCCAGTTCGCGCAGGCGGTCCGCGCACCAGGCGAGGTGGTCGGTTTCTTCCTGGGCGGCGTCCAACAGGTGGAGGCGGGTGGCATCGTCCCGTGCCACGGCGGCCTGGCCGAAGTAGAGGCCCTGCGCGCAGACCTCACCCACGTGGTTGATGCGCATCAGGCCGGCAGCATGACGCTGCTCGTCCGGCTCGAGCGCGACCTCGGGCGTATCCCCGGCGGGGTTCGCTCGCTGGGCGGGGGGGCTGCCGAACACCGTGTCCAGGCCGCGCTGGGCCTCCACCAGCCATTGATCGAGGGGCGAATAGGTCCGGGTGTTCATGAGGCCATTGTGCCGCCTAGGCGCTCCCGGCGTCTGCCCCGGGGTCCTGCGTGTCCGAGGCTCCGGAGGGTTGCGCACTGCGGTATCGCCCCGTACAATCCCGCCTCTTCCGTTTCACCCTTCACAACGCGTGGCAAAGTTCCGCCCGGGAAACCGCGGAATCCGCCCGACCAGACACATGAGATCCACATGAGCACCTTTACCGCCAAGTCCGAGACCGTCCAGCGTGACTGGTACGTCGTCGACGCAGCAGGCAAGACCCTGGGTCGCCTGTCCACCGAGCTGGCCCGCCGCCTCCGCGGCAAGCACAAGCCCGTCTATACCCCTCACGTTGATACCGGCGACTACCTGGTCGTGATCAACGCCGAGAAGATCCACGTCACCGGCAACAAGCTGGCCGACAAGAAGTACCACCGCTTCACCGGCTACATCGGCAACCTGAAGACCGAGACGCTGGCCCAGGCGCTGGAGCGCCATCCGGAGCGCGTCATCGAGACCGCGGTGAAGGGCATGCTTCCGAAGGGCCCGCTGGGCCGCGACATGTACCGCAAGCTCAAGGTTTACGCCGGCCCGAATCATCCGCACGCCGCTCAGCAGCCGCAGGTCCTGGACATCTAATCATGGCTATCACTCAGAACTACGGCACCGGCCGTCGCAAGTCTTCCACCGCCCGCGTGTTCCTGCGCAAGGGTTCCGGCAACATCACGGTCAACGGTCGTCCGCTGGACGAGTTCTTCGGCCGCGAAACCGGCCGCATGATCGTGCGCCAGCCGCTGGAGCTGACCAAGAACACCGAAACCTTCGACATCACCGTGACCACCACCGGTGGCGGCATCACCGGCCAGGCCGGCGCCATCCGCCTGGGCATCGCCCGCGCGCTGGTGGAATACGATGAAACGCTGAAGTCGGAACTGCGCAAGGCAGGCTTCGTGACCCGCGACGCGCGTGAAGTCGAGCGCAAGAAGGTCGGCCTGCACAAGGCGCGTCGCGCCACGCAGTTCTCCAAGCGCTAACAGACGCGCTACACTACGCGTCACTGGTTACACAGCCCCGTCGCCAAGCGGTAAGGCACCTGACTCTGACTCAGGCATTCGGTGGTTCGAATCCATCCGGGGCTGCCAACTTGACGTCCACTGGACATCCGCAAAAGCCCGCCTCTGGCGGGTTTTTGCGTTGAGGGGTCTTGCGATGGTCGCGATGTTCCAACCTCCGTTCTGCCCTGCCGACGAGGCCGTGCGCCGCGTGCAGGAGCGCGGCTACGCGGTGCTCGAGCCGCGGGGCATGGCCGACGCCGTGGACGTCGATCTCGACGCGCTCGATGCGTTGCTGCCAAGCTGGGATCGGCTGGAAGTGGACGAGTACCTCAAGGACGGCGGCCGCTATCGGCGGCGGCGGCATTCTTGCTTCGTCCTGGGTGCGGACGGCCTCGCGCAAGCGCCGCACCGCGCGCACTGGCAGTCGCTGGATTACAACGCCCTGCATGGCGGCATGCAGCGCTGGTTCGAGCCGATCGAGCCGGCCGTCGCGGAAGCCCGGGCATGGCGACAACTCCTGCTGGGGCTGGGCCGCTGGTGTTCCGAACTCAAGGGCGAGCGCGCGTGGTACGTCGAGGCGCACCAGTTCCGCATCGACACCACCGACGGCATCGGCCGGCCCACGCCGGAAGGTGCGCACCGCGATGGCGTGGATTTCGTCGCGGTGCTGTTGTCGGGCAGGCAGGGCATCAAAGGGGGCGAAACCCGCGTGTTCGCCGCCGCAGGGCCGGACGGGCAGCGCTTCACGCTGGAAGCGCCGTGGTCGCTGCTGTTCCTCGACGACGAACGGGTGATCCACGAATCCACCCCGATCCAGCCGCTGGATGGGCAAGGTCATCGCGATACCCTGGTGCTGACCTTCCGCAAGGACGGTTTCCAGGGCGATCCGATTGCGGGTTGACATGGCCGGTCTTTCGTTACAATTGAAACCATGGCGCATGGGCGCCCGCATCCTGGAGTTCCGATGAAGCTGGGTTCCCTGAAGGAAGGTGGTCGCGATGGTACGTTGATCGTCGTGTCCCGTGATCTGGCCCGCGGTGTGCGCGCCACCGGCATCGCGCCGACGCTGCAGCGCGCGCTCGAAGACTGGAGCAACACCGCGCCGCGCCTCAACGCACTGTACGAATCCTTGAATGCGGGCGACGCCGATGGCGCGTTCGACATCGACCTTCAGGCGCTCGCCGCGCCGCTGCCCCGTGCCTACGAGTTCGTCGACGGCAGCGCTTACCTGCCGCACGTGGAGCGCGTCCGTCGCGCCCGCAATGCGGAAGTGCCGGAGAGCTTCTATACCGACCCGTTGATGTACCAGGCCACGAGCGCCGCGTTCTACGGGCCGCGCGATCCGGTGAAAGTGGTCAGCGAGGAGTACGGGATCGACCTGGAAGCCGAGATCGTCGTCGTCACCGACGACGTGCCGATGGCGGTGACACCGGCGCAGGCGGCGGGTCACATCCAGCTGATCGGCCTGGTCAACGACGTGTCGCTGCGCAACCTGATCCCGGGCGAACTCGCCAAGGGCTTCGGCTTCCTGCAATCCAAGCCGCGCTCGGCACTGTCGCCGGTATTCGTCACGCCCGACGAACTGGACGCTGCCTGGCGCGACAGCAAGGTCCACCTGCCACTGGTCACCCACATCAACGGCGAGTGGTTCGGCGCGCCGGAGGCGGGGGTGGACATGCAGTTCGACTTCGCCCAGCTGGTCGCGCATGCGGCCAAGACCCGCCCGCTGTCGGCGGGCACCATCGTCGGTTCCGGCACCATCGCCAACGAGGACACCTCCAAGGGCGCGTCCTGCTTTGCAGAGCAGCGTACGGTCGAGACCCTGCGCGATGGCAAGCCGTCCACGCCGTTCATGAGTTTCGGCGACGTGGTCCGCATCGAAATGATGGACTGTGACGGACGTTCCATTTTTGGCGCGATCGAGCAGCGTATCGAGCCGCAACCCTTGCCTTGAGGGCGCGGCCGGCCCCAGTGTGACTTCAGGACGGAGCGGGTCGGGCATGGACATGGATTCCGGGGATTCGAAGGCGCAAGCCGCGGGGAGCGGGTTGCATGGCTGAGCACCTCAGGCTGTATTCCTACTGGCGTTCCAGCGCCGCGTATCGCGTGCGCATCGGTCTGAATCTCAAGGGGTTGGCCTACGAAACCGCGCCCGTGCACCTGGTCCGCGACGGCGGCCAGCAGCACGCGCCGGACTACGTCGCCAAGAATCCCCAGCACATGGTGCCCACCCTGCAGCACGGCGCGCGGGTGATCCGCCAGTCGCTCGCCATCCTCGAGTACCTGGACGAAGCCTGGCCGTCGCCACGCTTGTTGCCGATGACGGCCCGGGACCGCGCGCGGGTGCGCGCGCTGGCGCAGATGGTCGCGTGCGACATCCACCCGCTCAACAATTTGCGCGTGCTGCAGTACTTCGAAGGCACCTGGAACGTGCCGCAGGCCGAGCGCGACGACTGGGTGAAGCACTGGATCATAGAAGGGTTCGCACCGATGGAGGCCCTGCTTGCCGGCGATGCCGCCACGGGGGCCTTCTGCCATGGGCAGACCCCCGGACTGGCGGATTGCTGCCTGGTGCCCCAGGTGTTCAACGCGCGCCGGTTCGGTGTGGACATGAGCGCCTTTCCCACGATCGTCCGCATCGAGCAGGCCTGTCTCGCGCTCCCGGCCTTCGATCAGGCCAGGCCGGAGAACCAGCCCGACGCCAACGCCTGACCGGATGTCGCCGAAAACGGAACGGGCGGGTTTCCCCGTCCGTTGACCCGCATGCCGTTCGGCGACGCGGCGTGCTCAGCCGAAGCCGTGGGTGATCCGCGGCGAGCTGCTGGCCGTGTCGTAATCCGCGTACGGATCGTGCTCGCCCTTGCTGCCTTCGGAGAGGCGGAACTTCAGCGCCAGGCCATCGCGCGAGTCCGCGGCGCGCAGGGCTTCCTCCTGCTCGATCAGGCCTTCCTTCACCATGCGGAACAGGCACTGGTCGAAGGTCTCCATGCCTTCCTCGAGCGACTCCTCCATGGCGGCCTTGATCTCGTGCACCTGGCCGCGGCGAAGCAGGTCGCGGATCATCGGTGTATTGATCAGCACTTCCGCCGCCGGCATGCGACGACCGTCGGTGCCCTTGACCAGGCGCTGCGACACCACGGCGCGCAGGTTGAGCGCCAGGTTCATCAGCACGTTCTTGTGTGCGCTTTCCGGGAAGAAGTTGAGGATGCGCTCGATGGTCTGGTCGGCATTGTTGGAGTGCAGCGTCGCCAGGCACAGGTGGCCGGTTTCGGCGAAGGCGATGGCCGCTTCCATCGTGGTCGCGTCGAGGATTTCGCCGATCAGGATGACGTCCGGCGCCTCGCGCATCGCGTTCTTCAGCGCATTGTGGAACGCATGCGTATCCAGTCCGACCTCGCGCTGGTTGACGATGGACTGCTTGTGCCGGTGCAGGTACTCGATCGGATCCTCGATGGTGAGGATATGGCCGGTGCTGGTGGTATTGCGGTAGTCGATCATCGACGCCAGCGACGTCGACTTGCCGGAACCGGTGGAGCCGACGATCAGCACCAGACCGCGCGGGGTCATGATGATGTCCTTCAGCACCGGCGGCAGGTTCAGCTCCTCGATCGTGGGGATCACGCTGCGGATCGCACGGATGACCATGCCCACTTCGCCGCGCTGCTTGAACACGTTGACGCGGAAGCGGCCGGCGTCGTGCAGGGCGATGGCCATGTTGAGCTCGAGCTCGCGCTCGAACACCGGCACCTGGCCTTCGTCCATCAGCGAGTAAGCGATCTTCTTGACCATGCCGGGCGGCAATCCGGTGTTGCCCAGCGGATAGAGCTTGCCTTCGATCTTGATGTAGACCGGCGCCCCGGTCGTGAGAAACATGTCCGAGGCGTTCTTCTCGGTCATCAGCTTCAGGAAATAGCCGATGTCCATGTGCAACACTCCCCACGATGCGCGGCACACGTTGCAACGGCGCCGAAGGCTACAGACAATGGCCGCGCGTACCCCTCAACGTCACGGCACCCCAATGACTGTTAGCTTCGCACACTTCCGCAGGCCCCTGCATGTGATGGCCGCCGCAGTAGCGGCAATCGTGCTGTCGCCGGCGTTCGCCCAGAACGCGCCGACCCCCGAACTGGAAGCGGCGATCAAGGCGGTGCAGCGTGCCGACCAGGCCGATGCGGACCAGTACGCACCCGCGCCGCTGGCGGCGGCCCGCCAGTCGCTCGCGCAGGCGCAGGCCACGCGCAGCAAGAAGGAGGCCCTCGATTTCGCCGTGCGCGCCGCCGCGGACGCCGATCTGGCTCGCGCGCGCAGCGAGGAGGCCGTCGCCATGGCGGATGTGGATCAGCGCCGCGCGGAGATCGCGGACCTGCAGCGCCAGCTCGGGGAGGGCGGTCGATGAGCGCTTACGACCGCATGGTTCGGCTGTCGCTGGCCCTGGTGCTGTCCTTGGTGGCGGCCACCGCGATCGCCGCCGACAACCCGGTGGTCGCCCAGCTCAGCCAGCGCTTGGCGGCACTGCAGTCCGATCCCGTGCTGAGCGAGCACGCGGCGTACGAGAAATTGCAGGCGCAGCATGCGGTGGCGGCGCTGGACAAGGGCCGTCGCAGTCAACGCGAAACCCTGCAGTTCGTGGCCGAACGTCGGGTCGAGATCGCTGAGATCGCTGCGCGGACGCAGGCGGCACGCCGCGAGGCCGATCGCCTGGACCGTACGCGCAGCGAACTGCTGGTCGAGGCGAGCCGGCGCGAGGCCGAGCGTGCGCGGCGCGAGGCCGAACGCCTTCGCGTGCAGGCGCAGATCCAGGCCGAGGAAACCGAGCGCCTGCGGCTGGCCGCCGAGGCCGAGGCACTGGCGCGGCAGGAGGCCGAGACCACCCTCGATACCGTGGCAGGCCAGCAGGCCAACCGATTGAGTGCCGCTCGCCAGCGGGAGCTGAAACTCGCCCGCGAAGAGGCCGAGCTGGTGTCCGGGGCCAAGTTGCCTGCCTCGAAGTTCGAGGCGCGGGGCGAGGTATTCACGCTGGGCGCCAACGTGTTCGCTGGCGATTCCGCCAAGCTATCGGGCGGCGGCACGTCCACCGCGAGCGCACTGGCAGCCTATCTGCAAGCCAATCCCAAGGCGCGTGCGCGGATCGAGGGCTACGGCGACAACCAGACGCCGGGGCAGCGTCGTGCGGATGCCTTGCGCGACGCGCTGACGGCGGCCGGGGTGCAGAAGTCGCGCCTGCAGAGCATCGCGAAAGGTACGGGTACCAAGGCTCGGGCGCTGGAAGTGATCATCACGCACTGATTTTCCCTTGAAAATCATGAGCTTGGATGAACCTTTCTGGCTTCCCGGCGAATAGCCTGAACATTGTCCCGCGTGCGGTTTCCTTTCAGAATCAATGACTTGACATCGCGCTTGCCGGCCTGCTGGTCGAGGAGTAGGGTCATATTCCCAAGCGACTCCCGTCGCTTGGCTCACCGGAGAATCGACCCGATGACGCCCGTTCCGATCCCCCTGGAGACCGCCGCCGGCAAGCAGCTGGCCGTGGGCGTCCTGGCGGGACGCACCGGTGCCGCCGGCCAGAGGCTCCGCTCCCAAGCCAACGCCCCGTGCCTGTGAAGGCCGGGGCGTTCGTATTTCCGCTGAAGGAGGTAATGATCATGTTCGAAGGTCAACCGCAGGCCGACATTGATGCGCTCATCAAGGCCGATCCGGAGTTCAAGCAGCTCTACCAGCGCCACCGCGAGCTGGACAAGAAGGTCACCGACGCCGAACTCGGCGTGCTGCCCATCGATGACACCCTGCTCGGCCAGATGAAGCGCGAAAAGCTGCACGCGAAGGAGCGATTGCTCCGGATCTACGACGCCAAACCGCACTAGGCGCCTCACTTTCTCGTCGCGGGCGGCGGCGGCCTCCTCGTCGGCCGTCGCCGTCCGCGTCACCCAAGTGCGATAATCCGGGCCCGTACCGCACCGGATGCACGGCCGCATGGCGATCCACTCTTCCGTACTCGAGCTGATTGGCGACACGCCGATCGTCCAGGCCAAGCGCCTCGACACCGGGCTCTGCACCCTCTACCTGAAACTCGAGAGCGCCAACCCCGGCGGGTCCATCAAAGACCGCATCGGCATGTCGATGATCGAGGCCGCCGAAAAGCGTGGCGACCTGAAGCCTGGTGCCACCCTCGTCGAGGGCACGGCAGGCAATACCGGCATCGGCCTGGCGCTGGTCGCGCAGCAGAAGGGTTACAAGCTGATGCTGGTGGTCCCGGACAAGATGAGCCGGGAGAAGATCTTCAACCTCAAGGCGATGGGCGCCGAGGTCATCCTGACCCGTTCGGACGTCGCCAAGGGGCACCCTGAGTATTATCAGGACCTGGCCGAGCGCATCGCGCGCGAGACACCCGGCGCCTACTTCATCAACCAGTTCGGCAACCCCGACAATCCGGCCGCGCACGAGTACGGTACCGGCCCTGAAATCCTGCGCCAGATGGACGGCCAGCTGGATGCCATCGTGTTCGGCTGCGGCAGTTCGGGCACCATGACCGGCCTGTCGCGCTGCTTCGCGGAGCAATCGCCGCAGACCGAAATGGTACTGGCCGATCCCGTCGGATCGATCCTGACGCAGTACATCAACGAAGGCACGCTCAGCACGAAGTCGGGCAGCTGGCTGGTGGAGGGAATCGGCGAAGACTTCCTGCCGCAGATCTCGGATTTCAGCCGGGTCAAGAAGGCCTACGCGATCAGCGACGCGGAGAGTTTCCACACCGCTCGCGAGCTGCTGGCGAAGGAGGGCATCCTGGGCGGCTCGTCCACCGGCACCCTGCTGGCGGCGGCGCTCAAGTATTGCCGCGAGCAGACCAGGCCGAAGCGCGTGCTCGTGTTCGTCTGCGACACCGGCAACAAGTACCTGTCGAAGATGTACAACGACTACTGGATGCTGGACAACGGCTTCATCGAGCGTCCCCAGCACGGCGACCTGCGCGACCTGATCCTGCGCCCTTACAGTCAGCGGGATACGGTCGTGGTCAGTCCCACCGATCTGCTGACCACCGCCTATCAGCGCATGAAGCTGTACGACGTTTCCCAGCTGCCGGTGATGGAGGGCGACAAGCTGGCCGGCATCGTCGACGAAAGCGACGTGCTGCTGCATGTATACGGCGACGAGGCGCGTTTCCGCGACCCCGTCTCGACGGCGATGGTCAGCAAGCTGGACCGACTCGATGTCCGGTCGCCGATCGAGGCGCTGCTGCCGGTGTTCGACCGGGGCCAAGTGGCCATCATCACCGACGGTGACGCTTTCCTGGGCCTGATCACCCGCATCGATCTGCTGAATTACCTGCGACGCCGCGCACAGTAGGAGCGATGCCCGTCGGTCGGCGGGCGGGGTTCCGCATGGACGGTACGTTAAGGCCCGGCTGGTAGAATGCGCGGCTGTTTGAAGGAACATGAACATGGCGCACTCTTCGACCCCCGCCAATGGGGCGCCCGGCGACCTTGCCCTGGGCACACTGGCTATTCACGGTGGGCAGTCTCCGGACCCCAGCACCGGCGCGGTCATGCCGCCCATCTATGCCACGTCCACATATGCCCAGAGCAGCCCGGGCGTGCACCAGGGGTTCGAGTATTCGCGAACGCATAATCCGACGCGCTTCGCCTACGAGCGCTGCGTGGCGGCACTCGAAGGCGGCAGTCGCGGCTTCGCCTTCGCCTCCGGCATGGCGGCCACCTCGACCGTGCTGGAACTGCTGGACAGCGGCAGCCATGTCATCGCGATGGACGACCTCTACGGCGGCAGCTACCGACTGTTCGAGCGCGTGCGCAAGCGCACCGCCGCGCTGGATTTCAGCTTCGTCGACCTGACCGATCTGGCGGCGTTCGAGTCCGCCATCACCCCGGCAACGCGAATGGTGTGGGTGGAAACCCCCACGAACCCCATGCTCAAGATCGTCGACATCGCTGCCATCTGCGAGATCGCGCGCAAGCGCGGCCTGCGTGTGGTCGTCGACAATACCTTCGCCTCGCCGATCCTGCAGCGTCCGCTCGCGCTCGGTGCCGACATCGTCATGCATTCGGCCACCAAGTACCTCAATGGCCACTCCGACATGGTCGGTGGCATGGTGGTGGTGGGAGACGATGCGGAACTGGCCGAACAGATGGCGTTCCTGCAGAACTCCATCGGCGCCGTGCAGGGGCCGTTCGACAGCTTCCTCGCGCTGCGCGGCTTGAAGACCCTGCACCTGCGGATGAAGGCGCACTGCGAGAACGCGATGGCGTTGGCGCAGTGGCTGGAGACGCATCCGGCGATCGAGAAGGTGATCTATCCGGGGCTCGCCTCTCATCCCCAGCATGCGCTCGCGGCGAAGCAGATGCAGGGTTACGGCGGCATCATTTCGATCGTGCTTAAAGGCGGTTTCGAAGCCGCGAAGACGTTCTGCGAGAACACGGCTCTGTTCACGCTCGCGGAGTCGCTGGGGGGTGTGGAAAGCTTGGTGAATCATCCTGCGGTGATGACACACGCATCGGTGCCTGTGGAGCGGAGGGAGAAGCTCGGGATGAGTGATGGACTGGTTCGGTTGAGTGTCGGGGTCGAGCACTTGACGGACCTCCAAGGCGATCTCGATCATGCCCTTCGCGCCTGACGCTCCCATCGCAGGCAAGCGCGTTCTTCTGACGGGCGCGAGCGGCTTCGTCGGAAGGCATGTCCTCGTGTCGGGATTGGATGGAGCATTCGCCGGGGCGGAGTTCATCGCGCTTCCTGCCGTGGACGTGCGTGACCGCGAGGCGCTCCAACGTGAGTTGCGGGGAGTGCGTCCCGACCACGTCATCCATCTGGCCGCGCAAAGTTTCGTGCCGCGCTCCTTCGAGGATCCCGCTGAGACCATCGAGATCAACGTCCTCGGGACGTTGAACCTGCTGCAGGCGCTGGATTCTGACGGCTTCTCGGGCCGCTTCCTGTACGTAAGCTCAGGCGATGTGTACGGCACCGTCAGCGAATCGCGATTGCCGGTGGACGAAGACCTCCCCCCTGCACCGCGCAATCCGTACGCTGTGAGCAAGGTGGCGGCTGAACAGTTGTGCCTTCAGTGGCATCGATCCAATCGACTGGACGTAGTGATCGCTCGTCCGTTCAACCACGTTGGCCCGGGCCAGGGCCGGTCCTTTGTCGTGCCTGCCTTGGCGGAGCAGGTCGTGGCCGTGGCATCGGGCCGGCAAGCGCCAACGATCTCTGCCGGTGATATCGATGTGACCCGCGATTTCACCGATGTCCGGGACGTGGTGTGCGCGTATGCCAATCTGCTGGTATCCGGGAATGCCGGTAAGATCTACACCGTGGGAAGCGGCATCGAGCGGAGCGTGCGCGACATCCTGCATCGCTTGTTGGAACTGGCGGGAACGGAGGCGGACGTCTTGCAGGATCCCGCGAAATTTCGTCCAGCTGAGCAGCGGCGGATGGTGGCCGATAGTTCGCTGATACGGCAAGAGACGGGTTGGACCCCACGAATTCCGTGGGACCAGACATTGGTAGACATTCTTGAAGACATGGAGAGTAAGGCGTGAGCACTCAGGGAAAATCGGCCTTGATTACGGGCATCACCGGGCAGGATGGTGCTTATCTGGCGAAACTCTTGCTGGAGAAGGGCTATCGGGTGCACGGCCTGCTCGCCAGACGCAGCACCGATACGCTTTGGCGGCTTCGTGAGCTGGGCATCGTCGACGATGTGGCGCTCGTTGATGGGGATCTCGCCGATCTTTCCTCGCTCATCCGGGCGATGCAGGTTTCGCGGGCGGAAGAGGTTTACAACCTCGGCGCGCAGAGTTTCGTGGGCACCTCGTGGCAGCAGCCGCTGTTGACCGCTGATATCGACGGCACCGGCGCGCTGCGCGTACTTGAAGCCGTCCGGCTGGTCAATCCGGGCGCGCGCTTCTATCAGGCGTCCACGAGCGAGATGTTCGGCCTGATCCAGGCGGCGAAGCAGGACGAATCAACTCCATTCTATCCGCGAAGCCCCTACGGTGTCGCCAAACTGATGGCTCATTGGGCTACGGTCAACTACAGGGAAAGCCATGGCATGCATGCATCCAGTGGCATCCTGTTCAATCACGAATCGCCGCTGCGAGGGATCGAATTCGTCACCCGGAAGGTGACCCATGCGGTGGCATCCATCAAGCTGGGTCGCCAGAAAGAGCTTCGGCTGGGCAATATCGACGCCAAGCGCGACTGGGGTTTTGCAGGCGACTACGTCGAGGCCATGTGGCTCATGCTGCAGCAGGAGAAGCCCGATGACTACGTCGTGGCCACAGGCGTGACGTCCACGGTGCGCGAAATGTGCGAAATCGCGTTCTCGCATGTCGGGCTGAAGATGGAGGATCATCTCGCCATCGACGAGAAGTTCATGCGGCCTGCCGAGGTGGATGTCCTTCTCGGCAATCCCGCGAAGGCGCAAGAGAAACTCGGCTGGAAGGCCGCGACGTCACTGCAGCAACTGATCGAGATGATGGTCGAAGCGGACTTGCGACGACTCGGTGGTCAATAGTGACGCCCCGTGCAGAACGCCCCGCTACCGCCGGGCGTTCCTTCCTGCTTACAACGAACGGATCTCTTCGATCCGGCGTCGGTAGTTCATGCCGATAGTGCGACAACTGACGCGCGAGCGCACCGTCCGCGACGCGATGCGCCCTAGGTTCCGGGCGTAGTCGCGATCCAGATAAAGCTTGGACATATGCTCGGCTGCCTCGTCGACATGTGCGTCGGCCCAGACCTGGCCCTCAGAGAAGGGGTACTCGCCGGGATTGACGGGAATGAGGTCGAACCCCGTCATCAGCGCTGAATCACGGTCCATGAAATCCAGGTTTCCTGAATAGCCCGTGCAGATGAGAGGCTTCCCCAGGTACATGGCTTCGGCCAGCCCGCGCCCATAGCCTTCTGATCGATGTAGTGAAACGAACGTATCGCAGCAACGAATCAGGTTCTTGACTTCGTTGTCGCTGATGGTGCGATTGATGAAGGTCACACGCGCGCGCAAGGGTGCGAGGGTTTCTTGCAGTCGAGCGTACGCAGCCGAGTCGGCTTCCGCGCCGTTGGTCTTGATGACAAGGTGGGAGTTGGCCGCCGGAAGCGCAAGGCAGTGCTGCTGGAATGCCTTCACGACGGCTTCCGGATTCTTGCGCGTTGCATAAGAGCGAAAATCGAAAAAGAACAGGAACGCGAACACATTCTCGGGGATGCCGAAATACCGCCGGGAGAGCAGTGAAGAGAGGCTGACCTCGCAAGCAACAGGCAAGTGCTTCACCGGTACGGAGACACGTCCGTCGATCGAGTCATGGATGAACTTGGATGGGCACCAGATTTCATTGAACTTCTCCAGCGCGGGCACCCAGGCGTCGGGAAAGTGGGACAACTCCCAGTTCGGGTACAGCACGTTGTAGCTGCCAGGCTCCGAGCCCAGGGCGTCGAGCGCGACGTCGACCTCGTCGGCATTCAGGTGGAAGACGTTGATGCGGCCCAACTTCCGCGTCAGCGCAGGGCCGAACTCGCGCTCCGCATCATCTTCTGGCTTGAAGTAGCCAAACACGTCGAGCAGCCGTGGTGCAAGCGCGACTGAGCGAAATGCGCGATACGAGCAGCGCAGGCTCTCGCCGCAGCCGATGGGGGCGAAAGGGTGTCCTACCAGGACGACGTCGGATCCGTTGCTCATGCTTGTCATTCCGGGAACGCCGATTTGCGGTCCACCAGGTACTCGGCTTCGAGTGCGTTGAGGTGGGCTTGCAGGAACGAGTGGCCGAATCGCCTGTCTGGCTCGAGGTACGCGCCCTCGGCCCATTCGTTCCATGCATTGATGAAGACCAGGCGCTCGTCACCACAGTACTGCTGCTTCGTGCGCTTCACGACGGTCTCCAGCCAAGCCTGGAAAGCGCCGGGCGTGGCGCGCTCGAAGCTGTAGCTGTTGTTCTGACGGCGTGCCGTGTTGTCCCAACCGGGCATTACGCCCATGAATCGCTTGTACGCGGGAAGCTCGCGCGTCGCATAGCGGACGGCAAGGTCGTGGTAGTCGGCGACGGCCCCGGCGAAATTCTGGTTCACGATTTCGCCCGAAGGCGTCCGCGGCTCTGCCATGCCTTGCGGTGGGAATTCCACGGCGGCATCGCAGCCGAGGTCCTCCGGGCGGATGCCGGCGGTCACCAGTTCGAAGGATTCCACCTGAGCGATGTAGATCTCTCCAATGCCGTTGTCGCGGCAATAGCGCCGCCACAGCGACGATGTCCTCGCGAAATCCGGGAAAAGGGTGACGCGGTAGACGAGCAGGAGCGGCTTCCCGTTCACGCGGATGTAGTGCTCGCTGCGGAAATAACGCGCCAGATCTTCGATCACCGCCAGGTCGTCGTCGTCCGAATGCTGCTGGGCCATGAGGACATCGTGCTCCTGGCCATCCCAGCGACGCGTCCAGTTCTCGTTCGCCCAGCAAAGACAGAACGGGAAGCTGGGTTCGCCGCTTGCGAGCATCTGTTCGATGGGGCGCTCGAGCAGGCGCTTCCCGCCAAACCAGTAGTAGTAGAAACAAAAGCCGCCCACGCCATAGCGGCGCGCGAGCTCGGCTTGCTTCTTCATTACTTCAGGGACGCGTAGATCGTAATAGCCGAGGTCGGCGGGAACGCGCGGCTGGTAGTGGCCAACGTAGTTCGGGCGCGCCTTGGTGACGTTCGTCCACTCGGTAAAGCCCTCACCCCACCAGAGGTCGTTCTCGGGGAAAGGATGGAACTGAGGTAGATAGAAGGCGATCGTCCGCACCTGGTCCATGTCGTCCAGCTGCTGTCGCCACTTTTCCGAGAACGTGTCAAGGTTGCGGCTGATGCAGCTGAGCTTGTACTCGCTGGGCAGGGAGTCGGAGGTCGCGCTCAGGTGGTGGATAACCTCCGCGCTCCCGCAGAAGACGATCCGCTTGCCTTGCTCGCGCAACTGCATGCACAGGTCGGAATCTTCGCAGTACGCGGGGGCGAAGCGCTCATCGAAACCGCCTGCAAGGCGGAAATCCTCCTCGCGTACGAGCAGGCAGGCGCCGGAGCAGTAGTCCACGTCGCGATCATAGGTGTAGGCGGGCGTATCAGGCATTTCATTGAGGCCGATCATCTCGCCGGTACCGTCGCGGCGCAGGCGGGTCCCCGCGTCCTGAAGCCATCCACTTGGGTACACGATCCGCGGCCCGACCGCGCCTATCGACGGATCGGACTGCAGACAGCTCCAAAGACTTGCCAACCAGCCTGGCGTGACTTGGACGTCGTTGTTCAGGAACAGGATCGCTTTGCCGCGCGCGTGGCCCGCCGCGGCGTTGCAGTTCCTCAGGAAACCTTGGTTGGCCTCCTGAAGGACGAAACGCACGTGAGGCACGCGCGCAACAATGCCCGCCGAGTCTTCCGTGGACGCATCGTCCGCCACGATGATTTCGAATGTGGGGTCGGCCGCGTCGCGGCATGCCGCGATCGACGCCAGGCACTCCAGCGTCCGCGGCGCGTGATTGTAGGCTGGGATGATGATGCTGACGTCAGGTCCCGCCGGGGCCTCCGGCAGGCTGATACGGTCCGCTATCTTCTCGAGGTCAGCTGACGAGGAGAAGTCCTGGATCTTGAGGGGCTTGGGCGACGTGCGCAGGTGCTTCGCTCGCACTTCTGCGGCGATCCTGGCCTTCACTTCGGGGTAGTCACGCCATTCGGTGACGCCGTCGGCGGTGTAGAGCGCCGGCATGTCGGCATACGCCAGCTTGCCGGGCGCATGAGGGTCCGCGATGGCGGCAAGGGCGGGCATGTACCCGGTATCCGGGCCATGAGTGGCCACATCCGCCTGCCATCGACGGAAGGCGTTGGTACGGGAAAAGAGCAGGGGAGCCTTCTCGAAAAGCGCGGATTTGATCGCGATCTTCTTATGCGCGGGCATCGGCATCCGCCGGTAGATGCTGCGCGCGAGCGCGCCTGCGCGTCCGGCGCTGCTATGTATGACGCGAAGCCACATCGACTTGGCGGCGCGGAGCGGAGACGTGAGCCGCCAACTGGTCGACGCCTTGATGCTCATCAGTTCGGCCAATGGGCCTTCTTGGCTTCCGAGCAGCTGGCGCGCCGCGCTGATGTCCTGACGCAGCTGCTCGGCCAGCTGCGCTTGCGCCGTGCTGTCCCGCTGATGCGCGTCGACGACCGTCCATAGCCGATGGATCTCGTTGTCCTTGTCGGCGAGGACCTGCAGCGTCGTGTCTAACTCTGACCTCAGTGCTTGTGTGTCCTCGCTGTTCCGCCGTGAGGCTTCCTTCTCTTCGGCCAGTTGGAGTTGCAGGGCTGCCGTCGTGGCGACGGAAGAAGACAGCAACGAAGACACATCGGCCAAACGGGCCGTTAGCTCGATCAGGCGCGTGTTGCTTGATGCAAGCTCGGTCTTCGCCTGGGCGAGCTCTGCCAGCGACCCATCGGTATGCAGGCGAAGTTCGTTCTGCAGGCGCGCGTTCTCGACCGCATGCTCACCGATATGGCGCTCCAGGCTTTCCACATGCTGGAGCTTTGCGGCCAGCGCATGCTCGGCTACTGTCAGTGCGGCCCGTGCGGTGTCCTTGGCCACGCTTTCCTCGCCCACCCGGGCCTCAAGCACCCTTACATGCGCGCCCGCATTGGCGATCTCGGTGTTCAGCGTCTCAATCGAGAGGGATGCCGCCTTAAGTTCGTCTTCCTGCTTTGCCAGCCGGGACAGGAGTTCCGGAAGACCATCCTTCCTGCCGTGCAGCAACCCCGTGATGTCCGGCCCCGGCACCAGCGCGTAGCCGTCATACTCGGCCAACGTCTGGGGGCGAGCGAACTGGCCGCTCACCTCGCCATGGATCGCTGCGTCGAAATCAAGGTAGTCGAGGATATCGCTACCGGTGACGATAAAACCCAACCGGTGCAAGCAGGCACGGAAGAGCGTCGGGACATGCAGCAACGTGGGATCTGCAGGCTCTGCCACGTGGGTGACCGTGGCCAGGCTCACATTGAAGGCGCGGAAAGCGAGGTAGCCGATCTGGACAGGGAGTAGCAGCGTCCATTCCTGATCGAAGAATATCCACGCGCCCTCCTTGGTTCTGACCAGATTCCTTGGAACCGCGTCGACCAGATGACCCGGCACCTCGTGCTGCAGCGACGTGAGCGGGTCGGGCACGGCGACCGGCGCATACGCCCTGAGCGCATCGAGCCAGGCTGCCATCCACGTGGCTATATCGTCAGCCGACCAGCCTGGGCGGCTCATCAGGCGATCAAGCTCATCGCTCCAGAGTTGGCCCTTGGCATATGGCTCTTCGACCAGTTCCTGACGCAACAACTTGGAGGGAGGTTGCGCCTGCCCGTCGATCAAGTGCGCGCGCCGCACGGAAATGGAACCGCCAGCCGAGTGAATAGTGGTGCTAGTGGCATAACGGGCCTGTCGCTCCACCGCGTAATGGCACGCGAGGATGTCAGGCGCCGCATTCGTAAAACCCGGTGCCGACGTCGTCGCGCGCGCCAGGATCAGGAAGGAGTTGGAAAGGTCCGCGAGCAAGCCGTTCCGTTGCGCGACAGCGAACGCCTGTGACGTGGAGAAGAGGAGGGGATGGGTGAGCTGTCGATCATTGCGCGTCGCCTGGCCAGCGAGCGTTGCGGCATCAAAATCCGCATCCCGGTTCCAGCCGGCCGGCAGGACGATGTTCGATGGCAGTTTGTAGTCCGGGAAAGGAAGCGCGAACTCGCAATCAAAGAAGCCGGCGGCCTCGATCTTCGCGGCCAGTTCCTGGCGCCCGTAGGTCACGACACCATCCGACAAGTAGTGGTCCTGGATGCCCGCCATGGCGCGACCGAGATGATCCTCGTGCATCCCTGCGAAATACTTGAGCCCAAACTGGTTCTCGATCGCCACGAGGAGTATGCCGCCCTCGTTGAGGAGCGATCGTGCCCGACGCAACGTGGCGGCCACCCCATCCGGTTCGCTGGAGTACTTGCGCGCGTACTCCAGTACGCCAATCAACGTCACGACGTCGAACCTTTCGCCGTCAGGGAACTGTTCGAGGGTTTGGTTGACAACCGTGACGTTGTCCAGGTCCCTGCATCGGCTGGCGGCCGTGGTCGCGCGCCGTCGGCTGCCCTCCAGCGCCAGGAGTTCTGCACCCAGCTCGCCCAGGTAACGGCTGACCGCGCCACAGCCGGCGCCGATCTCGAGTATCCGGCGACCTTCGAGCAACGGGGCTAGCGGGCGCAGCAGGTTCGCGCGCACGGGACTCAAGTGGTAGATGGATGGCCAGTCGGTCTGGTGCATGCCGAGCTCAAGCGAGAAGAGCGAAACATCTTCCGCTGCGGCGATGATGGCGGCGATCCGATTCTCCACGTCGTCGCCGTCCGAATAGTCGAACGCTGCACCGGTGGCAGGCCCCCATACACGGGAGGCTTCGTAACGCTGGAGCCCGTGGTCCTCTAGGAAAAGAGTGTAGGGCTGAGTGTTCTTGTTCAAGGCTGGAGTTCCTTCACGCACATTGTCATCGGGAGCTTGCTGAAACCGAAGCAGCTGTCATCCGAGACGTTCAAATGGATGGAGTCATATCGCCGGTCGTGTGGGACGATGTCCTCACCATCGCGGCTGGCCACGCCGACGGAGATGAAGTAGTCGCCGGGCCCCAGGTTGCAGTCGAAATCGAAAGCGAGCTCGATTGCGCTTCCGGCACGCGCCGATACTGCATCGCCCTGCGTGTCCGTCATCTCCGAGTTCGTGCCGAACACGGTGACCCCGTCCTTCGACTTGATGGTGAAGCCAAAGATGGGACGCCGGATGTCGCGGGTGAACGAGATCCCGAGCCGCAGTTGTAGTGATGTGCCTGCCTCGACGCTTGCACCCGTGCGGGCGTTGCCGGCGAGAAGTCGGAAGTCCGCGATGCACGCGGCACCGTCCCCCCACCGGAATTCGTAAGGGTTGTAGTTGGGCTGGCTGGCGAAGTCATTGCCGGTGGCGGCAGGGTGCGTGTCGGTGTCTACTACGGGGCGCTGGATGAAGGAGCCGTCCGGATCCGACAGGTCGCTGGTGGGTGGCGTCCGGTTGCCGGCAGCACCGAAGAGCAGGTCAAGGTATGTATGGACCACATCCTTGGGCTGTCCACGCTGGTGCAGCCGTCCGGCCTCGATCAGAAGAGCGTCATCGCAGTGGTTGACGATCTGTTCGGTCGAATGCGAAACGAACAGGATCGAGGTGCCGGCTTCCTTCAGTGCTTCCAGTCGCGCAAAGCACTTCGACTGGAACTTGGCGTCTCCCACGGCGAGCGCTTCGTCGACGATCAAGATCTCCGGATCTACTTGCGCCTGCACCGCGAATGCCAGCCGCACGATCATGCCGGAAGAGTAGGTCTTCACGGGTCGATACGCGAACGCTCCGATGTCGGCGAACGCGAGGATCGAATCCATCTTCTTGTCGATCTCCGCAGGAGACAAACCAAGGATCGTCGCATTCAGCCGTGCGTTCTCCACGCCGCTGAACTCGGGATTGAATCCTGAGCCAAGCTCCAGCAGCGCGGCGACTCGGCCACGCACCTCCACGTCTCCGGACGTGGGAGCAAGCGTGCCCGCGATGATTTGCAGCAGGGTGGACTTGCCGGCACCGTTGCGTCCCACGATTCCGGTCGTATGGCCCCGCTTGACCTCGAAGCTGATGTCTTGGAGCGCCACGTATTCCTGAATGGTGTCCCGCCCAGCACCGAACGCCGGCGCCCCCACCCGCGAGAGCGCGGCGTTCAGGCGATGGTTCAACGCATGCGTGAGTCGCCTGGCAGGGTTGGAATACGTTCGGAATATCTTGCTGACGTGGGTTACGCGAAGCGCGATCTCAGAGGACATCGGCGAACCCCTTGCGCGTGAACTGGAACCAAGCGAAGCCGAGATAGCAGACGATCACGGCGAAACCGGTAAACAGTGCCAAATGGGTCCAATCGGGAGGCTCGCCCAGGATCAACACCTTTCTGGCCTGCTCAACCAGAAAGGTCAGGGGATTGAGGTAGAAAAATTGGCGGAAGCGTTCCGGTATCGCGGTGATCGGGTAGAAGATCGGCGAGAGGAACATGGCGACCATCAGGACGTGGCCGATTAGCTGGCTGATGTCCCGGATGAAGACGCCCAGGGAAGAGATGAACCACGCCATGCCCAGGGCCAGCAGGAAAAGCGGCAGCGCGATCAGTGGGAAGAGGAAAGCGGTCGCCGGTGGGGCGCCCTTGGACACTGTGTAGGCCGACAGCAGGAGCACCAGGCCGATACCGAACTGGAACGTGGCACTGATCATCGCGACGGGCGCCGATATCTCGAGCGGGAACAGGATCTTCTTGACCAGATTCGGGTTGGCGGTCACCAGGGTGGGCGCACGCGTGAGAACCTCCGAAATGAAGCCGAAGACAACCATGCCGGCAAACAGCATCAGTGCAAAATCGAGGGGATGATCGAGGCCGCCGCCCCAACGCATGCGGAAAACCTCGCTGAACACGAACGTATAGATGGCCAGCATGAACAGGGGGTTCACCAGCGACCAGAACACGCCGAGAACGGAACCCTTGTACTTTCCCTGTACTTCGCGCATGGCCAGCGATCCGATGGTCGCGCGGTGTCGCCACACCGATTCAACGAGGACGAGGGGCGACAACCGATGCGCGCGGTCGATTTCCCGGGAATGTGTCACATAAATTCCTTGTAAAGACCCCGGGCCGGCAGAAAGCGGCCGAGCGAGAATCAGCAGGCAGTTATGATAACTTCTCGCGTCTCCGAATCCTAAACGGTGCGGCATGGCCGACGTGAGTGCAGCGGGGGTGCACAGGTTCGAAACTGCCAATAGGCTGCGTGAGGCCATGGACCTTCTCGCCCCTACGGCCGTCACGGTCGAACAGTGGTCCCTCGCGCAGGGCGGCTTCCCGGGCTATTGCCGGGGCTGCGGTGATTGGGGCCAGTTCAGCCAGTCGCAGCCGGCCGCCGGCGACTGGGCCAACCTGATGGAGGGAATGATGTGCTCCTGCGGCCTCAATGGGCGCATGCGCGGCATCCTGATGGCATTGGACGACCTGCTTCTTCGGCTGGGACGCATCCCCGCGACGGCGGCCGTCTTCGAGCGGTTGACGCCCCTCTTCCCTCGGCTGCTGGAGCGGCTTCCCGGCCTGACCGGCAGCGAGTACCTGGGCGACTCACTGGCGTCCGGCAGCGTGGTCCAGACGGCATGGGGAGGAATTCGCCATGAGAGCCTGCTGGCGCCGTCGTTCGGTGATGCCTCGCTGGACCTCGTCATGCATTTCGATGTCCTGGAACATGTCCCGGACGTGGACCAAGCGCTCCGCGAATGCTGGAGAATCTTGCGTCCAGGCGGGTGGATGCTGTTCTCGTGCCCTTTCTACGAGGAGCTTGAATCGACGATCGTGCGCGCGAGGTTGGTCGACGGCGTATTGGAGCACGTGCTGGAGCCCTGCTATCACGGTAACCCCGTCGATGGAGGGGGCGCATTGGTGTTCTCGCAACCTGGGTGGGATCTGTGGGAGCGCGTCCAGCACGCGGGCTTCGGCAGAGTCGGTGTATCATTGTGCTTCGACCCGGTCCAGGGCGTACTGACGGATGCATGCCCTTACCCGGATGGGCATGCGTGGCCGGTGGTGTTCGCCGCGCAGAAGCCATGATCATGCGGCCGCCTGGGCTCAACCGGATTCAAGGCCGGCAGATTGGAATGCTCATGGAGAGTCGTATGCGTCGTGTCGCCCCCTTGTTGGTTTGTGTGTTGCTTGCGGCATGCAGCCGCCCCGAGAACGAGCAGGCGGCGACCCCGCCGCAGCCGGAGGGGCAGCCCGAGCAAGCAGCGCCGGAAGCTCCCGTGCAGCCTGCTGCTCTTGTGGAGCTGTCCCCCGCCGAGATCGTGACCCCCGAACTCTCGGGCACCTGCAATCTCGAAGCCATCGATGGCGTGGTCGTTCCGGACGCCAAGCCCATCGAGGCCAAGGGGAAGGAATTCCAGGTGGCGGGTTGGGTGATCGACGATGCCGGCCAGCGTGTGCCGTCCGAAGTACAGGTTCGTATCGCATCGCAGTCAGGCAACGGTCGCGTGTGGCAGCAGGCCTTCGTGCCCGCGAACGAGCGGCCGGACGTGCAGCAGAGCCAGGGCGGTTCCCCGGATGTCCTCAAGTCCGGTTTTTCCGGAAGCATTCAAGCTGCGTCGCTGGAACCGGGCCTCTACGGGCTGCGCCTGGCGTACGTCCGCGATGGCAAGGAAGTCGTGTGCGACAACGGGCGCAGCGTACTGCTCAAGTAGTACTCGTCAGCAATGGGTCGTCGGAACTGGGGCGTCCAGGCTTTGCCTGACGCCCTTTTCGCTTCATTGAACCTGTCCGCCCGGAACGCCAGAAATGAATCGCACTGTTGAGTCGCGCCAAGGCATGCGTGTGCCGAGCATCTTGCTGGCGGCTGCGCTGGCCATGTTCGCCATCCTCGTCATGAGGATCATCGCGGTCGAGTCGCCGGTGATGGCCAGCGACGAGTACGCCTATTTCATGACTGCCAAATACGATGACGCGCGTGCGGACGTCTATCGTTACGACCCCGCGATGCAGGCCGTGGACAACCAGGTCTACCCCCTGCTTTTCGATGCATGGGAGGCGGTGTCCAGGGAGCGGACCGCCCTGGTGGGGCGCGTGTTCAACGCATTGCTCTACGTGGCTTCGTCATTTCTGCTGTTCCTGCTGTTCCACCGATCGTTCGGGCAACGCGTAGCGACGATGTCGGCGGTGCTCTATCTGTTGTTTCCGTTCTCGTTTTACGCGACCACGTTACTGCCGGAAGTGGAGTTCCAGTTCTGCGTCTACGGCACCGTTTTCCTGGTGATGGGAACGATGGCGATCCGCAACCCGCTGGTCGTGTTATTGCCCGCGCTCGCCTCGGCGATCGCCTATTTCGTCAAGCCCCATGCAGCAGCTCTGATCGTCGCGGTCGCAGCGTTCTACGTTGCTGCCAGCGTTTTGACCGTTGGCGTGGAACCCGGGGGCCTTGTGCGCCGGCTGGCAAAGGGGATGACGCGCGCGCTGTTGTACTTGCTGGCGGTTCTCGCGTTCATTTACCTAGGGCGCAAGTTCTCGATGAATGGCCAATCGGGAGGCTCTGCCCTGGTGGCCAGTTTCTACGGTTCCTATCTCTCGCGGTTGTCCTCACCGACCTACCTGTTCCAGAACGTGTGGTCGATGCTGGATTATGTGGCCGGCCATGTATGGGCGCTGGCCGTGATGTTCGCCCCAGGCATGCTGGCGGTGGGTGCCTTGTGGAAGCGTGCATTGCTGGGGCTTCGCGCCGGGCAGCGACACGCTTCGGTCGATGCGGACTACCGCGAACGCATGCAACTGGCGTTGCTCGTCGGACTCCTTGGCATCGCGTTTCTGGTGATGATCGCGGCGTTCACCAATTCGGCATCCCAGGTCAGCGCTTTCGAGAAATACCGCCTTCATGGCCGCTACCTTGAGCCACTGCTTCCGCTGTTGCTCGGGTTCTCGGTATGGGCCGTCGCCCAGTCGCGACGTTCGATGGCCATCGGGCTGGCATCCCTCGCCTCGGTCGCCTTGTTCGCGTTCTATCTGCGCTTCCAGTACCACCTGTATCCCTGGGACTACCCGGATGTCTTCGTGTTCTTCACCTCGAAGATGAAGCATTGGTCGATGGGAGGCACGAATGACTGGCTGATCTGGCTGGTCTTGGCGTCGAGCGTGGTCTTTGCGGTCTGCTGTGCGTTGCGTCGTCGCCCGTTGGCAGCCTACGTGGCCTATCTCGTCATCCTGATGTTGGGCTCTCATGTCCAGATGTCCAACTGGCTTAGGCTGCATTCGGAGACCAATCGCGCGGCGATCGAAGCGGGCGATGCACTGCGCGACTATCTCGGGTCCCCCCGGCCCGGCAGCGGGCTCGTGCTCGTGAGCGATCGATATGGGCGATCCTCGTACTTCCTGATGGAATTCTCCAGCCTGCAACACGTGGTCAGCGTGGCGCCCAATGCGAGCTTCAACGGTCCGGTGCCCGTTGGCGTGGAGTGGATCATTGCGCCCAGTGGCGTGCAGGTCGATGCCGGGGATGCGCAGGCCGTCGAGTTCGGCGAACAGGTTCTCTACCGACTCGGGAAGGGCGCGACCGGCACGGGATCAGGGCAGGATGTCCCGCCCATGAGCGCGCAGCCACCGCCAACGGCCGAGGCGGATGGCGGTCGCGTGTACGACTTCGCAGATGCCGGCCTCGACAGGCAACTCAACCACTTCCACGCGCGCGAGTCCTGGGGGCGATGGTCCTCCGGGCGCGTGTCTGGCTTGACGCTCTCCACCCCCGTTGAAGGGCGCGTTGCATTGACGCTCCGTGGCTGGGTCGCTGCGACGCACGCCGATCGGCGGGTGGTGGTGCGAATGGGCGGCCGCGAGCAGGCCGTCACGATGACGACGCAGCCGGCGGACTATCCGCTGACCTTTGAGCTCGAAAGTCCGACGCACAGCATCGAGTTCAGTACCGCACCGGTGCAGGTCGAGGGCGATGGCAGGACGCTGGGTGTCGCCATCGCACGTGTTCGGCTGCGGCCCAGCGAATGAGCTTCGGACGGGACGGTGCCAGGCCCGTCCTGCTCAGTGATGGCGGAAATCGCGCGTGGCGTTGGCGAAATCGGACCAGGTAAGGTGCGTGCGTCGTTCGTACAGCATCGGTCCGGGATGCGGGCGCTCGCCGGTGCGCGTAGGCTCGACGGGCTGCAGGACGAACGCGTCACGGCGCAGCAGGCGCAGTGCATAGAAGGGCAGCAGCCCCAGGAAGCTCTTCCACTGCGAACGGTAGCCCAGGCAGGCCCAGACGAAGGACGCGCGTTCGGCCATCGTCGTCGGTAGCGTTGTCGTGCTGCCGTTCTGCTGCAGTGGCGAGAGGACGCGGAAAAACGGACCTCGCAGGCCCGCGCCATGGTAAAGGGAGTACTGCCAGAGCTGCGCGCCGACGACGCTGCGCGATGCCGCGATGGCGGCGAGATGGCTGGCATCATGGTCCTGATGGCCGCCTTCCCACGCCGGTAGGAGGACCTGGAGGGGGGAGGGCAGGCGGGTAGCCAGTGATTCGAGTTCGCGCACCGCAAGAGGGAGCATTTCGTACAGGTGGCCATCCGGGATGTCGTGAAGCTGCCCGAGGAACGTCATGCTGTCCGGCGCTATCCCGAACTGTTGCAGGGCGCGAATGCTTTCGTCCGCCCGCCTCTGCGCCGACTGCGCTCCAAACGCGCCGTCCGTGAGCCAAACGCAGTGAACCCGCCGACCCGCGCGCGCGGCATCGGCCAGCCAGGGGAAGATCGCGAACTCGTCGTCCGGGTGTGCCATGACGGCGAGGACGGCGGATCGATCAGAAGGCATCGAAGTCCATCTGGCCGAAGAAAATGGCGCCGCTACGCGGCGTGCTCGTATCGACGGCGAGTGGCTTGAAGATCAGGTTGAGCGGGCTGGTGCGGAATCGGTCCGGAACATCCATCCAGCCGGTCCTGCGTGTCCGCGCTGCGTCGGGTATGAGCCCAAGCTGCAGGTGGAGGCCGAGCGACGGGGAGGGCAGGCGCGGGGCACCCGGATCGGCGTCATCCAGTTCCGCCCACGCCTTCAGGCCTAGTCGACCCGTCGCGGCTTCGGCGCCGATCCGGTCACCGCTTCTGACCAGCCGATAGGGGCGCGCAGGGTTGCGGCTACGCCATTCGAGAGACGCTTGATCCCAAGCACGACTGAATTCCGCGGCTTCACGCGCTGCAGCGATAGATACGAGGGGGAGGCGTCCGACGCCTACCGCCGCATCAAGGGGCGTCAGCAGTTCGAAGCCCAGTTTCTTGACGAAGCCGGGGGTCGAATTGGCGTTCGCGACGCCGTAGACAGCATCAAAGCCCAGCTCCGCCCCCCGGGCATAAGTCGCGTTGGCGAGCTTGGTGAAAAGACCCTTGCCTTGGTACGACGGTGCCGTCGCGGTGTTCAGGGACAGCAGCACGCGCGAAGGCTTCCCGTGAAGCATGGCCTCGGCCGGGACGCAGACATAGTGGGCCGCCAGTACGTCGCCATCCCACGCGTCGAAGCCGACCACGTGCCCGGAGGGGTTGGCCTCGTAAAGCCAGGCCAGGTACGCCTCGTCCAGATGGGTGGCATCGGGGAAGCAGGTGGCGAACAAGGCCCGGTACTGCGAAAGCAGGCGACTATCCGGCGAGGACTGTCTCAATTCCATGCGGACCTCGGTCCCTATTTCAGGCGTAGGTGGATGGGGCGGCGCGGGATCGCCGATGTGTCGTAGGCGAGGAACGCGAGCAGGAACTGCAACCCGGATACGACGCAGACGGTGGCGATCATGATGGTGCCGAGTGGCGTGCTTACGTCCGCGCGGGAGGAGAGACACCAATTCACTATGCCGAAAACGGAACCGAACGCCAGCAGCAGCACGGAAGCCGCCAGTTCAAGTGATGCGATCGGCATGTCGCGGAGATAGTAGTTGTAGACCACCCGCTTGAAAAGGTTGCGGACATGTTTGCCGAGGAACTCGCCGAACACCTTCGAGATCTTGAGGTTGCTCACTTCGTCGCCGTACTTGGCGTCCATTGGGATATCGACGACCACGCCGCGGAGCGTATTGAGCCGGAACAACACGTCCGTCTCGAAGAAGTAGCGATTGCTTATCGAATCGAACGGAAGCCGTGCGGCAGCGCGGGCATGGATCGCGGTGTAGCCGTTGGTCGGATCGAAGATGTCCCAGTACCCCGTGGACGCCTTGGCCAAGAACGAAAGGCCGAGGTTGCCGACGCGGCGGAGCAGGGGCATCTGTTTGATCTCTTGGAGATCAAAGAAACGGTTGCCCTTCGTGTAATCCGCCTCTCCGCTGAGAATGGGGCGCACGAAGGTGTCGATCAGGCCCGCATCCATCTGACCGTCGCCATCGATCTTCACAATGACGGTTGCGCCATCGGCGATCGCGTGGCGGTATCCATTCATGACCGCACCGCCCACGCCCAGGTTGAGAGGGTTGCGAACGACGCGAACGCGCGGGTCAACGACCAATTGCTCGATATGGTCGCCGCTGTGCTCCGGGCAGGCGTCGTCCACGCAGTAGATGCGATCCACTTCAGGACCGATCTGCGCGATGACGTCCTGGATGTGCTTGACCACCTTGTAGCACGGGATGACAACCGCGATGCCCGACGTCCATCCGGCAGGCGCGCTGGCTTGATTGGAGCCGAGGCTAGCGCTCATCGATAAATCCAGTATTTGGATGCGACAAAGCCGGCAACGGCAAGCAGGACATCAATCATGGGCTTTGTGATCCATGTGGCTTCTAGCCCGAGGGCGGACACCGAAGCCGTGACAAGTAAAGTACTCAGTGCCGTCATCGTCGCCCATGATATGGCGAATCTGGACAAGCTGCGGACATGCAGGTGGCTTGATCCGTCTGCCTGTCGGAAGGTGAAGCGCCCATTGAGGACGAAGCCCAGCGATGCGCCGACGATGCGACCCAAGACGTTGGCGACCGCGGGCGACATGCCGACGTAGGACAGCGCCACGAAGGCCAGCCAGTCGGCACCCAACTGCGCAGCGCCGACCATGCCATACAGCATGCCCTGCTTCAGCAAGGGCCTGACGTTCGAAGGTGATGCGCGTTCGGCATCACCCGTAGGGGGTGCGTCCTCTCCGGGAGGGCGAAGCGCGGTCATCGTGGCCATCCGTACGAATACGGGTCGTGCCGCAGGGCACTCCCCATCAAAGTTGTGCTTCCAACTCTGGCAGCAACTGGAATAGATCCCCCACCAACCCGATATCCGCAATTTCGAAGATCGGCGCTTCCCCATCCTTGTTGATCGCCACGATAGTCCCAGCGTCCTTGATGCCGGTCAGGTGCTGGATGGCGCCGGAAATGCCGACGGCCACGTACAGCTCAGGGGCGATGATCTTGCCGGTCTGGCCGACCTGCAGCTCGTTGGGCACATAGCCGGCGTCCACGGCCGCGCGCGAGGCGCCGACGGCGGCGCCCAGCTTGTCGGCCAGGGCGTAGATCACCTTGAAGTTCTCGGCCGATCCCACGCCGCGCCCGCCGGAGACGACACGCTTGGCGCTTTGCAGGTCGGGGCGGTCGGACTTGCCGGCTGCGAGGCCTATGTAGCGGGTGTGAGTAGGGAGCGTAGCGTCGACGTTCGCCGCTTCGACGGCCGCGCTACCGCCCTTGGCGGCTTCCGGCCAGGATGCGGTGCGCACGGTGGCGACGACGGTCTGGTCGGCCGGGGTTTCGACGGTGATTATCGCGTTGCCGGCGTAGATCGGGCGCTTGAAGGTGTGCGTGCCTTCCACGGCCATCAGGTCTGAGACCTGGTTGACGCCGAGCAGGGCGGCGACGCAGGGCAGCAGGTCCTTGCCGAATGTGGTGGACGGCGCGAACACATGCGTGTAGCCCGCGGCGAGCTTGGCGATCTGGGGGGCCAGCACTTGGGCGATGGCGTTCGCATTGGCGGCATGGGCGACGGTCAGCACCTTGGCGACGCCGGTGATCTGCGCGGCTTCGGCGGCCACGGCCGACGGATCGGCGGCCAGCACGACCACGTCGATGGCGTCGGCGTTCACGGCGGCGGCGGCGCTGACGGTCTTGGCGGTGGAGGCGTTGAGCTTGCCGTCCAGGTGTTCGGCGATGACGAGAACCTTGGCCATTACAGCAACCCCTTCTGCTTGAGTGCGGCGACCAGCTCGGCCGCGTCCTTCACCATGACGCCCTTGCTGCGCTTGGCAGGCGGAGCGTAGTGCGTGGTCTTGTGCGTATCGGCGGATTCGACGCCGAGGTCGGCCAGCTGCATCGTTTCCAGCGGCTTGCTCTTGGCCTTCATGATGTCGGGCAGCTTGATGAAGCGCGGTTCGTTGAGGCGCAGGTCGGTGGTGACGACCGCGGGAAGGTCGACCTCGAGCGTTTCCAAGCCGGCATCGACCTCGCGGACCACCGTGGCCTTGCCGTCGGCGATGTCGAGCTTGCCGGCGAACGTCGCCTGCGGACGGCCCCACAGCGTGGCCAGCATCTGGCCGGTCTGGTTGGCGTCGTCGTCGATGGCCTGCTTGCCGAGGATCACCAGGTCCGGCGATTCCTTCTCGACCAGCTTCAGCAGGGTGCGGGCGGCGGTCAGCGGCTGGGTGGCCTGGTCGGTGACCACGTGGATGGCGCGGTTGGCGCCCATGGCCAGGCCGTTGCGCAGGTGCGCCTGGGCGTCGGCGGGGGCGATGGTGGCGACCACGACTTCCGTGGCGATACCCTTGTCGCGCAGGCGCAGGGCTTCTTCCAGCGCGATCTCGTCGAAGGGATTGGGGGACAGCTTGACGCCGTCGGTGACCACGCCGGACCCGTCCGGCTTGACCTGGATGCGGACGTTGTAGTCCACCACGCGCTTGTAGGCGACGAGAATCTTCATCCTGAGGGAATTCCTGTATGCGACGGTGAGGCCCGGCGGCGGCTGGCCGAGGGCAGGCGTGGGATTTTAGCCGTCAGGCGGGGTCCATGCGAGTCCGTACGGTACCGTCCGCCAGCTGGGAGACCAGCACGGCCGCGAAACGGGCGGCGCTGCCGGGGGCCTGGGCGAAGAACAACGAGGGCTCCGTCAGCTCGAGTTCCAGCAGCTGCGGTTTGCCGTCGGCGCCCGTCAGCAGATCGATGCGCGCATACGGAAGAGGCGCCTCGAGCTGGCGCAGGCGCGCGGTTGCGGCAAGAACCTGTTCGGCCAGCGCTTGCTCGGCGGGGGAAGCGACCGTTGCCGCGATCTCACCGAGTGCCATGGGCGCCTGTCGCGCCGTCTCCCCCAAGGGCAGCTGCGCGCACTTGCGGGCGGCATGGCTGAACCGGCCGTCGAAATACAGCAGCGCGGTCTCGCCGTGCTGGTCGACCGAGGGCAGGTAGGGTTGCAGCATCACGCTGCGCTCCTGCTCGAGCAGGCGGCCGATGTGGTTGCCGGCCACGAACTGCTGGTCCCAGGCATACCGTTGGGTGTCGCGGGCGCCGGCGCTCACCGTGGGTTTGACGACGAACTCCGGTGCATCGAACTCGTCCAGAAATCCGGACAACGCGTCCATGGGCTCGGCATCGGGCTCGACGAACCGTGTCGGAACCACGGGGATGCCGATGGTGGCCAAGTCCGCGAGATAGTGCTTGTCGGTGTTCCAGCGGACGACATTCAGCGGGTTGAGCAGACGGGTCACCCGGTCCGCGTGTTCGCACCAGGCCAGGAACTCGGACAGTCGTTCGGTGTAATCCCATGGCGAACGCAGCAGAGCCGCATCGAAGCGGCCCCAGCTCACGGTGGGGTCGTCCCAGGCCACGGCGCGGGCATGCAGGCCGGCGTCGGCGCACGCATCGAGCAGCGGTACGAGGTCGTCATCGTGTCCGGTGGCTCCCACGGCGGTGACGAGGGCAAGGGTCTTCATGTGCCTCAGTGTACGCGCACGTCCCGCGCGGGATTCCCATTGCCCGAAAGTACCTGTGTCGGCGACGGGGTGCTGGGTAGAATGCCGCTTTCCTTATCGAATGGATCACGCCATGGCGGGTAACCCCGGCTCCGGAGGCAAGCAGAAGCTCTATCCCAGCGCGGCGGATGCGCTGCGGGGTGTCGTAGCCGACGGCCAGACGCTCGCGGTCGGTGGCTTCGGCCTGTGCGGCATTCCGGAAGCGCTGATCGGCGCGCTGCGGGACAGTGGCGTGAAGGGGCTGACGGCCATTTCCAACAATGCGGGCGTGGACGGTTTCGGCTTGGGCTTGCTGCTCGAAACCCGGCAGATCAAAAAGATGATTTCGTCCTACGTGGGCGAGAACAAGGAATTCGAGCGCCAGTTCCTCTCGGGCGAGCTGGAATTGGAATTCAATCCGCAGGGCACGCTGGCCGAGCGCCTGCGCGCCGGCGGCGCAGGCATCCCCGCGTTCTTCACCCGTACCGGTTACGGCACGGTGGTGGCCGAAGGCAAGGAAACCCGCCAGTTCGGGGAGCACTGGTATGTCATGGAGACAGCGCTGATCGCCGACGTGTCGCTGGTCAAGGCGTGGAAGGCCGACAAGGCCGGCAACCTTGTGTTCCGCAAGACCGCGCGCAATTTCAACCCGGCCTGCGCCATGGCCGGCAAGGTCTGCATCGCCGAGGTCGAGGAAGTGGTGGAAGTCGGCGCGATCGATCCCGATCACGTCCACCTGCCGGGCATCTACGTGGACCGCATCGTCCACAACCCGACCCCCGAGAAGCGCATCGAACAGCGCACCGTCCGCCAAGGAGACAAGTGATGCCCTGGACCCGCGATGAGATGGCGCAGCGCGCTGCCCGCGAACTGACCGATGGCGCCTACGTGAACCTGGGCATTGGCCTGCCTACGCTGGTCGCCAACCACATTCCCGCCGGCGTGGACGTCTGGCTGCAGTCCGAGAACGGCCTGCTCGGGATCGGCCCGTTCCCGACCGAGGACGAGGTCGACGCCGACCTCATCAATGCCGGCAAGCAGACCGTCACCGCCCGCGCGGGCGCCAGCTATTTCGGCAGCCAAGACTCCTTCGCCATGATCCGCGGCGGCCACATCGACCTGGCCGTGCTGGGTGCCATGCAGGTCACCGACAAGGGCGATCTGGCGAACTGGATGGTCCCGGGGAAGATGGTCAAGGGCATGGGCGGTGCCATGGACCTGGTGGCCGGCGTCAAGCGCATCGTCGTGCTGATGGAGCACGTGGCCAAGGACGGAAGCCACAAGATCCTGCCGCAATGCGACCTGCCGCTGACCGGCGTGGGCGTGGTGGACCGGATCATCACCGATCTGGCGGTGTTCGACGTCACCCCCGACGGTCTGGTGCTGGTGGAAAAAGCCGACGGCGTGACCGGGGAGGAACTGGTGGCGAAGACCGGCGTACCCTTCCGGCCTGTCGCCTGAGTCGCCTCAAGTCGTGATGCACGTCCACTTCTTTTGCGCCATGGCGCACGCCTGACTTTCAGCTGTACGTTTTGCTGCCGATAACCCGGAGAGGCGAACCCGTTGGCTGTTTTGTGGCCCGGGGGCTGGGCTATAGTGTCGGTTCAGGGGCTCTATCCGTTTTTCTCAGAGGCGTACGTATGAAACTCCGGGTCGGCGCTTGCGCCTTGATGTTGGTCTTGGCCGGGTGCAGTGGGGAAAGCCCCGAATCGGGCATGGCAGGGATGCGGGGTGTCGCCGCCAGCAAGCCGACCGGCGCGCTGCCGACGTCGCTGCCCCTGGCGCGCGCGATTGGCGCTTCCATCGCGAATTTGCCGGACCGCGGCGCGCTGCTGTCCTTTCCCGACAAGGCAACGCCCACCAAGCAGGAGGGCGCCTATACCTGGTTCCCGACCGCGATCAGCGAAGCGCACGCCTTCAAGGGTATCGCCACCGGTGAAATGACCGTGCCCTCGCCCGATGGCAGCCAGGTCAAGTTGCGTTATGAGCGTCACGTCGAAGAGATCGACGGCAACTGGACCTGGATCGGCCGCCTCGTCGGTGGCGATCCGATGCAGGAAGCCATCATCACCTTCGGCGAGAAGGCTGTGTTCGGCTCGATTCCCCAGGCGAACGGCAAGCCGGCCCTGAGCCTGCAGACCCGCAACGGCACCGTCTTCGCGGTCCAGACCGATCCCACCAAGGTGGTGTCGGCGACGAAGGGCCATGTGGACGTGATGATCCCCGAGGCGAGGGCGCTTCGCTCGTCGATGGGGGCAGCGGTGAGTGCGGCAGCCCAGTCGACCCAAAATGCCGTCGCGGTGGCGCAGAGCGCGCCCCAGACTGGTGCCAACACGATCGACGTGGCGATCGGCTACACGCCCGAGTTTGCAACGGCCAATGGTGGTGCTTCCGGCGCCGCAACGCGTCTGGTGTTCCTGATCCAGGTCGGCAACCAGGCGTTCGTGAACAGCAACGTCAACGGCTACCTGCGCGTCGTCAATGCCGTGCAGGTGAGCTACACCAACACCAACAGCAACCAGACGGCCCTGTCCGAGCTGACCGGCAGCAATGGCCAGTCCGCCGTCACCGTCCCCGCCAGCTTGGCGCCGCTGCGCACCGCACGTGACCAATACGGCGCCGACATCGCCATCCTGGTGCGCAAGTTCAACACGCCCGAAAACGAGGGCTGCGGTATCGCTTGGTTGAACGGCGCGAATGGCGCCAACAACCCCAACCAACCGCCGATAACCTCCGCCGATGCGCCCTGGGGCTACGCGGTCGTGAGCGATGGCTTCGATGCGGGTACCGACGGCAAGACGTATTACTGCGCCGACGAGACGCTTGTGCACGAAGCGGCTCACCTGATGGGTTCGGCGCATGACCGCGGTAACTCCACGAGCGCGGGCGCCTTCGCTTATTCCTACGGTTACAAGACGACGGCATCCACCGGTAATTTCTATACGGTGATGGCTTACGGAGATACGGGCCAGACAGCGCACCGCATCTTCTCGACCCCGCTCAAGAGCACGTGTGGCAGCGCGGGCAACCTGGCGTGTGGCGTTGCGAACAGTGAAGACAATGCTCGGAGTTTGAATCAGACGATTCCGGTTGTTGCTGCGTTTCGCGCTACGATTGTGCCGTTCGATAACAACCCGCTCATGGATCTTGATGGCGACGGCAAGTCGGACATCGTCCTGACGCATGGCGCGACCGGTTCGGTCTACTACTGGCTGATGGATGGCGCGGCCCAACGCTCGGGCCGCGCAAGCACGGTCACGCTGCCGGGCTATGTGCTGCGTGGCACGGGCGACTTCAACAATGATGGTCGCGCGGACTTGCTCTTCTCCAATGCGACGACGGTGCGCCTGCTGGTTGGCAAGACCGACGGCGACTTCACCAACACGCTCGTTGCCGACCTGCCGTCTGGCTGGGTTGTGGGCGGGGTGGGCGATATCGATGCGGACGGGAAGTCCGATATCGTGCTGACGCATGGTGCTACCGGTTCGGTCTACTACTGGTTGATGGACGGTGGGGCACAACGCTCCGGTCGCGCCAGCACGATCACGCTGCCGGGATACACGCTCCGTTCGACCGGCGATTTCAATGGCGACGGTCGTGCAGACCTCCTGTTCTCGAACGCCACAACGGTGCGTCTGCTGGTCGGCAAATCCGATGGCGACTTCACCAACAGTCTGGTCGCAGACCTTCCGTCCGGTTGGGTCGTGGGCGGCGCCGGTGACATCGATGGCGATGGCAAGACGGACATCGTGCTCACGCACGGCGCCACGGGTTCCGTCTATTACTGGCTGATGGACGGTGCGACGCAGCGGTCGGGACGTGCCAGCACGATCACGCTGCCGGGCTACACGCTGCGCGCCACGGGCGATTACAACGCCGACGGCCGCACTGACCTTCTGTTCTCGAATGCCACCAGCGTGCGCGTGCTGCTCGGCAAGTCGGATGGTGACTTCACCAACACGGCTGTCGCCGATCTGCCTTCCGGCTGGGTGCTTGCCAATCTGTTCGGCCGTTTGGGCGGTGCTTCGTACGACATCGATGCGGATGGCAAGTCTGACGTGGTGCTCACGCACGCGGCCACCGGATCCGTGTACTACTGGCTGATGGATGGCGCATCCCAGCGGTCGGGTCGTTCCAGCGCGGTCACGCTACCGGGTTACACCCTGCGTGGTTCGGGGGATTTCAACGCTGATGGGCGTGCCGATCTGCTTTATTCGAATGCCACGACGGTCCGTATGCTGCTGGGCCGCACCGATGGTGACTTCACGAACAGCGCGGTTGCCGATCTGCCTTCGGGTTGGGCCGTTGGCGGGATTGGCGACGTCGACGCGGATGGGAAGGCTGATGTCGTGCTTACCCATGCCGCCACAGGATCGGTCTACTACTGGCTGATGGACGGCGCCTCGCAGCGGTCCGGCCGCGCGAGCGCGGTAACGGTACCAGGCTTCACGTTGCGCGCCGTTGCTGACTTCAATGCCGACGGTCGTGCGGACCTACTGTTCTCCAACGCGTCCACCGTCCGGTTGCTGGTGGGTCGCGCCGATGGCGACTTCACCAATAGCGTCGTCGCGGACCTCCCGTCTGGGTGGGTCGTGGGAGGCGCGGGTGACATCGACGCAGACGGCAAGGCCGACATCATCCTGTCCCATGTAGCCACCGGGTCCGTGTACTACTGGCTGATGGACGGC
Organism: Pseudoxanthomonas sp.; assembly: GCF_002863005.1. GTDB lineage: Bacteria > Pseudomonadota > Gammaproteobacteria > Xanthomonadales > Xanthomonadaceae > Pseudoxanthomonas_A. The sequence goes on from NZ_PKDG01000015.1 coordinate 360,170, forward strand.
GCTTCCCAGCGTTCGGGACGTGCCAGTGCGGTGACGCTGCCTGGTTATACGCTGCGGTCCGCGGGTGATTTCAATGCGGATGGCCGGGCAGACTTGGTCTTCTCCAACGCGACGACGGTTCGGATGCTCGTGGGTCGTACCGATGGTGATTTCACGAACAGCGCGGTCGCGGATCTGCCGAGTGGCTGGGTAGTCGGCAACCGCTAACGGATTGGACGAGCGAGCCGCCCCCGAATATCTGACGGCTCCAGGATGGATCGCAAACGGCCCTCTTAGTGTGGGCCGTTTGCATTATTCAGATCGCCTGGCGCAGTAGGCCGAAGGCCTACAGATTCTGGTAATTCGGCCCCGCGCCGCCTTCCGGCGTCACCCAGTCGATGATCTGGTAGGGGTCCTTGATGTCGCAGGTCTTGCAGTGCACGCAGTTTGCGGCGTTGATCTGCAGGCGCTTGCCGTCGCCGTCGTCGACGATTTCGTAAACGCCTGCCGGGCAGAAGCGGGTACAGGGGTTGTCGTATTCGGCGGCGCAGCGGGTGACGCACACGGAGGTGTCGTGCACGCGCAGGTGCACGGGCTGGTCTTCGTCATGCTCGGTGGCCGCGTAGTAAACGCCCTGCAGGCGATCACGCGGTGCCAGCGTGCGGTCCACGTAGTCGCGTTTGGTCTCCTCGTGCTCGCCGACCTTGTCGAGCGAGGACCAGTCGGCCTTCACCTTGAGCGTCCACGGCGACAGGCCGCCGGTGAGGGTTTCCCACGCGGCGTTGGCCATGCCGAACCACAGGCCCTTCTTGAAGCCGGGCTTGATGTTGCGGACGGACTTCAGCTCGGCCATCGCGTCCGAGGCGCGCAGCTTCGCGTCGAACCCTTCGGGTGCCAGCTGCGATGCCACGAGGTGCTCGGCCGCCAGCATGCCGCTGCGGATCGCCTGGTGGGTGCCCTTGATCTTCGGCACGTTGAGCAGGCCGGCGGTGTCGCCGATCAGCAGTGCCCCCGGCATCTCGACTTTCGGCAGCGACTGCCAGCCACCGGTGACGATGGCGCGCGCGCCGGCGGACAGTATGCTCCCACCTTCGAGCAGCGGCTTGATCAGCGGGTGGTTCTTCCACTGCTGGAAGGCTTCCCAGGGCTTGTACTCGGGGTCCTTGTAGTCCAGGCCGCTGACGTAGCCGAGCGCGATCTGGTTGTTCTCCAGATGGTAGAGGAAGCTGCCACCGTAGATGTCGTTGCTGGCCGGCCAGCCCAGCGTGTGCACGATCTTGCCGGGCGTGACGCGGCCCTCCGGCACCTGCCACAGTTCCTTGATTCCGATCGAATACGCCTGCGGATCGCTGTCCTTGTCCAGCGCGAAGCGCTTCACCAGCCGCTTGGTCAGGTGGCCGCGCGCGCCTTCGGCCAGAACGGTCACCTTGGCTCGGATGTCGATGCCGGGCGTGTATCCCGGTTTGTGGCTACCGTCTTTCGCGATGCCCATGTCGCCGATGCGCACGCCCACGACCTTGCCGTCGTCATCGTGCAGCGTTTCGGACGCAGCGAAACCCGGGTAGATTTCCACGCCCAGCGCTTCGGCCTGCGGGGCCAGCCAGGCGCACATCGCGCCCAGCGAGACGATGAAGTTGCCATGGTTGCGCATGCCCGGCGGTACCACCGGGAACTTGCGGCCGCCGTCCTTGCTGAAGTACCAGAACTCGTCGTCCTTGGCCGGCACGCAGACCGGCGGCGGGTTGTCGCGCCAGCCGGGGAGCAAGGCGTCGAGCGGCGCGGGTTCGATGACGGCGCCGGACAGGATATGTGCGCCAATGGTGCTGGCCTTCTCGATGACGCAGACGGAGATATCCGGATTTAGTTGCTTGAGCCGGATGGCAAAGGCAAGCCCCGACGGTCCTGCGCCGACGGTGACGACGTCGTACTCCATCACATCGCGTTCGACATCGGACATCGGGTTCGGCTCCAGCGTGGCGTTAGGCTTCCCGCATTTTCGGCGTTTGCGCGGAGCGGGGCAAATCCGCGAGCATCACGGCATGACCATACCCCTTCCGCTCTCGCCGGATGGACGCCATGAGGCGCTGCCGGGCGCATCGCTGGCCTGTCATGCCGACTGGCTGCCGGCCATGGAAGCTGACACGCTGTTCGCCGATTTGCGGGCGTCGCTGCCGTGGAGCGTGCATCGCATCCGCCTGTTCGGCCGCAGCGTCGATTCGCCGAGATTGAGCGCATGGATCGGCGATGCGGATGCCGTGTACCGCTATTCCGGCACGGATTTCCTGCCGCATCCGTGGACCCCGGCGCTGTCGGGACTGCGGGCGCGACTGCAGGACGCACTGGGCGTGCCGTTCAACAGCGTGCTCGCCAATCTCTACCGCGATGGCCGCGATGCGATGGGCTGGCATAGCGATGACGAGCCGGAGCTGGGCCCGGCGCCGGTCATCGCGTCGATCAGCCTCGGCGGCGTGCGCCGGTTCCTGCTCAAGCACAGGCAGGATCCCGCGCAGAGGGCGGCGTTCGAACTGCCGCATGGCAGCCTCTTGGTGATGGCGGGCGAGACGCAAAGGCACTATCGGCATGCGCTGCCACGCACGGCGAAGCCGGTGGCGCCGCGCATCAACCTGACGTTCCGCCTGATCGATCCCGCGCGTCGGCGCTGAGGCTGAGGGGCAACTAGCGGTTAGCCTTGGGGTCGCTGTTGCCCGACACCAGGATCCAGCCGGCGATGTCGCCAGTGGCCGCTTCCAACGCCTGTTCGAAGGCGTCCGCGACCTGCGGGACATCGGTGCTGGCGGCCGGCTTCTTTTGCAGGAACGTGCGCGACGCGACCACGCGCTGGTCGCGGTTGTTGACCAGCTTCGCGTTCACCTCGACCACGGCGGCGGGTACCGCGCCACCCGCGTAGTCGGCCTCGAAACGGCGCAGGTCCATGACCAGCTTGTAGTCGCCGAGGATGCCGGCATCGGCGCTGGCCACGGCGGGAATCTTCCCGGAATCCTCAAGCGTGCGCTGCACGGCGTCCTGCAGCATGTCAGTCGCGGGCAGGGCCCACGAGACGCCGCGATACACCTGCAGCTCGCCGGGCGTCGGCCGCACGCTGATGCGCGGGCTGTCGATCACGCGCGCGGCGGTGGGCTTGGCCACGATGAGGGTCCAGGCGACCTGCGGCCAGCCCGGCTCGGGCGCGACCCTAACATCGGGCGCGTAGATCGTGACCGGGTCGCGCTGCTCGCTGCCCAGGATCGAGCAGCCCGCGAGGGCGAGGGAGACAGGAAGGGCGAACAGAAGGCGCATCGGCTTCATTTCGGGTCGAACTCCTTGGGTGCGTCGCGGCCGAGCAGGTAGCGCGCGGGATTGCCTTCGAGACGGTCGCTGACGCGGCGCAGATCGCGTACGAGGCCACGCAATTCGGTCAGCGTGGGGCCGAGCTGGCCGAGGCCATCGCTGGCGAAGCTGTTGATGGCGGCTCGGTTCTCGCCGAGGATCGCGTCCGCATTGCCAGCGGCGGAATCCAGCTTGCCCAGCGTGGTTTCCAGCTTGTCGAGGATGCCGGGCAGCTCCTGCACCAGATTCTTGTCCAGCCGCTCGATGGCACCGTTGGTGGTGGTGAGCGTCTTGTCCAGGTTCTGCGCGGCATCACGCGCACTGACGATCAGGGCCTCGATGCCATCCTCGCGGCTGGCCAGCGACGTGCTCATCGCTTCCAGGTTCGCCAGCGTGGTGGTGATGCTGGCGACGTTCTTGTCGCTGAGGGCCTGGTCCAGCCGCTCGACGATGCGGTTGGCAGTATCGGTGATGTTCTGCAGTGCGGACGGCGCGGTCTGGATGACCGGCGCTTCGCGCGTGTCCACGCTGGTCAGCGACGGCGCCTGCGGTGTGCCGCCGCTGAGCTGGATGATGGTCGGGCCGGTGAGACTGGTGATGGCCAGCTTCGCGCGGGTATCGGTCTTCACCGGGGTATACGACTCCACCCGGATGCGGGCGATCACCTGGCGCGGATCGTTCGGCGCCAACGAGAGTTTGGTGATGGAGCCGACCGCAATGCCGTTGTACTGCACCGGGCTGCCGACGGTCAGGCCGGTGACCGCTTCGCGGAACACCACCTGGTATTCCTGCCAGGTGCGCTCGGAGGAGTACTTCGCCGCCCACAGGCCGAACAGCAGCAGCGCGGCGGCGATGATGAGGGTGAAGGCACCGATGAGGACGTAGTTGGCGCGTGTTTCCATGGATCAGACCGCCGTTTGCGATTGAAGGGGCCCGGAGGCCTGCTGCCCGCCGCGCGCTGCGCGTGCACGGGGGCCGTGGAAGTATTCCTGTACCCAGGGGTGATCGAAGCGCTCCACCTCGGGCAACGGTGCCACGGTGATGACCTTGTGGTCCGCGAGCACCGCCACGCGGTCGCAGATCGCGTACAGCGTGTCGAGGTCGTGCGTGATCAGGAAGACGGTCAGGCCGAGCGCTTCCTGCAGTGTCTTGATCAAACGGTCGAACGCGGCCGCACCGATGGGGTCCAGGCCCGCGGTGGGCTCGTCGAGGAACAGCAGCGGCGGATCCAGCGCGAGTGCCCGCGCCAGGCCGGCGCGCTTGCGCATGCCGCCGGACAGTTGCGACGGCAGCTTGTTCAGCGCATCGGCCGGCAGGCCGGCAAGCTTCACCTTCAGCAGCGCCAGCTCGTAGCGCCAGCTGTCCGGGAGTTCCGGATGATGCTCCTTCAGCGGCACCTGCACGTTCTCGCCGACGGTCAGCGACGAGAAGAGGGCGCCATCCTGGAACAGCACGCCGGTGTTGCGCTCGATGTGCTGGCGCGCGGCGGGATCTTCCGAGCGCGCATCTTCCCCGAGAACGGTGATCTGCCCTTCGTCGGGTTGGCGAAGGCCCAGGATCGAACGCATCAGCACCGACTTGCCGGTGCCGGACCCGCCGACCACGCCGAGGATCTCGCCGCGACGCACGTCCAGGTCCAGGCCTTCGTGCACGGTCTGTGCGCCGAAGCGGTTGGCCAGTCCGCGCACCTGGATGATGGGGGATTCGTCGGTCATGCGCCGTCACCAGTCCATGTGCATGAACCACAGCGCAGCCAGCGCGTCGATCATGATGACCAGCGAGATCGTCTGCACCACGCTGGAGGTCGTGCGCTCGCCCACCGACTGCGCGGTACCTTCCACGCGCAGCCCTTCCAGGCAGCCGATCAGGCCGATCACCAGCGCGAATATCGGTGCCTTCGAGAGGCCGACGAGGAAATGCTTCACCTCGATGGTGTCGTGCATGCGCGCGATGTACATCTGCGGCGGAATGCCGAGGTCGAAGGCGCCGACGGTGACGCCGCCGGCCAGGCCCGCCATCATCGAGATGAAGGTCAGCAGCGGCAGCATCACCAGCAGCGCGATCAGCCGCGGGATGACCAGCAGGTCGACCGGGTCCAGGCCCAGCGTGCGGATCGCATCGATCTCCTCGCGGCTCTTCATCGCGCCGATCTGCGCGGTGAATGCGGAGGCGGTGCGACCGGCCAGGACGATCGCCGTCATCAGCACGGCGAACTCGCGCAGGAACGCGATGCTGACCAGTTCCACCACGTAGATTTCCGCGCCGAAATCACGCAGCACGGTGGAGCCGAGGAAGGCGATCACCGCGCCCACCATGTACGACAGCAGGATCACCAGCGGCACCGCGTCCAGCCCGACGGCTTCCATGTGCGCCACGGTGGCGGTGGCGCGGAAGCGGCGCGGCTCCTTGACCATGCGGACCAGCTTGACCAGGTTCTCGCCGGTGAAGCTGAGCAGGGCGACGATGTCCTGCTTGTTCTGGTGCACCCGGTAGCCAAGGCGCGAGAGCGCAGCCAGGAAGCCGTAGTCGCGCTTGCGCGGCGGTCGGTCGTCGGCGACGTCCTCGATGGTGCTGACCAGGGCCTGGTGGTCCTGGCGGAACTCGATGTCCGACGGATCCATGCCGCGGCGCTTGGCGAAGCGGAGCAGTTGCAGCACGCCCGCCGAATCGATGCGGTTGATGGTGGTCGCGTCTAGCCGGTTGACGGCGTCGGGCAACGTCTTCAGCTGTTCCGCCACCGTCAGCGCACTGGCGAGCGTCCAGTCGCCCGCCAGCTTCACGCGCTGGGGGTCACCGGGATCGGCTTCGTACTGCGGGCGGGCAAGGGTGGGGGTCATGGCGTCGCTCGGCCAAGGAGCATACAGGCTATCCCAGTGAACGTGAGTGCCACGCCGACAACGCCGCGACGGCCCAACGGTTCACGCAACCACAGCGCCGCCAGCACCACCAGGAAGACCGATGCGGACTCGTTTAGGATCGCCGCGACCGAGGCCGACGTGAACTTGTAGCCCCCCAGCCACAGCACCATCGACAGTCCCTGGCCGATCAGGGCGGCCAGCACCAGCCGGTGCCAGGGAACATCGGCGGGGACGAAGCGCATGCGTCGGCGCATGGAGGGCAGCAAGGCGAGCAGGAGCAGGCCGGCCAGCGCGCCGGACAGACGCAGCAGGGTGACCCACAACAGCGGCTGCGATTCCAGCGTGCGCTTCACCATCACGATGGCGACCGCCATCAGCGCGATCGCCAGCACGCCGAGCGCGATGCCGCGCACGGTGTGCCCGGGATCGGCAGGGCGCCCGTGCGAGGGGCGGCTGACCAGCAGCACGCCGCCGGCCACCAGCGCGAACCCCACCCACTGCACGCCGCCCAGGCGTTCGTCGAGGAAGACGAACCCCAACAGCAGCACCAGCGGACTGTAGAGATTGCCGATGACGCCCATGCGGCCGGCACCGAGCTCGTTGAGCGCGCGGAAATACAGCGTGTCAGCCAGCGCGATGCCGATCACGCCGCTGGCCAGCACGATCAGCAGGTCACGCGTCGGGAGGGCGGGCCACGCGCCGGCATGCAGCAACAGCGCCACCGGTGCCAGCACGCACAGCACCAGCGCGTTCTTCAGCAGATTCAGCGCCAGGGGCGGGAGGTGCGCGCCCAGCTGGCGCGCCAGGATCACGCCCACCGCCCATGCGGCGGCACTGCCCAGCGCCATGGCTTCGCCGATCCCCACGGTGTCCCCTGCCCACGTCGTCGGTGCGTAGTGTAAGCAGCACGAGGTGAAGCCATGCGCGTGGCCCTTGGGCGATACTGTGCCGATGCCCGACGACATCCTGATGTCCGCCACCTACGCCCAGCGCATCGCCTTCGTCTGCGAGATCGCCGGGCGCCTGCACAGCTACGGCACGACCGCGCAGCGTCTGGAAGGCACGGTGGTGGGCCTGTCCCAGCGCCTGGGCCTGGATTGCGAACCGTGGTCGAACCCCACCGGGCTGATCCTCAGCTTCAGCGATCCTTCGCGCCCCCTGGGCGCCAGCGACAGCACGCGGGTCATCCGTCTGGCACCGGGCGAGACCGACCTGCACAAGCTGAGCGAAGCCGACCGCATCGCCGATGCGGTGTCGTCCGGCCAGATGAGCATCGCCCAGGGCCACACGGCGCTGCGTGCGCTCGACCGCACCCCGAGCCGGCGCTGGCGCGCGATGCAGATCTTCGCCTCGGGCCTGGCCGCGGCAGCCGTGGCCGGCCTGTGGCGGCTGCCGTGGCTGGATATCGCCACCGCCGGCCTGATCGGCATCATCATCGGTGTGCTGGGCGAACTGATCGCGCGCCGGCCGCAGATGAAGGAGGCCAGCGATGCGATCTCGGCGCTGGTCGCCGGCTTCGTCGCGATCCTGGTCGCGAGCTTCATCGCCCCGTTGAACCTCAACACGGTGATCATCGCCTCGCTGATCGTTCTGCTGCCCGGCATGGCGCTGACCAACGCCGTGAACGAGCTGACCAGCCAGCATCTGGTGTCCGGTGTGGCGCGTTTTGCCGGCGCAGTCGCGACCGTGCTCAAACTGACCGTGGGTAGCATGATCGCGGTGACGCTTGCACCATTGCTGGGTCTGGAGCCGCAAGTGCGTGCCGCAAGGCCGCAGCCCGAGTGGGTGGAGTGGGGTTCAATGGTCGTGGCGGCCTATGCCTTTGCCGTGCTTTTCAAAGCACACCGGCGCGATTATTTCTGGGTTATGGCGGCAGCGATTGCCGGATACAGCATCTCTCGGTATCCCCTTCAAGCTTGGGATGTTCCTGCGGGCATTTTCCTCTCCGCCCTGACGCTGACCGCCGCCGGCAATGCCTTCGCGCGCTGGGCCAACCGGCCGGGCGCGCTGATCCGCGTGCCGGGCATCCTGATGCTGGTGCCGGGCAGTACGAGCCTGCGTGGCCTGCTGACGCTGGTGCAGCAGCAGGACGTGGGCGTGGGCCAGTCTGCCCTGCTGGCGGTCACCAACGTGGTGATGGCGCTGATCGCGGGTCTGCTGTTCGGCAACCTGCTGATCTCGTCGCGCAAGAATCTCTGACGCGCGCAAACGGAAACGGGAGGCCCAGGCCTCCCGTTTCTTTCCATCACGCGAAGCGCGGTTACTTCTTCTTGATGATGAAGTCTTCGGCCTTCTTGCCCTTGGCGATCAGGGCGGCCATCCAGCGCGGATGCTTGCCGCGACCGGTCCATGTTTCCTTCGGATTGGCGGGGTTGCGGTACTTCGGCGCGACCTTGCCGAGCTTCTTGCCGGCGCGCGGTCCAGGCTTGCTCGCTGCCTTGGCGGGGCGCGTGCCGCCGGCGCCGAACAGCTCCTCCAGCGTGTAGCCCTCGGCCTTGGCGAATTTGGTGATCTTGCCGCGCACCGTCGCGATGGGCGTGCGCTTGGCCAGCTTGCTCTGCTGTTGCTTGGCCTTTTCGATCAAGGCGCCAAGTTCCTTGGCGGACAGGTTACGCAGGTCGATCGACATCAACTATCTCCAGTCAGGAAGGGAAAGCCCGTCCTTGGCAGTGGCACGATGGTAAGCGACCACGGAATCGCCGCACAAACCCGGGGGTGCGGGGATGCCGGTTCGCGCATCCCCGCGGCATCAGGCGCGCAGGCGTGCGAGCAGGTCCTCGCGGCCGATGTTCTCCGCGTCCTGCGCGCGACGCGCACGGTATTCGAACGTGCCTGCCGCCAGCCCGCGCTCGGATACCACCACCCGGTGCGGAATGCCGATCAGTTCGATGTCGGCGAACATCGCACCCGGGCGCAGGCCGCGGTCGTCCAGCACTGCTTCGATGCCGGCAGCGTGCAGGTCGGCGAGGAGCGCCTCGGCGGCATCCTTCACCGATGCGTCGTCCTTCGGATTGATCATGCACACCGCAACAGCCCACGGCGCCATCGGCGCGGGCCAGACGATGCCGTTGGCGTCATGGTTCTGCTCGATCGCCGCCGCGACGATGCGCGACACGCCGATGCCGTAGCAGCCCATGGCCGGCGTGGCGGCCTTGCCGGTTTCGTCCAGCACGGTGAACTTCATCGCTTCGCTGTACTTGCGGCCGAGCTGGAACACGTGCCCCACCTCGATGCCGCGCACCAGGCGGATCTCTCCACCGTCGGCCGCCGTGTCACCCGCGACCACGTTGCGGATGTCGGCTACCGTCTCCGGTTCCGGCAGGTCGCGACCCCAGTTGACGCCGGCGAGATGGAAGCCGGCCTCGTTGGCGCCGACGACGAAATCCGCCATCGCCGCCACGTCGCGGTCGGCGACCACGCGGATCGCCTGCTTCGCGTCGATCGGGCCGAGGAAGCCCGGTTCACTGCCGAGGTGGGCGAGGATTTCCGCCTCCGTCGCCAGCCGGTAGTCGGCCATGCCGGCGACCTTGCCCAGCTTGATCTCGTTGACGGCATGGTCGCCGCGCACCAGTGCCAGCACGAAGCCGGCGTCGGTCATGACGGCGACCGACTTCACCGTGCGCTGCAGCGGGATGCCGAGCAGCGCGGCGACCTCCTCGCAGGTCTTCTGCGTGGGCGTGGCGACCTTGCTCAACGTCTCCGTGGCGGCCGGCCGCGGACCCGGGGCTGCCGCCTGCGCGGCTTCGACGTTCGCGGCGTAGTCGGAGCCGGTGGAGAACGCGATGGCGTCCTCGCCCGAATCGGCCAGCACATGGAATTCCTGCGAGGCATCGCCGCCGATGGCGCCGCTGTCGGCCTGCACCGCTCGGAAGTCGAGGCCCAGGCGGGTGAAGATGCGCGTATAGGCCGCATGCATGTTGCGGTACTCGCGCACCAGGTCCTCGTCGGTGATGTGGAACGAGTAGGCATCCTTCATCACGAACTCGCGCGCACGCATCACGCCGAAGCGCGGGCGGATCTCGTCGCGGAACTTGGTCTGGATCTGGTAGAAATTCACCGGCAGCTGCTTGTAGCTGGACAGCTCCTGGCGCGCGAAGTCGGTCACCGCCTCTTCGGCCGTCGGGCTGTAGCAGAAGTGCTGCTCCTTGCGGTCGGTGATCTTCAGCAACTGGCCGCCGAATTTCTCCCAGCGCCCGGTCTCCTCCCACAGCTCGCGCGGCTGGATGGTCGGCATGATCATCTCGATCGCGCCGGCACGGTCCATCTCTTCGCGTACCACGGTTTCCACCTTTCGCAGCACGCGCAGGCCCAGCGGCGACCAGGTGTACAGGCCGGCTGCGAGCTTGCGGATCATGCCGGCGCGGAGCATCAGCTGGTGGCTGACCAGCTCGGCATCGGCCGGGGTTTCCTTGGTGGTGCGGAGGTGGAACTGCGACAGGCGCATCGGCAGGGGGATCCGGGAGGGGCGAATCGCCTATTTTGCCAGCCTTGGCCGCACGCGGGGCGGCGCTGGGTCAATCGGCGTCGGTCGCGGCGTCGCCGCTCACGCGGATGCCGGCGGGCGTGTCGCGGTCGATGCGTTCGTAGCGCCGGCCCTTTGGCGGCTGCTCGGTGATCTGCAGCACGCCGGCGTCGTCGCGCCAGCGATACAGCGAAGGACGGGTTTCGCGCGCCTGGGCGGCCGCGGCGTCGTCCGCGCGCGCCTGCTTGCGCGATGTGGCGTCAGGGGCTTCCCGGCCGAGCCACCAGGCGACGCCGACCCCCAGTGCGATGCCTGCCGCGATCGCCAGCCAGGCGCGCATCCGGCCGGATCAGGTGCCGGCGGCCGGCTTGCAGTAGGCCTTCACCGCGGCCTCGGCGAGATTGCGCTGGTTCTCCCGACCGGTGTCGTCCAGCGTGGTGTCCGGCTTGCCGTCACCGTCGGTGTCCTGCTGGATCGGGCCTTTGGTGGCCGCCAGCATCTGTAGGTTGGCGCGCGCGGTCGTGCACTGCGGGTTTTCGACCGGCTTGCCGGCCGGCTGCGGGGCATCCGTGGCCGCGGCACCATACTGGTTGATGCGGCGGTTCTGCGCAGCCTGCTGGTTGGGCGGCGGGCTGTCGGAGTAGTGCGTCACCCCGTTCTTGTCCTTCCACTGGTAGACCTGCTGGGCCTGCACGGTGGAGGCGGTAGCCAGGCAGAGCGCCAACACGGACAGGCAGGACAGGAGGCGCATGGGAAGCTCCGGATCACGGGGGACCCGATTGCAGCACCCCCGGGCCGCGCAGGCAAGCCGGGCAGGGGAGCGCTGGGCTAAACTGCGACCCATGAACGAAATCAAGCCGCCCCCGCGCTCCCGCGGGATCTACCTGCTGCCCAACCTGTTCACCACCGCGGGCCTGTTCGCGGGGTTCTTCGCGATCATCGCCGCCGCCAACGGCCAGTTCGTGAATGCGGCCATCGCCGTGTTCGTGGCGGGCCTGATGGACGGCATCGATGGCCGCGTGGCGCGCCTGACGGGCACCAGCAGCGATTTCGGCGTGCAGTACGACTCGCTGGCCGACCTGGTCAGCTTCGGCCTGGCGCCGGCGCTGGTGATGTACCACTGGTCGCTGTCGGCGCTGAAGTTCGACGGTGGCGTGATGGGGCGCGTGGGCTGGGTCGTGGCATTCCTGTATGCGGCGTGCGCCGCCTTGCGCCTGGCGCGCTTCAACACGCAGGTCGGCACGGTGGACAAGCGGTGGTTCATCGGCCTGGCCAGTCCGGCGGCCGCCGGACTGATGATGTCCTTCGTATGGGCGTTCGCCGACGGCGAACTGGGCTGGACGGGCGAGGAACTGCGTTATCTGGCGCTGGCGGTCACGCTGGTCGCGGCGCTGCTGATGGTGAGCCGCATCCGCTTCTGGAGCTTCAAGGGCACTGGCGAGGGCGGGGCGAAGGCCGACCGCATTCCGTTCGTGGTGCTGGCGCTGGTGCCGCTGGTGCTGGCGATCCTGTTCATCGACCTGCCGCGCACCTTGTTCGCGGTGGGCGTGGTGTACGCGCTGTCGGGCCCCGGTTACTGGCTGTGGCAGCGCGCGCGCCGGCACAAGGATGCTTCCGCATGACGCTGGCGGCGGACCGTTTGTGGTCGGCCGAGCAGCAGGGCTGGCTTCGCGCACTCGGCCACGCCATCTACCTGCCCGCCGACTGGCCGACCGAGGCCGGCGCCCCGGCGGCGGCTAGGGTGGATATCCAGGACGTACGCACGGAGGCGGCGACACCGACAACGCCTGCGCCGCGTGCAAGACCACCGGCACCCGACGCTGACGAGCGACCCGCACCCGTGCGCCAGGCATCGGCGCCCCGGACCGGTGGCGCGAAGCTGCCGGACCGCCTGCATTTCGCGCTGATCCGCGCATCGGGCTGCAATCCCAATGCGCCGGAAGCCGCCGCCCTGATCGCGCAATGGCCGAGTTCGGCGGAATTGCGCGGCAACCCGGCCGCCAAGCGCGCGCTGTGGCCGCTGTTGCGTCGCCTGCGCCGCGGTATCGCGACATGAGCGCGCTGGGCGTCGAGGCCTCGCCGGGGTCCACGTCCAGCCTGCGGCCGATGCGCGAGGGCGACCTCGACGCGGTGATGGCGATCGAGCAGCGCGCCTATCCGTTTCCCTGGACGCGCGGCATCTTCAAGGATTGCCTGAAGGCCGGTTACCCGTCATGGGTGATGACGGAACACGGACTGGTGATCGGCTACGGCCTGCTGAGCATCGCGGCAGACGAGGCGCATGTGCTGAACGTCTGTGTGGCACCGGAACGCCAGGGGCGCGGTCTCGGTCGCCACCTGTTGCGCGCGCTGGTGAAGATCGCCCGCGACCACCGCGCACAGCGCGTCTTCCTGGAAGTGCGCCCGTCCAATCCGGGCGCGATCGCGCTGTACCACAGCGAAGGCTTCAACGAGATCGGCCGCCGGCCGCGCTACTACCCGGCCCGCGATGGTCGCGAGGACGCACTGGTCATGGCGATCGAACTGGTCGCCGACGACATCACCTCGATGCCGCCGCTGTAGGGCGGAGCTCGCTCCGCTGCTTTCCGGTCAGTCGATGGAAGGGTAACGCCTGCGCGGAGTCGAGCAAGCTCGACTCTACCGAACCGGAATGACGTGAGCGTCAGAGCTTCGCGCGCTGCCCGTGCAGGGCGGCGAGCTGGTTGCTCCAGTCGACGAGGCGCTGGCGTTCCTGTTCGACCACCGCCGGCGGCACTTTGTCGGTGAACTTGGCCAGCTTGGCCTCGCTCTTCTCCTTCTCGCTGGCGACGCGTGCGATTTCCTTGTCCAGGCGCGCGCGTTCGGCATCGAGATCGACCAGGCCTTCCAGCGGCACCAGCAGCTTCAGCTCACCGACCATCGCGGCCGCCGAGGCGGGCGCATCGGCACCGGCGTCCAGCCACGCGATGCCTTCGAGCTTCAGCAGGAACGACAGCGGCGCGGTGAAACGCTCGATCCGCGCACGGTCCTGCGTGGCACCGTCCTGCAGCAGCAGGCGGACGGTCTTGCCCGGCGAGACGTTGAGCTCGCTGCGCACGCGACGCAGCGTGGACACCATCGTCTTCAGCCATTCCACGTCGGCATCGGCCTGCGCGTACTCCTGGCCGGCGAAGTCGCTGGCGATCGGGTAGGGCCGCAGCGACACGGTGCCGCCGTCGATGCCCAGCTTCGGCGCGACCTGCTGCCACAGTTCCTCGGTAACGAACGGGGTCAGCGGATGCAGCAGGCGCAGCAGCGACTCCAGCACGTACAGCAGCGTGTGGCGGGTGCTGTCGGCGGCAGTCGCGTCATCGCCATTGAGCGCGGGCTTGGCGAGTTCGACGAACCAGTCGCAGAACTCGTTCCAGGCGAACTCGTACAGCGCCTGCGACAGCAGGTCGAAGCGGTAGGCGGCGAACTGCGTTTCGGCCTCGGCGACAACCTTGGCCAGGCGCGACAGGATCCACTTCTCCGCGTCGGTCTTCGGCTGCGGCGCACCCTGCGCGCTGAAGCCGTCGGTGTTCATCAGCACGAAGCGGGTGGCGTTCCACAGCTTGTTGCAGAAGTTCTTGTAGCCCTCGGCGCGGCCCATGTCGAACTTGATGTCGCGGCCGTGGGTCGCCAGCGCGGCGATGGTGAAGCGCAGCGCGTCGGCGCCGTGCGGCACGATGCCGTCCGGGAATTCCTTGCGCGTGGCCTTCTCGATCCTCTCGGCCATCTTCGGCTGCATCAGGCCGCCGGTGCGCTTGGCCACCAGGTCTTCCAGCGAGATGCCGTCGATGATGTCCAGCGGGTCGAGCACGTTGCCTTTCGACTTGGACATCTTCTGGCCGTCCTTGTCGCGGATCAGGCCGGTCATGTAGACGTCGCGGAACGGCACCTGGCCGACGAAGCTGTCGGTGGCCATGATCATGCGCGCCACCCAGAAGAAGATGATGTCGAACCCGGTGACCAGCACCGACGACGGCAGGTAGCGGTCGAAGCCGCGCGCGGCCATCGCCTGCGTGTCCGGCCAGCCCATCGTGCTGAACGGCCACAGCTGCGAGGAGAACCAGGTCTCCAGCACGTCGCTGTCCTGCGTCAGCGCGACGTCGGCGGACAGGCCGGCCTTGGCGCGCGCCTCGGCTTCGTCGCGGCCGACGTAGCAATTGCCCGCGCCATCGAACCATGCCGGGATGCGATGGCCCCACCAGAGCTGGCGGCTGATGCACCAGTCCTGGATGTTCTCCATCCAGTGGCGGTAGGTGTTGATCCAGTTCGGCGGGACGAACTTCACCTCGCCGGATTCGACGAGTTCCAAGCCGCGCTTGGCCAGGCCATCCATCTTCACGAACCACTGGTCCGTCAGGTAGGGCTCGATCACCTGGTTGGTGCGGTCGCCGCGGGGCACCTGCAGCTTGTGCGGCTTGGTTTCGACCAGAAGGCCGAGGTCTTCCAGGTCCGCGAGCACCACCTTGCGCGCTTCGTAACGGTCCAGGCCGCGGTATTTCTCCGGCGCGTTCTCGTTGATCGCCGCCGTCGGCGTCAGCAGGTTGATCAGCGGCAGATTGTGGCGCTGGCCCACCTGGTAGTCGTTGAAGTCGTGCGCCGGCGTGACCTTGACCACGCCCGTGCCGAACTCGCGGTCGACGTAGTCGTCGGCAATGACGGGAATCTCACGGTCGGTCAGCGGTAGTTTCACCGCCTTGCCGATCAGGTGCGCGTAGCGTTCATCGTCCGGATGCACCATCACGGCGGTATCGCCGAGCATGGTTTCCGGGCGCGTCGTCGCGATGACCAGCGAACCGCTGCCATCGGCCAGCGGATACTCGATCGACCACAGGAAGCCGTCTTCCTCGACGTTCTCCACTTCCAGGTCGGAGATCGCGGTCTTCAGTACGGGGTCCCAGTTGACCAGGCGCTGGCCGCGGTAGATCAGGCCTTGCTCATGCCAGCGCACGAAGGCTTCGATGACCGCCTTCGAGGCGTCTTCGTCCATGGTGAACGTGCTGCGCGACCAGTCGCCCGACGCGCCCATGCGGCGCATCTGCCGCTCGATGGTGTCGCCGGATTGCGCCTTCCACTCCCACACCTTGGCGATGAAGCCGTCGCGACCCAGCGAATCGCGCGTTTCGCCCTTGCCTTCCTGGGCCAGGTTGCGGCTGACCACCATCTCGGTGGCGATGCCGGCATGGTCGGTGCCCATCTGCCACAGCGTGTCGAAGCCGCGCATGCGGTGGTAGCGCACCAGCGCGTCCATCAGCGTGTGCTGGAACGCGTGACCCATGTGCAGCGTGCCGGTGACATTCGGCGGCGGCAGCAGCACGGTGTACGGTTCGCCCTTGCCGCTGGGCTTGAAGTAGCCGGCGGCTTCCCACTGTGCGTACAGGCGGGATTCGAAGGATTTCGGGTCGTAGCTGGAGGCGAGGTCGGTCATCGTGTCGGTGTGGTTGCTGCGATCGTGCGAACGCGGATCGCGTGGCCGGCGGCAGCGCCGCCGAGGGCATTACATGTCGTGCTTGTTCACGTCGTAGCCGCGCGCCTTGTACTGCTTCCAGCGTTCGCGCAGCGGCTCGCGTGCGGACGGGTCGGCGGGCACCACTTCCAGCACGCGCTCGCAGGCGCCGGCGAAGGCGTCGTCGCGCAGGTTGATGACCAGCGCGCGGGCGGGTACGTCGACATCGGGCGTGGCGATCAGCACGGGCGTCAGCTCGTCCTCTTCGTCGCCGGCGATCTGGTGCGGGATGTAGGCGTCCGGGTCGAACTCCCACAACAGTTCGTCGAGCGCTTCGGCCTGCGCCGCGTCGCGCGCCAATACCAGCGTCCACTGGTTGCTGTCGTAGGCCTTGCGGGCCAGTTCGCAGACCAGCTTGAGCGGTTCCTCAAGGAAGCGCGGCTTGGCGATCAGGTAGAAGTCGGCACGGGCCATGGCGTCGGGCTCGCGTCGCCGGTCAGGCGACGCGGTCCAGCAGCCACTGGCTCAGCAGGCCGACCGGTCGGCCGGTGGCCATGCCGCGCTTGCCTTCGTCATTGGAGACGCCGGCGATGTCCAGGTGCGCCCAGCGCTGGCCTTCGGTGAAGCGCGCGAGGAAGCAGCCGGCGGTGATCGCGCCGGCCCAGCGGCCGCCGATGTTGTAGACGTCGGCGAAGCTGGATTCCAGCTGCGTCTGGTATTCGTCCCACAGCGGCAGGCGCCATGCGCGGTCGAATACGGTCTCGCCGGCGCCCAGCAGTTCGTTGCTGAGGTCGTCGTGCTTGCTCATCAGGCCGCTGGCATAGCGGCCGAGCGCCACGATGCAGGCGCCGGTCAGCGTGGCGACGTCGACCAGCGCGGCGGGCTTGAAGCGCTCGGCGTAGGTCAGGGCGTCGCACAGGATCAGGCGGCCCTCGGCGTCGGTGTTGCCGACCTCGATCGTCTTGCCGGACATGCTGGTGATGACATCGGACGGACGGTAGGCGTTGCCGTCGATGGCGTTCTCCACCGCCGGCACGACCACGATCAGGTTCAGCGGCAGCTTCATCTTCGCCGCGGCCACGAACGTGCCGATGACGCTGCCCGCGCCCAGCATGTCGTACTTCATCTCCTCGATGCCGCCCTGGGTCTTCAGGTTCACGCCACCGGTGTCGAAGGTGATGCCCTTGCCGACCAGCACGTAGGGCTTGGCGTCGCCGCCGCCGTTCCACTTCAGCACGATCAGGCGCGGGCGGTTGGCCGAACCGCGCGCCACGGCCAGCAGCGAGCCCATGCCGAGCGCTTCCATCTGCGTCTCGTCGAGGATCTCGGCTTCGGCGCCGTGCTCCGAGGCCAACTGCTGCGCCTGCTCGGCCAGATAGGCCGGGGTGCAGATATTGGGCGGCAGGTTGCCGAGTTCGCGCGTGGTCTGGACGCCGGCGGCGATGGCAATACCCTGCGCCAAGGCATCGGCATCCTCGCCGGCGATGGCGAAGTGGGTCAGACCCGGGTCGTCGTTCTTCTTCTTGCCCAGCGTGGCGGTATAGCGGTAGCAGGCATGGTCGGCGGCGATCACGGCCTGGCGGATCTTCCACGCGGCGTCGCGCTCCTTCACGTCCACGTCGGACAGGGTGAACAGCGCGCTCTTCACCGGCCCGATCTTCAGGGTGCGGGCGGCATCGCCCACGGCCTTCAGGTACTGCGCCACGCCGAACTTGGCCACTTCGCCCAGGCCCACGACCAGCACGCGCGGTGCAGCGACGCCGGGCAGGTCATGCAGCAGGGTCGTCTTGCCGGTCTTGCCGCCGATGTCGCCCCGCTGCAGCAGCGCGGATAGCTTGCCGCCGCTGGCCGCATCCACGGCCTGGCCGGCCGCGGTCAGGCGCTTGTCGGCGTACGCGCCTACCACGAGGCAATCGACGCCAGCCTGGGCGGGGGCTTCGTGGTTCAGGGTGAATTCCAGCGTCATTGATCAGATTCCCGGTTCAGTTACGTACAATCGCGGGCCGGATGAAGGTGGCTGACGCCATCCCGGACCGCAGAGACCGCCGCCGCAGGCGCGGCGCACAAGCCCGAGATTGTAAATCAAGCCCTCCTGATGCCGAAGCTGGACCGCTACCTCTTCCGGGAATTCACCCAGAGCTTCCTGGCCACCCTGATCATCCTGCTGATGGTCAGCGTGGGCGGCGTGATGGCGGACCTGCTGGGCGACGTCGCCGACGGCAAGGTGCCGGCACGCCTGCTGCTGTCCCAGTTGGGCCTGCAGTTCCTCAATTACATGCCCTACATCATCCCGCTGGCGCTGATGCTGGGGCTGCTGCTGGCGTTTTCGCGCCTTTACCGCGATTCGGAAATGGCGGTGCTGACGGCGGCGGGCATCGGTCCGCGCCGGCTGCTGCGGCCGCTGATGATGCTGGTGGTGCCGGTGGTGGTGATCGTCGGCGTGTGCTCGCTCTGGCTGGGCCCGTGGGCGCTGCGCACCGCGCAGAACATGCTGGAGCATGCCAACCGCAGCCTGGTGGTATCGGGCCTGGACGCGGGCAAGTTCACCGTCCTGTCCAGTGGTGCCGTGGTCTATGTCAGTGCCCTGTCGCCGGACGGTACCGGGCTGAGCAAGGTCTTCATGCACCGCTCCAACGAGGGCCGCATCGACGTGGTGACGGCGAAATCCGGGCAGATGTTCTTCGAGGGCGAACGCAACCGTTATCTGCGCCTGGACGACGGCTTCCGTGTCGAAGGCCCGGATGGTGCGGGGCTGGATTACAGGCTGATCCGCTACAAGTCCAATGAGGTCGCGTTGCCCGACCGGGCCGACACGCTCGACAAGGACGATCCTGCGCTGCAGCCGACGCCTCAGTTGCTCGGCGATGCACGCCCCGAGGCCAATGCGCAACTGCATGCCCGGTTAACCCCCCCGTTGCTGGCACTGGCGTTCGCTTTGCTCACCCTGCCACTGTCGCGCAGCTCGCCGCGGCAGACCCGCTACGGGCGCGTGATGCTGGGCTTCCTGGCGTATCTGGTCGGCGTCAGCCTGATGATCAACGGCACCCAGTTGCTGGTCGACGGCAAACTGCCCGGGCTTGTGGGCTTGTGGTGGCTGACCGTGCCGCTGCTGGCGGCGGCGATCTGGTTCTACCTGCGTGACGGCCGGCTGTCGCGGCCGCGGAGGCGCGCATGAGGCTGCTGCCGCGCCTGCATGACACCTACGTGGGCCAGGTGGTCCTGGTCACGGTGCTGCTGACCTGGGCGGTGCTGGTCGGCCTGGACGTGGTGATGGCGCTGTCGGGCGAGATCAGCGACCTGGGCACCGGCAACTACACCTTCGGCCATGCGGTCGCCTGGGTGCTGTACACCGTGCCGCGCCGCGCCTACACCATGTTCCCCACGGCAGCGGTGATCGGTTCGCTGATGGGGCTGGGCCAGCTCGCGGCCAGTTCGGAACTCACCGCCCTGCGTGCGCTGGGCCTGTCGCGCCTGCGCCTGAGCATTTCGGTTGCCGCCGCGCTGGGCATCCTGACCGTGCTGATGATCTTCAGCGGCGAGACGCTGGGTCCGTGGGGCCAGCGCCAGGCCGACGTGCTGAAGATGGCGGCGCGCACCGGCAACGTGGCGATGGACCGCTATTCGGGGCTGTGGGCGCGGGAAGGCAACACCTTCCTGTATGCGCAGAGCGGTGAAGAGAAGGACCAGGGCGGTGGCAAGGTGTCCCTGCAGCTGCGCGACGTGCGCATGTACGAACTCGCGGACGACGGCAGGCTCGCCTCGATTGCGCATGCCGCCACCGCCGAACATCTGGACGGTTACTGGCTGTTGAAGAACGTGCGCCGCACCACCTTCAAGGAGCGCTCGGCCGTGCAGACGACGGTACTGGGCGAGCGCTGGGAATCGGAACTGGACGCGGCGGTGCTGTCGTCCAGCCTGGTGCGCGCACGCAACATGCCCAGCACCGAGTTGAGCCAGAACATCGATTACCGCAAGCGCAACGGGCTGGACGCGCGCGACTACGAGGACCAGTACTGGGCGCGCTGGTTCTATCCGCTCAACGTGCTGGCCCTGTGCCTGGCCGCCATCCCGTTCGCGTTCGGCAGCCTGCGCAGCGGAGGCATGGGCAAGCGGTTGTTCCTGGGCATCGTGTTCGCCGTCGGCTTCTACGTGCTGCAGACGATGTTCGTGCGGCTCGCGGGTGCATTCCGGCTGGACTACCGCATCGCGTACGCCATCCCGCCGTTCGCCCTGCTGGGCATTTCCTGGCTGATGTTCCGGCGCAGGAGCCGCTGAGGCGCCATCAGGCGCGCTTCGGCAACCGCACCACGCGCGTGCCGCTGAAGCGGTCGTGGAAGGCCAGCCGGTCGCGGTCCAGCCACGCCCACCAGAAGCCCAGGCCCGCGGCCAGCGTCGACAGCGTCGCCAGCGCATAGCGTCGCCACAGCGCGGTCAGCGTCGGTGTGCCGCCGTCGGCCGCGATCACCTTCAACCGCCACGGCCGCATGCCCAGGGTCTGTCCGCCGCGCAGCCAGCTGAAGGTGGCATACAGCCCGGCGGCGCCCCAGCAGCACGTCCATAACAGCCACCACATCGGGCTGAAGGGCTCGATGTTGTGGCGGACGTTGTCGCTGATCACCACGTCCACCAGCACGAACGGAATCGCCACCGCCAGCCACATGGCCAGCACCGGCCAGAAATCGTAGAGCAGCGCGAGCAGGCGCCAGCCGATCAGGGCGCGGGAGGATGCGGGAGTGGTAGCGGGATCCGTCATCGCGACAGGATACCGGCTACGCCCCGTCGACTCTCGTGGGAGCGACGTCAGTCGCGAAATGAGCCGGCGACGGCGCATAACGCCTTCGGGTGCGGTACTTCCATGCATTCTGGGGCGATCGGCATTCGCAACTGCCGTCGCTCCGCAAGAACGATCCGCATCGCCTAAGCTTGCCGCATGACTGCCCGCACGCCCGCCGAACGCCGCCAGCAGGCGAGCACATTGCCTCCGGTACCGGACGCCGATGCGAACGACATCGCAGCCTTCCTGGATGCGATCTGGGCCGAAAGCGGTCTCGCACGGCCGTCGCTCGACAGCTATCGGCGCGATCTGGAAGGCTTCGCGCGCTGGCGCAACGGGCGCGGGGGAGGGTTGGCGGCGGCGGATCGTGCCGCGCTGTTCGACTACCTGGCCTGGCGCACGCGCGAGGGCTATTCGCCGCGCAGCAATGCCCGGCTGCTGTCCGCCCTGCGGGCCTTCTACGCCCACCGCCTGCGCCGGGGCCAGCGTCGCGACGATCCCACGGCACTGCTCGAGCCCCCCCGCCTGCCGCGCTCATTGCCGAAGGCGCTGGCGGAAACCGAGATCGATGCGCTGCTGGCCGCGCCGGACATTGACACCCCGCTGGGCCTGCGCGACCGCGCCATGCTGGAGCTGATGTACGCGGCCGGCCTGCGCGTCAGCGAACTGGTCACCCTGCCGGCGACGGCAGTCAACCTGCGGCAGGGCGTGCTGCGGGTCACCGGCAAGGGCAGCAAGGACCGCCTGGTGCCGTTGGGGGAAGAGTCGCAGCACTGGCTGGAAACCTACCTGGCTCGGTCGCGGCCCGCGCTGGTCGGCAAGCGCAGCGTGCCGGCCCTGTTCGTCGGCGCAACGGGCGAGCCGCCGACCCGGCAGCAGTTCTGGTCGCTGGTGAAGCGCTATGCGGGCGCCGCGGGCATCGATCCCGTCCGCATCAGTCCACACGGGCTACGCCACAGCTTCGCCACCCACCTGCTGAACCGCGGTGCCGACCTCCGCGCGCTGCAACTGCTGCTGGGTCACAGCTCGCTGTCGACCACCCAGATCTACACGCTGGTCGCGCGCGAACACCTGAAGCAGCTGCACGGACGCCATCACCCGCGCGCGTGAGCCCGCTCACACTGGCGGGCGGTTAAGCCGCCTGCCTGCCACCGTGTGCCAGAATTCCCGCCTGTTCCCTGCCAGCCAGCCGCGTCGCGGCTCATTCCGGATGCCCCTGATGCCCCGCCTGATCACCGCCGCCCTGCTGGGTGCCCTGAGCCTGACCGCCTGCGCGCAGGCCCCGCAACCGCCTGCCAAGGACCAGGCCGCGACCGCGTCGCCCGCGCCGGCCTCCGCGCCCCAGCTCAAGCCGGGAACCGGGAGCACGCCCGACGACCGCGCGCGCTCCGCCGTGGCGCAGTTGAACCCCCGCGCCAAGATCGACTACGTCGGTGCCGCGCCGTTGCCGGGCTTCCGGGAAGTGATCGTGGGCGGGCAGTTGCTGTACATCAGCGACGACGGCCGCTACGTCATGCAGGGCGCCGTGCTGGACCTGCAGCAGCAGCAGGACGTGATGCAGAACAGCGTCGCCCTGGCCAAGCACCGCAGCGCGCTGATCGCCACCATTCCGCACAGCGAGAAGATCGTGTTCGCGCCGCCGAACGCCAAGTACACGGTCACCGTGTTCACCGACATCGAATGCGGCTACTGCCGCAAGCTGCACGAGGAAATCGCCGAGATCAACCGGCAGGGCATCGCGGTGGAGTACCTCGCGTTCCCGCGCATGGGACTCGGCAGCCAGGACCACAAGGACATGATCTCGGTCTGGTGCGCACCGGATCGCAAGCGCGCACTGACCGACGCCAAGGCCGGCAAGTCCGTCCCCACGCGCGACTGCAAGAACCCGGTGACGATGGAGTTCGACGTCGGCCAGCGCATCGGGGTCAGCGGAACCCCGGCCATCTATTCGGCGGACGGCGTCCAGCTGGGCGGCTACCTGCCACCGGCCGCGCTCCGGGCCAAGCTGGATGAACTGGCCGCCAGAAAGGCCCCTGCCGCGCCCGCGGGCGCCGCCCCCTGATCCCGACGAAGCCGGCCCCGCGCCGGCTTCGCTACAATAGCGGGCCCCGTCTGACGGCACGCCCCCACGGTTCCGGACATGATCGTCCTCGAAGGCCAACCGGCCTTGTCGCACTTCCGCCGCGCGCGGCTCGAATCCAGGCTCCAGTCGATTGTTTCCGACGTCCGCATCTGCGGCGCCTGGCACGTCTATTTCATCGAACCCGAGGCAGGCGCCACGCCGGACCTGGCCACGCTGCGCCGCATCCTGCAGGCCGGTGACGGCAGCGAGGCGCTGGCGGCGGGCGCGGTCTCGCGCTTCGTCACCCCGCGCCTCGGCACGCTGTCGCCGTGGGCCAGCAAGGCCACCGAGCTGCTGCGCGGTGCCGGACAGCCGGTCAAGCGCGTCGAACGCGGCCTGCGCATCGACCTGGAAGGCTGGAACGACAGCCGGCCGGCACTGGCGAAGGCGCTGCACGACCCGATGACGCAATCGCTGCTGGCGAGCCGCGAGCAGGCGCAGGCGCTGTTCACCGCGCCGGCGCGCGGCGAACTGGAGCGCATCCCGCTGGCACAGCTGGAAGCCGCCAACGCGCGCCTCGGCCTGGCGCTGGCCGAGGACGAGATCGATTACCTGCGCACCCGTTACACCGAGCTGGGTCGTGATCCCTCCGACGTCGAACTGATGATGTTCGCGCAGGCCAACTCCGAGCACTGCCGGCACAAGATCTTCAATGCCACCTGGACCATCGACGGCAAGGACCAGGACCGCTCGCTGTTCCGGATGATCAAGCACACCCATGCGCAGACGCCCGAGCACACGCTCAGCGCCTACAGCGACAATGCGGCGGTGGTCGAGGGTTATCCGGCGGCCCGTTTCCGCCCCGACGGCAGCGGCCAGTACCGCCTCGAGGCGACGCTGGACTCGGCGTTCTGCATCAAGGTCGAGACACACAACCATCCGACCGCGATCGCCCCGTTCCCCGGCGCCAGCACCGGGGCCGGCGGCGAGATCCGCGACGAGGGCGCCACCGGCCGCGGCGGCAAGCCGAAGGCCGGCCTGACCGGCTTCTCGGTCTCGCACCTGCGCATCCCGACACTGCCGCAGCCGTGGGAGATGCCTCGCGCGCTGAATCCGCGCATGGCGCCGGCGCTGGAGATCATGCTCGACGGCCCGCTGGGAGGCGCCGCGTTCAACAACGAATTCGGCCGGCCGAACCTGCTGGGCTATTTCCGCAGTTTCGAGCTGCCGGAAGGCGAGGCACTGACCCGCGCCTACGACAAGCCGATCATGCTGGCCGGCGGCCTGGGCGCGATCGACCGCATCCAGGTGGAGAAGAAGACGCTCTCGGCCGGCGATGCCGTCATCGTGCTCGGCGGCCCGGCGATGCTGATCGGCCTCGGTGGCGGTGCGGCGAGTTCGGTGGCTTCCGGCGAAAGCGCCGAAGCGCTCGATTTCGCCAGCGTGCAGCGCGACAACCCCGAGATGGAGCGCCGCTGCCAGGAAGTCATCGACCGCTGCGTGGCGATGGGCGAGGACAACCCGATCCTGTGGTTCCACGACGTGGGCGCGGGCGGCCTGTCGAATGCGATTCCTGAACTGCTGCACGACTCCGGCGTGGGCGGGGTGATCGACCTGGGCAAGGTACCCAGCGACGATCCGTCGCTGTCGCCGATGCAGCTGTGGTGCAACGAATCGCAGGAGCGTTACGTGCTGGGCGTGCCGCAGGCGCGCCTGGCCGAATTCGCCGCACTGTGCGAGCGCGAGCGTTGCCCCTTCGCAGCCGTCGGCGTGGCGACGAAGGAAGAACGCCTGGTAGTCGCGTACGGCGCAACGCCCGGCAGTATTCCTGCCGATGCGCCTATCGACCTGCCGATGGACGTGCTGTTCGGCAAGCCCCCGAAGATGCACCGCGACACCGCGCATCCGGCGCCGCCCAAGTGGCCCGCGCTGCAGACCGGGGCGCTGGACCTGCATGAAGCCGGCCTGCGCGTGCTCGCGCATCCGACGGTGGCCTCCAAGCAGTTCCTGATCACCATCGGCGACCGCAGCGTCGGCGGCCTGACCGCACGCGACCAGCTGGTCGGCCCGTGGCAGATGCCGGTGGCCGACTGCGCGATCACGCTGAGCGGCTACGACGGTTTTGTCGGCGAAGCGATGGCGATCGGCGAGCGTACGCCGCTGGCGCTGCTCGATGCCGCCGCCGCCGCCCGCATGGCAGTGGGCGAAGCGATCACCAACCTGTGCGCCGCGCCGGTGGAATCGCTGCACCGCGTGAAGCTGTCCGCGAACTGGATGGCGGCTGCCGGGCATCCGGGCGAAGACGCGCTGCTGTTCGACGCGGTGAAGGCCGTCGGCATGGAGCTGTGCCCCGACTTGGACATCAGCATTCCGGTCGGCAAGGACTCGCTGTCGATGCAGGCGCAGTGGCATCGCGACGGCCAGGCGCAGAAGTCGGTGTCCCCGGTGTCGCTGATCATCAGCGCCTTTGCGCCGGTCACCGACGTGCGCCAGCACCTGACGCCGCTGCTGTCGCGCGAAGACGACAGCGAGTTGTGGCTGATCGGGCTGGGCGCGGGCAAGAAGCGTCTCGGCGGTTCCGTGCTCGCGCAGGTCTACCCGCAGTCGGGCGGCGAGGGCGCCTGGCCGGCGTTCGCCGGCGACGGCCACGACGAAAGCGTGCCGGACCTCGACGATCCGCAGCGCCTGCGCGATTTCTTCCACCTGATCGCCGACGCACGCGAGGCCGGCCTGCTGCTGGCGTACCACGACCGCAGCGACGGCGGCGCGTTCGCGGCGTTGTGCGAGATGGCGTTCGCCTCGCACCGCGGCCTGGACATCAACCTCGACGGCTGGGGCGACGATGCGTTCCGCACGCTGTTCGCCGAAGAACTCGGTGCGGTGGTGCAGGTGGCCGACGAAGACCGCGCGGCGTTCGCCGATCTGGTCGAGCGCCACGCGCTGACCGAGTGCGCGCAGCGCATCGCACGCCCGACCACGGCGTCCACGATCCGCGTGCAGCAGGACGGCGACGTGCTGGCCGAGTGGCGCTGGGAAGACCTGTTCGATGCCTGGTGGTCGGTCACCCACGCCATGCAGAAGCTGCGCGACAACCCCGAGGCCGCCGACCAGGAGCGCGATGCCGCGCGCCAGTTCGGGCGCACAGGCCTGAAGCCGAAACTGTCCTTCGACGCCGCCGAGGATGTCGCGGCGCCCTTCGTCGCCACGGGCAAGCGCCCGAAGGTGGCGATCCTGCGCGAGCAGGGCGTCAATGGCCAGATCGAGATGGCATCGGCCTTCGCCCGCGCCGGCTTCGATGCGTTCGACGTGCACATGAGCGACCTGATCGCGGGCCGCGTGTCGCTGACGGACTTCAGCGGTCTGGCGGCCTGCGGCGGCTTCAGTTACGGCGACGTGCTGGGTGCGGGCCGCGGCTGGGCGACCTCGATCCTCGAGCGCGGTGCGCTGCGCGATGCCTTCGCGGCGTTCTTCGCGCGACAGGACGCGTTCTCGCTGGGCGTCTGCAACGGCTGCCAGATGATGAGCCAGCTGAAGGACATCATTCCCGGTGCGCAGCACTGGCCGCAGTTCCTGCGTAACCAGAGCGAGCAGTTCGAAGCGCGCGTGGCGTTGCTGGAAGTGCAGGAATCGCCGTCGGTGTTCTTCCGCGGCATGGCCGGCTCACGCATCCCGGTGGCAGTGGCCCATGGCGAAGGACGTGCCGAGTTCGCCGGCCCGGTCGACCAGGCCGCGGCGCGCGTGGCGCTGCGCTACGTGGACGGCGATGGTGCGATCGCGACCACGTATCCGCTCAATCCCAACGGCTCTCCGGACGGCATCACCGGCCTGACCAGCGACGACGGCCGGGCGACCATCCTGATGCCGCATCCCGAGCGCACACCGCGCAGCGCGAACCACAGCTGGCATCCGGTGGGCTGGCCGGACGATTCGCCGTGGCTGCGCATGTTCCGCAATGCGCGGGTGTGGGTGGGCTGAGCAGGCGTTGAGGGTTGCCGGTCCGGGCGCTTACCGGCGATCCCGGACCGGGCGATACTGGTCATCCTCTCCAAACGTGTCGCCTGTCGGGTCGATGTTGGCGCACAGCCTGCCATCGCACTGAGTCACGTCGGCAGCGTCATAGGCTTTCAGCAACTGCGCCGATAGCTGGTAGTGGCGGATCTCGTCGTAATAGTGGCGGGAAAGCCAGCTGCCGCCCAGAACGATCAGAGTGAGGCTGGCGAGACAGACGCCGACGACCTTCCACAGTAGATGCCGATAGAGCGCGCGGGCGGCGTGGATCTGCGCAGCCAGTGCCTGCGAGGCCTGCCGTAGATCCTGTCCGGACGTCTCCAGGCGTGCCTGGTAGGTCGAGACGGATTGTCCGATGCCTGCATCGACGGCGCTCGCGATACTGCCCCGCAAATGCTGCATTTCCGTGTCGGCAGCCCGGCGGACCGTGTTAGGCAATTGTTGCGAGAGCTCCTGGAGTTGCCGGTGCGCAGCCTGCAGGCTGCCCTCGATCTGCTGCGTACGGCGCTCGAACCGCTCCATGAGGGCTGACACGCTGGCGACGAGGTCGGTGATTCGGTCAGTGTCCATCCTGCTTTCCTTGGCAATGTTGGTGTCAGATCGAGCGTGCGATGCCGGCTGACACCGCGACCTGCCGCTGCTCCACACGTTGTTGTTCGGTGACCTGTTCCAGCAGCGCCTGCTGTCGTTCTTCGGCATCCACCTGAGCCACCGCAGTCGCACTCACCCGCCTCGCATAAGAATCGTTGGCTGCGGCCTGAGTCATCAGGCGGAAGTCGACCTGGTCGCCGGCGTCGTAGGCGGTCACCATGCGGTTGATGTAGGCGAGGGGGTCATCGCGTAGCGAGACCGGCGACGATGCGGAATCGCCGGCGGGCCGCGAGGGCCAGCCACTTCCACGCTCCGGCTTGCACTGGCTGTCTTCCAGCGTGGGAGCCCGACGAAGCTCCTGTATCCGCCCGTCGATCTGTTCCAGGGGGCTGCCGGCACTGTCCCGATAGATCAGCGGTCGATCGGGCGGCACGAAGTCGCGATTTCTCTCTTCCGTCGCGCGTTGCGCCCCAAGGCGAAGCTCCCGCAACTCGTCGTGAACTTCGTTGCCCATCAGGCCGTGCCTGACTTTGTGCATCACGTACTGGGAGCCGATCGCGGACGTATAGGCGATGCCCGCGCCGGTGAGCTTCATCGCCAGCGGCACATCCTCCGCAGCCGAGCGGATGCTCTCCCGGTAGGCGTCGAACTCGGGCTTGTGTTGCTGGTAGAGCGCTTGGTTTTCGTGATTTATAAGTGAGTTCGGGCCGTAGACTGCCAGTTGTTCGGCGGTGCGGTGGCCGCCATGGAACTGCACTGCACCGTGGGTCGCGTCCGGGCCGAGTGTGCGCAGGTCGCCGATGAGTTCCCATCGGGTCTGCTGACTGGGTGCCGCACCCTGCTTGAGCAGTACGTCGACGTCCTGCTGCGTGGCATAGACGCGGACCTCGCCGAAGTGTCTGTTCGCCGCGCCTACCATGTCGGTGGCACGTACGTGGTTGATGACTTGGTTTCCGCCCTCGGGCACGCCATAGAGTCCGGCTGCGCCATAAGCGTTGAATGTCTCGCCCTTGAGTCCGTACTCGTGGCACGTGACTTGGGTATGGAATCCTCCCAAGGAGTGTCCGGCGACGGTGACGCGGGTGCCGTCCCTTTTGGCCATCTCGATGGCAAGCTCCACCAGGTCTCGGGCGTCGTCCAGTTGCTGGTTCACCTTCAGCAGAGCCATCTGGGCATCGGTGAGCAGCCCGTCGCGGATCTTGTCGGTGTCGAACTCGGTGCCGGTGTGGGACACGACGTAATCTCTTGTCTTGACATTTCGATAGATCGCTCCGTGGTAGCCGGATGAGGTTCGAACCTCTTTGACCAGTTCAAAAGCATCGATATCGATCCGACTATCGTGGGGCGAGTAAGATCTTTCAGACAGCCTTGCATGTGATTCCGTTAGCGTTGACATGTCAGTTCTTCCTTGAAGATATCTTCATCTTGTATGAGATGGGGTCCAGTTCCTGAATACGTCCATCGTCGAATGGGGTGAAGCAAGTGGAGTCGTATTTGTCGCGCATCAATGTTCTGCAATAGCCCACAGTCACCTCTTTTCCATTGAGTTCAGCGAGGCTCAGTCGCGTAGTCTGGCGAAGAGTGCTGCCGCGTTCGACAATGGCATCTGCATAAGCAAACTCCCACTTGCATAACCCCAGACCGTAGTAGTCCTCGTCGATGGGCCAGTCGAGGAAGATGTGACCCCTGTAGGTGTTGTTTCCAGTCGGGACGAGAGAGAACCCCCTCTCGTAGCGGGAGCCGGGGGTATATCCGGCGATACGGTCCGGCGTAGGCATGCAGATGACATCAGGAATACTGAAATACGCCATTCCGGAGATGTTCTCGATGTCGACCGGCGGATCGACCAGTTCCACCGTGATTTCGTAGCGTTGAGTCGGATTTGAGTTGGTTTTTACGGTGGGTGGTTTGAACTCGCTTGCGCCCCAGCATCCCGCGATCAGAAGGGTTGCGACGATCAGGCAGTAACACGGGAATCGGCGATTCACGGATTGCATCCTCGGAAACTGTTCGAGCCGCCGTTGCTGGCAGCGGAGTCACAACCTTGCACAGGCGCCAAGTTGCCAGGTGGCCGGTCCGTGAGCCTTACATCACGTGCAGGCAGAAAGAACTGCAAGTTCAATCCTGGTGTGCCGGGCTTACGTTCGGGCAATCTCTGCCAGGAATGCGTGAGTCGCATATACGCACTTCCGCGAGATGCCGGAGCGCCAGGTGGGTATCGCGTTCCGAAGGTACGTGCCGGAACGCGAACTGGACGGAATAGAAGGCATCATTGCCTTCGATGGTCTTCGACCAGAAGTGTTCCGGCGTGCCGGTTGCAGGATTCAACGGGCAGACGTGCTGCCATAACGCGTACGTGTAGCCATCCTCCTCCCCCGCATCGATCTTGACAGCGTTCGCGCCGGGGCAGGCGCCGGAAAGGTTGGCTGCAAGCCGTTGCTGGAATCCGTCCGCCGGCATCCGTGCGCCGTGGAAGACCTGTGTGGTGACCATGCGTGTCCAGCGTTCGACGGATTCATCCGATGGCACCATTTCGCTCATGCTCATCTGGCCTTGTCGCGTCTGGTAACCGATCTTGTAGCCGTGCGGCAACGCCTGAAGCAGGTTCTCTCCCTGCATTGCGCTGTCTGCGATCGCCGTTGCAGTGGGAAAAAGAGCGGAAACAAGAAGTGCGAAGTGGAAATGCGTCATAAGGCCTCCTTGGCCAGCGGATAGCATGTCAGGGGATGGGGGTCGCCACTTCTTTTGAGTGAGTAAGCGCTCCTGGCGGCCGCGCAGTGCCGCTTGCTGCGTGCGATGTTTCATGCGACTGCTTGGCGTTTGTATCAGATGCATATCAGTACATGCCATTAACATTCTCGCGGAATGCCCCACGATTGCGTGTGCAGCGTCCATCCATGCACGGGGCGTTTTGGGTCCGGGGTTGCGGCGTGACGGCATCCTCGCAAGTGACAGCCTGCGCAACAGTCCTCTCCAGGGAGCGAGGGGCTGCCTCGAAAAGCTCCCCTCGCGCCACGCGTTGCGACAATCCCCCCGTCCGGACCTGATAAAGTCCGGGCCTCAAGGAGGCCTTCCGTGGACGCAGCCGCGATCGACAATCCACTTTCCGATGACGAGCGCATCGTGGCAGCGCTGCTGGCCCGCGGGCGGCTGAAAGAAGCCGACCTGGCGCGTGCGCGCCGCCTGCAGGACGAGGCGGGCGGCGGTCTGCTGGCCTTGCTGTCGCGGCTGGGACTGGTCTCCGAGCGCGACCATGCGGAAACCGCGGCGGAGGTGCTCGGGCTGCCGCTGGTCAACGCCAAGGATGCGCCGGATGTGCCGCCGGAATCGGTGGTGATGTCGTTGCGCTTCCTGAAGCAGTTCCACCTGTGCCCGGTGGGTGAGGACGAGAACCACATCGATCTGTTGATGGCCGATCCGCAGGACCACTACGCGCTCGAGGCCGTGCGGCTGGCGACCGGCCGCATCGTGCGCCCGCAGGTGGCGCTGCGGTCGGAGATCAGCGACCTGATCGAGCGTTACTACGGGCAGGGACGCAGCGCGATGGGCGCCATCGTCGAGAATGCGGATGGCGAGGCCACCGCAGACCTCGATGATGTCGAGCATCTGCGCGACCTTGCTTCCGAGGCGCCGGTCATCCGCCTGGTCAACCTGGTGATCCAGCGCGCCGTCGAATTGCGCGCGTCGGACATCCACATCGAACCGTTCGAGAACCGGTTGAAGGTGCGCTACCGCATCGATGGCGTGCTGGAGGAGGGCGAAAGCCCGCCGGCCAACCTCACCGCGGCGGTGATCAGCCGCGTGAAGATCATGGCCAAGCTCAACATCGCCGAGCGCCGGCTGCCGCAGGACGGCCGCATCATGCTGCGCGTGCAGGGCAAGGAACTCGACCTGCGCGTATCCACCGTGCCCACGGCGCACGGCGAAAGCGTGGTGATGCGCCTGCTCGACCGCGAAACGGTGGTGTTCGACTTCAAGAAGCTGGGCTTCACCGATGCCTTCCTGCCGCAGTTCCAGAAAGTGCTGGAGCAGCCACACGGGATCCTGCTGGTCACCGGCCCCACCGGTTCGGGCAAGACCACCACGCTGTACACCGCGCTGAGCAAGCTCAATACGCCGGACGTCAAGATCATCACGGTGGAAGATCCCGTCGAGTACCAGATCGAGGGCATCAACCAGATCCAGGCCAAGCCGCAGATCGGGCTGGACTTCGCCCACGCGCTGCGCAGCATCGTCCGGCAGGATCCGGACATCATCATGATCGGCGAAATGCGCGACCTCGAGACCGCGCGCATCGCCATCCAGTCCGCGCTGACCGGCCACCTGGTGCTGTCCACGCTGCACACCAACAATGCGGCCGGCGGCATCACCCGCATGCTGGACATGGGCGTTGAGGACTACCTGATGACGTCCACCATCAATGGCATCCTCGCCCAGCGGCTCGTGCGCCGGCTCGAGCCGACGCATGCGGAGAGGTACGCGGCGTCGCCCGAGGAAATCGAAAAGTTCCACCTGCGCCGCTTCCAGCCCGAAGGCGACATCTTCCTGTACCGCCCGCGTGGCTCCGCCGTCGCGCCGACCGGGTACCTCGGCCGCACGACCATCGTCGAATTCCTGGTGATGAACGACGACGTCCGTCGCGCCATCATGCGGCACGCGGGCATGGGCGAGATCGAGCAGCTGGCACGCGAGGCCGGCATGCGGACCATGTACGAGGACGGCATCGTCAAGGCGCTGTCCGGCGAAACGACCATCGAGGAAGTCCTGCGCGTGACGGAAGAGGGGTGAGGCGCATGAATGGCAGACTGGCGGGTTACCTGATCCTGGCGGCGTGTGCGTTGCCGACCGTTGCGTTAGCGGCCGAGCCCGCACCGAAGACCCTCGCACGCGGCGAGCTGCCTGCGGGCTTCGCCATCGGCACGGCCTCGCCCTCGCTGGCGCTGCAGGTCGAGATCGCAGGCGGCAAGGTCATCGCGTCGGCGCCCGCCGGTGACGGGCCCGGCAACCTGCGCGCCACCCGCAGCGGCGATGCCATGCAGACCACGCTGATGGTGAGCAGTACGCTGGCGGAGGCGGTCAAGTTCGACCTGTACGTCTCGCGGGACGGCGAGCAGTTCACCTACGCCAGCAGCTGCGGCGTGACGCCGGGCATCTCCTCGTTCGAGATGTGGGAGAAACCGGTGACGCACTTCGCGATGGGCAATCCGCGCGTCCTGCCGAAGGGCGGCATGGCCTGCGACTGAGGCCTGGCACTGCGGGTCCGGCTTCCGCCTCGTCCTCCTCCGCTGCGGCGCGGCTTTCCGCCTGCGGGATCCTCGTGAATACTCCGCTGGAATCGTTTCCAGCGGGGGTGGCGTGGACGGGAAGGGATGTGTGCGCGTGGCGGTGTTGGCCGCGCTGGCAGTGACGGGTGCGGCGGCAGCGAGGGAGGACGCAAGGAAGACCTACGCCAATCCGCTGGATATCGATTACCGCTACAACTTCGAGCAGGAAAGCCTGGGGATCTCCTATCGCACGGGCGCCGACCCGGTGATCGTGCGCCACGGCGACGCCTACTATCTGTTCCAGACCCTGGCCGATGGCTACTGGCGCTCGACCGATCTGGTCGACTGGCGATTCATCACCCCCGATCGCTGGCCGTTCGACAGCATGGTCGCGCCTGCGGTGATCTCCGATGGCGACCGCATGCTGGTGATGCGGTCGCTGTTCTCGCCGGGGGCAGTGCTGGTGTCGCGCGATCCCGCCAGGGGGCGGTTCGATTTCCTGACGCGCATGCTGCCGGAACTGCCGAATGCGGTCGCGCCCGGTCGCGATGTCGGCTTGCCCGGATGGCGCAACGGCGATCCTCAGCCGGCGAAGATTCCGCCCGGTCCGTGGGACCCGGCGTTCTTCAGGGACGACGACGATCGCTGGTACCTGTACTGGGGTTCGTCCGACACGTTCCCGCTGTACGGCATCGAACTCGACATGTCCAAGGGCATGCGTTACGTCGGTACGCCGCGCGCGCTGCTCGCACTGGATCCTGACGCGCATGGCTGGGAGCGCTTTGGCCAGGATCATCGCGGCGCGTTCTTCCCCGACGGCAAGCCGGTCGGCAACTACATGGAAGGCGCCTGGATGACGAAGGTGCGGGGCCGGTATTACCTGCAGTACGGTGCCCCCGGTACCGAGTACAACGCGTATGCGACCGGCACCTATGTGGGCGACAGCCCGCTGGGCCCGTTCGCCTATGCGGCCTACAACCCGGTGGGCTACAAGCCCGGCGGCTTCGTGCAGGGGGCCGGCCACGGGTCCACGTTCCAGGATGCGCATGGCAACTGGTGGAATACGGGCACGCCGTGGCTCGGCTACAACTGGACCTTCGAGCGGCGCATCGCGATGTTCCCGGCGGCCTTCAGTACCGATGGCCAGATGTCGGTCAGCACGCGCTTCGGCGATTTCCCCCATTACGTGCCGGCGGGACCGAATGCGGATCCGGCCGACCTGTTCACCGGCTGGATGCTGCTGTCCTGGCGCAAGCCGGTGACGGCGTCGACTACGCGGGAGGGATATCCCGCCGGCAATGCGACCGACGAGAATCCGCGCACGTTCTGGGTGGCCGGCAGCAACACGGCGGGACAGACACTGACGGTGGATCTGGGCGCTTCCAGGACGCTGCGCGCGGTGCAGGTGAACTTCGCTGACTACCAGTCCGGGCGCTACGGTGATGCCGACGACATCTACACGGAATTCGCGCTGGAGTATTCGCCGGACGGACGCCGCTGGCGGCCGCTGGCGGCCACCGGCGCACCGCGGCGCGATCGTCCGAATGCGTATTTCCAGCTGCCCGCGCCGGTCAGTGCGCGCTACGTACGCTACGTGCACGGTCACGTCGGTGCCGCCCATCTTGCGATCAGCGATCTGCGCGTGTTCGGCGATGCCGGCGGTCCTGCGCCGCGCGCGCCGCGGGGAGTGGTCGTCCGCCGCGACGCCGATCCGCGCCAGGCGTTCGTCAGCTGGCGCCCGGTACGCGGCGCGGTGGGCTACAACGTGCGGTGGGGCATGGCGCCGGACCGTTTGAACCTGACCTACCAGGTGTTCGCCGACCGGCCGACCACGCTGGAACTTCGCGCCCTCAGCCGGGGTGTCGCGTACCACGTGGCGGTCGAGGCGTTCGACGAGAACGGCGTGTCACCGCCGAGCGCAACCGTCGCGCTGCCTTGATCGCGCAGAAGAAGGGCCCGGCATGCCGGGCCCTTCCGCATTCCACGACAGCGACTTACAGGTCGATACCGAAACCGACGCCGGCCGACTTTTCGTCACCGCTGAACGCACCGCCGATGCTGAACGATGCGCGCTCGCCGAGCGGCTTCGAGTAGCCCACCGACAGCGCGTTCTCGCCGTTCTGCCAGCCTGCGCCCACGGCGACCCGTCCACGCGGACTGCGACTGCCCGCCGCGTTGATCGCCATGTTCAGCATCGCCGAGCTCATCGCGCCCATCCGGTCGAGACGACGGTCCTGTTCGGAGAAGCGACGGTCCACGTCGCCGCGGAAGGCATTGAAGTCGTCCTCCAGCGCCTTGACTTGGAAGTCGGCATACGCCTTCGCGCTCGCCAGCGTGCTTGCCGAGGACTGATCGGTGTAGGACTGCGCGCTGCTGAGCGTGTTGGCGTCGCCGGCGTCGGCATACGACGCGGCGGCGGCCGGCACGTCCGCCGTGGCGCTGGCGTCGCTTGGGGCCGCAACCGCCGGCTGGCCACTGGCGACAGCGCCGCTGCCGCCAGCCTCCGTCGTCGTCGCCGTGCCGCGTGTCGGCGACGATGCATTACCACCGGTGCCGTGCGCGGAGGCCGATTCGCCGGTGGAATGCGCTTGGCTGGCCTGTGCTGGCGGTGTCGCGGCGGTCGATGCGGTGGAGGTGCCGCTGCTCAACCCGTTGTACATCCCGTAAAGCTCGTTGAGCTTGGCATCGACGGCGGTGAACGCCGCGCCCACATTGTTGTACGACATGCCCTGGATCGTGTAGCTCGGCGCGATGAACACGCCACCGGAGAAGCCGGCGCCGCCGCCCAGCGAACTGGCGACGAGACTCAGCTGCGACAGGTTGACCGCGTCGGTGGCCTGGGTGCCGGCCGCGACATTGGTGATCTGCCGCTCGCTGCCTGCGCTGCCGACCGACACCGTGTCCTCGCGATCAGCGACCGAATCGCCACCGATCGCCACGCTGTTGTCGGCCTCGGCCGTGGCCAGGTTGCCCAGCGCCACCGAGTTGACGCCGGGCGTGTACGCGCCACCGCCGACGGCGACCGAGTAATCGCCGGAAGCTTCGGTCGCCAGAGCACCGAAGAACGCGCCGCCGACGGCGACGCTGTTGTCGCCGCTGGCAAGCGCGCGTGAGCCCAATGCCGTGCTGTCGTAGTTGTTCGCGGTCGCACCGAAGCCCAGTGCCGTCGCGCTCTCTCCGCTGGCATCGGCACCGTAGCCGAACGCCGAGGCGGCGAACTCGGAGGCACTGCTGTATCCGCCCACGGCCGTCGCGGCATCGCCCGCGGCATCGCTGCGGAAACCGGTTGCCGTGGCTTGCAGGCCGGACGCCGCGCTTTCCGTACCGTTGGCCGTGGCGTACGCACCGGAGGCGGTGGCTCCCGCACCCGTCGCCGTCGCACCGCTTTCACTGGCGACGGCGCCTGCACCGACGGCCGTCGCGTCGTCTGCTGTGGCTTCCGTGCTGGCGTAGACCGGATTGCCGTCCTCGTCGAGGACCTGGTCGCCGTTGTCGTCGAGCAGCGGACGCTGGCCACCGAGCGCGACTGCGCCGGCGCCTGTCGCCTGCGCTCCCGCGCCGTTGGCAACGCTGTTCTCGCCGGTCGCGGTCGCATTGAACCCGCTGGCCGTGGCGCCGTCCGCGAGGGCGAAGGCGCCGGAGCCCGTAGCAGTTGCCCCGACGCCGTCCGCCAGTGCGGCGGAGCCCGACGCCGTCGCGTAATCGCCGGTCGCGGTGGCGTCATCGCTGCCGTCGTTCGCACCGTTCGCCTTGAAGTAGCGCGTGGCGTTTTCCGACGCGTCGGCCAGCGCGTTCAACTGGTCGAGGTTCACCGCATCCGTGCCTTCCGTACCCGCGGCCACGTTGGTGATCTGGCGTTCGGCCCCCACGTCGCCCACCGAGACGGTGTCGTCGCGGTCGTTCCAGGAGTTGGCGCCGATCGCGACGCTGTTCGTCGCCCCCGCCACGGCGTTCACGCCCACGGCCACGCTCTCTTCGCCATCCGCGTAGCTGTTGTGGCCGAGCGCAGTGCTGTACTCGCCCGTGGCCCAGGCTCCGTTGCCGAAGGCCGAGCTGCCGGTCCCGCTGGCACGGGTGTTGATGAGGCCGAAGAAGGTGGTGCCGCCCACGGCGGTGCTTTCATCGCCGCCAGCGGCGGCCCCTTCGCCGACCGCCGTCGCGCCGCTGCCGCCTGCATCGGCACCGTAGCCGAATGCCGAAGCGAAATCGCCGCCGGCACTGCTGTAACCGCCGACGGTCGTGGATGCCAGGCCGCCCGCGCTGCTGCGGAAGCCGACCGCCGTCGCCTGCGTTTCGGATGCCGAGGCTTCCGTGCCCAGCGCCGTCGCGTACGCACCGGACGCATTCGCACCCGCACCGGTGGCGGTCGCGCCGACTTCGCCCGCGACCGCACCTGCGCCGATCGCCGTGGCATCGTCCGCCGTGGCCGCGGTGCTGGCATAGACCGGGTTGCCGTCTTCATCCAGCACCGGGTCGCCGTTTTCGTCGAGCAGCTGGCGCTGTCCACCCAGTGCGACCGCACCTGCGCCCGTGGCTTGTGCGCCCGCACCGTTGGCGACGCTGTTGTTGCCGGTGGCGGTGGCATTGAAGCCGGTCGCCGTGGCGCCGTCGGCGATCGCGAATGCGCCGGAACCGGTCGCCGTCGCGCCGACGCCGTCGGCCAGCGCAGCCGAACCGGAGGCGGTCGCATACTCTCCGTTGGCGGTGGCGTCGTCGGTGCCGTCGTTCGCACCGTTCGCCTTGAAGTAGCGCGTGGCGTTTTCCGAAGCTTCGGCGACTGCATTCAACTGATCGACGTTCACCGCGTCGGTACCTTCGGTACCGGCGGCGACGTTGGTGATCTGCCGCTCGCTGCCTACATCGCCTACCGAGACGGTGTTGTCGCGGTCCGCCGTCGAGTTCGCACCGAGCGCCACGCTGTTGTCGCCCAGCGCCGTGCTGTAGAAGCCGACGGCCGTGCTGTTGTCGCCGCTGGCCCAGGATTCCGCGCCCAGTGCCGTGGCGTAGTCGCCCGGCGCGTAGGAGAAGAAGCCGGCCGCCGTGCTTTCCAGGCCCGACGCCTCCGACAGACTGCCGGCCGCCAGGCTGTAGTCGCCTGCGGCGATCGCGCCCGACCCGAAGGCGGCCGCGCTGAATCCGCTCGCCTGCGTGTAGACCAGGAGACCGAAGCCGGGAATCAGGTCCGCCGGCCCACCCACCGCCACGCTGTAGTCGCCGCTGGCGCCGCTGGCGTGGCCGAAGCTCGACGCATACGACCCGGTGGCCGTACTGCCATAACCGAAGGCGGAACTCGCTTCACCGCTGGCTTCGCTGAGCACACCGAACGACGAACTGCCGAGCGCCGAGGCGAGACTGCCGGAACCGACCGCCGTCGCGCCCAGCCCGGAAGCGACCGTATTGACGCTGATCGGATTGCCCTCGGTATCGAAGGCATCGACCGTGCCACCGATGGCGATGCTGGAATCGCCGCTGGCTTCGGCGCTGCTGCCGTTGGCCACGCTGTTGCTGCCGGTGGCGGTCGCTGAGAAGCCGGTCGCGGTGGCACCGTCGGCCAGGGCGAACGCGCCCGAGCCGGTGGCCGTGGCGCCAACGCCTTCGGCCAGTGCGGCCGACCCGGACGCCGTGGCGTAATCGCCGGTGGCCGTCGCGTCGTCCGAGCCGTCGTCGGCACCGTTGGCCTTGAAGTAGCGCGTCGCGTTCTCCGAGGCTTCCGCCACGGCGTTCAACTGATCGACGTTCACCGCATCGGTGCCTTCGGTGCCGGCGGCGACGTTGGTGATCTGGCGTTCGCCGCCGGCACTGCCGACGGAGACGGTGTCTTCGCGATCGGCGACCGAGTCGCCGCCGATGGCGACGCTGTTGTCGGCCTCGGCCGTGGCCAGGTTGCCCAGCGCCACCGAGTTGAAGCCCGGCGTGTACGCGCCGCCGCCGACGGCCACCGAATAGTCGCCCGAAGCTTCGGTGGCGAACAGACCGAAGAAGGCACCACCGACGGCCACGCTGTTGTCGCCACTGGCGATCGAGTTCGAACCCAGCGCGGTGCTGTCGAAGTTGCTCGCGACCGCACCGAAGCCCAGCGCCGTCGCGCTGTTGCCGCTCGCCTCGGCGCCGTATCCGAAGGCCGATGCGCCGAAGTTGGATGCGTTGCTGTAACCGCCGATGGCCGTCGCGGCATCGTCGGAGGCATCACTGCGGAAGCCGACGGCGGTGGCCTGGATGCCCGACGCAGCGGCTTCGGTGCCGATGGCGGAGGCATAGGCGCCCGACGCATTCGCACCCGCACCGGTGGCGGTCGCCCCGACCTCGCCCGCGGCCGCACCTGCGCCGATGGCCGTGGCATCGTCCGCCGTGGCCTCGGTGCTGGTATAGACCGGGTTGCCGTCTTCATCCAGCACCGGGTCGCCGTTTTCGTCGAGCAGCTGGCGCTGTCCACCCAGTGCGACGGCACCTGCGCCCGTGGCCTGTGCGCCCGCACCGTTGGCGACGCTGTTGTTGCCGGTGGCGGTGGCATTGAAGCCGGTCGCCGTGGCGCCGTCGGCGATCGCGAACGCGCCGGAACCGGTCGCCGTCGCGCCGACGCCGTCGGCCAGCGCAGCCGAACCGGAGGCGGTCGCATAGTCTCCATTGGCGGTGGCGTCGTCGGTGCCGTCGTTCGCACCGTTCGCCTTGAAGTAGCGCGTGGCGTTTTCCGAAGCTTCGACGACTGCATTCAACTGATCGACGTTCACTGCATCGGTGCCTTCGGTACCGGCGGCGACGTTGGTGATCTGCCGCTCGCTGCCGGCGCTGCCGACGGAGACGGTGTCTTCGCGGTCGGCCACGGAGTCGCCACCGAGCGCAACGCTGTTGTCGGCATTCGCCGACGCGAGATTGCCGATGGCGGTCGCATTCGTGCCCGGCGCCCACGCGCCGCCGCCGACCGCGGTCGAGAAGTCGCCCGATGCTTCGGTCGGCAGGAAGCCGAGCAGAGATCCACCGACTGCGACGCTGTTGTAACCGGTCGCAAGGGAGCCGGAACCCAGCGCGGTGCTGTCGCCGCCGCTGGCATCGGCACCGTAGCCGACCGCCGTGTCGAAATCGCCCGACGCATTGGCGAAGCCGCCGACTGCGACGGTCGCAATGCCGGTCGCCGTGCTGGTGTGGCCCGCGGCCAGCGCCTGCGTGCCCGAAGCGGTGGACGCGCTGCCGAATGCACCGGCATACGCACCGGTCGCCGTGCTGCCGGTGCCCACCGCGCTGGCGCCCGCGCCCGTCGCGTTCGCCTGCGTACCGACGGCAGTCGCGTTGGCGCCGGTGGCGTTGCTCTGGCTGCCCAGCGCCGTCGCGCCCTGCGCGGTCGCACTGCTGTCGTAGCCCACCGCCGTGGCATTCACCCCCTTTGCTTCCGCATAACCGCCAACGGCGGTGGCGCCCGCTTTGTTGGCGATGCTCTTGTAGCCGACAGCGACCGCATGGCGACCGGACGCGTCGACATCATCGCCGCACGAGACGGCGTTCTCGCCGGGGCGGCCGTCCTTGATCGGATTGCCGCGTGCATCCACGCAGTAGGCGGGGCCCGTTCCGATCTGCGGCTTGTCGTTCTGCGGTTGGCCCTTGTTCTTGTCGTGGGCCAATGCCGCACCGAACGGTGCACTTGCGAGCAGCGCCGACACCAGCAGCGTCACGCCGAGGCGCGCACGCACGCGCGCACCGGACGACATCACGCCATGCGCGCGGCGCGCGAACTCGGAGGCGACGACCAGCATGCCCAGGGAGGGGTTCCACACCTTGCTGTAAATCCTATTCATGGATCACGTCCTTCATTCTGTGTTTTCGGGGGAATACGACAGCACCCGGGCTTGGCGGCACGGGGATGCGAAGCGGATTGCGTCAGGAAAACGAAAGCCGCCGCATGCGACAGGGGAGACGCATGGACGGGTCGCACGAAGCAAAGGAAGCGGGGAGGAAGTCGCAGTCGGAGGCCGGCGGCGTCGGGGCGTGCCGCGGCTGGCGCGAAGAACACGACGCAATGGCGTCGCGGAAAAGACATGCAAGCGGATCAGCGAAGAACGATGTCGCGTCGAAAAGCCATGGCTGCATTCCCCATCCCCTCATCCCGAGATGATGCAAAAAAACTCCGTGTGATCGAACACTACATCCGCGTTGTGCAATTTGCGAGAGATTTGCTACGTTCGGCGCAACGCGAAGAAAACGCTGAAAACAAGGCGTTAAAGCCATGTGCATTCGTTGTTCTCGTCGCGTGAAGAGTGTCGTGGCAGGTAAACAGGGGTACCTGCACGATCCGCTTGAAAGGGAAGTCGCAAGTCGTTGAGTACGCACGTCGTAAACGGGTTACCCAGTTCGTTCATCCTTGTAGACATGGAGCAGGTCCAGTGAATTCATCTTCCTCATTCCGTCGTTCGCGCCGTCATCCCCTCGTTGCTGCACTCGCCGCAATCGTCACCGCCGGCGCGTTCGCCGGTACCGCATTCGCGGGCGATGTCAGTACCGCCGGTCTTCGCGACGGCCAGACCTACGACCGGTTCATCGTGAAATACCGCGATGGCAGTACCGCCCGTGCCAGCAAC
The DNA here is from genome assembly GCF_002863005.1 of Pseudoxanthomonas sp. Taxonomy (GTDB): domain Bacteria; phylum Pseudomonadota; class Gammaproteobacteria; order Xanthomonadales; family Xanthomonadaceae; genus Pseudoxanthomonas_A. The sequence continues at coordinate 401,514 of NZ_PKDG01000015.1, forward strand.
ACGACGCTGCAGCGTTCGTTGTCGGGTGCGGTATCGCGCGCTGCGCTGGGTCCGGCGAACGGCAAGGCGGTGAGCGCCGCGAAGCTGCGCCGCCTGGGCATCGGCGCCGAGCTGGTGCAGACCTCGCGCAAGCTCGATCGCGTCGAGGCCGAGAGCCTGCTGCGGCAGCTGGCGACCGATCCGGACGTGGAGTTCGTCGAAGTCGACGCGCGCCGTTATGCGCGCCTCGTCCCCAACGACACCTACTACAACCAGTATCAGTGGCACTTCAAGGATCCGGTCGGCGGCATCAACCTGCCGGCGGCCTGGGACAACGCCACCGGTGCGGGCGTGGTCGTCGCCGTGCTGGACACGGGCATCACCACCCACAGCGATCTCGATGCGAACATCCTGCCGGGCTACGACTTCATCAGCGACACGTTCGTTTCGCGCGACGGCGACCTTCGCGATGCGGACCCGCGCGACGAAGGCGACTGGAATCCGGTGGCGGGTGAGTGCTATGCGGGTTCGCCCGTGCAGGACAGCAGCTGGCACGGCACCCACGTGGCGGGCACGGTCGCGGAAGTCACCAACAATGCCAAGGGCATGGCCGGTGGCGCATTCAATGCGAAGGTCGTGCCGGCGCGCGTGCTGGGACGCTGCGGCGGCTACACCTCGGACATTTCGGATGCCGTCATCTGGGCCTCCGGCGGCACCGTCGCCGGTGTCCCCGCCAACGCGAATCCGGCCGAGGTCATCAACCTGAGCCTCGGCGGGTCCGGTGCGTGCAGCGCGGTGGAGCAGAACGCCTTCAACATCGCCATCGCCAACGGCAGCACGGTCGTGGTCGCGGCCGGCAACGATGCAGGCAACGTCACCGGCTACTCGCCGGGCAACTGCGCCGGCGTCATCACCGTCGGCGCCACCCGCATCACCGGCGGCATCGCGTCGTATTCCAATTACGGCACGCGCGTCGACATCTCGGCACCGGGCGGCGGCGGCAGCGTCGATGGCAATCCGGGTGGTTACGTATGGTCCACCGGCAACTCGGGCACCACCGTACCCACCACGGAGACCTACTTCGGCCTGGGCGGCACGTCGATGGCGGCACCCCACGTGGCGGCGGTGGTGGCACTGATGCAGAGCGTGGCCGATACACCGCTGACGCCGGCGCAGATCCTGGCGACGCTGAAGTCGACCGCGCGCCCGTTCCCCGTCGCGCCGCCGGCCAACCGTCCGATCGGTGCGGGCATCGTCAATGCCGCGGCAGCGGTCCAGGCCGTGATCGGCGGCGGCGAACCGCCCACCGCGACGCCGTTGACCAACAATGTCGCCGTCGGGGGCAACACCGGCGCCAAGGATGCGGTGGTGCAGTACGCGCTCGTGGTGCCGGCCGGGGCCAGCAACCTGTCCTTCATCAGCTACGGCGGCAGCGGCAACGCCGACCTGTACGTGAAGTTCGGCAGTGCGGCCACGGCGACGAGCTACGACCTGCGCTCGGTGCGCCCCGGCAACAACGACGTGGTGAACATCGCGAACCCGCAGGCAGGCACGTACTACGTGTCGCTGGTGGGCAAGACGAAGTTCTCCGGCGTCAGCGTGCGTGGCAGTTTCACCGCGCCCTGAGTGTCCTCCGATGCATCGCGACGGCCCCGGGAGACCGGGGCCGTTTCGTTCCATGACATGATCGCCCCGCATGACGCTGGGCCGGGGAATACGGTAAGTTGGCGCATTATCCTTTTGTCCTCCGGCATGCCGCTCTACCGCTACAAGGCCCTCAACGCGCACGGTGAAATGCTGGATGGCCAGATGGAGGCCGCCAGCGATGCCGACGTGGTCGCGCGCCTGCAGGAGCAGGGACACCTGCCGGTCGAAGCCGCACTGGCCGTGGCCGGGGGTGGACGCAGCCTGGGGCAACTGTGGCGACCGAATGCGTTCGCGGGCGACAGGCTGGTGCAGTTCACCCAGCAACTCGCCACGCTGCTGGGCGCCGGACAGCCGCTCGACCGTGCGCTCGGCATCCTGCTGGACCTGCCGGAAGACGAGAAAGCGCGTCGCGTCATCACCGACATCCGCGATGCCGTGCGCGGCGGTGCGCCGCTGTCCACCGCGCTGGATCGACAGCACGGTCTTTTCTCGCGGCTGTACATCAACATGGTGCGTGCCGGCGAGGCCGGCGGCAGCCTCCACGACACCCTGCAGCGGCTGGGCGATTATCTCGAGCGCAGCCGCGCGCTGAAGGGACGCGTGGTCAATGCGCTGGTGTATCCGGCGATCCTGCTGGTGGTGGTCGGGTTCGCGCTGCTGTTCCTGCTCGGTTACGTGGTCCCGCAGTTCGCGGTGATGTACGAGAGCCTGGACGTGGCGCTGCCGTGGTTCACGCGCGGGGTGTTGTGGGTGGGCGCGTTCGTGCGCGACTTCTGGTTCGTGCTGGTCGCTGTCCCTGCGCTGGCGCTGCTGTGGTTCGATCGCCGCCGCCGCGACCCCGGCTTCCGCAGCCGGCTGGACGGCTGGCTGCTGGGGCGCCCGCTCGTCGGCCCGCTGGTCGCCCGGCTGGAAACCGCCCGGCTCGCGCGCACGCTGGGCACGCTGCTGAAGAACGGCGTGCCCCTGCTCACCGCGCTGGGCATCGCGCGCAACGTGCTGGGCAACCGTGCCCTGGCGGCCGATGTCGACGTGGCCGCGGAGGACGTGAAGAACGGCCACGGGCTGTCCGCCTCGCTGGGCAAGGGAAAGCGGTTTCCACGACTGGCGCTGCAGATGATCCAGGTGGGCGAGGAGTCCGGTGCCCTCGACGGCATGCTGCTGAAGACGGCCGAAACCTTCGAGCAGGAAACGGCTCAGGTGCTGGACCGTATGCTGGCCGCCCTGGTGCCTGCCATCACGCTGATCCTGGCGGCGGTGGTCGGTGTCGTCATCATCGCCGTGCTGGTCCCGCTGTACGATCTGACCGGCGCCATCAACTGAGCATCCTGGAGAGTCCGCCACCATGTCCCGCACGCGCCCGATGACTGCGTTCCGCTCCCCGCAATCCCAGCAGGGCTTCAGCCTGCTCGAGATCATCATCGTGCTGGTGCTGATCGGCGGCATCCTGGTGCTGGTTGGCAGTCGGGTGATGGGCGGTGCCGACAGCGGCAAGGTGAAACTGGCCCAGTCGCAGGTGCAGACGCTGGCCGGCAAGGTCGAGACCTACCAGTTGGACACCGGCCGGTATCCGGCACAGCTGTCCGACCTGGTGACCAATCCGGGCAACGCGAGCGGGTGGCTGGGCCCGTACGCGAAGGAGAGCGAGTTGCAGGACCCTTGGAAGAACCCGATCGAATACCGCATTCCCGGCGAGACGCAGCGCTTCGACCTGATCAGCCTGGGCGCCGATGGCAAGGCCGGTGGCGACAGCGTCAACGCGGACATCACGAACGAGTAAGCGTGGCCCCGCCGCCGTGGCGCGCCGTGCCGCTACCGTCCCCATGTCTCCGGCCCGCAGGCCTGCCGCGGCGCGGCCGCACGTGGCCGGCTTCACCCTGCTCGAGACGCTGCTGGTCCTGGCGCTGATCGCGGCGGCGGGCATCCTCGCGGCGATGGCCTTCACCGGTGGCATGGACGGCATGCGGTTGCGCTCGGAATCCAAGGAAGTCGCTGCGCAGCTGCGCTACACGCGGGCGCGTGCGATCGCGACCGGGCAGCCGCAGCGTTTCCGGATCGATCCGCGCGCGCATGCGTGGGAGGCGGCCGGTGACCGGCGTGGCGACATCGATCGCGCCCTGGAGGTCCGCTTCACCGGCGTGCGCGAGGCACAGGAGCGGGCGGGCGAGGGCGCGATCCTGTTCTTCCCCGACGGAGGTTCCACCGGCGGCCGCATCACGCTGGCCGCCGGGACGGCCGCGTGGAGCATCGACGTGGCCTGGCTGACCGGCGAGACGCGCCTGCTGCGCGACGAGGTGCGCGCGCCATGACGCTGGCCAACCGCCGTCATCAGCGTGGCTTCACCCTGCTCGAAGTCATCGTCGCCTTCGCGCTGCTGGCGCTGGCGCTGAGCCTGCTGCTGGGTTCGCTCTCCGGAGCGAGCCGGCAGGTGCGCGAATCGGCGGACAGCAGTCGCGCGACGCTGCACGCGCAATCCCTGCTGGCGCAGCTGGGTGCGGGCGATGTCCTGCAACCGGGACGGCAGGAGGGCAGCTTCGAAGGCGATCGTTATCGCTGGCAGCTCGACATCGCGCCGTTCGCTGATCCGTTGGCGGCGCGGGCACAGCTCGATCCGGGCGCGCCGCAACTCCTCGATGTACGCCTGGTCGTTCGCTGGGGCGACGAGCGGGCACAGGCGATGCAATGGCGCACGCTGCGATTGGCGCCGCGCGACGTCAACCAGGCCGTGTCGCCATGATGCGCGCGCGCACGCAGGGTTTCACCCTGATTGAAGTGCTGCTCGCGCTGGTGCTGCTGGCGGCAGGACTGGCGCTGGCGTTCGCGACGCTGCGCTCCTCCACCGCGGTGGTCACGCGCGGCGAGGACATGGCGCAGGCGAGCGAGCGCATGCGCGCGGTACATGGCTACCTGCGCGCGCGACTGGCATCGGCGCAGCCCATCGTGTTCGCGACGGACCGGGGCACGCTGCGCCAGGCGCGCTTCATCGGCACGCCGCAGCGCATGCGATTCGTGGCGGACCTGCCGGACTATCTAGGATATGGCGGCCCTTACGTGCACGACCTGGTCGCGGACGAGGAAGGTCGCCTGCAGGTGGCCTTCGCCGTCGCCCGTCCGGACGCGTCGCTGGAGGACGTCGATCTCGCTGCGCGCGGACAGCGGGCGGAGCGGCTGGCCGATGGGCTGCGTTCGGTGCGCTTCCGGTATCGCGGCCTGGATGCGGACAATCGCCTCGGTCCCTGGCAGGACCGCTGGGAGACTTCTGAGATGCTGCCGCTGCAGGTGAAGGTGGAAATGGTCGCGATCGCCGGCGGGCGCTGGCCGGACCTTGTCGTGACCCTCGCGCGCAGCGAGGGCGGCGCAGGCGGCGGGCTGTTGCCCGGCGGCACGAATCCGGTACTCCCATGAAGCGCATGCACGGTGCCGCGCTGTTGCTGGTGCTGTGGCTAGTGGCCCTGCTCACCGCGCTGGTCGGTGCGTATGCGCTGACGGCGCGGATGGAGGCGTTGCAGGGTCGGGTCGGCAGCCGCGGCGCGATCGCACAGGAGGTCGCGCGCGCCGGCATCGAGTACGCGCTCGTGCGGGTGGCCGACCGCAATCCGGAAACCCACTGGCAACCCAATGGCCGCCCTTACGCGTGGACGTTCGATGGCCAGCAGGTCCAGGTGCGCATCGTCGATGAGACCGGCAAGGTTGATCTCAACCAGGCCGACGTGCCGCTGCTGTCGCGGCTGATGCAGGCGCTCGGAGAACCTGCGGACGCCAGCGATGCGCTCGCGGCGGCGATCGTCGACTGGCGCGATGCCGACAACCTCACCCAGCCGGTGGGCGGGGCCGAGGACAGCGACTACGCGGCGGCGGAGCGCGAGTACGGTGCCAAGGACGCGCCGTTCGACACGGTTGCGGAAGTCGAGCAGGTCCTGGGCATGACGCCGGACCTGTACGCGCGCCTCGCGTCATTCCTGACGCTGTATTCGGGCCGCGCGCAGCCGGACGCGACGTACGCGCCGGGGCCGGTGCTGCAGGCCATGGGCGTGGATGCGGCGGCATGGCTGGCGCAACGCAATGCGACCGGCGTCACCGGCGGCCCGCAACTCGTCGGCGCCGGCAGCGGCACGTATAGTATCGAGAGCCGTGCGCGGCTGGCCGATGGCCGCGAAGCGTCGGTGCGGACAGTGGTGCGCGCGGGGGCCAGCCCGGTGCCGGGTTCGGCCTATACCTTGTTGCGCTGGGAGGAGGGAGCGTCACCACAATGAGCGGCGTACGCGACACCTTGCAGCGGTTCCGGGCACGGCTCGGTCCCGGGCCACGCAGCTTCTTCGCGTGGTGGGGACAGGCGTTGGCGACCTGGTTGCCCGCGCGCTGGCGCGTGGTGCTGGGGCTGACGGGCGACCGCCTGCTGTTCCAGCGTCAGGACGACGAGATCGAAATGAGCTGGCTGGAGGGCACGCAGCGGCATCCGCTCGCACGCTTGCCGGTCACGGTGAGCCCTGACGATCTGCGTGCGCTGCTCGGCAGCCGGCTGGCCGAACTGCCGCGCTGGTGGCTGGTGCCGGCGGGCATGGCACTGCGTCGGCGCCTGTTGCTGCCGGCCGCGGCGGCGGACCGCCTGCGCGACGTGCTGACGTTCGAGCTCGACCGGCAAACCCCGTTCACCGCCAACGATGCGTGCTTCGACGCGCGCGTGGTGGGTGTGCGCGAGGACGCACAACTCGATGTGGAACTGGCGGCCGTGCAGAAGGTGGCCTTCGTCGATGGCCTGTCGCGGCTGGGCGCACTCTCGCAGGGTTTGGCCGGCGCGGACGTGGAAGACGCGGGCGGTGCGCCGCTGGGCGTGAACCTGCTGCCCGAGGCATCGCGCGTTGCGCGCCAGGCACCGCGCCGCGGCCTGCATGCCGTGCTGGCGTCGGTAGCCGTCATCGCCGTGGTGTTCGCTGCCTGGGCCGTCCTGGACAACCGGCGCGCTGCCGCCGACGCCTTCGCCGCGCAGGTGGACAGCCGGGCCGATGCGGCGCGGCAGGTGGCGGCGCAGCGGCAGCAACTCGTCGACCTCGTCGCTGGCACCACCACCCTCAACCAGACCAGTGCGCGCCGGCCGACAGCGCTGGAAGTGATGGATGAGGTCACGCAGCGTCTTCCCGACAACACCTATCTGGAAAAACTCGCCATCGAAGGCGACCGGCTGACGCTGATCGGTTTCAGCCCGGAAGCCTCGGGACTGGTCGCGCGCCTGCAAGGCTCGCCGTTGTGGCGCAATCCTGCACTGAGTGGCGCGCTGCAGCCGGATCCGCGCACGCGCATGGACCGCTTCACGATGACGGCCGAGCTGCTGGGCAAACAGGACCCGGCTGCCGCGACGCAAGGAGGCGCCGATGCCGCTGGCCGTGACTGACCGCGATCGCTGGCTGGCGCTGGCGCTGCTGTTGGCAGCGCTGTTGCTGGGCTATGCGCTGCTCGTGCATCCCTGGTGGACGGTGCCGATGCAGGAAGTAGGCGCGCGCGTGGATGAGCTGCGCCAGCGCGAACTTCGCATCCGTACCCAGCTGCAGCAGGCACCGCAGGTGCAGCGCGAACTCGCCGCCGCGCTCGCGCAGCAGGCGCAGCGCCCGGGCTTCCTTCCGGAAGCGACGGTCGAGCTGGCGACCGCGGGCCTGGTGCAGCGGTTGGAAACCGTCGTCAGGCAAGCCAGCCCCGGCAACCGCAGCTGCGCCATCGCCAACCAGTCGCCGCTGGCGGTCGCGGGACGCGAAATCTATCCGCGCGTGGTCGTGCAGGTGCGCCTGCGCTGCGGCGCGCCGGAACTGGCATCGGTCCTGCACCAGCTCGAATCCGGCAGCCCGCGCCTGTTCGTGGAGAACCTCAACATCCTCGCGCAGCGGTACGCCTACCAGGCCAGCGAAAGCGGCGCCGGTGGCCTGGACGTGAACTTCGACCTGTACGGGTACCTCAAGCCATCGCCGGTACTGACCCAGGAGCCGTCCGGTGCGCGCTGACAGCTGGGGGGTGCGCACGTGGATCCTCGCCGTCGTGGCGGGGTGGGCGGTGGTGGCCGCGCTGATGGCCCTGTTCGGGCTGGGCAGCCGCATCACGCCCCTGCCTGCCGATCCGGACATGGTGCAGGCGTTGCCGCGCCTGCCGGCGAGCCCGCCCGAACGACTGGGCGCGCTGGACCAGTATGCAGGCGTCGGCGAGCGGCCCCTGTTTTCGGAGGATCGCCGTCCGAAGCCGTTCTTCCTCTCCGGCGAGGAAGCCGCGGCGCCAGCCTTCGACCTGGTATTGACCAGCGTGCTGATCACGCCCGCGCTGGAGCTGGCCATCGTGCAGCCCGCGCAGGGCGGCGAGGGCCTGCGGGTGAAGGTGGGCGATTCGCCGGCCGGCTTCCCGGGGTGGCGGCTGGTCGAACTCGATCCGCGCCGCGCCGTCTTCGAGGGTCCGGAAGGCCGTCGCGAGATGGCGTTGCGTGTCTTCGACGGTGCGGGAGGACAACCGCCTTCGCCGGTCGCAGGTGTACCTGCCGCCGTGCCGCCCGCCGCGACCGTCGTTCCACCTGCTGCGCCGGGCGGACGCACGACCGGCGGCAACAGCGCACCCGCCGCCATGCCCACGGTGGCATCGCCGCCAGGTCCGGCGCAGATGCCGACTCCGGCCCCTGCCGCCAGCCCATCGCCCTCGTCGACGGCGCCGTCCGTGCCCGTCCAGACGACGGACCAGCAGATGGACGCCATCCGCCAGCGCATCGAGCAGCGCCGCGCGCAGTTGCGGCAGCAGCAGGCGCAACCCACCACGCCGCCGGCAACGCCCGGCAAGACACAGTAGAGTGCCGGCATGACGTTACGTGTGATCCTGTTTTCCCTTTGTCTGGGCCTGCTGGCCGGCTGTGCCAGCGCGCCGTCGCCCGATGTGCGTCGCACGACCGCGCCAGGGACAGGGGAGGTCGTCGCGGGCACCGCGCAGACCACGCCGCTGAAGGAAGGCGACGCGCCGGTGACCGGGCCGCAGGCGCAGATCCGCCGCGGCAACGGGCAGATGATCAACCGCAGTGCGGCGAGTGCACCGTTGCCGTCGCTGGGCGGCGCCAGCAGTGGATCGGCCACGTTCAATTTCGAGGGCGAGTCCGTCCACGCCGTGGTGAAGGCGATCCTCGGCGACATGCTGGGGCAGAACTACGTGATCGCGCCGGGCGTGCAGGGCACCGTGACGCTGGGCACGCCGAAGCCGGTATCGCCGGCCGAAGCCCTCAACCTGCTGGAAATGGTGCTGGGCTGGAACAACGCGCGCTTGGTCTACAGCGGCGGGCGCTACAACATCATCCCGGCCGACCAGGCACTGGCCGGCAGCGTGGCGCCGCGCACCGGGCCTGCCTCCAATGCACGCGGCTATGAAGTGCGCGTGGTACCGCTGCGCTTCATCTCGGCCAGTGAAATGAAGAAGGTGCTGGAGCCGTACGCGCGGCCCAACGCCATCGTCAATGTCGACGGCACCCGCAATGTCATCACTCTGGCGGGCACGCGCACCGAACTGGAAAACTACCTGCGCACCGTCGAGATCTTCGATGTCGACTGGCTGTCCGGCATGTCGGTGGGCGTGTTCCCGCTGCAGTCGGGCCGCGCTACGCGGGTGGTCGCCGACCTGGAGAAGGTGTTCGGCAACGACAGCAAGACGCCCAGCGCCGGCATGTTCCGTTTCATGCCGCTGGAGGGCGCCAACGCCGTCCTCGTCATCACGCCGCAGCCGGCGTACCTGGACCAGATCCAGCAATGGCTGGAGCGCATCGACGGCGCGGGCGAAGGCAGCCGGCTGTTTTCGTACGAACTGAAGTACGTCAAGGCGCGCGAACTCGCGCAGCGGCTGGCGGAAGTGTTCGGCTCCTCCGGCGGCGGAAGCAGCGGCGACAGCCGGTCGACCGGTGGCGCCGGAAACACCTCGCTGATGCCGGGCACCGATCCCGTGCAGATCAACGATGGCGGCATGAACAGCAATGGCGGCAGCGTCGATTTCGGCGGCAGCAGTGGCAGCAGCGGGAGTGCCGGGGGCGGGCTCGGCAGCGGGTCGCTTTCGCTCAACCAGCGCGACAACGGCAACGGCGCCGTGACGCTGGAAGTCGACGGCAACCGCGTCGGCGTGGCCGCCGTGGAAGAAACCAACACGCTGCTCGTGCGCGCCAGTGCGAGTGCCTGGCAGTCGATCCGCGAAGTGGTCGAGAAGCTCGACGTGATGCCGATGCAGGTGCACATCGAAGCGCAGATCGCGGAAGTGTCGCTGACCGGCGACCTCAGTTATGGCGTGAACTGGTACTTCGAGCGCGCGGTCACGGACGCGGGCCTGCCCGACGCCGTCGGACGCACCACCTGGAGCCAGCTGGCCGGGAACATCGCCGGCAGCACGGTCGGCGGCGTGAATCCCGGTGCCAGCTGGACCTTCCTCGGCCGCAACGCCGCGGCGATCATCTCGGCGCTCGACGAGGTCACCGACGTCCGCCTGCTGCAGACGCCGTCGATCTTCGCGCGCAACAACGTCGAAGCCACCCTCAACGTGGGCAGCCGCATTCCGATTTCCTCGGTCACCGTCAATCCGGGGCTGGGCACCGACAACACCTACAGCCAGGTGCAGTACCTGGATACCGGCATCATCCTGAAGGTGCGGCCGCGGGTGACGAAGGACGGCATCGTCTTCCTCGACATCGTGCAGGAAGTCAGCACGCCGGGCGACGTGCCGGACGACAACGGCAACGTGCGCATCAACACGCGGCGCTTCAAGACCGAAGTCGCGGTCGAGGCAGGCAACACGGTGATGCTGGCCGGCCTGATCAGCGATGGCGCGACCAAGGGCTCGCGAGGATTCCCGGGGCTGAGCCGCCTGCCGGTGATCGGTGGCCTGTTCGGCCGGCAGACCAGCAGCAGCGACCGCAGCGAAGTCATCGTGCTGTTGACGCCGACCATCGTCCGCAACCCGCAGGAAGCCAACGACCTGACCGACGAGTACGGCAAGCGCTTTCGCGCGCTGGAACCCCTGCACACGCCGCGCTCCAAGTGACACCGCCGGCCGCATCGTCCCTGCCCATCGTCCTGTTGCCGATCGGCAGCGACGACGATGCGCTCGACGCCTGCCTCGGGGCGCTGGACGCCGGCACGCCCGTCGGCACGCGCCTGTGGCTGGCCGACGACGCGCAGGCCGGCCCCCGTGGCCTCGCCATCATCGAGCGCTGGCTCGCCCGCACGCGCCTGCAGGCCGATTACACCCGCCGTCCGCGCATGCTCGGCGAGGTCGCGCACGTGGACCAGATGCTCGCCGCGTGCGGCGACGCCGACGTAGTGGTGCTCGCGCCCGACGCGCAGCCCTTGCCCGGTTGGCTACAACAGCTGGCAGCTTGCTTCGCACGCGACGCTGCCATCGCCACCGCCACCCCCTGGTGCAATGCCGGCGAAGCCGCCGCGTGGCCACGCCTGGGCGAAGTGAGCCCGCCACCCGCCGATGTCGAACGCACGGCGCGCGCCTGTGCCGCGATGTCGCCGCAGCATCCCGAGCTGCCCGCCGCCGTCGCGCACGCCGTCGCGTTGCGCGGCAGTGCGCGCAAGCGGGTCGGCGGACTGGACGCGGCGAGCTATGGCTCTTGGTATGCCGCGCTGGTCGACCTGTCGCTGCGGCTCGCCGGCCTGGGGTGGCGCAACGTGCTGTGCGAGACCGCGTTCGTCGCGCGTGGCGGCGAAGGCGGCCCTGCCGACGGCGACATGGACGCCTTGAATGCACGCTGGCCCACGTTCACGCCCAGGCTGGCGACGTTCCTGATGGAGGATCCGCTGCGCGTACCGCGCGAACGGTTGCATGTGTTGTATGCGGAAGCAGGATCGCCGGAGCGCCAGCGTGACCTCTTCGGTTGACGCGTCCGGCATCGCCGCGGTGGTGGTGACGCACGAAAGCGCGTCCAGCATCGACGACTGCCTGATGCGCCTGCGCGTGGCGCATAGCGTGCACGAGATCCGCGTGGTCGACAACGCGTCCACCGACGACACGATGGAGATCGTGCAGCGGCATGCCTTGCAAGATGCGCGCGTGCGCTTCATCGCCAATCCGGACAATCCGGGGTTCGCGGTGGGATGCAACCAGGGCGCGCGCGATACGCAGGCATGCTGGCTTGCGTTCGTGAACCCCGACCTGATGGTGGAAGCCGACACGCTGGCGCGGTTGCGCGCACACGCGGCCGATGCGGCGACGGACAGGATGCTGGGCGTGGACCTGGTCGACGAGGACGGCGTGCGCGATGCCGCCGCGCGCCGTCGCGATCCGGTCTTCGCCGCCATGTTGCGCTCGCCCGGTGCGGCGTCGCGGCTGGGAGTGGCCGTCGACGAGGCGACCCCATTGCAGCCGGTCGACATCATCTCCGGCGCACTGATGCTGATGCCACGCGTGCTGTTCGACAGGATCGGCGGCTTCGACGAAGGCTACCGCCTGCACGCCGAGGACATGGATCTCTGCCGGCGCGCGCGTGCGGCGGGCGCCCTGGTCGCCGTCGCCAACGATATCCGCGTGCTGCATATCCGTGGCGTGTCGAGTCGTGCCCGCCCGGTATTCGTGGAATGGCACAAGCATCGGGGCCTGTGGCGCTACTTCCGCAAATTCGAGGCCGCGCGCCAGGGTCCGGTCACGCAGCTGGGCGTGTTCGCCGCGATCTGACTGCATTTCTGCGCGGTGCTGGCGCGGATCCTGCTGCGTCGTCGTTGACGCGAAGCTAGTCGCCCGACACGTGGTGTCCGTGCTCGCGCAACGCCTGCAGGGTGATGTCCAGTTGGTGGTCCTGCACGAGCACGTAGTCGGTATCGAACGTGGAGATGGCGAAAATGCCCACGCCGGCAGCCGCCAGGGGATCCAGCACGGCCTTCAGGATGCCGGTCATCGCGAAGTCGAAGGGCCCCTGCAGCTTGAACATGCGCCAGCCGCGCTGGCAGCGGACATCGTCGGGTACGCATGCTTCTTCGCAGACCAGCGACAGTTCGTCGTCGGTCCAGCCGGCATGGCGCATGCCGTGAGTGGGCCACCACCCAGGTAGCGTGGCGCCGGCCGGCAGTTGCGCGACGGCGTAGCGGTCGGGCATCAGCACCAGCGTCAGCGAGGGCGGGTTCACCCGGCGCGTCCGTTCCACCAGAACAGCGCGTTGACGGCCAGCACCACCACCAGGGTGTAGATCAGGGACAGCGGCCCGCCGACGCGCCACAGCTGGCGCGAGGTGTAGTTGGCGGGGCCGACGATCATCGAGATCACCGGGTTGGACGCGGTCATCAGGTTGTTCGATGCGGACAGCGCCACGATCAGCGCGAACGCGGTTGGATTGCCGCCCGCCGCCAGTGCCAGGTTGATCGCCATCGGCACCATCACGATGGTCGCACCGACATGGCTGATGACCAGCGAGAACGCGGTCGTGAGCAGCGCGACGGCGATCTCCAGCACCCAGATGGGAATGCCTTCCGGCAACCGTTCCACGGTATGCCCTGCCACCCACGCGGCCGCACCGCTGCTGTCCATCGCCCAGCCGAGCGGAATCAGGCCTGCCATCAGGAACACCGTCTTCCAGTTGATCGCGCCGTAGGCTTCGTCCATGCGCAGCACGCCCGTCAGCAGCATGCCCGCCACGCCGGTCATCAGAGTCAGCGCGACCGGCAGCTTCGACGTCAGCGCGATGATGATGGTGATGGCGAAGATGGTCATCGCGATCTTGAACTTGTGCGGGCGCTGTTCGCCCTTCGGGTAGTCCGTCACCACCACGAAGTCGCGGCTTTCCGCCGCCAGGCCGAGGTCCTGCCAGATGCTGTGGAAGACCAGCATGTCGCCGGCGCGCAGCTTCTCCTCGCGCACGTTCTCGCGGATGACCTTCTTGTCGCGGTTGATCGCCAGCAGGCTGATGCCATTCTGCTTGCGCAGGCGCAGCTCGCGCGCGGTCTTGCCGATGAACTTCGACGTCGGCGGCACCACGGCTTCGGAAATGCCCGCGCGGCTGGGATTGAACAGGTCGCCGAAGTGGCGCAGGCGCGAGGACATGCGCAGGAACTGGTTCTGCGCGAAGTCGCTGATCTCCTGCCGCGCACCCATCACGCCCAGCACGCTGCCCACCCAGATGCGCATGTCCGCGGGCGGGGCAAGACGGGTGTCGTTGCCGGTCTGCAGCGCCAGCATCAGCGGCGCATCGTGCAGGGCTTCCGCCTCGCCGAGCGACATGCCGACGAGCGGGCTCTCGGCGCTGACGACCAGTTCGAACACGTCGCCCTCGATCCCGTAGGTGTTGGCGAAGTAACTCTCCGTGCGCGCGGGCGTGACCACGCCATCGCTGTCCTGGGTGTCGTCCTTGAGCTTGCGGTCGCCGACGTACCGGAAGTACAGGAGCGACGCGATCACCAGCGTCAGCCCGATCGGCCACGGCGCGAACATGCGCAGCGGCTCCAGCGTGGCCATGCCGGAGGGCAGGTTGTTGTTGGCGGAGACCAGCAGGTCGTTGAGCAGGATCAGCGGCGAGTTGCCGACCATGGTGAACGCGCCGCCCATGACGATCGCGGCCGCGATCGGCAGCAGCAACCGCTGCATCGACAGGCCGGTGCGCGACGACAATCGCGAGGCGACGGGCATGAACAGCGCCATCACCGACGGGTTCTGCATGAAGGACGAGTTGAGGCTGGCGATGGCCGTGGTCATCAGCAGCAGTCTCTGCTCGATGCCGTGGCCGCGCCGCAGCAGCCACGAGGCCAGCCGGTTCAGCGCGCCGGTACGGTCCAGGCCGGCGCCCAGGATCATGGTGGCGATGATGCTCATGACCGCGTTGCCGGAGAAGCCGCCGAAGATTTCCTCCGGGGCGATCAGCCCGGTGATGCCCAGCACCACCAGCACCACCAGCGCGACCAAGTCCGCGCGGATGCGCTCGAACAGGAACATCGCCATCGTGAAGCCGACCAGCCCGAGGACGAGCTTCATGTCGTTGGTCAGCGTCAGCGCGTTGTCCATCAGAACGGCCGGAATGCGGGATTCGGTATACGGGAATGACGGGTCGGCGGGGCCACGCAGCCATGCGGACGCAGGCCATCGCGCGGTGGTCGCGCGGGGCAGGAGTGCACGCTCCTGCAGATCCCGAATCCCGAGTCCCTAATCCCGGTCATAGACAAGATCCCACACCCCGTGTCCGAGCTTCTGGCCGCGTGTCTCGAAATGCGTCTGCGGGCGCCAGTCCGGACGCGGCACGCTGCCGCGCGGACCTGCCCGGTTGCGCAGGCCGGGCGTCGCGTCCAGCACGTCCCACATGTGCTCGGCATAGGCCTCCCAGTCGGTGGCGCAATGCAGCCGGCCGCCCGGACGCAGCTTGCGCGCGATCAGTGCCGCGAATTCGGGTTGCACCAGGCGGCGCTTGTTGTGGCGCTTCTTGTGCCACGGATCCGGGAAGTAGATGCGCACTTCATCCAGCGATCCGTCGGCGACTTCGTGCTGCAGCACTTCCACCGCATCGTGGTGGTAGACGCGCACGTGGTCGCTGCCGTCCTCGGCCAGCGCGTTGAGCAGTCGACCGACGCCGGGGGCATGCACTTCCAGGCCGAGGTAGTCACGGTCCTTGTCGTTCGCCGCGGCGAAACGGAGCGCCTCGCCGTTGCCGAAGCCGATTTCCAGCACGCGCGGTGCGCTGCGGCCGAACACCGCGTCGTAGTCGCGCGGCGCGCCGGTGTAGTCCAGCCCGAAGCGCGGCCATTGGGTATCGAAGGCGCGCTGCTGCGCCTCGGTGAAGCGGCCCTGGCGCAACACGAAACTGCGGATTTCGCGCCTTCCGTCGCTGATCGTGAACGGCTTGGGAGGGGTCTTGGCGCCGGGGCTGGAAAACGGATCGGTCATCAGCCGATCAGTCCGTCGATCGGGCTGGAGGCGGACGCGTTGCGCTTGCGCGGGATGCGACCCGCCAGGAAGGCTTCGCGGCCGGCTTCCACCGCTTTCTTCATCGCGCTCGCCATCAGCACGGGGTGTTTCGCGCCGGCGATGGCGGTATTCATCAGCACGCCGTCGCAGCCGAGTTCCATCGCGATGGCGGCATCGGAGGCAGTGCCGACGCCGGCATCGACCAGCACGGGGACTTTCGCGTTCTCGATGATTTCCAGCAGGTTGTACTTGTTCTGCACGCCCAGGCCGGAGCCGATCGGCGCGGCCAGCGGCATGACCGCCACGCAACCGATCTCTTCGAGGCGGCGGGCGAGGATCGGGTCGTCGCTGGTGTAGACCATCACCTGGAATCCGTCCGCCACCAGCTTCTCGGCGGCAGCCAGCGTCTGCACCACGTCGGGATACAGGGTCTTCTGGTCGCCCAGCACTTCCAGCTTCACCAGGGTGTGGCCGTCGAGCAGCTCGCGCGCCAGCCGGCAGGTGCGCACGGCATCGTCGGCGGTGTAGCAGCCGGCGGTGTTGGGAAGAATGGTGTAGCGGTCCGGCGGCAGCACGTCGAGCAGGTTGGGCTCGTTGGGCGACTGGCCCAGGTTCGTGCGGCGGATGGCGACGGTGACGATCTCGGCGCCCGCAGCCTCGGTGGCCAGGCGGGTTTCCTCGAAATCCTTGAACTTGCCGGTGCCGGTCAGCAGGCGGGAACGGTAGGACTTGCCCGCGATCACCAGCGGGTCATGGGGGGCGGTGTTGGACATGCGGCGATTATCGCCCATGAAGCCTCGGCGCGTCCCCCCGGGGTGCGGCAGGCCGAGGCCGTCAGCCGCCGCCGAGCGCGTGCACGATCTCGACGCGGTCGCCGGCGCGCAGCACGTGTTGCGCGTGCTGTCCGCGCGGGATGATCTCGCCGTTGACCTCAATGGCCACGCGTCGCTCGGCCAGCCCCTGCAGCAGCAGCAGGGAGGCGATGGTGCTCTGGTCCGGCAGCGCCTGCGGCTGCCCGTTCAACTGGATGTCCATGCCGCCATTGTCGCCGAAGGCCGGCGCGCATGCCGCATTGCAGCGTGTGCGGGGGCGGCCTTGGTGGAACGATGCGCGCCATGCGCAGCCGTACGGCAGAGCCGGCACGCAGTCCCGTCCATCCTTTCTTGCCCCGGAGATTCCATGAAGCGTTCCCTTTCGCCTGTCCGTTCCCTGCTGGCCGTGGCGCTGGCCGTGGCGGCGGCCCCCGCCCTGGCGGCGGACAGCCCGTACTCGCAGACGATCTTTTTCGGCGACAGCCTGACCGACTCCGGCCATTTCCGTCCGGCGCTGGTACAGATCGGTGGTCCTTCCGCCGCCATCCTCGGTCGCTTCACCACCAACCCCGGCCTGGTGTGGTCCGAGTATCTGGCCGAGTACTACGGCACGGGTGCCGCCAGCGCCAACCAGGGGGGCACGAACTACGCCGTCGGCGGTGCGCGCGTGGGGACCAACACCTCCGGCGCCCTCGGCGCGATTCCGTCGATGACCACCCAGCTGAACACCTATCTGTCCGCGAGCGGTGGCCGCGCCGATCCGAACGCCCTGTACACCGTCTGGGGCGGCGCGAACGACCTGTTCGCCGTGGTCGCCGGCGCCAACCCCACCGCGACCATCGGTGGCGCCGTCACCGCGCAGGTCGGCATCATCGGGCAACTGCAGAATGCGGGCGCGCGCTACATCCTGGTGCCGACGGTGCCGGACCTGGGCGTGACGCCCTCGTTCCGCGCCCAGGGACCCACGAATGCGGCCGCCGGCACGCAGCTGGCCACCACCTACAACACGGCGTTGTTCGGCGCCATCAACACCGCCGGCCTGCGGGTGATCCCGCTGGATACCTTCACGCTGCTGCGCGAGATCGTCGCCAGCCCCGCGGAGTACGGCTTCGGCAACGTCACCGGCACCGCCTGCAATCCGCAGATCACCGCGTCGTCGGTCACCTGCAGTCCGCTCAACTACGCCACGCCGAATGCAGCGGACGTCTATGCGTTCGCCGATGGCGTGCATCCGTCGTCGAAGGCCCACGACATCCTGTCGCAGTATGCGGTGGCGATGCTCGAAGGTCCGCGCCAGATCGCGCTGCTGCCGTACACCGCGTCGGTGCATGGCCGTGCCCGCGCTGATCGGGTGGCCTCGCACGTTGCGGGCAAGCCCGAGGCGGACGGCATGCGCTGGTGGGGCGACGTGCGGGGCGACTTCCTGCGTTACGACGACGGCAACCTGTACGACGGCGCGGGCCCCATGGGCACCTTCGGCGTCGACTGGTCGCAGGGTTCGTGGGTCTATGGCGCCTTTGCCGGCTACGGACGCGCGAAGTACGACTTCGGCCTGCGCCGCGGCAGTTTCGACGAAAGCGACGCCACGCTCGGCGGGTTCGCCGGCTGGTATGGCGACCAGCTGTGGGCGAACGCGCAGGTCAGCTACAGCTGGCTGTCCTACGACATCGACCGCGAAGTGCAGCTGGGCGGCGTGACGCGCCGGCACAGCGGTTCGCCGGATGGCACCAACCTGACGGTCGGCGCAAGCGCCGGCTACGAGTTCGGCGACGGCGCCTTCCGCCACGGCCCGGTGGTGAGCGTGGTATCGCAGACCATCGAGATGGACGGTTACAGCGAGAGCAACGTCAACTCGACGGCGCTGGCCTATCCGGACCAGGACTTCGATTCGCTGATCGGCAGCGCCGGCTGGCAGGTGAGCTACGCGATCAACGATCACCTGGCGCCGTACGCCCGCCTGACGATCGACAAGGAGTTCGAAGACCCGGCCGACGAAGTCTTCGCGCAGTCGCTGTCCATGCCCGGCACGGCCCCCTATGCCGTGCCCGGCCTGACTCAGGACGACAGCTACGGCACGCTGCTGCTCGGCGCGCGCACGCAGCTGTTCGGACTGGACGCGAACCTCGGCGTGAATACCACCGTCAACCAGGGTGGTGGCGCCAACGCCACCGCGTTCATGACCCTGAGCGGCAGCTTCTGATATTGCCGTGAGATGCGGCGCCGGACCGCCGGCGCCGCATTGCCTTGCCGCCCGTCGCGGCATAGACTCGCGCCATCGTGCGGGTGTAGTTCAATGGTAGAACTGCAGCTTCCCAAGCTGCTAGCGTGGGTTCGATTCCCATCACCCGCTCCAGTCCGCGCCACCCCCTTCCTGTCATCGGCCCATGCAGCGGGCATGGCATGCTGTGCCCGACCCCCGTGAACGATTCCCCATGAAGCTCGCCATCCTGTCGCGCAACGGCAAGTTGTACTCGACGCGCCGCCTGGTCGAGGCCGCGCGCCAGCGCGGCCACACGGTCCGCGTGCTGGACCCGCTGCGCTGTTACATGCGCATTGCGTCGACCGGCTTCCAGTTGCACTACAAGGGCCGTTCGCTGGCGGGCTACGACGCGGTGATTCCGCGCATCGGCGCTTCCATCACGCGCTATGGCACGGCCGTCCTGCGCCAGTTCGAGCTGATGGGCACGTACAGCCCGAATCCCTCCGATGCCATCCTGCGCGCGCGCGACAAGCTGCGCGCGCACCAGTTGCTGGCCGCGCAGGGCATCGACCTGCCGGTCACCGTCTTCGGCGACAACCCCGACGACACCAGCGACCTGCTGTCGATGCTGGGTCCGCCACCGCATGTGATCAAGTTGAACGAGGGCGCGCAGGGCGCCGGCGTGATGCTGACCGAAAAGCCTTCGGCTTCCCGCAGCGTGGTCGAGGCCCTCCGCGGTCTGTACGCCAGCTTCGTGGTGCAGGAATTCATCGCTGAAGCCGACGGTGCCGACCTGCGTTGCTTCGTCGTGGGCGACGAGGTGGTGGCCTCGATGCGCCGGCAGGCGCCGGAGGGCGATTTCCGTTCCAACCTGCATCGCGGCGGGACCGCCCTGCATGCGGTGGCATCCGATGAGGAGCGTGCCGTGGCGATCCGGGCCGCGAAGGTACTGGGGCTGGGCGTGGCGGGCGTGGACCTGATCCGTGCCCAGCGGGGTCCCCTGGTCCTGGAGGTCAACTCGACGCCGGGGCTCGAGGGCATCGAATCCGTATGCGGCGTGGACGTCGCCGGGAGGATCGTGGAGCACCTCGCGAGGCAGGCTGAACAGGGCTGACCCGACGCGGCCGTGTCTTTTTCACGTGGAATTAACGCACTCTTTAACGGTCGTTTAATCGAAGGCCGCGTAGCCTTGGCCGGACCGCAGCTCTGCGTTCCTCCCGGTCTTTGCATCTGGAAAGCACAGGATTACGGTAATCGGGGCATTAGTTTGGCCCAGGCGGGCGACCACCCGCCTGGGCCTTGTTTTTTTGCACGCGGCTGTCGCCACGCGCTATGGCAGAATCCGGATTATCCCCATGCCTGACCTCTGCTGGGTGGGGCAGATCCTTCAACCTGACGAACGAGGTGTTGAATGTACAAGGTGGTACTCGGCTCCCTGCTGGCACTGGCCGCTCTCACCGCACACGCCAAGATCGACGCCGGCAACGACGGCGCCCCGGCCAAGGTGAATATCAACGGATCGTTCGAGGAACAGCGGCTGGCCATCATCAAGGATCTCGATGGCGGCAAGGTCTATTCCGAGATCAGCCAGAAGGAGCGCAGCGACGTCAAGGATGCGCTGAACCGCATCTCCGGTGCGTTGGAGGCGACGAGTGGCGTGCAGGGCCTCAGCGAAGAACAGAAAGCCCGCGTATTCAACGACCAGGAACTGGTCAACAGCATCCTCACGCGCGCCGGTGAGGACAGCCGTCTGGTATGCACGCGGGAGAAGGTGGTCGGCTCGCATCGTCCCACGACGCAGTGCCAGACCGTAGCGGAACGTCGCCGTATCCGGGAAAACGACCAGAACACCCTGCTCAAGAGCAACCGGGTCATCCTGCGCGGCAACAACTAAGGCGTCCTGATGCGTATTCTCGTCATTGAAGACAACAGCGACATCGCCGCCAACCTCGGCGATTACCTGGAGGAGCGCGGACACACCGTCGACTTCGCCGCCGACGGTGTGACCGGCCTGCACCTTGCCGTGGTGCACGAGTTCGATGCGATCGTCCTCGACCTCAACCTGCCCGGCATGGACGGGCTGGAAGTCTGCCGCAAGCTGCGCAACGAAGCGCGCAAGCAGACGCCGGTGCTGATGCTGACCGCCCGCGATTCGCTGGACAACAAGCTGGCCGGTTTCGATTCCGGCGCCGACGACTACCTGATCAAGCCGTTCGCGTTGCAGGAAGTGGAAGTGCGCCTCAACGCGCTGTCCCGTCGCGGCAAGGGCGTACAGACGCGGGTGCTGGAAGTGGGCGAGCTGGAATACAACCTGGACACGCTGGAAGTCCGCCGCCAGGGCAAGCTGCTGCAGCTGAATCCCACGGCGCTCAAGATCCTGCAGGCCCTGATGGAGGCGTCGCCCGCCGTGGTGACGCGCCAGGAACTGGAGACGCGCGTCTGGGGCGAGGAATTGCCGGATTCGGACTCGCTGCGCGTGCACATCCACGGCCTGCGCGCCGTGGTCGACAAGCCGTTCGACTCGCCCTACATCCAGACGCGCCATGGCATCGGATACCGCATCGCCGCGCCCGATGCCAGCAGCTGAGTCGTCGAAACCCCGCCGCCACCGCCGCTTCCGGCGGCGGCTGCGCACCCGCATCATCCTGTCGTTCGTGCTGCTGGGGTTCGGGCTGACGCTGCTGCTCGCGTTCTCGGCGAACTGGGTTCGGAATCGCGTCGAAGAAGATCTGGTGGTCGACGCGATGAACCAAAACATCGGCGAGTATCAGCGCCGCTACGTCGAGAGCGGCGGACAGCAGCGGGATCTCCGGGTGCAGACGATGCGCGCGTATGCGTTCGCATCCGACAAGTTCGAGCAGCTGCGGCAGGACGAGCCCGACTGGTACGAGCTTCCCAACGGTATTCATGCGCTGAGTGGCCAGGAGGCGGACGGCTCCCTCTTCTCCTATTGGCTAGCAGTGCAGAAGACCCCGGAGGCCTGGTTCTTCCTCGCGTACGACATGACGGAGTCCACCAAGGGCAAGGCGAAATTCAATCAGGCGCTGGTGGGTGTGGTGGTCGTCTTCACCGGTATTTCCCTTCTGATCGGCTGGTGGTCCGCTTCCCGGGTCATGAGTCCGGTGTCCGAACTCGCTGCGCGTCTGCGTGCCTATCGTGGCAGTAGCAATCCCAGGCCATTGGCGCCGCACTTTCCGCAAGACGAAGTCGGCGAACTTGCCAAGGCCCTGGACGACTATTCCAGCCGCCTTACCGACGTCGTCCAGCGCGACCGCGAATTCAATGCCGATGTCAGTCACGAACTGCGCACGCCACTTGCCATCATCCGCGGCTCGGTCGAGCTTATGCTGTCGCGGCCCGACATGGACGAGAAGACGCGCACACGCATCCAGCGCATCCAGCGTGCCGAGCAGCAGTGCACGGACCTGATCAGTGCACTGCTGCTGCTGTCCCGCAACGAGCGTGGCCACGGCAACACGGACGTCGCGCGCGTGGTCGACCAGTTGCTCGATGCGCATCGCGCCACGCTGGGCGGCAAGCCGCTGATCCTGCGCGTCGAAGGCGAAGGGGGGGCAACGGTCGATTCGCCGGAAGCCGCGCTGTCGGTGGCACTCGGCAATCTGATCGGCAATGCCGTCAAGTACACGAAGGAGGGCGAGGTGGTCGTGCGCCTGCTGCCTGATGCGGTCGAAGTCGTGGATTCGGGCCCGGGGCTCAGCAAGGAAGACGCCGCGCGCCTGTTCGAGCGTGGCTACCGCGGCACGCATGCGGGCCATTCGCAAGGGGGCGGCATCGGACTGTCCATCGTCAGCCGCCTGTGCGCGCTGTACGGATGGCAGGTAGGCGTGCGCCCGGGCGAGCAGAAGGGCGTGATCGCCACGCTGCGATTTTCACTCGATCGCGAGTCGGGCGACGGATCGCGGCCGCGCCCCTGACCCCACCGACTGCTGTCAGAGCGTGATCCAGAAGCAGTTGTAGGCGCGGCGCAGGCCGAACGTGGTGTCGGCCGGCGTGGCGCTGTTCTTCAGCGTCTGCACGACGCGCAGTCCCGTCGGCCGTTGCCGTTGCGTTGCGGTCTGCGGGTAATAGCCGTCCCGGTTAGCGTCGACGACGGAGCCTTCCGCATCCAGTATCGGGGCCGGCGCGGGACGGACCGGCACGATATCGACCAGCGGGCGTTGGACCACCACGTCGAGCCGGTCGAGGATGCGCAGGGCACCCGCATCCGACGTGCCGGCCCAGTGGTAGACCCCCGCGAGCCTGTTCACGTCGCCTGCCTGGATCGCCGACGACACCTGCATCACCAGGTCGCTGAGCGTGCGCGAACAGCCGCCGCGGTAAAGCGCGCCGGTGGCGGCGGTCGTCGTCGTGGAAGGCAGACGGTCCATCGCGCCTACGTCCTCGCAGCGCTTGTCGGTGTAGACCGTCTCGCCGGACATCGTCGTGCAGCGTTGGACGCCCTGCTGTTGCGCCCGGGCGGTGGGCGACCCGGCACCGGGACACAAGAGGAGGCCGGCGAGGGCGAGGAGAAAGAGGGTCCGCATGTCGCCAGCCTAATCCGGCATGCGCGCCGCGGTCATGGGACGTGCGCACGGAATGAGGGGTTGTTCACCTGCCGGTCGGATGCCCGCTGTGGAGAGCGTCAGGCGGACCAGCCGAGCCGCGACAGGACTGTCTGCGTAGGCTTGGCTAAGTTGAGCGTGTAGAAGTGCAGCGACGGCGCTCCCCCGGCGACCAGTCGTTCGCACAGGTTGGCCACGACGTCCGCGCCGAAGTCGCGGATCGCCTCGGCATCGTCGCCCAGCGCCTGCATTCGCTTGCCGATCCAGCGGGGAATTTCGGCGCCGCAGGCTTCGGAGAAGCGGCGGAGCTGCGAAAAGTTCGAGATCGGCATGATGCCCGGGATGATCGGGATCTCGACGCCGAGCTTGCGCACCGCATCGACGAAGTGGAAATAGGCATCCGGGTTGTAGAAGTACTGCGTGATTGCGCCGTTGGCGCCGGCATCGACCTTGGCCTTGAAGTGGCGCAGGTCGGTCAGCGCGTCCTCGGCCTGAGGGTGCGTCTCGGGGTAGGCGCCGACTTCGATGTGGAACGTGTCGCCATGTTCGGCACGGATGAATTGGATCAGTTCGGAGGCATAGCGCAGGTCGCCGGTGAAGCCCATGCCCGACGGCAGGTCGCCGCGCAACGCGACGATGCGTTTGCAGCCCAATGCCCGGTAGAGCCGCAACAGTTCCCGTATTTCTTCGCGGCTGCCGCCCACGCAGGAGAGATGGGGCACGCCTTCGAAACCGTGATGCTGGCTGAGATGGCGGACCGTCTCCGAGGTATAGCTCAGCGTGGACCCGCCGGCACCGAACGTGCACGACACGTATTCGGGCTTGTACGCCTTCAGCCTGTCCGCGGTGCGATCGAGCTGCGCGCGCTGCTCATCGGTCTTGGGAGGGTAGAACTCGAAGCTGAGGGAGGGCATGGACGGCGCCGTTCGGGTCGAGAGCATATTGTATCTCTTCATCCGGATGAATGTGTATGGCTGGTGGCGTCCCGTCCTTCGTGACGGGAATTCGGCCAGGTGTGATGGCTCCGGGGCGGGTACGCTGTCCGCCTTCCGCCACTGGCTGCCGCATGACCATCGTCCTCACTCCCTTCGCCCGCACCCGGTTGTTCCCGACCGAGCCACGTCGCAACGCCATCCAGGACTGCACGCCTCAGGCCTTCGAGCAGCGCCTGAACTCGGAGCCGCCGGTGGCGGTGCTGGCGGGCTATGCGCCGTTCTGCCGATTGCACGTGCATCGCAACTGGACGTCGACACGGTGCCTGACCGTACCGATCACCGACGACAACCGGTCTCTGTTGCGATCAGGCTACGAAGCGCGGTCCTCGAAGGAGCTGCCGGTGCTGGTGCGCTGGTTCGAAGGCGTCGACCCGCCGGTGGCGGACTACCTGGTCGTCATCCTGTACAGCGCGGCGCAATTGGCGCACGAGCGCGCGCCGATCGAAGGTGACTGGGGCATCGTCGGATGCCTGTACACGCAGGCGCCCGAAGAAATTCCGATGGCGCCCATCACGATGATGCGCAATGCGCTGGGCGTGGAGGAAGGCGGTTCGGGCGTGCCGATCAACCGCGAGGCATACCGGCGCAGCGTCGCGTTCTGGGAGCTCAACGCCAACTGGCGCCCGTAGTCCGCGCCGGGTTGCCGCTCAGCGCGACGCCAGCGCGGACAGGGCGCAGCGCAACTGGGCGGCGGGCGCCCGGGCCACGTCGATCCGTACAACGTCCGCTTCGTCCGTCGGAACTTCGAGGGTGGCGAACTGGCTGTCCAGCAGCGAGGCCGGCATGTAGTGGCCCTGGCGATCATGCAGACGTGCGGCGATCAGGGCCGCGTCGCCCGCCAGGAACAGGAAACGCATCGGCACGCCGGTCGCGCGCAACGCCTCGCGGTGGCGCCGACGCAGGCCCGAAAAGGCCAACACGACGCGCTCGCCCGATGCCGCGCGTTGCCGCAGGTCGGTGGCGATGCGGCGTACCCACGGGGCGCGCATCCGGTCGGTCAGCGGGTGGCCACTGGCCATGCGCGCCTTCGCTGCCGTGCCGTGGAAATCGTCAGCATCCAGGAATGTCGCCTGCCATGCGCCTGCCAGTGCACGTGCGAGCGTGGTCTTGCCACTGCCCGACACGCCCATGACCACGACGACGTGGACGTGGCCGCTCATGCCGGGAGCTCGATGCGCACCTGGTAGGTGCGGCCGGCCTCGATGCCGTGCAGCAGGGAATCTTCCAGCCACGCGCCATCCACGGCGACCCGCGTCGTCGCGACACCCGCAACGCGTTCCATGGCGACATCGAACCAGGCACCCCGGAAACGACGCGCCGCGCGCGCGGATGGCCAATGCGAGGGCAGCTGCGGCGCGATCCTCAACGCATCGCCCTCGCCGCGCAGGCCGAACAGGTGCTCCACCAGGCAGCGATACATCCACGCCGCCGTGCCCGTGTTGAACAACTGGCTGGAACGGCCCGCGGTACGCGGGTGCAGGCGCCATGCGCCACGGTAGTAATTGGGCACGAACACCGGCAGCTGGCCGCGCTGCAGGCAATCCTCCGGTGCGGGCGACGGCAGCATCGCACGCAGCACATGCCAGGCACGGTCCGCGTCCCCGGCCTGGTACAGGCTGTAGAGATAGAACGCCGCGGCATGGTTGTAGACCGCGCCGTTCTCGGCGGTGCCGGGGAACTTCTGCGTCACCCGTCCCACGTCCTCGCGCATGCGCGTGTAAGGCGGGTCGTACATCGCCACGCCGTAGGGCGAGACCAGGTGCGCATCGACCGCCGCGAGCATGCGCGTGCGCTTGTCGTCATCCGGCGCACCGCTGAGCAGGGCCCAGCTCTGCGGATTGAGGAAGATGCGGCCTTCCGTGTCGGCGGCGATGCCGAAGGGGACGTCGTCGTCGGTGATGCCACGGCCATACCAGTCGCCATCCCACAGGTGCGCGTTCATCGCCGCGTTGCAGGCGTCCGCGCCCGCGTGGAATTCGTCGGCGAGCGCGTCATCGCCGCGGCGTGCGCAGACCGCCGCCCATTCCTTCAGGGCGTAGGCGCTGGCCAGCGTCAGCCATCCGGACACACCGCGCCCGCGCCAGCCGACCATGTTCATCGGATCGCACCAGTCGCCCTGCGCGATGTAGCTCAGGCCGCGCGCATCGCGTGCCTTCAGCAGCCAGCGCATGGCGCGATCGATGCGATCGGCGACCGGAGCGGCATCGCCCTCGCGGGCAGTGACCAGTTCGTCGAGGATCGTATCGTCGCCCGTCTCGTCCAGATACGCGCGCAGGCAGATCGGCAGCCATACGCAATGGTCGGTATGCGGGATCTGGTTGATGTATTTCAGTTCTGCACCTTCGGACAGCAGGATCCCATCGGGCATCGCGCCGGACGGCTCCTGTTGCGACAGCGCATGCAGGAACGCCGCCCGCGCCACCTCGGGCCGCAGGAAGCCCATGCCCATGTGGTCCTGCAGGTAGTTGCGCGTCTGCGGATCGGTGGTCAGGCGGTTGACGTCGCCGTGGTAGTACACCTGCCGCGGCAGCCAGTGGTTGGCGAACGCATCCAGCCACGGATCCGGCGTTTCGATGCGCAGGCAGCCCGCGCCGGCCCCGATGTACGCAGTGCTTGCGCGCCGGGCTTCGGTGAACCCGTCCGGTGAAAGATGTCGCGCGCGCAGCTGGCGGATCTCGTCGTCATCGCGTGCGGGCGCGAACACGAAGCGGAACTCCTGAACGTCGTCGTCGTCGAGCGTCACGCGGTATTGCAGCACCGCCGTCGGCATCTCGTACGCTGCCTCGCCACCGCCCAAGTGCTCGCCGTCCACGATGCCCTTCGGGGCATGCAGCCCGCCTTCACCCTCGAATGTCGCCTGGTTCGCTTCCCAGGCGTCCGGCGCGCGCGCGTGCAGCAGCACGGTACGGTCCTTGAAATCGCGCTGGCGGAAATAGTCCTCGACTTTCTGGTATGGCGCGACGCTGTCGCAGACGATGGCGCCCAGGTCGGAGCGATAGCGTCCGGACTGGTTCATCCACGACATGTAGCCGACCGGGAAATACGGGTACAGGCTAAGCCGTCGCCGCCGGCCCGACCGGTTGCGCACGCGCAGCGTCCACAGTTCGGCCACGTCGTCGACCGGCAACACGACGCACATCTCCACGTCGATGCCCGCGCACTGCACGCGCCACGCCACGTCGTCGAGGCCGACGGAGAAGGCGAACGAATCCGGTGCACGGCGCACGGGTTCGTGCGGCACGGAGAACAGGCCGCCATCGTCCTCGTCCTTCACGTAGCAGAAGCGTCCCGGATGGTGCGCGTAGTACGGCTGCTCCGGCTGCATGAAGCTCCTGGCTTCCAGCGTCGGCGCATGTGCGTACTTGGCCGGTTCCGGCTGCATGAACTGCGCGGTGGCGAAGCCGCGGCAGTTAAGCTGCAGCAGCATCCGCCGGTTCCACAGGAAGGTGGATGCCGCGGGCATGGCGGTGGGGCTGGCGAGGACGAAGCGGCGGCCGTTTTCCTCGAAGCCGTACGGTGCCTCCGTCATGCCGCCGCCTCGCGGCGCGATCGCAGCTCGGCCTGCACCTGCGCCAGCGTGGCGTCATCCAGCGGGTAGAACCGCATCACCCCCGCCGCGAGCAGGGCGACGCCCCCCGGAATCACCGTCAGCAGCAGCACGATGCCGAGCCGCGACGCATCCGACTGGGCGGCGTTGGCCACGTAGCCCATGCCGGCCAGGATCCACGCGATCGTCGCCGACGCCAGTGCGCCGCCGAGCTTCTGCGAGAACGTCGCTGCCGCGAACGTCATCGCGGTGGCGCGGCGTCCTGTCTTCCATTCGGTGTAGTCGGCGCAGTCGGCGTACATGGAGAACGCCAACGGCGATTTCGGTCCCAGCATCAGTCCCACCAGCAGGTTGAGGGCGAACATCCACCACACGGACTCGGGCGGAATGAAGAACATCGCACAGCTCACCACGCCGACGCCCGCCATCAACCCCGCCATCAGTCGCCGCTTGTCCACGTAGCGCGTCATTAGCGGCGTCAGCCCGGCGCCCACGGCGAGGGCGAGCGCGTACGCACCCAGGAACAGACCGGTCAGGTCAGGCCGACCCAGGTGGTACTTCAGGTAGTAGGCCAATGAACCACCGCGCATCACGATGGTCACCATGATGACCAGCGCGAGCGCGAACAGCACCATCCACGGCCGGTTGTGCAGCAGGTCGACGATATCCTGGCGGACGTCGCTGGCCTGTTGCGGCGGCGGCGACACGCGTTCGCGCGTGGACAGCGCTACGGTGACGAAGGCCGCCGTGGCGATCACGCCGTACAGCGAGAGCGTCAGTTGCCAGCCCAGCACGTCGTCGCCACGTCCCAGCCAGCGCACCAGGTCCAGCGTCAGCCAGTTGACCGCCATCGTCCCCGCGAACGCGGCGATGAAGCGGAAGCTGATCAGCTGCGTGCGCTGCTGGCTGTCGCCGGTGATCACGCCCGACAGCGCGGAATAGGGGATGCTCACCACGGTGTAGGCCAGCATCATCAGCGTGAAGGTGGCATAGGCCCACACCAGTTTCGCGCCCTGGCCGAGGTCGGGCACGGTCCACGTCAGCACACCGGTGAACGCCAGCGGCAACGCGCCGTACAGCAGGTACGGACGGAAGCGGCCGAAGCGGCTGCGGGTGCGATCCGCCAGCGCGCCCATCAGCGGGTCGGTGACGGCATCCACGATCTTGGTGACCAGCATCATGGTGCCGACGGCCGCAGCGGCCAGGCCCATCACGTCGGTATAGAAGATGAGCAGGAACGCGGAAATGTTCGCCCAATAAAGGTTGAAGCCGAAGTCGCCGACGCCGTAGCCGATCTTTTCGCCCAACCGGGGTTCCGTCGAGGGTAGTGCCTTGTCGGCGGGGTGCGCGGTGCCGCCGCTCCCCTGGTCGCGTTGCATGTCCACTCCCGGTGCTGGGTCATTGCGCCGCAGGCCGGGTACCGGCTGGGGCGATGTACGGCGGCCAAGCTTGCGATGATCGCCGGAGCGAGGCAAGCGCCCGGCGGTATGGAAATGGTTGTGAACGAGGGCGCGCGCCGGACCCTCGCTGCACGGAATGCAGAACGGGCGCCCTGGGGCGCCCGTTCTTTCATCGCAGTGATGACGCGGTGATCAGTAGCGGTAGTGATCCGGCTTGTACGGGCCTTCGACCGCCACGCCGAGGTAGTCGGCCTGGTCCTTGGTGAGGGTCGTCAGCTTCACGCCGATCTTCTCCAGGTGCAGGCGCGCGACTTCCTCGTCGAGCTGCTTCGGCAGGCGGTAGACGGTCTTCTCGTACACGTCCTTGTTCGCCCACAGGTCGATCTGCGCCAGCGTCTGGTTGGCGAAGGAGTTCGACATGACGAAGCTCGGGTGGCCGGTGGCGCAGCCCAGGTTCACCAGGCGGCCTTCGGCCAGCAGGAAGATCGCATTGCCGTTCGGGAACACGAACTTGTCGACCTGCGG
This sequence comes from Pseudoxanthomonas sp., assembly GCF_002863005.1. Classification (GTDB taxonomy): domain Bacteria; phylum Pseudomonadota; class Gammaproteobacteria; order Xanthomonadales; family Xanthomonadaceae; genus Pseudoxanthomonas_A. Next base: position 431,053 of record NZ_PKDG01000015.1, read on the forward strand.
CTTGATGTTGATGCGCTTGGCGTCCGAGGCGTACAGCGCATCCACCTGGATCTCGTTGTCGAAGTGGCCGATGTTGCAGACGATGGCCTGGTCCTTCATCGCCTTCATGTGCTCGAGGGTGATGATGTCCTTGTTGCCGGTCGTGGTGACGTAGATGTCGGCCTGGCCCAGGCTGTCCTCGACGGTGTTGACCTCGAAGCCTTCCATCGCCGCCTGCAGTGCGCAGATCGGGTCGATCTCGGTGACGATGACGCGGGCGCCATACGCGCGCAGCGAGTGCGCCGAGCCCTTGCCGACGTCGCCGTAGCCGCAGACCACGGCGACCTTGCCGGCCAGCATCACGTCCATCGCGCGCTTCAGGCCGTCGGCCAGCGACTCGCGGCAGCCGTACAGGTTGTCGAACTTCGACTTGGTAACCGAGTCGTTGACGTTGATCGCGGGCACCAGCAGCTTGCCCTGCTCGGCGATCTGGTACAGGCGATGCACGCCGGTGGTGGTCTCTTCGGAGACGCCCTTCCAGTCCTTGACCACGCGGGTCCAGTAGCCGGGACGCTCCTTGGCGACGCGCTTCAGCAGGTCCTTGATCACCTGCTCCTCATGGCTGCCCGACGCGCTGTTGACCCACGTCGTGTCGCCCTGCTCCAGCTCATAGCCCTTGTGGATCAGCAGCGTGACGTCGCCACCGTCGTCCACCACCAGCTCCGGGCCCGTCAGGGTGCCGTCGGGCAGGGTGAAGGTCAGCGCGTCGAGCGTGCAGTCCCAGTACTCTTCCAGCGTCTCGCCTTTCCAGGCGAACACCGGCGTGCCGCTCGCGGCGATCGCGGCGGCGGCGTGGTCCTGCGTCGAGAAGATGTTGCACGAGGCCCAGCGCACGTCGGCGCCGATGTCCTTCAGCGTCTCGATCAGCACGGCGGTCTGGATGGTCATGTGCAGCGAGCCGGTCACGCGCACGCCCTTCAGCGGCTTGGTGGCGGCGTGCTTGCGGCGGATCGACATCAGGCCGGGCATCTCGTGCTCGGCGATGTCCAGTTCCTTGCGGCCCCAGTCGGCCAGGGAGATGTCGGCGACCTTGTAATCGCCTTCGGTGGAAAACTTGCGTACTGCGTTCATGGCTCTTGCTCCGGTCTGTGCGATCAGGGTCGCAGGGTATCCGGGCGCCGTTGCAGGTTCATTCCACCGAGCCTGGCCGGACTATGTGGAGAGTCCGCACAGGATGTGCAGGCTCTTGCGGAAGGATCCGCACATGTCACGGTCGCAGCGCCCCTCGGCGAAGGGTCGCCATTATATCGCTTGTTCCGGATGAAACGATGGCGCACGGCTCACGCCTGATCGGGTAGGCTCAGGCATGCTGCCCTGCAGCAGACCAGTTGTCTGTCCGAACAATACCAATCCAGACCAAACCGAACGACGGGATCCACGCCCCCGCATGAACAGCCCCCGCAGTCTCGAATTCGCCCCACCCGATGTTCCCCTGCGTGAAGACGTGCGCCGGCTCGGCACGCTGGTCGGTGACATGCTGGCCGAGCAGGTTTCTCCGGAGTTTCTGGCAGGCGTGGAGCGGGTGCGCACCACGGCGATCGCGCGCCGCCAGGGCGGGGAGCCGCCCCAGATCCTGGCTGGACTGCTGGAGGGTCAGGCGCCCGAAGAGGCGGAGTCCCTGATCCGCGCGTTCAGCACGTATTTCCAGGTCGTGAACATCGCCGAGCGCGTGCACCGCATTCGCCGGCGCCGGGACTACCAGCGCGCCGGCAGTGCCCGTCCGCAGCCCGACGGCCTGCACGACACGCTGGCCAAACTGAAAGCGCAGGGCGTGAGCCTGGCGGAACTCGCGGAGTGGCTTCCGCGCATCGACGTGGAGCCCGTCTTCACCGCGCACCCGACCGAGGCCGTGCGCCGCGCGCTGCTCGAGAAGGAGCAGTTGATGGTCGCCAGCCTGATCAACGGCCTGGACGGCACGCGTACGCCCGGCGAGCTGGCCACCGACACCGCGCGCTTCCGCATGGCGCTGACGTCGGCGTGGCAGACGGCCGATTCGTCGCCGGTGCGTCCTGGCGTGGAGGACGAGCGCGAGCATGTCGGCTTCTACCTGATCGAGGTGCTCTACCGCGTCATCCCCGTACTGTACGAAACGCTGGAAAGCGCGATCACCGAGGTCTACGGCGCCGCACCCGAGGTGACCGCCCGGCTTCCCCGTGTGCTGCGCTTCGGTACCTGGGTCGGCGGCGACATGGACGGCAATCCGAATGTCGACGCGCGCACGGTTACCGCAACCCTGGACACGCAGCGACGCGCCATCCTCACGCGCTACCTCAAGGAACTGCGCCAGCTCACGACGCTGCTCAGCCAGTCGAGCTCGATCATCGGGGTGTCGGACGATGTCGTCGCACGCCTCGATCATTACCGCGCCCTGATGCCAGAGGCTGCGAAGAAGTCGCGACCCCGCCATGGCGACCAGCCGTACCGGCTGCTCAACGACCTGATGCGTGCGCGCCTGCAGGCCACGCTGGAAGACCGCCCCGAAGGGTATGCGTCGCCGGACGAACTCGCGCAAGACGTCGATCTCATCCTGCACAGCCTGGAAGCCAATCGCGGCATCCACGCGGGCTGGTTCGCGGTGCGCCGGCTGGCGTGGCGGGTGCGCACGTTCGGTTTCCACCTCGCGCGGCTCGACGTACGGCAGGAATCCAGCGTGCACGCACGCGCGGTGGCGGCCGCGCTGGGCGACGGTGACTGGGAGCAGCGCGATGCGGTCGAACGCGCTGCGTTGCTGGGTCCGTACGCCAGCGGCGATGCGGTGCTGCCGGCGTCCGACCAGGAAGGCAACGAGCGCCTGGATGCGGTGTTCGCGGCCCTCGCCGATGCGCGCGCGCGCCACGGCACGGATGCCCTGGGGACCTACATCATCAGCATGGCGCACAGCCGCGCCGACGTACTGACCGTGCTCGCGCTGGCGCGCCGGGGTGGGCTGGTCGACGACGCAGGTCAGGTGCCGCTGGATATCGCGCCGCTGTTCGAAACCATCGACGACCTCGGCCACGGTACCGACGTCCTGCGCGACCTGCTGGCCGATCCGGTCTACCGCGCCCACCTGGCCGCGCGCGGCAACGTGCAGATGGTGATGCTGGGCTATTCCGACAGCGGCAAGGACGGCGGCATCGCCGCCTCGCGCTGGGGCCTGCAGCGCGCGCAGGTGGACCTGGTCGACGCGGCGCAGGAGCTGGGTATCCGGCTGACGTTCTTCCATGGCCGCGGCGGCTCGATCATCCGTGGCGGCGGCAAGACCACGCGGGCGCTGGAAGCCGCGCCGCGCGGCAGCGTCGACGGCCGCCTGCGCGTGACCGAGCAGGGCGAGGTGATCCATCGCAAGTACGGCATCCGCGCGCTCGCGTTGCGCTCGCTGGAACAGTCGGTGGGTGCGGTGCTGCTGTCCAGCCTGCGGCCGCGTCCCCCCGAGCCGCGCGAGACGCGCTGGCGCGAGATCACGGCGCTCGTCGCGCGCGAGAGTTCGCAGGCCTATCGCGCCTTCGTGCAGGCGCCGCGCTTCATGGACTATTTCCGCAACGCCACGCCGATCGACGTGATCGAACGGATGACGCTGGGCTCGCGTCCATCGCGACGGCTCGGACAGGATGCCGCGCTCAGCAACCTGCGTGCGATTCCCTGGGTGTTCGCGTGGAGCCAGGCGCGTGCCGTCATTCCGGGGTGGTACGGCGTGGGGACCGGCCTGCAGGCGGCGGTCGTTACGTATGGTGAAGAGGCATTGCTCGAAATGGCGCGCGACTGGCCCTTCTTCAAGACCTTCCTTGACGACGTGTCGATGGTGCTCGCCAAAGGCGACCTGAGCATCGCCGAGATGTACTCGAAGATGGCCGGCGACCTGCATGGAGAGTTCTTCCCGAAGGTGCAGCAGGAGCATGCCGCCGTCCTGCGCTGGGTGCTGGCGCTCAATGGCAACGACTGGCTGCTGCAGCACGACCAGCGATTGGCGCTGTCGATCCGGCTGCGCAACCCCTACATCGACCCCATCAGCGTGATGCAGGCCGACCTGCTGAAGCGCTGGCGCGCCAGCGACCGCGAAGACGACGCGCTGCTGCATGCGCTCGTCGCCAGCATCAACGGCGTGTCGCAGGGCGTGCAGAACACCGGGTGAGCGCGAGATCTGTGGCGTGGGAGCGACGTGAGTCGCGATGAGGCGTTACTGGCGTGCCATCGCGACTCACGTCGCTCCCACATCGGCATCACTGCGCTTCAGCCATCCAGCTCCGACCATCGCTGGTAGGCGAGGTCCAGTTCCGCCTGACGGGCGGCAAGTTCATCGTTCGCGCGCTGCAGGTCGGCCGGCGCTTGCTGATAGTAGGCCGCATCGTTCATCGCGGCGGTGCGTGCGGCGATGTCGGTTTCCAGGGTTTCGATGCGCGCCGGCAGCTGTTCCAGCTCGCGCGCTTCCTTGAAGCTCAGCTTGCGCTTGGCGGCGGCCACCGGTTCGGGCTGTTTCGACAGCGCGGGTTTGACCGGTGAGGATGCCGTGGCGGTCGCGCCGGGCACGCGGCGCTGGCGCAACCAGTCCGAGTAACCGCCGACGTAATCCCCCAGTCGTCCTTCGCCCTCCAGCACCAGGGTACTGGTGACCACGTTGTCGAGGAAGTCGCGATCGTGGCTGACCAGCAGCAGCGTGCCCTTGTAGTCGAGCAGCAGCTCTTCCAGCAGCTCCAGCGTCTCGACGTCCAGGTCGTTGGTCGGTTCGTCCATCACCAGCAGGTTGGAGGGCTGGGCGAACAGCTTGGCCAGCAGCAGCCGGTTGCGCTCACCGCCGGACAGGCGGGTGATCGGCGCACGCGCGCGTTCGGGCGAGAACAGGAAATCCTGCAGGTAGCCGATGACGTGCTTGCGACTGCCATTGATCTCGACGAAGTCGCTGCCCTCGGCGACGTTCTCCAGCGTGGTGCGGGAGTCGTCCAGCTGGCTGCGGTGCTGGTCGAAGTACGCGATCTGCAGGCCGGTGCCCAGCTTCACTTCGCCCTGCTGCGGCGCGAGTTCGCCCAGCAGGATCTTCAACAGGGTCGACTTGCCCGCGCCGTTGGGGCCGATGATGCCCACGCGATCGCCGCGCATGATCGTCGCGGACACGTCGTCCAGCAGCACGCGACCGTCGTAGGCCTGGGTGATGTGCTTGGCCTCGATGACCTTCTTGCCCGACGACTGCGCCGCCGCGGCCTCCATCCTCACGTTGCCGGACAGCTCGCGGCGCTGGGCGCGCTCGCGGCGCATCGCCTTCAGTGCGGTGACGCGGCCTTCGTTGCGCGTGCGGCGAGCCTTGATGCCCTGTCGGATCCAGACCTCTTCCTGCGCCAGCAGCTTGTCGAAGCGCGCATTCTCCTGCGCCTCGGCGTGCAGGCGTTCTTCGCGACGGCGCAGGTAGTTGTCGTAGTCACCCGGCCAACTGGTCAGCTGGCCGCGGTCGATTTCGAGGATGCGGGTGGCCAGCGAGCGCAGGAAGCTGCGGTCGTGGGTAACGAAGACGATGCTGCCACCAAACGATTTCAGGAAGCCTTCCAGCCAGGCGATCGCCTCGATGTCGAGGTGGTTGGTGGGCTCGTCCAGCAGCAGGATGTCGGGGTTGCGGACCAGCGCCTGCGCCAGCAGCACGCGGCGCTTCATGCCGCCGGAGAGCGCCGCGAAGTCGGTCTCCTCCGGTAGCTCCAGCCGTGTCAGCACCTGCTGCACGCGCAAGTCCAGGTCCCAGCCATTGCGCGCCTCTATCAGCGCCTGGGCTTCACCCATCGCCTCCATGTCGCCGTCGTGGAGTGCATGGTGGTAGCGCGCCAGCAGCTGGCCCAGGTCGCCCAAGCCCTCGGCGACCACGTCGAACACGGTGCCCTGTGTATCCTGCGGCACTTCCTGCGCCATGCGCGCGACCACCACGCCGTTCTGCACGCGGATCTCGCCGTCGTCCGGCTTCAGCTCGCCGGCCATCAGGCGCATCAGGGTGGATTTGCCCATGCCGTTGCGGCCGACGATGCAGACGCGCTCGCCGGGTTCGATGGACAGGTCGACGTGTTCGAGGAGAAGCGGCCCGCCGACGCTGAAGTCGACCCGCTGGAATTGCATCAGGGACATGTGTGTATTGTAGCCGGCGCGCCCTGCCGGCGGCCGCCGGTCAGGCGGTTTCGATGGCCCGGCTGCCCAGTTCGGCGTGCCGGCGTTCCATTTCCTCGCGCAACTGGCGGCGCAGGCGCGCGGCGGCGAAGCGGCGGATCTCGTCCGGCGTGGACGGCGCCAGTGGCGGGACCGGGGTGGTCCGGCCGTCGTCGTCCACCGCCACCATCGTGAAAAAGCAGCTGTTGGCGTGGCGCACGCTCTGTCTGCGGATGTCCTCGGCGACGACCTTGATGCCGATTTCCATCGACGACGTACCGGTGTGGTTGACCGAAGCGAGGAACGTCACCAGTTCGCCCACGTTGATGGACTGGCGGAACATCACCTGGTCCACGGACAGGGTGACCACGTACTTGCCGGCATAGCGGCTGCCACAGGCGTAGGCCACCTGGTCGAGCAGCTTGAGGATCGCGCCGCCGTGGACCTTGCCGGAGAAGTTGGCCATGTCCGGCGTCATCAGCACCGTCATGGTGAGCTGGTGGCTTTTGAGCGATTCCATGGCGCGACTCCCGGGGGTGAGGCGCGCAGGCTAACCGATCCCGACACGCCCTGTGATGGTCACGCGTGTCGTAGAGCGGAGCTTGCTCCGCTTCACGCCTGGTGAAAGAAAGAACGGGCCGCTTTCGCGGCCCGTTCTTCGAGGCGGAGGCGCTGGATCCCTGCGTTAGCAGGGATGACGGGCCCGGCAAAGGCGCCTGCGAACGCAGGCGCGCCGGTCGTCACTTCAGCTTGGCGTCCTTGCGCAGCGCTTCGGCGCGGTCGGTCTTCTCCCACGAGAAGGCGGTCGCGGTGTGCTTCTTGCCGGCGGCGTCCACGTAGCTGATCTCGCGCGGCTTGCGACCGAAGTGGCCGTAGCTGGCGGTCGGCTGGTAGATCGGGTGCTCGAGGTCGAGCATCCGGGTGATGCCGTACGGGCGCAGGTCGAAGTGCTTGCGGATCAGCTTCTCGATGACGTCGTCGCCGACCTTGCCGGTGCCGAAGGTGGTGACCGAGATCGAGGTCGGCTCGGCCACGCCGATGGCGTAGGAGACCTGCACTTCGCACTTGTCGGCCAGGCCGGCGGCCACGATGTTCTTGGCCACGTAGCGCGCGGCGTAGGCCGCCGAGCGGTCGACCTTCGACGGATCCTTGCCCGAGAACGCGCCGCCGCCATGGCGGGCCATGCCGCCGTAGCTGTCGACGATGATCTTGCGGCCGGTCAGGCCGCAGTCGCCCACCGGGCCACCGATGACGAACTTGCCGGTCGGGTTGATGTGCACCTTGTTCTTCGGCAGCGCGTCCAGCCACTTCTTCGGCAGCACGGGCACCAGGATCTCGGCGCGCACGGCCTCGATCAGGTCCTTCTGCTTGATGTCCGGGTCGTGCTGGGTCGACAGCACCACGGCGTCCAGGCCCAGGACGGTGTTGCCGTCGTAGCGCAGGGTGACCTGCGACTTGGCGTCGGGGCGCAGCCACTTCAGCTTGCCCTTCTTGCGCACCTTGGCCTGCTGTTCCACCAGGCGGTGGCTGTAGTACAGCGGGGCGGGCATGAATTCCGGCGCCTCGTTGCAGGCGTAGCCGAACATCAGGCCCTGGTCGCCCGCACCCTGTTCTTCCGGCTTCTTGCGGTCGACGCCCTGATTGATGTCGGGCGACTGCTTGCCGAGCATGTTGATGATGGCGCAGGTGTGGCCGTCGAAGCCGACGTCCGAATTGTCGTAGCCGATGTCATTGATGACCTTGCGCGCCAGCGACTCGATGTCGACCCACGCGCTGGTGGTGACTTCGCCGGCCACGATGGCGGCGCCCGTCTTCACCAGCGTCTCGCAGGCCACGCGCGCGCGCTTGTCCTGAGCCAGGATGGCGTCCAGCACGGCGTCGGAAATCTGGTCTGCGATCTTGTCCGGATGGCCTTCGGAGACCGATTCGGAGGTGAACAGGTAGCTGGACATCAGGCTTATATCCTTTGATTCGGATGAAAAGATGGGCGCGCATGATACACGCCGGGGGCGGTGCGTGCATTCTGCGCCGTTCAGGGTCCACCAGGGTTAAGCGGGCATCAAGCGCACCTGTCACCGGATTGCCAGAAAACCGCAACCGCGCTGTCGCCGGCCAGGCGCAGGCTGCGCGGCGAAACCCCGCCGCCGGTCCCGCCATGCATCCGCTGGAACGCCAGATCGCCGAACGCTATCCCCACTGGTTCCGCGGTCGCCGCGCCCGGCTGACCCAGCCGCTGCTGCGCACACTCGGGCGCTGGTCGAAGCTCGACCAGGCCTATGCATTCCTTGCGGACCACGGCCACCTGCAAGGGCTCGACTTCATCGATGCCGCGATCGACCACCTCAACCTGCGCCCGACGGTGGATGCGGCCGGCGAGCAGCGCATCCCGGCGCAGGGACGGCTGCTGATCGTGGCCAACCATCCTTCCGGCGCGCTGGATGCGCTGGCGCTGCTGCAACTCGTCGGTCGCGTGCGCCGTGACGTGAAGATCCTGGCGAACGATGTCCTGGCCGGCATCGCCCCCATCGCCGATCTGCTGCTGCCGGTTCGGATCCTCGGCGGGAAGCCCAGTGGCGAGAGCGTGCGCGCCGTGGAGCAGGCGCTGGCGGCCGAACAATGCGTCATCGTCTTCCCGGCCGGCGAGGTGTCGCGCCTGGGCCCGCGCGGCGTGCGCGACACCCGCTGGCGCCGCGGCTTCCTGCGCTTCGCGCGTGCGACCGGTGCGCCGGTGCTGCCGATCCGTGTGCAGGCACGCAACTCGCCGCTCTTCTATGGGGCCTCTGCGCTGTTCAAGCCGGCGGGTACGGCGTTGCTGGCGCGCGAGATGTTCCGCCGCAGCCAGCGGCGCCTGCAGCTGCATGTCGGCCAGCTGATGCGGATCGATACGGACGGCGATGCAGCCGTCGCGATCGCGCGCGTGCGTACGGCACTCTACGCGCTCGGCCGGCGGACGCGGCCCGGAACGAACGAGGGCAGCGATGCGCCGGAGCCGCTGCTCGATGCCCTGGCGCCGGACACGCTCGAGGCCTGCATCGCCACCCTCGACGTGCTGGGGCAGACGACGGACGGAAAGCGCATCTGCGTCGGCCGGCTGGCCGGTGGTTCGCCGCTGCTGCGCGAGATCGGCCGGCTGCGCGAACTGACGTTCCGCGCGGTGGGCGAGGGCACCGGCAAGCGCCTGGACGTGGATGCGTTCGACACCTGGTACGAACACATCGTGCTGTGGGATGCCGCCCACAGGAAGATCGCCGGTGCGTACCGGATCGCGCGCGGCGCGCCCGTGCTGGCGGCGCAGGGACTGAAGGGCCTCTATACCGCCACGCTGTTCGACTACGCCGACGACGCGCTGCCACGCCTGGCCTCTGGCATGGAGCTGGGCCGCAGCTTCGTGGTGCCCGACTACTGGGGCAGCCGCAGCATCGACTACCTGTGGCAGGGCATTGGCGCCTACCTGCGCCGGCATCCGCGCGTGCGCTACCTGTTCGGTGCGGTGTCGATGAGCGCCGCCCTGCCGCTGCACGCGCGCGAACAGATCGTGGCGTACTACGAGCACTACTACGGCGATGCGAACGGCGAGGCGCGATCGCGCCATCCGTTCCGCTATACCGCCACGCCGCCGCGTTTCGACGCGCTGGACGTCGATACAGCCTACCGTGTGCTGAAGACCAACCTCGACACGCTGGGCGCGACCATTCCGATGCTCTACAAGCAGTACACCGAGCTGTGCGAGCCGGGTGGTGCGCGTTTCCTGGCTTTCGGGGTGGACCCGGACTTCAGCGATTCGATCGATGGCCTGATCGAGGTGGACCTGCACCGCATCCGGCCGAAGAAGCGCGATCGCTATCTGGGCGAGGCGTGGCGTCCGATGGAAACGGCCGCATGATTCCGCGGGCGGCGCCACCTGCGATGCGGCGCGCGGTCTTCGTCTCCGACGTGCATCTCGGCTCCAAGCACTGCCACGCGGCGGAGTTCGCCGATTTCCTCGCAGGATTGCGTTGCCGGCGCCTTTATCTGGTCGGCGACATCGTCGACCTGTGGTGGATGGCACAGCGCCGCGCGTCCTGGGATGCGGCCCACAACCGCGTGGTTGAGGCGCTGCACGCGCTGGCACGCAACGGGACCGAACTCGTCTACGTGCCCGGCAACCACGACAGGCCGATCCGCCGATTCTGCGGCCTGATGCTGCCCGCCATGCAGGTGCGGCGCCGCGCGATCCACACCACGCTCGATGGGCGCAGGCTGCTGGTCACGCACGGCGACGACTACGACGGCGTCACCCACTTCGGCGGCCTGCAGGAAAAGTTCGGCGACTGGCTGTACTACCGCATCCTCACCGGCAACCGGTTGACCAACCAGTTGCGCCGCCGCTTCGGCCTGCGCTACTGGTCGCTGGCGGAATACCTGAAGCGGCAGAGCGACGCCGCCGAACGCTACATCGCCCGTTTCGTGCAGGCGGGACTCGACGACGCGCGTCGGCGCGGGCTGGATGGCATCGTCTGTGGCCACATCCACCGCGCCTCGCTGCTCCAGCGCGATGGACTGCTCTACGCCAACGACGGCGACTGGGTCGAAAGCCTCACCGCGCTGAGCGAGGAGGCCGACGGCACGCTGTGCCTGCTGTCGCATACCGGCAAGGTGCTGCACGAGGTGGCGCCGCGGTTGCGGCTGGTGCCGCAGGACTCGCAACGCGCCGCGTGAGCGGTGTCGCCGTGCAGGCGAGGTGATGGTCGCCGGCGTGGCGCGCTCCTACAATCACGCCATGGATTCCCTCAGCCAGATCGTTCTGGGTGGCGCCGTCGCCGCCGCCATCGCCCCTGCAGGGCATCGCCGGGCCGCCCTGCTCGCCGGCGCGGCCCTGGGCACGCTGCCCGACCTCGACAGCCTGCCGATCGCCCTCTTCTCCGACAACCCGGTCACGCTGATGACCGTGCACCGCAGCTTCAGCCATTCGCTGTTCGTGTTGCCGCTGGTGGGCGGACTGATCTGGTGGCTGTTCAGGCGCTATGGCCGCGGACGGGTCGCCGCAGCACCCGCGCGTTGGTTCTGGGCGATCCAGCTGGCATTGGTCACCCATCCCTTGCTCGACGCCTTCACCGTCTACGGCACACAACTGTGGTGGCCGCTCACGCCGCCGCCGGCGATGTGGTCCAGCGTGTTCATCATCGACCCGCTGTATACGGTCTGGCTGCTGGTGGCGTGCGTCGCGGCGTGGTGCCTGCGCGAGCGGGTCACCGCGCAACGCGTACTGGTGGCCGGCCTGGTGCTGAGCACCGCTTACCTGGGGTGGTCGCTGGTCGCGAAGTCCAACGTGGATCGCGACGCGGAGCGCACGCTGGCCTCGATGGGTCTCGGCGATGCGCCTTACTTCTCGGTGCCGATGCCGTTCAATACGCTGCTGTGGCGCGTGGTGGCGATGACGCCGTCGGGCTATGTCGAGGCCGAGCGCTCGGTACTGGTCGACGAGGGGCCGCTGCAGTTCCGCGGCTACCCCTCCAACGTGCAGGCCTACCGTGAAGCGGCCAGCGTGCCGGCGGTCCAGCGCCTGGCCTGGTTCAACCGCGGCTTCATGCGCGCGCAGGTGCAGGACGGACGGCTGGTCCTGTCCGACCTGCGCATGGGGATGGAGCCCGACTACAACTTCCGCTTCACCGTGGCCGAGCAGCGCGACGGGCGCTGGCAGGCGGTTGCGCCGGTACAGCACCCCTGGTCGATGCCGGTCTCCGGCGGCGACGGCATGCGCCGCCTGTTGGCCGCGATGTGGCACCGGACGTGGCACCCGTCTGCGGAGCCGGTTCGTGCCGCGCTGGGTCCTGGCACTGCGCCGCCCGCGCCGACTGTGACGCCGGACGCTGCGTCGGCGCCCTGACTCAGTACACCGTCGCGCGCGCCTGCACGAAGGCGTAGAAGAACACGGCGTCAGGATCGTTCTGCACGTCGTGCATCTCGCGGCGCATGCCGTCGACGATGTCGCGGGTGACCCGCCCGGCGTCCACGAGCGAATCCGCCGCCGACAGCAGCAGTTCCTCCCAGAACGCGATCATGTCCTTGCGCCGTGCGGGCTCGCGGTTGTCGAAGTGCACGGTCTTGATCTCGGTCGCCACGTCGCGATAGCCGCCGGCCAGCAGGAGGTTGCCGAGCTTGGCCCCGATGAACGGGTCGCCGTTGCTGTCGTACTGGAAATCGTTGAACGCCATCCAGTAGCGCCAGGTGTTGGGAGAATAAGGATGCAGCAGGAACGAGGAGTTCATCACCTCGGTGATGTAGATCGGTGAGCCCGGCGCCAGGACGCGGCGGACCTCGCTCAGCACGCGCGCCGGATTCGGCACGTGTTCCAGGATCCAGCACAGGAAGGCGGCATCGAATTCGCGCGCGCCGTAGGGCAGGCGGCTGGCGTCGGCCTGCTGCAGCGTGTAACGGTCGCGGCACCAGGGCATCGTGGCGAGGTTCTGCTTCGCCGCCGCCAACTGCACCTCGTTGAGGTCCACGCAGGTGACGTGCACGTCCGGGAACCGGCGCAGCAGGATTTCGGTCTGCGCCCCGACGCCGCTGCCGACCTCGAGCAGCCGGCGCGCGCCGGTGTAGTCGATGTGGTTGAAGAGCGTGCTTTCCAGCAGCCGGGCCTGCTTCATCAGGCGGGCCTGCTCCACCGATGAGAATCCGTGGAGATAGGTGGGGCTTTCGGTCATCTCGGACATGGCGGGGTTCCTCAGGCGGCGGCGGGCAGGTCCGGCACGGCACCGGCGATGAGTGCATCGAAATAGTCGCGCGTCAGCCGTACCTGTTCGTCCGCGCTCTCGGCACGATTGACCACGGCACGGAAGGCGATGTTCTCCGGGCGATCCTTCGCATACCAGCCCAGGTGCTTGCGGGCGATGCGAACGCCCTGCGGCTCACCATAGAAGCCATGCAAGGCTTCCAGGTGGCCGAGCAGGATGTCGCGGACTTCCTGCAGGGACGGCGGCGGCAGGCGTTCGCCGGTGGCCAGGTAGTGCGCGACCTCGCGGAAGAGCCAGGGACGGCCCTGCGCAGCGCGGCCGATCATCACCGCATCGGCCCCCGTCGTCGCCAGCACGTGCGCTGCCTTTTCCGGCGAGTCGATGTCGCCGTTGGCCACGACCGGAATGCGCAGTGCCGCCTTGATCGCGGCGATGGTGTCGTACTCGGCGGTGCCGGTGTAGTGCTGGTCGCGCGTGCGGCCGTGGACAGCCAGCGAGGCGATGCCGCTGGCCTCGGCGATGCGCGCGATGACCGGTCCGTTGCGATGGTCGCAATCCCAGCCGGTGCGGATCTTCAGGGTGACGGGAACGTCGACCGCCTTCACGACGGCTTCCAGGATGCGGCCCACCAGCGCCTCGTCGCGCATCAGCGCCGAGCCGGCCCAGGCATTGCACACCTTCTTGGCCGGGCAGCCCATGTTGATGTCGATGATCTGCGCACCGTGGTCGGCATTGTGGCGCGCGGCATGGGCGAGCTGCTCGGGTTCGGTGCCGGCGATCTGCACGCTGACCGGGCTGGGTTCACCGTCGTGGTCCATCCGGTGCAGCGATTTGTTCGTGTTCCAGAACCGCGGGTCGCTGATGGTCATCTCCGACACCGCCAGCCCCGCGCCCAACCGCTTGCACAGCAGGCGGAACGGCTTGTCTGTGACGCCGGCCATGGGGGCCAGCATCACGGGGGCGTCGATGCGATAGGGACCGATCTGCATGCCGGTATTATCCGCCGTTTGTCCCCGGGGAGAACCGGCAGGACTACGCGCCGTAGCGCGCCGCCAGGTCCGCGCGCAATGGCATCGCCAGCGCGGCACCAGCACGTTCGGTCGACAGCGCCGCGTAGCGGTTGGCGAACCGCACGTGATCGGCAAAGCAGGGCAGTGCGGCCTCGGCCAGCGATGCCGCGAGTGCGCCGTTGAAGGCATCGCCGGCGCCGGTCGTATCGACGACCGTGGCCGCCTCCGCCGCGACGCGGTAATGCGGGCGGGCGTCGCCGCGCAGGGCGTCGTCGGGATGCGACACGTACACGCCGGTGGCGCCCAGCGTCACCACCACGGTGCCGTGGGGGAACAGCTGACGACAGTGCTGGTGCAGGGTGACCCCATCGAGCGTGGCGACATCGTCGGCGCTGATCCGTTCGCCCAGGTGGCGTGCGAGCAGGGCGGCGAATTCGGTTTCGTTCGGCGTGATGACATCGGCGTGCGCCAGCAGTTCGGTCGTCGTCGCGGCATTCGCCGGTGCGGGGTTCAGCAGGGTGGTGGCACCGCACTGGCGGGCGGCCTGCAGCGTGGCCAGTACGGTGTCCGCGGGCGATTCCAGCTGGGCCAGCACCACGCCTGCGGCGACGAGCACGTCCGCCTGCCCCGTGGCGAAGTCGGCCGACAGGGTCGCGTTGGCGCCGGCGCCGATGACGATGGTGTTGCGCCCGTGCGCATCCACGTAGATGCCGGCCGTCCCGGTGGGCTCCTCGCTCGCGTCGACGCGCAGCGCCAGGCCGTCGGCGGCCGCCAGATCACGCGCCAGCCGCCCCCCGGCGTCGTCGCCCAACGCACAGACGAACGTGGTGTCCGCACCCGCCCGCACCGCCGCGACCGCCTGGTTGAAGCCCTTGCCCCCGGGCCCACTGGCATAACGTCCGGCGATGGTGGCGCCCGCCGCCGGCAGCGCGTCGCAGCGCCAGACATGATCGACATTGAATGAGCCCACGACGACGACGCGGGCGGCAGGGAGGTGCGTATTCATGGTGCGATACCTGAGGTCCGGAACGCGGCATCGCCACGCCCACGGGAAAGGAACGTAAACAGGATGGGCGGGGCGGCCGGCGGCCGCCGCTCCCGGGTCAGCCGAAGTGCGACAGCACGCCGGCGATGGTGGCCGTCATCAGCGTCGCGATGGTGCCGCCCAGCACGGCGCGCAGCCCGAACCGTGCCAGGTCGGAGCGACGCTCGGGCGCCAGGCCGCCGATGCCGCCGATCTGGATCGCGATCGAACTGAAGTTGGCGAAACCGCACAACGCATAGGTCGCGATCAGGCGGCCCTCATCGGTCAGCGTCACGCCGGGCGTCTGCCCGTTCACGATGCCGGCCAGCTGCAGGTAAGCGACGAACTCGTTGATCACCACCTTCTGGCCGATCAGCGAACCCACGGTGGTCGCGTCCTGCCACGGCACGCCGATCACCCAGGCGATGGGCGCCAGCAGGTAGCCGAAGATCGTCGCCAGGTCGGTCGGCTTGCCGATCGCGGAGGCCAGGCCGGTGATCTCGCCCAGCCACGTCAGCGGCGCATTGATCAGCGCGATCAGGGCGATGAACGCGAGCAGCATCGCGCCGATGTTCAATGCCAGCTTCAGGCCATCGCCGGCGCCCGCGGCAGCGGCGTCGATGATGTTGCTGGAGGTCTTCTCCACTTCCATCTTCACGGTGCCGCGGGTCAGCGGCGTGCCGGTTTCCGGGATCAGCAGCTTCGCCACCACCAGCGTGGCGGGAGCGGCCATGATCGAGGCGGCCAGCAGGTGCTTGGCATAGAAGGCCTGCTGCTCCGGGTCGCCGCCACCCAGCATGCCCACGTAGGCCGCAAGCACGCCACCGGCGATGTGGGCCATGCCGCCGATCATCATGGTGATCAGCTCGGACTCGGTCATCTTCGGAATATAGGGGCGCACCGTCAGCGGCGCCTCGGTCTGGCCGATGAACACGCTGGCGCAGACGCTGGTGGTTTCCGCGCCGGAGACCTTCATGACCTTGGTGATGGCCAGCGCCATCATCCGCACGATGAACTGCATCACGCCCAGGTGGTACATCACGCCCATCAGCGCGGCAAAGAAGATGATGGTGGGCAGTACCTGGAAGGCGAAGATGAAGCCGAACTTCTCGGTGTCCATCAGGCTACCGAAGATGAAGCCGGAGCCCGCCTTGACGAACTCGAGGATCTTCACGAACCCATGGCCCAGCCAGTCGAACACTTCGCGTCCGCCGGGCACCAGCAGCACCAGCGCGGCGAAGGCGATCTGCAGGGTGACGCCCGTGGCGACCAGCTTCCAGTCGATGGCCTTCCGGTTGTTGGAAAACAGCCAGACGATGCCGATCAGCACCGCCAGACCGAACAGGCCAAAGCCGATCCGCCCCAAGACTTCCAGCATGTATTCCCCCAGACCTTGCATGTTGTTCTGACCGGGCAGTCTAGCAGCGCGCCGGCTTCCCCAGACCGTTCAGCCAACCCCTCGCCACGCGACCCAGAGGGCCAGGCCGAAGAACACCACGGCCGCCAGCGTGCGGGCCAGCTTCAGCGGCAGCCTGTCGGCGAACCGATGGCCCAGCCAGACCACCGGCAGGTTGGCCAGCAGCATCCCGATCGTGGTGCCCGCGATCACCTGCCACAGCGGCGTGTACTTGGTCGCCAGCAGGACGGTGGCGACCTGGGTC
The DNA here is from genome assembly GCF_002863005.1 of Pseudoxanthomonas sp. Taxonomy (GTDB): domain Bacteria; phylum Pseudomonadota; class Gammaproteobacteria; order Xanthomonadales; family Xanthomonadaceae; genus Pseudoxanthomonas_A. The sequence goes on from NZ_PKDG01000015.1 coordinate 447,599, forward strand.
TTGTCGCCGATCTCCGCCAGGAAGAAGGCGAGGGTGGTGGCGATGAACGCGCCGTGCGCGGGCAGTTTCTCGTTCTCGTCCAGGGTGTCCGGCTTGAGCGTCCACAGGGCCACGGCCAGGAAGCTGGCGGCCACCAGCCAGCGCAGGACGTCCGGTGACAGCCATTGGGTGAGCTCCGCGCCAAGCCAGGCGGAGATGGCATGGTTCACGACCGTGGCGGCGAGGATGCCCCAGGCGATGGGCCAGGGTTTGCGGTAACGCGCCGCCAGCAGCAGCGCGAGCAGTTGGGTCTTGTCGCCGATTTCGGCCAGGGTGACGGTGCCGGTGGAGACCAGCAGGGCATGCAGCGATTGCATCGACAGCTCCGGGGCCAGGCATTCGCGTCGAGCGCGAAGGCAAACGACGCGCTGCCCGGCCCGGGTAAGCGCGACGCCTGCCTTCGGTCTTGCCCGGCGAAGCGGATCGCTTCGTCCCGCGCACCATGGTCGGCTGACCAAGTGTGTTGACGCGCGGACCCCGTCAGGACGGGTGGGCTACTCCCCGGAGGAGGAAAGTGCGCACATTGTAATGAGACGGACGCGGGCAAGGTGGAGACGTTCTCATTTGGACGGCGGCGGGAGGCACATGCACGGGGTGTTGACTCGCAAATAAGAATCATTATCATCAATGACGTTCCTTCCCTGGAGCCCACCATGATCCCGACCCTCACCACCTCGCCCATGCTCGACACGCGTTCGCTGCGCGAGCGCCTCTCCTTGCCGGCCACGCCACGCAGCGAAGACCTGCTCCACAGCGACGCTCTGTTGAAGGGGCAGCGCGAAGTCCTGATCCGCCATGGCGACCGCGTCTATCGCCTGCGTCACACCAGCAATGACAAGCTGATCCTCACCAAGTAGTTCCAAGGTCGCCGCCACCGATGGCGGCGACCCGCTTCTCTCTCCACCGGGCCAGCCAAGGATTCTCCGGCCGCCAGCCTTCCGGGTCTGATCACCACCCACAGGAATGCTGTACGCCATGATGCGTCCCACGCTGCTCACCGCGGCCGTGTGGCTGGCCCTTGCCGGCCATGCCCATGCCGCTCCCGCCACCGATGCGGCTTCGCCCTCTTCCTCCAGCGCCGATGCGAATGAACTGGCGCGCATCCAGGTTACCGCCACGCGCAGCGAGCGCGCCGTCACGGATGTGCCGAACACGGTCAGCGTCATCGATCGCGAGGAACTGGACGACCGCCTGGTCCGCGACATCAAGGCACTGGTGCGCTATGAGCCCGGCGTGACCGTGACCTCCAGCTTCGGCCGCTTCGGCCTGGGTGGCTTCCGCATCCGCGGCCTGGAAGGCAATCGCGTACGCATCCAGACCGATGGCATTCCGGTATCGGACGCGTTCTCGATCGGCAGCTTCTCCAACGCGAGCCGCAACTTCGTCGACTTGGACACGTTGAAGCAGGTCGAGATCGTGCGCGGGCCGTCCAGTTCGCTGTACGGCTCGGATGCGCTCGGCGGCGTCGTGTCGTTCATCACCAAGGATCCTTCGGACTATCTCGATGACGGCAAGGATGCGTACTTCGGCTTCCGCCTCGGCTTCGACAGCAGCTGGAACGGCTTGTTCGGCAACGCCACCACGGCCTTCGGCGGCGAGCGCTGGAGCGGCCTGGTCAGCGTGGGCCACCGGCAGGGCCAGGAGACCGAGAACCAGGGCGATGTCGGTGGCGTCGGTGCCACGCGCACGTTGCCGAATCCGCAGGAACGGGACGGCCGCAGCCTGTTGACGAAGCTGGTCTTTGCACCGAGCGAAGGACAGCGGTTCCGCCTGACGGTGGAAGGCAACGAGGACAATGCCGATACCGATCTGTTGACCCAGCAGGGGTATCAATCGCTGACGCGCGCCACCAACGATCGCGTGATCGCGCGCGACCACCAGACGCGTGCGCGCATCGCCTTCGCGCATGAGTGGGACAACCTTTCGGCGGCATTCGCCGACAGTCTGGACTGGCAGATCTACCGCCAGGACAGCGAAACCACCCAGTACACGCGCGAGGAACGGACGCTGCCTGCGCCGACGCTGCGCGACATCCGCGAGCGCGAGTTCAATTTCGACCAGCGGACCTATGGTCTCCAGGCGAACTTTCGCAAGGCGTTCGGTACTTCTGTTCGCCAGGACCTGATTTATGGCCTGGACCTCGCACGTACCGAGACGCGGCAGAAGCGCGACGGCCTGCGCACATTCCCGCTGACCGGCGTGAGCACGCCGGTCATGTCGCCGGATACGTTCCCCGTGCGCGACTTCCCGGTGAGCAAAACCACCACCGCCGCGCTCTACGTACAGGACGAGATCAGCTTCGCCGACGGTACGTTCCGGTTGGTGCCGGGCCTGCGCGTGGATCACTATCGCCTCGATCCGCAGCACGACGCGATCTTCGACGCCGACAATCCGGGCGTGGCGCTGGCGGACATCCGCGAAACCAGCGTGTCGCCCAAACTCGGCATGGTGTGGACGTTCGCGCCGGCGTGGTCGTTGTTCGGCGGCTATGCGCACGGCTTCCGCTCACCGCCTTACAACGACGTCAACATCGGGTTCACCAACGTGCAGTTCGGCTACACCGCCATCGCGAACCCGGACCTGAAGCCGGAAACCAGCGACGGCGTCGAAGTCGGCGTGCGTCATGCAGGCGAAGTGGCGTATGCCAGCTTCTCGGGCTACTACAACCGCTACGACGACTTCATCGAATCGATGCGGCCCATCGGCAACAACGATGACGGGCTGATGGTCTACCAGTCGCAGAATATTTCCGAGGCGCAGATCCATGGCCTGGAGCTCAAGGCGGGCCTGGACATCGGTGCGCTGTCCGACGCGTGGGCGGGCTGGTCGTTGCGTGGTGCGGCCGCGTGGTCGCGCGGCAAGGACCGCAGCACCGATACGCCGCTGGACAGCGTGGACCCGCTGACCGCGACGCTGGGCCTGGCCTACGACGCCTCGTCGTGGGGTGCGGAACTTGCGGGCCGTTTCGTGGACCGCAAGCGCCGCGTGTCGGACCCGGACTACTACCGCCAGGCGGGTTACGGCGTGCTCGACCTGTATGCGCACTGGAATTTCGCGCCTGGCGCGAAGTTCAACGTTGGCGTCTTCAACCTGGCCGATCGTCGCTACATCGATGCGGGCGACATGGCGCTCGTTGCCACCGGCAGCACCACGCTCGATCGCTACACCGCGCCGGGTCGCACGCTGTCGGCCAGCGTGGCGGTGAGCTGGTAACCGCCATGCCGATGCTGCGGGCACTCCCCGGCTCCGTCACGGGTGCATCCGCGGATGCGTTCCCGGGCGCCGCGCAACTCGCGGCGTTGGGACCTGTGCTGTGCCTGTATCGCACGCAGCACGGCAGCGAACTGGCCGGCTGGCAACAGGCGGTGCGGGTGGAAGCCCACGCAGGGGTGGGTAGCGACGGGCTGGACGAACGATTGCTGTTCTTCGACGCGCAGGGACGGTGTTGCTGGCGTCTGTGCCTGTTGCCGGACAGCGATTTCGTGGCCTGGGATCGCCTGGTGGCGTCGTTGCCGCAGGGCGCCGAAGGTGAAGCCGCCGGGCTGGCCGACCGCCTGTGGCAACGCCTCGCTGGACGCTTGCTCGGCGGGCAGTGGCGCGCCTGTGCGCTGCAACTCCATGCGGTGCCGCAGCCCGCCACGTTGCCCGTGCTGGCAGCCAGCCTGTCGTTGATGTCGGTGCTGGGCGTCAACACGGCGCGTCGCATCGCGCATGCGGAAGGCGCAGAACTGGAAAGCGGGCTGCACGACTGCTGCTGCGCATCGTCGACCCGCTACAACGCGTCCCTGCCTGGCGCGGATCGACAAACCCCTATGGAGGCGGGCGACAAGGTCGTGCCGCTGATCAGACTCACATGAGAGAAGCCACCATGAAAACACCGGTCGCCACCCTGCTGTCCACCGCCTTGCTGCTGGCCGCAGGTCAGGCCTTCGCCGCCGACCCTGCCCGCGATCGCCAGTCGATCCTGGCGATGCAGGGCGATTACACCGTCGACTTCGCCTTCGACGAAACCGTCCTGCTGCAGCCGGGCTACGAGCGGCAGGCGGCCATGCGCAGCGGCGGCGATGAGACCGTCATCGTCGTCGAAGACACGCCGAGCCGGATCGTCCTCCAGCACATCCTGGTCGACGCCGAGAGTGGCCACGTGACCAAGCACTGGCGGCAGGACTGGACCTACGAGGCACCTACGCGCTTCGAGTTCAGTGCCGATCAGACCTGGAGCGTCCGCGCGATCCCTGCCGATGCCACGCGCGGCGCCTGGACGCAGTGCGTGTATGAGGTCAGCGATGCGCCGCGCTACTGCGGTACCGGCCGCTGGGAGTACACCAACGGCGTGACGACCTGGACCAGCGATCTGAGCTGGCGGCCGCTACCACGTCGCGAGTACACCAAGCGCAGCGACTACAACGCCCTGTCGGTGGTCAACCGCCACACGCTGACGCCGAACGGCTGGACTCACGAGCAGTTCAACACCAAGGTCCTGCGAAAACCTGACGGTGCGCAGGTGGAACTGGCGCGCGAGTTCGGCTTCAACGATTACATCAAGACCACCGAGGTCGACTTCAAGCCCGCGCGCGATTACTGGCAGGCGACGGCCGGCTACTGGGCCAAGGTGCGCGCGCATTGGGATCGATACCTGTCCCGCGCGCCCGGCGTCCACCTGAAAACCAAGGTGGATGGCATGGCGATGATCATTCCGCTGTTCACCCAGGCCAGCGACGTGCAGGAAGGCAAGACCGTGGCGGATGCGGCCATCGCCAAGGTGTTCGCCGACTGGGTCGAACCCGCACCTGCAGAACGTACCGCCGCGGCCGGGCAATCGCGCTGAAGGTTCTCTCCGGCACAGGGACGTGCCGCCTTTGCAGAAAAAGACCCCCGCGGTTGCGGGGGCAGGGGATTCATCGGTTTCTCTTCTAGTAATACGTGTCAGAGCAGCGTGCTGCCCTTGCCGGATGGCGGTACGGGCGCAGCAGGCGGCGGGGGCGGCAGCGGCATGTCGCCATCATTGTCTTCGAATGTCTGCACCTTGCCGTCCTGGTCGACGATCATCACGCGCCGACGCTCCACGACGTTGGGTGCCTTGCCCGCGGTCTCGGCCGCACGCGGCTTCACGACCACGCGCGATGTCGCGGGAAAACGGAACGCCGCGGCTTTCGGTACGGTCACGGTGCTGGTCCGGGTTTGGCGGTCCCGCAGGTATTCGACCGCGACCTTGGCGTCTTCCGGCTTGTCGCGGAGCGCCTGCGTGACGTCGCGAGGCGAGGTGACGGTTGCGCCGTCGATCTTGCGGATCACATCGCCCGCCTGCAGGCCCTCGAGTTCCTCGCCGACAGACAGCACGAGCACGCCGGCGTCCGTGCCGAAGTAGCGACCCAACGAAGCATCCACCGTCGCCAGGTTGAGGTTGCTCCAGCGGAAGGCATGGGCGAGTGCGGGCAGCTGGCAGTCCTCGCCCTTGCAGTCGCCCAGTTGCCCGAGCTTGCGGAGCTCGAGCTGGACTTCGGGTGCGATGACGGTGCTGATCTCGCCCATCGGCAGGGGCACGCCTTCGATCCTCGGCATGCCGCCGTCGGCGCTGCTGAAGAAGACGGCGCCCGGACCCTGGCCGGCGAATGCTACGCGCGGCGATACCTGGGTGGGAGTGACGCTCGCTTCGTGTGTTTTGCCGTCGCGCTGATAGGTGACGTGCACGGGGGTATCCGCCTTGAGGTTGGCCAACCGCGCGCGCGCGTCGGCCACGCGGGCGTCGGCGGTGGCGCCACCGATCGTCTCGCCGGCCACGCGCATCAGCCGATCGCCCGCCTTCAGGCCGGCCTTGGCCGCGCCGCTGTCCGGCGTCACGCCCGTGATGCGCACGCCTGCCGCGTCGTCGCCCGAGAGCAGCACGCCGAGGCGCGGCCGACGCACGACGATGTGATCGATGTCGACGGGTGGGCGCATGGCGCCGGCGTCCCGCGAGAGTTCGGCGACGCGTTTCGCGGCGCGCTGCAGGTCCGCGCGGGCGGCGTCCAGTTCCTTCTGTTTCGCCGCATCGCCCGGCTGGGCCAACGCCGGAAGCGATGCGACCAGTGCAAGGGCCAGCAGCGACCGGGATAGGGGGTTGAGCATGGAAGGTCTCCTCGTTGCGTGTTCTGGATCAGTAGATGGCGCTGTCGGCGGCGGTATCGTTCAACGCGACCTGCCAGCGTTGGGTGGCTTCCACGCCGGTGAGCTGGCGCAGCGTGTCGACGCGCTCTTCCCACAGCGCGGTGCGTGTGGCCTCGGACAGGGCGGGTTGCGAGAGGGCCAGGTCGATGTGGCTGACCTGGTCCTGCAGGTCGGCGCTGACGGTGAGGGCCGCCACGTTGCCGGTACTGCTGTCGGGTAGTTGCGCCAGCAAGGCTTCGAGTCGCGCGGATTCGGTGTAGAGCGCATCGAGACGGGCGGGTTCCGTCGGCGCGCGAGGCACAGGGCGTGCGATGACTGGGCGCGCCGACGGCGAGTCAGCGATCCGTTGCGTCGTGGAGGCACCCACGGGTGCGGCGGCGGGTTCGGCATCGGCGGATCGCGCCGGGATGTCCGGAAGCGCCGGTGCCGTGGCCGCGACCGCAGGCGCGCGTTGCGACGGCGGCATCGGGGTCTGTGCATCCCGCCAGTGCATCAACGGGATCACGGCGGCGAAGAAGGCTGTCGCGGCCATCGCGAGGACGGGACGTCGCCAGCGCACCGGACGTGCCGGCACGCGCGCTGGCGGCAGTGCAGCGGCGACGCGCTGCCATGCGCCGTGAGGCGGCGCTTCCAGCGGCAGGGCGCCGAAGGCATCGCCCCAATCGCGCGGCATGGGTTCGCGGGAACGGGAATCAGGCATGGACGGTGTCCTCGATGTTCAACAGCGCCCGCAGCCGGCGCGTGCCGCGGGAGACCTGCGATTTGGAGAAGCTGGGCGTGCGCTGCATGAGCCCGGCGATCTCCTCGTGGGTATAGCCCTCGGCGTGGTAGAGCCACAACACGCTGCGGGTCGCCGCGGGTAGCGCTTCCAGTGCGCGCTGCAGCAGCGCGGCGTCGGCCGCGGCCGCGGGGGGCAGGCCCTGGTCCGGCGGCAGGTCGTCTTCCTCCACCGAAATCTCCGCGACCAGTCGCTTCTGCCGGCGCAGGCGCAGCAGGGCTTCGTTGACCGCGATCTGCCGCAGCCACCCCCAGAAGGGGCAGTCGGCGCGATAGTCCGGCAGGTGGTGGAACAGCTTCAGCATGGTGTCCTGCAGCACGTCGCCGGCCTCCTCGCGGTCGCCGCAGATGCGCAGCGCCAGCGTGAACACCGGCCGCTCGAACCGTCGGTAGATCTGCTCGAACGCCTCCCGGCAACCGGTGCGCGCGCGGGCGACTAGGGCGTCGGGGATATCGATGGCGAACTGCGATCGGCTCAAGCGGGGAAATTCGTCGGGGTTCGGAGGTAGGGATGCGGCGGAAGGCAATACCGTCGCAGGGGCGGTGAAGTTCCCGTCGGCGCCCTCCCTCCGGCGCCTATAATCGAGGCCACATCACGGGAGGGGGCCAGCATGGATTTCGGTATTTCGACACTCGTGGTCGCGGCGGTGGCGCTGTTCATCGTCGTGACCTTCTTCAAGGGCGTCCGCGTCGTCCCCCAGGGGTACGAGTTCACCGTGGAGCACTTCGGCAAGTACACCCACACCATGTCGCCCGGCCTGCACTTCCTCATCCCGTACATGCAGAGCATCGGCCGCAAGGTCAACATGATGGAGCAGGTGTTCGAAGTGCCCTCGCAGGACGTCATCACCAAGGACAACGCGGTGGTGAAGGTGGACGGCGTGGTGTTCTTCCAGGTGCTGGACGCCGCCAAGGCGGCCTATGAAGTGTCCAGCCTGGACCAGGCGATGATCGCCCTCGTGCAGACGAACATCCGCACGGTGATCGGTTCGATGGACCTGGACGAGTCGCTCAGCCAGCGCGAGACGATCAACGCCAAGCTGCTCGGCGTGGTGGACCATGCGACCAGCCCGTGGGGCGTGAAGGTCAACCGCATCGAGATCAAGGACATCCAGCCGCCGCGCGATCTGGTCGACGCGATGGCGCGGCAGATGAAGGCCGAGCGCGACAAGCGCGCCTCGATCCTGGAAGCGGAAGGCGCGCGGCAGTCGGAAATCCTGCGTGCAGAGGGCGACAAGCAGAGCGCGATCCTGGAAGCCGAAGGCAAGCGCGAGGCCGCCTATCGCGAAGCCGAGGCGCGCGAACGCCTGGCGGAAGCCGAGGCCAAGGCCACCGAACTGGTGTCCAACGCCATCGCGCAGGGCGACGTGCAGGCGATCAACTACTTCATCGCGCAGAAATACGTGGAAGCGTTCAAGGAGCTGGCCACCGCGCCGAACCAGAAATTCGTGCTGATGCCGATGGAGGCCAGCGGCATCATCGGATCGATCGGCGGCATCGCCGAACTCGCCAGGGAGGCGCTGGGCAAGCAACAGGTTGCTGCGCCGCCGCGCCCGCCGCGCGTCCCGGGAGGCTGACATGAGCATCAAGTTCGCGTTCTGGGCGATCGCGGCGCTGGTGCTGTTCGCGGCGGAAGCGATGGCGCCGGGCGCCTTCATGCTGTGGTTCGGATTCGCGGCGGTGGCGATGGCGATCGTGGTGCTGGCCGCCCCGGGCGTGGGCTGGCTGGCGCAGGTGGTGCTGTTTTCCGTGCTCGCCGTGATCTCCGTGGCGGTCTACCGCAAGTGGTTCCGCGGCAAGGGGCGGCAGAGCGACAAGCCGCTGCTCAACCGCCGCGCCGAGCAGCTGGTGGGAACCGTCGCCACGCTCGACCAGCCCATCGAAGGCGGCCGCGGCCGGGTCAAGATCGACGATGCGTTCTGGACGGTGGAAGGTGCCGACCTGCCCCTCGGCACGCGGGTGCGGGTGATCGCAGTGAATGGCATGACCCTGAAGGTGCAGGAGGCGTAAGTGGGCGTTCCGCGGCTGGCGTGGTCGATGTCGGTGCTGGCGCCGTTGGCGGTGGCGGCGACGGATCTCGTCGGCAAGGTCATGCCGCCTTACCCGGACGGGCTCGACGAGTTGGGGGGGAGTTGCGTCTCGGAGTCCGCGGATCCGGCCCGCGTCTGCGATTACTCCGTCGGCGTGCTGGCCGCACCCGCAGCCACAATCGATGGCGACCCCGTGCCGCGCTTCGTGGTGGCAGGCCAGTTCGCCGGCCGCGACGGCGCCCGTGCGCAGTGGCGCATCACCGATGCGCTGCCGTATCCCACCGGACGGACCGGCTACTACCTTCAGTTCGGCACCTGCCGCGTGAACGGGCGCGACGACGCGCGCGTGGCGGCGATCGTTCGGCAGCACGACACCGCGACGGAATGGCTGAAGGATGTCGCGTGGGCGGGCCGGCTGCGGTTGCCCGATGGCCGATTCGAGGTGCTGGAGGCGCGTTCCGTGGACTGCATCAACGAGGCCTACTACGGCCTTTAGCACGCGGCGTACGACGGCGCTCCGTCGTGCCGCACCGTGCTGGTGCGTTCTGGGATAATGGCCCTCTTTGTCCGTCCCGGAATCCGTCATGACCCAGAAGACCATCCTCAACGACACCCATCGCGCGCTCGGCGCCAAGATGGTCGACTTCGGCGGCTGGGACATGCCGATCCACTACGGCTCGCAGATCGAGGAGCATCACCAGGTGCGCCGCGACGCCGGCATGTTCGACGTCAGCCACATGACCGTGGTCGACCTGCGCGGGCCGCGTACGAGGGAATTCCTGCGCCAACTGGTCGCCAACTCGGTCGACAAGCTGCAGAAGCCAGGCAAGGCACTGTACACGGCGATGCTCAATGCGCAGGGTGGCGTCATCGACGACCTCATCATCTACTTCCTGGCGGAGGACTTCTTCCGCCTGGTGGTCAATGCGGCCACCCGCGAGAAGGACCTGGCGTGGATCACCGCGCAGGCGGCGCCCTTCGACGTCCAAGTCGCCGAGCGCCCGGACTTCGCCATGGTGGCCGTCCAGGGTCCGACCGCCCGCGAGCGCGTGCACGGGCTGTTGCGGGAAGAAGACCGCGCGAAGGTCGGCAAGCTGACCCGCTTCGCCGCCGCCGACGCCACCAGTACCCAGGGCGTGCCGCTGTTCGTCGCGCGCACCGGTTACACGGGCGAGGACGGTTACGAGATCGTGCTGCCGCAGGCGCAGGCGGTGGCGTTCTGGAACGCGCTGCTCGATGCCGGCGTCAAGCCGGCGGGCCTGGGCGCGCGCGATACGTTGCGCCTGGAGGCCGGCATGAACCTATACGGCCAGGACATGGACGACACCGTTTCGCCCTACGAAGCGGCGCTCGCCTGGACGGTCGCACTGGACGAAGGCCGTCCGTTCACCGGCCGCGCCACGCTGGAGGCGCAGAAGGCGACCGGCGCGGCGCGCCAGATGATCGGCCTGGTCATGGACGAGAAGGGTGTGCTGCGCCACGGGCAGAAAGTGCTCACCGCCCATGGCGAAGGCGAGATCCTGTCGGGCACCTTCTCGCCGACGCTCGGCAAGGCGATCGCGTTCGCGCGCGTGCCGGCCGGCGACATTCCGCTGGGCGCCGCGGGCGGCGTACGCGTGGACATCCGTGGCAGGGACGTGCCGGTGCGCGTCGTGAAGTTCCCGTTCGTGCGCGACGGACAGCCGCAGCCGGGCGTCCTGGAGTGAGCCGCGACTGGCAGCCTTCACTTCCGCATTCCTCCGCTAAACTATCGTTCCCTTCCCGACCCACGCAGCGATCCGGAGCACCCCATGAGTGAGATTCCTGGCGATCTGAAGTTCCTGAAGTCCCACGAGTGGGCCCGCGTCGAAGCCGGCGGTCGCGTCACCGTCGGCATTTCCGATCACGCGCAGGGCCTGCTGGGCGACCTGGTCTACGTCGAGCTGCCCAACGTGGGCGACCGCATCGAAGCCGGCAACGCGAGCGCGGTGGTCGAGTCGGTCAAGGCGGCCTCCGACGTCTACAGCCCGATCACCGGCAAGGTCGTCGAGGTCAACGCCGCGCTGGCCGACAAGCCCGAAACCATCAACGAAGACGCCTACGGCGAAGGCTGGATCTTCGTCCTCGAAGCCGAGGAGCCGGAGCAGCTCAACGACCTGCTCTCGCCCGACGACTACGCCGAGCTGATCGAAGACGAAGACCACTGAGGCAATCCTGCAGGCGGTCCCCGACGGGGAGCCGGCGATGGCGGACGATGATCCGCCACTGCCGGCTCCCCGTTTCGTTTCCGACGCGGCGCAGCGCGCGGGACAGACGGCGGGGTGCGTCGTCGCCGTCGCGCGCCACCTTCCGCGGCGGGAAAAGTGGAATGGCGGGTACGCGCCGGACGTCACGCGTTCGTGCGGCGGAGTGGCATGCGCGGCAGGCGATCGCGAGCGTTCTCCCATCGACGGCATGGTTTCGAACGTCGCGATGCGTCGCCTGGCGAAGAAAAAAGTTTGCGCAATTTGGCGCAATCGGGCTTGTGCGACGCGAAATCCGACACCCCAGACGAAAGTTTTTTTTAGCCGCCGTTCAAGCCATAGGCGTGCACGTCGGTGCGACCGCGCGGCATGCCGCGCCGCGTGGCCGACGCGTGGTGCGCGCATGCGCCATGAAAAAAATGCGCGTTTTACCGATGTTTTTTTTCACGCGCATGTCAGTGGGTCGCGTCGAGGGTATCCGCCATCGCCACGGGACGGTGGTTCCGCGCGCTCGCTGCCGCCGTGCCGCCGGGAGGGGCGTTGGAAAAAAGTTGCGCGAAGGTGTTGACACCTTGAAAAACCGTGATTAGGTTTCGCCCCAAGCAGCACCGGCTGCGGAAGCGAGTGAGTCGAATCAACACGACAGCGCGAGAGACAACACAGCCCATCGTCCGCACCCAGATCGCGGTGGACGCAGGCCTCGCTTCCCCCGGAAAAACGCAACGCACCCTTTCCACCGCACCCGTGTCGCCTGGCGACGCGGGTGTTTTCGTATTTGTAGGGAGCCGGGTTTCGCACGCCGGGCGCCCTGGGGAATCCGTATCGCCGCGCGTGTCGCGACGACGGCTGCCGGCGGGTCCGACTCCCGCGGCGTTTCTTGCAGCTGGGCCTGCCTCCGGGCAGATGTGCTGTAACCAGACGTAAAAATCCATAGTTCACTGACGAGGAGCCATCACATGGCAATGAAGAAAGCTGCGAAGAAGAAACCGGCCGCCAAGAAGGCTGCCAAGAAGGCCACCAAGAAGTCTGCTGCCAAGAAGACCGTGAAGAAGGCAGTGAAGAAGGCTGCCAAGAAGGTCGCCAAGAAGGTCGCCAAGGCCAAGAAGGCAGTGAAGAAGGTCGCCAAGAAGGCTGCGAAGAAGGTAGCCAAGAAGCCGGCGAAGAAGGCCGCCAAGAAGACCGCGAAGAAGGCCACCAAGAAGGTAGCCAAGAAGCCGGCCAAGAAGGTTGCCAAGAAGGCCGCCAAGAAGACCGCGAAGAAGGCTGCCAAGAAAGTAGCCAAGAAAGTAGCCAAGAAGCCGGCCAAGAAGGCCGCGAAGAAGGCCGCCAAGAAGCCTGCCAAGAAGTCCAAGAAGAAAGCGGCCCCGGTCGCGCTGCCGGCCACCCCGGCTCCGCTGATCTAAGCCCACCCCGGTTATCCGTAACACCATGGACTCTCTCCCTGTGCCCAGCGGGGGGAGAGTTTTTTTATGCGCGAACCGCTAGGCTTCCGCTTTCCGGATGCCGACAGGGTGGCGCGTGAAGTTCATCAAATGGGTGCTCGCGGCCATCGCCGCGTTGGGGTTGCTGTTCGTGGTGGTGGGGTTGTTCCTGCCGTCGACCACGCATGTCGAGCGCACCGTCGTCATCAAGCGCAGCCCCGGACCCGTCTTCGACACGCTCGACTCGTTCCGGCGCTTCAACGACTGGTCGCCGTGGGCGGAGTATGACCCGCAGGCCAGGTACACCTTCGAAGGTCCGGACCGTGGCGCGGGCGCGCGCATGCGTTGGGTGGGCAACCGGGCAGTGGGCAGCGGCAGCCAGGAGATCATCGCCAGCGAGCCCCAGCGTCGCATCGTGGTGGCGCTGGATTTCGATGGCAGCCAGGCGCAGGCGACCTATCTGATCGCGCCGGAAGGCGACGGAACGCGCGTGACCTGGGCGTTCGACAGCGCGCACGGGTTCAACCCGCTCAAGCGTTGGCTGGGCCTGCTGTTCGACCGGATGATCGGTGCGGACTACGAGAAAGGGCTGTCCAGGCTCAAGGCGATGCTCGAACAGGACGCGCAACGCTGACGACGACGGCTAACCGGTCGATGGTTCCCCATCGCACCGGCAGCGTCCGATGAGTGCTCAGCGCGGCGATGCGGTCGCGCGCTGCGAAGAGGTCCCGCTGTCCTTCCGGTTGTCGACCGGCGTTCCGTCGGGCGACTCGGCGAGCAGCAGATCGTAGTCGGCTGGCGTTTCGACCCACGGCTGGCCCGGCAGGCCCATCGCACGATCGAGGATGGTCGGCAGCAGGCCGGACGGCAGCGAGCTGTCGCTGTTCCACACCAGGGCCACGCCGAGATCCTGACCCGGCACGAGGGCGACCAGCCCCCGGTACCCCTGCACGGCACCGGCATGGAAAACCACCTGCTGGCCCGCGTAATCGAACACGCGCCATCCCAGCGCATAACTGGCGGAGTTGACGCGCTCCCGGCGCCAGCCGCCGCGCATTTCACCAGGCGTCGTCACCACCGGTGCATGCAGCGTCGCCAGCAGGGGCGCGGGCAGCACGTCGGGACGATGACCTGTCTGGGCGATCAGCCACTGCGCAAGATCGCTGGCGCTGGCGTTGACCCCCGCCGCCGGCGGCAGGCGGTAGTAGGTGGGCTTCGGCGTGAGCGACACCCAGCCATTGCGGCTGCGCACGTGCGGACGCGCCCAGCGCGTGCTGCCTTCGATGCCGGCCAGGCCCATGCTCGCATCGTTCATGCCCAGCGGCTTGAAGATGCGGCGGTCCACCGCCTGGTCGTAGAACGTCCCGGACGCAGCGAACACCACGTCGCCGATCAGGCTGAAGGCGACGTTCTGGTAGGCGTAGCACTCGCCGGGCGCGCACTTCAGCGGTGCGTAGGCCAGCTTGCGGGCCACGTCGTAGTACTCGGCATTGGCCTCGATGTCGCGATCGAACGCGTTGTGCGCCTGCAGGCCGACGCTGTGGCTGAGGACATCCGCGACGGTCACGTGCGCCGTCGCATTGGCATCGCTCAGCTGGAACCCCGGCACGAACTGGTTGACCTTGCTGTCCCAGCGCAACGACCCGTCCTGCACCATCAGGCCCGTCAGCGTGCTCGCGAAGGCCTTCGACAGCGACGCCAGCCGGAACACGGTGTGCGAGTCGACCTGTTGCGGGTTCACCACGTCGGTGACGCCATAGCCGCGCGCGCTGAGCACGCGGCCGTTGTGCACGATGGCCATCGCCAGGCCAGGCACGCGCTGGCCGACCGTGAGGTGCTCGGCCATGGTTTCGAACGCACGCACGTCGAAGCCCGCCGCGAGCGGCTGGACGTTCTGCTCCGCCAGCGAGGTGCGGTAGGGACGCGGCTGCGTGGGCGACATGTAGGGCGCCGTGCTGGCCGCCGCATTGCCCGTCGCCGCGGCGACCTGCGGGCCTTGGCCGGCGGCCTTCCAGCTCGACGGTGTCTGCGCCGTGGACGAAAGCGTCAGCGGCAGCAGCAAGCCGATCATGCCGACACGGAAGACATGGCGCGATCGCCGGCTTTTCTTGGGGTTCATCGTGCGTGGCGCCTGCGTGAGCGGATGCTGTCTGGGATCATAACGCCGCTTTTTTCGGTTGCACAAACAAGGAGAGGTTCCGTGTGCATGTTGTTCATCCTGTTGCGGATTGCGGATGTGCGGAACGTCCCAATTCAGCAAGGTGGACTGCCCGCGATGCGAGGGCTTGCATCGCGTTCAGGAAGATCCACTAGACCACATGCAAGTGCCGCGCCAACAAGGCGCACGCCAGCGCGACGCGCGGGCATCCGCTGAACAGATGCACGGCTCGATCGCCGCGTGGGGGTGTGCGGCGGGTGCGAACTCAGGCGACGGTGGCCAGTGCGCTCGGTGCCGTGTGTGCCGACAGGTCGTCGCCACACAAGGTGGGACGGCAGCGGATCAGATCCGACGCACGCTCGGCGATCATGATGGTGGGTGCGTTGGTGTTGCCGCCGATCAGCGACGGCATCACCGAGGCGTCGATCACCCGAAGCCCCTCGATGCCGCGCACGCGCAACTGCGGGTCGACGACGGCGTCCTCATCCTCGCCCATGCGGCAGGTGCCGACCGGGTGGTAGACGGTCTCCGCCTTGGCGCGGATGAAGTCGACCAGCTCCGCATCGGACAGGTCGGTGCGGCGGGGATGGATCGGTGCTCCGCGGTAGGCGTCGAACGCGGGCTGGGCGAACAGCTCGCGCGACAGCTTGGCGCACTCGACCATCATCTTCAGGTCGAAGCCTTCCGGGTCGCTCAGGTAGTGGGCTTCGATGCGCGCGTCGGCACGCGGATCCGCGCTCGCCAGCGCGATGCGGCCCCGGCTTCGCGGGCGCAGGAAGCAGGCATGCAACGTATAGCCGTCGCCGGGCAGCCGGTGACGACCGTGGTCGTCCAGCATGGCCGGCACGAAATGCATCTGGATGTCGGGGCGGTCGTCCGGAGCCAGCGGCGAGCGCACGAACGCGCCGGCCTCCGCGATGTTGCTGCTGCCCGGGCCGCGATGCCCGCGCAGGAAATAGTCGAAGGCCGTCTTCAGCTCGCTGGTACGGTCGTAGGTGATGCGTTGGGTGCTGTGCTGCAGGGTGCAGATGTCGAGGTGGTCCTGCAGGTTGCGGCCGACGCCGGGCAGCGCGTGCCGCACGCTGATGCCCGTCTGCTGCAGGTGATCCGCAGGGCCGATGCCGGACAGCATCAGCAGCTGCGGCGAGTTGATCGCGCCGCCGCTCAACAGCACCTCGCGTCCGCACCGCACGACGATCTCATGGCCGCCGCGGGCGTAGGCGACGCCGACGGCGCGTCCCTTCTCCAGCAGGATGCGCCGCACCAGTGCGCCAGTGACGATGTCGAGGTTCTGGCGGTCGCGCGCCGGGTCCAGGTAGGCCACCGCCGCCGAACAGCGTGCACCGTCCTTTTGCGTCACCTGGTAGAGCCCGAAGCCCGCCTGCGTCGGACCATTGAAGTCATCGTTGCGCGCGAAGCCGGCCTGCACCCCCGCCTCGACGAAGGCTGCGGACAGTGGATTGGTGTAGCGCAGATCGGACACGTGCAGCGGGCCGTCGCCGCCATGCAGCGTGTCCGCACCGCGGGTGTTGTGTTCCGAGCGGCGGAAGTAGGGCAATGCGCCGGCCCAGCCCCAGCCGGCGGCACCCGCAGCCGCCCAGTCGTCGTAGTCCTGCGGCACGCCGCGGATGTAGCACATCGCATTGATCGAACTGGACCCGCCCAGCACCTTGCCGCGGGGCCACCACAGGCGACGGTTGTCCAGGTGCGGCTCGGGCGCGGTGTCGTAGTTCCAGTTGACACCCTTCTGGCCGACCAGCTTGGCCAGGCCGGCAGGCATGTGGATGAAGGGATGCCAGTCGCGCGGCCCGGCTTCGAGCAGCAGCACGCGGCATGCCGGGTCTTCGCTCAGGCGGTGGGCAAGGACGCAACCGGCCGATCCGGCGCCCACGATGATGTAGTCGTACACATGCTGCCCTGTTGCGAAGTCCGGCCGAACCTAGCGGCGGGGGATAGAGCAAATGCTCGGGCATTCGACGCGTCCGGCGCCGGGGACGCGCACGGCGGGATTCCGGCGGAGCGCGTACCCGGAAAGGCTGGCGATGTTGCAGTGCATCGGATACCGTGCGCGCCACAGGCGGGCGGTGCCCGCGTCCCGATGAGACGATCGCAGGCCGCGCCCATGGACCCGTCTTCACCCGCGACCACCCGGTTCGGCCGATTCCGCACGGCGCTGTCGGAGTCGCCGCCGCTGCTGTGGGCGTTCGTGTATTTCTTCTGCCTTCTCAGCGGTTACTACGTGCTGCGGCCGGTGCGGGAAGCGATGGCGGCCTCCAGCGACATCGAAGCGGTGTTTCCGCCGTCACTGATCGCCTTCTTCGCCAGCCGTGGCATCGCGCTCAGCGAATTCACGCTGCAGTTCATCTTCAGCGCCGTGTTCGTCATCATGCTGGTGCTGCAGCCGGTCTATGGCTGGCTGGTCAGCCGCTTTCCGCGCCGGGTGTTCCTGCCGGTGATCTACGGCTTCTTCATCGCCACGCTGCTCGTGTTCTACGCCATGTTCGACAGTGGCATCGCGGGGCGCGGACTGGCCTTCATCCTGTGGATCACGGTATTCAACCTGTTCGCGGTCGCCGTGTTCTGGAGCTTCATGGCGGACGTGTTCACCAATGCCGAGGCGCGCAAGTTCTACGGGTATATCGGCGCAGCCGGCACGATGGGGGCATTCCTGGGGCCCGTGCTGACCAAGACGCTGGTGGTGCGGGTCGGCATTCCCAACATGATGCTGGTGTCGGCCTTCCTGTTCTCGGTCTGCGTGCTCTGCATCTTCAAGCTGCGGACGTGGGCGGTCGCCCGCGAGGCGCTGCGCGAGCAGGTCAGCGGGGAGATCCCCATGGGCGGCGACGTGCTGGCGGGGTTGAAGCTCATCGCGCGCGAGCCGCTGCTGCGCTGGCTGGCCGCGATGGTGGTCATGGGCGTCGGCGTGGGCACGCTGCTCTACAACGAGCAGAATGCCATCGCCCGCACGATGTTCAGTTCGGCCGAGCAGCGCGCCGACTACTTCGCCACGCTCGATCTCGCGGTGAATTCACTGACCCTCGTGGTGCAGCTGCTGGTGACGCGCTTCCTGCTGTCGCGCTTCGGCATCGCGCCGGCGCTGCTGATCCCCGGCTGCGCGATCATCATCGGGTTCTCGATCTTGGCGGCATCGCCGCTGCCCATGATGATCGCCATCGTGCAGGTGGTCACCCGCGCCAGCGAGTTCTCGCTGGCCAAGCCGGCGCGCGAGACCATCTACACGCGGGTCGGCCGCGAGTGGCGCTACAAGGCGGGGGCGGCGATCGACACGGTCATCTATCGCGGCGGCGACCTCAGCTTCGTCTGGCTGCACAAGCTCCTGTCCGCGTTCGGGTCGAACGTCGTGTTCGGTGCCGGCCTGCTGGTCGCCAGCGCCCTGACCTTCAGCGCGTGGCGCCTGCTGCGCGAAGAGTCGAAGCTGCCGTCCGAACGGGCGGCGAGCGACCCGTCGATGGCCACGAGGACCTCCTGACGTCCTTGCACGATGCCGCTATGCTGCCCGGCACATGACGGGAGGCCTGGATGGACGTGATCGCTTCGGTGTTGGTGGTGCTGGTGGCGGTGCTACACGCCTGGTTCCTGGTGCTGGAAATGTTCCTGTGGACCAAGCCGGCCGGCCTGAAGACCTTCCGCAACACGCCTGAGAAGGCCGAGACCACCCGCGTACTGGCGGCCAACCAGGGGCTCTACAACGGCTTCCTCGCCGCTGGCCTGCTGTGGGGCCTGGTGACCGCGCAATGGAACGTGGTCGTGTTCTTCCTGCTGTGCGTGGTCGTTGCGGCGCTGTACGGCGCGTGGAGCGTCAGTCGGCGGATCTTCTACGTGCAGGGCGTGCCGGCGATCGCGGCGTTGGCCGCTATCTGGCTTCTCTGATCCGGCATTTAAACCGATGTGGGAGCGATGTGAGTCGCGACCGCTCCCTCCGGCAGGTCATCTTCGCGGACGGATGTTATGCGTCGCGACTTACGTCGCTCCCACGACGGCTACGCATCAGTCGGTGCGCGGTGGCTTCGGCGACACCCACATGGAGATGCGCGCGCGGAACACCGGCTCGTCCTGCGGATTGCTGACCACCACGTCCATCGGCAGCTCATAGCCATCGACGGATTCGCGGGGCTCGAAGGCCGGGGTCGCGACCGCGGTCATCGTCCCGACGGCCTTCTTCAGGTATTCGACGGTCATGCCCTTGGGAATCCAGCGCATCGAGCGCGGGATGCTGACGTCGGTGGTGAGGCCGCCGACGAATTCAGCCAGGTTGCACAGCGCGATCGCGTGCACGGTGCCGAGGTGGTTGGTGACCGAACGGCGATGGCGGATGGTCGCTTCGCCGCGGCCGGGTTCCAGCCGCACCATGCGCGGGCCGATGCTGCCGAAGTAGGGCGCCTTGAAGCAGATCAGGCGCGAGAACAGCCAGTGGCCTAGCGGCTTGCGGCTCAGGCTGCGGTAGATCTTCAGGACGTCGGCGCTCATCGTGGGCTCCTGTCGCGACGACGGCGGGACATGCCCGCCGTCGTCGTGTCTTTCGTGGTGGCGTCAGGCCGCTTCGCGCGGCTGGCGCTGGTTCTGCGGCAGGTCGTAGTAGCTGGCGGCACGCAGTTCGTGCACGTCGAAGTCGTCCACGGTGATCGTGTCCAGCGTGATCGCGCGCAGTTCTTCCAGCTGCCTGCGCTCTTCCGCGGTGATCCAGCCCTCGCGCACGCCTTCGTCCAGCTGCGCGCTGTAGTCCAGGGCTTCGATGTCCCTGGTTTTCAGCGCCTTCAGGAACTTGCGCTCCACCGGCTCGGCGGCCACGGCGGCGGCCAGGTAGCTGTCGATGCGGCCGCCGGGGTTGTTCTCGCACGGGGTCAGGAACACGCCTTGGCCCAGGCGGTCGCGCGCTTCGTTCGGCGCCATCAGCAGCATCGCGACGCGGTGGCTCAGGCGGTCGCCCGGGGCCACGGCGCGGCGGCCGAACGGGAACACCACCGGCCACAGCAGCCAGCCCAGCGGCTTGATCGGGAAATTGCGCAGCGCCTGCGACAGCGCCAGCTCGATCTCGTACGCACTGTTGTGGAACGCCCACGCCAGCAGCGGCTTGTCGGCTTCCGGGGCGCCGTCGTCATGGTGGCGCTTGAGCACCGCGCTCATCATGTACAGGTGGCTCAGCACGTCGCCCAGGCGGCCCGACAGCGATTCCTTGAACTTCAGCTTGCCGCCCAGCGCGCCCAGCGAGATGTCGGTGAGCAGCGCCAGGTTGGCCGCGTACCGGTCCAGCTTGCGGAAGAACTTCTTCGTGTACGCATCGCCCGGGGCCGCACCGATCTTCGAGCCGGTGATGCCGAACCAGAACGAGCGCACCGCGTTGGAGATGGCCCCGCCGATGTGCGGGTAGAGCACGGCATCCAGCTGGTTGACGCCGGCGCGGGTATCCGGGTCCTGCGCAGCGCGCATTTCCTTGATGATGTACGGATGGCACAGGATCGAACCCTGGCCGAAGATCAGCAGGCTGCGCGTCATGATGTTCGCGCCTTCCACCGTGATGGCGATAGGCGAGGCCTGCCACGCACGGCCGGCGAAGTTGCGCGGGCCCAGGATGATGCCCTTGCCGCCGACGATGTCCATCACGTCCTTGGCGACATCGCGGCCCATGTTCGTGCAGTGGTACTTGGCGATCGCCGACGGTACCGACGGCACGTCGCCACGGTCCACGGCGGCCGCGGTGGCCTGCGACAGCGCGCTGATCGCGTACGCCTTGCCGCCGATGCGGGCCAGCGCCTCCTCCACGCCTTCGAAGCGGCCGACCGACAGGCCGAACTGCTTGCGGATGCGGGCGTAACTGCCGGTGACGCGCGCGCCGAACTTGGCGCCGCCGCTGGCGGTGGAGGGCAGGGTGATCGAGCGGCCCACGGCCAGGCACTCGTTGAGCATGTTCCAGCCCTTGCCGGCCATCTCGACGCCACCGATCAGTTGGCTCAGCGGGATGAACACGTCGCGGCCATGGATGGGGCCGTTCTGGAACGGCGAGTTCAGCGGGAAGTGGCGGCGGCCGACGTCCACGCCGGGCGTATCGCGCGGCAGCAGCGCCAGGGTGATGCCGATGTCGCGCGTGTCGCCGATCAGTCCGTCCGGGTCGTACATGCGGAACGCCAGGCCGATGAGCGTGGCGACCGGCGCAAGGGTGATGTAGCGCTTGTCGAAGGTCAGGCGGATGCCCAGCACGTTCGCGCCGTTCCATTCACCCTTGCAGACGATGCCGTAGTCGGGAATCGAGGTCGCATCGGAGCCGGCGAACGGGCCCGTCAGGCCGAAGCAGGGCACCTCCTGGCCGATCGCCAGGCGCGGCAGGTAGTAGTCCTTCTGTTCCTGCGTGCCGTAATGGTTGAGCAGTTCGCCCGGGCCCAGCGAGTTGGGCACGCCGACGGTGGAGCTGACCACGCTGCTGACCGAGGCGATCTTCTGGATCACCTTGTGGTGCGCCAGCGCGGAGAAGCCCAGGCCGCCGTACTGCTTCGGGATGATCATGCCGAAGAACTTGTTCTTCTTGATGTAGTCCCACAGCTCCGGCGGCAGGTCGGCGTGGATGTGGGTGATTTCCCAGTCGTTGGTCATCCGGCACAGCTCTTCCACCGGACCGTCCAGGAAGGCCTGTTCGTCGGCGGTGAGCTGCGGCTTCGGATAGGCCAGCAGCTTGTTCCAGTCCGGGTCGCCGGTGAACAGGTCGCCTTCGAAGCCGACCGACCCGGTTTCCAGCGCGATGCGCTCGGTCTGCGACAGCGGCGGCAGTGCGCGACGCAGGAAGCCCAGCGCCGGCGCCGTGATCAACGGCTTGCGGATCGCCGGGATCAGCAGCGGCAGCGCGATCGCCACCACCACCAGCGCCGCGACGACGGTGGCCGTGGGGTTGGCGCCCAGCAGCCAGCACGCGACCAGCAGGCTGGCGGTGATCGCGGCCCAGTAGGCGAGCCGGATCCGATGGTAGGCGGCGAATGCGCCCGCCAGCAGGAAGGCGAGGAAGGGGATGACGATGCTCATGGGGTTGCTCCGGACACGGATTCGGTTACATCGGATTCGGCATGGCCCGGCGCAGCCGACAGGCTTGCCAGGTATTCCAGCACGGTGGCGGTAAATGCGTCGTTGTCGTCGCCGGCCACCATGTGCGTGGCCTGCGGCAGGTGCACGTGGCGCGCATGCGGCACCAATCGCTGGAATTCTTCGACGGTCTTCTCCGAGACCAGGTCGCTGCGCCCGCCGCTGATCAGCAGCACGGGGCACTGCACCCGGCGCGCGGCCTCGGCGATGGCGTCCTGGTGCTGGGCGCTGTCGCGCGCGAGCTCGTCGACCAGGCGCGGGTCCCAGTGCCAGCGCCAGCGGCCATCGGCGCCCTCGCGCAGCAGCTCGCGCAGGTCGTCGGCGGATTTGCGCGTGCGCCGCTGCGGTTGGTACGCGGCAATGGCGTCCGCCGCGTGATCGAGCGACGCGAAGCCGTCGGGGAACGCGGTCATGAAGGCGAGGATGCGCTGCAGGCCGGCGTGCTCCCAGCGCGGGGTGATGTCCACCAGCACCATGGCGCGGAACAGGCCGGGCCAGCGCGACTCGGCGATCAGCCCGAACAGCCCGCCCATCGACGCGCCGACCAGGACCGGCGGTTCCGGTTGTTCACCGGCCACCACGATCAAGTCGTCGGCGAACTGGTCGCCCGCATAGGGAAGATCGGGGGCATTGCGGCCGGACTCGCCGTGGCCACGCGCGTCGTACGCCAGTCCGGCATATCCCTGTTCGGCCAGCCATTGCCCGGTTCGATGCCAGGCGCCCGCGGTCTGTCCGAACCCGTGCGCGTAGATCAGCGCGGGATGGCTCTGCAGGGCGCGGGGCGACGGGAAACGACGAAGCGCGAGCGGCACCTCTCCCTGTCCTTTCAGCACGCGATCCGAACACGCGTCGATGACGCGGGAGTGCGGCGCGGTAGCAGGAGAGGTGGAGGTGACCATACGGCCAAGTATGGGTTGTCGCATTTAGAGCAGTCAATCGGTTTGGCATTCGCGTTTCACATGCAACCGATTGATTTGTCTTTATTTGTGGTGCGCTGCAGCATACATACCGCTACACACCTCGGCGTATGGTTAAATGCCGGCCATGAGCACGCCCAGCCCCGAAACACCCGCCAGCGCCCCCGCCCGCAACGCCCGCCTCAGTGCCGACGACTGGGCCCAGGCGGCGCTCGACCTGATCGCGGAGCAGGGGGTGTCGGCGGTGGCCGTGGAACCGCTCGCCCGCCGGCTGGGTGTCACGAAGGGCAGCTTCTACTGGCACTTCCCGTCCCGCGATGCGCTGCTGCAGGCGGCGCTGGAGCGTTGGGAAGTCGGCGAACAGGAAAACATCTTCGGCAGCCTGGAAAAGGTGGCCGACCCGCGCGAACGCCTGCGCGCGCTGTTCCAGCTGGTCGGGCACGAGGTCAAGCCGCACATCATCTACAGCGAACTGCTGAAGGCGCTGGACCACCCCTCCGTGCAGCCGGTCATCGACCGCATCTCGCAGCGCCGGCTGGACTATCTGGTGGCGATGTTCCGCCAGGCCGGCCTGCAGCGCACCGATGCCACGCATCGTGCGCGCCTGGCCTATGCGGCCTATGTGGGCTTCCTGCAACTGTCGCTGCAGCTGCAACAGCCGCGCATGACGTCGGAAGAGTTCGAGACCTACCTCGAACACGTCATCTCGACGTTGATTCCGAACTGAGCCTGAGCGCTTACTCGGGAAGTCCCGGGAAGAAGACCCAGAACGCGATCGCGACAAGACAGCTGCAGGCCAAGGCTTGCTGTGGCGCGCGCGCGCCAGCGTGCGGCCGCATGATGGCCAAGGCGACGCGTGCTGTGAAAAACAGACCGGTGACTGCGCCGAGAATCGGCAGTTCGATCAGATTTGCCAGTGACTTCTCGCCGCTTCGGATGGCGGACAAGCCCATCCAGACGACGTAAGGCGCGAGCAATTGCAACGCGTCAGCGAGGCGGAAGCGCACGCGTTCGAGGACGAAGGAGGCCGGCAATAATCCGAAGATCAGCGCCGGCAGCACGAACAGCACGTACAGCGCGAACAGGTCCGTCATGGGTCGCGCCTCACGCCGGCCCCATCGCCGCCTGCCGCACGCCGCTACGCCATTCGCGTTGCTCGCGCACGTACCCGCTGCGCTCCAGCCAGCGGAAGATCGAGCGCACGGTGACGACGGGGTAGTCGCCGGCGAGGCGCGTGCCGACGGAGTGGTCGGTGAAGTCGGTGTTGGCGGAGAACAACCCGCCCAGCACGCGCTTGGAGTAGGCAATGTGCACCGTGTCCGGTACGAAACCATCGCCGCGGGCGAAGGCGTACGCACTGCGGCGGTCGTAGATGCCGCGATCGGCGAGCGCCGCGGCCATCACTTCGACGAGCCACGCGGTGGAGTTCTGGTAATCCTCGCTGCCGGGTCGCGCGATCAGGTTGTAGCGTGGGTGGTGCAGGCTGTGGCGTGGCATCTGCTGCAGCCGCGCGGCCAGGCGGTCGGCGACGTCCGGCGTGAACCAGACGATGCGCAGGTCCTGGTTCACCAGGTCGTCGGCGAAGAAGTTCACCAACCCCTGCGCATACAGGCCGGAGCGGTCGCTGCCGCATTCGTTGAGCAGGTGCACCACCGTCCAGCGGCCTTCGGCGTGGTCGCGCACGGCGAAACCGGCGTGGCTGTAGACCAGGCCCTGCTTCGACAGGTCGGTGCCAACGCGTGCGATCAGCGCCACCGGCGCATCCACCTCGTCGAGTTCCCGCGCCGCCAGCAACGCGGTGCGCGCGGCGTCCGCCACCTTGTGCGGCGGCATCTCCAGTTGCTTGCAGGCATCGCCCGCGCGTGCCGTCCCTGGCAGCGCGAGGACGAAGGCGAAAAGGCATGCCGCGAACGTGCGCATCACGCGATCACCCGCCGTAGCGGTGGCTGTGGATGTGGGGGCGGGCGGCGTCGTTGGCGATGAAGCACAGCGCTTCGCCGGCCGCGCTGAGGATCCAGCCGGTCGACACCGCAGCCACGCTGATGGCCGTGCCGACCGCGATGCCTAGCCGCTTGATCGCCTCCGCGCTCAGGTACACGACGAACGAGGCGGCGCCCACCACGCCCGCTGCGGCGACCGACACCGTGACCGCCACGCTGCCCGCCACCACGGCGACGCCGGTCACCACGGCGGACGCGCCATGGCCCAGTGCGTGGATCACCGCGACGGGCACTTCGATGGAGGCTTCGAGACTGGCCTGCGACATACGGCTGGCGCCATCGGACTGGGGGGCGGCCTGCGCCGGGAGGGTCATGCCGCCGGACAGGGCGGTGGCCAGGGCAAGCGATAGCGAGCGGGCGATCAGGCGGGTCATGGCGGGCTCCGGCGATGTCGCCGCACCTTGGCCGCGCTCACCCGCGGTGTTCAATCGGCATCGACGAGGTAAGCTCCGGCGCAACAACGGGTATAGGAATCCGCTACCGATGGCCGTCTCGGTCGACCTGATCGATGCCCTGAAGCGCTGCCTGCGCGCGCAGGAACTGACGTACCGCGAACTCGCCGTCCGCATCCGCATGAGCGAAGCGGCGGTCAAGCGCATGTT
Organism: Pseudoxanthomonas sp.; assembly: GCF_002863005.1. GTDB lineage: Bacteria > Pseudomonadota > Gammaproteobacteria > Xanthomonadales > Xanthomonadaceae > Pseudoxanthomonas_A. Next base: position 472,998 of record NZ_PKDG01000015.1, read on the forward strand.
CTCCCGCCGCGCGATGAGCCTGCAGCGGCTCGAGCAGATCTGCGATGTGCTCGATGTCGGCCTGGCCGAGCTCAGCGCCGAAGCCTCGCGCGGGCGCAAGGCGATGGCCCAACTGAGCGAGGCGCAGGAACAGGCCCTGGTGGACGACCCGCCGCTGCTCATGGCGCTGTTCCTCACCCTGAACCGCTGGCGCCAGGACGACGTGATGGGCCACTTCGGCTTCACGCCGGCGCAGTGGACCGGTCTGCTGGTCAAGCTGGATCGCCTGGGCATCATCGAACTGATGCCCGGCAACCGCGGCCGCGCGCTGACCGCGCGCAACTTCCGCTGGCGTGCCGATGGCCCGATGGAGCGCTACTTCCGGCTCACCCTGCTGACCGATTACTTCGCCGATCCATTCGACGGGGAACAGGATGCGCTGCTGCTGCTGAGCGGCAGCCTGAGCATCGACGGCGTGAAGCAGCTCCGCCAGCGCCTTGAGGAGGTCGCGCGCGAGTTCGATGCGCTGCTGGCGCGCGATGCCACGCTGCCGGCGGAAGATCGCGTGGGCGTCAGCCTGGTGCTGGCGCAGAAGCCGTGGCTGCTGCAGCTGTTCAATCCCTACCGGCGCTCGCGCGAGGCGTAGCCGCCGGGAAGGAGATCGGGCTCGGAATGTCATCGATGGGGCTCGGAAAGCCATCGATGGCCCTTGTTGTTCCATCGATCGCCCTCTGAGCCTCGTCGATGGCACGTTGAGCTCCATCGGCATCGCCCCCGGAGCCCCATCGATCGGGCTCCGTGCTCCATCGATCACCTTCCGAGCCCGAGCGATGAGGCTCCGAGGGCGATCGATGGCATGGCGAGTCCCATCGATCGCTCTCGGAAAGCCATCGATCGGGCGTCCGGGCCTCATCGTTGGCTCTCCGAGCTCGACCGATAGCCTTCGGAGCTCGGTCCTTGGCGCGCAACGCCCTGTGTGGCGCGCTTTCTCTGCCCTTGGTGAGACGGAATGACCCTCGTTCCCCCTCCCGGATGACCGCCCGTCGACGTTCTCCTCGTCTGAAGGACAAGACATTGGTATCATTTTGGTCTCACTTTTCGAGGGTGTGGCATGAACGCAGCGATCGATGTTTTCAAACGCAACGAATTTCCGGGCAGTTCGCTGGCCGCGTTGAACGCCTGGGTCGCCGAGGTCGCCGCGCTCACCCAACCCGACCACATCCACTGGTGCGATGGCAGCGATGCCGAGAACGCGCTGCTGACGAAGCAGATGCTGGCCGACGGCACCTTGCTGCCGCTGAATCCTGAAACCCACCCGCACAGCTGGCTGCACCGCTCCAGCCCGAGCGACGTGGCACGCGTCGAGCACCTGACCTTCGTGTGTACCGCGCAGCCCGACGATGCCGGCCCGAACAACCACTGGATGGCCCCGGCCGAGGCGCACGCGAAGATGGACGCGCTGTTCGCCGGATGCATGCGCGGACGCACGCTGTACGTGATCCCGTACTGCATGGGCCCGATCGATTCGCCGCTCTCGCGCTGCGGCGTGGAGATCACCGATTCGCCGTACGTGGTGGCGAACATGCGCATCATGACCCGCATGGGCGCACCGGCGCTGGCGCGGATCGAGCGTGAGGGAACGTTCGTGAAGGGCCTGCACTCCACCGGCGAGCTCGACCCGGACCGCCGCTTCATCATGCATTTCCCCGACGAGCTGGCCATCAAGAGCTTCGGCTCCGGCTACGGCGGCAACGCGCTGCTGGGCAAGAAGTGCCACGCGCTGCGCATCGCATCGCACCAGGCGCGCCATGAAGGTTGGCTGGCCGAGCACATGCTGATCGTCGGCATCGAGAACCCGCAGGGCGAAACGCATTACATCGCCGCCGCGTTCCCGTCGGCGTGCGGCAAGACCAACCTGGCCATGCTGATTCCGCCGGAAGGCTATCGCCAGGCCGGCTGGAAGGTGTGGACCGTCGGCGACGACATCTGCTGGATGCGCCCCGGCGCCGATGGCCGCCTGTACGCGATCAATCCGGAAGCCGGTTTCTTCGGCGTGGCGCCGGGCACCTCCGACAGTTCCAACCCCAACGCGCTGGCCACCATCAGCCACCACACCATCTTCACCAACGTCGCCGTCACCGACGAGCAGGAGCCGTGGTGGGAAGGCCTGGACACGCGCACGCCGGCGCTGGACTGGCAGGGGCGCAAGTACGATCCGGCCAACGGGCCGGCCGCGCACCCCAACTCGCGCTTCACCGTGTCGGCCAAGCAGTGCCCCAGCTATTCGGCCAAGGCCGAGGATCCGCAGGGCGTGCCGATCAGCGCCATCGTCTTCGGCGGCCGCCGCGCCTCGCTGGTGCCGCTGGTGTTCGAAGCGCGCGACTGGACGCACGGCGTGCTGGTCGGCGCGGCGATGGGCTCGGAAACCACGGCCGCCGCGACCGGCGCGGTCGGCGTGATGCGTCGCGACCCGATGGCGATGAAGCCGTTCTGCGGCTACAACTTCGCCGACTACTTCGCCCACTGGCTGTCGTTCGACCGGGCCGGCGCGAAGCTGCCCAAAATTTTCCACGTGAACTGGTTCCGCAAGGGCGGCGACGGCAAGTTCCTGTGGCCCGGCTTCGGCGAAAACCTGCGCGTGCTGGAGTGGATGATCCAGCGCGTCGAGGGCAAGGCCGACGCGGTGGAAACCCCCATCGGCCACCTGCCGCGCGCCGAGGACCTCAACCTGGATGGCGTGGCGCTGAGCGATGAAGCGCACGACCTGCTGTTCGGCTTCGACCGCGCCGGCTGGCAGGCGGAGTTCGCCGGCATCGGCGAGTACCTGCAGGAATTCGGCGCCCGCACGCCGCAGGCATTGAAGGACGAACAGCAACGCATCGCGGCCCGTCTGGCCCACTGATTCCCCGCCTCGCGCATCGTTTTCCTGCGCAAGCCCCGCGCACGTCCTCCCGGGACGCCGCGGGGCTTTTTTGTGCGGGCGCGCGGCCTGCCGTGCTCTGGGATAATGCCGGCGCTCGCTCCCACCGAAGGCCGACATGACCCAGACCCTCCGCATCGCCATGGCGCAGTTCGATTTCCCGGTCGGCGCCGTTGCGCAGAACAGCGAGAGCATCCGCCGCATGATCGCCGAGGCGCGCGACCATTACGGCGCCGACGTGGTGCTGTTCCCCGAACTGGCGGTCAGCGGCTATCCGCCTGAAGACCTCTTGCTGCGTCCGCGCTTCCTGGCCGATTGCGAAACCGCACTGAGGGAGATCGCCGCCACCACGCACGGCATCGTCGCCGTGGTGGGCTGGCCGCAGAGCGCGGGCAGCGTGGTGTACAACGCGGCCAGCGTGCTGCGCGACGGCGCGGTCGAGGCCACCTACCGCAAGCGCGAACTGCCCAACTACGCGGTGTTCGACGAGCGCCGCTACTTCGACGTGGACCCGGATGGCGGCGCCTGCACCTTCGAGGTGAACGGCGTGCCGCTGGGCCTGGTGATCTGCGAAGACCTCTGGTTCCCCGAGCCGCTGGCCGACACCGCCGAGGCGGGCGCCGTGCTGACGCTGGTGCCCAATGCGTCGCCGTTCGACCGCGACAAGCATGCGCAACGCGATGCGCTGATCGCCGAGCGCACGCGCGAGACCGGCATGGCGCTGGCCTACCTCAACGTGGTCGGCGGGCAGGATGCGGTGGTGTTCGACGGCGCTTCCGTGGTCGCCAACGGCGACGGCACCGTGCATCCGGCCGCGGCGGCCTTCACCGACCAATGGCTGGTGGTCGACTTCGACGTGGCCACGCGTGCGTTCAGTCCGGTGGTGTGGATGGACGACGGCGACGAGAGTCGCGATGCGCTGGCGTGGCGCGCGATCGTGCGCGGCATCCGCGACTACTGCGGCAAGAACGGGTTCTCGAAGGTCTGGCTGGGCCTGTCCGGCGGCATCGATTCGGCGATGGTGCTGGCGCTGGCGGTGGACGCGCTGGGCGCGGACAACGTCACTGCGGTGCGGCTGCCGTCGCGCTATACCGCAGGCCTGTCCAACGACCTCGCCGCCGAACAGTGCGCGGCGATGGGCGTGAAACTGGAAGCCATCTCGATCGAAGCGCCGTTCAAGGGTTTCCTGGACGCGCTCGGCCCGATCTTCGGCGACAGGCCCGCCGACACCACCGAGGAGAACCTGCAGTCGCGCAGCCGCGGCGTGATCCTGATGGCGCTGAGCAACAAGTTCGGCGGCCTGCTGCTCACTACCGGCAACAAGAGCGAATACGCGGTGGGCTACGCCACGATCTACGGCGACATGTGCGGCGGCTACGCGCCGATCAAGGACCTGTACAAGACCGAGGTGTTCGCGCTGGCGCGCTGGCGCAACACGGTGGGCGGCGCACCGGTGATCCCGCCGGCCGTGATCGACCGACCGCCGTCGGCCGAGCTGCGCGAGAACCAGAAGGACCAGGATTCGCTGCCGCCGTACGACGTGCTGGACGCGATCCTGTTCCGTTACGTGGACCTGGAGCAGTCGCGCGACGAGATCGTCGCCGCCGGCTTCGACGCCGCCACCGTGGACCGCATGCTGCGGCTGGTGCGCATCAACGAGTGGAAGCGCCACCAGGCCGCGCCCGGCCCCAAGGTCTCGCGCCGCGCGTTCGGCCGCGAACGCCGCTATCCCATCACCAACAAGTACGCGCTGTGAGCGCGACCGCGCGCCGGAGACCGGAATGACAAGGAAGAAAAAGCGTTCACCCCATCGCGACCGGCCCGCGGCGCCGGCGCCGCGTCCGGCCACACCGCCGGACCGGGTGATGCTGGCCCTGGCGGCGCTGGGCCTGCTGATCACCGGCTACCTGGCCTGGACGGCGGGGAGCGGGTCGACCTCGGCGTTCTGCGGCGCCGACGGGGGGTGCGATGCGATCCGGCGCAGCGGATGGTCCACGCTGCTGGGCGTGCCGATGGCGCTGTGGGGCTTCGGCCTGTATGCGCTGGTCGCGCTCGTGTCGCTGGCACGCAAGGCGTCGCCGCTGCTGCGCTGGCAACGCCAGTGGCGGCTGGTACTGCTGGGACTGGCGGTCAGCGTGTACCTCACCGCGATAGGGGCGTTCGTGCTCGATGCGTACTGCATCGGTTGCCTGGCCTCGCTGGCGGTGCTGGCGGCGATGTTCGCGTGGCTGCAGCTGCGCCGTCCCGCCTCGGCGCCGGGCCGGCCGTGGACGCGCTGGTGGGGGATGCAGGCGGTGCCGGTCTTGTTGGTGCTCGCGGTCCTGCACGTGCACCAGAGCGGACTGCTGCACCAGCGACCCGAGAGCCGTCGCGCAGAAGCGCTCGCGCAGCACCTGACCGCCTACGGCGCGAAGTTCTATGGTGCATCCTGGTGCGTGGAATGCAGTCGGCAGAAACGCCACTTCGGCCACGCGGCGGAGCGCCTGCCCTATGTGGAATGCTCGCCGGGGGGACGCAATGCGCCGATCGTCTCGGCGTGCGCATCGGCGGGCGTCACCGTGTTCCCGACCTGGGTCATCGACGGCATCGAACACAACGGCGTGATGGAGCCGCGCCAATTGGCGGTGCTGACGCGCTTCGACTGGGACAAGGCCCGCCCCGCCGACTGAGGTGGCCGGAACGCCGGACAAAGAAAAAGGGCCGTGAGGCCCTTTTTTCTTCCGCAACCGTTGGACGGTCAGTCGTCCTTGCGCTGGTCCACGGTATTGCTGGACTTCTCGCCGGCGAACGGATTCAGGCGACGCACCATCCACGGGTAGTCCGGGAACTTGCCGGCCAGCCAGGGGTGCTGCGGGTCGTTGAGTTCCAGCACGCGCCTGGCGTCATCGGCCAGCGTCTTGTTGCCCAGATGGGTGTACGCCTCGGCCAGCACGGCGATGGCATCGTACTGGTAGGCGCTCTGCGGATAGGTTTCCAGCAGGTACTTGGCGCGGCTGGCGGCCGACACCCATGCATCGCGTCGCAGGTAGTAGATGGCCGTGTCCAGCTCATGCAGGGCGAACTGGTCGCGCAACGCGGTCATGCGCTGGCGTGCATCGGCGGCATACCGGCTGTTGGGGTAGTTCTCGGCCACGCGGGCGAAGTCGTTGTAGCCCTGCATGGGCGTGGCCAGGTCGCGGCGGCTGGCATCCAGGCGCCATACCTTCTGCAGGAAGACCGTGTCGCGGTTGGAGTTGGCCAGTCCGCGCAGGTAGTACATGTACGGGATGTTGCGGTGGGTCGGGTAGGTGCGGATGAAGCGGTCGATGGTGGTGACCGCGTCGTCCAGCTTGCCGGCCTTGTACTCGGCGTAGGCCGATTCCATCAGCGCCTGTTCGGTGTAGGGACCATACGGGTACTGGGCGATCAGGCGGCGGAAGCTCAGCAGGCCGCGGTCCCAGTTGTTGTTGGCCATGGCCTGGTGCGCTTCCTGGTACATCACCTCGACCGGCTGGTTCTCCGCCGCGTCCTTCTTCTTGAAGATCTTGCCGCAGCCGGTACCGGCGAAGCCGACGACCAGGGCCAGCAGCACGAGACGGGTGGTCGCGGAGGGGCGGGAGAAGCGGGGGAAGGCACGCTGGGTCATGGGCTGGCGGCAGGCCGCGGCAGGGAAACAGGCCGTCGATGATAGCCTAGGCGCCGCCTTCGCCATGAACAATCGGCCAATACGGACCGGCGCATGGCCTCTCTGGACGTCTTCCCGCATGACCGAACCCGATTCCCCCGATACCCCGCGCACGGCCATCGTGCCCGCCAGCGCCGCCGGCCGCCGCTTCGATGCCGCCCTTGCGGAGCTGTTCCCCGAGTTCTCCCGCTCGCGCCTGACCGAGTGGATCAAGTCCGGCAATGCCCTGCTGGATGGACAGGTGGTGCGGCCGCGCGATCCGGTGCGCGGCGGCGAAACCGCCAGCCTGGACGTGGTACTGGATACCCAGACCCACGCCGCGCCGGAAGACATCCCGCTGGACATCCTGTACGAGGACGAACACGTCTTCGTGCTGGACAAGCCCGCCGGCCTGGTGGTGCACCCCGGCGCCGGCAATCCGACCGGCACGCTGGTCAATGCGCTGCTGTTCCGCGATCCGTCGCTGTCGGCGCTGCCGCGGGCGGGCATCGTGCACCGGCTGGACAAGGACACCTCCGGCGTCATGGTGGTGGCGCGCACCCTGCCGGCCCACACCTCGCTGGTGGCGCAGCTGGCCTCGCGCGACGTGCACCGGCAGTACCTCGCCGTGGTGGTCGGCGCGATGGTGTCCGGCGGTACCGCCAACGCGCCGATCGACCGCCACCCGCGCGACCGCCTGAAGATGGCGGTACGCGAGGACGGCCGCGACGCGGTCACCCACTATCGCCTGCGCGAACGCTTCCGCGCGCACACGGCGCTGGAATGCCGACTGGAAACCGGCCGCACGCACCAGATCCGCGTGCACATGGCGCACATCAAGTACCCCATCGTCGGCGACCCGCTGTACGGCGGTCCGCTGCGTTTGCCGAAGGGCGCCAGCGACGACCTGATCGCGGTGCTGCGCAGCTTCCGCCGACAGGCACTGCATGCGGAAACGCTGGAATTCGCGCATCCGGTCAGTGGTGAGCCCGTGCGGGTCACCGCGCCGGTGCCGGCCGACATGGTCGCACTGCTGGCTGCGCTGCGCGCCGACAGCCAGGCCAGGCGCGGATGAACCGCGCGCCGGTGGTGCATGCCGACTGGCCGGCACCCGCCGGCGTGCACGCCTTCACCACGCTGAGGCACGGGGCCGGTCATTCCGCCACGCCGTTCGACACGTTCAACCTGGGCAACAAGTACGCGGCCGATGGCGATGACCCGGCCGTGGTGGCCCGCAACCGCGCGCAACTGGCGGAGCTGGCCGGACTGCCTTCCGCGCCGCACTGGTTGAAGCAGGTGCACGGCACGGATGTCGTGCGCGTGGACGTGCCTGCCGACTCCGCCGCACCGGAGGCCGTCGCCGATGCGCTGGTGACCTCGGAGCCCGGCGTGGTGCTCGCCATCCTGACGGCCGATTGCCTGCCCGTGGTGTTCGCGGCGAAGGACGGCCGCGAGATCGCCGCCGCGCATGCGGGCTGGCCGGGACTGTCCAAGGGCATGCTGGAAGCGACCCTCGCCGCGATGCGCACCCCGGCCACGGAGGTGATCGCATGGATCGGCCCGGCGGCCGGGCCGCAGCGCTATGAAGTTGGCGAGAACGTGTTCGACGCCTTCGTCTCGCAGGATGCGGGCGCGGCCGCGGCCTTCGCGCCGACGCGTCCGGGCCATTGGCTGGCCGACCTGCCCGCGCTCGCGCGCCGCCGCCTCGTTGCGCGCGGCATGCGGGCGGAGGACATCCACGGCGGCGATCTCTGCACGATCAGCGAACCCGACCGCTTCTTCTCCCACCGCCGCGACGGCCGCAGCGGACGCATCGCCACGCTGGCGTGGATGCAGCCGTAAGCCCGCTGTTCGCAGCATTGCTGGGGCCGGCGTTCACCACGCTGCCGGAACCGGTGCGCGCGCTGCATGTCGCGCAGGGACTCAAGCGGTACGTCGGCGAGGTGCAGGTCGAACGCGGATCGGGCCTGCTGTCGCGGCTGGTCGCCGCGGCCACGCACCTGCCACCCGCGGGCACGGGCCCACTGTGCGTCGAGATCGACGCATCGCCGGACCACGAACGCTGGATTCGCTACACCGGCGGCCGCGCCATGCCCTCACGGTTGTGGCGCGAGGGCGACGTGCTGTGCGAAAGACTGGGCGTAGCGACGTTCGGGTTCCACTTGGAGGTCGTGAACGGGGCGATAGTCTGGCGCGTCGTCCGGGTCGGCGTGTTCGGCGTGTGGCTACCGCCCGGCTGGTTCACCGGCGTCGGCGCGCGCGAGTCCGCGGACGGCGAGCGTTACGCGTTCGATGTGTGGGCCTCGTTGCCGCTCGTCGGACTGCTGGTGCACTACACGGGCTGGCTGGATGTACGCAACGAGTGAATGGCTGTCCTTCTCCCCGCGTGCGGGGAGAAGGTGCCCGGAGGGCGGATGAGGGGCGCTTCTCGTTGTCGACACGGGAGCGGGCGTCAGTGCATCGCGCGTTGCGCCTGTGCGGTGGCGCGATGGGTGGCAGGCTCCGTTCGCCCCTCAACCGCCGTTGGCATCCTCTCCCCGCGCGGGGAGAGGGGGAATCATCCTGTTTGATGGAGAGGTTGCGTGACGACACGGGATTCATCCCGCCCGCAAGGTCCGGTCATCGTCTTCGACGGCATCTGCGTGCTGTGCAACGGCTGGGTACGCTTCTTGTTGAAGCATGACGGCGAAGGCCGCTACCGCTTCGCCGCCATGCAGTCAGAGCGCGGACGCGCGCTGCTGGCGACGCACGGCCTGGACCCCGACGATCCGGCTTCGTTCCTCCTGGTCGATGGCGATAGCGCGTGGACCGACAGCGACGCCATCCAGCGCGTGCTGACCGGGCTGGGCGGAGCATGGCGCCTGGCGGGGGTCATCGCATGGGTGCCGCGTTCCGTGCGCGATCCGCTGTACCGCTGGATCGCGCGGAATAGATATCGCTTGTTTGGCACCACTGCATGCCACGTGCCGACGGAAAAGGAGCGCGCGCGCTTCCTGTAGCGTGCGCCGCGCGCACGACGGGCGGTGGAGGGATCCTGCGGTCGTGCGCACGGCGCACGCTACGCATTCATCCAGGCGGGTGTCGGGACCCGGCGACGTTCGCGCCTGGCTTCGGAATGACACGGTGTCGTGTACCAACAGAACAGGAGCGGGCGCGGTTCCGTAGCGTGCGCCATGCGCACGGCGGGCGGTTGACGGATCCTGCGGTCGTGCGCACGGCGCACGCTACGCCGTCATCCCGGCTTGCGACGGGATGACGGCGGGGTCCATCAGAAGGTGTAGCGCACCCGGGTGTAGTAGTACGCGCCGTTGCTGCCGATGGGCGACAGCACGTCGTAGGGCAGGTTGCCGAAGTAGTAGATGTCTTCGTTCGACAGGTCCGGGTACTCGTCGGTCAGGTTGAGTCCACCCAGCGCCACGCTCCACTTCGAGGAGACCTTGTATTCGACTTCCGCATCCAGCTGCCACTCGGCGCCGTAGGTCTGTTCCGGCTCGAAGCCGCCGCCGAAGTTGAACACGCGCTTGGCGCTGCCATGGCGGCTCACGCGGCCCAGCAGCGACCAGTGCGTGTTGTACCAGGTGGCGGTGAAGGTGCCGCGCGTCCGCGGTGCGGCGTCGGTCAGCGTGTTGCTCTCCTCCACGCCGAACAGGACGTAGCTCGGGTCGATGGCGAGCAGTTCCGCCGGCGTGGACGCGATGTTCTTCAGCTCGGTCTTGGCGTAGCTGTAAGCGCCGGTCAGCAGCAGGTTGCCGTCGCCCAGCGCCTGCCGCCAGTTGGCCACCACTTCGGCGCCTTCGGTGCGGGTGTCGGCGGCGTTGATGAAGAAGTTGGCGCTCTGCACGCCAGGCACGCCGAAGTTGTCCAGCACGAAGTCCGTCAGCGCGTCGCCGCTGATGCGTTCGGTAAGCGCCACGCGATCGTCGATGTCGATGCGGAACACGTCCAGCGACACGTCGAAGTGCTCGCCGATCCGGCTGGTGAAACCCAGGCTGAGGTTCAGCGACTTCTCCGGATCCAGGTCCTGCGCGCCCAGCGCACGGGCGATGGGGTTGTTGACCGACAACAGGCGGCCCTGGGTGAGCTGGCCGGATGCGTCGTAGCCGGTGGAGGTCGACTCGAACCCGATCTGGCTCAGCGACGGGGCGCGGAAGTTGTTCGACACCGAGCCGCGCAGGGCGAACGCGGGCGCGAATTCGTAGCGGGCGGCGAGCTTGCCGGTCAGCTCGCCACCGAAGTCGTCGTAGTGCTCGTAGCGCGCGGCGATGTCGGTGGTGAATTTCTCGCCCCACTGGCTGCTGAGGCTGGCGTAGACGCTGGACACGTCGCGGTCGAGGTCGGCGGTGTCCTGCGGCGTCAGTCCGCCACCGGCCTGCGAACCGGTCGGGCGATCAGTGTAGGGGCCGGCCGCGTACGAAGCCGGATCGCCGGCACCGGTCTCGAAGGTTTCGTGGCGGAACTCCACGCCGGTGGCGAACGTATGCGCGCCGAACACGCGGCTGATGTCCAGGTTCAACAGGGTCTGGCCGGCGTCGTAATCGCCGGTCTTGAAGCGGGTCGGACTGGTCGGGCCGAGCGAGGCGTTGAGTGAATTGCGCAGGCGGTAGGTGAATGCGTTGCGGCCGTGGTTGAGGCTGGCGTCGTAGTCCCAGTCGCCCCACTGTCCGCGCACACCGGCCACGCCGGCCAGATCCAGGTTGTCGCCTTCCGAGATCGGGCGGTAACCGTTCGGATACACCTCCTTCCAGTTCGCCACGCCATCGGGGTAGCGGAAATAGTTGGCGCCTTCGGTATCGCTCTGGTGGTAGGTGCCGAAGGCGTACAGCTCGGCCGATTCGCCCAGCGGTACGGCCGCGTTGAGCCACGCGTTGATGTCGCGCGAACTACCGTCGCCCAGCACGTAGTTGCGCTGGCCGGCCAGGGCCAGGTTGTCGGGCGTCTGCTCCTCGAAGAACGGGATCTGGTCGAAGCCGGCGCGATTGGTGCCTTCGCGCTGCTTGTACTCCAGGCCCACCCGGAAGAAGCCGCCGTCGCCGATGCGGTCGCCGACCTGCGCGCTGAAGAAGCCGCTCTGGCCGTCGGTAACGGTCTGGTCGATCGGCTCCACCTTCGTGTGGTGCGCGCCGTAGCTGGCTTCGAAGGCGCCACCTTCCGGCGCGTCGTTGAGGATCACGTTGATGACGCCGGCCACGGCATCGGAGCCGTACTGGGCGCCCGCGCCGTCGCGCAGCACTTCGATGCGCTTGATCGCGCTGACCGGGATGGCGTTGAAGTCCACCGGCGTGTTGCCCTTGCCGATCTTGCTGTCGGTATTGACCAGCGCGCTGGTGTGGCGGCGCTTGCCGTTCACCAGCACCAGTACCTGGTTGGGGCTCAGGCCGCGCAGCTGTGCGGCGCGGATGTGGTCGGCGCCGCCGGAGTTGGACTGGCGCGGGAAGTTCAGCGACGGCAGCAGCGCCTGCAGCGCGCTGCCGAGTTCGCCGTTGAGCACGCCGGCCTTGCGGATGTCCTCGGCGGTCAGCACGTCGATGGGCGAGGTGGATTCCAGCGCGGTGCGGTCGGTGGCGCGGGTGCCGGTGACGATCACGGCGTCCAGGTCGGTGGCGCCGGAAGTCTGTGCAGCTGCGGGGAGGGCAAGCGCCAGGGCGATGGCGGCGCCCAACGGGGCAAGGATCGGATGCGGCATGGAAAGTCTCGTGGGGCGAGGGGAGAAACCGGATAAAGTCTATCGCTTTATTGCGATGAAGCGATATATTAAGTCGCGATGCGGCGGCTGCGTCATCTCTGCTCCCCATCTGCTTATGCCGCCGCGTCATATGGCCGTCGCGTCGGCATGTTCCATCCTGTCCTCCTCCCACGAGGTTTGCCCCATGTCGCATCGCGCTGTCTGGTTGTCGGTCCTGCTTGTGCTCGCCGGGTGCGTGTCCACGCCACCGCCGTCCTCTCCCGCCACCCCCACCGCCTCGTTGCAGGGCGACGTGTTGCGGCCCGCGACCGCCAGTGGCTGGGTACGCAGCGAGCTGTATTTCGGGGTGGGCGAAGAGACGGGGCCGGCCGACCGTCCGCAGGCCGAGCCGATCACCGAGGCGATGTGGCGCGCGTTCCTGGACAAGGAAGTGACCGCGCGCTTTCCCGATGGCCTGACTGTGTTCGATGCCTACGGCCAGTGGCTGTTCCGCGGTGCGAAGGAGCCCAACCGCCTGAAGACCAAGGTGCTGGTGGTGCTGCACGAGGACACGCCGCAGCGCCGCGCCGACATCGAGGCGATCCGCCTGGCATGGAAGCAGGCGACCGGCCACCAGTCGGTGCTGTGGTCGCGCCACGCGGTGGACGTATCGTTCTGAACCCGGTGCGCCCGCCGATCGCGCGGACGCTTATGCTGGCGACCTCCCGCCCACCCCACTGATTACCGACTCCATGACCCCGGCTTCTCCCGTGCGCCGCTGGTTCGTACCCGGCGACCTCAACGGCTTCTTCGGCCTGGTGGTGGACAACCTGTCCATCCTCGGTTTCATCGCCGCCGCGCTGATCGGCATCTTCCAGTTCCCGGCCGAGGTGGTATTCACCCGGATGTTCCCGGGCACTGCGCTGGGCGTGCTGGTCGGCAACCTGATCTACACGTGGATGGCGCATCGCCTGGCGACGAAGACCGGCCGCGACGACGTCACCGCGATGCCGCTGGGCCTGGATGCGCCGACCAGCATCGGCATGGCGCTGCTGGTGCTGGGCCCGGCCTTCGTCGGCTTCAAGCAGGCCGGCATGGACGAGCAGGCCGCGGCCACCGCCACCTGGCAACTCGGCATGGCCGCGCTGGTGGTGATGGGCGTGCTGAAGCTGGTGCTCTCGTTCTTCGGCGATGCGGTCACGCGCGCGGTGCCGCGTGCGGGCCTGCTGGGATCGATCGGCGGCGCGGCGCTGACGTTGCTTGGCTTCCTGCCGCTGATCGAAACGCTGCGCCAGCCCATCGTCGGTTTCGTCACCTTCGGGCTGCTGCTGTACGTGCTGGTGGCGAAGGGCAAGCTGCCGGTGAAGCTGCCCGGCGTGCTGCTGGCCTTCATCGTCGGCACCGCGCTGTACTACGGCCTCGGTTTCGCCGGCCTCGGCGCGCCCGGCTTCAAGGTGCCGGATGCGGTGCCGCTCGCGCTGACACTGCCGCTGCCCACGCTGGGCTGGCTCGATGGGTTGGCCTACACCGTGCCGTATCTCCCGCTGCTGCTGCCGTTCGGCCTGCTGATGGTCGTCGGCGGCATCAACGTCAGCGAGAGCGCGCGCGCCGCGGGCGACGACTACCGCACGCGCGACGTGCTGCTGGCCGAAGCGGTCTCCACGCTGGTCGCCGGCGTCTGCGGCGGCGTGGCACAGACCACGCCTTACATCGGCCAGCCCGCGTACAAGCACATGGGCGCGCGCAAGGGCTACACGCTGCTGACGGGCATCTTCATCGGCCTCGGCGGCGTGCTCGGCTACGTGTCGGGCCTGGTGCAGTGGCTGCCAGTGGCGGTGCTGGCGCCGATCATCGTCTACGTGGGCCTGGACATCACCGTGCAGGCATTCACCGAAACCCCGCGCAAGCACGCCATCGCGGTAGCGCTGGGCTTCCTGCCGTCGGTGGCGTACCTGCTGACGATCAAGTTCGGCAATCCGGCGTGGATCGCGCCCGACCACTTCGCCGGCCTGTACGAAGGCGTCGACGGGCACGGGCTGCCGGACCTGGCCACCATCGTCACCCTGGGCAACGGCTTCATCATCACTGCGATGATCTGGACCACCGCGCTGGTGGCGATGATCGACGGCCGCAACGGCCGTGCGGTCGTCGCGTTGCTGGTCGGCGCAGTGCTGACATTGTTCGGCATCATCCATTCGGTCGATCCGCGCGGCGGCATCTACCTGCCGTGGGACGTCGACGGCCTGCGCGCGACCATCCTGTGGCAGTTCGCCGGAGCATATGCGGCGCTGGCGGTGCTGCTGGCGGCGCTATCCCTCCAGAAGAAGCCGTAGGGCGGGCCCTGGCCCGCCGTTTCCGGTGCATGCGCGGACGGTGGGCCAAGGCCCACCCTACGTGAATCCGGGTCTCAGCAGGTCTTGAAACACCGCCGCTTAACCGCATCTGGGTAGCATCGGCTGGCGTTCGCCGGCCCCTGACTCTCTGAGGTTCTCCCCATGCGGATGGACAAACTGACCTCGCGTTTCCAGCAGGCGCTGGCCGACGCGCAGTCGCTGGCCGTGGGCCGCGACCACACCATGATCGAACCGGTGCACGTGCTCACCGCGCTGCTGGAACAGCAGGGTGGCAGCACGCGGCCGTTGCTTGCGCAGGCCGGCGTCAACGTGCCCGTGCTGCGCGAGCGGCTGGGCGAAGCGCTCGACAAGCTGCCCAAGGTGACCGGCCAGGCCGGCAACCTGTCCATCGGCAACGACCTGTCGCGCCTGCTCAACGTCACCGACAAGCTGGCACAGGACAGCGGCGACACCTACATCGCCAGCGAATGGTTCCTGCTGGCTGCATTGGACGACAGCGGGGCGGCGGGCCAGGAACTGAAGGCCAGCGGTGCCGACAAGCAGAAACTGCGTGCCGCCATCGACCGCCTGCGCGGCGGCGAGAAGGTGCAGTCCGAGAATGCCGAGGACCAGCGCCAGGCGCTGGAGAAGTACACCATCGACCTGACCGAGCGCGCCGAGATCGGCAAGCTGGACCCGGTGATCGGCCGCGACGAGGAAATCCGCCGCACCATCCAGGTCCTGCAGCGCCGCACCAAGAACAATCCGGTGCTGATCGGCGAGCCCGGCGTGGGCAAGACCGCCATCGTCGAAGGCCTGGCCCAGCGCATCGTCAACGGTGAAGTGCCCGAGGGCCTGCGCGGCAAGCGCGTGCTGTCGCTCGACATGGGCGCGCTGATCGCCGGCGCCAAGTTCCGCGGCGAGTTCGAGGAACGCCTGAAGGGCGTGCTCAACGACCTGGCCAAGAACGAAGGCCAGATCATCCTCTTCATCGACGAACTGCACACGATGGTCGGCGCAGGCAAGGCCGAGGGTTCGATGGATGCCGGCAACATGCTGAAGCCCGCGCTGGCGCGTGGCGAACTGCACTGCATCGGCGCGACCACGCTGGACGAATACCGCAAGTACGTCGAGAAGGACGCCGCGCTGGAGCGCCGCTTCCAGAAGGTGTTCGTCGGCGAGCCCAGTGTCGAGGACACCATCGCCATCCTGCGCGGCCTGAAGGAAAAGTACGCGGTGCACCACGGCGTCGAGATCACCGACCCGGCCATCGTCGCTGCCGCGCAGCTGAGCCACCGCTACATCGCCGACCGCCAGCTGCCGGACAAGGCCATCGACCTGATGGACGAGGCCGCCAGCCGCATCCGCATGGAGATCGATTCCAAGCCGGAGGAAATGGACCGGATGGAGCGGCGGCTGATCCAGCTCAAGATCCAGCGCGAGGCGCTGAAGAAGGAGAAGGACGCGCAGTCGAAGCAGCGCCTGGCCGATCTCGAGACCGAGATCGAATCGCTGCAGCGCGAGTTCAACGACCTGGAAGAGATCTGGAAGGCCGAGAAGGCGACACTTACCGGTGCGACGAAGATCAAGGAGCAGATCGAGCGCGTGAAGCTGGAGTTGGAGGCCGCGCAGCGCAAGCAGGACTACGCGCGCATGAGCGAACTGCAGTACGGCCAGCTGCCGGAGCTGGAGAAGCAGCTGTCGGCTGCGCAGGAGGCCGAGCAGAAGGGCTTCCGCCTGCTGCAGGACAAGGTCACCGACGAGGAGATCGCCGAGGTCATCAGCCGCTGGACCGGCATCCCGGTCAGCAAGATGCTGGAAGGCGAGCGCGAGAAGCTGCTGCAGATGGAGCAGTCGCTGCGCGGCCGCGTGATCGGCCAGGAAGAGGCGATCAAGGTCGTCTCTGATGCGGTCCGTCGTTCGCGCGCCGGCATTTCCGATCCCGACCGTCCGAGCGGCTCGTTCCTGTTCCTCGGCCCGACCGGCGTCGGCAAGACCGAGCTGTGCAAGGCGCTGGCGGAGTTCCTGTTCGACAGCAGCGACGCGATGGTCCGCATCGACATGAGCGAGTTCATGGAGAAGCATGCGGTGAGCCGCCTGGTCGGCGCACCCCCGGGCTACGTGGGCTACGAGGAAGGTGGCTACCTGACGGAGGCCGTGCGTCGTCGTCCCTACAGCGTGATCCTGCTGGACGAGGTCGAGAAGGCGCACCCGGACGTGTTCAACATCCTGCTGCAGGTGCTGGACGACGGTCGCCTCACCGACGGACAGGGCCGCACGGTGGATTTCCGCAACACGGTCATCGTGATGACGTCCAACCTGGGGTCCAGCCTGATCCAGGACATGTCCGAGGGCGATGGGTCGGCGGACACGCCGGAGCGCTACACGCAGATGAAGGCGGCGGTGATGGGAGTGGTGCAGGCGCACTTCCGTCCGGAGTTCATCAACCGGCTCGACGACATCGTCGTGTTCCATCCGCTGGACAAGACGCAGATTCGCGAGATCGCCCGCATCCAGACGCGTTACCTGGCCAAGCGGCTGGCCGAACGCCAGATCGCGCTGGAACTGGACGACTCGGCGCTGATGCTGCTGGGCAACGTCGGCTTCGACCCGGTGTACGGTGCGCGGCCGCTGAAGCGCGCGATCCAGGCACAGCTGGAGAACCCGCTGGCGCACAAGATCCTGTCGGGTGCGTTCGCCGCCGGCGATACGGTGCGCGTCCGCGCGGAAGGCGGCCAACTGGTGTTCGAGACCGTCGCGCGCTGACGGACGGTAGGCCGGCGCCTGTCCTGCTTTCGTCCATCGGCGCGTGGTAGTACGTTATGGGGCGGCCTGCGATGGGGCAGGGCTGCCGCCGTGCGCGCGAGGACGCGGAGCTGGCAAGGGGCAAGGGCGGACGGATGGCCGATCATGCAGGGCAGCCGGTGCGTGGCCTGGGCGGGAGCATGCAGGTGCTCCTGTTGGGCGGCATGTGCCTGCTGCTGCAGCAGATCCCGATCCGCTACCGCATCGACTTCTTCGGCGAACTCGCCGATGCCTCGCTGATCCACCTGCATACCGGCCTGCTGCTGGCCGTCGCCATGCTGGTGCGCGATGCGCGCGTGGTGGCGGGCTGCTTCGTGCTGACGTTCGCGGGCTGGACGCTCCGCCAGCTCTACCTGTTCGATGACGGCCAGCCCTCGTGGACGTTGGCGTGGGGCGCAGCCTCGTACCTGTTCCAGTACGGCTGGACGCGGCTGTGCGCGCGCTGGATGGGATGGCCGCGCATGGCCGGCACGGGCGTGCAGCGCGGCGACCTGATGCGGTTCGCCGCGATCGGGCTGCTGCTGTACCCCATCGTCATCGCGCTGCTGGGTTTCAGCATCGCGCTGGTCAATACGCCGGCCGTGGCGGTGAGCGCCGCCTTCCAGATGTTCTTCGCCAAGCAGTTCGGCGTGGCGGTGGTGACCCTGCCGCTCGTCATCGGCTGGCAGGAACGTACGCTGCCCGCGGCGCGCTCGACGATCGGCCGGCATTGGATGTGGCCGGTGGTGCTGGGGCTGGGCCTGGCGATCAGCCTGTGGGCGGCGATGCAGGTCCGGCAGTCCTTCGGTGGCGTATCGCTGCCGTCGGCGCCGGTGCTGATGGACTACCGCTTCGCGCTGCTGCTGGTGCTCGCCTGGTGCATGCTGCGCCTGCCGCCGCGCTGGGCGATGCTGTCCCTGTCGCTCACCCTGTTGCTGCTGGTCGGCATGGTGGCGGGCACGGCCGAGTACGCCAACACCCCGGTAGGCTTCTTCAACCTGCTGCACATCGCGGCGGAAATGAACATCCTGCTGCTCGCGATGCTCTACCTGTGGCTGACCAACCGCGACCGCTCCGCGCTGGCGGAGCAGCTGTCGGAAGAAACGCTGCGCGACCAGGTCACGGGCCTGCCCAACCTCAAGGCGTTGCGGGGGCGCATGGAAAGGCCACTGCCGCGCACGGAGCTGGGCTACCTGTTGCTCGACCAGACCGACACGCTGGTGGCCGGCTTCGGGCTGGACACCCAGGCGCAGGCGATGAACGCGACCGCGCGGCGGGTGGACGACCTGGTCGAGGCGTACTACGTCGGCACCGGCCAGTTCGCGCTGCTGCCGCGCCCGGGGCGCGACGCCGACCTGTGGGAACGCGTGATGGCCCGCGTCGAACATGCGGAGATCGATGTCGACGGCGAACCGATACGGCTGCTGCCGTACCTCGGCGTCGCGGCGTTCAACGGCGCGCACGCTAGCGTGATCGACCGCGCCGTGCTGGCCGCGTCGCACCTGGCGTTCGAGGCGCGCCAGCACGGGGAACTGCGGCCGCGCTACAGCGACATCGGCGACACCCAGTTGTGGCGCACGCACCGCCGGCAACTGCACGATGCCACCGAAGCCCTGGCCAGCCTGCGCAGCGAGCGCGTGGTGCTGTACTTCCAGCCCATCCGCGATCTGGTGGAGGACATGCAGGGCGAGCCCCGGCCGCTGGCGGGCGAAGTGCTGTGCCGACTGATCGACGAGCGCGGCGACATCATGTCGCCGGCGCGCTTCATGGCACCGCTGGAGGCGGCGGGGCGGGGCGCCGAACTGGACCTGGCGGTCATGCGCGCGCTGTTCCGGCTGCTGCGCAAGACACCGGCCGCGCTGCCGCATTGCCGCGAGATCGCCATCAACCTGACCGGACAGAGCCTGGCGTCGATGAGCTTCCAGGTCGAGCTGCGCACCTTGCTGGCGGGTTCGCCGCTGCCGATGCACGCGCTGTGCTTCGAAGTCACCGAAACCGCGGCCATCTCCAACACCGCGGCGGCCAGCCACCTGCTGGCCGACCTGCGCGCGCTGGGCTGCCACATCGCCATCGACGATTTCGGTACCGGCATGCAGAGCTTCGCGCGCCTGCGGGAGCTGCCGGTGGACGTGATCAAGATCGATGGTTCGTTCGTGCGCAACGTGGCGCAGCTCGGGAAGGACTACGCCGTGGTGCAGGCCTCGGTGGCGGTGGCGAAAGCCTTCGGCGCGGTCACCGTGGCGGAGTTCGTCGAGGACGAGGACACGGAATACTGCCTCCGCCGCCTGGGCGTGCACCGCGTGCAGGGGTATCTCTACGGCGCGCCGCGGCCGCTCGCCGACGTGCTGGCGGAAACGGCCGCCGAGGCCGCCGCCTCGCGCGAGTGAGGCGGCGGCTCAGGCACTCGTGCGCTGCGGGCGGTAGGGCGGCGTGGACATCACCATTTCGGCCAGCGAGAACGCGAGTTCGCGTTCGGCCAGCACGGCGCCGTCGGCGCCGTGTTCCAGCAGGTGCTTCACTTCGCCGTCGCTGTGCGCGCGCGCCAGCAAGGTCAGCGAAGGGTTGATCGCGCGCAGCTTGGCCAGCGTCTCGCCGGCTTCCAACGGCTGGGGGATCGCCAGCACGGCGATCTTGGCGCGCTCCGGGTGCGCTTCCGCCAGCACGCGGTCGGCGGCCGCACTGCCGCGGATCGCGGGAATGCCCGCATCGTGCGCGCGGGCGACGTGGTCGCCGTTGTCGTCGATGACGATCAACGGCACGCCCCGGTCGCGCAGGACGCGTGCCAGCTCGCTGCCCACGCGGCCGTAGCCGATGATGATGGCGTGGTCGGTGACGTCCAGCGACGGACCGGGCGGCACCTCGGGTTCGGCCGGCAAGGGTGCCAGCGCTTCCTGCTTCGTCTGCCAGCGGTCCAGCCACGAAAACAGGAACGGGTTGGCGATGATGGACAGCAGCGAGCCGGCCAGGATCAGGTCGCGTCCGTCCGGCGGCAGGATCTTCAATGCCACGCCCAGCGCGGCCAGGATGAAGGAGAACTCGCCGATCTGCGCCAGGCTGACCGAGATCGTCAGCGCGGTGCCGGTCGGATGCTTGAACGCCTTGACGATGTAGTACGCCGCCACCGACTTGCCGATCACGATGATCCCGAAAGTGGCCAGCACCTGCCACGGATGCGCCACCAGGATCGCCGGGTTGAACAGCATGCCGACCGAGACGAAGAACAGCACCGCGAACGCGTCGCGCAGCGGCAGCGAGTCGTTGGCGGCCTTGTGGCTGAGCTCCGATTCGTTGAGCAGCATGCCGGCGAAGAACGCGCCCAGCGCGAACGACACGCCGAACAGCGTGGCCGAGCCGAACGCCACGCCCAGCGCGATCGCCAGTACCGACAGGGTGAACAGCTCGCGCGAACCGGTGGCGGCGATCTTCTCCAGCGTCCACGGGATGACGCGCCGACCCACCACCAGCATGAAGGCGACGAAGGCACCCAGCTTGATGAAGGTCCAGGCGATGGCCACCATGAACGTGCCGAAGCTGGCACCTTCGGCCTGGGCTTCCGGCCCGAATGCCTCCGCCAGCACCGGCAGCATCACCAGCGCCAGCACCATCACCAGATCCTCGACGATCAGCCAGCCCACCGCGATGCGGCCGCGCCTGGTCTCGAGCAGGCGACGTTCCTCCATCGCACGCAGCAGTACCACCGTGCTCGCCACCGACAACGCCAGCCCGAACACGAAGCCGTTGAGCGGTGTCCAGCCCATGCCCCACGCCAGCGCCCACCCCAGGCCGGTCGCGACCACGATCTGCGCGATGGCGCCGGGAATGGCGATCGCTTTTACTTCCAGCAGGTCTTCCAGCGAAAAGTGCAGGCCCACGCCGAACATCAGCAGCATCACGCCCAGTTCGGACAATTGGGTGGCGAGTTCCTGGTCCGCGACGAAGCCGGGCGTGAATGGACCGACGAAGATGCCTGCGATGAGGTAACCGACCAGCGGCGAGAAGCGCAGTTTGTGCGCAAGCGCGCCCAGCACGAAGGCCAGGGCGAGGCCTACCGCGATGATGTTGATCAGGTCGGTGTCATGGTGCATCGAATGGCGCGGTTCCTCGGCGTGATCGGTCGAGTGTCGCCGATGGGGACGCTTTGTCGCAAACCGGCGACGCATCCCAAGCCTGCGTCGCGCGGTTCCGTCGCCCCCATCACGGAAACGCCCCGCGCGAGGCGGGGCGTTCCGGCGAAGCATGGTGCGCGTGGCTTACCAGGTATAGCTGATCCGCCCGTATGCATATGCACCGTTGAAGCCGAACGGGCTTTGCGACGGATACGGCAGCTGGCCGGTGGTCGAGGTGTTCAGTGCCGGCGAGATGAACAGGTTCTCGTCCGGATACTCGTCCAGCACGTTGTCACCGCCCACGGTGAACTGCCAACCGCCGGTCTTGTAGCTGAAGGCCAGGTCGAGCAGCCACTTCGCGCCGAACGTCTGGTCCAGCACCGGGTTGGCGTTGAGGATGGTGAACTCGCCGTAGCGCGTGGCGGTAGTGCTGACGCTGAAGCCGCCCTTGGTCCAGATGCCGTTGAGGAAGAACTTGTCGCGCGGCGCGCCTACCTCGAAGCGGCCCAGTTCCACGCGGCCGAAGCGCAGCGCGGTGGGATCGATCGCCGTGAGCGCGGCCGGATTCGGAGCCACGCGATCGATCGTGGTCTTGTTGTAGTTGTAGCCGCTGGTGAAGTCGAGCGTGCTGGCCGCCAGTGCCCACTTGTACGTGCCGACGATGTCGACGCCCTTGGTGGTCGTGTCCAGCGCGTTGGTGAAGTAGCGCCCGCCCGCGACGTCCGGGAAGCCGTTCGCGTTGAGCCAGGTGCGCACGGCGGTACTGGTCAGGTTCTCCGACAGCGTGATGCGGTCCTTGACCTTGATGTGGTACCCATCGATGGTGACGTACAGGTTCTCGACCGGCGTGAGCACCAGGCCCAGGCTGAGGTTGTCCGATTCCTCCGCTTTCAGCGGTTCCGCACCGAGCGAGATGCCGGCCGGGTTGGTCACCCGGAACGTCACCAGGTCGAAGGGCAGCCCGCCGATGAAGTTGGTCGACGTGGTCTGGTAGTACTGCTGTTGCAGCGACGGCGCGTGGAAGCCCGTCGAGGCCGTCGCACGCAGCGCCACCGCGTCGTTGAACGCGTAGCGACCCGTCAGCTTGCCGGTGGTGGTGTCGCCGAAGTCGCTGTAGTCCTCATAGCGCACGGCGACGCCGGCGGACAGTTTCTCGGTCAGGTCGCCTTCCAGGCCGGCGTAGAACGAAATGTTGTTGCGGTCGAAGCTGCCGCTGTCGCTCGGCCGGAAGCCCGGGAACACCTGCGCACCGGACGGCGCGGGTGCGCCGCCGATCAACACCCCGCCGTTGATGTACGACCCGGGTTCGCCGGCACCGATGGTGAACTTCTCGCCTCGCCATTCCGCGCCGTAGGACAGGGTGACCGGATAGGCCAGGCCCCAGTCCAGTTGCTTGTTGAAATCGAAGTTCAGCACGTGCTGCTTGAGTTCCAGCGAACCGGCGTAGAACGCGGTGGGAGAGGTGGGGCCCAGGCTCCGGTTCAACGTGTTCTGGATGTCGAACTCCAGTTCGTTGCTGCCGTAGGTGTAGCTGATGTCGATGTTGGTGCCGCCGGCAGTGAAGGTCTTGATGCCGCTGGAAACGCTGACGTCGGTGGACGTGTTGAAGATCTGCGGCAGGAAGCCGTCCGGATAGATCGACGGGATGTTGCGCGAGTCGCCGGCCGGGCGGAAGAAGCCGTTGGAGAGCGTTTCCCGCTTGGTATGGAGGCCGTAGGAATAGAACGTCAGGTAGTCGGTGACGTCCACTTCGCCGTTGTAGAGGAAGGAGGCGTTGTCGACCTCGGGATCGCCATAGCGCTGCACGACCTTGCCGCCGGGGGCGCTGGTTGCCGTCACCGTCCCCAGGAAGGGACGTGCCCGGTCGGTCTGGTCCTGATGCCCCGCCTGTGCGGCCAGGTGGACCTTGCCGCTCTCACCGAGCTTGAAGCCGGCATCGGCAAGCGCCTGGTACTGGCGGCCGTCGCCGGCGCTGTAGCCGCCGCCGGTAACGCTGACGCTGCCGCCGCTGTCGGCGCCCTTCAGCACGATGTTGATGACACCGGCGATGGCGTCGGAGCCGTACTGCGCGGAGGCGCCGTCCCGCAGCACTTCAACGCGTTCGATGGCGGAAATCGGGATCGAGTTGAGGTCCACCGGCGAGGAGCTGCGCCCCTGGCTGCCGTTGACGTTGACCAGCGCGCCCGGGTGGTAGCGCTTGCCGTTCACCAGCACCAGGGTGTGGTCGGGGGCCAGGCCGCGCAGCTGGGCCGGACGCATCGCGTCGGTACCATCGTTGATCGCGGCGCGGGGGAAGTTCAGCGAGGGCACGGCGCGCGAGAGCGCGGTGGCCAGTTCCACCGTGCCGGTGGACTCCAGCACCTCGGGCGTGATGATGTCGATCGGTGCAGTGGATTCGGCCACCGTGCGATCCGCCACGCGGGTGCCGGTGACGATCAGGGTGTCGAGCGTTTGCGCGTCGGACGACGCAGGGGCTTCCTGCGCGAGGGCGATGGGTGCGGCGAGCGCCAGGGCGACGGCGAAGGCGAGGGGCGAAAGCTTGCGGGTCATGGTGGCTCCAACGGGATGGAAGGACGGCGCAGCAGGGTCGATGGTGGCAGGAAAGTTGCCGCTGAAATCAGTTTTGTGCGTTGCACCAACCCCTTTGTTACCGCCCTATGACATGGATGTCAATGGATTCTTAACAACTGTGAGGCGGCCCGCTACCGATAAACTACGCGGCCGCTCTTCCCCAAATCCCCGTAGGTTGTTTCTTGATTTCCCTTCGTAATTTCGCGCTCCGCCGTGGTGAGCGCCTGCTGCTGTCCAACGTCGACCTCACCCTGCACGCGGGCTACCGCGTCGGCGTGGTGGGTCGCAACGGCGCGGGCAAGTCCAGCCTGTTCGCCGCCGTCCAAGGCGAACTCGAGGCCGACAAGGGCGACCTGGACCTGCCCGGCAAGGTGCGCATCGCCAGCGTGGCGCAGGAAACACCCTCGCTCCCCGACCCGGCGCTGACCTTCGTGCTCGGAGGCGACACCGAGGTCGCCGCCGTGCTGCAGGCCGAGGCCGACGCCACCGCGCGGGAAGATTGGGAAGCGGTGGCCAATGCGCACCAGAAGATGGCCGAGATCGGCGCCTACGACGCCGAGGCGCGAGCCGGCAAGCTGCTGCACGGCCTCGGTTTCCCGGCCGACACGCACCACCGCCCGGTGTCGTCGTTCTCCGGCGGCTGGCGGGTGCGCCTGAACCTGGCGCGCGCGCTGATGATGCCCAGCGACCTGCTGCTGCTCGACGAGCCCACCAACCACCTCGACATGGACGCCGTGCTCTGGCTGGAGCAGTGGCTACTGAAGTATCCCGGCACGCTGCTGCTGATCTCGCACGACCGTGAGTTCCTCGACAACGTCGCGACCCACACGCTGCACCTGCATGGTGGCGGCGCCAAGCTGTACACCGGCGGCTACACCGATTTCGAGCGCCAGCGCGCCGAACAGCTGCGCCAGCAGCAGATCGCGCACGAGAAGGAACAGGCAGAGCGCGCGCACCTGCAGAGCTTCATCGACCGCTTCAAGGCCAAGGCGTCGAAGGCCGCGCAGGCGCAGAGCCGCATGAAGCGCCTTGCGAAACTGGCGGGCACCGAGGCCGTGCGCGCGGAGCGCGAATTCCGCATCGAGTTCGCCGAACCGGCCAAGCTGCCGTTCTCGCTGATCCGCCTGAACCACGTCGAGGCCGGCTATGGTCCCGGTGCGACGATCCTGCACAACGTCGGTTTCGGCCTGGAAGCCGGGCAGCGCATCGGCCTGCTGGGCCCGAACGGTGCCGGCAAGACCACCTTGGTGAAGACGCTCGTGGGCGAGTTGCCGGCCATGGCCGGCGACCGCATGGCGCACCCGGACCTGCGCATCGGCTACTTCGCGCAGCACACGGTGGAGTCGCTGCATGAAGGCCAGTCGCCGATGGACCATTTCCGCGAACTGTCGCCGGAAGGCAGCAACCAGTCGTTCCGCGACTTCCTGGGCAAGTGGAACTTCCCGGGCGACCGCGCATTCGAGCCGGTGGATGGCTTCTCAGGCGGCGAGCGCGCACGCCTCGCGCTCGCGCTGATCGCCTGGCAGCAGCCCAATGTGCTGCTGCTCGACGAACCCACCAACCACCTCGACCTGGAGATGCGCGAAGCCTTGGCCGAAGCGCTCAGCGATTTCGATGGCGCGATCGTGATGGTCTCGCATGACCGCCACCTGATCGGCCTGGTGTGCGACACGTTCTGGCGCGTCGCCGATGGCGTGGTCGAGCCGTTCGATGGCGACCTGGACGAATACGCCGCCTGGTTGCGCACGCGCGCCTCCGCGCAGGGCAGCAAGCCGCTGCGCAGCGAGCCCGCGCCCGCCCCGAAAGCCGCGCCAGCGCCCGTGCGCAAGGTCAATCCGGTGAAGTTGGCCGCCGCCGAGGCCAAGGTCGCCGAACTCGAAGGCAAGCTGGCCGATGTCGATGCGCAACTCGCGGACCCGAAGAGCTACGCCGACGCCGAACTCGCCGCGCGACTGGGCCGGGATCGCGAAGCGCTACAGCAGCAACTGGCGAAGGCCGAAGAGGCCTGGTCGGCGCTGTACGACGAGGCTTGAATCGCGCCACCGCCATCCCCACACCCCGTACGTCCGTCCCACCCCCCCCCGATCAGCTGCCATGCCCATCTACGCCTTCGAATGCACCCAGTGCGGCCACAGTTTCGACCGCCTGCAGAAACTGTCCGATCCGGATCCCGACACCTGCCCCGCCTGCAGTGCGCACGCGGTGAAGCGCCAGCTGACGGCGCCGTCGTTCCGGCTGGCGGGCAGCGGCTGGTACGAGACCGACTTCAAGAAGGACGGCGACAAGAAGCGCAATCTGGCAGACGGCGGCGAAGGCGCCAAGCCTTCCGGTGAGTCGAAGCCTGCCGAGCCGGCGCCGGCGAAGACCGAAAGTACGCCGGCGAAGACGGAATCGAAGCCGGCGGCGCCGTCGTCTTCGTCGTAAGGCAACTCGGTGTAAGGTGCATTCCTTGGCTAGCGAGGAATGCGATGAGCAGAATTTGCGTGGCGATATTCGCGTTGCTGTGCGTCAGCGGATGTGGAGAAAAGGCGCTGCATTCAGGACCCCTGGCGCTGGGAATTGATGCGCCGGTGCCCATCGCCGCCGAGCCTCGTGACCAGTTCTGGTCCAATCTGCGCTTCCACTGCGGCAAGGCCTACGCCGGCCGTATCACCGCCAACCAGCCCGCACCGACCACGCCTGATCCCTTCGAGGGCAAGGCGCTGGTCATGCACGTGCGGGGGTGCGACGACCCGACGCGCGAGATCCGCATTCCCTTCCACGTAGGCGATGACCATTCACGCACCTGGGTGCTGACGCGCACCGGTACTGGCCTGAGGTTGAAGCACGATCACCGCCATGAAGACGGCAGTCCCGACGCGGTGACGATGTACGGCGGCGACACGGCAGGGCCGGGTAGCACGCGGCGGCAGGCGTTCCCGGTGGACGCGGATTCGATCGCGATGTTCGAGCGGGAAGGCTTGGCGGCCTCGGTGACGAATACGTGGGCGATGGAACTGGTGCCCGGCAAGACCTTCGTCTACGAATTGAGCCGGCCGAACGGCCGGTTGTTCCGGGTGGAATTCGACCTCACCACGCCGGTCGAACTGCCGCCGGCACCCTGGGGCGCCGACGGCTGAGTCGGTAGCGGCGGCTCAGCGCGGCCCGAAGCGGCCGCGGCAGCCGCGGTCCACCCACACCTGCGTGCCGGTGTAACCCCAGCTGTAGCCTTCGCGGCAGCTGGTGTTCGAGATCTGTTGCAGCAGGATCGGACGACCCTGGCGCGGGTCGTAGGCGCAGGTCTTGCGGCGGTTGTCTTCGCTGCTGCAGGTCACGGAGTAGTTGCTGGAGCCGCCACCGCCACCGACGCGCGGACCGAACTCGGCGCGGCAGCCATTGCCCACGTAGACCTGGCCCTGCTGCGACTGCCAGCTCCGGCCTTCCACGCAGGCCGCGTTCGACAGCTGTCGGGTCAGGCGCGAGTGGCCACTCCACGGCGTGCGGCAGGTGCGCCCGCGGCCGTCGTTGCTTTCACAGCGGATCGTGCCGCCGGTGGCGTTGCCCTGGGCGAATTCGCCGCGGCACCCCTTCCATACGGTGATCAGGCCATCCTGCGAGCTCCAGGTCGCGCCCTCTTCGCAGCGGCTGTTGGAGATCTGCCGCACCAGCCGCGACTGCCCACGCCACGGCGGCGTGCACCGCTTGGCGTCGCCGCTCTTGCTCTCGCAGAGGATGGTGTTGCCGGCGGGCGGCGGGTTGGGGTTCCAGCCGCCGCTGTTGCCGCCGAGCGACTGGGCGATGTCCTGCTTGATCCGGCTGAAGGTCCAGTTGGACCGGTTGACCTGGTCCAGGTAGAAGCGGAGCTGGTCGTCCGGGATGCGGCGACCGCGGGACTGCTCGGAGTATTCCAGGCTGATCACCCGGGTCTGGTCCTGCACTGAAAGCGTGCGGAGGTTTTCCGGCGCGTACGCCTTGGGCGTGATCTGGGCGGCGGCGCTGCCGGCCACCAGGGCCAGCAACAGTACGAGCACGGACTGCAACAACGGCTTCTTCATGGTGGCGCCCTCCTGGGGAGCAGCCAGCATACGCCGCGCCCGTTAAGCCCGTGCAGGGGCGGGTGGGGTCCGCGGGCGGGGGACCGGGTAAACTACGCGGCTTGACCGGCCTGTCCCGCCGCGGAATGTCCCGGCCCCGGTCCGAACCCAGTGGAGCCCCCATGCGTACCCATTTCTGCGGCCTCGTCGACGAGGCCATGATCGGCCAGACCGTGACCCTGTGCGGCTGGACCGACGTCGCCCGCAACCTCGGCGGTGTCTGCTTCATCGACCTGCGCGACCACGAAGGCATCGTCCAGGTCACCGTGGACCCGTCCAATGCCGAGGTGTTCAAGGTGGCCGCGTCGCTGGGCTACGAGGACGTGCTGCAGGTCGAAGGGGTCGTGCGTGCGCGCGAGGCCGTCAACACCAAGATCCGCACCGGCCAGGTGGAAGTGATCGCCACCAAGATCACTGTGCTCAACAAGGCCGATCCGCTGCCCTTCCACCACCACGAGAACCCGGGCGAGGAGACGCGCCTGAAGTATCGCTACCTGGACCTGCGCAGCGCCGACATGCAGCGCAAGCAGCGCACGCGCATCCGGCTGGTGCAGGCGTTGCGCCGCTGGCTGGATGCGCGCGGCTTCCAGGACATCGAAACGCCGATCCTCACCAAGGCCACGCCCGAGGGTGCGCGCGACTTCCTGGTGCCGGCGCGCATGCATCCGGGCGAGTTCTACGCGCTGCCGCAGTCGCCGCAGCTGTTCAAGCAGATCCTGATGGTGGCCGGCTTTGACCGCTACTACCAGATCGCGCGCTGCTTCCGCGACGAAGCGCTGCGCGCCGACCGCCAGCTGGAGTTCACCCAGCTGGACATGGAGTTCGCCTTCGTGCGCGAGCGCGACGTGCAGGACGCCGTGGAAGGCATGATCCGCGACATCTTCGCCGAGGTGATGGACGTGCAGCTGGACGCACAGTTCCCGCGCATGACCTGGGCCGAGGCGATGCGTCGCTACGGCTCGGACAAGCCGGACCTGCGCTTCGATCTTGAACTGGTGGACGTGGCCGAGCTGGTGAAGTCCAGCGAGTTCGCCGTGTTCACCGCCGCCGCCAACGATCCGGACGGCCGTGTGGCCGCGCTGCGCATCCCGGGCGGGGCATCGCTCAGCCGCAAGCAGATCGACGAGTACGCCGCGCATGCCGCCAAGTACGGCGCCAAGGGCCTGGCCTACATCAAGATCGACGAGGCTGGCGAAATCTCCTCGCCGATCCGGAAGTTCTTCGCCGAAGACGCCTTCGCGGCGCTGGTGAAGCACGTCGGCGCCGGCAACGGCGACATCGTGTTCTTCGGCGCGGGCGGCTACAACAAGGTCAGCGACTTCATGGGCGCACTGCGCCTGAAGGCCGGCAAGGACTTTGGCCTGGTGCAGGACGGCTGGAAGCCCCTGTGGGTCACCGACTTCCCGATGTTCGAGTGGGACGAGGAAGCGCAACGCTACGTCGCGCTCCACCATCCCTTCACCGCGCCCGCGGTGGACGACATCGACGACCTGCGCGCGAACGCCAAGACCGCGGTATCGCGCGGTTACGACATGGTGCTGAACGGCAACGAGATCGGTGGTGGTTCGATCCGTATCCACCGACCCGACATGCAGAGCGCGGTGTTCGAGCTGCTTGGCATCGGTGCGGAAGAGGCGGAAGCCAAGTTCGGCTTCCTGCTGGACGCGCTGCGCTTCGGCGCGCCGCCGCATGGCGGCATCGCGTTCGGCATCGACCGCATCGCGGCGCTGATGGCGGGGACCGATTCGATCCGCGACGTCATTCCGTTCCCCAAGACCACCAGCGCGCAGTGCCTGATGACCGGCGCGCCGTCGCCGATCCCGGACGAGCAGCTTGCTGAAGTCCATATTCAGGTGCGTCCGAAGAAAGACTGAGAGAGAAACACGCAATGACGGAATACGCTTTTTCGCTGGAATGGGAACGCCTGGGCAATGAAGGCGCCGATGCGGGCCTGGTGACGGAACGCGCGCGCGTGTTCGGTGGCTGGCTGGTGCGCGTCGGCATGTCGCCGGCCGCGATGGCGGTGACCTTCGTGCCGGACGGCCAGGGTCGCTGGGACGGCGAGGACTTCGGCGAAGACGATTACGAAGAAGAAGACGAAGAAGAGTACGAAGAGGAAGAAGACGAGGACGCCGACGAGGCGGACGAAGAGGAAGAGGAAGAGGAAGAAGAGGACGCGTAAGCGTGCAGATCCGCCGCGCCACCGTCGATGACGCCACGGCCCTTTCGGACCTGGCGTCGCGTACGTTCACGGAAACCTTCGGGCATCTGTATCCGGCTGAGGATCTCGCCGCATTCCTCGCCGATGCTTATGACGTCGACAAGCAACGGATCATCCTGTCGCACCCGGATTACGCGGTGTGGTTCCTCGAGGACGATGGCGTTGCCGTGGGTCATGCGGCCGCCGGGCCGTGCGGGTTGCCGCATGAGGACGTGGCGAAGGGCGATGGCGAGCTGAAGCGGCTGTACGTGCTGGCCTCGCACCAGAACGGCGGGTGGGGCGGGAAGCTGTTCGCCGAGGTGGAACGGTGGCTGTTGAAGGACGGGCCGCGGACGCTGTGGATCGGGGTGTGGTCGGAGAACTTCGGTGCGCAGCGGTTTTATGCGCGGCAGGGGTTTGTGCGGGTCGGGGCGTACAAGTTTCCGGTGGGGAAGACGCTGGATGATGAGTTCATCCTGCGGCGGGATGCTTCTTCTGTCGGTTGATGCAGGAGCTTCCGCTAGCCCTTCGGTCTAGCGGGTAACTTTTCTTTGTTGACGCAAAGAAAAGTCACCAAAAGAAAGCGTCTTTCACGACGAAGCAATCCCATCAGTTCGTTGCTATCGGGATTTTCCGACTCGCCTTCCTGGCGAGGCGGAAAACGGCGGACATCCATGTCCGCCGCCCTCCGGGTCTGCTAGTGCTCGCCGCCGTTCGTAGACCGGGAAGATCACGCCCATCCCCGTAGGGGGCGCCGCTTGGGCGCGATGCTTTCCATGCAGGCGGGGATAGAGCATCGCGGGCATGGCCCGCTGCTACAGGGCAGCACTGGCGAGGCGTAATACGGCGGACATCCATGTCCGCCGCCCTCCGGGTCTGTTGGGCTCGCTGGCGCATCGGGATGCGGAAGATCGAAAGCGAACGGCTGCTTGATGCGGCCGTTGCTTTGTCTGCGTATTGGAACTTACTTCTGCAGGAAGTCGAGCAGGTCCTGGTTGACGCGATCCTTGTGGGTATCGGTCAGGCCATGGGGAGCGCCGGCGTAGACGATCAACTTGGCGTTCTTGATGAGCCTGGCCGAGCTGCGCCCGGCGGCGTCGATGGGGACGATCTGGTCGTCGTCGCCGTGGATCACCAGGGTGGGGATGTCGAACTTCTTCAGGTCGTCGCGGAAGTCGGTGGCCGAGAACGCGGCGATCGAGTCGTACGTGTTCTTGTGGCCGCCCTGCATGCCCTGCGCCCACCAGCTGTCGATCAGGCCCTGCGATACCTTCGCGCCCGGGCGGTTGAAGCCGTAGAACGGGCCGGACGGGATGTCCTTGTAGAGCTGCGCACGGTTGTCCAACTGGCCTTTGCGGATGCCATCGAACACTTCGATCGGCAGGCCGCCCGGGTTGTCCGCGGTTTTCAGCATCAGCGGCGGAACCGCGCTGATCAGCACCGCCTTCTTCACCCGGCCGGTGCCGTGGCGACCGATGTAGCGCGCCACTTCGCCGCCGCCGGTGGAGAAGCCGACCACGGTGACGTCCTTCAGGTCGAGTGTGTTGATCACGGTGGCGAGGTCATCGGCATAGTGATCCATGTCGTTGCCGTCCCACGGCTGGCTGGAGCGGCCGTGGCCGCGGCGGTCGTGCGCCACCACGCGGTAGCCCTTGGAAGCCAGGAAGATCATCTGCGACTCCCAACTGTCCGAAGACAGCGGCCAGCCATGGCTGAAGGTCACGACCGGACCGTTCTTCGGGCCCCAGTCCTTGTAATAGAGCTGCACACCGTCGGCGGTGGTGATGGTGCTGGCGGTGCGTTCGGCGGCGACCGGCGCGGTGGCCGGTGCGGCCTGAGCGGTCATTCCGGCCTGGGTGGCGACGGCCAGCATGCTGGCGGCAAACGTGCGGGTGAGCGTGTTCATGGGATTGGATTCCTGTGGAGGGTGGTCAGGAACAGCGGTCAGTCGGCGATCGCCAGCGTCACGTCGATGTTGCCTCGCGTGGCGTTGGAGTACGGGCAGACGATGTGTGCAGCGTCGACGAGGGCCTGCAGCTGGTCGCGGGCGATGCCGGGTGCAGCGATGGTCAATTCCGCCTGGATACCGAAGCCGGTGGGGATCTGGCCGATGCCGACCTTGCCGGTGACGGTGGTGGTGCCAGGCAGGCTGATCTTCTGCTTGCCGGCGACGAACTTCAACGCACCCAGGAAGCAGGCCGAGTAGCCGGCGGCGAACAGCTGCTCGGGGTTGGTGCCCGGGCCACCGGCGCCGCCCAGTTCGCGCGGGGTCGACAGCGTGACGTCCAGCGCGCCGTCGGACGAGGTGGCCTGGCCTTCGCGGCCACCCGAGGCGGTGGCAGTGGCGGTGTAGAGGATCGTTTCGATGGACATGGCGTTACTCCTGCAAGGGTGGGGGGGGTCCAGAGCGGGGTGGCCGTCCGGTGAGGTGTACTTTGCGCGCTCCGTGCGTACGATTCGTGACGTATAGTCCTGATAACTTGATCGGGAGTACCGATGTGGTCGACAGGCTCGCTGTGCTGCTGGAACGGTTCTCGGTGTCGGCGGAGGTGTTCCATGCCGGCGCGCTCTGCGGCATCAACACGCTGGAGGCGGAGCCTGGCGTGGGCCAGCTGCACCTGATCCAGCGAGGACCGCTGGAGGTGTTCCACAGCAGCGCGTCGCTGCGCATCGACGCGCCCAGCCTGCTGCTCTATCCCCGTGCGATGACGCACCGTTTCGTCAGCGACGACGAACGCGGAGCCGACATGGCCTGCGCCAACGTGCGCTTCGACGGCGGCGCGCAGAATCCGATCGGCGCCGCGTTGCCGGACGTGGTCTGCCTGCCGCTCGACGGCATCGTCGGTGCGCAGGAGGTGCTGGCGTTGCTGTTCGAGGAGGCCTTCACCCAGCGCTGCGGCCGCACCGCACTGGTCAACCGGCTGTTCGAGGTGGTCATGATCCAGGTGCTGCGGCAACTGATGGAGACCGGCGAGGTGAAGGGCGGCATGTTGGCCGGCCTGTCGCACCCGCGCCTGCGTCACGCCCTCGTCGCGATGCACGAGGCGCCGTCGAAGGACTGGACGCTGGACGACCTGGCGGGCGTGGCTGGCATGTCGCGCAGCGTGTTCGCGACGCATTTCCGCGAGGCGCTGGGCACCACGCCGGGCCAGTACCTGCAGGGCTGGCGGGTGGGCCTCGCACAACAGGCGCTGCGGCAGGGCAGGCCACTCAAGGTGGTGGCCTCGGACGTGGGCTACGGCAGCGAGGCGGCGCTGTCGCGTGCGTTCAAGGCGCACAGCGGCATGTCGCCGCGCGAATGGAAACGCCTGCATGCAACGCACTGACGCGGTGGGCCACGACCCCGCGCTGTCGCCCATACGGTCGCGCATGAATGATGGGAGAGACGACACCACCCGCGTGCTGCTGGTGCACGGCATCTGGAATGCGAAATCCTGGCTCGCTCCCCTCGCACGGCGATTGCGCCGCGAAGGCTTCGAGGTCGAAGTGTTCGGCTATCCCAGCATCCTGGGCGGCCCGGAGCCAGCGATCGCCGCCCTGATCGAGCGGCTGCAGGCCTCGCCGCCGGTGCATCTGGTCGGGCACAGCCTGGGCGGCCTGATAGGACTGGAGGCACTGCGTCGCGCGCCCGGCTTGCCCGTGCGGCGGATGGTCTGCCTGGGGTCGCCGCTGTGCGGCAGCGGCGCCGCCCGCCGTCTGGGTCGGCACGCCTGGACGGCGCCCGTGCTCGGCCGCAGCGGCGCGCTCCTGCAGACGGGCTGCGTGCCATGGGACGGGCACGTACCGGTGGCGATGGTGGCGGGGAACGTCGCGCGCGGCATCGGGCGCCTGATCACCCGGTTCGACGGCGCGTCGGACGGCACGGTCGGACTGGAAGAGACCCGGCTGCCCGGCCTGGCGGCACACTGCGTGGTGCCTGCCAGCCACACCGGTCTGGTGTTCTCCGCCGATGCCGCTCACCAGACGGCCTGCTTCCTTCGCAACGGCCGCTTCGACGGACAGGACTGACCTGCGCAGGCGGGCGCGTATAATCCGCGCCCTTGTCAGTGCACTCCGGAAGTCACCATGGGCAGAGGCCCGTCGATCGAAGCCCGCAAGAACGCCACCGATGCCAAACGGGGCAAGATCTTCACCAAGATCATCCGCGAGATCGGCGTGGCGGCCCGCGCCGGCGGCGGCGAACCCGCTAACAACCCGCGCCTGCGTGCGGCCGTGGACAAGGGCCTGTCGGCCAACATGTCGAAGGACGTCATCGAGCGCGCCATCAAGAAGGCGACCGGTGAGCTGGAAGGCGTGGTGTTCGAAGAGATCCGCTACGAAGGCTACGCGCCGGGCGGCGTCGCGGTGATCGTCGACTGCCTGACCGACAACCGCGTGCGCACCGTGGCCGAAGTGCGCCATGCGTTCGGCAAGCACGGCGGCAACATGGGAACGGAAGGCTCGGTCGCCTTCATGTTCAAGCGCCTCGGCGTGCTGAGCTACGCACCGGGGGCCGACGAGGAGAAGATCACCGAAGCGGCCATCGAGGCGGGCGCCGATGACATCGTGGTCTATCCCGACGACGGCTCGATCGACGTGGTCACCGCGCCGGACGCTTTCCAGGCCGTCAAGGAGGCGATGACGGCCGCCGGCCTGGCGCCGGGCCACGCCGAGATCACCTACCGTGCCGACAACGACATCCGCGTGGAAGGCGAGACCGCCCTGCAGGTGAAGAAGCTGCTGGACATGCTGGAAGACCTCGACGATGTGCAGGACGTCTACTCCAACGCCGACCTGGGCGCCGACGCGTACGCGTAAGCCGATCCCGTGACCCGCATCCTCGGCATCGACCCCGGTTCCCAGCGCACCGGCATCGGCATCATCGATGTCGATGCCACGGGCAAGGTGAGCCACGTCCACCATGCACCGCTGGTGCTGCTGGGCGCCGAGGATTTCCCGCAGCGCCTGCGCGTGCTGCTGGATGGGCTGACCGCCATCATCGCCACGTGGCAACCGGACGAAGTGGCCATCGAGAAAGTCTTCATGGCGCGCAATCCGGATTCGGCGCTGAAACTGGGGCAGGCGCGGGGCGCCGCCATCAGTGCCGTCGTCCTGCGCGACCTGCCGGTGCACGAGTACGCCGCCAAGGAAGTGAAGCTGGCCGTCGTCGGCCGTGGCAGCGCAGAAAAGACCCAGATCCAGCACATGGTCGGCATCATGCTCAACCTGCACGGCAAGCTGCAGGCCGATGCGGCCGATGCGCTGGCCGTCGCCATCACCCACGCACACGTGCGCGCCACCGCCAAACGGCTGGGCGTGAGTTCGCAACTGGCCTGGAGCAGGAAATGATCGGACGTCTTCGCGGCATCCTGGCGTACAAGTCCCCGCCCTGGCTGGTGATCGACGTGGGCGGCGTGGGCTATGAGCTCGAGGCGCCGATGAGCACGTTCTACGACCTGCCGGACGTGGGTCGCGAAGTGCTGCTGTTCACCCACCATGCGCAGAAGGAGGACAGCGTGTCGCTGTACGGCTTCCTGCGCGAGGGCGAGCGCCGGCTGTTCCGCGACGTGCAGAAGGTCAGCGGCATCGGCGCGAAGATCGCGCTGGCGGTGCTGTCCGGCGCCAGCGTGGACGAGTTCGCGCGCATGGTGCAGGCCGGCGATGTCACGGCGCTGACGCGCATCCCCGGCATCGGCAAGAAGACCGCCGAGCGCATGGTGGTGGAACTGCGCGACCGCGCGGCCGACCTGATGGGTACCGGCGTGGGCGGCATCACCGCGCTGCCGGCGGATCCGCAGTCCGAAGCCACCATCGCCCTGCAGCAGCTCGGCTACAAGCCCGCCGAGGCCACCCGCATGGCGCGCGATGCCGCCGCGCCCGGCGACGATGCCGCCATGATCATCCGCAAGGCCCTGCAGGCCGCGCTGCGCTAAGCGCTGCGTTAGAGCATCCCTTCACTTCCACAGCGCTACCCTGCCGGCCGCCATGTCCACCCCACATTCTTCCCACGCCGCGCCCGGCGACACCGGCCAGCACGGTCATTCCAAGGCAGGCATGGTCGCGCTGGTGGCCGGCGCGGTCGGCGTGGTGTTCGGCGACATCGGCACCAGCCCGCTGTACACCATCAAGGAGATGTTCCACCCGCACTTCGGCCTGACGCCCGATCCTGACACGGTGCGCGGCCTGTTGTCGCTGGGCTTCTGGTCGCTGCTGCTGGTGGTGACGCTGAAGTACGTCATCGTGATCATGCGCGCCGACAACGAAGGCGAGGGCGGCATCATGGCGCTGACGGCGCTGGCGCAGCGCAGCCTGGCCAAGGGCTCGCGCATGAGCTACACAGTCGGCATCCTCGGCATCTTCGGCGCGGCGCTGTTCTTCGGCGACGGCATGATCACCCCGCCGATCACCGTGCTGGGTGCGGTGGAGGGCCTGGAAGTCGTGTCGCCCGTCTTCAAGCAGTGGGTGGTGCCGATCAGCCTGGTCATCCTGACCGGCCTGTTCGCCATGCAGCGTTTCGGCACGGCGAAAGTCGGCAGGGCCTTCGGTCCGGTGATGATCACCTGGTTCATCGTGCTGGCCGGCTTCGGCATTTACAACATCGCACACAATCCCTCGGTGCTGGCGGCGCTCAACCCGTACTGGGCGTGGCATTTCTTCGTGACCCACGACTGGCACGCCGTGCTGATCCTCGGCGCCGTGGTGCTGACCGTGACCGGCGGTGAGGCGCTGTACGCCGACATGGGCCACTTCGGCAAACGGCCCATCCGCTGGGGCTGGTTCGGCTTCGTGCTGCCGGCGCTGGTGCTGAACTACTACGGCCAGGGCGCGGTGCTGCTGCGCCATCCCGAAGCGGTCGCGAATCCGTTCTACATGTCGATCCCGGACTGGGCGCAGATCCCGATGCTGGTGCTGGCGACGACGGCGGCCGCGGTGGCTTCGCAGGCGGTCATCACCGGCGCGTTCTCGGTGACGCGTCAGGCCATCCAGCTGGGCTACCTGCCGCGCCTGCACATCAAGTACACCTCGAAGGACACCATCGGCCAGATCTACGTGCCGTCGGTCAACCTGATGCTGTACCTGGCGGTGATCGTCCTGGTGCTGAGCTTCCAGAGCTCGGGGGCGCTGGCCACGGCGTATGGCCTGTCGGTCACCGGCACCATGCTGATCGATACCTTGCTGCTGGCCATCGTGGCGTACACGCGCTGGCCGGATTCGCGCCGCTGGGTGCTGCCGTTGTGCGGCGTCTTCCTGGTGATCGACCTGGCCTTCCTGTTCGCCAACGGCGCCAAGCTGGTCACCGGCATCGGCGCCTGGGTGCCGCTGTTCATCGGCATCACCGCCTTCACGATGATGCGCACCTGGCGCCGCGGCCGCGAGCTGCTGCATGGCGAGGTGCAGAAGGAAGGCATCCGGCTGGATACCTTCCTGCCGGGCCTGATGCTGGCGCCGCCGGTGCGCGTCCCCGGCACGGCCATCTTCCTGACCGCCGACAAGGGCGTGGTGCCGCACGCGCTGCTGCACAACCTCAAGCACAACAAGGTGCTGCACGAGCGCAACGTGTTCCTGACGGTCGAGACGCTGACCGTGCCGTATGCGCCGAAGAAGAAGCGCCTGAAGATCGATCCGATCGGCGACGATTTCTACCGGGTGGTGATCAGCTACGGTTTCGCCGAAACGCCGGACGTCCCGCAGGCACTGATGGGGTCGTGCGACCAGGGCGGCGTGTATTTCGACCCGATGGAAACCACGTACTTCGCCAGCCGCGAAACCGTGGTCGCGCGTCGCCAGGGAGGCATGCCGATCTGGCGCGACAAGCTGTTCGCGGCCATGCATCGGAATGCGGCGCCTGCGACGGGGTTCTTCCGGATCCCGGGCAACCGCTTGGTCGAGCTCGGCGCGCAGGTCGAGATCTGACCGCGCGTCGCGTGCGGGGCGCTGCCGTAAACTTGGGCTCCGCCCCACGCAAGGAGGCAGGATGCCGCCGCATGACCGCCTGACCGTGCTCGACGTGCTGCGCGGCATCGCCATCCTCGGCACGCTGGGCACCAACATCTGGGTCTTCATGTATCCCGGCGGCTTGCTCGGTTACATGGAGTCCGGGTGGGGACGAGCATCGGAGGCGCACTGGGCCGTGCTGGCATTGCAGCAGCTGACCCAGGGCAAGTTCCTCGGTCTGTTGGCGCTGATGTTCGGCATGGGCATCGCCTTGCAGCAGCGTTCCGCGGCGGCGCAGGGTGCCCGGTGGCCGGGTCCGTACCTGGTGCGCGCGCTGCTGCTCTTCGTCGATGGCGTACTGAACTATCTGTTCGTCGTCGAATTCGACGTGCTGATGGGCTATGCGCTCACATCGGTGATCGTGGCCTTCATGTTGAAGCTGGGTGCCCGGGGTCGGTGGGCCTGGCTGGCCGTGGCCGCCACGCTCCACCTGACGTTCCTGGGCATCATCGTCGTTGCGCTGGCGTTGTGGGGTGACCAGCTCGCGGCCGAGCCGGCCGTCGCGACGGCAACGGTCAATGCGAGCTGGTGGGACCTGGTGGTGGCGCGGATCGACCACGTCTGGCTTTTCCGCCAGGAAATGATCTTCATCGCACCGATGAGCGTGGCGTTGTTCCTGGCCGGGGCGCGCCTGCTCGATGCGGGCGTGTTCGAGGCGCGCGGCGCGCGCCTGCGCCGTTGGCTGATGGTCATCGGCCTGGGGCTGGCGTGGCCCATCGACATGGCGTTGGGCGTGTTCGGAGGCGAAGCAGGCATCATGGCCGGCCGCTACGGCAGCGCGCCATTCGTGGCGGTGGGACTTCTGGCGGCGGTCGCGGAAGCGTTCCAGCGGCGGCCAACACCCGGCTTCCTCGGACAGCGCTTGGCCGAGGTGGGCCGCATGGCATTGAGTGGGTATGTGCTGCAGAACCTGCTGGCGTCCGCCCTTTGCTACGACTGGGGGCTGGGGTTGGCGCGGCGTGTTCCGGATGCCGCTTCGGTGCCGGTAACGATCGCGGCCTACGCGGCGGTTGCGGCCTGCGTGATGCTGTTCGCCCACGCGTGGCAGCTACATGCGAAGCGGGGGCCGCTGGAATGGGTGTGGCATGCCTCCTACGAGCGGCTGACACGCCTGAAGAGGTCACGGCCTGTCGTGGCGGCCTGATCGCGCGGTCGCAAGCACAGCCGGTCCGTCATAATGGGGCCATGACCGCCGACCGCATCATCGATTCCTCCGCCACCCGCGAAGACGACGCCATCGAGGCCAGCATCCGGCCGAAGCGGCTGGACGAGTATCTCGGCCAGAAGCCAGTGCGCGAACAGCTGGACATCTACATCCAGGCGGCGAAAGGACGCGGCGAGGCACTGGACCACGTGCTGATCTTCGGGCCGCCCGGCCTCGGCAAGACCACGCTGAGCCACGTGATCGCCAATGAGTTGGGCGTGAACCTGCGCGTGACCTCGGGCCCGGTGATTGAGAAAGCCGGCGACCTGGCAGCGCTGCTGACCAACCTGCAGCCGCACGACGTGCTGTTCGTCGACGAGATCCATCGCCTCTCGCCCGTCGTCGAGGAAGTGCTGTACCCGGCGATGGAGGATTTCCAGATCGACATCATGATCGGCGAGGGCCCGGCGGCCCGTTCGATCAAACTCGACCTGCCGCCGTTCACCCTGATCGGCGCCACCACCCGCGCCGGTCTTCTGACCGCGCCGCTGCGGGACCGCTTCGGCATCGTGCAGCGACTCGAGTTCTACTCGCCCGAAGAGCTGACCCGCATCGTGCAGCGCTCAGCGCGCATCTTGGGCATGGACTGCGTGCCGGAAGGCGCCGCGGAGATCGCGCGCCGTGCCCGCGGCACGCCCCGCATCGCCAACCGCCTGCTGCGCCGCGTGCGCGATTACGCGCAGGTCAAGGCCGACGGTCATATCGACGTCGATGTCGCGCGCGCGGCGATGCAGATGCTGAAGGTGGACCCCGAGGGCTTCGACGAACTCGACCGCCGCATGCTGCGCACCATCGTCGACAGTTTCGATGGCGGTCCGGTGGGCGTCGAGTCCCTGGCTGCCGCGCTCAGCGAGGAGCGGGGCACGCTGGAAGACGTCATCGAACCCTATCTGATCCAGCAGGGTTTCCTGATCCGCACCGCTCGCGGACGCATGGCGACCCGCAAGGCGTACCTGCACCTGGGACTCACGCCGAAGGGGCGCGTTCCCGAACCGGGCGATGCGTCCGGTGAACTGTTCTGAGCGGCACTGGTTACAGGTTGGTATGCACCACAGGGTGCGGGAGCGCATGCGTTGACTACTGATTCGACGAGGATCGCCGCGGAGGCGGTGCCGTTCATCTTTCCGACACGCGTCTATTGGGAAGATACCGACGCCGGTGGCGTGGTGTACCACGCGCAATACGTTGCTTTCCTCGAACGGACCCGTACCGAATGGTTGCGGGCCCGGGGCCATGCCCAGGAACGACTGCGCCAGACCCACGACCTGGTGTTCGCCGTCCGCGCGATGCGCCTGGATTTTCTGCGTCCCGCGCGGTTGGACGATCTGCTGCACGTGTCGGCGCGCATCCACCAGTGCAAGCGGGCCAGCGTGGTCTTCGCCCAGTCCATCGAGCGGGACGGCGAGGTCCTGCTGACCGCTGAGGTGAAGGTGGCGGCGCTGAGTGCCTCGGGTTTCAGACCCGTTGCGCTGCCCGAGGCGTTGTATGACGAATTCCGCCGGCTCGAAACCCCGGGCCGTCCGCTTTGACCTGATGCGCAACACGAACCGAACGACGAGGAACGACGGATGATCGCAACGCTACTGGCCTTCCAGGACACCGTGGTGGAGGCGTTGCCGCCGGAGACCGCCGCCGCGACGGCCGATGCGGCCGCCGCCACCGTGCACAGCGGCATCAACTACATCGACCTGATGCTCAAGGCCAGCCTGCCGGTGCAGTTGATCGTGCTGCTGCTGCTGGCCGGGTCGCTGATCAGCTGGGTGATCATCTTCCGCAAGGGGCGCGTGTTCAAAAACGCCAACCGCGATGCCGACGAGTTCGAGAGCCGCTTCTGGTCGGGCGCCGAACTGCACAAGCTCTACGCCGGCGCCGCCGACCGCAATCGCATGGTGACCGGCCTGGAGGCGATCTTCGAAGCGGGCTTCCGCGAGTTCACCCGCCTGCGCGACAAGCGCGGCCTTGACGGACGCGCGCAGCTGGAAGGCGCACAGCGCGCCATGCGCGTGACTTATACGCGCGAAGTCGACCAGCTTGAGCGCAACCTGGAACTGCTCGCCAACATCGGCTCCACAGCGCCTTACGTCGGCCTCGTAGGTACGGTGTTCGGCATCATGGTGACGATGCACGACATGCTCAACAGCGGCGAGCAGGCAGGCATCGCCGCCGTCGCGCCGGGCATTTCGGAAGCGCTGTTCGCCACGGCGATCGGCCTGTTCGTCGCGATTCCCGCGGTGTGGGCGTACAACCGCTTCACCACCCGCGTCGAGCGGCTGGCGGTGCGCTACGAGAGCTTCGCCGAAGAGTTCAGCTCCATCCTCCAGCGCCAGAACGCAGCCGAGTAAGCGGAGTTCCCCATGGCCGGAAGCATCGTCCACCGCAAGCGGCGCAAGCTGAAATCCGAGATCAACGTCGTGCCCTACATCGACGTGATGCTGGTGCTGCTGATCATCTTCATGGTGACCGCGCCGCTGCTCACGCTGAGCGTGGACGTGAAGCTGCCGTCGTCCACGGCCAAGGCCGTGGAAACCAAGAACGACCCGATCATCGTCGTCGCCTACCCGGATGGCCGGCTGGGCCTGCAACTGCCCGGCGACAAGGCGCCGCGCACCGTCGACGCGGCGCAGCTCGAGGCCATGCTGGCGCCGATCAAGGCCGAACAGGGCAACGAATTGCGCGTACTGCTCGCAGGCGACGCGGATGCGCCGTACCAGCGGGTGATCGACGCCACCGAGGCGCTGAAGAAGGCCAAGGTGACCAACGTCGTCCTGTGGACCAAGCAGTAACGCGCCATGCACGCTGAAGCCTTCCAGCGACAGACGCTGCCGCAGGACGAAGGGCTGGGCCGGGCGGTTGCGTGGGCCATCGGCCTGCACGTGCTGCTGCTCGTGGTGCTGCTGGTGTCGCCGTACTTCAAGTGGGACCGCGAGCGCCTGAATGCCGCAGGTTCGCAATCGATGGAGGCCACGCTCGACGTGTCGTCGTCCGATGCGCGGGCGGTCGAACGGGCGCTTGATTTCCAGCCGGCGCCGATGCCCGAGCCGGTGCAGGAGCCGGCTCCCGAGGACACCGTCCCGCCCCCCCAGCCGATTCCCGAGCCTGCACCGCAGGACGCGCCGGTCGAACGCCAGGCGCAGGCGCAGGAACGCATTCCAGTGCCGGATGAGGTCGACCAGGATGAAGCGCGCCGTGAGGCGATTTCGCAGGAAAAGGCGCGACAGGAGCAGGAGGCCAAGCGCCGCCAGGAACAGATCGACTTGACCGAGCGCAAGCGCCAGGAGCAGGCCGAGCAGCAGCGCCGGCTCGCCGCCCAACAGGAAGAGGACAGGCAAAAGCGCATCACCACGGAGGCGGCGCAGAAGGCCGAGGCGGACAAGAAGCGTCTTGAGGAGATCCGGCGCCAGCGGGCGCAGGCGGCCCGCGAGGCGCAGCTGGCCGAACAGAAGCTCCGTCAGCTCGCAGATGCGCGGGCGCGCCAGGCGGCGGCCACGGCAGCGTCCACGCAGGCGCCGTCCGCCGGTCCGGCGGGCACCGGCGGCACGGATGAGGATCTGAGGGGGCGCTATGCCGCCGCCATCCAGGAGGCTGTCTTGCGTCAGTGGACGCGCCCGGAGTCCGTCCCGGTCGGTACGCGCTGCCGTGTGGTGATCCGCCAGTTGCCCGGCGGCGATGTGGTCAGCGCAGAAGTGCAGCCGGGGTGCGCCATGGATGCGGCCGGGCAGGACTCGATCGAACGCGCCGTACTGAAGGCGCGACCGCTGCCGTACCGCGGCTTCGAGACCGTCTTCGCCCGCACCCTGACGCTGAACTTCGAGGCCCGCGACCGCTGACTTCACGCCGCGTTTCGCTGCCTTCCGTTCACAATTGTTAAAACGTTCACGCGGGGGCTGGTATCCCTTTGCCGCCCCGCCCAACCGCAGAGTCGTTGCCCATGAAGAAACCGTTGCGCTGGTTCGCCTTGATCCTGTTCATGCTCGCCCCGGTGCTGGCGTCCGCCCAGCAGCAGGGTCTGGAGATCGACATCATTGGCGGCAA
Source organism: Pseudoxanthomonas sp. (assembly GCF_002863005.1). Taxonomy (GTDB): domain Bacteria; phylum Pseudomonadota; class Gammaproteobacteria; order Xanthomonadales; family Xanthomonadaceae; genus Pseudoxanthomonas_A. The sequence goes on from NZ_PKDG01000015.1 coordinate 516,479, forward strand.
CGCCTCGGCCCTGCCGATCACCGTGGTGCCCATGCCCTACCAAGGTAGCGCGGCCGCTCCGCCGACCGACGTGTCCGCAGTTGTCCGTGCCGACCTCGAGCGCTCGGGCGCCTTCCGCACGTTGCCGGAGGCCCGCATCGCCGAGCGTCCGACCCGGGGTGGCGAGATCCAGTATCCGACCTGGCAGGCCCTGCGCCAGGACTACATCGTGGTCGGTCGCGTGGTGGATGCCGGCGACGGCGGCTATCGCGTCGAGTACGAACTCTTCGACGTGGCCAAGAAGGAGCGCATGCTCGGCCTGGCCATGACGGCGCGCTCGAATGCGCTGCGTGACGTCGCCCACCAGATGGCCGACGCCATCTACGAGAAGATCCTCGGCGTGCGTGGCGCGTTCTGGACCCGCATCGCGTACATCACCGCCGCCGGTACGGGCAAAGCGGCGCGCTACGCGCTGATGGTGGCCGATTCCGACGGCTACAACCCGCAGACGGTCGTGCGCTCGGCCGAGCCGCTGCTGTCGCCATCGTGGAGCCCGGATGGCCGCAAGCTGGCCTACGTCAGCTTCGAGAGCGGCAACTCGGCCATCTATATCCAGGACATCTCGACCGGTGCGCGCGAGAAGATCGCCAGCTTCCGCGGCATCAATGGCGCGCCCGCGTTCTCGCCCGATGGCCGCCAGTTGGCGTTGACGCTGTCGCGCAGCGGCAATCCCGAGATCTACGTGATGGACCTGGGCAGCCGTTCGCTGCGCCAGCTCACCAATACGTCCGCCATCGACACCGAGCCGGTGTGGAGCGCGGATGGCGGCAGCATCTACTTCACCTCCGACCGCGGCGGTCGCCCGCAGATCTACCGCGTGCCCGCCGCTGGCGGCAGCGCCAGCCGGGTGACGTTCGAAGGCAACTACAACGCGACGGCTACGGTGTCGTACGATGGCAAGAAGGTGGCAGTGGTGCAGGGCAGCGGCAACAACTACCGCATCGCCCTGATGGACAGCAGCCTGGGTGGCGCGCGCTGGTCGTCGCTGTCGCCGGGCTCGCTGGACGAGTCGCCGAGTTTCGCCCCCAACGCCAGCATGGTGCTGTACGCCGCACGCGAAGGCGGGCGCGGCGTGCTGTATGCCGTGTCCGCGGACGCGCGCGTACGCCAGCGTCTGGTCGTGGCGAATGCGGATGTGCGTGAACCTGCGTGGTCGCCCTACCGTACCGCTCGTTAAGTTTGTGTCTACAATGTGACCCCTCGCTCCACCTGTCCCCCTGTTCCAATGACGCAAGGAATGACCATGAACAACACCACCCGTGTTCTGATGCTGTCCCTGATGTCCGTCGCCGTGCTGGCGGGCTGCAAGAAGGACGTGAAGCCGACGCCGCCGGCCGACACCACCACCACCACGCCGACCACGCCGACCACCCCGACCACGTCGGGCGTGTACGGCCCGGGCGACCTGGACACCGACGCCTGCCTGCGCCAGCGCGTGGTCTACTTCGACCTCGACCAGGACGCCCTGAAGCCGGAGTTCCAGGCCATCATGGGGTGCCACGCCAAGTACCTGCGTGACCGTCCGTCCTCGCGCGTCACGCTGGAAGGCCACGCCGACGAGCGCGGCAGCCGTGAGTACAACATCGGCCTGGGCGAGCGCCGCGGCAACGCCGTGAATTCCGCCCTGCAGGCCAGCGGCGGTTCGGCCAGCCAGCTGTCCGTGGTCAGCTACGGCGAAGAGCGTCCGGTCTGCACCGATTCCAGCGAGTCCTGCTGGTCGCAGAACCGTCGCGTCGAGATCGTCTACACGGCCAAGTAAGCCGTCGTCGCCACGATGATCGTGAAGAAGACGTACCTGCTGGTCCTCGCGGCGGCCCTCGTGGCCGCCGCTCCCGCTCACGCGCAGCGCGTCAGCCTGGCCGATCGCGTGGCCGCGCTGGAAGCGAAAGCGAACAATCCGCAGCAGAACCTGGACCTGCTCAACAAGGTCACGCAGCAGGAATCGGAACTGCGTGAGCTGCGTGCCCAGCTCGAGCAGCTGCAGAACGAGAACGAGCAGCTCAAGCAGCGTGGACGCGACCAGTATCTGGATCTGGACGGTCGCCTGAATCGACTGGAAGGCGGCGCCGCGCCGTCACCGGTCGGCACGCCCGCGGCCACACCCCCCCTCGGCAGTGCGCCGGCCACCGCGCCGGCGCCCGTCGTGTCCGCTACGTCCGAGCGCCCACCCAGCGTCCATGGGGACACGGGAGCGATGTCCGCGGCGGGTGACGAGCGTACTGCCTACAACGTGGCCTTCGACAAGCTCAAGGCCGGCGATTACGCGGATGCCGCGCAATTGTTCACCAGTTTCCTGCAGCTCTATCCCAGCGGCGTGTACGCCCCCAACGCCCTGTACTGGCTGGGCGAGAGCTACTATGTCACGCAGAACTACGCGCTGGCTGCGGAGCAGTTCCGCGCGCTGCTGGCGCAGTATCCGACCCACGACAAGGCGGCAGGCGCCCTGTTGAAGATCGGCCTGTGCGACTACGGCCTCGGCAAGCTGCCCGAAGCCGAACGCACGCTGGGCGAGGTCATCGCCAAGTACCCGGGCACGGATGTCGCCCGTACGGCCGACGACCGCCTGCGCGCCATCCAGCTCGGCCGCTTGCGCTGAGTCTAGGAGATGCCGGTGCTCCTGACGGAGACGCCGGACCGGCAGGGCGTATCATGCGCACCCCATGAATGACGCCGCCCGCCCCAGCGAAATCGTCCAGTCCCCGCTGGAACGCCTCAAGATCACCGAGATCTTCCTGTCCCTGCAGGGCGAGGCGAACGCGGTCGGCTGGCCTACCGTGTTCGTCCGCCTGACCGGCTGCCCGCTGCGCTGCCAGTACTGCGACACTGCCTATGCCTTCCACGGCGGCGAGTGGCGCGAGATCGACGACATCGTCGCCGAGGTCGCCCGGCATGGCGTCCGCCACGTCTGCGTCACCGGCGGCGAGCCGCTCTCGCAGAAGCGCTGCCTGGTGTTGCTGAAGAAGCTCTGCGACGCCGGTTTCGACGTCTCCCTGGAAACCTCGGGTGCGATCGATATCGCCGAGGTCGATCCTCGCGTGTCGCGCGTGGTGGACCTGAAGACGCCAGGCTCCAAGGAAATGGCGCGCAACCGCCTTGAGAACCTGCCGCTGCTCACCGCGCGCGACCAGGTGAAGTTCGTGCTGTGCGGCCGCGCCGACTACGAGTGGGCGCGCGGCATGCTGGCCGAGCATCGCTTGCCCGAGCGCTGCGACGTGCTGTTCTCGCCCAGCAAGTCCGAACTGTCGCCGCGCGACCTGGCGGACTGGATCGTCGAGGACCGCCTGCCGGTTCGCTTCCAGATGCAGCTGCACAAGCTGCTGTGGGATGACGAGCCGGGACGCTGAGCAGCGCCTGCGGTAGCCTACCCATCACCCCACGAAACATCGCCCCATGAAGAATGCCGTCGTCCTGCTGTCCGGAGGCATGGACTCCGCCGTCGTCGTCGCCATCGCCCGCGAGCAGGGCTTCGCCGTGCATGCGCTGAGCGTGCGCTACGGCCAGCGGCACACCTCCGAACTCGATGCCGCCGCGCGCGTGGCCACTACGCTCGGCGCCGCCGCGCACAAGACCGTGCACGTGGACCTTCGCAGCATCGGGGGCTCCGCGCTGACCGATGACATCGACGTGCCCGAGGCCGGCGGCCCCGGCATCCCCGTGACCTACGTGCCGGCCCGCAACACCATCATGCTGTCGGTCGCGCTGGGCTGGGCCGAGGTGCTGGGCGCCAACGACATCTTCTGCGGCGTCAATGCGGTGGACTACTCGGGCTATCCGGATTGCCGCCCGGAATTCATCGAGGCCTTCGAGAAGCTCGCCAACGTGGCGACCAAGGCAGGCGTGGAAGGCGCGGGCTTGCGCATCCAGGCGCCGCTGCTGCGCATGAGCAAGGCCGACATCGTGTGCGAGGGCGTGCGCCTTGGGGTGGATTTCGCGCAGACCGTGTCGTGCTACCAGGCCGATGCCGAGGGCCGGGCCTGCGGCCATTGCGACGCCTGCCGCCTGCGCGCCGCCGGCTTCGCCGACGCCGGCGTGCCGGATCCCACTCACTACGCCTGACGGGCGCGTTTCGCCCCCGCGCGGACGATGCGCTAGAATGCGCGTCCCGGTGCAAGGCCGGGATGCGTTCCCGGGCCGTTAGCTCAGTCGGTAGAGCAGAAGACTTTTAATCTTTTGGTCGAAGGTTCGAATCCTTCACGGCCCACCACGTACATCCCGCCGCCGCGCCATCATCGCGCCGCGTTCGCGTCGGCGCCCTGCAGGGAATCTTCCACGTGGCGATGGCAGTGCGTGACTGGACGGCGCAGGCGATCCAGCGCATCGAAGCGGACTTCAACCGGTCTGCCGACACCCACCTGATCCCGCTGCCGCTGCCCGGTTTTCCCGGCATCGATGTCTATCTCAAGGACGAGTCCAGCCATCCGACCGGCAGCCTGAAGCACCGGCTGGCACGCTCGCTGTTCCTGTATTCGCTGGCGAATGGCTGGCTGCGCGAGGGCGCGCCGGTGATCGAGGCCTCCAGCGGTTCGACGGCCGTGTCCGAGGCCTATTTCGCGCGCCTGCTCGGGTTGCCCTTCATCGCCGTGATGCCGTCGTCGACCTCGCCCGACAAGATCGCGGCCATCCAGTTCCAGGGCGGACGCTGCCACCTGGTCGAGCAGGCGGCGGAGATCAACGAGGTCTCGCGGCGACTGGCGCAGGAAAGCGGCGGCCACTTCATGGACCAGTTCACCTATGCCGAGCGCGCCACGGACTGGCGTGCGAACAACAACATCGCCGAATCCATCTTCAAGCAGATGGAAGCCGAACCCCACCCCGTGCCGGCGTGGATCGTCTGCAGCCCCGGTACCGGCGGCACCAGCGCCACGTTGGGACGCTACGTACGCTATCGCCGCCACCCCACGCGCGTGATGTGTGCCGACCCGGAGCACTCGGTGTTCTTCGACCAGTACCGGGGTGCGTGCGGCGGTTGCGACGACACCACGTTGACCTGCGCGCGCGGTTCCGGGATCGAGGGCATCGGTCGCCCGCACTGCGAACCCAGCTTCATCCCGGCGTGCATCGATGCGATGGTGAAGGTGCCCGACGGCTTGAGTCTGGCGGCCATGCGCCACGTCAACGCGGTGCTGGGTCGCCGGGTTGGCGGATCGACCGGCACCAACTTCGTCGGCATCCTCGCGGCGGCCATGCGCATGCGCGAAGAAGGCCAGGTGGGGTCCATTGTCAGCATCCTGTGCGACAGTGGTGAACGCTACGCGCACAGCTACTACAACCGGGACTGGTATCTGGAGCGCGGCATCCCCATCGTGGAGAACGACGATGCCATCGCCGCCGCTCTCGCCGGACGAGGCCTGCCGTCGCTGGCACGGGCCGACTGGCCGGACTGAAATCCCCTTTTTGCAGATGGTATTGCCATGACCAATCCACTCCTCGACTTCTCTGGCCTGCCGCGGTTCGACGAGATCCGCCCCGAGCACATCGCACCCGCCATCGACCAGTTGCTGGCCGAGGCCGAGGCGGCCGTGAAGGTGGCGGAATCCGTCACGCCGGTGACATGGGATACCTTCGTGGTGCCGCTGGACGATGCGACCGAACGCCTGTCGCGGGGCTGGAACCAGGTGACGCACCTAGAGGCGGTCGCAAACTCGCCCGCGCTGCGCAGCGCGTACAACGCGCAGTTGCCCAAGGTGACCCGCTTCTGGAGCGCACTGGGACAGAATCTTGCGCTGTACCGGCAGTATCGCGCGCTGGCGGATACGCCGGAAGCGGCGCACTACGATGCCGCACGCCGCAAGGTCCTGGACAACGCGCTGCGCGACTTCCGCCTCGGTGGCGCCGAGCTGCCGGACGCGCAGAAGGCACGCTTCGGCGCGGTGAAGGAAGAACTGGCGAGCCTGTCGGCGAAGTTCTCCCAGAACGTGCTGGACGCCACCGATGAGTACGAATTCTGGATCAAGGACAAGCAGCACCTCGGCGGCCTGCCGCCGGACGTCGTATCCGCCGCGCGCGCGGCAGCGAAAGCCGACGACGAGCCGGGCTGGAAGTTCACCCTGCAGATGCCGTGCTACCTGCCGGTGCAGGCCTACGCCGACGACCGCGCGTTGCGCGAGACCCTCTATCACGCCAATGCGGTGCGCGCCTCCGAACTCGCCGGCAACGACGCACTCGACAACTCTGCGCTGATCGACCGCATCCTCGCCCTGCGTACCGAACTGGCCGCGCTGCTGGGCTTCGCCAGCTACGCCGAGTATTCACTGGCCACCAAGATGGCCGATACGCCGGACGAGGTGCTGCAGTTCCTGCGCGACCTCGCCGCACGCGCCAGGCCGCACGCGCAACGCGACCGTGCCGAGCTGGAAGCGTTCGCGCGTGACCATCTGGGCCTCGAAACGCTCGAAGCGTGGGACCTGGCGTACGCCAGCGAGAAGCTCAAGCAGGCGCGTTACAGCTTTTCCGCGCAGGAGGTGAAGCAGTACTTCACCGAGCCGGCGGTGCTGGCCGGCCTGTTCGGGGTGATCGGCGACCTCTACGGCCTGCGTGTCGAGCAGGATGAAGCGCCCACGTGGCATCCCGACGTGCGCTTCTATCGCCTGGTCGACGGCGACGGCAGACTGGTCGGCCAGTTTTACCTCGACCTGTACGCCCGCGAAGGCAAGCGCGGCGGCGCCTGGATGGACGATTGCCGCAACCGCCGCGAGACGGCAAACGGCACGCAGACGCCCTTGGTGTATCTGGTGTGCAACTTCGGCAAGGGCATGGACGGCAAGCCAGCCACCTTCAGCCACAGCGACGTGACCACGCTGTTCCACGAAATGGGCCATGGGCTGCACCAGTTGCTGACGCAGGTCGGTGAACTCGGCGTGGCCGGCATCAACGGGGTGGAGTGGGATGCGGTGGAGCTGCCCAGCCAGTTCATGGAGAACTTCTGCTGGGAATGGGAGCGGGTGCAGTCCATGACCGCCCACGTGGACAGCGGTGAGCCGCTGCCGCGCGCGCTGTTCGACCGCATGGTCGCGGCCAAGCACTACCAGAGCGGGATGGCGACCGTGCGCCAGCTGGAATTCGGCCTGTTCGACATGCAGCTGCACAGCGCGTTCGACGCCGGCAACGACACCGTGCTGGCGCTGTTGGACCGTGTTCGCGACGAGGTGGCCGTGAACGTCCCGCCGGCGTTCAACCGCTTCCCCCACCAGTTCAGCCACATCTTCGCGGGCGGCTACGGGGCGGGGTACTACAGCTACAAGTGGGCCGAAGTGCTCAGCGCGGATGCCTATGCGGCCTTCGAGGAAGCCCCCGCGCACGTGGCCGAAACGGGGGCGCGGTTCCGGCATGAGGTGCTGGCGCGTGGCGGCAGCCGCAGCGCGGCCGAGAACTTCCGCGCGTTCCGCGGCCGCGCGCCGCGCATCGAGGCCTTGCTGCGTCACGCCGGCATGGCCGGCTGAGCGGTTCGAACGCGCTCCCGGGCGCCTCGATCCAGGTGCGCACGGGGGCCGGGGCCGGGCGTTTGACCATGACTGTAAACGTTTTCATAATGCTTGCCCTGTCATACCCGCGTTCCGGGGAGGATCGCTTACATGCCGCATCAGCGAAGGATCGAGGGCCTGATCGCCGCCATGACACTGGAGGAGAAGATCGGCCAGCTGGGCGCCTTTGCCGATGCGTTGCGGCCGTTCGCGTTCGAGTTCAATCCGGAAACCTTCGCGCGCGATGCCGAGCAGGTGCGCGAGCAGATCCGCAGCGGTCGCGTCGGTGCGCTCTTCAATGGCGTGGGCGTGGCGGAAGGCCGTGAGGCGCAGCGCATCGCGGTGGAGGAAAGCCGACTCGGCATTCCGCTGCTGCTGGGCGCCGACGTGATCCATGGCATGCGCACCGTGTTCCCGATTCCGCTGGGCGAAGCGGCCAGCTTCGAGCCCGACCTCGCCGAGCGCACCGCGCGCGCCACCGCCAGGGAGGCCACGGCCGCGGGAATCCACTGGACGTTCGCGCCGATGGTCGACGTCGCCCGCGACCAGCGGTGGGGCCGCGTCGCCGAAACGTCGGGCGAAGACGTCTATCTGTCCTGCGAGTTCGCCGCCGCCCGCGTGCGCGGCTTCCAGGGCGACGACCTGACGGCATCCGATTCGCTGCTGACCACGCCCAAGCATTTCGCCGCCTATGGCGCGATCTCCGCGGGACTGGATTACAACTTCGTGGACATGGCGCCGCAGACCCTGCGCGACGTGCACTTGCCGCCGTTCAAGGCGGCGATCGATGCCGGCGCGCTGACGCTGATGAGTTCGTTCAACGACATCAACGGCGTGCCCGCCTCGGCCAACCGCGAGCTGCTGACCGACATCCTGCGCGGCGAGTGGGAGTTCGAGGGTTTCGTCGTCTCGGACTACACCTCCGACCTGGAGCTGGTGGCGCACGGTTATGCCAGCGACGAGGCCGACGCCGCGCAGAAGGCGCTGTCGGCCGGACTGGACATGAGCCTGCAGAGCGGCATCTACGCCGGCCACGTCGCCACGCTCGTCGAGCAGGGTCGCCTGACCATGGACGAGGTCGACGAGGCCGTGCGCCGCGTGCTGCACGTCAAGGCCGCGGTCGGCCTGTTCGACGATCCCTACCGCTGCCTGGATGCCGGGCGCGAAGCCGACCAGTCGCACATCGCTGCGCACGATGCGCTGGCACGCGACTGCGCACGCCGCTCGGTCGTGCTGTTGAAGAACGAAGGCAACCTGCTGCCCCTGAAGAAGGCCGGCCAGCGCATCGCGCTGATCGGCCCGTTCGCCCAGGACACCGCCAACCTCGGCGGCTGCTGGAACATCTTCGGCGACGCCTCACGCATGGTCGACATGGAGACGGGCGTGCGCGCCGCGCTGGAGGATCCCTCCGCGCTGGTGGTGGTGCCGGGCAGTGGCATCGAGGCGCCGCTCGAAGGCGGCATCGAGGCGGCAGTGGCGGCTGCGCGCGAGGCCGATGTCGTATTGCTGGCGCTGGGCGAGCCGCACGAGTTTTCCGGCGAGGCGCAGTCGCGCACGCAGATCGTGATCCCGGCCGCGCAGCAGGCGCTGGCGGAAGCGGTGGCCACGGCGGGTACCCCGGTCGTCGTGGTGTTGCGCAACGGCCGCGCGCTGGCGCTGGAAGGTGCGGTGCGCGATGCGCAGGCGATCCTGGTGGGCTGGTTCCTCGGCACACAGACCGGTCCCGCGCTCGCCGACGTCGTGTTCGGCGACTACAACCCGTCGGCGCGGCTGCCGGTGAGTTTTCCGCAGGATGCCGGGCAGCAGCCGTACTTCTACAACCATCCGACGACCGGACGCCCCAATGTGCCGGGTACGCCGCGCTTCTTCCAGACGCGCTGGCGCGAAGTCAGCCACGCCGCGCTGTATCCGTTCGGCCATGGCCTGTCGTACACCCGTTTCGACTACGGTGCGCCGCAACTCGACACGGCGCGCCTGGGTTGGGACGACGCGCTGACCATCCGCACGCGCGTCGCCAACCAGGGCACGCGCGATGGCGAAGAGGTCGTGCAGCTTTACCTGCGCGACCGCACCGCCAGCCGCGTGCGGCCCGTGCGCGAGCTGAAACGCTTCCGCAAGATCGCGCTGGCGGCAGGCGCATCCCAAGAGGTGGTGTTCACGCTGACGCGCGCCGATCTCGAATTCCACGGCGTCGACAACCGTCCCGTCGCCGAACCCGGTCTGTTCGACCTGTGGGTCGCGCCGTCCAGCGCCGTCGGCGACGCAGTGACGTTCGAACTGCTGGCTCCCTGAGTCCGCATGACCTGGCATGAAGCGGCGACGCCGGTCGTGGGCGCGCGCGAGCGCATCGCCACGCGCATCGTCTTCTTCGTGGCAGGGTTCGCCATCTCCGCCTGGGCGCCGCTGATTCCATTCGCCAAACGCCGGCTTGCGCTGGACGACGGGCAGTTGGGCCTGATGCTGTTGTGCCTGGGCGTGGGATCGGTGCTGATGATGCCGGCGGCGGGCGGCCTGGCGGCCCGGTTCGGATGCCGACGCGTGATGCTGGCGGCGGGGGCGGTGATCTGCGCGTGCATGCCGGCACTGATGCTGGCGCCGACCCTTCCCCTGCTTGCGCTGGTACTGGCGCTCTTCGGTGCGGGCATGGGCGTGCTCGACGTGGTGATGAACGTGCAGGCGGTGATCGTCGAACGCGCTGGCGGCCGCGCGATGATGTCCGGCTTCCATGGCATGTACAGCGTCGGCGGCATCGCCGGCGCCGGGGGTGTCGCAGGCGCCCTGGCGCTCGGCGCGTCGCCGTTGTCGGCGATCGTCGCCATGGCGATCGTTGCGGCGCTGCTGCTGGCGACCTGCCGCCGCGGGCTGCTGCTGGAAGGGGACGGAGGCGATCATCCGGCGTTCGTGCTGCCGCGTGGACGTGTGTTGCTGATCGGCGCGGTGTGCTTTGCGATGTTCCTGTCGGAGGGGGCGGTACTGGACTGGAGCGCGGTGTTCCTGACATCGGTGCGTGACGCTGACCCTGCCATCGCCGGTTTCGGGTACGTCGCCTTCGCGGTGACGATGACGATCGGCCGCCTGACCGGCGACCGGATCGTGCATGCCCTGGGTGCGTTCCGGGTCGTGGTGTGCGGCGCGCTGCTTGCCGCCGCCGGGTTCGCGCTGGTCGTCCTGGTCGCGTCGCCCCTGGCCGGACTCGCCGGCTTCGCCCTGGTCGGTGCCGGCGCGGCGAACGTGGTGCCGGTGATGTTTTCCGCTGCCGGTCGCCAGCGCAGCATGCCCACGCACCTGGCGGTCGCGGCGGTCACCACGATGGGCTATGCGGGTGTGTTGCTGGGACCGGCGGCGTTGGGCTTCATCGCCAAGCTCACCTCGCTGGCGACCGCGCTGGGATTGCTCGTCCTGCTGCTGACGGCGGTGGCAGCGGTCGCACGCGTCGCCACGCGCGACTGATACGCCTACGGGCGCGGCGCGCCGCGCATCATCGGAGGGGCGGGATAGCCGCCGTGCGGGCCGTAATACCCGCCGGGACCATCGTACCGGTCCACGTTGATGTTGAGATTGAAGGTGCGCGGCTTGCCTTCGTCGTCGTACGTGGTCTTGCAGAGGTTGAGGTTCGCTGCGTTGTAGGTGCTGCGGCCATGGCCCTTGCTGTAGCCGACGCCTGCGGTGACGCTGCCCGACACGCCGTCGCCATCCTCATCGCCGTAGCGGACGCAGGGATCGACCGGAGTGGCCGGCGACGCGCCCTTCTTCGGGCGTGCCGGTTGCGTATCGCCATACCAGGTGCCGGGCGGATCCTGACGGTATGCAGCGGAGGAGGGCAGGCTGAGATCCAGCGCTTCGGCATTCGACTGGGCCGATGCCGACGAGGCGCTAAGCAGGGCCAGCAGGGCGAGGGGCAACGTCTTCATGGGCAATCCCGGAAGCGCGGTCCGCCGGCTGGCCGACCTTGCACGAACGCTACCAGCCGCGGATTGAACGCGGGCTGGATAAAACGCCCGCGCGACGCGGAGCGTCACCCGACCGCGCGCAGCACGTCCAGCACGCGTTGCCCGTAGCGCTCGAGCTTGGCGCCACCAATGCCGCCCACCCGCGCCAGGTCGGCCAGCGTGGCCGGCTGCTGCTCGGCGATGTTGCGCAGCGTGCTGTCGTGGAAGATGACGTAGGCGGGCACGTTCTGCTCGCGGGCCAGCTCCGCGCGCAGGTCGCGGAGACGCTGGAAACGCGGCAGGTCGGCGGCCTGCACCGGGACGCCGCTGCGAGGGCTGCGGTCGCGTTCGCGGCGTTCGCGCTGTTCCTTGCGCAGCTGCAGGCGGCGCTCGCCGCGCAGCACGGCGCGACTGCCTTCGGTCAGGCGCAGGCTGCCGAACTCGGCTTCGACTTCCAGCAGGCCGCAGGCCACGAGTTGGCGGAACACGCTGCGCCAGGTCGTGGCGTCCAGATCCTTGCCGATGCCGTAGGTGGTCAGGTGGTCGTGGCCGCACTGGCGGATGCGTTCGCTCTCGCTGCCGCGCAGCACATCGATGACATGGTTCACGCCGAAGCGCTGGCCGCTGCGATACACGCAGCTCAGCGCCTTCTGCGCGGCCTCGGTGGCATCCCACGTCTCGGCCGGACTCAGGCAGTTGTCGCAGTTGCCGCATTCGTGCGGATAGGTTTCGCCGAAGCCGGCCAGCAGCACCTGCCTGCGGCACTGGGTGGATTCGCAGTAGCCCAGCAACTGGTCCAGCTTGCGCCGCTCCAGCCGCTTGCGTTCTTCGCCGGCTTCGCCCTGTTCGATCATCTGCTTCAGCAGCACCACGTCGCCCAGGCCATAGCAGAGCCACGCCTCGGCTGCTTCACCATCGCGGCCGGCACGGCCGGTCTCCTGGTAGTAGCCTTCCATCGACTTGGGCAGGTCCACGTGGGCGACGAAGCGCACGTCGGGCTTGTCGATGCCCATGCCGAAGGCGATGGTCGCCACCATGACGATCCCTTCCTCGCGCAGGAAGCGGCGCTGGTTGTGCGCCCGCACGCTTGCGTCGAGCCCGGCATGGTACGGCAGGGCGTTGAAACCCTGTTCGGCGAGATAGTCCGCGAACTGCTCGACCCGCTTGCGCGACAGGCAATAGACGATGCCTGCCTCGCCCTTGTGCTTGCGCAGCATGTCGCGCAGCTGGTGGCGGGCATTGTCCTTCTGCACGACGGTGTAGCGGATGTTGGGACGATCGAACGAGCTGACGAACTTCTCGGCGTCGACAAGGTTCAGGCGCTCGGCGATCTCGCGCTGCGTGGGCGGATCCGCGGTGGCAGTCAGCGCGATGCGCGGCACGTCGGGCCAGCGCTCGTGCAGCAGTGTCAGTTCCAGGTATTCGCGGCGGAAGTCGTGGCCCCAGGCCGAGACACAATGCGCTTCATCGATGGCGAACAGCGCGATGCGACTGCGGTCCAGCAGCGACAGGAAGCGGCCCGTCAGCAGCCGCTCCGGCGCGACGTAGAGCAAGTCCAGCTCGCCCTGCAGCAGGGCCTGTTCGACCTGCTGGGCCTCGTCCGAGGCGAGCGAGGAGTTCAGGAACGCCGCCCGCACGCCGAGCTGGCGGAGGGCGTCCACCTGGTCCTGCATCAGCGCGATCAGCGGGGAGACGACGATGCCGGTGCCGTCGCGCAACAGCGCAGGCACCTGATAGCACAGCGACTTGCCGGCGCCGGTCGGCATGAGGACCAGGGCATCGCGGCCGGCGGCGAGGTGTTCCACGATGGCCTGCTGGTGGCCACGGAAGGCGCTGTAACCGAAGACGCGCTGGAGGGTTTCGAGTGCGGGGGACGACATGGGGACAAGGATAACGCGAGCACGGGTGTCGGCCCGGTCAGCGGCCACCGGTGGCCTTCGGAAATCCCCGTGGCGTCGAGTAGGAGTTGATCCTGATTCGAGCGGGCCACCGGAAGCCCCTCTCCCGCTGGGAGAGGGGCTTCGAGGATCAGACAGCAAAACGCCCGGACAAGCCGGGCGTTTTGTGCTTCACTCAGGCTTCGATTACTGCAGCAGCGAGCGCAGCATCCACGCGTACTTCTCGTGCGTCTGCAGCCGCTGCGTCAGCAGGTCCTCTGTCGGTGCATCGTCGGCGTCGTCGGCGATGTCCAGCACCTTGCGTGCCGTGCGGCAGACTGCCTCGTTGCCGACCACCAGCTGGCGGACCATTTCGCGCCAGTCGGCGCTGTCGGTCAGTCCCGGCTCTTCCGGGATCGAGGTCAGGCCGACGAATTCGCGGTAGGAACCAGGCGCATTGAAGCCCAGCGCGCGGATGCGTTCGGCGATCTCGTCCAGCGCCGTCCACTGCTCGGTGTACTGGGTCTCGAACATCGTATGCAGCGAATTGAACATCGCGCCGGTGATGTTCCAGTGGAAATTGTGGGTCTTCAGGTAGAGCGTGTAGCTGTCGGCGAGGAAGCGCGACAGGCCGTCGGCGATCTTCTTGCGTTCGCTGCCGCTGATCCCGATATCGATGTTGGGCGCGGACGGAGCCGAGGCGAGCGGGGCGGTGACGGGTGCGGCCTTGGTCTTGGCGGGCTTAGTCTTCGGCTTGGCCATGCGGATTCTCCTGTGGGTGGGTTGAGGCGGCACAATGGGCACACTAGAACATGTGGCGTGAGCGAAAAGTTTCAACCGTTCCCCGAAGAATGAATACCCCCCGCGATTCCTCCCAACCCCATCCCGACCGTGCCGCCCTCGAGCAGGCACGGCGATCGTTCGACCGTGCCCTGAGCCGCGACCGAGGCCGCCTGCAGGGTCTGTGGTCGCGCTGGCAGGGCAAGCCGGCCGATGCCGGCGCGCGCCAGGCCTTCGAACAGGCGCTGCAAGCCTCCGTCGCCGCCCGTGAACGCCGTGGTTCCACGGTACCCGCAGTGACGCTCGACGACAGCCTGCCCATCGCGCGCGAGGGCGAACGCATCGTCGAGCTGATCCGCAACCATCAGGTGGTCGTGATCGCAGGCGAGACCGGCTCGGGCAAGACCACCCAGCTGCCCAAGCTCTGCCTGGCCGCCGGGCGCGGTGTGGCCGGGATGATCGGGTGTACGCAGCCGCGGCGCATCGCCGCGCGTGCGGTGGCGCGCCGCGTGGCCGAGGAACTGAAGACCGAGATCGGCCGTGGGGTCGGCTTCCAGGTGCGCTTCAACGACCAGGTGGGCGACGACACCCACATCAAGTTCATGACCGACGGCATCCTGCTGGCGGAGATCGCCAGCGACCGCTGGCTGTCGGCCTACGACACGATCATCGTCGACGAGGCGCACGAACGCAGCCTCAACATCGATTTCCTGCTCGGCTACCTCAAGCAGCTGCTGCGCAAGCGCCGCGACCTGAAGGTGATCGTCACCTCCGCCACCATCGATACCGCGCGCTTCGCCCGGCACTTCGACGATGCGCCGGTGATCAGCGTGGAAGGGCGCACCTATCCGGTGGAGGTGCGCTACCGCGCGCTGGAGGGCGAGGGCGAGCAGGAGGGGGAGCGCACGGTCAACGACGGGATCGTGGCGGCGGTGGACGAGATCACCCGACAGGACGCGCGCGGCGACGTGCTGGTCTTCCTGCCCGGCGAGCGCGAGATCCGCGACGCGCACCAGGCGCTGGAGCGACGCAAGTACAGGAATACCGAGGTATTGCCGCTGTATGCGCGCCTGTCCAACCAGGACCAGGACCGCGTTTTCAACCCGGGGCCGAACCGGCGCATCGTGCTGGCGACCAACGTCGCCGAGACCTCGCTGACGGTGCCGCGCATCCGCTACGTCGTCGATCCCGGGTTCGCGCGCGTCAAGCGTTACAGCCCGCGCAACAAGCTCGACCGCCTGCACATCGAACCGGTCTCGCAGGCCAGCGCCAACCAGCGCAAGGGCCGCTGCGGACGCATCGCCGAAGGCATCTGCTATCGCCTGTACGCCGAAGCCGATTTCCAGTCGCGCGCCGAATTCACCGATCCGGAGATCCGCCGCTCCAGCCTGGCCGGCGTGATCCTGCGCATGCTGCAGCTGGGACTGGGACGGATCGAGGATTTTCCGTTCCTGGAGGCGCCCGACGAGCGCGCGGTCGCCGACGGCTGGCAGCAGCTGGTCGAGCTCGGCGCCATCGACGGCGAGCGGCGCATGACCGCCACCGGCAGGCAGATGGCGCGCCTGCCCGTGGACGTGAAGCTGGCGCGCATGCTGGTGGCGGCGCAGGCCGCCGGCTGCCTGCGGCCGATGCTGGTGATTGCCTCGTTCCTGGGCATCCAGGATCCGCGCGAGCGTCCGGCCGATGCGCGCGGCGCGGCCGACACCGCGCACGCGCAGTTCGCCGATGGCCGGTCCGAGTTCGTCGGCGTGCTGCGCCTGTGGGATGCGTACCGGCAGGCGCACGAAGATCTCACCCAGTCCAAGCTGCGCGACTGGTGCGGCCGCCACTTCCTCGGTTTCCTGCGCATGCGCGAATGGCGCGAGCTGCACCGCCAGCTGCGCCTGCTGTGCGAGGAACTGGGGTGGAAGGAAGAGGCCGTCGAGGCGTCGATGGCGCCGCTGCTCGCCGGCAGCAGCGCGCCGCCGGCCGTGCGTGATGACGCCGCTGCGGCCGCGAAAGCCACGCGCGGCCAGCTGCATCGCGCCGCGCGCCTGGCGCGCGAAGGCAAGCCCGACGCGCCGTTGGCGCCGGTTGCCGCCGGCGTGCTGAAGGAGCCGGCGCCCAGCGGTGGGAGCTTCAGTGAGCGCGTGCGGGCCGGCGCCTACCAGACTCTGCATCGCGCGTTGGTGGCCGGCCTGCCCACGCAGATCGGCCATCGCACCGACAAGGGCGATTTCCAGGCGCCACGCCAGCGCCGCTTCCTGCCATTCCCGGGCTCGCCGCTGTCGAAACGGCCGCCGCCGTGGCTGCTGGCGGCCAACCTGCTGGACACGCAGAAGGTCTGGGGCATGACGTTGGCCGCGATCGAACCGGACTGGGTGATCGCCGAACTGCCGCACCTGCTGCTGCGCAAGCATTTCGATCCGCACTGGTCGCGCGCGCAGGGGCAGGTGCTGGCGTCGGAGCAGATCAGCCTGTTCGGGCTGGTGCTGGCACCGAAAAAGCCGGTGCACTACGGCCGCATCGCACCGGGCGAAGCGCACGACCTCTTCGTGCGCCAGGGCCTGGTGACCGGCGAGATCAACACGCGCGCCTCCTTCGTTGCCGACAACCTGAAGACGCTGGAACAGGCGCGCGAGGAAGAAGCGAAACTCCGGCGTGCGGGACTGGTCGCCGACGAGGACTGGCAGGCGCGCTGGTACCTGGATCGCGTGCCATCGGAGCTCCATTCCGCCGCCGGCCTCGATGCGTGGTGGAAAGCGCTGCCGGCCGACAAGCGGCGCACGCTGCACTGGTCGCTGGCCGACCTGTTGCCGGGCGAAGGCAGCGAGGAAGATCGCTATCCGAAATACTTCGCGCTTGGCGATGCCCGCCTGCCGCTGCAGTACCGGTTCGAGCCCGGTGCCGCCGACGACGGCGTGACGCTGGAGGTGCCGCTGCACCTGCTCAACGCGCTGGATCCCGCGCGGCTTTCCTGGCTCGCCCCGGGCTTCGTGGCCGACAAGGCGGCCGGGTTGATCCGTAGCCTGCCCAAGGCCATGCGGCGCAACTACGTGCCGGCACCGGATTTCGGTCGCGCGTTCTTCGAGGCGTTCGCAAAGCCGACCGCCGATGACATCCGCGGCGAACTGGCGCGCTTCCTGTCGCGTGCGACGGGCGTGGCCGTGAGTGCGCTCGACTTCGACGAGGCCGCGCTCGAGCCGCACCTGCGCATGAACCTGCGTCTGCGCGAGGATCCCCGTGGGGGTGTCGAGGGCAAGGTGCTGGCCGAATCGCGCGATCTCGACGCGCTGCGTGCGCGCTTCGGCGCGAAGGCGGGGCAGGCGTTCGCCGCGCGTGCGGGTCGCGCGATGGCCGCGAGCGGGCTGCGCGATTTCCCCGCGCAACCGATTCCGCAGGACGTTCCTGGCGAAGCGGGCGTGCCCGCCTATCCGGCGCTGCGCGACGACGGCGATAGCGTCGCGTTGCAGGTGTTCGCCGATCGCGCCGAGGCGGATGCGTCGCACCCGCGGGGCGTCCGTCGCTTGCTGGACATCGCCCTGGCCGACAAGGTGAAGCAGGCACGCAAGCAATTGCCCGTGTCGCCCAAGACGGGCCTGCTGTATGCGGCCATCGAGTCGCAGGAACGCCTGCGCGGCGACATCGTCGATGCGGCGATGAATGCGCTGCTGGCGGAAGGGTTGGCGACGATCCGTGACCGCGCCGCGTTCGAACAACGGCGCGACGATGCCGGCAAGCGCCTGTTCGGCGAGGCCATGGCGCGGCTGGAGCTGGCCGAGGCCATCCTGTCGGCGGTAGCGGAACTGAAGCCCCAGCTCGACGCGCCGTTGATGGGATGGGCGCGGGGCAATCTCGATGACCTGCGCATGCAACTCGCGGCGCTGGTACACCCCGGGTTCCTGCGCGAGACGCCGGCCGACGCACTGGCGCAACTGCCGCGCTACCTGAAGGCGATGGCCTTGCGTGCGGAGCGGGCCAAGCGCGATCCCGCGAAGGACCAGGCCCGGATGCTGGAGCTCAAGCCGTTCGCCGATGCCCTGGCGCAGGCAACGCAGGAAGGTGTTGCGGCGTCGCCCGCCTGGCAGGCGTTGCGCTGGGATCTGGAGGAGCTGCGGGTGTCGGTGTTCGCTCAGGAGCTGGGCGCGAAGAGCGGCGTCTCGCCGAAGAAGCTCGCGCAGCGCCTGCAGGTGCTGCGCGGATGAATCCGTTTACTTGACGCGGCGCACCTTGGCGGCCGTGTTGTAACCGTCGATGCGAAGGAACCAGTTGTTGAACAGGCCGGGCTTGATCGTGACGGCCGGATTCGTCTTGCGTACGCCCTGCAGGCTGGCGGACTCGATCTGCTCCCACACCTGGCCATTGGCCAGCGTATAGCGCTTGCCTTCGGCGAAGCCCTTGAATTCCCCCTCCAGCGTGCTCTTGATCGGCTCGTCGGAGCCGAAGTCGAAGAAGCCGCGGTTCTCCTGTTCCACCTGCTTGCGGGTATCCGCCTTGGCCTGGGTGACGGCGACCTGGGTCTCCTGACGCACCTGCTCGACGGCGCGTGCGGTTTCGCTGCCCACCTTGCGGGTGAGCCACGCGCTGAGCGTGGCCAGTTCGGCATCGCTCAGCTTGTCGAGGCCGGCGGCCTTGAATTCCTCTGCGCTCATCGATTCGCGCAGGTTGCCGAAGCGCGCGTCGGATGCGGCGTCCTGCGCGAAGGCGAGCAGCGGCGCGCTCGCCAGTACCAGGGATAGAAACAAGCGGCTCATCTTCATGGTTGTTCCTGCGGTCGACTGGCCGTTAGTGTAGTCATTCCGGCGACGCTCGGTCGCCTCTCCGTACGTCCATGGTTCCCCCCGCCCACGACATCGCGACGCTGCTGCGACGGCCGGCCCTGCAAGCGCTGCCTGCCCCGTTGCGCCGCGCGCTCGCCGATGCGGCGACGGCGGCCGGTGCGCAGGACGGCATGCCCGATGCCCTTGGGGTGCTGGACGACACGCTGGATACGCTGGCCATGCTCGGCGCCGACGGCGACGTCATCCTGGCGGCGCTGCTGCACGGGGCGCCGGGGCTGCAGGCGGCCGTCGGCCGTGCGGCGGGTGCGCAGGTGCCCGGCCTGGCCGACCTGCTGGAAGGGCAGGTGGCCGCGGCGCAGGTCTGGGCACTGCATGCGGAGCAGACCCGGGGCGCCAGTACCGAAGGCTTGCGCCGCCTGCTGCTGGCCATCGTGCGCGACCTGCGCGTGGTCACCATCCTACTCGCCCGCCAGCTCGCCCGCATGCGGGCCGCGGGCGCCCTGCCCGAATCCGATCGCCAGGCACTGGCGCGACTGACCCGCGACATCCACGCACCGCTGGCCAATCGCCTGGGCATCTGGCAACTGAAGTGGGAGCTGGAGGACTTGGCGTTCCGGTACCTCCAGCCGCAGGTCTACAAGCAGATCGCCACGCAACTGGACGAGAAGCGCGTCGGCCGCGAGCGCTACATCGGTGCGGTCATTGACGCGTTGCGCGCGGCGCTCGCCGACCATGGGATCCACGCCGACATCAGTGGCCGGCCGAAGCACATCTACAGCATCTGGCGGAAGATGCAGCGCAAGCAGGTCGGCTTCGACGAGCTCTACGACCTGCGCGCGGTCCGCATCGCCGTGGAAGATGTCGCCGCGTGCTACGCCGCGCTGGGCATCGTGCATGCGTTGTGGGTGCCGATCCCCAGTGAGTTCGACGACTACATCGCGCGCCCGAAGGCCAACGACTACCGGTCGTTGCATACCGCCGTGGTCGGCCCCGAGGGACGCACGCTGGAAGTGCAGATCCGCACGCACGAGATGCATGCGCAGGCCGAGCTGGGCGTGGCCGCGCACTGGAAGTACAAAGAAGGCAAGGCCGGCGGCGATGCCTTCGACCGCAAGATCGCCTGGATGCGACGGCTGCTGGACGGAGCGGCCGAAGGCGCGGGCGGCGATGGTGCACTGGCGGGGGAGCTGGATGCCGAACTGGTCGAGGACCGGGTGTACGCGCTGACGCCGAAAGGCGAAGTGGTCGACCTGCCGCAGGGGGGCACCGTGCTGGATTTTGCGTACCACGTGCACACGATGGTGGGCCACCGCACGCGCGGCGCCAAGGTCAACGGCCGCATCGTGCCGCTCAACCATGTGCTGCGCAGCGGCGACCGCGTCGAGATCCTGACATCGAAGGAGCCCGGACCGCGCCGCGACTGGTTGCTGCAGGCCAATGGATTCCTCGCCAGCGGGCGTTCGCGCGACAAGGTGCGTGCGTGGTTCCACAAGCTCGATCGCGCCCGCAACCTGCAGGCCGGGCGCGAGTTGCTGGACAAGGAGCTGAAGCGCCTGGGCCTGCACCATGCCGACCTGACCGGAGCGGCGAAGAAGTTCCATGCCGACAACGTGGACGAGCTCTACATCCAGGTGGCACTGGGCGATGTGGGCCCGCACCAGGTGGGTCGCGCGTTGCATGAAGAACAGCGTGCGCTCGCAGAGCCGGAGGGTTCCTCGCTGCCGGTGTTGCGGCCCCCACGCAGGGTCGCCAGGCCCGGCAAGTCGAAATTCACCGTGCAGGGCGTCGGCAATCTGTTGGTTCAGCTCGCCCGCTGCTGCCAGCCGGTGCCGGGCGAGCCGATCGCGGGTTACCTGACCCGCGTGCGTGGCGTCACCGTGCACCGCACCGACTGCGCGGCGTTCGCCCGGCTGGCGGCCACGAGCCCGCAGCGCGTATTGCCGGTGGAGTGGGGCCAGGCAGGCGGCGGTTACGAAGTGGACGTGCAGGTCACCGCGCTGGACCGCAAGTGGCTGCTCAAGGACATCACCACGCTGATCGCGCAGGAAGAAGCCAACGTGCTGGACATCAACAGCCAGGGCAACCGCGCGAATGGCCGCGTCCACCTTCGCCTGCGCCTGAAGGTCGCCGACTTCGGCCAGCTGTCGACGCTGCTCGGGAAGCTGGACGCGCTGCCCGGGGTGGAAGACGCACGACGTTCAGGCTGAGTGGGTATGCTGCGGGCGTGACCCGCGAAGACCACCACGACGCCGGGCGAAGCCGACGCATCGAACCGCACATCGACTGGGCGCGCGTCGACGCATCCGTGCCGGCTTCGCGGCGTATCCCGGTGCCGGCGTGGCGCGACCGGCGGTACTGGCGCTGGGTGGCGGGCATCGTGCTCGCCCTGGCGGTGGCGCTGGTGGCGCTGCGCCAGCCGCTGGCCGACCTGCTGTGGCCCGAGACCGGCGTCCAGTCCCTGCTGGACCAGGCGGACCAGGCGCTGCAGGCCGGCCGCTTGGATGCCGCCGACGGGACGGGCGCGCGACAGCTGTACGAGGCAGCCCAGGCGATGGACAACGACCGCACCGAAGCGGCCGAGGGCCTGCGTCGCGTCGCGGAAGCGGCACTTCGCGCGGCGGATTCGGCCCTGCAGCGCCACCGGTTCGACGAAGCGCGCGTGCACCTGGCGCTCGCACGCGACCTCCACGTGCCGCGGCCGGACGCGGACGCGTTCGCCGCCAGGCTGCGCGCCCGGGAAGCGGCGCATGCCGGCGTCGATGGACTGCTTGCGGCCGCGGCGCGTGCGCACGCGGACAAGCGCCTTTCGGAAGGCGATGACGCGGCGTTGCCGCTGTACCAGCGCGTGCTCGCGCTGCAGCCCACGCGCCTCGAAGCCCTGGAGGGTCGGGAGGACGCGCTGTCCGACCTGTTGCAGGAAGCTGGACAGCGGCTGCAGCGGGGTGAATTGGGCGAGGCGGCCAGCAGGATCGCGGCGGCGCGCACCTTCGATCCTGGACACGTCGATCTTCCACAGGCGGAAGCCGCGCTGGCGGCGGCGGTGGATGCACGACGCCGTGCGGGTGCACGGGATCTGGCGCGCGGGCGCTTGTCGGCGGCGCGATCGGCCTATGAAGCCGTGGCGGCGGCCGTGCCGGATGACGCGGCGGCGCGGCAGGGGCTCGAACAGACGGGCATTGCGCATGCTCGGCAGGCTGAACGCGAAGCGGGCGACTTCGATTTCATGCAGGCGGAACGCGAACTCGCGCTTGCACGCACACTGGCGCCGCAGTCGTCGCGGGTGGTACAGGCGGAGCAGTCTGTCGCCCGTGCCCGCGAAGCCCAGCAGCGTCAGGGCGCTGTGCCGTCGCTTGCGCCACGCGAGCGCGACCGGCGTGTCCAGGCGCTGCTGGAGCGCATGGCACAAGCCGAAGCGCAGGGGCAGTGGCTCACCCCACCCGGCGACAGTGCGTACGACACGTTGCGTGCGGCACAGGCGCTCGCGCCGGACAACGCTGCCGTGAAACAGGCGGCGCTGCGCCTGCTCCCCGCCGTCCGTACCTGCTATGAAGACGAACTGCGCGCCAACCGCGTCCGGCGCGCACAGGCCTGCCTGCAGGCGTGGCAGACCCTGCAGCCGCGGGATGCCGCCCTGGCGGATGCGCGCCGTCGCCTGGCGGAAAAATGGATTGCCGTGGGAACGGAGCGACTGGGGATGGGGGACGTGGCGTTCGCCGCCCAGGCGTTGCAGGAGGCGCGGCGCCTGGACGGTGCGCTCGCCGGGCTGGACGATTTCGACGCGCGCGTGCGGACGGCGCAGGCGGCCACGCCCTAGCGCTGGAAGATGCGCCGTACCGTGTCGCGCGCGGCGTCCAGCGAGAAGTGGCGCGCGATGTTGTCGCGGCCATGTTCGGAGAGCGTCCCCCAGAGTTCGGCATCGTCGTACAGCCGCAGCACGGCCTCGGCGAACGCGTCCGCGTCATCCGCCACCAGCACGTCGTGCCCGTGGGTCAGGTGCATGCCTTCGATCGCGCACGAGGTCGCCACCACCGGCTGGCCGTGCGCCATGCTCAGGTTGACCTTGCCCTTCACGCCGGCACCGAAGCGCAGCGGCGCCAGGGCGATGCGCGCGCCGTCCATGTAGCCGCCGATGTCGGCGACATGCCCGTGCACGAGGATGCCCGGTTGCGCCTGCAGCGCCAGCACGTCCGCCGGCGGAGCCATCCCGATGCAATGGAAGCGGATGTCGGGTCGCCGCGCCTGGATGCGCGGGAAGATCTCGCGCCCGAACCACAACACCGCATCGACATTGGGCGGATGGCGGAAGCCGCCGACGAAGACCAGGTCCTTGCGCTGCCCGAACGGCAGCCCGGTGTCCGCCAGTTCGTGCAGGTTCGGCAGGACCTCGACCTCGGTGGCGGGCAGCAGGGTGGACAGCAACTCGCGCTCGGCAGGACTGACCACCAGCGTGGCATCCGCCTGCCGCATCAGCGCCAGTTCGCGATCGCGCGTGCGCTCGGCGGCGCGTCGCAGGCCGGCATCGTCGGACAGCTCGGCGCCGCGCATCTCGCGCAGGAAGTGCAGGTCGACGGTGTCGAACACCACGCGCGCCTGCGGGGCGAAACGCCGCACCAGCGGTAGGAACTCGGCGGCCACGTAGTGGCGGGACAGCATCACCACGTCGAAGCGCGGGCCATGTTCGCGCAACCACGCCGAGGGCCGTGTCGCGAACGGCGCGTGCCACGCTTCCACGCCGTGTCGCCGCAAGCGTGCCGTATCGCCCTCGACCTGGCGCAGGTCGGCAGGCAGGAACACCACGTGGACGCCCTCGTCGGCCAGCATGCGCATCAGATTGACGAGGCGCAGCGAAGCGGAATCGTGGTGCGGGCGTGGAGTTTCCGCATCGATGATCAGGACCTGACGGCGCGGACGCACGACCGAGCCGGCGGTCGGCAGGCTGCCGGCACGTGGCTGCTGCACCAGCGCGTCCTTCCACTTCGCCGCGAACACGCCGCGGTTGCGTACCTGGTAGGCCTTCGTTCCACTGCCGGTGTCCGTGCCGGAGGTGACGCCCTCCAGATGGACGACCCGCGACGCGGGCTGGCAGACGACGCGCAGGCCGTACGCGCGCACGGCGAAGGCGAGGTCGGTGTCCTCGTAATAGGCCGGCGAATAGCGCGTGTCGAATCCGCCGAGCGCGTGGAACAGTCGCGCGGGAATCGCGATGGCGGCACCGGAGCAGTAGTCCGCGTCGCGCAGGCTCGCATAGCGCGGATCGTCGGGAGAGTCGAAGCGGCCATAGTTCCAGGCCGATCCATCGTCGAACACGACGCCGCCGGCTTCCTGCAGGCGTCCGTCCGGATACACCAGCTGCGCGCCCACCAGGCCGATGCCCGCCTGCGTGTCGAATGTGGCGAGCAGCGCATCCAGCCATCCCGGCTGCGGCACGGTGTCGTTGTTGAGGAACACCAGGCAATCGCCCGTGGCCAGCGCGGCGCCATCGTTGCACGCCGCGATGAAGCCGCCATTGGCGGTGCGGCGGTGGTAGCGCAGGCCGGCGACCTGCGGCATCCATTCGCCCGTATCGTCGGTGGAACCGTCGTCCACCACGAGGATCTCGCAGGATGCGGCCGGCGGATGGTCCGCCAGCGCGCGCAGGCAGGCCAGCGTGCAGGCCGCCTGGTTGTAGACGGGGATGATGATGCTGGCGCGCGGCGCTTGGCCGGCCGGCACGGCGAACGGCGCGAAGGGTCCGTCGGCGGGGAGGTAGAGCGGGGTGGAGATCGGCGGGACGTGGCGCGCGAACTGCCGTCGCACGCGCGCCCAGGTGGGTCCCAGGCCACGCGTGCGCAGGCTGGCAAGACCGCGCCGGACCAGGCCACGCGCGCGTTCCAGCATGAAGCGCACGTCGGCCCACGACATCGACATTCCGTTGCAACTCCAGCTGAGCAGGGGGGACGCGGGCCGGGCGCACCCTCGGTGGCTGCGCTAGACTCGCCCGAATTCCCATTGTCGCATCCCCTGTGGCCCGCAACGACTACGACGACGAAGCGCTGGACGAAGACGACATCGACGACGGCGATGGGCCCGGCTGGCGGCAACGCCTGCTGACATGGGGCCTCGCCCTGGTTGGCCTGGGCCTGGGTTTCCTGATCCCCTACACGCTGTACCTCAACCACCAGGTCAGCGAGCGCTTCGGCGAACTGCGCTGGCAGATCCCGACCCGCGTGTACGCGCGTCCGCTGCAGGTCGCGCCGGGCCTGGCGATGGATGCGCAGACGCTGAAGACGGAACTCGATGCGGCGTCGTATCGCGACGACGGCACCGGCGAGAGCCCGGGCACTTACGCGCGCGATGGCGGTCGCTTCACCATTTCCAGCCGCGGCTACATCGACGTGGACGGTCGGGTGGCGCCGCGCCGCGTACAGGTCAGCCTGTCCAATGGGCGCATCGCAGTGGTGCGCGACCTCGCGCGCAAGCAGAACCTCAAGGCGGCGCGGCTGGATCCGGCGCGCATCGCCACGCTGTACGGACAGAAACAGGAAGAACGCCGCCTCGTGCGGCTGGAGGAAGTGCCCGAACTGCTGGTGACCGGGCTGCAGGCGGTCGAGGACCGCGATTTCAAGGATCACCACGGCGTCGACCTGTCCGGCATGGTGCGCGCGGCATGGCTGCTGGTGCGGTCGGGCGGCGATACGAAGCAGGGCGCCAGCACGCTGACCCAGCAGCTCGCGCGCAGCGGCCTGCTCGGCATCGGCAAGGAACAGACTGCGACGCGCAAGTTCAACGAGATCCTGTACGCGTTGATCCTGGAAGCGCGCTATGACAAGCGCACGATCCTAGAGGCGTATTTCAACCAGGTGGACCTGGGACAACGCGGCAGCCAGGCCATCCACGGGGTCGCGGCCGGCGCCGAATTCTGGTTCGGTCGCGACCTCGACAGCCTGACCACCGAACAGGTGGCGCTGCTGATCGGACTGGTGAAGGGGCCGTCCTGGTACAACCCGCGCCGCAATCCCGAGCGCGCCACGCAACGTCGCGACTACGTGCTCTCCAAGCTGCACGAGACGGGCCTCATCGACGATGCCGAATACAAGCGCGCGCGCGCCGCACCGCTGGGCGTCACCAAGACGCCGGGCATGGCTGCCGCCAATCGCTTCCCCGCCTATGTGGACCTGGTGCGCCGCCAGCTGGCGCGTGACTACCCCGAAAGCGCACTGCAGGGCGCGGGCTTGAGCGTACTCACCGGCATGTCGCCGTCGGCGCAGGCGTACGCGGAAGCGTCGGTGATGCGCACGATCAAGGCGCTCGAGAACAAGCGCCGACCGCCGCTGCAGGCCGGGATGGTGGTGACCGACGTGCACGACGGCGACGTGCTGGCCGTGGTCGGCAGCCGCAATGTGTCGGAGATCGGATTCAACCGCGCGGTGGAGGCGCAGCGTCCGGTGGGTTCGCTGCTCAAGCCCTTCGTCTACCTGCTCGCGTTGGCCCAGCCCGACCAGTACTCGCTGGCGTCGTGGGTCGACGATTCGCCGGTGACCGTGCAGCTGGGCAAGGGCCGCCGCTGGACGCCGGCCAATTCCGACCGTCGCAGCCATGGCACGGTTCGCCTGGTCGATGCCCTGGCGCGGTCGTACAACCAGGCCACCGTGCGGGTGGGCATGAAGGTCGAACCGGACCGCCTGGCGCAGCTCATCCGCGTGCTGGCCGGCATCCAGGCGGAACCGAATCCGGCCCTGATCCTGGGCGCGACGGACCAGAGCCCGTACGCGATGGCGCAGCTGTACCAGTTCCTTGCCTCCGGTGGCGAAATCCAGCCGCTGCATGCGGTGCGCGGCGTCCTCGATCCCGATGGCAAGCTGCTCAAGCGCTACGACAAGACGCCGGCACCGGCGCAGGACGGCGACTCCATCGCCGCCAACCTGATCACGGTGGCGTTGCAGCAGGTGGTGTCCAGCGGTACCGGTCGCCAGCTGATCGGCGACGGTCTGGGCCGGCTGCAGTCCGCCGGCAAGACCGGCACCAGCAACGACGGCCGCGACAGCTGGTATGCCGGCTATACGGGCGATCACCTGGCCGTGGTGTGGATGGGCAACGACCAGAACGAACAGACCGGCCTCTACGGCGGCACCGGTGCGATGCGCGTGTGGTCGGGCCTGTTCTCGCGCCTGCCGAGCGCACCGCTCAAGGTGTCGGGCAAGGGCTTGGACTGGCAGTGGGTGGTCGGCTCCAACAGCACCGACGCGAGCTGCCCGGAAGCGCGCCAGCTCCCGTTCGTCTCCGGCTTCGCGCCCGCGTATGCCGCCTGCGTGGTGGAAGAGCCGGTGATGGAAGGCGAAGAGTCGGAAGGCGGCGGGTGGCGCAGCTGGTTCGGCCTGGACCGCAAGAAAGACGAATCACCGCCCCCCCAAGAGACGCCGCCGCCGCAACCGTGATGACGAAGTCCGCATTTCCCTTGTTCCTGGTGTTCCTCGCCGGCTGCGCCTCGGCGCCCCCGCCGGAAGCGCCCGCCGCGCGCGATCCCCTGACCCCCGAGCAGCGCGTCGCCGCCATCCGTGCCGCAGCGGGCGATGACGACCGCGAACTGGCGGTGCAGCCGCTGCGTGATCCGCAGGTCGAAGACCTGCGTGAGCGCGCGCAGCAAGCGCTTGCCGCGCGCAACGCCGCCGCCGCGGCCGACGCATTGAACCAGGCCCTGTTGCTCGTGCCCGAAGATCCCGCCGTCCTGCAGGAGCGTGCCGAAGTGGCGCTGTTGCAGGGCGACTACGCCCGTGCCGACACGTTGGCGCAGCGTGCCTTCCAGCTGGGTTCGCAGGTCGGTCCACTGTGCCGGCAGCACTGGGAAACCGTGCGCCAGGTGCGGCAGCATGAACAGGCTGTGCAGCCCGCGCTGCCGGTGCGCCACACGCCCGAGGATGCCGCGCAGCACGCGGCACGCGCGGCCACCCTGCAGGCCTCGATCACCGAGGCCGAAAGCCGGCGTGATGCCTGCACCGTGCCGGTGATCGAGCGCATGTGAAGGGCGCCGCGTCAGTCGCGACGCGGTACCCTTGCCTCCATACGCCGCTTTCGCTTTCCCGATGTCCCAGCTAGCCCAGGCCAGCCGCGACGCCCTCAGTGAGGGCGGCGCCCTGGCGGAACGACTCGACGCCTTTGCGCCCCGTGACGCCCAGCAGCGACTGACGGCGGCGATCGCCGACGCCTTCGACGCGCGCGACGTGCTGCTGGCGGAGGCGGGTACGGGCACCGGCAAGACGTTCGCGTACCTGGTGCCTGCGCTGTTGTCCGGACTGAAGACCATCGTGTCCACCGGCACACGTGCGCTGCAGGACCAGCTGTACCACCGCGACCTGCCGCGCGTGCGCGATGCGCTCGGCGTGGCCGGGCTGAAGTCGGCGCTGCTCAAGGGGCGCAGCAACTACCTGTGCCGCTACCGGCTCAACCAGGCCAAGGGTGATCCGCAGGCGCTGCGGACCACGTTCACCAGCCGCGAGCACGTGGACCAGTTCCAGCGCATCGTCGCCTGGGGTGGGCGCACCAAGCTCGGCGACATGGCGGAGCTGGCGGCGCTGCCCGACGACTCGCCGCTGCTGCCGCTGGTCACCTCCACCATCGACAACTGCCTGGGCAGCGAGTGTCCGTTCTGGGACGACTGCTTCGTGGTGCAGGCACGCCAGCGCGCGCAAACCGCGGACATCGTGGTCGTCAACCACCACCTGCTGCTCGCCGACCTGGCGCTGAAGCAGGAGGGGTTCGGCGAGATCCTGCCGGGTGCGCAGGCGTTCGTCATCGACGAAGCGCACCAGCTGCCGGAACTGGCGGCCAACTTCTTCGGGGAAGGTTTCGGCATGCGCCCGTTGCAGGAGCTGGCGCGCGACTGCCTGGCCGAATCCAAGGATGCCGCCGGCGCGCTGTCCGCCCTGCAACCGCCGGTGCGCGCGCTGGAGCAGGCGCTGCGCGAACTGCGCGCGGCGATGGAAGGCCTGCCGGCACGCGGGACACGCGAACGCCTGCTGGCCAAGCCGGAGGTGGCGGCCGGCTTCGAGGTGCTGTCCACTGCGCTCGAGGAACTGTCGGCGGCGCTCGCGCCGCTGGCCGAAGCATCGCTGGGGCTGGAGGCCTGCGCCGCACGGGCGAAGGAGTTCGGCACGCGGCTCTCGCGCTGGTACCAGGCGCCGTCGCGCACGGGGGCATTCGACGATGATCCCAGCCCGGACGAGGGCGCCGGCGACGTACTCTGGTACGAACTGACGCCACGCGCCTTCCGCTGCCAGCGCACCCCGCTGGACGTGTCCGGGCCCTTGCGCCAGCACCGCGAGCAATCGCGCGCGGCGTGGGTGTTCACCTCCGCCACG
>NZ_PKDG01000018.1 GCF_002863005.1 Pseudoxanthomonas sp.
AAGCGCTGCGGATGGCCAACGACAGCGAGTACGGACTGGCGGCCGGCGTGTGGACGCGGGACATCAGCCGCGCCCACCGCGTGGCGCGCAAGCTGCGTGCGGGCAGCGTCTGGGTGAACTACTGGGACGGTGGCGACATGACCGCGCCGTTCGGCGGCTACAAGCAGTCCGGCAACGGCCGCGACAAGTCGCTGCACGCCTTCGACAAGTACACCGAGATCAAGGCGACCTGGATCAATCTGGGGAGCTGATCCCATGCTCCCTTCTCCCCGCAAGCGGGGAGAAGGTGCCCGGAGGGCGGATGAGGGGCGTGCGCGAACTCGGCGTCGTCGCGGTGCCTGTTTTGCGTGGATTCCGTTCGCCCCTCACCCGCCTTCGGCACCCTCTCCCCGCACGTGGGGAGAGGGGACTCACGACAAGAAGTTCTTCTGCCAGAATCGCCCACGTCCCATCCACCGGCCCGTCCATGACCGCCACCGCCGTCGCTCCCGCGCCCGCCAACTCGCCCGGTCGGGTGCTGTTCGCCAGCCTGATCGGCACCACCATCGAGTTCTTCGATTTCTACATCTACGCGACGGCCGCGGTGCTGGTGTTTCCGCACCTGTTCTTCCCGCAGGGGGATCCGACCACCGCGACACTGCAGTCGTTCGCCACTTTCGCGCTGGCGTTCATCGCGCGGCCGGTGGGGTCGGCGCTGTTCGGCCACTACGGCGACCGCATCGGACGCAAGGCGACGCTGGTGGCGGCGCTGCTGACGATGGGTATCTCCACCGTGCTGATCGGCCTGCTGCCCACCTACGCGCAGGTCGGTATCGTGGCGCCCCTGCTGCTGGCGCTGTGCCGGCTGGGGCAGGGGATCGGGCTGGGCGGCGAGTGGGGCGGTGCGGTGTTGCTGGCGACCGAGAACGCGCCACCCGGCAAGCGCGCTTGGTACGGGATGTTCCCGCAGCTCGGGGCGCCCCTCGGCTTCCTGTTCTCCACCGGCATCTTCCTGCTGCTGACCGCAGTGATGAGCGATGCGCAGTTCCTGGCCTGGGGCTGGCGCATTCCGTTCGTGGCCAGTGCAGTGCTGGTGTTCGTCGGCCTGTGGGTGCGGCTGAGCATCGCCGAGACGCCGGATTTCCAGAAGGCCCTGGACCGCGACGAGCGCGTCAAGGTGCCGATGCTGACCACCGTGCGCGAGCACCCGTTCGCCCTGGTGACCGGCACGCTCGCGCTGGTGGCCACGTTCGTGCTGTTCTACCTGATGACCGTGTTCGCGCTGAGCTGGGGTACGTCGAAGCTCGGCTACACGCGCGAGCATTTCCTGATGCTGCAGATGGTCGGCGTGCTGTTCTTCGCCCTGACCATCCCGCTGTCGGCGCTCTATGCGGACCGGTTCGGGCGGCGCAACGCGATGATCGTCGCCACGCTGCTGATCATCGGGTTCGGCTTCGTGTTCGCGCCGTTGCTGGAGTCGGGTAGCGACCTGGGCGTGCTGGCTTTCCTTGCGCTGGGTCTGGGCGCGATGGGGCTCACCTATGGCCCCTGCGGGACGATCCTGGCGGAGATGTTCCCCACCGCCGTGCGCTACACGGGTGCGTCGCTGGCGTTCAACCTGGCCGGCATCCTGGGCGCATCGCCGGCGCCGTACATCGCCACGCGGCTGGGTGAACGCTACGGGCTTCCGTCGGTGGGCTGGTACCTGGCGGGCATGGCCGTGCTGACGTTGCTGGCCTTGTTGGCGATGCCGCGCCGGCGGTAGGGCATCCACGCTCGCAATGGGGCATCACATGGTCGTGCGCATGGCGCACTACGATCCCGCCGCCATGATTCGTCACGTAGCGTGCGCCACGCGCACGTCCGCAGAATCTCTCCCCAAGCGCACACAGTACGCTACCCGAACAGGCGCTTCACGGTGCGGGTGAGCCAGCCGCCCTGCTGGTGTTCGCGGACGAACTGGTTCAAGTGTCGCTTGACGGTATCCGCATAGGCTTTGTCGTCGTTGCGGATGTGGTTGAACAGCCAGCGCGACAGCATGCTGCGCAGCTCGTCCACGATGTCTTCGCCGGCCTCGAAGCGGAGCCGGTACTCGGACACGCGCTTGGTGAATACTTCGTGCACGCGCTTGTGCGCGGCGCTGAACGGATAGCCGGCTTCCTCCATCAGCTCTTCCTCGAACGCGAAGTGCGACAGCGTGTAGTCGACAAGCTCATCGATCACTTCGCCGACGGCGAAACGCTCCCTCGACTTCTGGGTCACGTGCAGATGGTTGATCATCTCCACGATGCGCCGGTGCTGGCCATCGATGATGTCGATGCCGGTGTCCATGTCGTCCTGCCAGATCAGCAGTGTCATGTTCGGATCCCCTGCCGGCGGATGCCGGAATGCGGGGAAATCTAGGTGCGGGCGGATGTCGCGGCATTGATCGGGATCAATGCTGTGGCATTCGGTCGCAGGGATCTGTGGGTCCCTGTAGGAGCGACGTGAGTCGCGACCGCCGACGTGACACACTCAGGGCCGCATGATCGGGCGAATCACCTCCAGACCATGTCCGGCTTTCCGCGCTGTCCTCATGCATCGCCGGCACCTCGCTTCTGCGGTCGCGACTTACGTCGCTCCTACAGAAAGCGGTTAGCCGCTCGACACCACCCGGTTCCGCCCACCGGCCTTCGCCAGGTACAGCCGCCGGTCCGCTTCGCTGAGCAAGTGATTGAGGGTCTGGCCGGGAAAGCGCGTGCGGAACACGCCGACGCTGACCGTCATCTTCAGTATGCGCTCGCCGATGTCGACGTCGAGGGCCTCGATCGAGGCGCGCAGCGATTCGAAGTAGTCCACGGCTTCGCTTTCGCCCAGGTACGGCACCAGCGCGCAGAACTCCTCGCCGCCGAAGCGCGCGATCAGGTCCTGCGTACCCGCATGGCGCGCGATGGCCTGGGCGACGGCCTTCAGTGCGATATCGCCGGCTTCATGGCCGTGGGTGTCGTTGATGTGCTTGAAGTGGTCGATGTCGATGATGGCGGCCGTCACCGACTGTTGCCTGCCCAGGGTGTTCGGCAGCAGGGCATGGCACTCGGACAGGAAGTGGCGGCGGTTGGGCAGGCCGGTGAGGAAGTCGCGGGTGGCGAGATCCTGCAGGGTGCCGATCAGTTCCAGCTGGTCGATGTTCTGCGAGACGCGGCAGAAGAATTCCTCGCGCGAGAACGGCTTGTGCAGGAAGTCATTGGCGCCGCTCTTCAGGAAGCGCGGGACCAGGCTGCCATCGCTGGTGCCCGAGATGCCGATGATCGCCAGGTGGTCGCGGGCGTGGCGCGCACGCAGGCGACGGGTGAACTCGTGGCCCTTCATGCCGGGCATTTCCTGGTCGACGATCGCCAGGCGGATGTCGGGGTTGGCGTCGAGCATGGCCAGGCCGGCCTCGCCATCCGCCGCTTCCACCACGCGGAAGCCGTACATCGACAACAGCGCGGCCGCGTGCTGGCGGGCGGAACGGGAGTCGTCCACGATCAGGGCGGCGATGCGGCGGTTGCGTTCCAGGCGCTGCACCAGCCACACGAGATAGTCGATGCTGCCTGGCGTGTTCTTGAGGACGTAGTCCACCACCTGCCGTCGCAGTACCTGCTCGCGCAGCGTGTCGTCGTAGACGCCGCTGACGACCACGGTGGGCAACTGCCGGGACAGGAAGAACTCCACCACCTCGTCGTGGCTGCCGTCGGCCAGGACCAGGCTGGTGACCACCATGAACCAGTCCGGATGCTTCTCCAGCGTCGTGCGCGCCTCGTCCAGCGTGGCGGCGTAGACGACCGGCAGGCTGAGCTTCTGTTCGATCGCTTCGCCGATCAGGCGCGCATGCGTGCGCGAGTTCTCCACCACCAGGATCCGCTGGGGCAGGGGCGATTGGCTGGCGATGGCGGATACGGCGCGTTGCGGACTGGACATGCTCGGGAAGGCCGAGGAAGGTTTCCTTTCATGTCTATCGGCCCGGGCGGACGGGACTTGAGAGCAGCGTCACGGAATGCGCGGCTGCCGGCGCCGCTCACCAGAGTGCGTCGCGCAGCTTGTACCAGGCCATTCCGGCGACCAGGAGCGGCGTGCGCAGCGCACGGCCGCCCGGGAACGGGTGGTGGTCGATCTTCTCGAACAGGTCCAGCCGCTCGGATTGACCGCGGATCGCCTGGGCGAGCGTCGTGCCCGCCAGGCACGCGGCGATCAGGCCATGTCCCGAGAAGCCCTGGGCGAAGTACAGGTTCGGCGCCAGCCGGCCCCAGTGCGGCGCACGGTTGAGCGAGATGTCGATCATTCCGCCCCACAGGTACTCGATGCCCACGTCGCGCAACTGCGGGAATACGCGGTGCATGCGGCGCGTCATCACGCCGCGCAGGTTCGGGGGCGTCATCGTCGAATAGCTGGCGCGACCGCCGAACAGCAGGCGGTGGTCGCGGCCCAGCCGGAAGTAGTCCAGCGCCCAGTTGGTGTCCGCCACCGCCATGTCGTTGCGGATCAGCGCGCGCGCGCGCTGCTCGCCCAGCGGCGGCGTGGCGGCGATGTAGGTGCCCACCGGCATCATGCGCGATTCGAGTTCCGGCGCGATGCCGCGCAGCAGCGCGTTGCCGGCGAGGATCACGGTATCGCAGGCGACCTCGCCCTGCGCGGTCTTCAGCAGCGGACGCGTGCCCCGTACGAGCTCCGTCACGCGGGAAGCTTCGAAGATGCGCACGCCCGCATCCAGCGCCGCGCGTCCGAGCCCCAATGCATAGGCGAGCGGATGGAGGTGGCCGCTGACCGGATCGTACATTGCGCCAAGATAGCGGTCGCTGGCGAGCTCGCCGCGCAGGCGCTCGCGATCCCACCACTGCACCGGGTGGTGGTAGCGCGTGTTGAACTCCTCCACGGCCTCCTGCACGTCGCGTTGCTGGCGCGCCTTGATCGGTACGGTGGCGTGCCCGTCGCGCCAGTCGCAGTCGATGCCGTGCCGGTCGATCCGCCCGCGCAGCCAGCGCAGGCCCTCCAGCGACAGGTCGAACATCTTCTTCGCATCGTCGAAGCCGACCAGCGCTTCGAGCTTCGCTTCGCCGCAGCTGAAGCCGGCAATGGCCTGGCCACCATTGCGGCCCGAGGCGCCCCAGCCGATGCGCTCGGCTTCCAGCACGACCACCTTGTAGCCGGCTTCGGCAAGTTCCAGCGCCGCCGACAGGCCGGTGTAGCCGGCGCCGAGGATGCAGACGTCGGCCTCGATGCGGCCTTCCAGTGCCGGCTGCGATGGCAGCGGCGACGTGCTGGCGGCGTACCAGCTGTCGGGATAGGTATGCGCGGACGTCATGCGGGCAGCGCCTGGTTCACACCGATCGCAGGTACCACGCGTATTCCAGGTCGGTCACTTCGGTGTAGAAGCTGTGCATCTCCTTGAGCTTCTGCTGGCCGTAGATGTGCTGGAAGGACGTGCCGAACTGCTCGCGGATGAACTCGCTGCCCATGAACGCGCCGATGGCCTCGCGCCAGAACGGCGTACGGATCTCGGTCTGGTCGTAGGCGTTGCCGGTGATCGGCGGGCCGGGATCGAAGCCCTGTTCGATGCCGTGCAGCATGCCGGCCAACACGGCGGCAGTGACGAGGTAGATGTTGGCGTCGGCGCCGGCGATGCGGTGCTCGATCCGGGTGTTGGCTTCGTCGCTGTGCGGGATGCGCATGGCGACGGTGCGGTTGTTGTAACCCCACACGTCGTTGAGCGGGACGAACGCGTTGAGCACGAAGCGCCGGTAGCTGTTGGCGTGCGGCGCGAACAGCAGCAGGCAGTCCTGGTCGCTCCGCTGCAGGCCGCCGATGGCGTGCCTCAGCGCAGCGGCCGGGGCCGTCTGCGGCGAGGCGAAGATGTTGCGGCCATCGGCATCCAGCACGCTGGCGTGGATATGCATGCCGCTGCCCGCCTGCTCGGCGAACGGCTTGGCCATGAAGCTCGCCATCAGGCCCTGCTGCTGCGCAGCCGCCTTGATCGCGCGCTTGAGGTAGATCGCATCGTCGCAAGCGAGCAGGGCATCGTCGCGATGCTTGAGGTTGATTTCGAACTGGCCCGGCGCGTACTCGGCCACGGCGGTATCGGCCGGGATGCGCTGCGCACGACACGCAGCGGCGACCGCATCGGTGAAGCCGCGGTAGTCGTTCAGGTCTTCCATGTAGTAGACCTGCGTGCTGGTGTTGCGTTGCCCGGTCGCCGGATTGATCGACGTGCGAGGGCGTCCTGCATCGTCCATGCGCTGGTCGAACAGGTAGAACTCCAGTTCCACCGCGACCACCGGCTTCAGGCCGCGCGCGGCGTAGCGTGCGAGCACGCGCTTGAGCACGTCGCGCGGGTTGGCCTCGAACATGCCGCCCTTCGCGTCCTCCATGCTCAGCAGCAGCTGGGCGGCGGGGCGCGGCGACCACGGCACGGGCCGCAGCGAGCCCGGTACCGGGCGGCAGATGCGGTCCTCGTCGCCGATGTCGTAACCCAGCCCGGTTTCCTCGACCGTGTTGCCGGTGATGTCGGTAGCGATCAGTGACATCGGCAGGCAGACGCCGTCGCGGTAGACCTTCTCCAGCGCATCGCGGGTGATGCGCTTGCCGCGCAGCAGTCCGTTCATGTCGGGCAGCAGCAGGTCGATCTGCTCGCAGTCGGGGATGGACGCGAGCGTGGCGGCATCGTCGGCGGGCAGGGAAGACGCGTCGGAATCGGGGCGCATGAGGGTCATCCAGGAGGCTGCGGCGCAGCTTAGCAGAGCGTTCGATGCGTCAAGAATACTCAACGCGAAGTTTCCAATGGGCCGCTGAAACGCCCGAATTTGGTGCCGCAGCGCACCATATGGGCGCCAAAAATGTCATCCGAGCCCTTCGTGTTGTAAAAATAAAACGGCCGGGTTAACGTGCCTGCAAGCCATTCCGGGCTTCCTGCATGACCCCGCTGCCGCGGGTCGGTCTGCCGACCGACCACAAGCAAATCGGTGCGCATCCCTTTCTTGCCGTCGGCGAGAAATACGTGCGCGCGGTGGTCGACGGGGCGGGCTGCCTGCCGCTGCTGATCCCGACGCTGGATCCCGTACTGCCGCTGCGCCAGGTGCTCGACAGCCTCGATGGCCTGCTGCTGACGGGCGCCGTCAGCAACATCGAGCCGCACCATTACAGTGACGAATCCAGCTATGAAGGCAACCTGCTGGATCCCCGCCGCGACGCGACCAATCTGCCGCTGATCCCGCTCGCCATCGAAGTGGGGGTGCCCGTGCTGGCGATCTGCCGCGGCTTCCAGGAGGCCAATGTCGCTTTCGGCGGCACGCTGTACCAGAAGGTACACGAGCAGCCAGGCCTCATGGACCATCGCGAAAACAAGGACGATCCCCTGGACGTGCAGTACGGGCCGGCGCACGACATCGCGCTGGTGCCGGGTGGCCTGCTGGCCAAGCTGTCCGGGGTGACGCAGGCCAGCGTGAACTCGTTGCACGGCCAGGGTGTGCGTCGGCTGGGCGACGGCCTAGTGGTCGAGGCGCAGGCACCCGACGGCCTGATTGAAGCGTTCCGGCATGACGGCTCCGCCTTCATGCTGGCGGTGCAGTGGCATCCGGAATGGAAGGTGACGGAAAACCCGTTCTATCTCGCGATCTTCCGCGCTTTCGGCGATGCCTGCCGTGCCCGTGCGGCCCGGCGCGGGGCGGTGGCATGAAGCGGCGGCATCCCCCGCCATGGAGAGGGAGCACACGCCACGACGTGGCGGCGTAGCGCGCCGGCGCGCAAGGCGGCCGTTCCTCTCTCCCTTACCGATCGCACCGACACCATGAGCCAGAAGAAGCCGAACCCCCGAAAGAAGCCTGCCGCGCCCGAGCCGGCCGACAGTTCATTGCGCCGCTGGCTGAAGGAACGCAGCATCACCGAGGTCGAGTGCCTGGTGCCGGACATCACCGGCATCGCACGCGGCAAGATCATTCCGGCCGACAAGTTCAGCCACGACTACGGCACGCGCCTGCCGGAAGGCATTTTCGCCACCACCGTCACCGGCGACTATCCGGACGACTATTACGACCTGACGTCGCCGTCGGATTCGGACATGTTCCTGCGGCCGGACCCGGATACCGTGCGGATGGTGCCCTGGGCGACCGACCCCACCGCGCAGGTCATCCACGACTGCCATACCAAGGACGGCAAGCCGCATGACCTGGCGCCACGCAACGTGTTGCGCCGCGTGCTGGCCGCGTACGAGAAAGAAGGCCTGCGCCCGGTCGTCGCGCCGGAACTGGAATTCTTCCTGGTGCAGAAGAACACCGACCCCGATTTCCCGCTCCTGCCGCCCGCCGGGCGCTCGGGTCGCCCGGAGACCGCACGGCAGTCGTATTCCATCGATGCGGTCAACGAGTTCGACCCGATCCTCGACCTGATGTACGACTACTGCGACGCCATGGAACTGGACGTGGACACGCTGATCCACGAATCCGGCGCCGCCCAGCTCGAGGTGAACTTCACCCATGACGATGCGTTGTCGCGCGCCGACCAGGTGTTCCTGTTCAAGCGCACGATGCGCGAGGCGGCGATGCGCCATGGCGTGTACGCCACCTTCCTGGCCAAGCCGATGGAGAACGAGCCCGGCAGCGCCATGCACATCCACCAGAGCCTGGTGGACGTGAAGACGGGCCGCAATGTGTTCACCGGCAAGACGGAGGGCAAGGGCAGCAAGCTGTTCGGCCACTACCTGGCGGGGCTGCAGAAGTACGTGCCCATGGCGATGGCTTTCTTCGGCCCCAACGTCAATTCGTATCGGCGGCTGGCGCTTGGGCAGGTGGCACCGATCAACGTGCAGTGGGGGTACGACAACCGTACCTGCGGCCTGCGGGTGCCGATGGACACACCGGAGAACATGCGCGTGGAGAGTCGTTTCGCCGGCTCCGATGCCAATCCCTATCTCGCGATGGCCGCGACGCTGGCCTGCGGCCTGCTGGGCATCCGTGAACAACTCAAGCCGACCGAGCCGCTGGCCAGCAGCGCGCAGGACATCGGGTTCGAACTGCCGCGGTCGCTGGGCGAGGCGCTGGACGAACTCGAAGGCTGCAAGCCGCTGCAGGAGCTGATGGGCGCGCGCTTCGTGCGTGCGTACGTATCGGTCAAGCGCAAGGAATACGAGACCTTCTTCCGGGTGATCAGTTCGTGGGAGCGGGAATTCCTGTTGTTGAACGTCTGACTGTTGTTCCCTTTTCCCTCCGGGAGAAGGTGGTGCGAAGCGCCGGATGAGGGTGCGGCGGAATCGGGATGATTCATCACTGATGATTCCGCCGGACCCTCACCCCAACCCCTCTCTCCCACAGGGACTTCCTTTGGTCGCCGGTGGGAGAGGGGCTCGATATCACGGAGCCCTTATGACCCAACTCGACACCCGCACCCTGCAGAAGCTCGACGCCGAGCACCACCTGCATCCGTTCAACGACAATGCCGCGCTGGCGAAGCGGGGCACACGCATCCTCACCAAGGGCGAGGGCTGCTACGTCTGGGATGCCGACGGCAACAAGCTGCTCGATGCCTTCGCCGGGCTGTGGTGCGTCAACATCGGCTACGGGCGCAAGGAACTGGGCGAGGTGGCATCGAAGCAGATGACGCAGCTCGCCTACTACAACAGCTTCTTCCAGTGCACGACTGAGCCGACGATCGAACTGGCAGCGAAGCTGGCGGAACTCGCGCCGGGCGACCTCAATCATTCCTTCTTCGTCAATTCCGGCTCCGAGGCGAACGACACCATCCTGCGCATGGTCCGCCACTTCTGGGCGGTGCAGGACCAGCCGGCGAAGAACATCTTCATCGGCCGCCATGATGGTTACCACGGCACCACGATGGCCGGCGCCAGCCTCGGTGGCATGAAGGGCATGCACAAGCAGGGTGGCCTGCCGATCCCCGACATCCACCACATCGATCCGCCGTTCTGGTTCGCCGACGGCGGCGACCTGTCCGAAGACGAGTACGGCCTGGTCGCCGCACGCCGGCTGGAGCAGAAGATCCTGGAACTGGGGTCCGAGCGCGTGGCCGCGTTCATCGGCGAACCCATCATGGGCGCGATCGGCGTCTACATCCCGCCGAAGACCTATTGGCCGGAGATCGAACGCATCTGCCGCCAGTACGACGTACTGCTGGTGGCCGACGAGGTGATCTGTGGTTTCGGGCGCACGGGCGAGTGGTTCGGCTCGCAGTATTTCGGTTTCCAGCCCGACATCATGCCGGTGGCCAAGGGCATCACGTCCGGCTACATCCCGCTCGGTGCGGCGATGTTCAACGATCGCGTGGCCAGCGTGCTGAAGGAGCGGGGCGGCGAGCTGGCGCATGGCGCCACCTACTCGGGCCACCCGGTGTGTGCTGCAGTGGCACTCGAGAACATCCGCATCCTGCAGGACGAGAAGATCGTCGAAACCGCGAAGACCGACACCGCGCCCTACCTGGCCCAGCGCTGGGCGGAACTGGGCGAGCACCGCTTGGTCGGACAGGCGCGCATCGCCGGCATGGTGGGCGCGCTGGAACTGGTGCCGGACAAGAAGAAGCGCGCCTTCTTCCCCGAGCGGGGCACCGTCGGTCCGCGTTGCCGCGACCACGCGTTGAAGCATGGGCTGATCCTGCGCGCGACCTGGGACGCCATGCTGCTCTCGCCGCCGTTGATCATCACCCGTGCGCAGGTGGACGAACTGTTCGACAAGACGTGGAAGGCGCTCGACGACACCGCGACGGACCTGGGCATGTGAGGCCATCGAAGCGGCCCGTGCGCTGCGTCACGCCCTCGCAGCGCGGGCGTATGATGGTTCCCATCCCCCGTTCCTGTTCCATGGAGACCCCGATGAAGCTCAAAGCCCTCACCGTCATGCTGGCTGCCGCCGTGCTGGCCGCCTGTGGCGGCAAGGATGACAAGGCCGCCGACGGTGCGCCGTCGAAGGTGCTCAATGTCTACAACTGGTCCGACTACATCGCCGAGGACACGATCCCGAACTTCGAGCAGCAGTCGGGCGTCAGGGTCACCTACGACGTGTTCGACAGCGACGAGATGGTCGAGACCAAGCTGCTGGCCGGCAGCAGTGGCTACGACGTGGTGGTGCCGTCGCTGAGCTTCCTGGGTCGCCAGATCCAGGCCGGCGTGTTCCTGCCGCTGGACAAGAGCAGGATCCCGAACCTGAAGAACGTCGACCCCAAGATGCTCGAGCGGATCGCGCTGCAGGATCCGGGCAACCAGTTCGCGGTGCCGTACCTGTGGGGCACCAGTGGCATCGGCTACAACGTCGACAAGATCAAGGCCATCTTCGGCGACACCGCCGTCACCGGCAGCTGGGACGTGGTGTTCAAGCCGGAGAACGCGGCCAAGCTGAAGGACTGCGGGATCACCGTGCTGGATACGCCGTCGGAGCTGATCCCGATCGCGCTGAACTACCTGGGCGAGGATCCGCACAGCTTCGATCCCAAGGTGATCGACAAGGCCGCGGCGCTGCTGAAGTCGATCCGCCCGTACATCCGAAACTTCCACTCGTCCTCGTACATCAACGACCTGGCCAACGGCGATGTCTGCCTGGTGGTGGGCTGGTCCGGCGACATCATCCAGGCGCGTGATCGCGCGGCGGAGTCGGGCAACGGGGTCAACGTGGCGTACTCCATCCCGAAGGAAGGCGCGCCGCAGTGGTTCGACATGCTGGCCATCCCGAAGGATGCGAAGAACGTCGACAGCGCCTACGCCTTCATCAACTACCTGCTGGACCCGAAGGTCGCTGCGGCGAACACCAACTTCGTGACGTATCCCAATCCGGTGCCGTCGTCGAAGCCGATGGTCGACAAGGCGATCGCGGACGATCCG
Organism: Pseudoxanthomonas sp.; assembly: GCF_002863005.1. GTDB lineage: Bacteria > Pseudomonadota > Gammaproteobacteria > Xanthomonadales > Xanthomonadaceae > Pseudoxanthomonas_A. The sequence goes on from NZ_PKDG01000018.1 coordinate 11,807, forward strand.
ACGATCTACCCGCCCGCCGACGTCGACGCGAAGCTGTTCACCTTCGCGGTGCTGCCGCCGGACGTGGATCGCCAGTACACGCGCATCTGGACGGAGCTGAAGACCGGACGCTGAAACACCACGGGCGCGTGCCGGCGAGGACGCGCCCTTTGTCATCGTGGCATCGCCCGTGCAAGCCGGCGACGCCACAGGGAGGGGGTAGGGGAGCGGGACGGCACGGAACACGCCATTGCAATGACAGCACGCCCGCGGCGGCCCAGGCCGGTCCGGGACCACATCAAGCCGCCCTCGCGGGCCGAATGGAGAGAGATTGATGAAACTGCGCGTACTGGCAACCACCCTGGCCCTCTGTACCCTTGCCGCTTGCGGCGGAAAATCCGGCAGCGACGGCGGCGCCGACACCGGCGGCGCCAAGCAGGTCAACGTCTACAACTGGTCCGACTACATCGCCGAGGACACCATCCCCAACTTCGAGAAGGCCACCGGCATCAAGGTGACCTATGACGTGTTCGACAGCAACGAAGTACTGGAAACCAAGCTGCTGGCGGGCAGCAGCGGCTACGACGTGGTGGTGCCGACGATGAACTTCCTCGGGCGGCAGATCCAGGCCGGCGTATTCCTGCCGCTGGACAAGAGCAAGATCCCCAACTACGCCAACCTGGACCCGGCCATCATGAAGCGGCTGGAGAACCAGGACCCCGGCAACCAGTACGCCATCCCCTACATGTGGGGCACCACCGGCATCGGCTACAACGTCGACAAGGTCAAGGCCGCGTTCGGCAGCACCGATGTCGCCAACAGCCTCGACATCGTCTTCAAGCCGGAGAACATCAGCAAGCTGAAGGATTGCGGCGTGACCTTCCTCGACACACCGTCGGAAATCATCCCGATCGCCCTGAACTACCTGGGCGAGGACCCGAACAGCCAGGATCCTGCGGTGATCGACAAGGCCGCCGCACTGCTGAAGACCATCCGCCCGTACATCACCAACTTCCATTCCTCGCAGTACATCGATGCCATGGCCAACGGCGACACCTGCCTGGTCGTCGGCTGGTCGGGCGACATCATCCAGGCGCGCGATCGCGCGGTGGAAGCCAAGAACGGCGTCAACATCGCGTATGCGATCCCGAAGGAAGGCGCCCCGCAATGGTTCGACATGCTGGCCATCCCGAAGGACGCCAAGCACGTCGACGAGGCCTACGCCTTCATCAACAACCTGCTCGACCCGCAGGTGATGGCCAACAACTCCAACTTCATCAGCTATCCGAATGCCATCCCGAAGGCGAAGGCGCTGATGGACACGTCGATCACCGGCGATCCCACGATCTACCCGACGCCGGACGTCGAAGCGAAGCTGTTCACCTTCGCCATCATCACGCCCGAGGTCGATCGCCAGTACACGCGGATCTGGACGGAACTGAAGACCGGCAAGTAAACGCCCTGGCCGGGACGGACAGACGCCGTCCCGGCCTTGCGTGATCGCTCATACCCACATCCATGCCGGCGCCCAGGCTGCCCGGCGACCAGGGGATCTCCATGGCGGCAGAACAGGGCAACGGCGCGGCACAGAACGGCAAGGCGAACGCGCAGGAGTACCTGCGCATCGTCGACGTCCGCAAGGAGTTCGACGGGTTCGTCGCGGTCGACGACACCAACCTGACCATCCGCAAGGGCGAGATCTTCGCGCTGCTGGGAGGCTCGGGCAGCGGCAAATCGACGCTGCTCCGCTGCCTGGCCGGGTTCGAGAAGCCGACCTCCGGCAAGATCTTCCTGGACGGCCAGTTGCTCAACGACCTGCCGCCCTACGAGCGGCCGCTCAACATGATGTTCCAGTCCTACGCGCTGTTCCCGCACATGACGGTGGAGCAGAACATCGCCTTCGGCCTGAAGCAGGACGGCCTGTCCAGGGAGGCGATCAGGAAGCGCGTCGATGAGATGCTGGCGCTGGTGCAGCTGGGCAAGCTGGCCAAGCGCAAGCCGCACCAGCTTTCCGGCGGCCAGCAGCAGCGCGTGGCGCTGGCGCGGTCGCTGGCGAAAGGACCTAAGCTGCTGCTGCTGGACGAGCCGATGGGCGCGCTGGACAAGAAGCTGCGGTCGCAGATGCAACTGGAGCTGGTGAGCATCATCGAGAAGTCGGGCGTGACCTGCGTGATGGTCACCCACGACCAGGAAGAAGCGATGACGATGGCCACCCGCATCGCGCTGATGGACCAGGGCTGGATCCGCCAGGTCGGCACGCCGGATGAAATCTACGAGCAGCCGACCAGCCGCTTCGCCGCCGAGTTCATCGGCTCGGTCAACCTGATCGAGGGCGCGGTCGAGGAGGACGAAGCGAACTACGTCACCATCCGCTCGCCGCAGTTGCCCGATCCGATCTACATCGGTCACGGCATCTCGGGCTTCGAAGGGCAGGAGGTCGGGTTCGCGGTGCGGCCGGAAAAGCTTGGGATCGGCAAGCAGGAGCCGCAGCAGCCGCACAACAAGGCCAAGGGCGTGATCGAGGACATCGCGTACTTCGGCAGCCATTCGGTCTACCACGTGCGCCTGCCGAGCGGGTACAAGTTCATGGCCAATTTCGCCAACGTGCAGCGCTGGGCCAGCGAAGGCCTCACCTGGAACGATGAAGTCTGGGTATGGTGGGGCGACAACGATGGCGTGGTGCTGACGTCATGAACCTTCTCCGCTCCCTGGGCAAGCGCCTGCCGGGGCCACGCTGGGGCGTGATCTCGGTGCCCTACGTCTGGCTGCTGCTGTTCTTCGCCATTCCCTTCCTGATCGTGCTGAAGATCTCGTTCGCCAAGCTGGCGATCGCGATGCCGCCCTATACGCCCATCCTCGAGTACATCGACGAGGCGCTCACGCTCAAGCTCAACCTGGGCAACTATGCGGCGCTGTTCACCGACTCCCAGTACGTGGCCGCCTACCTCAGCTCGATCAAGATCGCGGCAATCTCGACCTTCCTCGCGCTGCTGGTCGCGTATCCGATCGCCTACGTCATCGCCCGCATGCCCCCCTCGTCGCGCAACATCGCGATGATGCTGGTGGTGCTGCCGTCGTGGACGTCGTTCCTCATCCGCGTCTACGCGTGGATCGGCATCCTCAAGAACAACGGCCTGCTCAACAACCTGCTGATGAAGATCGGCCTGATCGACGAACCGCTGCAGATCCTGTACACGCCGATGGCGGCGTACATCGGCATCGTCTATTGCTACCTGCCCTTCATGGTGCTGCCGCTGTACACCAACCTGGTGAAGCACGACCACCGCCTGCTCGAGGCCGCCTACGACCTCGGCGCCAAACCGTGGAAGGCGTTCTTCACCATCACCCTGCCGCTGTCGAAGGCCGGCATCATCGCCGGCTGCATGCTGGTGATGATCCCGGCGGTCGGCGAGTTCGTCATCCCCGAACTGCTCGGTGGCCCGGACACGCTGATGATCGGCCGCGTGCTGTGGGGCGAGTTCTTCAACAACCGCGACTGGCCGGCGGCGTCGGCGGTGGCCATCGTCATGCTGATCCTGCTGCTGATCCCCATCCTGATCTTCAACCGCGTGCAGCAGCGCGAGATGGAAGGGAGGCTGACATGAGCCGCACCGGACACCGCGCGGTCAACTGGACGATCCTGGGGCTCGGCTTCGCCTTCCTCTACGTGCCGGTCATCATCCTGATGGTGTATTCGTTCAACGAGTCGCGCCTGGCTACGGTGTGGTCCGGATTCTCGTTGAAGTGGTACGCCGAGCTGTTCCGCGATACGCAGATGCTGCAGGCGGCATGGATCAGCATCAAGGTCGCGTTCTGGACGGCGACGGCGGCCGTGGTGCTCGGCACGATGGCGGCCCTGGTGATGACGCGCATGCGCCGCTTCCCGGGCAAGACGCTGTTCGGCGCGTTGATCACCGCGCCGCTGGTGATGCCGGAAGTGATCATCGGCCTGTCGATCCTGCTGATGTTCGTCTCGCTCGGCCAGGTGGTGGGGCTGCAACCGCGCGGCATCCTGTCGATCTGGATCGCGCACGTGACCTTCACCCTGGCCTTCGTCACCGTGGTGGTGTCTTCGCGACTGGCGGAGCTGGACAAGTCGCTGGAAGAAGCCGCCATGGACCTGGGCGCGAACCGCATCAAGGTGTTCTTCCTCATCACGCTGCCGATCATCGCGCCGGCGCTGGTGTCGGGCTGGCTGCTGGCATTCACGTTGTCGCTGGACGACGTGGTGATCGCCAGTTTCGTCGCCGGGCCCAGTTCGACCACGCTGCCGATGAAGGTGTTCTCGTCCGTGCGCATGGGCCTGAGTCCGAAGATCAATGCGCTCGCGACGCTGATGATCCTGGTGGTCAGCGTGGCTGCGTTCCTGGGCTGGTGGTTCATGGCCCGGGAAGAGAAGCGTCGCCAGCGCGACATGCAACTGGCGCTGCAGGACAACGGGTAGCACCCTGGCGGTCACGCACCTCCGGCATCCAAGCCTACCCGCAGGAGCCCCCCCCCGGGCGCTCCTGCAAGGCAACGACGATCCGCTAACACATGCCGTCCGAAAATCCGGGCCGGGCAAGAGAATCTCCATGACCATCGAAACCACCAATCCCGCGACCGGCAAGGTCGAGTATCGCCACGAACTGATGACACCCGCGCAGGTCGACGCTGTACTGGCGGCGTCCGTGAAGGCATTTCCCGCGTGGTCCGCGCTGTCGTTGGCCGAACGCGGCAAGGTGTTGCGGGCGATAGGCGCCGAGTTGCGCCGGCGTCGCGAGGATATCCAGCGCACGATCACCGCCGAGATGGGCAAGTTGCGCAAGGAGGCCCTGGCCGAGGTGGACAAGTGCGCAGGCGCCTGCGACTACTACGCCGACCACGCCGCCGATTACCTGCAGGACCAGCCGGTCGCCACCGATGGCCAGCGCAGCTACGTGCGCTATGAGCCGATCGGCTGCGTGCTGGCCGTGATGCCGTGGAACTTCCCCCTCTGGCAGGTGTTCCGGTTCCTGGCGCCGGCCTTCATGGCGGGCAACGTCGCCGTGCTGAAGCATGCGAGCAACGTGCCGCGTTGCGCCGACGTGATCGGGGAGGTGGTGGCTGCGGCGGGTCTGCCGGAAGGTGTGTTCGGCGTGCTGCATATCGACAACGATCAGGCGGCCGAGGTCATCCGTGATGCACGGGTGGCGGCGGTGACCCTGACCGGCAGCGAACGTGCCGGCCGTTCCGTCGCCGCCAACGCCGGCAGCCAGCTCAAGAAGAGCGTCATGGAGCTGGGCGGCAGCGACGCCTTCATCGTGCTCGACGATGCCGACCTCGACAAGACCGTCGCCGGCGCCGTGGCATCGCGCTTCGGCAACGCCGGGCAGACCTGCATCGCTGCGAAGCGGTTCATCGTGCAGGACGCCATCGCCGATGCGTTCGTGAAGCGGTTCGTGGAAGCGGCGGCAAAGCTGCAGCTCGGCGATCCGCAGGACGAGGCGACCACGCTCGCTCCCATGGCGCGCCAGGACCTGCGCGACGAGCTGCACAAGCAGGTGCAGTCCAGCGTTTCCAAAGGGGCCAAGGTGCTGCTGGGCGCGGAACCCGATGCGTCGCATGCCGGTTATCCGGCGTCGATCCTGGATGCGGTCGCGCCGGGCATGCCGGCCTATGACGAGGAACTGTTCGGCCCCGTCGCCAGCATCCTGCGGGTGAAGGACGATGCCGAGGCCGTGCGCGTGGCCAACGACACCACGTTCGGACTGGGCGGCAGCGTGTGGACGAAGGACGTCGAGCGCGGCAACCGCATCGCGCGCGAGTTGCAGGTCGGTGCGGCCTTCGTCAACGCGATCGTGCGCAGCGACGTGCGCCTGCCGTTCGGCGGCACGAAGCGGTCCGGCTTCGGTCGCGAACTGGCCGAGCACGGCATCCACGAGTTCATGAACATCAAGTCGGTCTATATCGCCTGACCTGGGATGGCATCAAAGAGCCGGGCATGCTCGGCTCTTTGATGATGGGCCAGACGGAAGGGCAGCGGAGCAGGCTCCGCCCTACGGTGTCCATGGGTGGAACGGATGGTTACGGCAGGCGCCGTTCCTAAGCCGACATGCCGGTGCCATCTTGTCGGCAGTTGAATTGGAGGCGCCATGAGCACCCTGACCGATACCACGCCCGCCCGCGTGATCCGCACGATCCGCGGCCGCCCCACGTCCGATGGCGCTGGCGTCAAGCTGACGCGCGTGATCGGCGGGCCCGACCTGCCGGATCTCGACCCCTTCCTGTTGCTGGACGAGTTCGGCACCGACAAGGCCGAGGACTACCTTGCCGGCTTCCCGGAGCATCCGCACCGCGGCTTCGAGACCGTCACCTACATGCTCGACGGCCGCATGCGCCATCGCGACAACCACGGCAACGAAGGCCTGCTGACGCCCGGTGCCGTGCAGTGGATGACGGCCGGTCGCGGCCTGGTGCATTCGGAGATGCCCGAGCAGGAATCCGGCCGCATGCGCGGCTTCCAGCTGTGGGTGAACCTGCCGGCGCACGAGAAGATGACGGCGCCGAAGTACCAGGAGTTCGCGCCGGAGAAGATTCCGGTCGCGCATCCGGCCAACGGCATCGAGGTGAAGGTGATCGCCGGCAGTGTCGGCGACACGCGGGGTCCGATCTCCCAGCCGGCCACCGACCCGGTGTACCTCGACATCGCACTGCAGCCGGGACGTGCCTGGGACTACAAGCTGCCCGTCGGCCACAACGCGTTCGCCTACGTGTTCGAGGGCGCGGTGACGGTGGGCGAGGGCGAAGAAGCGCGTGCGCTGGACACCCATGAAATGGGGGTGCTGGGCGGTGGCGATACGCTGCAGGTGCGTGCGGGCAACCAGCCGGCGCGGTTGATCCTGGTGGCGGGGCGTCCGTTGCGCGAGCCGGTGATGCGCCACGGCCCGTTCGTCATGAACACGCGGCAGGAACTGATGCAGGCGTTCGTGGATTTCCAGGAAGGCCGCTTCTGAACCCTGCAGGGGGCGGGACGACGGCCCGCCCCGCGACCATCAGTTGCCGGCGGACAGCTGCGCGCTGGTGGCGCGCACGTCCAGTTGCTGCGCCAGCGAAATCAGGCTGCCGAGCTCTTCGGGCGAGTTGGCGTTGATCCAGACCTGCGCGTAGCGGTCGTTGTCCAGCTCGACGACGGTGATGCGGCGCGAGGCCATCGCGGGCGAGGTTTCCTGGCCGGCCAGATCGGGTCGGTACCAGAAGATCTCCTCGCCGGAGAACGCGCTTTCCTCCTCACGCAGTCGCCGTTCCAGGCGGATCCGCGGATCGCGCGAGGTGAGCATGACGTTCAGCACCTCGCGCCCGTCGGCGGCGACCGCCTTGCAGGCGATGAAGGTGGCATCCACGCGTTGTTGCCATTCCAGGCCCGCGTTCGCGGGCAGGGTGGGGCACGGCGGCGCTGTCTGCGCCCACGCAGCGGCGGAAAACAGGAAAAGGAAGGCAGCGATCATGGTCTTCATGCAAATCCCCTGGGGTGCGACACCCCGGACTACGGCGGTACGAATGTCCGCGCACCGTGGCGGGCCGTCACGGCCCTCCGTCATCCCCTGGCATGCCACGTTGGCGGCTGCCGCTTTCCCCCGGCAGTCGACCCGACCATAGCCCATGCTGCGTCGCAAAACAACGCGAGGGCGCGGGAACGGCGACCCCGGTCACCGCCATGCCGTCGCCGTGCCCGGCAGCTACCGGGCACGGCGCGCAAGAATCAGTCGCGGTCGCGACCCAACCAACCGTAGAGCATTCCGCCGATCAGCCCGCCGAGGATCGGCGCCAGCCAGAACAGCCACAGCTGGCCCACGGCAGCCGGCCCTGCGAACAGCGCGACGGCGGTCGACCGCGCCGGATTCACCGAGGTATTGGTCACCGGAATGCTGATCAGGTGGATCAGGGTCAGGGCCAGGCCGATGGCGATCGGCGCGAAACCCACCGGCGCGCGGCCGTGGGTGGAACCCATGATGACGACCAGGAAGAACGCAGTCAGCACGACTTCCGTCAGGAAGCCGGCCGCTACCGAATACCCCCCGGGCGACATGGCGCCGTAGCCGTTGCTGGCGAAGGCGCCAGCCGCATTCGGATCCACTGCGAAAGCGGGGTTGCCCGAGGCGATCTGCCATAGGATGAAGCCCGCCGCGAGACCGCCCACCACCTGGGCGACGATGTAGGGCAGCAGGTCGCGCGCCGGGAAGCGTCCGCCGGCCCAGAGGCCGATACTGACCGCCGGATTGAAATGGCCACCCGAGATATGGCCGAACGCGTAGGCCCCGGTGAGGACCGTCAGGCCGAACGCGAGCGACACGCCCAGCAGTCCGATGCCCAGGGGATTGCCATCGCCGCCGAAGTTGGCCGCCAGCACTGCGCTGCCGCAGCCGCCCAACACAAGCCAGAACGTGCCCAGGAACTCTGCCGCGAGCCTCTTCGCCATACTCATGTCAGCTCCCCTCACTGTGATCGTGCGCCCCGTCACATGACGGTGCGCGCACGATAGCGGAAGCCCCTCGCCGAACGTGTTTGCTTTGCGTTACGCCGCAGGCATTCAAAACTTCAATGAAGTTCGTGTCACATTCTGGCGGCGAGGCCGGCGATCATCTTTCGGGCAGCGGGATGAATTCGGTTTCGCCGGGGACGTGGCCGAAGCGGCCTTCCAGCCAGTCCTGCTTGGCCTGTTCGATGCGCTCCCTGGAACTCGACACGAAGTTCCACCACAGGTGGCGCGGTGCATCCAGCGGCTCGCCGCCCAGCAACATGGCCTTCACGGGTGTCCTGGCGCGCAGCACGGCCCGGCTGCCGCGATCGAACACCACCAGGTGCTTCTCCGGGATGTCCGCACCGTCCACCTGCGCCTGGCCTTCGAGTACGTAGAGCGCGCGCTCCACATGCCCGCCGTCGATGTCCAGCTCGGCATCCGGCTGCAGGTCCACGGCGACGTTGAAGGTACCGCTGAACACCTTCACCGGCGACTCTTCGCCATACGCGCGACCGGCGATGACGCGCAGCCGGGCACCGCCTCGCTCGATCGACGGCAGGGTCGCCGCCGTATGGTGGTGGAATTCGGGTGCGACTTCTTCCGCCGACGTCGGCAGCGCCACCCAGGTCTGCATGCCGTGCACGTCATGGCGTCCGGCACGCACGTCTCCCGGCGTACGTTCAGAGTGGGCGATGCCGCGGCCGGCGGTCATCCAGTTGACGTCGCCGGGCGTGATCACCTGCTCGGACCCCAGCGTGTCGCGGTGGTGGATCGCGCCGGACCAGAGGTAGGTCACCGTGGCCAGGCCGATGTGGGGGTGAGGCCTCACGTCGATGCCGCGGCCGGGCTCGAACACCGCCGGCCCCATGTGGTCGACGAAGACGAACGGGCCCACGCTGCGGGCCTGGAGGCTGGGCACGGCGCGCCGGACGTTGAAACCGTCGCCGAGGTCGTGCACGCGGGGCGCGATGATCGTGGTCATGGGCAGGTCCTCCGGGAGAGGGACGAAGCATCGCACGGCGCCTCGGCCATGCCTGCAACAGCACGGAAACGGATCGTTGCGCGCCGGATCAGCCGCGCCGCGACGCCAGCCGGTCCGCCAGCCGCGTCGGTTCCGGCAAGCGGTAGCCGCGGAGCGTACGCAGCACCCAGTCCAGCGCGCCCTGCATCGAGACGCGATGCCCCGGCGAGACGATCAGCGGGTTGCAGCGCGGCTTGCTGCGAAGGACCCAGCCGATGTGGTCGCCGCGATGGAGCAGTGGCGTGCGTTCGCCGGCAAGGGCGCCCGGTGCTTCGTGTTGACCGCAGAGGACGTTCTTGGCGACGCCGACGGCAGGCAGGCCGGTGACCACGCCAAAATGCGCGGCGATGCCCAGGCGACGCGGATGCGCGATGCCCTGGCCATCGACGAAGGCGAGGTCCGGCACGTGCGGCAGCCGGCCAAGAGCCGCGACCAGCGCCGGCAGCTCGCGGAAACTCAGCAGGCCCGGCACGTAGGGCATCGACGTGGGAAGGCGGACCACCTCCATGGCGGTGGGCTGCAGCGTGCCGGCGTCCAGCAGCACGGCGGCGGCGCGGGTCGTGGCGCCGTCGTCCTCGAATCCGACATCGAAGCCGCCGAGCCACCGCGGGACCTCCGGCACGTCGTCGTGCAGCACGACATCCGCCGCCAGTTGCGCCTGCACACGCCGCGCATCCGCGACGCTGCCGTCCCAGTCGCCGAATACGGGGTTCATCGTGGCGGCGCGGTCCCGTAACGCTGCACGTCCAGGGTCGCGATGCCGTCGGCGCCGATGCGCACGATGGACACGCGGTCGTATTCGCCATCGTCCATCGGTGCGGTCGCACACGCGCAGAGCGCGGCGACCAGGTCCGGCACCGTGTTGCTGTGGCCGACCACGAGCACCGTGCCGGCACGGTGCGCCTGCCGCCACTGCCCGGCGATCTCTGTCGCCGGACCGCGCGCGTAATACGCCGCGACCGGCAGCCGGTGCGCCGTGGCGGTGGGCTGTGCCGTCTGCCGGGTGCGGCGGAACTCGGTGGCGTACACGGCGACCAGCGGCTCGTCGCTCAGGCGACTGGCCAGTGCATCGGCACGGATCCGGCCGGCGGCGGAGAGGCTCGGGTCCTCGGGATCGTCCGTCGCCTTCTCGGCATGTCGGACCACCACGAACGTCAGCGGTGCGGCCATGTCGCGGGGAGCGCGGGTCACGCAGCCGGCGGCCAACGACGCCAGCAGGACCAGGAGGGGAGTGCGTAACCGTTGCGGCAGGCGCATGGCGATCCTCGGTGAAGGCAGGTGGCGAGCGTGCAGCGGCGGATCGGCCGGCGCAAGCGGCGCCATCACGACGCTGCCGCTACGATAGGGCCGTGTCCGTGAAGAGGGGGAGACCATGCGCAAGTGGCTGCGTCGGCTGGCCATCGCCATCGTCCTGCTGCTGGCGGCGTCCGCGGTGGCGCTGTACAGCTATGGGCGGTTCGCCGAAGGCGCGCGCGGGCCGGCATCGCACGCATTGCCGACGGCGGCCGATGCCACTGCGCTCGACCGCGCGATCGCGCCGATGCTTCGCGCGCGTGGCCTCCAGAGCGGCATGGCGCTACTGTCGGACAACCTGGATGCCTTCACCGTGCGCGCGGCCACGGCACGTGCCGCCGGCCGCAGCCTGGACCTGCAGTACTACATCTGGAACCACGACTTCACCGGCAACCTGCTGGGGTACGAGGTGCTGCGCGCCGCCGACCGCGGCGTGCGCGTGCGCCTGTTGCTGGACGACATGACGGCGCACGGCAAGGACTCTCACCTGGCCGCATTGGACGCGCACGCGAACATCGAAGTGCGCCTGTTCAATCCCTCGCGCAGCCGTGCGGGCGTGCTGGGCCGTGCGACCGAGATGCTGCTGCGGCCGATGGCGATGAACCGCCGCATGCACAACAAGGCGTGGATCGCCGACGGCCGCGTTGCGGTGGTGGGCGGACGCAACGTGGGCGACGAGTACTTCGACGCGGCTGCGCAGACCAACTTCCTCGACCTCGATGCCGTCCTGCTGGGCCCGGCAGTGAAGCAGACCTCCGCCATCTTCGATGATTTCTGGAACAGCGCGTCGGTCATCCCGCTCTCCGCCCTTACCCGGGCCGAGGACGGCGCGCTGGATCGCCTGCGCGAGAACGGCGATGCCGGTTACCGGTCGCCACAGGCGACGGACTATGTCGCGCGACTGCGCAGCACGCCCGGCATGCGGGCGCTGGTGGGCGGCAACACGCTGCACTGGCTCGACCAGGTGGGCGTGTACTCGGATCCGGCGTCCAAGGGACAGGGCGAGGGGCAGGGGTCGTGGCTCGTGCACCGGCTGGGCCGGGCGATGAACGAAGCCCGGCGCGAACTGCGGGTGATCTCGCCCTATTTCGTGCCGGGCGAGGAAGGCACGCGCTGGCTGGTGGGCAAGCGCGCCGAGGGCGTGGACGTCAGCGTCCTGACCAACTCGCTGGCCGCGAACGACGTGATGGCGGTGCATGGCGGGTACGCGCCGTACCGTATTCCGCTGCTGGAAGGGGGCGTGACGCTGTTCGAACTGATGCCGCACGGCCACCAGGACAGCAGCCTGTTCGGCTCCAGCGGCGCCAGCCTGCACACCAAGGCGTTCGCGGTGGACGGGGAGGGAGGATTCATCGGTTCGTTCAACCTCGATCCGCGCTCGGTGAACCTCAACACCGAGATGGGCGTGCTGTTCCGCGACCGCAACGCGGCCACCGCGCTCGTGCGCAGCTATGAGACGAAGATCGCCCCCGACATGAGTTATCGCGTGCAGGTGCACGACGGTGCACTGCGCTGGGAGGACGCCTCTCAGCAGCCGCCGCGCATCTGGGACCGGGAGCCCGAGGCCAGCGTCTGGCGACGGTGGACCGCACACGCCATCGGCTGGCTGCCCGTCGAATCCCAGCTGTAGCGTGCGCCGCGCGCACGACCGCCTGATGCCGGATCCCGTGTCGTGCGCCACGCGCACGGCGGCCCACGGAACTCCCTGAGCCGAACCGCGCATCGTGCGCGTGGCGCACGCGATGGTCAGGTCGCGAGCGTGGTCAGCAGGCCCTTCGCCGCATTGAACCGGTCCGGGGCATCCGGCATCGGCACCTTGATGCGCAGCTTGTCCGGCCCGTCCATGGCGTAGAGCTTGGGCTGCTTCTGGATCAGCTGGATCACCGCCATCGGGTCGATCTTCGGCTTGGCCTCGAACACGATGCGCCCGCCGTGCTCGCCCAGTTCCAGCTTGCGGATACCCATCGCGTTCGCCGCCAGCTTCAGCTCGGCGGTGGCGAACAGGTACTTGGCCGGGTCCGGCAGCAGGCCGAAGCGATCGATCATCTCCACCTGCAGGTCGCGCAACTCCTCCTTGTCGCGCGCGCTGCTGATGCGCTTGTACAGCGTCAGGCGCGTATGCACGTCCGGCAGGTAGTCGTCCGGGATCAACGCGGGCACGTTCAGTTCGACCTCCGCGCCGCGACGCTCCTGGCCCAGGTCGACGTCGGGCAGGTGGCCGGCCTTGATGGAGCGCACCGCGCGTTCCAGCAGCTCGGTGTAGAGGCTGAAGCCGACCTCCGCCATCTGGCCGCTCTGGTCCTCGCCGAGCAGTTCACCGGCGCCGCGGATTTCCAGGTCGTGCGTCGCGAGGGTGAAGCCGGCGCCCAGTTCGTCCATCGACGCGATCGCTTCCAGGCGGCGCTGCGCATCGGCGGTGATGCTGCGCTTGTCCGGCACCACCAGGTACGCGTAGCTGCGGTGATGCGAACGGCCGACGCGGCCACGCAGCTGGTGCAGCTGCGCCAGGCCGAACTTGTCGGCGCGGTTCATGATGATGGTGTTGGCGTTGGGGATGTCGATGCCGGACTCGATGATCGTCGTGCACAGCAGCACGTTGAAACGTTGCTTCTGGAAATCCAGCATCACCTGTTCCAGCTCGCGCTCGGGCATCTGCCCGTGCGCCACGCCGATGCGCGATTCGGGCACCAGTTCCTGCAGCTCGCGCTGCATGCGGCCGATGCTCTCGACGTCGTTGTGCAGGAAGTACACCTGGCCACCGCGCGACAGCTCGCGCTGGAACGCCTCCTTCAGCAACGCCGCGTCCCAGGGGGTGACGAACGTCTGCACGGCCATGCGGTTGGCCGGCGGCGTGGCGATGATGGACAGGTCGCGCAGGCCTGCCATGGCCATGTTGAGCGTGCGCGGGATCGGCGTGGCGGTCAGCGTCAGCAGGTGCACGTTGGCGCGCAGCGCCTTCAGCGCCTCCTTCTGGCGCACGCCGAAGCGCTGCTCCTCGTCGACGATCACCAGGCCGAGATCCTTGAATTTCACGTCGGGCTGGAGCAGCCGGTGCGTGCCGACGATGACATCCAGCCTGCCGTCGGCCAGCTTTTCCAGTTCCGCCTTGATCTCCTTGGCCGTCTTGAAGCGCGAAAGCACTTCCACCTTCAGCGGCCAGTCGGCGAAACGGTCGCGGAAGTTGCGGTAGTGCTGTTCGGCGAGCAGCGTGGTCGGCACCAGCACCGCTACCTGCTTGCCCGCGCTGGCGGCGGCGAACGCGGCACGCACCGCGACTTCGGTCTTGCCGAAGCCGACGTCGCCGCAGACCACCCGGTCCATCGGCTGGCTGCTGGCCAGGTCGCGGATCACCGATTCGATCGCGTGGTGCTGGTCGGGGGTCTCTTCGAACGGGAAACCGGCGGCGAACGGTTCGTACATCGCGCGGTCCAGGTGCAGGGCCAGGCCGGCGCGGGCCTGGCGGCGCGCCTGGATCTCCAGCAGTTCGGCGGCGACATCGCGGACTTTCTCCGCCGCTTTCTTCTTGGCCTTCGCCCAGGCTTCACCACCGAGCGAATGCAACGGGGCCGTTTCCACCGACGCACCCGAGTAACGGCTGATCAGGTGCAACTGTGCGACCGGCACGTACAGGCGATCGCCCTTCGCGTATTCGATCTCCAGGAACTCGCCCGGCATGCCGCCGACGTCCATCGCGATCAGGCCGCGATAACGGCCGACGCCATGATCCTCGTGGACGATCGGCGCGCCTTCGGTCAGTTCACCGAGGTCGCGGATGATCGCTTCCGGCTCACGCCCGGTGCGCTTGCGCCGGTGCGCCTGCGTGGCGCGTTCCGGGAACAGCTGCCGTTCGGTCAGCACCGCGATGCGTGGGTCGTCCAGTGCGAAGCCGTCGGCGAGCGGCGCAACGGCGATGGTGAAGCGTGGAAGCCCCTCTCCCTCCGGGAGAGGGGTTGGGGTGAGGGTGCGGGGCGTACGCGATGGTTCGGCTGCCGAGGTCTTCGCCGCACCCTCATCCGGCGCTGCGCGCCACCTTCTCCCGGCGGGAGAAGGAAGAAATGCGCTGAAGTCGGCAACCACCTCCGGCTTCAGTTCCGCCGCCTGCAGCACTTCCAGCAAGGCCTCGCGGCGACCGGGCGAATCGGCGGCGATCAGCACGCGTCCCGGGTAGTGGCCGAGGAACGACTTCAATGCGTCGCCGGCGGGCGCGTCCTTGGCGGCGACAGGCAGCGGTGGCAACGGGTGTTCGCCCAGCGGCAGCGCATCGGCATGCCGGCTGTGCTGCGTGCCGCAGACCTCGATGCGGGCGCGCCGGTTGAGGTGCTCGCGCAGTCCGTCGGGCGATAGATACAGCTCGTCCGGCGGCAGCAGCGGACGTTCGATGTCGTGGCGACGCTGCTCGTAGCGGTTGCGCGTCTGGGCCCAGAACGCTTCGGCCGCCTCGCCGAAGCCGTCGGTGAGCAGCGGCAGCGCGTTCTCCTGCAGGTAGTCGAACAGGGTCGACGTCTGGTCGAAGAACAGCGGCAGGTAGTACTCCACGCCGGCCGGCGCCAGGCCGGACTTCAGGTCCTGGTACAGCGCGCTGCGCCGCGTGTCGACGTCGAAGCGGTCGCGCAGCAGCGTCATCGCGCGTTCGACGGAGCGTTCGTCCAGCGGCACTTCGCGGCCGGGGAGCAGCTGCACGGCATCGGTCTTGTCGAGCGAGCGCTGGCTTTCCGGGTCGAAGTGGCGGATCGAATCGATGGTGTCGTCGAGCAGCTCGATGCGCAGCGGCGCGTCCGCACCCATCGGGTAGACATCGAGCAACCCGCCTCGCACGGCGAAGTCGCCCGGGTCGAGCACCTGCGGCACGTGGCGGTAGCTGGCCGCTTCCAGCCGGCGCTTCTCGGCGTCGAAGTCGAGCCGCTGGCCGACGCGGTAGTCGAAGCTGCCGCCGACGATGTGGCGCAACGGCGACAGCCGCTGCATCAGCGTCTGCACCGGCACGATCACGATGCCGCGCGCCAGCGTGGGCAGGCGATGCAGGGCGGACAGGCGTTGCGACACGATGTCCGGATGCGGGCTGAACTGGTCGTACGGCAGGGTTTCCCAATCGGGGAACGGCACCACCGGTATCGCTGGGTCGTGCCCCAGCAGCGTATGCAGGTCCGCTTCGAGCTGGTGCGCATCGTGGTTGTCGCGAGCGACGACCAGCAGCGGCCCGTCATGCGCGTGCGCGGCGGACGCGATCGACCAGGCGAGTGCGGTCGGCGATGCCGGGGCACGCCACCAAGCGCGCGACTGGCCGCCACGGGGCAGCGGCGGTGGGAGAGGGAAGGTTTTCGGGGCGTCGGTCATGGGGTCTGCAAAAACAACGGCAGCGCCGGACACCATGGATGGCCAGCGCGAAGGAACGCGGAGTTTACCAAGCGGGCTTGCCGGGGCCTGTCACGCCCGGGAACGGATCATTCCGCGGTGAGTGGATCGATCACGTGGGCAACCACGGAAATGCGGTCGACGGGAAAGCCGCCGCGCCGCGCATGTTCGAGCACAAGGTCTTCGCTCGATGCGCGGTAGACGCAGTAGAGGCGGTCATCGGTGACGTAGCTGTGCTCCCACTGGACCTGCGGGCCGAGGTCGTGGAGCACGCGGCACGAGGCCTGGGAGACGGACTTCAGCTCGACGGGCGTCATCAGGCCGGCGCCCTGGATGTCGCGTTCGATCAGATAGCGTGGCACGGTCGCCTCGAGGGCGGGTGGCGGGGTCACCCTGTACGCATGACACGCTGTCCACGGCCCGCACGGGCCGACCGCCGGTCGGCGCGGTCAGGGATCTTCGTTCAGGTCGAGCACCACGCGGACCAGTCCGGAGCCGTCGTTTTCGCGGACACGCTTGAAACCCAGCGACAGCGCCAGCGTCAGCATGGGCTGGTTGGTATCGAGCACGTCGCCATACAGGCGGTCGAGCTTCTTCGAGCGCGCCCACTTGGCCAGCTTGCGCATCAGGTGGCGGCCCAGGCCCTGGCCGGCGATGAAGTGGCTGACCAGGATGGCGAATTCGGCCTCGCGTGTCCGCGGCACCATGGCGGCGCGCGCCACCGCGCCCACGAGGGCCTCGCCCGGCGGAAGCGCCTCGGCGGCGACCAGGGCGAACTCGGTGTTGGGGTCCGGATGGGTCAGGCGCTGCGCCATTTCCGGCGTGAGCTCCTTCAGCGCATACATGAACCGGTGGCGGATCTCTTCGGGCCCCAGCAGGCCGAAGGCGCCCTGGATGGGCCCGGCATCCTCCGGCCGGATCGGGCGGATCAGCAGCTCGCGCCCGCTGGGCAGGCGGAAGTGTTCATGCCAGGGCGGAAGGCGTTTCGGCGCAGTCATGGCGTGATGCTCGCATGAAATCCGGAACCGGGGCGAGGGTCGCCGGCCCGCCGGTTCAGGCGCCGTGGCGTTTGCCGCGCAGGCGCGAGATCCCCGTGACGACGGCCACGATCACCGCGCCGGTAAGCACGCCGATGCCCGCATTGAACAGGCTGTCCCACAGCCAGCCGAGCTTGCCTTCCGCATACGGCGGGATGACGTGGTGCAGCGCCGGGACGCTGTGGACGAGGATGCCGCCGCCGACCAGGAACATGGCGGCGGTGCCGGCGATAGACAGGAACTTCATCAGGTACGGCGCGCTGTAGAGGATGCCGCGGCCGAAGGCACGCTTGAAGCGCGCCCAGCCGGTAGCGCGCGCATCGGCGGTCAGCGCCAGGCCGGCATCGTCCAGTTTCACGATGCCGCCGACCAGGCCGTACACGCCGACGGTCATGATGGCGGAGATCGCCACCAGCGTCAGCACCTGCTCCATGAAGGTGCGGCCCGCGAGCGTGCCCAGCGAGATGACGATGATTTCGGCGGACAGGATGAAGTCGGTGCGGATGGCGCCGCGGACCTTGTCCTTCTCGAACGCGACCATGTCGACGTTCGCGTCCTGGATCGCGGCCACGCGCTCGGCGTGGCGCTGGGTGTCGTCTTCCTTGTGCAGGAACTTGTGGGCCAGCTTCTCCACGCCCTCGAAGCAGAGGAAGGCACCGCCGGTCATCATCAGCGGCGTCACCAGCGGGATGTCGTAACCTCGCCCGTGCAGCCAGGTTTCCAGGGCGCTGATCGCGAGCGCCGCCGGCACCAGGATCGCCTTGTTGACCACCGAGCCTTTCGCCACGGCCCATACCACCGGCAATTCGCGGTCGGCCTTCACGCCGGTGACCTGTTGCGCATTGAGCGCCAGGTCGTCGCCCAGCACGCCCGCCGTCTTCTTGGCGGCCACCTTGGTCATCACCGACACGTCGTCCAGCAGGGTGGCGATGTCGTCGATCAGGGCGAACAGGCTGGATCCGGCCATGGATGAGGTGTCGTCTTGGGAAAGGGAGCGGCGATTCTCGCACAGCGCCCCGATGGATCAGGTCGCGGCCTTCACCCACTCCAGCCGATGGCTCGCACCGGCTTCGCCGAGGGTGGCGGCCAGTACCGGCAGCACCGGCGCCAGTGCGGCGTCGAGTTGCCACGGCGGGTTCACCACCAGCATCCCGCTGCCATTGAGGCGCAGCGGGGAGTCGTCCGGGCGGACCAGCAGTTCCGCGACGAAGGCGCCCTTCGAGGGCAGCGCGGCGGCCTTGCGGAAGAACGGCAGCAGGCTGCGCCGCTGCTTGACGGGATACCAGACCGCATACGTGGCGGCCGGCCAGCGCTCCAGGGCATCGCGCAGCGAGGCGATGATCTGCGGGTACTCCGCATCCTGCACTTCGTACGGCGGATCGATCAGTACCAGTCCGCGCGCGAAGCGTTGCGTGCCGAGACGCGGCGGCAGCAGGGCCTTCATCGCCGCATAGCCGTCGCGGGCATGGACGGCCACGCGCTCGTCGCCATCGAAGACCTCGCGCAACGCCTTCGCCTCGTCGGGCTGCAGCTCGCACGCCGCCAGCCGGTCCTGCGCACGCAGCGCCTGCGCGACCAGCAGGGGCGAACCCGGATAGGTGATCAGCGCGCCGACGGGATTGTTGGCGACCACGGCGCGCAGGTAGCGCTCGGCGGGGTCGGGCAGGCGGGCGGCGCCCATCAGCTTGAAGACGCCGTCGTCGGCCTCGGACGTCTTGCGGCTTTCCGCGCTACCCAGCAGGTAGCGGCCGCGTCCGGCATGCGTGTCCAGCACGAAGAACGGCGCGTCCTTGCGCTTCAGCGCATCGACCAGGGCCAGCAGCACGATGTGCTTGAGGACGTCGGCGTGGTTGCCGGCGTGGAACGCATGGCGGTAATTCATGGCGCGCAGCATATATGCTTGCGCCATGCCCCGCGTACTGATTGCCGAAGACGAAGCCGCCATCGCCGACGCCCTGCTGTATGCCCTGCGCAGCGAAGGCATCGACGCCGACCACTGCCTGCTGGCCCGCGATGTCGTGCCGCGCGTCCGCGCCGGCGGCATCGACGTGGTGGTGCTGGACGTGGGCCTGCCCGACGCCAGCGGCTTCGACGTCTGTCGCGCGCTGCGCGGCTTCACCGAGGTGCCGGTGATCTTCCTGACCGCGCGCAACGACGAGATCGACCGCGTGCTGGGCCTGGAGCTGGGTGCCGACGACTATGTCACCAAGCCGTTCTCGCCACGCGAACTGGTGGCGCGCGTGCGTGCCCGCCTGCGTCGCAGCGGCGGTACCGCGCCGACAGTTGCGGGCGACTGGGTCGCGCGCGGTGACTTCGCGATCGACCGCGAAGGCCACCGGATCCGCTACCGCCAGCAACCGCTCGACCTGACCCGCTATGAGTACGCCCTGCTGGACGCGTTGCTGCAACGCCCCGGCGCCATCCTCAGCCGGTCCCAGCTGATGGATCGCGGCTGGGACAGCGATGCCGACAGCACCGACCGTACCGTCGACACCCACGTCAAGACGCTGCGCGCCAAGCTGCGCGCGGCCGGCGCCGACCCCGACCCGATCCGCACGCACCGCGGGCTGGGCTACGCCATCGAGGCCTGAGATGCGCCTCGGGCTGAAGCTGGTCCTCGGCTTCTTCCTCATCGTCGGCATCGCCGCCTTCTTCGTGATGCGCGTGTTCGTCAACGAGGTGAAGCCCGGCGTGCGCCAGGCGATGGAATCCACCCTGGTCGATGCCGCGAACCTGCTGGCGGAAGTGGCCGCCGACGATCTCAAGGCCGGGCGCATCGCCGATGGCGCGTTCGCTCGCCACGTGGCACTGGCGCAGAAGCGCGACCCGAAAGCGTGGGTGTGGCGCTTCCAGAAGCGGACGGTGGACTACCGCGTCACGGTCACCGACGCCCGCGGCACGGTGGTGTTCGATTCGCAGGGGCGCGACGTGGGCCGCGACAACTCGCGCTGGAACGACGTCTATCGCACCCTGCGTGGCGAATACGGCGCCCGCTCCAGCGCGGAAGTGCCGGGCGACAAGACGAACACCGTCATGCACGTGGCCGCGCCGATCTTCGATCCGGCCGAGCGCTCGACGCTGATCGGCGTACTGACGCTGTCGCAGCCGAACCGCAGCATCGAGCCCTTCATCGTCGCCAGCCAGCGCAGCATCCTGTTGCGGGGCGCGTGGCTGATCGGCATCTCCGCCCTGATCGGCGTGGTGATGACGTGGTGGCTGATGCGCGGCATCGGCAGCCTGAACCGTTACGCGCAGGCGGTCAGCGCCGGCGAGCCCGTGCCGCCGCCGCGCCCGCGCACCGACGAGATCGGCGACCTCGGCCGCGCGCTGGAGACCATGCGCCGCAAGCTGCAGGGCAAGGCCTACGTCGAGCAGTATGTGCAGTCGCTGACCCATGAAATGAAAAGTCCGCTCGCGGCGATCCGCGGCGCGGCCGAACTCCTGCAGGAACCGTTGCCGGAAGCCGATCGGCAACGCTTCGCGCGCAACATCCAGACCCAGGAGCAGCGGCTCACCGAGACCATCGACAAGCTGCTCGCATTGGCGGAAGTGGAGCAGCACGGGTGGCTGCAGCGCCGTGAACGCATCGATACCGCCACCCTCGCCGATGATGTGGTGCAGGGAGTCGGTGCGAAGCTGACCCCGCAAGGCGTCGACGTCGTGCGGGTGCCCCAGGCCGGCGCGTGGGCCGTCGAAGGCGATGCCTTCCTCCTGCGGCGCGCGCTGGGCAACCTGCTGGACAACGCGATCGCCTTCTCGCCGCCCGGCGGCACGGTGGAGCTGGTCGTCGATGCCGTGGACGGACTGGTGCGCTTCATCGTGCGCGACCAGGGCCCGGGTGTGCCGGACTACGCGCGGGAGCGCGTGTTCGAGCGTTTCTATTCGTTGCCACGGCCGGAGGGCGGGCAACGCAGTTCCGGCCTGGGCCTGCCCTTCGTGCGCGAAGTGATGCGCCTGCACGGGGGCGAAGTCACGCTGGAGAACCGGCCCGACGGTGGCGCGGAGGCGGTGTTGTCGCTGCCTGCGCTGCAGCCTTGAGGGATGCCTTCTCCCCGCGTGCGGGGGAGAAGGTGCCCGAAGGGTGGATGAGGGGCGTTTCCCCATCAGGCTTCGCGTCTCTCGCCGATAACGCCGCGCCTGCTGACCATGTCGTCAAGCGCCATCGTCGACGGTCTCCGCTCGCCCCTCACCCGCCTTCGGCGCCCTCTCCCCGTTAACGGTGAGAGGGAACCCCGCACTTCACACAGCCTTCAAACACGCCTCCTGCCGGTTGCACATCACCGGCGGACGATGCACCGCGTATCCAACCGGGGCATCGACATGAAGTCACTGAAGTTGCTGTTGCGTTTCCTCACCATCGGCGGGCTGGTCCTGCTGCTGCTCATTCCGCTGATGATGATCCGCGGCACCATCCAGGAGCGCGAGGCCTACCGGCATCAGGCCGTGGAGCGGGTCATCGAAGGCACGGCTGGCAAACAGCGCGTGACCGGGCCGATCCGCGTCGTCCCGTGGACCGAGGTCCGTCGCGTCGAGTGGCAGGACGACAAGGGCTCGAAGCGTTACCGCGACGAGAAGACTGCCGGCCACTTGTTGCAGATGCCGAAGACCTTGAACGTCGCGGGCCATCTGGCGCCCGCCGAACGCGCCGTGGGCCTGTACAAGGTACGCGTGTATGAATGGCATGCTGACCTCGATGCCACCTTCGAGTCCGCACTGCCGGGGCCGTCGGCCACCGGCGCTGAGCGCCAGTACGGCACGCCGTACATCGTGTTCGGCATTGCCGACGTGCGCGGTGTCGCCGGCACGCCCGAACTGAAGATCGATGGCGCGACGCTCCCGCTGAAGTCCGGTACCGGCTACCTGGGCGCGCGCCTGGACGGCATCCATGCCGAACTTCCTGCCATCGCGGCGGGTCGGGTGGCGGGCCAGCAGGTGAAGATGAAGCTGCTCCTCAAGGGTACCGAATCGTTGTCCGTCGTCCCGCTGGGCGACAGCAATGACATCCGGATCAAGTCCAGCTGGCCGCATCCTAAGTTCGAAGGCTATTCGCCGAGCAGCGACGTCAGCGGTTCCGGTTTCAATGCCACGTGGAAGATTTCCTCGCTCGCCAGCAACGCGCAGAAGCAGCTGCGGGGCGAGGACGGTGGCGCGTCGCAGACCGACCGCATCGTCGACGGCCGCGTGCTGGCTGCGCCGTTGAACGGCGGCGTGGACGCGCTACAGGTCAGCCTGGTGGACCCGATCGACGTCTACACGCAGGCCGACCGCGCCAGCAAGTACGGCATCCTGTTCGTGGTGCTGACGTTCGTGGGGTTCGCGCTGTTCGAACTGATCAAGCGCTTGCCCATCCATCCGCTGCAATACCTGCTGGTGGGCCTGGCACTGGCGATCTTCTTCCTGCTGCTGCTCAGCCTGTCCGAGCACATCGCATTCTGGAAGGCCTACCTTGTTTCCGCGGCCGCCTGCATCGGGTTGCAGTTCGTCTACCTGTCGGGCGTGCTGCAGAGCGGAGCGCGGGCGGCCGGGTTCGCCGCGATGCTGACCTCGCTGTACGGGGTGCTCTACGGCCTGCTGGTGTCGGAAGACAATGCCTTGCTGATGGGCTCTCTGCTGCTGTTCGGCATCCTCGCGGCGATCATGTGGGTCACCCGCAAGGTGGACTGGTACGCGCTGGGCGCGGAACTGCGCTGAGGCGGCCATGCTCGATGTCGACAGCCTCCATCGTCGTGCGTGCCGCGTGCTGCCGGTCAAGATCGGTACCGACGCGGTGCTGCTCGACGGCGCGGACGATCGACGGCTGGCCGCACTGTTGCTGCCGCTGTCGCATCGTCGCCAGGGCAGCCTCGTGTTCCGGTTGTCGTCGACCACGTTGCGGTCGCTGGCATCGCGCGCGGCGCAGTACCTGCAGGACGCGTGCCGGGCCAGGGAGGGCCTGGGGCGTCGCGCGCGACCCTTGACGTACGCCGCGTGGAAGCAGGAAGGGACCGGTCCGGCATCGCGCTTCCGGACCTGCAGCATGGACGGCCGCGCGGGCCTCTGCCTGCTGCCCGCCGCGGCATCCGTCGTCTACGTCTGGGACGATCGCGGACTCGACCGGGCGGGGTGGCGTGCCGTCCTTCCCTAGTGCCTGCTGCGTCACGATCTCGCCGCGGCCGATGGCGTGCGCTAGAGTCCAGGGATGGATTCAGCGCCCACCATCGGCCTCTTCCGTGGCCCGGAAATCACGCCCTGGCTCGACGATGTCGCGCGCCTGCGCGTCGCGGTGTTCCGTGACTGGCCTTACCTCTACGAAGGCGATCCCGGTTACGAGCGCGACTACCTGGCCGCTTATGCCGCGTCTGCCGAAAGCATCTTCGTGCTGGCCATGCAGGGCGGGGACGTCGTCGGCGCATCCACGGGCCTGCCCCTGGCGGACGACACCGACGCCTTCCAGCAGCCGTTCCTTGCCGCGGGCATGGATCCCGAGCAGGTTTTCTACTTCGGCGAGTCGGTGCTGTTGCCTGCCTGGCGGGGCCACGGCATCGGCCATGCGTTCTTCGATCACCGCGAGGCGCATGCGCGCGCCCTCGGGCGCTTCGGCTGGACGGCCTTCTGCGCGGTGGACCGCGACGCCGGCGATCCGCGCAGGCCGTTGGCGCACCGCACGAACGAAGCGTTCTGGGACAAGCGGGGCTATGCGCGACAACCGGGCATGACGATGCGGCTGGCATGGAACGAGATCGGCCGCGGTGAGGTCGACCACGCACTGACGTTCTGGCTGCGCGGACTGGAGCCATCACGATGAAGGTGGCCGTCGCCAAGTACGCGATCGGGGCGCCCGCCGATTTCGATGCCTTCGCCGAACGCCAGGCACGCGTGATCGGCGAAGCGGCGGCGCAGGGTGCGCGCGTGGCCGTGCTGCCGGAATATCTTTCGCTGGAACTGGCGGCGACCTTCGATGCCGCAGTGCAGGCCGACCTGCTGGCTTCGCTCGCGGCGATACAGCAGTACCGGGATCGCTGGCTCGCGCTGTATGCACGGTTGGCCCGGGAGATGGATCTGTGCATCGTGGCCGGCAGCTTCCTGCTCGCGCGCGATGGGGGACGCTACCGCAACCGCAGCGATGTCTTCACGCCGCGTGGCGGGCATGCCTGGCAGGACAAGCTGCAGTTGACCGGATTCGAGAAGGCGCTCGGCGTCATCGAAGGTGGCGACGCGCTGACGGTATTCGACCTTGATGGCGTGCGGTGCGGGGTGTCCGTCTGCTACGACAGCGAGTTCCCGCTGCCGGTGCGTGCGCAGGCCGAGGCGGGCGCACGACTGCTGCTGGTTCCGAGTTGCACGGATACCGACGCCGGGGCCACGCGTGTGCGGGTCGGTTGCCTGGCGCGCGCGCTGGAGAACCGTATGTTCGTCGCGCAGGCGGTGACGGCCGGGGAGGCGCCCTGGAGCCCCGCGCTGGACATCAACACCGGCGAGGCGGCTATCTATGCCCCGATGGATCGCGGCCTGCCTGCCGATGGCGTGGTGGCGAAGACCGCCGGCGCCCAGGCCTGGGCGATCGCGGACCTGGATCTCGACGCCCTGGACCGCAGCCGTGCGGACGCGCAGGTGGCGAATGATCGTGACTGGGCGGGTCAGCTGCGGCCGGCACTCGTGCGCGCCAAACTCCAGTCGTTGTAGGAGCGCCCTCGGGCGCGATGCTTTTCCGCACATCCAACGAACAGCATCGCGCCCGAGGGCGCTCCTGCAACAGATGGTCGTGCTCGCGATGCCTGGCGTGACTGCCGACTCAACCCGCAGCGATAGTCCCCCTAGCCCAGCAAGCTGACGCCAGGCACGATCCAGATCGACAGTCCTGCCAGCAGTGTTCCGATGGCCGTGGCGGCCAGCACGTCGCTCGGATAATGCAGTCCCAACACCACGCGCGACGCGGCCACGCAGGCGGCGAACGGGATCAGCAACGGCGCCAGGCCCGGGTAGTGCGCGAGTGCAACAAGGGTGAATGCGACGGCATGCAGCGTGTGGCCGGACGGGAAGCTGAACTCGTCCAGCGGCGCGATCCACGCGCGGATGCGCACGTCGTATGCGAACGGGCGCGGCCGGCGCGTCCAGCGCTTCAATGCCTTGTACAGCGTCAGTGCGATGACGCCGGTGCCCGCGAGGTGGGCAGAGGCCGCCAGGCCGTCCATGCCGTCGGCGACGATCAGCGCCGCCATCAGCACATACCAGAACA
The DNA here is from genome assembly GCF_002863005.1 of Pseudoxanthomonas sp. Classification (GTDB taxonomy): domain Bacteria; phylum Pseudomonadota; class Gammaproteobacteria; order Xanthomonadales; family Xanthomonadaceae; genus Pseudoxanthomonas_A. The sequence continues at coordinate 37,183 of NZ_PKDG01000018.1, forward strand.
CGCCGTCGCCCAGGCGGCTCACGACAGCGAAGAACCGGCGTACGCCGGCCCATTCACCCCACCGGTTGGCGCGCAGGCACCAGCCGGCGTCCCGGCCCAGGAAGGCATTACGCGGCAGCAGCGGACGCATGGATGTTCCTCCGTGTCAGGGCGAGACCGGTCAGCAATGCATCGAAATCCGCCGCCACCTGGTCCGGATGCAGGCCGCGCATCGCGCTGCTGGCGGAACTGCCCTGCGCGCGACGCATCGGTGCATCCGCACCCAGGCGCAGTGCGGCGGCCAGGAAATCCTCGTCGTTCTCCACCGCCGCGCCGTGCACGCCGTCGATCAGGTGTTCGCGGGCAGCGCCGTAGTTGAACGCCACGGTCGGCACGCCGCTGGCCATCGCCTCCAGCGTGACGTTGCCGAAGGTTTCGCTGTGGCTGGAGAACAGGAACAGGTCACCGCTGGCGAAGTGCCGAGCCAGCGCTTCCCCGCGCTGCACGCCGCAGAACACGAAGTCGGGATGCTCCTGCGCCAGTCGCTCGCGCAGCGGACCGTCGCCGACCCACACGAACTTCGCCGTCGGTTGCCGCTGCTGGATCGCGCGGAACGCGCGTATCGACAGGTCCAGGTTCTTTTCTGCCGCGATGCGGCCGACATAGATGACCGCCAGGTCGTCCGGCCCCAGGCCCCACGCGGCGCGCAGCGCGTCGTCGCGCCTGGACGGGCTGAAGTGACGCGCATCGACCGCGCGCGCCAGCCGTACCACGCGGTCGAACCCCTCCGCCTGCAGGAAGTCCGCCAACTCGCGCGTGGGCACCAGCGTCGCGTCGGCGCCGTTGTGGAAGCGGCGCATCCATCGCAGGGCGGTGTGCTGCAGGAAGCGCACGCCGTAGTCGCGCATGTATTCGTCGAAACGGGTGTGGAAGCCGGTCGCCACCGGGATGCCGAGCCGCCGCGCGGCACGCAACGCCGACCATCCCAGCGGACCTTCCGTAGCCACGTAGATCGCATCCGGCGGGTCGTCCTTCCACTGCGACAGCAGGCGGCCAGTGGCGGGCAGGCCGAACTTCAGTCCCGGATAACGCGGCAGGCTGGCGCCGCGCACCAGCAGGGTGTCGTCGACATACGGCAGGTCGCCGGGTTGGCGCGGGCGGACCAGCGAGACCGCGCGACCGCGCTGGCGAAGGCCGGCCTCCAGGCCCTGCACGGTCAGGGCCACGCCGTTCACTTCCGGCGGATACGTCTCGGTGACGATGGCAAAGCGCATGCGCGACTCCACGTTTTGCGCATGCTGGACGCGGAAGATGTAGCCGGTGTGTCGAACGCGTGACCGGCCGATGACGGCGACCGCCGCGACATCAGCGTGGGGCGCGTGCAGGCCGGCCGTTGGCGGCGGCCTCCTTCAAGAGGCGCCGGAACGTGGGGCATGCCATGTGGTCGGGGGCAGGGCAGGCCGCGGCATGCCGCAGGCCACGGCGCAGCGCAGCGAGGCGGTGGATCATGGAATCGATCTCGCGCGCTTTCGCCAGCAGGCTGCGCCGGTCGATGTCGGGTCGTCCGTCGGGACCGAACATGGCGGCGATCTCGTGCAGCGTGAAGCCTGCGGTCTGCCCCAGCGCGATCAGCGCCAGGCGTTCCAGTACGCCTGGGTCGAACGTGCGGCGCAGGCCCTGCCGTCCGTTCGAGGCGATCAGCCCTTTCTGTTCGTAGTAGCGCAATGCCGACGCGGGGACGCCGGACCGCTTCGCGACCTCGCCGATATCCATCCGGATCCCCTTGACTTGAAGTCGACTTGAAGTGGCATCGTGCGCTCACCGGCCCTGCAGGACAAGCCTGCGCTGGCTACCGTTCACGGAGATCGCCATGGAACTTCTGGTCTGCACACTGCTCATCGGCATCGGTGCCACGATGGCAATGGATGCCTGGGGCATGGTGCGCGGGCGCGTATTCGACGTGCCGCGTACCGACTACGCGCTCGTCGGGCGCTGGCTCGGCCATATGGCGGATGGGCGGTTCCATCATCAGGCCATCGCGCGCAGCGCACCCATCCGCGGCGAGCGCCTGCTGGGCTGGTGCGCGCACTACCTGACCGGGATCGCCTTCGCTGCGTTGCTGCCGATGTGCCGGGGCTATGCGTGGTTGCAAGATCCGACGCCGATACCGGCATTGCTGCTGGGTGTCGGCACCGTCGCTGCGCCCTTCCTGCTGATGCAGCCGGGCATGGGCGCGGGCGTGGCGGCATCCCGTACGGCCCGGCCAGGCAGGGCGCGCTTGCACAGCCTGCTGAACCACCTCGTGTTCGGCGCGGGACTGTATGTCTCGGCCGTGCTCGTGCGTCCGTTGTTCTTCCCTTGATCCTTGACTACTCCAGGAGTCCTTCCATGCGCATTCCCGTCCGTTTCGCTCCGTTGCTGTTCGGCGCCCTGCTGTCCGCGATCATGGTGTCGCTGGTGTCCGCGTTCGTGCTGCTGGTCAACCAGGGCCTGCGTCCCGACTTCCTGGGCACCTGGGCACGCAGTTGCGCCACGACCTGGCCCGTGGCCTTCCTTGCCGTCACGCTGGTGGCACCCCGGGTGCGCCGGGTGGTCGCCCGCATGACGGCCTGAGCGTCGGAGGGTCAGGCGATGCTTACCAGGCGAGGCCTTCCTGCCACGCCTCTTCCGGCAACCAGGTGGTCCGGGTCGGCGAGGGGGCATCCACACGTCCCTCAGCCACACTGCGCGCGACCCTGGGTTCGATCTCGGCGAACCGGACGGCACGTGCGCCGATCCGGGCTCCGATCAGGTTGTTGTGGATATCCATCGCATTGGAGCGCTTCCCTTGGTGTTCCATCACGGCGTTGACCCACGACACGACCCGCGGGTGGAGCGTATGCGAGACCACCGCGCTTGCCAGCGTGTGCCGATAGGCATCCAACGGTCCGTGCCGCCCGCCAGGCAGCGGGCTCTGCGAAACGTGCGACCAGGTGTAGGTCAGCACGAATGCCGGGTAGGCTCCCATCGCCAGGGCGGTGAGGGCGAGCCGGATCAGCCACGTGCGCTTTCGTCGGGACAGGTGCATGGCGCTTCGGACGATGCCAGGGATCAGGCGTCGAGCTGGTGGCGCAGTTCGGTCACGACGGCGCGCCACGCATGGATGTCGTCGGTCTCTTCCCACAAGTCCCGGAGCTCGGAGTGGTCGCCCAGCAAGCGTGTGAGCGCCTGCCGCGCTTGCGTGGCGATTCCGGCGGTGATCGTGGGCCGGATGCGGGCGAGCCAGGCAGTCAGGCCGTCCTGCTGCTGCGCGGCCAGCGTGGGCCGGCCTGCCGCAGCCGCGACGATCTCGGCGGCCACGATGGCCAGCACAGCATCCGATGCTTCCACGTACTCGGTCGAGGTCAGCACGTTGTCCAGTGCTTCGTGGACAAGCGCCAGGTCGCCGCTGTCCAGGACGTCGATCATGAAATCCGCCGCGTCGTCGTTTTCGAAGGAACCGATGCCCCAGGTGCCCATCCGCCTACTCCTTGCGCTGGCCTGCAAGGGCGAGCACGCCCATGGCGGGCAGCGCCACGAGAAACGCGATGACAGCCATCTGGTAGTGCCGCGCGTTGTACAGATTGGTCATCCCGAGATTTCCTCGCGTGGGTTTTCACGTCGTGGAGAGGCGCTCCGCACGATCGGTTACACCCAGACGTCATTCTTCGCCGTGTAGGCACCGCCCGCATCGCCCGTATTCACCACGCCGCGGGGTTCCACCAGCATGATGCTGCATTCATCGATGGCCACGGGCCGGTGCTCGACGCCCCTGGGTACTACGTACATTTCCCCGGTCGTCAGCACTACCGCCTTGTCGCGGAACTCCAGCGTCAGCGCGCCGTCGAGCACGATGAAAACCTCGTCGGTGTCCGCATGCGCATGCCAGACGAATTCGCCCTTCACCTTGGCGAGCTTGAACTGGTAGTCGTTCATTTCGGCGATGACGCGCGGAGACCAATGCTCGGAGAAGCGGGACAGCTTGTCCTTCAGATTGATGGCGGTGTGTGACATGGGCGTCCCGGAATGAAGCGGCTCGCAATACCGCATGGTGGGGTTGCACTGTGCGTCAGGGAACCCGCTCGCCGCGTGCCGCGGTGAACAGCGCATACCACTCTTCCCGCGTCAGCACGACGTCGTCCGCGGCCGCGCACGCGCCGAGCCTGACGGGATCCGTCGTGCCGATGATCGGCTGGATGCCGGCAGGGTGCCGCAGCAGCCAGGCGATCTGGATCGCCTCGGGCGCCACGCCTTTGTCTTCCGCGATCCGCCGCAGCAGCAGCGATGTCGCGTGGATGACGGGATCGGCAAACGCCGACGTCGTCGCCAGCCTGCCGCCCGCCAAGGGCGACCAGGCCTGCACGCGGACGCCGTGCAAGCGGCAGTGGTCCAGCGTGCCGGCGGCGGAGGCATGGACATGGCCGGTGGTGTTGGCGACCACGCCGTCGTCAATCAGGTGATGGTGGAGCAGGCTGAGTTCCACCTGGTTGGCGACCAGGGGTTGCCGCACATGGCGCCGCAGCAGGTCGATCTGCCACGGCGTATGGTTGCTCACGCCGAAATGCCGCACCTTGCCGGCGGCCTGCAGGTCGTCGAAGGCGCGCGCGACCTCCTCCGGCTCGACCAGGGCGTCCGGACGGTGCAGCAGCAGCACGTCGAGATGGTCCACGCCAAGGCGTGACAGGCTGCCTTCCACCGACGCGGTGATGTGGGCATGGCTGAAATCGTAGCGGCCCGGCGTGCCGGCGGGATCCTCGGCAAAGCGGATGCCGCACTTGGATTGCAGCACCATCCGACCGCGCAGGCCGGGCGACGCGCGCAGCACGTCGCCGAATACCTGCTCGGACTTGCCGCGGGCGTAGATGTCGGCGTGGTCGAACAGCGTGATGCCGTGCGACAGCGCGGTTTCGACCAGGCGCTGCGCCTGCCGGCGCTCGTCGGCGGTGACCGGGGTGGCGTCCCAGGCACGGCTGAGGTGCATGCAGCCGTAGGCGATGCGGGACACCGGCAGGCCATCGGCGAGGAGGTAGGTCTTCATGGCGGCGGAACGGAAAGGTCAGGGCGCATCATCGCAGGTCGCGGGCACGCCTCAGTAGCGCCGGCGCTCGGCCGCGAGCCGGCGGGCCAGTGCGTCGGCCTCGAGCGGGCGCGCCAGGTGGTAGCCCTGCACGTCGTCGACGCCGAGCGCGCGCAGGGCGTCCAGTTCGGAGGCGGTCTCCACGCCTTCGGCCACCACGTGCGACTGCGTCTGGCGGGCGAATTCGATCAGGGCGGCAGCCAGTGCGCGACGCGGAGAATCGTGGTCGATCCCGCGCGTCAGGCTCAGGTCCAGCTTGATGATGTCCGGATGGATCGCGAGCACGTGCCGCATGCTGGCGTAGCCGGCGCCGGCATCGTCCACGGCGATGCGCACGCCGGCCTCGCGCAGCGGCGCCAGCCGTTCGTTGAGCAACGCATAGTCGTCGACCAGCGAGTGCTCGGTGATCTCCAGCACCACGCGCCGTGGATCCAGGTCGTCGATGTAGCCGTCGATGCCGCCGCTGACGAGGGTCTGCGGCGAGACATTCAGCGCGACATAGAAATCGCCGCTGACCTCGCGCAGGCCGTCCAGCGCGGACAGGATGGCATTGAGTTCCAGCCTGACGCCGAGGCCGATGGCGCGGGCTTCGGCGAACCACACGTCGGGCGTGCGCTGCGGTTCCAGCAGGAAGCGCGACAGGCACTCCACGCCGACGATCCTGCGCGTGCTGCTGCGGTAGATCGGCTGGTACACCATGTGTGGCTGGCCGAGTTCCAGCACGGAGGTGATGCGCGCCACCTTCTCTTCATGCTCTTGGACGGCATTCAGGTCGCCGTCGATCTGGTAGGCGAGCAGGTCCGCGAACGCGCGCATCATGTGCAGGTCGCGCTCGCCGAGCGACAGGCTGGGCGCCAGGCTGAAGCAGCAGAACGTGCCGTAGACGCGTCCGTCGCGCAGCCGGATGGGCACGCTGATGTGCGCACCGATCGGCACGTGCTGTGTTTCGGGAATGCATTCCAGCGCGGGAATTGCCGCTGTATCGGGGATGAGCTGCGGGATACTCCCTTCGACCACGCGCATGCAGTAGCCCTCATCCAGCGGGCTGGAATCGCCGGGCCGGATGGGCGCGCGGTCGAGTCGGGTGGCGACATGGCGGAAGACACGGTGGCTGCCATTGAATTCGCTGACAAAGGCCACGTCCATGTCGAGGTGGCGGCGTACCGCGTCGAGCAGCCGGTCCACGTTGCGGCCGATCGCGACGGCGCCGGGCCCGCCTTCCAGCCAGGCGTCGGTCAACGTCTCCTCGGATTTCCTACTGTCGATCACGGGCTTCCTCCTGAAGTCAGGTACGCGACGAATAGTCAGCCGTCGTGTTCTGCCCCCATCGCACGGGCGCTGGGGAGGTGGCGCGGGGCGAAGGCGTTAGACGCGCCGCAGAGCCGGGGCGGGGTCGAGTGTAACCTCAAGTCACAATTTGACGGGTGAGGGGGAATCGTCGTCCGCGGACGATGGCGAGCCGGTAGCCTCGACGGCGCTCAGCGGGGTTTCCAGCGGCAGCATCCATATGCCATCCAGCAACGCGCTCCAGTCGGCGAGCTGCGGGTATCGGTAGGCGACGACCGACGATTCGATGGGGCCCATGCTGCGAAGACGCGTGCTGTCCAGATACATCGGTATCCCGCCGCGTGCCTCGAGCGAGGTCGCCGAGAGCGCGATAGCCACGGGTGGCAGGGAGGGGCGGCCGTGGCGACCCGATCGTGCGGTGAAGCCCACACTGGCCAGGCCACTCCCCAGTCGGCGGTGCAGGTGCATGCCCAGCGAAATCCGATCGGGCCGATCCGGAAGCGGGGCTTTCACCGCATGCGTTGTCGACGTCCAGATGATGGCGCGCTCACCCGGTGTGCGTGCATGCTGCCACGAGAAATTCCGTGCCATGCCCTCATCGCGCGTATTGAAGGAGGCCCCGCTGGACATGTCGAGGAATTGGCCAAGACTGATCGCCATTGCACGATCGGCCTGCCCATCGGGTCCGGACACACCGCGCCCGATCTTCGTCAGGCAACGGCGGAGGGCATCCCGGAATGCATCGTCGTACGGATGGGAGGCACTGAAATCCCATTGCGTCAGGCGCGCCAGCCGGCCTTCGCAGGCGACGCGCGCGGATCCGGCATGCGCGGCAAGGCGCCGGGGAAGCGCATGCTCCGAGAACGGTTGCGCTACGCCGCCTACCTGAATGTCGAGGCCGCGCAGGCGCAGGGTGCCTTTGCTGGCGCGATCCCAGAGCCAGCGCAGTGTCGGCTGGAATTCCCGCGTGCCGGACCACAGGGGGCCGATGGCCTCGGCAAGCCGTGTCGGCTGAGCAGTGCCCCGGGCCAGCTGCTCTTCCAGGGCGAGAAACTCGTAGACCGAACTCTCGAAGTAGAGCGCATCGAATCCGCATCGATCGACAAGCGCCTCGACGATGCGGCCCTTCAACATCACGGTGGCACCGGCACCGTGGCCGGCGTCTTCGCCCAGCATCACCACGCGCTGGGTACACAGCGATTCGATCGCCGCGTCGAAGTCGTCGGCAACCGGAACCGTCGACGCGGTGGCGATGCCAGGCATCGCGAGCGCGAGCATCAGGATCGCGAGGTGCTTCAGACAGGTTCTCAATCGGCCCTCCCTGGCCTGCATGGAATTCCGCTACGCCACGAACGGTTTGAACGCCACGCCCAGGCCCAGCATGTCCTCGGGCTCGCCGACGAGATCCGAGCGCAGCAGCGGGCGTGCGTCGATCCATTTCTTGCTCACCACCAGGTCCAGCCGGTCGTCCGCCGCGGTCAGGTCCAGGCGGGGGATCGCCTCGTTGTCGTGCGAGCGGTGCAGCAGCACGGCCAGGCGCAACAGCGCAGCCTTGCGCTTGGCGCTGAGCAGCAGGCGATCGGGCAGGGCGTCGAAGGCGGTCTTGGGCACGCCACGCCGGTGGGTGCGGACCAGCGCCGAAAGTACCTGCTGCTCCTGGCGCGAGAAGCCTTCGATGTCGGAATGTTCCAGCAGGTACGCGCCATGCACGTGGTACTGGCTGTGCGCGATCACCAGGCCGATCTCGTGCAGGCGCGCGGCCCAGCCGAGCATGCGTGCGTCGTCGTCGTCCAGGCCCCAGCTGTCCTCCACCTGCTCGAACAGGCGCATCGCCGTCGCCTCCACGCGCGCGGCCTGGAATTCGTCGATGCCGTAGCGCTGCATCAGCGCCGCAGTGGAAAGATCGCGCGGATCGTTGTCGCTGCCGCGGCCCAGCATGTCGAACAGGATGCCTTCCCGCATGGCCGCCTTGCTCACCATCAGGCGCTGCAGGCCCAGCGCCTCGAAGGCGGCCTCCAGCACCAGCACGCCGCCCGCGATGATGGGCCGGCGGTCGTTGGACAGGCCCGGCAGGTCGATGTCCTCGATGCGGTCGGCCTGCAGCAGCCGGTCGCGCACCTGCGGCAGCGCCTCGGCGGTCACCGCCCCCTTGGTGAGCTTCATCGCCGCACAGATCTCGCCGATGGCCTTGTTCGTGCCGGACGAGCCGATGGCTTCCTGCCACCCGAGGTTGCGGTACAGGCCGGCGAACTGCTGGAACTCGGCCCCGATCTCGGTGAGCGCTTCCTTCCAGCGCTTGCGCGACAGCTTGCCGCCGGGGAAGAAGCGGCGCGTGCTGGCGATGCAGCCGGCCTGAAGGCTTTCGCGCTCCAGCGTCTCGAAGCCGCGGCCGATGATGAATTCCGTCGAGCCGCCGCCGATGTCGATGACCAGGCGGCGCTGGTTCGACTTCGGCGGCTGCGAATGCGCCACGCCGAGGTAGATCAGTCGCGCCTCTTCGCGCCCGGAGACGACTTCGATGGGCTTGCCCAGCGCGGCTTCCGCCGCCGCCAGGAAGTCCTGCGGATCCCGCAGCTGTCGCACCGTGTTGGTCGCGAGCGCACGCACGCGGGCGGCCGGAATGTCGCGGATGCGCTGCCCGAAGCGCGAGAGGCAATCCAGGGCGCGTTGCCGTGCGGCGGCGGACAGGCCGCCCTTGCCATCGAGGCCGTCGGCCATGCGCACCGTCTCGCGCAGGCGGTCCACGACGCGCAACTGCCCCAGCAGCGAACGCGCGACCACCATGTGGAAGCTGTTGGAGCCCAGGTCGATCGCAGCCAGCATGTCCCCGTCCTGGAGCGGCGGGGAAGTGGGGGAAGTCAGGGGCGCCATGCGGTCAGTTTAGCCAATGGCGCCGTGCATGGCAGCAACGCGATCGGCAGGCGCGTCATCGCAGGCCGCATGCGGGGGGCGCCTCACACCTTTTCCAGCAGGGTGGCCTGCGCCGAATGCGGCACGTCGTCGCCGGGCGTCAGCTTGACGTAGCTTCCATCGGCCTGCAGTTCCCAAGCATTGCAGTTGTCATCCAGATAGTTCTGCAGGCCGTCCTTGAACACCCGTGCCGCCAGGTCCTTGTCCAGGATGGGGAAGCAGGTCTCCACCCGATGCAGCAGATTGCGTTCGAGCCAGTCGGCGCTCGCGCAGTAGAGCTCCGGCGCGCCGTCGTTGCCGAACCAGTAGAGACGGCTGTGCTCGAGGAAGCGACCGACGATGGAGCGCACCCGGATGTTGTCGGAAATGCCCGGCACCCCGGGGCGCAGCGCGCAGGCGCCGCGGACGATCAGGTCGATCCGTGCCCCTGCCTGCGAGGCCGCATACAGCGCGCGGATGATGCGCGGCTCGTTGATGGCATTGATCTTGGCGATGATGCGCGCCGGCTTGCCGGCCCGCGCCAGCTTGGCTTCGCGTTCGATCTTCTTGATCAGGCCCGGGTGCAGCGTGAAGGGCGATTGCAGCAGTCGCTTGAGCTTGGTCGTGGGCGCCAGGCCGGAGAGCTGCTGGAACAGCAGGTGCACGTCGCTGCCGATGTCGGGGTCGGCGGTGAGCAGGCCGATGTCCGTATACGCGCGTGCGGTACCGCTGTGGTAATTGCCGGTGCCCAGGTGCACGTAGCGCCGCAGCTTGCGTCCTTCGCGGCGCACGATGAGCAGCATCTTGGCGTGCGTCTTGTAACCCACGACGCCGTACACCACCTGCGCGCCAGCTTCCTGCAGCTTGTCGGCCACGCCGAGGTTGGCGTCCTCGTCGAAACGGGCGCGCAGTTCGACCACGACGGTCACGTCCTTGCCGTTCCGCGCCGCCTGCACCAGCGCTTCGACGATCGCCGAATCCTTGCCCGTGCGGTAGAGCGTCTGCTTGATCGCAAGCACGTCGGGGTCCACCGCGGCCTGCTTGATCAGGTCCAGCACGGCGCCGAACGAATCGAAGGGGTGGTGCAGCAGCACGTCGTCGTCGGCGACCTTTTCGAAGATCGCCTCGCTGTCGCGCAGCGGCCGGGGGGTGAACACGGGGTACTTCAGTTCCGGACGCTGCACCAGGTCGTACACTTGGATCACGCGGTTGAGGTTGACCGGCCCGTTGATCGGATACACCGCGTTGTCGGGCAGCGCGAAGTTCTGCAGCAACTGCCGCACGATGGGCTTGGGACAGTCGTGCGCGATCTCCAGGCGCACGGCCGGCCGGTAACCACGACCGACCAACTCGTCGCGCAACGCCAGCGCCAGGTTCTCGACTTCCTCTTCGTCGACGACCACTTCGGAGTTGCGCGTCACGCGGAACTGGTACGAGCCCTTCACTTCCATACCCGGGAACAGTTCGTCCACGAACACCGACAGCACCGAGGACAGCAGCACGAAGTCGTTCTCGCCACCGGACACGCGCTGCGGCAGGTGGATGATGCGTGGCAGCGAGCGCGGTGCGCGCACGATGGCGAGATGGCCGGCGCGACCGAACGCATCCTTGCCCTTCAGCACCACCACGATGTTCAACGACTTGTTGAGGATCTTCGGGAACGGATGCGCCGGGTCCAGTCCCAGCGGCGACAGCACCGGCATGATCTCGTTGCGGAAATACGCACGCAGCCAGCGCGTCTGGCGCGCATTCCAGCTGTCGCGGCCGAATACGCGCACGCCGGCTTCGGCCAGTCCGGGGCGGAGCACCTCGTTCCAGCACTTGTATTGGGCGTCGACCAGTTCGGCGGCGCGGTCGTGGATCTTGTTGAGCACGGTCGCCGGGCTCATGCCATCCGCGCCCGGCGGCAGGCCGAAGTCGAGTGCGTGGCGCACGGTGGCGGCGCGGATCTCGAAGAACTCGTCCAGGTTGGTGCAGGAGATGCACAGGAAGCGCAGCCGCTCCAGCAAGGGTACCGACGGGTCTTGGGCCTGCGCCAGCACGCGGAAGTTGAAGTCCAGCTGGGACAGTTCGCGGTTGAGGTAGAGCGCCGGGTCGCGCAGCGCGTCTTCGCCGGTGGCAGGGGCGGGCGTCGTGTCCAGGGCGGCGTTCATGCGGTCTGGCTGTCCGTGGTGAGGGCGCGCGGGGCGGCGTCGAGGCGAGGCTCGACACGTTCGGCGCCGAAATGGATGGAGAACAGGCTGCCCTGTCCGACCTCGCTTTCGATCTCGAGGCGGGCCTGGTGCAGGTTCAGCACGTGCTTGACGATCGACAGTCCCAGGCCGGTGCCGCCGCTCTCGCGCGAGCGGCTGGTCGAGACGCGGTAGAAGCGCTCGGTGATGCGCGGCAGGTGCGACGTCGGGATGCCGTAGCCGGTATCGCGCACGCTGAGCACCGCGCCGTCTCCCTCGCGCGCGAAGCGCACGGTGATGGTGCCGCCGACCGGCGTATAGCGCACCGCGTTACTAACCAGGTTGGAGAAGGCGCTGTGCAGTTCCTTGTTGGAGCCTGACAGGTCCACGTTCGCCTCGTCCTGGACCACGATGGTGTGGCGGCGCTGGCTCAGCGCTTCCGCCTCGCGACGCAGCGTGGCCAGCATCGGCGCCATCGCGACGTTCTCGTCGGGCAGGCTGTCCTGCGCTTCCAGGCGCGACAGCGTCAGGAGGTCTTCCACCAGCTGGGTCATGCGCTGCGACTGCTTCTGCATCTCGGCCAGCATCGGCGCCCAGTCCGGATACTCTGTGGGCTCCAGCATGTCCAGGTAGCCGTGCACCACGGTCAGCGGCGTGCGCAGCTCGTGCGAGACGTTGGCGACGAAGTCGCGCCGCATCTGCTCCAGGCGCAGCATCTTGCTGACATCGCGCGCGACCAGCAGCCAGTACTCGTCGGAATAGGGGATCAACCGCAGGTTGAGCCGCAGGTTCGGATCGACCGGCGAGGCCGCATCGAGCATGGGTTCGGCGTTGCGGCCCGCGGCCAGCCAGTGCGACATCGGCAGGGGCTGCAGGCGGTCGCCGACCGGGGCGCCGATGTCCGTGGGGTACTGCAGGCCCAGCAGGTGGGTGGCGGCCCGATTGAACCACTGCACGCGCTGGCTGTTCCGTTCCACGACGACGACCGCATCGGGCAGTGCGGCGGCGGCGGCGCGGTAGGCGCGCAGCATGTCGAGCAGGCGGCGCTTGCGGGTGCGCATCTCGGCCTGGCCGCGGAACAGCAGGCGGTCGAGTTCGTTCCAGACACCCTTGCCCTGCGCCGGTTCCATCCGCTGCCGGGCGGTCAGGCGCAGCAACACCTTGCGAAGCCGCCAGTAGTGCCACGCGACGACCCCGAGGGCAGCGACGGTGACGACGGGCCAGACCTGTCCCAGCAGCAGGCCGACCACGACCGCCATCGCCAGGATCAGGGCCAGCTGGCCGAGCGTCTTGAACCAGGCGGTGCGGATGTCGTGGGGCATGGATCGATTGTGTCAGATGTGTATGACAGCCTGCGCGGGCGGCGGCGCCGCCGCCGGCAGGGTCACATCGCCGCCGAGAAGCGGTAGCCCGAACCGCGGACGGTCTGCACCATGTTCTCCAGGCCATGGGGTTCGAGCGTCTTGCGCAGTCGGCGGATATGCACGTCGACGGTCCGCTCTTCCACATACACGCTGCCGCCCCACACGTGGTCGAGCAACTGCGTGCGCGAATAGACACGCTCGGGGTGGGTCATGAAGAAGTGCAGCAGGCGGTACTCGGTGGGGCCGATGGCGACCGGCGTATCGCCGGCGAACACGCGATGGGCGGCACCGTCGATGCGCAGGTTGCCCACCGCGACGCTGCCGTCCTCGTCGTCGTCGCGCGAGCGGCGCATGACGGCGCGGATGCGGGCGAGCAGCTCGCGGGCGGAAAAGGGCTTGACCACATAGTCGTCGACGCCGGCTTCCAGCCCGCCGACCCGGTCGTTCTCCTCGCCGCGGGCGGTGAGCATGATGATCGGCACGTCGCGGGTCATGGCGTCCTTGCGCCAGCGGCGGGCCAGTTCCAGCCCGCTGGTACCGGGCAGCATCCAGTCCAGCAGGATCAGGTCGGGCACGCGGTCGGCGATGGCGTTCTGGGCTTCGCGGGCGTCGCCGGCATGGATCGGTTCGTAGTCGCCCTTGCGCAGGGCGAAGGCCACCATGTCGCGGATGGCGGGCTCGTCGTCGACGATCAGGATGTGCTTCTGCACGCAGGATCCGTGTGCGGGGAGGGACGACGCCAGTAGACGACAATTTTATGACGTTTACATGACATGCCGCGGGGCTGTCATGGCGGCGCCCGCAGGCCGGTCAGCGTCGTTCCACGTCCGGGTCGCGCACGCCCTGCCGGCGCAGCTCGAGCACCTCCGGCGTGATGGCGGCTATGCGGGCATCGACACGGGCGCGCGCGTAGAAATCCAGGTCGCTCTGCTTCTTGAGATTCTGGAGCTGGATCAGAGCCTGCTCGGGCCGACCGTTCAGGTAGGCCGCTTCGGCATACGCCTCGCCGGCGCGCGCGGTATCGCCGGCCAGCTCGTTGGCCCGGGCGAAATTCTGCTGGAACACCGGGTCGTCGCCCGCGCGCGCCATCAGGGGGCGGAGCACGGCCTGCGCCCGCTGGCCGGCGTCACGGCCCCCCTGTTCATTGAGCACCTTGGCGTACGTCAGCGCGACGGGCCGGTTCTGGGGATACCGCAGCATCAGGGCGTCGAAGCGCTGGTTCGCCGAGGCACGGTCTCCGGTACGCGATTCCGCTTCACCCAGCGCCAGCGCGACCCACAGGTTGTCGGCATGCTCATCGGCCAGCCGTTTGAGCTCCGTCAGCGCCAGACGGGTATCGCCGCCCTGCAGATGGGCCACGGCAAGCCCATACCGTTCCGGCCCGGTCAGCGGCTTGCCGGCCTGGCGCCGCAGGGTCTCGTATTCGCGGACCGCGGCAGACGGCGTACTGGCGCTGAGCGCGCGCAGGCGTTCGCGGGCCCAGTCGAACTGGCCGGTATCGCCCTGCCGGAAGGCCTGTGAGGGCAGGGTCACCGGGATCGGCAGCAGCGGATTGTCGCTGCGGGTTTCCGCCAGGGTCACCGCGTTGCGGTCGAAGCGCTCCACCCGCTCCCCGCCCGGCACGCTGGTCACCGCCGTCACCTGGTTGCCGCGCAACTGGTCCGCACGCTGGCGGGCCTCGCTGATGCGGGTCGTGGTGACCGGGTGGGTCTGCAGATAATCCGGCACCGATTCGCGACCGCTCCCGCGAGCGACCCGGGTGGCCTGCTGCAGTTTGGCGAAGAAGCCGGCCATCGCATCGATGTCGTAGCCGGCGCGCGACAGCGTGCGGATGCCGACCCGGTCGGCTTCCGACTCGTTGGAGCGCGTGTAGTCGATCTGGCGCTGTTGCATCAGGCCCATCGCCGAGGCGATGGCCGCCTGCGACGCATCCCCGCTGGAACTGCCGCCGGCCGCCTGCGCCAGCACGATGGCGCCCAGCATGCCCAGCAGGATCGGGACCTGGTCGCGCTGGGCCCGCTCGACGCCGCGCAGCACATGCTGCTGGGTGACGTGGGCGATCTCGTGCGAGAGCACCGCCGCCACCTCGTCTTCGCGGTCGGCGGTCAGCACCAAGCCCGCGTTCATGCCGATGTAGCCGCCGAGCGTGGCGAAGGCGTTGATCTGCCGGTCGCGCATCATGAAGAACGTGTAGGACTGCTGCGGGTTGTCGCTGTCCGCACCCAGTCGCCCGCCCACGCCCTGCAGCCAGTCGGTGACCAGCGGGTCTTCCAGCAGGTAACCGTAGTTGCGCAGCTCGCGCAGCATCATGCCGCCGTACTGGGCCTGCCGGGCGGGCGTGAGCAACTCGCCCGCCGAGGACCCGATGTCCGGCAAACGGCTTTCCTGCGAGGCGGCCAGGGGCGCGGCGACGATCAGGGTCAGGGCGGTGGCAAGCAGCAAGGGACGCAAACGGGAAGCTCCGTGGCGGATAATGGGCGTCTTCATCAGGATGACCGTTCGTCGATCCGGGCGAGTGAATACGTGGTTAACCGGGCCCGTACCGGGTCGCACTGTTCCACTTCGTTCACTGGAAGACGGCGCGCACTGCCCTATATCGACGGGACTACCCGTCGCCAATTCCGTTCCG
Source organism: Pseudoxanthomonas sp. (assembly GCF_002863005.1). GTDB lineage: Bacteria > Pseudomonadota > Gammaproteobacteria > Xanthomonadales > Xanthomonadaceae > Pseudoxanthomonas_A. The sequence continues at coordinate 52,597 of NZ_PKDG01000018.1, forward strand.
GAGACCTGCCTTGAGCAACACGCCCCACGCCGCCAGCGCCCCCGAGATCACGCTCTACAGCACGGCCATCTGCCCGTATTGCGTCGCCGCCAAGAACTTCCTCAAGAGCAAGGGCCAGACCTGGACGGAAGTGCGCATCGACCTGGATCCGGCCGAGCGCGAGAAGATGGTCGCCAAGGCCAGGCGCACCAGCGTCCCCCAGATATTCATCGGCGACGTCCACGTGGGCGGCTACGACGACATGATCGCGCTGCATCGCGCCGGACAGCTGGAGCCTTTGCTGGCCGGAGGTGCCGCATGAGCGCCCCCGACGACAGCCAGGACCGGGTGAAGGCGTTCACCGAATTCCGGCAGCGCATGAACAAGCGCATCCTGGACGAACCGAACCAGGTCGTGCGCCGCTTCTTCGCCCTGGACACGCAGACCTACCAGGCAGGCGCGCTGGACGTGAAGACCAAGGAGTTGCTCGGTCTGGTCGCCTCGATGGTCCTGCGCTGTGACGACTGCATCAGCTATCACGTCGCCCAGTGCAAGGAGGCCGGCGTGACCCGCGAGGAGTTCTTCGAAACCTTCTCGGTGGGCCTGGTCGTCGGCGGGTCGATCGTCATCCCGCACCTGCGTCGCGCGGTGGATTTCCTGGACCAGCTGGAAGGCGGGCAGGCGGATACGCCGCCGGCGCACGACCACGGCTGACGTTCCGCTTTTCCGCGAGGAAAGCCCGCGACGCGGAGAGGCGGCGCCCTGCCTCCCGTCCGCGCCTGGCGCGGACGGGGGCTCAGACCATGGTCGATTAGGGGACTTGCCGGCCGTTCGGGCATAATTGGCGGACAAATCTTCCTTTTCGCGCGCGTCGTGGCCTTGTCCGGTGCGTGCCCCTGTTCGGAAACCCCACTCAATGACCCAGACGATTACGGTCATCCGCGGCGATGGCATCGGCCCGGAGATCATGGACGCCACCCTTTACGTGCTCGACGCCCTCAAAGTCGGCCTGGCCTACGAGGAAGCCGATGCCGGCCTGGTGGCGCTGGAAAAGCACGGCGACCTGCTGCCGCAGGCCACGCTGGACTCCATCCGCAAGAACGGCGTGGCGCTGAAGAGTCCGCTGACCACGCCGGTGGGCGAGGGTTTCAGCTCGATCAACGTGGCCCTGCGCCGCCACTTCGACCTGTACGCCAACGTGCGTCCGGCGAAGTCGTTCCCGAACACCAAGTCGCGCTTCCCGTCGGGCGTGGACCTGATCACCGTGCGCGAGAACACCGAAGGCGCGTACATCGGTGAGGGCCAGTCGATTTCCGAAGACGGCGAGACCGCGCTGCTGACGCAGAAGATCACCCGCAAGGGCTCCGACCGCATCGTGCGCTACGCCTACGACCTGGCCCGCAAGACCGGCCGCAAGAAGGTCACGATCGTCCACAAGGCCAACATCCTGAAGACGACCTCGGGCCTGTTCCTGAAGGTCGCGCGCGAAGTGGCCGCGCAGTACCCCGACATCCAGACCAACGAGATGATCGTGGACAACACCTGCATGCAGCTGGTGATGCGTCCGGAGCAGTTCGACATCATCGTCACCACCAACCTGTTCGGCGACATCATCTCCGACCTGTGCGCCGGCCTCGTCGGCGGCCTGGGCCTGGCCCCCGGCGCCAACATCGGCGTGGACGCGGCGATCTTCGAAGCCGTGCACGGCTCGGCCCCGGACATCGCCGGCAAGGGCGTCGCCAATCCGTGCGCGCTGCTGCTGGGCGCGGCCCAGATGCTCGACCACCTGGGCCAGCCGGAGAAGGCCGAGCGCCTGCGCGCGGCCATCATCGCCACGCTGGACGCCAAGGATTCGCTGACCCCGGATCTGGGCGGCGAGGGCACCACGATGTCGTTCGCGAAGGCGATCGCCAGCCGCGTGTAAGCACAGCCACATCGCGGCAAGCACGAACGGGACGCTCAGCGTCCCGTTTTTGTTGGGCCCTGTCTCATCCATGGGGTTGGACGATAGGCTGGCGGCACGCACAATCCGCGGCCCCACGCAGAAGGCCCTGCCATGTCCGTCCGTCCCAGCGCGCTCGCGCTGACCCCGTTGCTTTTGTTCCTGGCGCTGTTCTTCGGTGCCGGGCTGTATTACACGGCGCAGGGCGAGGCGATGGGGTTCTACCAGCTGCGCGCGCCGGTGGCGATCCTGCCGGCGCTGGCGTTGGGCGTCTGGCTGGCGCGCCGGCGCGGCCTGCCTGCGCAGCAGACCCTGCTGCAGGGCATGGGCGACAGCAACGTCATGCTGATGTGCCTGATCTTCCTGCTGGCGGGCGCATTCGCGACCGTGTCCAAGGCTATCGGTGCGGTCGATGCGGTCGTCGCGCTGGGATTGGGCGCGCTACCGGCCAGCCTGATCCTGCCCGGCCTGTTCCTCGTGGCGGCCTTCGTGTCGCTGTCCATCGGCACGTCGATGGGCACCGTGGCGGCGGTCGTGCCCATCGCGCTGGGCGTGGCGGATGCGGCGGGACTGGACCGGGTGCTGGTCGTCAGCGCGGTGCTGGGGGGCGCCATGTTCGGCGACAACCTGTCGATCATTTCGGACACCACCATCGCGGCGACCCGCAGCCAGGGGGCCGAGATGCGCGACAAGTTCCGCGAGAACTTCAAGATCGCGCTGCCTGCCGCCATTGCCACGATCGTCTTGTTGGGTTCGCTGGGCGACGCAGCCCAGGTGGAAGCGCCGGACGCCGCGTCGCCGTGGTTGGTACTGCCCTACGTGCTGGTGCTCGGCCTGGCGCTGGCGGGCCTGGACGTGGTGCTGGTGCTCGGCATCGGCTTGGTGGCATCGGGCGTGTTCGGCTTCGTGCTGGCCGAAGACTACGACGTGGTCTCCTTCGCCGGCGACATCTACCTGGGTTTCGAGAGCATGGTGGAGATCACCCTGCTGTCGATCCTCATCGGCGGCCTGGCTGCGCTGATCAAGGTCACGGGCGGCCTGGACTGGCTGGCGCAGGTCATCGCGAAGTTTGCGCGCGGCCATACGGGACGCAGGTCGGGTGAGATCAGTATTGCCGCATTGGCGGCAGGCTCCGATGCGCTGACGGCAAACAACACGGTCGCGATCCTGGTCACCGGCAGCCTGGCGAAGGACATCGCTCAGCGCCATGGCATCAGTCCGCGGCGCGCGGCCAGCGTGCTCGACATCTTCGCGTGCGTGATCCAGGGCGTGCTGCCGTATGGCGCGCAGATCCTGCTGGCGGCATCACTGGCCGCCGTGTCGCCGCTGGCGCTGGCTGGCAGCGTGTACTACTGCTGGCTGCTTGCAGCATCGGCATTGGCTTTCATCCTTTGGCCCTCGCGCCGCGCGGCACGCGCCACCGAATGAAAACGGGGCGCTTGCGCGCCCCGTCCGGTTTCCGCTCTGGCCATCGAGGCTCAGTCGCGCGCCTGCAGCTTCGACAGCAGGCGCAGCAGTTCCAGGTACAGCCAGACCAGCGTGACCATCAGGCCGAAGGCGCCGTACCACTCCATGTACTTCGGTGCCCCCTGCTCGACGCCGCTTTCTATGAAATCGAAATCCAGCACCAGGTTCAGCGAGGCGATGACCACGACGAACAGGCTGAAGCCGATGCCGACCAGGCCGGACTCATGGATCAGCGGGATCTTGATGCCGAAGAATCCCAGCGCGATGCTCGCCAGGTAGACCAGGGCGATGCCGCCGGTCGCGGCCACCACGCCCAGCTTGAAGTTTTCGGTGGCCTTGATCAGGCCGCTGCGGTAGGCGAACAGCAGCGCGAACAGGATGCCGAACGTCAGCATCACCGCCTGCATCACGATGCCGCCGAACTGCGCGTTATAGACCGCGGAGATCGCACCCAGGAAGAACCCTTCGACCAGCGCGTACAGCGGCGCGGTGACGGGCGCCCAGGTCTTCTTGAAGACGGTGATCAGCGCCAGCACCAGGCCGCCGATGGCGCCGCCCCACATGTACACCGCGAAACCGGGGGCGGGCAGGCCGTCCGTACCGAGCGCCTGGTTCCAGGAGAACGCCGCCGTCAGCACGGTCAGCAACAGCAGGATGCCCGTCTTGTTGATAGTGCCGTTGAGCGTCATCGCCTCGCCGTCGCGCGAGACGACCGCACCACTGCCGAGATCGAGGAAGGTGGATTCCTTCAAAGCCGGATTGCCGCTGCGCATCGTCGTTCCCTCTATGGTTGCCGGACATCTGTCCCCAGCGGCCGAGCATATCGCAAGCGGAAGACCTTCAGGTTTCGTTTGACAGCAAGGCCACAGGTTCCGACAATACGCGACCTCGTTGGCGTCCAGGCGCCATGCCGGGACCCTCGTCGGGGTATAGCGCAGTCTGGTAGCGCATCTGCTTTGGGAGCAGAGGGTCGGGGGTTCGAATCCCTCTACCCCGACCAGCCCGACGCGGTGTCGTTGTGTTCCGGCAGGGTGAGGGATGCGACAATCCGGACAGAGCGCCCGTAGCTCAACCGGATAGAGCACCGGCCTTCTAAGCCGGCGGTTACAGGTTCGAGTCCTGTCGGGCGCGCCATGGCGGTGCGAACCGTCAGGGTGCAGGTTTCAGTGGTGGCTGTAGCTCAGCTGGTTAGAGTACTGGATTGTGATTCCAGATGTCGGGGGTTCGAGTCCCCTCAGCCACCCCACTGATTGCAGGACGTCCGCGTCGCGGGGGTTCACAGAAAAAAACGATGCGGTTACACTACGCGTCTGATGTTTCGGGGCCGTTAGCTCAGTTGGTAGAGCAGTTGACTCTTAATCAATAGGTCCAAGGTTCGAATCCTTGACGGCCCACCAAACCCGAAACGCCCGGCCGCAAGCCGGGCGTTTTTTTATTGCCGGTCGCGCCATGCCGGCCGCTACAATGCGACGCGTACTGCGAAAGTGGCGGAATTGGTAGACGCACTGGATTTAGGTTCCAGCGGGTAACCCCCGTGAGGGTTCGAGTCCCTCCTTTCGCACCACGCTCCATCCGTTGAAGGCAGGGCGACCCGACGGCCGGTCCCCCGAGCCTTCTTCCGACCTCCCGGGTGCGCGCCCGGGTTGCGTCTCCTGCCGCGCGGCGCCCGTCACCGCTGGCAGCCTGTCCCGGAATCGGCGAAACTAGCAAGTTCCGCCGGGAAGGGCTTCGTGCCCTGGGCCCAGGCGTCCCGGATTATCAACATCGCCCCGGCTTAGTCGTGGCTGCAGGAGTCAGTGAGTATGCAAGTTTCGGTCGAATCGGTCGGCAACCTCGAGCGCCGCATGAGCTTCAGCCTGCCGGCGGAGCGCCTGGACACCCATATCGGTGGCCGCCTGCGCGAGCTGTCGCGCACGGCGCGCATCAAGGGTTTCCGCCCAGGCAAGGTGCCGGCCAAGGTCATCGAGCAGCGTTACGGCGACCAGGTGCGTGCAGAAGCCCTCGACGGTCTGCTGCGCGAGACCTTCAACAATGCCGTGCGCGAGCAGGACCTGCAGCTCGCCGGCAACCCGCGCATCGAAAAGCAGGGGGACGGTGAGCTGGATTTCGTCGCCACGTTCGAAGTGGTGCCGGAGTTCGGCGACATCGACGTCACCACCCTCAAGGTCGTGCGCAATACGGCCGAAGTGACCGATGCCGACATCGACCAGATGGTGGACAACCTGCGCATGCAGCGTCGCACCTTCCAGGCCGTAGAGCGCGGCGCGAAAGAGGGCGACCGCGTGGCACTGGAAACTTGGTCCCAGGCAGGCGACGAGCGCATGCCGGCGGAAGGCGCTGAAAAGGGCGCCACCCTGATCGGTTCGGGCGTGATGTTCGGCGAGATCGAGCAGGCGCTGGTGGGACTCACGAAGGGTGAGGAAAAGACCGTGTCCGTGACGTTCCCGGCCGACTGGCGCGTGCCGCAGCTGGCCGGCCGTCAGGTCGATGTGCACGTCAAGGTCACCGACGTGGCCGAGTCGGTGCTGCCTGAAGTCGACCGCGAGTTCATCCGCAGCTTCGGCGTGAAGGGTGGGGACGTGGAGCAGTTCCGCGCCGACATCCGCAGCAACCTGGAGCGCGAGCTGAAGGGCGCCCTGATGACCCGCCTGCGTCGCGAGGTCGGCGAGCAGCTGATCGCCGCCTATTCGCACGTCGAGATGCCGCCGCGCCTGGTCGAGAACGAAGCGCGCGTGATGGTCCAGCAGGCCGCCGAGCAGGCGCGCCGCCAGGGCCAGCAGGTGCAGATTCCCGAGAATGCCCATGAGGGCTTCACGGACGCCGCCCGCAAGCGCGTCCTGGTCGGCCTGCTGGTGGGCGAGGTGGCACGCCGCAACCAGCTGCGCCTGGATCCGAAGCGCCTGAACGAAACGCTGCGCCTGATCGCCTCGACCTACGAGGAGCCGGAGCAGGTCATTGAGTTGTACCGCAACGATCCCCAACTGATGAACAGTCTGCAGGGTCGTGTGATGGAAGAGCAGGTGATCGACTGGATCGCCGAGCGCGCCCAGCACACCGAGCAGGCGCTTTCCTTCCAGGAAGCCATCCGCAACTGATCCGGGCGCCCGCCCGGCCAGGAGGTCCGGCTATCCTAGGCCGGACCTTCCCTTGAACGACAGGCGCGAGAACCGATGAGCATTCAAACCCAAGCCCTCAACCTGGTGCCGATGGTGGTCGAGCAGACCAGCCGCGGCGAGCGCGCCTACGACATCTATTCCCGCCTGCTCAAGGAGCGCGTGATTTTCCTGGTCGGCGGCGTGGACGACCACGTGGCGAACGTCATCGTGGCGCAGATGCTGTTCCTCGAGGCCGAAAACCCCGAGAAGGACATCAGCCTGTACATCAATTCGCCCGGTGGCGTGGTCACGGCGGGCATGGCGATCTACGACACCATGCAGTACATCAAGCCCGACGTGAGCACCATCTGCGTGGGCCAGGCAGCCAGCATGGGCGCGCTGTTGCTGGCGGCCGGCGCGAAGGGCAAGCGTTATGCCCTGCCGAACTCCCGCGTGATGATCCACCAGCCGCTGGGCGGCTTCCAGGGCCAGGCGACGGATATCGACATCCACGCCCGTGAAATCCTGACGTTGCGCGCGAAGCTGAACGCCATCCTGTCCCATCACACGGGTCAGTCGCTGGAAACCATCGAGCGCGATACCGAGCGCGACAATTTCAAGAGCGCGGCGGATTCGCAGGCTTATGGCCTCGTCGACCAGGTGCTCGAGCGTCGCCCGGAAGATTCCATCCAGTCGGCCTGATCGACGAATTGCGGGTTTTCAGGCGTAAATACCCCTGTTCACGGTCCCGGCTGACAAGCCGGGACCGTGTGCTATTCTCCGACCGCAAGCCCCTCCGGGCAGGTTGAGCGACCGAGTAATACCAGCATGAGCGAAGATCGTCAGGGCCGTTCCGGCGACAGCACCAAAATCCTGTACTGCTCGTTCTGCGGCAAGAGCCAGCACGAGGTCCGCAAGCTGATCGCGGGCCCGAGCGTGTTCATCTGCGATGAATGCGTGGAACTCTGCAACGACATCATCCGCGAAGAGCTGGAAGAGAAGGCGCAGTCCGCGCGCAGCCACCTGCCCAAGCCCCGCGAGATCCTCGAGGTCCTCGATCAGTACGTGATCGGCCAGAACCGCGCCAAGCGCACGCTGGCCGTGGCCGTCTACAACCATTACAAGCGCATCGAGAGCCGCAGCAAGAACGACGACGTCGAACTGGCCAAGTCCAACATCCTGCTTGCCGGTCCGACCGGCTCCGGCAAGACCCTGCTGGCCGAGACGCTGGCGCGCCTGCTCAATGTGCCGTTCACGATTGCCGACGCCACAACGCTGACCGAAGCCGGTTACGTGGGCGAGGATGTGGAGAACATCATCCAGAAGCTGCTGCAGAAGTGCGACTACGACGTCGACAAGGCGCAGCAGGGCATCGTCTACATCGACGAGATCGACAAGATCTCGCGCAAGAGCGAAAACCCGTCGATCACCCGTGACGTGTCCGGCGAAGGCGTGCAGCAGGCGCTGCTGAAGCTGATCGAGGGCACCGTCGCCAGCGTGCCGCCGCAGGGCGGCCGCAAGCATCCCCAGCAGGAATTCCTGCAGGTCGACACCAAGAACATCCTCTTCATCTGCGGCGGTGCGTTCGCCGGCCTGGACAAGATCATCCAGCAGCGCAGCACCGAGGCCGGCGGCATCGGCTTCGGCGCCAAGGTCAAGAGCTCGGAGAAGAAGTCCGAGGTGGGCAAGGTTCTGTCGGAAGTCGAGCCGGAAGACCTGATCAAGTTCGGCCTGATTCCCGAGTTCGTCGGCCGCCTGCCGGTCGTCGCCACGCTGGAAGAACTGGACGAGGCGGCGCTGGTCAAGATCCTCACCGAGCCGAAGAACGCCATCACCAAGCAGTTCAAGAAGCTGTTCGAGATGGAAGGCGTGGAGATCGAGTTCCGCCCGGATGCGCTGTCGGCGATCGCCCGCAAGGCGCTCAAGCGCAAGACCGGCGCGCGAGGCCTGCGCACCATCGTCGAGTCGGTGCTTCTGGATACGATGTACGAGTTGCCCTCGCTGGAGAACGTCAGCAAGGTGGTGGTGGACGAGTCGGTGATCGAACACAAGTCCGAGCCGTACCTCATCTACCAGAATCCCCCGGCGCAGAAGGTCGCATCCGCGGAGTGATCCGGCGTTCGTGCAAGCCCTGACAGGCGCCCTTGTGGCGCCTGTTCAGTTTTTGGCCTCGCTCTCCAAGCCGCTGGTTTCCCTCGGGTTTTGGCGACGCTCTTGCATCCCTCAGGCGATGGCCCCATAACGGGCCCATTGGTGCCTTCGCACCCCTGCATTCCGCACCTCGCTGGAGCCCCCATGCCCCGTCGTTCCCCCTCCGAAATCCTCGACCTGCCGGTCCTGCCATTACGCGACGTCGTGGTGTTTCCGCATATGGTCATCCCGCTGTTCGTCGGTCGCGACAAGTCCATGCGTGCGCTCGAGCAGGCCATGGAAGCCGACAAGCGGATCATCCTGCTGGCGCAGAAGTCCGCCGAAACCGATGACCCGGCCGCCGCTGACCTCTACACGGTCGGCACGCTCGCGCAGGTGCTCCAACTGTTGAAGCTGCCGGATGGCACCATCAAGGTGCTGGTCGAGGGCACCGCGCGCGTCAGCGTGTCGAACGTCGTCGAGCGCGATGGTTCGTTGTACGGACAGGGCGAAGAGATCGATTCCACCGACGCCCGTGAGCCGCGCGAGATCGAGGCCGTGGCGCGATCACTGATGGGCCTGTTCGAGCAGTACGTCAAGACCAACCGCAAGCTGCCGCCCGAACTGCTGCAGACGCTGGCGGGCATCGATGAGCCCAGTCGCCTGGCCGATACCATCTCGGCGCACCTCGGTGTGCGCTTGAGCGACAAGCAGCGCCTGCTCGAAACGGTCGAGGTGGGCGAGCGGCTGGAGCTGCTGGTCGGGTTCGTCGATGGCGAGATCGATGTTCAGCAGCTGGAGAAGCGCATCCGCGGCCGCGTGAAGTCGCAGATGGAGAAGAGCCAGCGCGAGTACTACCTCAACGAGCAGATGAAGGCCATCCAGAAGGAATTGGGCGAGCTCGACGAGGCGCCCAACGAGCTGGAGGAACTGGCTCGCAAGATCGCGGAAGCGGGCATGCCCAAGCCCGTCGAGACGAAGGCGCGCAACGAGCTCAACAAGCTCAAGCAGATGTCGCCGATGTCGGCCGAAGCCGCCGTGGTCCGCAACTACCTGGACTGGCTGCTTGGCGTGCCGTGGAACAAGCGCACCAAGGTCCGCAAGGACCTCAAGGTCGCGCAGGATACGCTGGACGCCGATCACTACGGCTTGGAGAAGGTCAAGGAACGCATCCTCGAGTACCTCGCGGTGCAGTCGCGCGTGAAGAAGCTGCGCGGTCCGATCCTGTGCCTGGTTGGACCGCCCGGCGTCGGCAAGACGTCGCTGGGCCAGAGCATCGCCAAGGCGACGAACCGCAAATTCGTCCGCATGTCGCTGGGCGGCGTGCGCGACGAAGCCGAAATCCGGGGCCATCGTCGTACCTATGTCGGCTCGATGCCGGGCCGCATCGTGCAGAACCTCAACAAGACCGGCAGCAAGAACCCGCTGTTCGTGCTCGACGAAATCGACAAGATGTCGATGGACTTCCGCGGCGATCCGTCTTCCGCCCTGCTCGAGGTACTGGATCCGGAGCAGAACAACGCCTTCAACGACCACTATCTCGAAGTGGACCTGGACCTGTCCGAAGTGATGTTCGTCGCGACGTCGAATTCGCTGAACATCCCGGGGCCGTTGCTGGATCGCATGGAGGTTATCCGCATCCCCGGTTACACCGAGGACGAAAAGGTCAACATCGCACAGCGTTACCTGGTGCCCAAGCAGCTGAAGGCGAACGGGCTGAAGGCCGAGGAACTGAAGATCGCCGAGGGCGCGATCCGCGACCTGGTGCGTTACTACACGCGCGAGTCCGGCGTGCGCAACCTCGAGCGCGAAGTCGCGAAGATCTGCCGCAAGGTCGTCAAGGAGCTCGCGCTTGCGGGCCCCAGGCCGGCCACGTCCAAGAAGAAGCCTGCCGCGATGCAGGTCACTGCGAAGAACCTGGACAAGTACGCCGGCGTGCGCCGCTACGACTTCGGGCGCGCCGAGGAGCAGAACGAGATCGGCCTGGTGACGGGCCTCGCGTGGACCGAAGTCGGTGGCGATCTGCTGCAGATCGAAGTCGCGCTGGTTCCGGGCAAGGGCGGCATGTTGCTGACCGGCCAGCTGGGGGACGTCATGAAGGAATCCGGTTCCGCCGCGATGTCCGTGGTGCGCGGGCGCGCGGTGAGCCTGGGCGTGGATGCGGAATTCCTGCAGAAGCACGACGTGCACCTGCACGTACCGGACGGTGCGACACCCAAGGACGGTCCGAGCGCGGGCATCGCGATGGTGACCGCACTGGTGTCCGCGTTGACGCGCAATCCCGTTCGCGCCGACGTGGCGATGACCGGTGAGATCACGCTGCGCGGACGCGTCACCGCGATCGGCGGGTTGAAGGAAAAGCTGCTCGCGGCCCTGCGTGGCGGCATCACCACCGTCATCATTCCCGACGAGAACAAGAAGGACCTGGCCGACATCCCCGCGAACGTCACCGACGGCCTGAAGATCGTGCCGGTGAAGTGGATCGACGAAGTGCTCGATCTGGCGCTCGAGCGACCGTTGGCACCCGTGCCCGCCACCGGCAACGACGGTGGAGGAAGGGCGGTGGCGACAACGGGCAAGGGCAAGGGCAAAGGCTCGCCGCAACCCGGCGTGAAGCATTGACCAAGGCGACGGGCGGTGCGTGTCATCGCCCCGAAACCCGCGTCATTGCTGGGTTTTCGGCTTGCGTGCCATTTTTCGCGCTGGTATAACGACGACACCCGCATGCACGAGGCGACGCCTCGATGCGCGTGGACATCACGACCGGCTCCCGCGAGACAAGCGAAGGCCCACGTTCCGGGTTCCGGTCACTCATTCCGCGGTTGTGCCGCACAGGGAGTTACTCAATGAACAAAACCGAATTGATCGATGCCGTCGCCGACGAAGCCGAAGTGTCCAAGGCCGAAGCCGGCCGTGCCGTCGACGCCGTCATCTCCAGCATCACCAAGGCCCTGAAGAAGGGCGACAGCGTGACGCTGGTCGGCTTCGGCACCTTCCAGGTCCGCAAGCGCGCCGCTCGTACGGGCCGCAACCCGAAGACGGGCGACACCATCAAGATCAAGGCGTCCAAGAACCCCGCGTTCAAGGCTGGCAAAGCCCTGAAGGATGCCGTAAACTAATCGACTCGCTGCCGATGGCAGGGTGCGATCACCCGGGTGCTTAGCTCAGCGGTAGAGCGTCTCCCTTACACGGAGAGGGTCGGGGGTTCGAAACCCTCAGCACCCACCACATCGGGGCGATGCAGGATCAAAAAAATTGTCGGACGGTCTAGCGGAAGTCGCGCAAATCGTCTTACAATGTTCGTCTCAGCGCGGAGTGGTAGTTCAGTCGGTTAGAATGCTGGCCTGTCACGCCGGAGGTCGCGGGTTCGAGTCCCGTCCACTCCGCCATTTCACCCAAAAAGCCCGCGAAAGCGGGCTTTTTGCTTTCCGGCTGTCGCACTGTGTTCCCCCCGTGCGATTCGATGCCCTGAGAGCGCGGCGAGTCCGCCGGACGGCGAGACGCGCGTGCGACGGCACGGTAAACTGCGCGGCTGAACGAATTCGGATCCCGTGCGCACATGCTGCAGAAACTCCGCGACAAAACCTCTGGCTGGGTCGCCAGCCTGATCCTGGGGCTGCTGATCATTCCGTTCGCCTTCGTGGGCGTGAACGAGTACATGACGGGCGGGACCGCCAGCGACGTGGCCCTCGTCGAGGCGCCGCCGACATGGTGGGAGTCCGCGCCGCAGTGGTGGCCTGTGTCGATGGTCTGGCAGCGCGAGGAAGTGACCCAGGACGATTTCCGCGAGGCGTTCGAGCAGGCACGCCAGCAGCAGCGCCAGACGCAGGGCGAGGCCTTCGATCCGCGCGAGTTCGAAAGCGCGGACAACAAGCGCAAGGTGCTCGAGCAGCTGATCGACCAGAAAGTGCTTGCACTGGGCGCCAAGCGCGCCGGCATCGTCGTGGGCGACGCGGCGGTGCAGAAGATGATCATGAGCGAGCCGGCGTTCCAGGTCGACGGCAAGTTCAGTCCCGAGCAGTACCAGATGTTGCTGTCGTCGCAGGTGCCTGCGATCTCGCCGGTGCAGTTCCAGGAACAGCAGCGCGAGCGGCTGCGCATGATGTTGTTGCCGCAGGCCATCGGCGAGTCCGACTTCACCACCGAAGGCGAGCAGGCGCGCATGTGGAAGTTGCTGGGCGAGACCCGCGATATCGGCATCGCGCTGCTGCCGCCGGTGGCGGAGGACAGCGCCGAGGTGACCGACGCACAGATCAAGGCGTGGTACGACGGCCACAAGAGCGATTTCAAGCAGCCTGAGCAGGTGTCGCTCGAGTACGTGGAGATCAACGGCGCGACGCTGCCTGTCGCCGCGACCGCCGACGAAGCCGCGCTGCGCAAGCGCTACGAGGCGGAGAAATCGCGCTTCATGTCGCCGGAGCAGCGCGTGGTCGCCCATATCCTGATCGCGGTCGATGCGGGCGCCGACGCCGCCACGCAGAAGAAGGCCGAAGAGAAGGCTGCGGCGCTGGCCAAGCAGGCCCGCGAGGGCGCGGATTTCGCGGCCTTGGCGCGCGCCAATTCGGACGATCCGGGGTCGAAGGACGCGGGCGGCGAACTACCGCCGTTCGCGAAGGACGGCTCGATGGTCAAGCCGTTCGAGGATGCGGCGTTCGCCATGCAGGCCGGCGAGATCCGCGGCCCGGTGAAGAGCGATTTCGGTTACCACGTGCTGCAGCTGAAGCAGGTCAATCCCGGCGCAGGCCGTAGCTTCGAAGACGTGCGTGGCGAGCTGGCCGCGGAAGAAGCCAGCGGTGAACGCGACCGTGCCTACAACGACCTCGCGGGTCGCGTGGTCAACGAAACGTTGAAGAATCCGACGGCGCTGGCGCCCGCAGCTGCGGCGACCGGGCTGCCGCTGCAGAAGGTGGGTCCGTTCTCCCGCAACGACCCCCAGGGCATCGCGACGGTGCCTGCCGTGCTGCGCGCCGCGTTCTCCGACACGCTGGTGCAGGACGGCACCATCAGCGATCCGATCGAGATCGCCCCCAACCACAGTGTCATCATCCGCGTCGCCCAGCACACGCCCGAGCAGGCGCTGCCGCTGGACAAGGCGCGCGATGCGGTGGTGTTCGCCATCCGCCAGGACCGTCGCGAGAAAGCCGCGCGCGCCGCCGCCGATGCCCTGCTCGCACGCGTGAAGAAGGGCGAGTCGCTCGCCACCATCGCCGCTGCGGAAGGCCTGCGCTTCAACGAACTGCCGGGCCTGCGTCGCGGCATGCCGATGCCGACGGCCGAAGCCAACGAGGCGATCTTCGCCGCCGGACGGCCGGCGGAGGGGAAGGTGGTCGCCGGCCAGGTGGCCCTGGGCCAGGGCGCCTATGCCGTCTTCACCGTGAACAAGGTTACTGATGGCGCCATCGCGGACATGCCGGCGGAAGAGCGCGCGACCATGCAGCAGCAACTGATGCAGCTCAATGGCGGCATCGCGACGCAGGCGTACGTGGACGCGTTGCGCAAGCGTTTCAAGGTCAAGGTCTTCGAAGAGCGGCTCTGAGCCCGACCGATGTTGGATCCGAATCCCGCCGACCGGCGGGATTCTTCTTTGTGGCGAGCCTCGTCGCTACTCTGCGGCGCTGTCCAGCTTCAGCACCATGCCAGGACGCAGCACGGCATTTGCCTTCAGGTCATTCAGCTGTAGAAGCCGCTCGGGCGTAAGTCCGTGGCGACGTGCGATGGTCCACGCCGAGTCGCCACGCTGTACCGTGTGCGTGCGTGCGCCCGTGGCGACGCTTCCGGTGGCGCGCGCGTCGTCGGTGGCGAGGGCCAATGGCGCCGGCGCGGCGGTCTCGTCCGCGCTCGCGTACGTCGGGGCCAGCAGCCGGATCGGCTTGGTGCCACGGCTGAATCGACCGGAGAGCGCGGGATTGAGGCGCGTCAGCAAGGCGAGTGGTTGATGGTGCCGGGTGGCCCAGGCCTCGAGCGTGGCGTCGCCTGGCAGCACATGGACCGCCAGGCGCGGCACCGGGCGATCCATCTGTTTGAGCCACGCATCGCGATCGTCGGCCTGCTGGAAGATGCAGGCCAGCGCGTGCAGCTTCTCCACGTAGGCGTAGGTGATGCCGGACAGGCCGGGCAACTCCGCGGGACGCGCATTGCGGGCGTTCATGCCGGCACGGCGCATGGATTGCAGGACGCGGTATTCGCCGGCGTTGTAGGCCATCACGGCCAATCGCCAGTCGCCGCCGAACATGCCGTGCAGGGTCTTGAGATAACGGACGGCGGCCTGGGTGGAATCCACGGGCGACAGCCGGCCGTCGTAACCCTCGCGCATCGGGACTCCATGGTTGCGCGCGGTGATGCCGATGAACTGCCACAACCCCGCCGGGCCTTGGGGATTGCGCGCGCCGGGCTTGTACCCGCTTTCCACGAACGGAATGAGCGCGAACTCGGTCGGCAGCTGCGCTTCGCGCAATGCGTCGACCACGTAGCCGAACAGCGGCAGCACGTCGTCTTCCGCGCGCGCGAGTTGTCCGGGCGCATGGCTGAAATGCTTCTTCCAGCGCCCCTGGGTCGCCGCGCTGTCGCACGTCGGATCGGCCAGCCCGTCGCGGAAGCGCTGGTAGATGTCCAGGCCGCTGCGTTGATCGCCGGCGGCGAGCGGGGAGGGGTCGACGGGAAGTACGTCGAGCGTCGCCGGTGCGTTCTCCGCCGTCGCTGGATCCGCGGCAACGACGGTCTGAGATGCCATCGCGAGGCCGGTCGCCAGCAGTCCGGCAAGGGGCAGGGCACGGGGATGTTTCATGCGCGGAAGTCGTTCTTCCACTGCCGCAGGGTCGCGAAGGTCTCGACCCGATCGACCGGCGGCCGGCCGAGGCGGTGGGAGATGGCGGCCTGGACCGCGGCGCTGTCCACGCGCAGGAAGGGATTGGTCGCGCATTCGCTGGCCAGCGTCACCGGCAGGCTGGGACGGCCCGCCTGGCGCATGGTGCGGACGTCTTCGATGCGTTGCCGCAGGGCCGGGTTGAGCGGGTCCACGGCAATCGCGAACGCGCCGTTGGCCAGGGTGTATTCGTGGCCGCAACAGACCAGCGATGTACCGGGCAGGGCGGACAGGCGATCCAGCGATGCGAGCATCTGCGACGGCGTGCCCTCGAACAGGCGACCGCAGCCCAAGCTGAACAACGTATCCCCGCAGAACAGGTGCGGCGGACCGTCGCCGCCGCCGCCATGGAAGGCGATGTGGGTGCGCGTGTGTCCCGGCACGGCGAGCACCGACAGCACCCAGTGCTTCACCCGTACGACATCGCCTTCGCCGACGCGTTCGGTAGCGTCGGGAATGCGGTCGTCGGCGGGCGCGAACACGGGCAGCGTCGGCCATCGGGCGCGCAACGCGGCGACGCCCCCGGCATGGTCGGCGTGATGGTGGGTGATCAGCACCGCCGCCGGCCACAACCCGTTGCCGGTCGCGGCCAGGACGGGCGCGGCATCGCCGGGATCGATCACCAGCGCGTCGCCCTCGTCGTCGACCAGCGCCCAGATGTAGTTGTCCTCGAAAGCAGGCAGGGCAAGCAGGCGCATCGTGGAACGGCTCCGGGCGGGACGGACGCCCAGGGGCGGCGTCCTCTACAATCCGAACATGCCTGCGTTCGCGTTTACCCGTCAACCCGATCCCCTGGCGTGGTTCGGGACCGGCCACGGCGGACCCTTGCTGGCGTCGGAACATGCGCGGGTGAGCCAGGCGCTCACCAGCCGGACGCCGCAGCCCTGGCTCTGGATAGCCCCAGACGGGAGCGACCCGTCGCCGGTCGCCGCGCCGGCCACCCGAGGGCTCCGTCTGCGGGCCCGTGCCGGCTCCCATCGGCTGGCGGGGCAGGTCCAGTGCGGCCTGCCGCTGCCGCTGCCGACCGAGGCGATGGGGGTGATCGTGCTGCAACACGTGCTGGATGCGGGCGACCCGCAGCCGCTCCTGCAGGAGTGCTCCCGGATCCTCGAGCCGGGCGGTCGCCTCTGGCTCTTCGTGCTGAACCCCTGGAGCCCATACCGATTGCGCTGGCGCGGCGCCGGCCTCGTGCCGCGCGCGCTGGGCCAGTGGCGCCTGCAACTGGCGGCGGCCGGCCTGGTCGTGTCGGAGCATGTGCTGCACTACGGTCCAGTCTGGAAAGGCCTCGCCGATGCCCCCGGACACGGACCTGCGCCGTTCCGCGCCGCGCGCCTGCTGCAGGCTGAAAAGCGCGTGGCCGGCCTTATTCCCCCTGCGCCCGTAGCACGCGCGTGGCGTGCCGCGCCCGCCGCCTGACCCCTTACCCCGAGAACCCATGAAACACGTCAGCATCCATACCGATGGCTCCTGCCTGGGCAATCCCGGTCCCGGTGGCTGGGCGGCGCTCCTGCGCTACGGCGAAAAGGAGCGCGAGGTCGTGGGGGGCGAGGCCCAGACCACCAACAACCGCATGGAACTGATGGCCGCCATCGCGGCACTGGAGGTGCTGACGGAGGGCTGCCAGGTCACGCTGCACATCGATTCGCAGTACGTCCGGCAAGGCATCACCGAATGGATGCCGGGCTGGGTGCGGCGCGGGTGGAAGACTGCCGGCGGCGATCCGGTGAAGAACCGCGACCTCTGGGAACGCCTGCATGCCGCCACGGCCCGCCACCGGATCGACTGGAAATGGGTCAAGGGCCACAACGGCGACCCCGACAACGAACGTGTCGATGCGCTGGCCCGCACCGCCGCCGAGCGTTTCCGCCGGGGAGCCGTGGCGTGAGCCCGACGTTGCATCCCGGGCAGGTCGTCGTGGAGACGGCGCGCCTGCGCCTGCATGCGATGTCGGACGCGGACGATGACGACGCGGCGCTCATGCTCGCGTTGCTCAACGATGCCGCTTTCATACGCCACATCGCCGATCGCGGCGTAAGGACCCTTGACCAGGCGCGTGCGTACCTGCGTACCGGCGCACTGCGCAGTTATTCGGAAAACGGCTTCGGCATGTATGCGGTCCGCCGCAAGGACACCGGCGCACTGATCGGCAACTGTGGCCTGGTCCTCCGCGAGGGGCTGGAAGGCCCCGATCTCGGTTACGCACTTCTGCCCTCGCACGCAGGCCAGGGGTTCGCGCGGGAGGCCGCGAACGCCGTCATCGCCGACGCCGCCCGCCGCCTCGGCCTCGTCCGCCTGCATGCCATCGTCAATCCCGACAACGTGGCCTCGATCGGCCTGTTGCAGAAACTGGGATTCGCATTCGACAGAATGATCGTGCTGCCCCCGATCGAACATCCGGTGGACCTGTTCCACCTGTCCCTCTCCAAGGAAGCCGCCTGATGCGCCAGATCATCCTCGACACCGAAACCACCGGCCTGGAGTGGAAGAAAGGCAACCGCGTCGTCGAGATCGGCTGCGTGGAGCTGCTGGAGCGCCGGCCGACCGGACGCACCTACCACCAGTACATCAATCCGCAGCGCGAGTTCGAGCAGGGCGCGGCCGAAGTCACCGGCCTGAGCCTCGAATTCCTGTCCGACAAACCGGTGTTCGCGGCGATCGCCGACGAGTTCCTGGCCTTCATCGACGGGGCCGAGCTTGTGATCCACAACGCAGCCTTCGACGTCGGCTTCCTGGACTACGAACTTTCCCGGCTCGGCGAACAGTACGGGCGCCTGTCCGACCGCGTCACCGTCGAAGACTCGCTGCTGCTGGCGCGCCAACGCTTCCCCGGCCAGCGCAATTCGCTGGATGCGCTCTGCAAGCGGCTCGGCGTGGACAACACGCACCGGCAATTGCACGGCGCCCTGCTCGATGCCCAGCTGCTGTGCGATGTCTACCTCAACCTGACGGCCGGCCAGCGCGAGATCGGCTTCGGCGGCGCGGAAGAGACGGCGTCGGCCGCGACCGCGGCGGTGGTCCAGTTCGACCCCGCGATCGCGGGCGCCCGCCCGCGGGTAGCGGTCTCGGCCGAGGAACTCGCCGCACACGATGCCCGGCTGGCGACGTTGAGGAAGAAGGCCGGCGGCCGCTGCCTGTGGGATCCTCCGGTGCTGGACGCCACTGCCTGAGTCGCGGCCGCCGCACCCCTTCACCCTGCGCCGGCCTTGCGGTAGCGTGCCTGCGGGGACATCGACAGGGGACGTGCATGGCGGGCAGGCAGGGAGGACGCAGGCGCTCTTGCGCCTTTGTGGTGGCGATGTTCGGGATCGTGGCGGGGATGGCCGAGGGCGGGGCGACGCCTGCGCCGCCCTTCCCCATGGAGGCGCCCGTGGCCTACACGGCCGCGCTGCAGGAAGCGATCGTGGCGCGCTGGGACGTGCCGGCGAGCGTACGCGCCGGGCAGATGTGTCCCGTACGGCTCACGCTGCTGCCCGGCGGCGAGGTCCTCACCGCCACTGCGGAGCCGGCATGCCGGTTCGATGCGAAGGGACGCGACTCGCTGCTGGCTGCCGTGCGGCAGGCGTCGCCGCTGCCTTATCGCGGCCACGAACGCGTGTTCCAGCGGACCACGGTGGTGCGGTTCGTACGGCCGGAGTCGGACGTGGCGAAGGCGCCTCCCGCGCCACCTGCCGCATTCCAGGACCATCTGGCCCGGGTGCGCGCGGTCGAGGCGCAGGCGCTCGACCCTGAAGCGCGTTGCCTCGCCTACCCGGACCTGCCCGGCAATGCCTGGCCGGCGAATGCGGGGGCGTCGCGTTGCCTCCTGTTGCGGGCGCCAATCCTGTCGCTGGACGAGATCGACCGGCAACTCGATCAACCGCAGGGAGCCCGCGCCCTGGACCGTCGTTTCGATGCGTTGCTGCGGGCGCACTACGCGGACGCGACCCAGCGCGATCAGATCTTCATCGCTTACTCGATCTTCGATGCCGATCCCGAGGCCGAGCGTGTTGCCCGACGCTGGCTGGAACAGTCGCCGGACAGCGCCTTCGCGAAAATGGCGCTGGGGGATGTTTACGCGCGCCAGGGTTGGCGGGCACGCGGCACCCAGTGGGCGTCGGAAACGCCGGGCCAGCAGCTGGAGCGGATGGGCGCGTTGTTCCAGCGTGCGGTGCCGCTGCTGGCCGAGGCGTTCCAGGAGGAGAAGCGGCTGTCTCCGGCGTGCGAACAACTGGCGGCGATCGGCCGGATGAGTTCCAACGAGTTGCAGCGCTGGGCGACCGCGGAGTGCCTCAGGATCGATCCGCAGTCCTACTTTGTTCTGGAAGAGGTCATCACGCAGGCCGAACCGCGCTGGGGCGGTTCGGAGGAGGCGATGCGCGCGGCTGCGGGGCTGATCGCCGCGCGTGTCGCGCAGAACCCTGCGCTGCTGACGCTGACGGCCATACCGATCGGCTATGAGGCGGATCTCGCCGACGCCTGGCCCGAGATCATGCCGGGTACGGTTGCCGCGTCGCTGCAGGCCCCCAATGCTGGCTACATGGCGCGTGCGGGACGCGGCATGTATGCGCAAGGCGATCGCTGGCGCGCGCTGAGCTGGGTGTCGCAGTCGCTGCGCTTCCAGCCGCGGGACGACAGCCACCTCGCGTTGCGTGCGGAGATCCTGATGGAACTGGACGATGGCGAGTGGGCATTGCGCGATGCGCGCCGTGCGGTCGAGGCGGCGCCCGCCAGCGCACGACGCCAGTACCTGCTGGCCCGTGCCACCCGGCGCGCGCTCGGCGAGCATGCGGCCCGCGGCCCGTTGTTGAAGACCATGGAGGACGCGGACATGCGGGAGCAAGCGTACGAGTTGTACTGCCAGACCTACGCGATGAGCGGTGAACTGGCGGCCGGCGAGGCATGCGTCGGGGCACTGGTCAGGGAGTTTCCGCGCAATGGCGAAGGCTGGCGCATGTTGGCCTGGCTCCGTGGCGTGCAGGACGATCCGGCCCAGGTGGAGGCGATCAACCAGTTCGTCAAATACCACGACCTCGAGCGCTGGCCGCACCATGCCGCGACGATCGAACGCATCCGTCGGGCGAGGGCGCAGCGATGAGGCCGGTGTTCCCGGGTCTTGTCGTGCCATGGGTGCTGTTGTTGGCCATCGCAGGCACCCGCGCCGAGGACCGCGCCGCGCCCGTCGTGCCATTGCCGCTCGATGCCAAGGTCGACGGCAAGGGGTATCCGGAATGGACGGCGGCGTGGTGGCAGTGGGCGGAAGCGCTGGATGGCCTGCCGTATCGCGACCGGGATGGCCGTGCCTGCGCCGTGGCACAGGATGGACCGGTCTGGTTTCTCGCGGGGACAACCGGCGGATTCAATGCGCGCCGCGAATGCACGGTTCCCGTTGGCAAGCACCTGCTCATGCCGGTGATCAACATGATCCACTACACGCCGGGCGACGCGTTGCGTGGCGATCGTGTCCCCAGCTGCCGCCAGTTGCAGGCCTGGGCTGCGGTCAACAACGACCGGCTGTCGAGTGCGGTGGTCCTGCTGGACGGCGTACCGGTCGCGGAGGTCGCGCGCTATCGCGTACGCAGCAACGGCTGCTTTCCGCTGTATCCCGATGTTCCACCTCCCCCGGGCCACCTGGCGCAGGTGGCGGCGAGCGACGGGTATTGGCTGTTGCTGCCGCCGCTGTCGCCGGGGCGGCATACCGTGAGCGTCGGCGCCAACTACGACGCCGATGGCAGTGGCTATGGGCGCATGGTGCAGAGCTTCGAGTACGTGCTCTGGATCGGGGGCGAAGGCGTCGCGGCCCGCTGACCCGCCCGTCCGTGCTCAGTGGCAGCGGACCAGGATCGCGGTCACGTTGTCCGAGCCGCCGCCGTCCAAAGCCGCCGCGATCAGCGTGTCGACGCATTCCTGTGCGCTGCAGTCGTCGTGCTTGAGGGTGGCGGCGATGCTGGGATCGTCGACCTCTTCGGTCAGCCCATCGCTGCACAACAACAGTTGCATGCCCGGGCGAAGTTCGCCGGTCATGGTTTCGACGTTGAGGTGGTTGGGGTCGGTGACCCCCAGCGCCTGGGTGACGACGTTGCGATGCGGGTGGGTGCGCGCCTGTTCGCTGGTCAGGGCACCCTGGGCGATCAGTTCCTGCACGTAGCTGTGGTCCTGGCTCAGCTGGGCCAGCTGCCCCTCGCGCCACAGGTAGGCCCGGCTGTCGCCGACCCAGGCCACTTCGAAGCAGTTGCCCTGGATGCGGGCCGCCACCACGGTGGTGCCCATCGGCAAGGTGTCGTTGCGGCGGCGGGAGGTACGGATGATCTCCTCGTCGGCGATCCGGATCGCCTGCGCCAGCGGCGTGCCATCGCGGATCTCGCGCACGATGGTCTCCCGCGCCAGGGCACTGGCCACTTCGCCGCAGGCGTGGCCGCCCATGCCATCGGCCACCAGCCACAGGCCCAGCTCGCTGTCGCCGTAGTAGGTGTCTTCGTTCAGCTCGCGACGGAGGCCGACGTGGGAGATGTGGCCGAATTCGATCATGGTGCCCTGGTCTGTGCGGACGGCGTTTTCCTATCCGCTCATACGCAATGATCCGTGCGGACAGGACATCGGACAAGATTCGGGGCTTTCCAAACCCAACCGGGGTTCACCGAGGTGCAGGTCGGGTGATGCGCCCCGCCGTCTTCGGGATCGGTCGGCTTGTCCCGATGCGGCGCGCCACGTATGATTCACGCCCCCGGGACAGCCCGGGCCACCGGAGAGGTGGCAGAGTGGTTGAATGTACCTGACTCGAAATCAGGCATACGTTAATAGCGTATCGAGGGTTCGAATCCCTCCCTCTCCGCCAGTTTCAAGAAAGCCCCCGCAAGGGGGCTTTTGCGTTTCCGTCACCGTGATGGGCGCGGATCGCCGTTGGGGACGGGCGTAGAATGGCCTTTTGCGCCGGAGCCCTCCATGTCCGAGATCCTCGTCCCCGTGTCCTTCGGTGAGCTGTTGGACAAGATCGCCATCCTGCAGATCAAGTCGGAACGCATGAGCGACCCGGCCAAACTGGCGCACGTGCGCGACGAACTGGCGGCGCTGGAGAAGACCTGGATGGCCCATCCCGTGGCCGGCCACGACATCGTCGAACTGCGCGCCCAGCTGAAAGCCGTGAACGAGCGCCTCTGGGTGGTCGAGGACGAGGTACGGCTGAAGGAAAAGGCGCAGGCCTTCGACGACGACTTCGTCCGCCTCGCCCGCAGCGTCTATTTCGAGAACGACGAGCGCGCCCGCATCAAGAAGGCGATCAACCTGGCCCTGGGCTCGAGCTACGTGGAAGAGAAGTCCTACCAGGACTACCGGACCGCGGGCGCGCCCTGACGGCGATCAGCCTGCGAGATCGTGCCGGCGTCGCTCGAAGGCGGCGATGCCATCGTCCACGGTGATCAGGGCCATGACGCCGTCGTGCTCGATCTTCGTGCCCCACGCGAGTTCGGCGGCTGGCCTGCCCTTGTAGCGGCGTGCGGCGTCATCGTAGCGGTCCACGCAGTAACGCACCGTGGAGTATGGGCCGCTGCGGCGGGGATTGCTGGCCGCGTGCAGGCCCAGCACGGCGGCGCCCATGGCGTTGGCGATGTGCATGGGGCCGGAGTCGGGCGTCATCACTAGGTCCGCGCGCGCCAGCAGGGCCGGCAACTGCTTCAGGGTGTCCTTGCCGACCAGGTCCAGCGCAGGTGACCGCATCGCGGCGATGATGCCGTCCGCTGTCCGCCGTTCCAATTCGCTGCGCCCCCCGCACACCACCACGCGCCATCCCTGCGAGGCAGCGTGGTCGGCGACGGCGGCGTAGCGGTCCGCATACCAGTTGCGACGTTCGTGGCTGGAACACGGCGAGATCACCAGCGTCCGCCGGCCGTCCTCGGGCCACTGCGCACGCGCCCATGCGTGCGCGTCGGCCGGTACCGGCAGGTCCCAGCGCACCTCGGTCTGGTGCAGGCCCAGCGGTTCGCAGAAACTGCCGATCGCATCGAGCACGTGGATGCCGGGCCTGTCGGGAATGCGTTCGTTGATCACCAGGCCATGCAGGTCCTTGGAACGACGGCGGTCGTAGCCGATCCTTCGCCGGGCCCGGATGAAGGCCGACAGCAGGTTCGCGCGCAACGCCACCTGCATCTGCAGCAGCGCGTCGAAGCGTTCCTCCGGCAGTTCCCGGCGCAAGGCGCGCATGCCGGCCAGTCCTGTCTTCTTGTCGTAGGTGTGGAAGGTCACGCCTTCCAGCCCTTCGAGCAGCTTGAATCCGCCCTTGTCGATTACCCAGTGCAGCGGCAGTTGCGGCCACTGCCGCTGCAGCGTGCGCACGAGGGGCACGACGTGGGTCACGTCGCCGAGTGCGGAGAGTCGGAGCAGGCAGAGCGATGAGGGAATCATGGGATAACTATTGTTAGACTCGCTGGATGGTCGGATTTGACGCCTCGGAATCCCTGACGCCGTTCCGCGAAGGCAGCGGATATGGCGCGATTCTGTTCGACCGCAAACACCTGCGGCAAGCGGATCCCGACTGGTTCCAGCCCGAGAAGTGGGGCGAACGCGCCCGCCCGGTGGACAGTGGAGGGCGCGGCAGCGCCTGGTTCATCGATGCCCCGTCCAGCCAGTGCGTGCTGCGTCATTATCGCCGGGGCGGCCTGGCGGCGCGTTTCAGCCGGGACCGCTATCTCTGGCATGGGCCGGACAAGACCCGCAGTTTCGCCGAGTTCCGGCTGACGCGTGCCCTGCTGGCGCGCGGCCTGCCGGTGCCAAGGCCGGTGGCGGCCAGCTACGTGCGCGACGGGATGTTCTACCGTGCGTCGATCCTGCTGGAGCGCCTGATGGAGGTGCGCACGCTGGCCGACATCGCCGACCAGACCGAGGGCCATGCGCCATGGGAGAGCACGGGCCGCCTGGTGGCGCGCTTCCATCGTGCGGGCCTGGACCATGCCGACCTCAATGCGCAGAACATCCTGTTCGATGCGGGCGGTCATGGCTGGCTGATCGATTTCGACCGGGGCCGGCTGCGCATTCCCGCCACCGCGTGGCGCGAACAGAACCTCGCACGGCTCAAGCGTTCCCTGCTCAAGTTGCGCGGTGCGCGCAGCGAGGATGAAGTAGGCGTCGACTTCGCGCACCTCCGCCGCGCCTACGACCATGCCTGGTCGCGGGGGTACTGACGTGGCGTGGATGCTGCGGTTCCTGGGCGTGGGCAACGCCGGTGCCGTCGAGCTCGGCTCGGCGATGGCGACGCTGGAGCGCGACGGCCGACCATGGCTGACGATCGACTGCGGCGGCGAAGGGTTGACCGCATACCAGTCGCGCCATGGAGGCATGCCCGAGGCGCTCTTCATCACCCATGTGCACCTCGATCACGTCGCGGGCATGGAAAGGTTGTTCGTCGCCAGCTATTTCGACGCTGCACGGCGCGGGAAGGTCCGCCTGTACGTGCCGGCGCCCCTGGTGCCGCTGCTCCACCAGCGCATCGCCAGCTATCCCAACGTCCTGGCAGAGGGCGGCGCGAACTTCTGGGACGCGTTCCAGCTGATCCCGGTCGGTGACGCGTTCTGGCATGACGGCTTGCGACTGGACGTGTTCCCGGTGCGCCACCATTGGCCGGAAACGGCGTTCGGCCTGCGCCTGCGGGGCAGCGTGGTGTGGACCGGCGATACGCGGCCCATCCCCGAAATGCTGGCGCGCCATGCGAACGCGGGCGAACTGATCGCCCATGATTGCGCATTGCACGGCAACCCGTCGCACAGCGGCATCGACGATCTGGAACGCGAGTATCCGTCCGCGCTGCTGGCCCGCTGCGTGCTGTACCACTATGCGAGCGAAGCGGACGCGCACGCCCTTCGCGCACGCGGCCACCGTGTCGCCGTGGCGGGCGAGGGATTCGCGCTGGCGGACCCGCTGCCGACCGTGCTGCCTTGAACGCCATCCCGCTCCCGCGCGATCTGCTGGGCCGTCCCCTGCATGACCTGCGGCTTTCCGTCATCGATGCCTGCAATTTCCGCTGCGGCTACTGCATGCCGGCCGATCGCGTGCCCGAGGACTACGGGACCGATGCCTCGCAACGCCTGTCTTTCGACGAGATCGACACGCTGGTCCGCGCCTTCGTGCGGCTGGGCATGCGCAAGCTGCGATTGACCGGGGGCGAGCCGCTGCTGCGCAAGCGCCTGCCCGATCTCGTCCACCGCCTTTCGGCCATTCCGGGATTGGAGGACATCGCCCTCACGACGAACGGCATGTTGCTGGCGCACCAGGCGCAGGCGCTGCACGACGCCGGCTTGCGGCGCATCACCGTCAGCCTGGACGCGCTGGATGCCGATCTCTTCGCCGAGATGTCGGGGCGGCGGGGGAAGGTAAGCGACGTGCTTGCGGGTATCGACGCCGCCGTGAGAGCCGGATTCTCGCGGCTCAAGATCAATGCCGTCGTGCAGCGCGGGCTCAACGAGAATCAGGTGGTGCCGTTGGTCGAGCATTTCCGCGGCACGGGCCATGTCGTGCGGTTCATCGAATTCATGGATGTGGGAGACAGCAACGACTGGCGGCTCGACCGGATGGTGCCGTCGGCCGCGTTGCGCGACCGCATCGCCGAGCGCTGGCCGCTGCATCCGCTGCAGGCGGACTATCGGGGCGAGGTGGCGGAGCGGTACGGGTTCGACGACGGCGGTGGCGAAGTCGGTTTCGTCAGCTCGGTCAGTACGCCGTTCTGCGGCGACTGCCACCGTGCGCGCGTGTCGGCCGACGGGCGCCTTTTCACCTGCCTGTTCGCGTCGGAGGGCGCCGACCTGCGTGCGGTCCTTGCGCAAGGCGAAGATGCGCTGGCGACGCACGTGGCAGGCCTGTGGTCGGCGCGCGGCGACCGCTACAGCGAGTTGCGTGGCCGTCCCGAAGTGCGGGATCGGCGACGCGTCGAGATGTATCTTATCGGTGGTTGAACCACGCAGGATCCTCATGCCACGTAACGCCCTGACCCATCTCGACGCCGACGGTCGCCCGGCCATGGTCGACGTTTCCGGCAAGGCGGCGACGGCGCGCGAAGCGCTCGCCACCTGCCGCGTGCGGTTTCCGGCGGAGATCGCGCGGCAGCTGAAGCGCAACGGCTTGCGCAGTGCGAAGGGCGGCATCGTCGATACGGCGATCATCGCCGGGACGATGGCGGTCAAGCGCACGCATGAACTGATCCCTTTCTGCCATCCGCTGCCGATCGACGGATGCCGCGTGGCGGTGGACTGGGATGGCGAAGCCACGCTGCGCATCGATTGCCAGGTACGCACCGTGCATCGCACGGGGGTGGAAATGGAGGCGCTCACCGGAGCCACGGTGGCCGCCCTTACGGTCTACGACATGTGCAAGGCGCTGTCGCACGCGATCGTGCTCGGACCGGCGAAACTCGTCGGCAAGCGCGGCGGCAAGCGCGACGTGGGGCAGCTCTGATGCCCACGGTGACGCTGCTCTATTTCGCCAGCCTGCGCGAGCGTGCCGGCATCGCCAGCGAAACCCTCTCCACCCAGGCCCCGGACCTGGCGAGGGTCTACGACGACGTACAGGCGCGGCATGGATTCACCTGGCCGCGCGAGCACCTGCGCGTCGCGGTGAACGGCGAGTTCGCGCGCTGGGGAGACGCGCCGTCTGCGGACAGCGAGATCGCCTTTATTCCGCCCGTCAGCGGGGGTTGAGCCATGGCCGACTTCGCCCTCTCGGAGACGCCGCCCGACCTGGACGCATGGCGCGCACGCGTGCTCGATCCGCGCGCGGGCGGCTACGCCAGCTTCGAAGGCTGGGTACGCGACCATCACGCGGGTCGCTCCGTGGGTGGCTTGGATTACGAAGCGTATGCAGCGCTCGCCGAGCGCGAAGGCGAACGCATCCTTGCGGAAGCGAAGGCGCGCTTCGACATCATCGCTGCGTGCTGCGTGCATCGCGTGGGAACGCTGGCCATCGGCGACCTGGCGGTGTGGGTGGGCGTAAGCGCCGCGCACCGCGGTGCGGCGTTCGATGCCTGCCGCTACATCATCGATGAGGTGAAGCGTCGCGTGCCGATCTGGAAGCGCGAGCATTACCGCGAAGGCGATGCCGACTGGCTGCACCCGATGGCGGAGGGTGCATGACGCCGAGGACAGTGCGTCCCCTCGTGCTGGCTTTGGCGGTCGGGCTGCTCGCTGCGCCGGCGGCAACGCGTGCGGCAGAGCTGCTGGTGGGCAACAAGTCGGCGGATACGGTCTGGCGCCTGTCGTTGCGCGACGGCCGAAGGATCGGCGAGTTCCGCACCGGCGAAGCACCGCACGAGATCGCGGTTGCGCCCGACGGGCGCATCGCCGTGGTGACGAACTACGGCGATGCGAAATCCGGCAGCTCGCTTTCGGTCCTGGACTTGGTGGGCGGCACGCCGACACGGACCATCGACCTGGGCCAGCACGGTGCGCCGCACGGTTTGCGCTTCCTGCCCGATGGCCGTCGCGTACTGGTGACGACGGAAGCCTCGGCCAGCCTGCTGGTCGTGGAGGTGGCCTCGGGCAGCATCGAGCGCGTGATCGATGTCGGTGGGGGCACGGGCCACATGGTCGCCGTGTCGACCGACGGAAAGGTCGCGTACCTGACCAAGATCCAGTCCGGTACGCTGAGCCGCATCGATCTGCAGTCCGGCATGAAGACGATGGAGCGCGCCGCCGGCAAGGGTGCGGAAGGCGTGGCGGTGCGACCGGATGGCCAGGAGGTGTGGGTGACCAATCGCGAGGACGGCACCGTCACCGTGCACGACCCGCGCACGCTGGCGGTCAAGCGTCGCATGAGCAGCAAGGGGTTTCCGATCCGGGTGGTGTTTTCCGCGGACGGCTCGCGGGCGTTCGTGACCAATGCGCGCGCCGCGACGCTCTCCGTCTTCAATGCCCGCACCAAGGTGCCAGTGGCTACCGTCTCGCTGTCGCGCGAAGACATGACCTACCAGCCCACGATGCTCGGCAACGCTGCATTGCCGATCGGCGTAGCGTTGGCAGCCGATCGGCCGCGCGCGTACGTGGCCATCAGTGGAGGCGACAGGATCGCCGTGATCGACACCGAACGCTGGCAGGTGATCGATTACTGGGTCACCGGACGCGAACCGGACGCGCTGGGGATCGTGGCCGAATGAACGACGCTCAAGAGGCGTCCGCCGCGATGGCGATGATGCCGTCGCGACGGCAGGAGACAGTGACGAGACGATGCCTCGAAAGGCGGTAGCCCCGCCGGCTGACCTCGGCGCCCGCATCGATCGATACCGTTGCTGCCTTCCGGCCCTGGCGGGATTTTCGACCTAGCGTCGCGAGGGGCCGACGGAGCCACCATAGACACGAAACCGCGCCTGGGCGCGGTCCGTCGTCAACCCGCCGAAGCGGGTTGCGATGAAACTGGCGGAGAGAG
This sequence comes from Pseudoxanthomonas sp., assembly GCF_002863005.1. Lineage (GTDB taxonomy): Bacteria > Pseudomonadota > Gammaproteobacteria > Xanthomonadales > Xanthomonadaceae > Pseudoxanthomonas_A. The sequence continues at coordinate 81,446 of NZ_PKDG01000018.1, forward strand.
GGGGATTCGAACCCCCGAAGCGCGGTTTAGACGCTTACACACTTTCCAGGCGTGCTCCTTCAACCACTCGGACACCTCTCCGGGACCTGAATGCAGCCATAGGCTGCTTTCAGGGGCGTGAATTCTAGCCTTGGCAGGGGGGGCGCCACAAGCGAAGCCGTGGAATCGTCGCGGGGGCGGAGGGGCGGCTGGCGGAGCGTGGCACAATGTCGGCATGTCCTACCTCGTCCTCGCCCGCAAGTGGCGTCCCAAGCGTTTCGCCGAGTTGGTGGGCCAGGAGCACGTGGTCCGCGCGTTGACCAATGCACTGGACAGCGGCCGCGTCCACCACGCGTTCCTGTTCACCGGTACGCGCGGCGTGGGCAAGACCACCATTGCCCGCATCTTCGCCAAATCGCTGAACTGCGAGAAGGGCACCAGCGCCGATCCGTGCGGCCAGTGCCCGGCCTGCCTGGACATCGACGCCGGCCGCTACATCGACCTGCTGGAGATCGACGCCGCGTCCAACACCGGCGTGGACGACGTGCGCGAAGTGATCGAGAACGCGCAGTACATGCCGTCGCGTGGCAAGTTCAAGGTGTACCTGATCGACGAAGTCCACATGCTTTCGAAGGCCGCGTTCAATGCGCTGCTGAAGACGCTGGAGGAGCCGCCCGGGCATGTGAAGTTCCTGCTGGCCACCACGGATCCGCAGAAACTGCCGGTCACCGTGCTGTCGCGCTGCCTGCAGTTCAACCTCAAGCGCCTGGACGAGGAGCAGATCCGCGGGCAGATGACCAGGATCCTCAGCGCCGAGGCGATCGACGCCGATGCGAGCGCCATCGCCCAACTCGCGCGCGCAGCCGATGGCTCGCTGCGCGATGGTCTGTCGCTGCTGGACCAGGCCATCGCCTATGCCGGCGGTGCCCTGCGCGACGACGGCGTGCGCACCATGCTGGGCACGGTGGATCGCACCCAGGTGAATGCCATGCTGGCGGCACTCGCGCAGGGCGATGGCGAAACCCTGTTGCAGGTGGTGGCGCGGCTGGCGGAATTTTCGCCGGATTGGGCCGGCGTGCTGGATGCGGTGGCGGAAGCCTTGCACCGCATCCAGGTGAGGCAGTTGGTGCCCTCGGCCAGTGTGGAGGCGGAAGGGATCGACGTCGATGCCTTCGCAGGCCAGCTGCGTCCGGAGGTCGTGCAGTTGTGGTACCAGATGGCCATCAACGGTCGCCGCGACCTGCATGTGGCACCCAGCGGTCGGGCCGGATTCGAAATGAGCCTCCTGCGCATGCTGGCGTTCCGCCCGGCGCAGGCGGGCGAAATGCGAGGTGAGGCGCGCGCACCGGTGGTGCAGGCGCCCATCCCGAATGCGCCGCCGCCCGCCGCCAGTCCTTCGCCCGCGATGCGCACGGCGCCCGCGACGCCGGAGCCGGTCATGCCACCGCAGCAGATGGCCCGTGAAGAGCGTCCCGCGCCTCCCAGCCCGAGCCCGGCACGCGCCATGGTGGACGACGCGCCGCCCTGGCGTGTCGCCGACGAACCTGCGGCAGCAGCACCTGTCGCATCGACGATGCCGGCCGGCATCGGCATCACCGACGCGGAGACCTGGCTGCATTTCGCCAGCACCTGCGGCCTGAAGGGCGTGGGCAAGCAACTGGTCGACAATGTCGCCTTCGCCGGATATGCGGACGGTACGCTGACCCTCGCGCTCGACAGCGGCTTCGACTACCTGCGATCGGAACGCACACTCGGCGAACTCGGTGAGGCCATCGCCAGCCGCTATGGGGTGGCGCCGCGGCTGGCATTCGCGGCGGCCGCGCCGGCAGGCGAGACGCTGAAGCAGCGCAGCCACCGGCAGCGCGACGAACGCCAGAACGTCGCCGAATCGACCTTCATGAACCATCCGGACGTGCGCCAGCTGATGCAGCAGCATGGCGCCCGGCTCGTTCCGGACTCCATCCGACCTTACGAAGAGTGATCACGACATGCGTGGAAACATCGCCCAACTGATGCAGCAGGCGCAGAAGATGCAGGAGAACCTGCAGCGCGCCCAGGAAGAACTCGCCAAGCTGGAAGTCACCGGCAATGCCGGGGGCGGCATGGTCAGCGTGACGCTGACCGGCGCCAAGGAATGCCGCAAGGTCCGCATCGATCCGTCGCTGATGTCGGACGCGGAAATGCTGGAGGACCTGATCGCCGCCGCCTTCAACGATGCGTCCAACAAGGTCGACGCGGAATCGAAGTCGCGCATGGGCGCCGCCACGGCCGGCATGCCGCTGCCGCCCGGCATGAAGATGCCGTTCTGACCGCGATCCCGATCGGTTGACGGCGGCGCGCCTGCGCTGCCCCGGAACGACATGTCCAGCCCGCTGCTCGAACAGCTCATCGAAGCGTTGCGCGTCCTGCCCGGTGTCGGGCAGAAGACCGCGCAGCGCATGGCGTACCACCTGCTCGACCGGGAGCGGGACGGTGGCCGGCGCCTGGCCGGCGTGCTGGCCGAAGCGCTCGACCAGATCGGCCATTGCGAGCAGTGCCGCGATTTCACCGAGGGTGCGATCTGCACGCTCTGCGCGAGCGGCAGCCGCGACCGCCACCAGCTATGCATCGTGGAATCGCCATCCGATCGCCTCGCCATCGAGCAGGCCACCGGCTATCGCGGGGTGTACTTCGTCCTGCACGGGCGTCTGTCGCCGCTGGATGGTGTCGGACCGCGCGAGCTTGGGCTGGATGCGCTGTCCGCGCGCCTCGCAGCAGGGGAGGTGAGCGAACTGATCATCGCCACCAACCCGACCGTCGAAGGCGAAGCGACCGCCCACTACCTTGCGCAGCTGGCGCGGCAGCAGGGCGTGCGTCCCAGTCGCCTGGCCCATGGCGTGCCGCTGGGGGGGGAACTGGAGTACGTCGACCGCGGCACGCTGGCTCATGCGTTCGGCGGCCGCAGCGAGATGACCTGATTTCACGCACGGAGATCCGTACCGCCATGACCGACACCATCTTCGCCAAGATCATCCGCCGCGAGATTCCGGCCACCATCGTCTATGAAGACGACGAGGTGCTGGGTTTCAAGGACATCGGGCCGCAGGCGCCGGTGCACGTGCTTTTCATTCCGAAGAACGAAGCGATACCCACGCTGGACGACCTGCGCCCGGAACAGGCGCACCTGATGGGCAAGCTCGCGATGGCTGCCGCGGATTACGCGCGCAGCGAGGGATTTGCGCAGGATGGCTACCGCATCGTGATGAACTGCCGCGAAAACGCCGGACAGACCGTGTTCCACATCCATCTGCACCTGCTGGCGGGAGCGCCGCTGGGACGATTCGGAACGCCCGCCTGAGCGCTTGCGCATACAGGCCCCATGAAAAAAGCCGCTCGATGAGCGGCTTTTTTGCGTGGATCGCGCCAGGTCTCGCTTACCACCAACCCCAGCGGCCCCAGCGTGGGCCCCAGAACGGATCGTAGTAGGGATAGGGGCGGACAACCTCGACTTCGCGCACTTCCGGCCACAGGTAGACCACGTCGGCGGCCACGCGGGGCAACTGGTAGTCGTAGTCGCCGATGCGGGTGCTTTCGTAGCCCTCGATCTTGCCGACGAAGGTCACTTCGCGGCCTTCGGCAAACACAGCGGGGTCGTAGAACCCGGCACGGCAGGCGATGAAGCGGCCATCGGTGGCGTCGGGCGCCGTCGACATCGGGCGGCCCGTGGCGTTGAGCGGCCTGGAGACGAGCTGGAAGCAGGTCGAATTCTGTCCGGGCGTCGTGCTGATGATCCGGCCGCCCCATCGGACCGGGGCGCCGACCTGCGGCGCGCCCACGGAATCGCGCGGATTGACCGGGGTGAAGCTGCCCTGCAGCGGCTTGGGTGCGGTGGCGCACGCGGAAAGCAGCGCGGTGGCTGCGACGACGACGGCGAAACGAAGGTTCATGGCCAGTCTCCAGCGGGTTATGGGCGGTGCCGGCGCAGGTCTTCGATCAATGCCCGGTGGTCTCCCTGCTCCGGAGCGTAGCGCGCTGCAGCGAAACGCTGGCTGAGTGAAAGCAGCCGATTCGCCGTGCGGGGGCGACCGGCGGCCGCACGGCGGGCCCACGCCGCAGGACTTTCATGAGGCTCTCGTCCCAGCCCAAGGCGCGCGTAGCGTCGGCTGAGCGCATGCCAGGCGCGCAACAAGGGATCCCGTTGCCGCTCGCCCCGGGCCAGCAGCCAGCCCATCCAGGCCATGGCCGCCATTGCGAAAACCCCGAAAAGCGCCGTCAACTCACTGCTGCCCAGTTGCTTGGCGCCGAGACGCTCAAGCAGGCGTGATTGCCGCTTGGCGTCGAAACCCAGCACCAGGTCGTTCCAGCCCCGGCGCAACCAGTCGCCGACCTGGCCGAGGTCCTCGATGCCGATCAGGTTGCCCATGGCGCCGCCGGCCCCCAGTCGGTCTTCGATCGTGTCATAGATGCGCTCGGGCGCAACGGCGGCGGTGGGATCTACCCTCACCCAGCCTCGCCCGGGCATCCACACTTCTGCCCACGCGTGGGCATCCAGGTTGCGGACGATCCAGTACTTTCCCAATGCGTTGTACTTGCCGCCCGCATAGCCGGTGACTACGCGCGCTGGGATGCCCGCCGACCGCATCAGGAACACGAACGACGAACTGAAGTGCTCGCAGAACCCTTGCTGTTGGTCGAAGAGGAATTCGTCGACGGTGTCGCGGCCGGGAAATGGCGTGTCCAGCGTGTAGGCGAAGTCGGACCGTATCCACTGGAGCGCGCGCGCGACGATCGCTGCATCGTTGGCGCCCGCATCGCGGCGCCATTGCGCACCCAGTGCGCGGGTGCGCGGATTGAAGCCCGGCGGCAGCTGCAGGGCCTGGGCGCGTCGCGATACCGACAGGTCGGCTTCGAACCGCGTCGGAAGTGATGACTGCAGGCGCCACCGTGTCAGCGAGCTGAGCGGCGTGCGCGTCGCCATGCTGTAGTCGCGGGCCATCCACGCGCCATCGGGTGTCGCGTTCGGAAGGTCGAGCGCCACCAGGTCGCGACGGTCGCTGGGCTCCACGTCCATCTGGTAATCCCAGTTGAGTGCGGCGCGCGCCGTATCGGCCGGCGGCAGGGCAGGGGGCGCATCGCGACGCGTCCAGGTGCGGCCATCGAAGTCCGTCAGCACCGGGCCACGCCAGTACATCTGGCTCGTGGGAGGCGTGGCGCCGAAGAACTGCACGCGCAGCGCGGGCGCCTCGTCGGCGATGAGGTCCAGGTAGCTGCCGGGCGACATGTCGTCGCTGAGGCCCGGCTTCGACAGGGCCCGCTCAGGTACGCCCCACAATGGCGACGGAAAGCGCGGGAACAACCAGAAGGCCGCCATCACCAGCGGCACGCCGATGGCGACCAGTTTTCCGATTTCGCGAACCTGGTGCAGCGGGCGCGACAAACCGGCCAGCGATACGGCCTCGGCATCGGCGAGTCGATGCAGCGCGACCAGGGCACCCAACACGCTGGCCAGGCCCAGCGCCATGCTCAATGGTCCCTGGTCGAGGAGGAACGCGGCGAACGGTGCGAACAGCGCAAAGCCCAGCAGGCTGCGGTTGTCGCGCAGCGTGCGGGTCTCGGTAGGCTTGAGCGCCAGCATGCCGGCGAGCAGGGCGCACCCGGTATCGCGTCCGAACTGCATGCCGGTCACCGACATCACCGCCGCGAACAACGCCAGCGCCATCAATGCCCTCAACAGGCCATGCAGGGGGCGACGCCATGACGCCAGCGCCAGCACGACACCCGTGGCCCCGATACCGAACGCCAGCGTCGTCGGCAGCTGGACAAGCAATGGCAGCAGGCAGGCACCCGCGGCGGCCAGCGTCCACTGGCGACTGAGTGCATCCAGCGTGGGGGCGTCAGCGGGCTTCATGCGGAAGCAGCGCCAGGGCGCGCAGGCAGGCGTGGCGGTGCGCGGGACCGTCCGCCGGGCCCAGCGCAGGTTGGCCGGGCAGCCGCAGGCGGTAGCGGAGGCCCTCGCGTTCGGCGCATTCGACCCAGTGCGCGAGTCGCTGGATGCGCATTTCGTGTCCAAGCATCGTCAACGCGTCCCAGTCGAGTTCCACGGCGCGCCCCAGTGGCCGTTCGTAGTCGCGAACGAGCAACTGGTCGCGGCGCGCGGAGGGCTTCCACGCAATGGCACGCCGGGCATCGCCCGCGCGATAGTTGCGCAACTGGTGCACGTCCTCACCCGCCAGATCCAGCCTGGCCTTGGTGCCGCCCTTGTCCGCAGGCGGTAGCGGCGGCCCTTGTACTTCCGCGGCGGGATACACCAGCAACGGCGAGTCGGGCCATACCCATGCCCACGCCCTGGCGAGACCCAGCGGCTGCGTGGTGGAGATGCGCACGCGGTCGACATCGAACCAGCCGCGTCGTTCCGTCGGAAGTACCACTTCGACCACGGTGCCGTCGGACGCTGGCAACGACGTGAACGCAGGGATGCCGCACGCATCGATGCGTAACCCGTGGCGCACACGCGCGTCGCGTGATGCGAGCGCGACGTGCAGGCGCAGGGGCGTGCCGACCGGGACAGGATCCGCCGACAAGGCATCGATGTGCAGGCCGGCGAGTTGAAGGTGGGCGAAGATCAGGCTGGCCATCGCGGTGGCAGCGAGCAGCAATGCGAGCAGCAGTGCCGGGTTGTTGTTGTAATTCAGCGCACCCAGGATCATCGCGCTCACCAGGGTGGCGAAGAACAGTCCGAACGGCGTGGGAAGCACGTAGATGCGCCTGCGCTCGAGCACGACGGGCAACGACTCCGGTCGCCGTGGCCGCGCCAGACGCGCGAATCGACGGATCAGGGAGAGCGCCATGCTCAATCCACCGGCACCGCGTGCAGGATCGCCTTGGCCAGTGCACCCGCCGATGCCGCTTCCGCCTCGGGTACCAGGCGATGCGCTGCGACCGCGGCGAACAGGGCCTGCACATCGTCCGGCAACACGTGCATGCGTCCGAGCAGCAGCGCGTACGCGCGCGCCGCGCGCAGCAGCGCGATGCCGGCGCGGGGCGACAGGCCTACGCGTACCCCCGGATGCTGGCGGCTGCGCGTGAGCAGCGCCTGCACGTAGTCGATCAGGGCGTCACTGGCATGTACGTCCGCAACGGCCCGGCGCAGCGCCATCACGTCGTCCGAGGACAGCAGGGGCATCGCCTGTGCGATCAGCATGCGGCGGTCGCTGCCGGCCAGCAGCGCGCGTTCCGACTCTGCGCTGGGATAGCCCAGCGCCAGCCGCAGCAGGAAACGGTCCAGCTGCGAATCCGGCAAGGGATACGTGCCGGAGAGGTCGACCGGGTTCTGCGTGGCGATCACGAAAAAGGGTGCAGGCAGCGCATGCGTCACGCCGTCCAGCGTGACCTGATGCTCGGCCATCGCCTCGAGCAGGGCGCTCTGCGTGCGGGGCGGTGCGCGATTGATCTCGTCCGCCAGCAGCACGTTGGTGAAGACGGGCCCCGGATGGAAGCTGAAGGCGCGTGCCTGCGCGTCGTACACCGACACGCCCAGTACATCGGCCGGCAACAGATCCGACGTGAACTGCACCCGCTGGAAAGCCAGCCCGAGCGTGGCCGCCAGTGCATGGGCCAGCGTGGTCTTGCCTAGGCCCGGCAGGTCTTCGATCAGCAGGTGGCCGTCCGACAGCAAGGCCACGAAGGCGAGCCGTACTTCGTGCGACTTGCCGAGCACCAGCGAGTTGACCTGGGCCTGCGCGCGGGTGAGGGCGTCGGCGAGGCCTTCGGATAGCATAGGGCGGGTGCTGGGGATGGCGGACATCGCGCTCTCGGTTTCCGATCGTGGGTTGAGGGCAGTGTAGCGAGATGGACGAAGAACAACGCGCGCGCCGATGGTTCCTTGCCGTGTGGGCAATCGTGACGGTCGTCAAGGTCGCGATCGCCGCGCGCCTGCCGCTGTTCGTCGATGAGGCGTTCTACTGGCAGGAAGGGCGGCACCTCGCGGCGGCCTATTCCGATCTGCCCGGGTTGACGGCATGGCTGACGCGACTGGGTACGGAACTGGGAGGCCACCACGTGCTCGCCGTGCGCGCCCCCTTCCTGCTGATCGCAGCCTTGGTCCCCTGGTGGGTGGCCCGCACTGCGGCGCCCTGGTTCGGGCCGGCCATCGGCTGGCAGGCGGCAACCCTGACGGTGCTGATGCCGCTCTCCGCCACGCTGGGGCTGCTCGCGTTGCCGGATGTGCCGATGGCGCTCGCAACGGTGCTTTGCGCGGATGCCGGCGCGCGCCTGCTGCGCCAGGTCGATGCGATGTCGGCGACCGAGCTGGCGCTCGGCCTGATGCTGGGGGCGCTCAGTCATTACCGGTTCGTCGGCGTGATAGGCGTGGGTCTGCTCGCGCTGCTCTGGTTGCCGGAAGGACGCAAGGTACTGCGCGATGCACGGGTGTGGGTTGCGCTTGCGGCGGGCGTGATCGCTTGGGCGCCACTGCTGGCCTGGAATCTCGAGTATGCCGACGCCGGCCTGCGCTTCCAGTTGCTCGACCGTCATCCATGGCGCTTCCACGGCGACGGGTTCCGTTTCCTCCTCGTGCAGGCCGCGATGGCCACGCCGTTGCTGTTCTGCGCCATGCTCGTGGTTTGCCTGCGGGGCGTCCGCGGTGGGGCAGGCGCCGGCACGGCGTGGCGCTACTTCGCGCTGCTGGGTGCGGTGTCGACGCTGGGATTCTTCGTGCTGGGTTTCTTCGCCGACAACGAGCGGGTCAGCTTCCATTGGCCGTTGCCGGGCTACCTGGCGCTGCTTGTCGTGGTGCCGCTGTTATTGCAGGAGTGGACGCCGGCGTGGCGGCGTGCGACGTGGAGCATCACGGCGCTCGGCACCCTGTCGATGATGGCTTACTACCTCGCAGTCTCGTTGCCCGGGGTGCGCGTAGAGTCCGCCGGCAGCAAGTACTACCCGGAGAACTTCGCGGGTTGGGACCGCCTGGCCGCGGAGGTGCGCGCCACGCGCGCAAGGATGCCCGAGGGCACCGTGCTGCTCGCCGACAATTTCAAGACCGGGGCAGCGCTGGGTTTCGCGCTGGACGACGCGGACATCCCGGTGCTCGACCATCCGTTGAACCGCAAGCATGGTCGAGCGCCGCAACTCCAGCTCTGGGGCCTGCAGCATGACGGGTCACGCGAAGCGCCGACTCTGCTGGTCGTCGGCGCGACGGACGTCAAGTTCAGCGCCCTGCTCGCGCATTACCAGTATCTCTGCGGGGTCGTCGGTCCCTTGCCGGCGCCGCAGGGGGTGAACATCGACCACGGCGCACGCCGGTTCCTGTTGTTCGCGCTGCCTGCGGTACGTAAGCAGGGCGAATGCATCACGCCCGTGGTCGCCAACATCGATGTCCCTTCGGCCGGCGAGCGTGTCGGGCGTCGATTCGCCGTGGGTGGCTGGGCGGTGAAGGATGTGGTCGGTGTCGCGAAGGTGGAAGTGCTGCTGGATGGTCGCGCGGTCGCCGAGACCACGCAGGCGGGCGCGAATGATTGGTTGCGCACGTTCCTCAAGGGGGCGTCGCGTGACCCGAGAATGCCGGTGGTCCAGTTCAGGGCCGATGTCGATGCCGGCGACATGCCGGCGGGCCGGCATTGGTTGGGGTTGCGGGTGACCGGCGGCGACGGCAGCGTCGAAACCTGGGCAGAGCAACCGCTCGATATCCGCTGACGGTCGGCCGGATCAGGGCAGGTCGAAGCCGGCCTCGCGCAGCATCCGTGAAAGGGCGATCAGCGGCAGGCCGACCAGCGCCGTGGGATCGGTCGATTCGATGGCCTCGAACAGGGTGATCCCCAGCCCCTCCGACTTGAAGCTGCCGGCGCAGTCGAACGGCTGCTCGACATCCACGTACCGCTCGATTTCCGATTCGGCGAGGTCGCGGAAGCGGACCGTGGTGATGTCCTGGGCCTCCAGGACGTGGTCGTCGCGCACCAGGCAGACGGCGGTGTGAAAGCGCACCTGACGCCCCGACATGGCCGTCAGCTGGGCGATGGCGGCCTCCCGGTGGCCCGGCTTTCCCAGGGGGTGTCCATCCAGCTCCGCCGCCTGGTCGGCGCCGATGACCCAGCTGCCGGGGTGCTGTCGGGCGATGGCATCCGCCTTGGCGCGGGCCAGGCGGGCGGCCATCGCGGGCACGGATTCCGTCGCCCCGGGCGTCTCGTCCACCTCCGGCCGCGCGATGTGCAGGGGCAGGCGCAGTCGTTCCAGCAGTTCGCGCCGGTAGCGGGAGGTGGAGGCGAGCAGCAGTGGCATGGGGCACCGGCAGGGGGACGGGGCGGGGAGTCTGCCCGCCGGCATGGCCGGCGGCAAGCCATCCTCGCCACCAGGGGTGGTTTGACAGTTCGGTATTCGATCCTTAACATTCAGCGGCTTATGTCCGCGAATATGCCCGAGCTGCTCGATGCGTGGCGCATGGTCGCGAACCGGCGCAGCTTCGAAGGCCGCCTGCCGTTGTCCGCCATGACGCGCCTGCAAGGCCTGTTGGCCGACACCGAGGGCGACGTTCGCTACACGGTGGAATTCGACCACGACGCATTGCGGGTCCCGTACCTGGAATTGCAGATCGAGGCCGGCCTTCCGCTGGTGTGCCAGCGTAGCCTGCAGCGCTTCGTGCTGCCGGTGTCGCTGAAGCAGCGGTTGGGTCTGGTGCGCAGCGAAGAGGAAGAAGCCGCGCTGCCGCCCGACTACGAAGCGCTGCTGGTGCCCGAAGACGGCATGCTGCGCCCCGCCGACCTGGTGGAGGACGAACTGGTCCTCGCCGTGCCGGTGGTGGCGGTGGATCCTGCGTCCGACGCGGTGGAGCGTGAGTGGGCGGCGGACGAAGAAGAGGTGGCGAGGGTCAGCCCGTTCGCGGCGCTGGCCTCGCTGAAGAAAGACTAGCCGCTACCGCGGTCTGGCGACACGAACCATACGGTTCACCAACAGATACAAGAGCTGGAGCAATCCCATGGCTGTGCAGAAATCCCGCGTCACCCCGTCCCGTCGTGGCCAGCGTCGTTCGCACGACGCGCTGACCGCCAAGCAGCTGTCGACCGACCCGACCACGGGCGAGATCCACCTGCGCCACCACGTGACCGCCGACGGCTACTACCGCGGCAAGAAGGTCATCGCCACCAAGACCTCGGCGGTCGAGGAAGATTGATCCGTGCGGCGCGCCCTCACGCAGGGCGCGCGTTCCGCATGATCGATGACTACCAGGGCCCGCATCCGGGCCGGCAATGGGGGCGTGCATGAGCGAGCCGGGCAACAAGGGGCGCATTTACGCGCGCATCGCCGGAACGGGCAGCTATCTGCCTGAAAAGGTGCTGACCAACGAGGACCTCTCGAAACTGGTCGATACCAGCGACGAGTGGATCCAGTCCCGCACCGGCATCCGCGAGCGGCACATCGCCGCCGAAGGCGAGACGGCCGGCGACCTGGGTTACCAGGCTGCGCTGCGCGCGCTCGAAGCCGCGGGCGTGGATGCCTCCGAGGTCGACCTGATCGTCGTCGGCACCACCACCCCCGACCTCATATTCCCGTCCACCGCCTGCCTGATCCAGGCGCGCCTTGGCGCGACCGGCTGCGCCGCGATGGATGTCAATGCCGCGTGCTCCGGCTTCATCTACGCGTTGAGCGTGGCGGAGAAGTTCATCCGCTGCGGCGATGCGAAGACCGCGCTCGTCATCGGCACCGAAACACTCAGCCGCATCGTCGACTGGACCGAGCGCACCACCTGCGTGCTGTTCGGCGACGGCGCCGGTGCGGCCGTGCTCAAGGCCGATGGCGAAACCGGCATCCTCAGCACCCACCTGCATGCGGATGGCAGCAAGAAGGAATTGCTGTGGAATCCGGTCGGTGTGTCGACCGGTTTCAAGGCCGACGAGCCGAACAACGGCGTCCGCATCGAGATGAAGGGCAACGACGTGTTCAAGTACGCCGTCAAGGCGCTGGACAGCGTGGTCGACGAAACGCTCGATGCCAATGGGCTGGACAAGCACGACCTAGACTGGCTTATTCCCCACCAGGCCAATCTGCGCATCATCGAAGCCACGGCCAAGCGCCTGGACATGTCGATGGACCAGGTGATCGTGACCGTCGACAAGCATGGCAACACGTCCTCCGGGTCGGTGCCGCTGGCGCTGGATACGGCAGTGCGTTCCGGTCGCGTGCAGCGCGGACAACTGCTGTTGCTGGAGGCCTTCGGCGGCGGTTTCACCTGGGGTTCGGTGCTGTTGCGCTACTGACGCGCACACCCTGGCCGCAGGCGAAGGCGACGCCGCAGGGCATCGCCTTCTTCGTTTCCGGCATCGCGTTTCCTGCTGCATGCGATGTTCATGCATGCGTCACGTCGTCGCATGCGCATACGCCCCGGTACAGACAATCCGAAGCGTTCGCCCGTATCATCGCGGCCTGATTTTCATGCAGGATGTCCGAGTGACTTCCCCCCAACTCGCTTTCGTATTCCCGGGCCAGGGCTCGCAGTCGGTCGGCATGCTGGCGGAGTTGTCCGAGCTGCATCCGATCGTGCGCGAGACGTTCGCCGAAGCGTCGGAAGGTGCGGGCGTGGACCTCTGGGCGTTGTCCCAGGGCGGTCCCGAGGAAATGCTCAATCGCACCGAATACACGCAGCCCGCGCTGCTCGCCGCCGGCATCGCGGTGTGGCGTGCGTGGCAGCAACAGGGTGGCGCGCAGCCCGCGCACCTGGCGGGCCACAGCCTGGGCGAATACACGGCGCTGGTCGCCGCAGGCGCACTGTCGTTGAAGGATGGCGCCCATTTGGTCCGCCTTCGTGGCCAGCTGATGCAGGACGCCGCGCCGGCGGGCGTCGGCGCGATGGCGGCGGTGCTGGGCGCGGAAGATACCCTGGTGGCCGAAGTCTGCGCGTTGGCATCGGACAGCAAAGTGGTCGTGCCCGCGAACTACAACTCGCCCGGCCAGATCGTGATCGGCGGCGACAGCGATGCGGTGGAGCGTGCGATCGCGCTGCTCACCGAGCGCGGCATCCGCAAGGTCGTGAAGCTGGCCGTCAGCGTGCCCTCGCATACGCCGCTGATGCGCGAAGCCGCGAATCGCCTGGCCGAGGTGATGGCGGGCCTGTCGTGGCATGCGCCGTCGCTGCCGGTGGTGCAGAACGTGGACGCGACGGTGCACGACGGGGTTGATGCGATCCGCGACGCACTGGTGCGCCAGCTCTACCTACCGGTGCGCTGGACCGACTGCGTGCAGGCGCTGGCATCCGAGGGTGTCACGCGCATCGCCGAATGCGGCCCGGGCAAAGTGCTGGCCGGCCTGGTCAAGCGCGTCGACAAGAGCCTCGACGCGCGCGCCATCGGTGGCGTCGGCGATTTCCAGGGTGCGTTGGCCGACTGGCAATCCTGATACGCAGCGACACGCGTTCCCTTATCCTGTCCGCCGCTATCGCGCGGACCCGTCCCGAGGACCTCCATCATGAGCAAACCCCTGCAGGGTGAAATCGCGCTGGTCACCGGCGCCAGCCGCGGCATCGGCGCGGCCATCGCAGACGCGCTGGCTGCGCAGGGCGCGACCGTCATCGGTACCGCCACCAGTACAGCGGGCGCGCAGGCCATCGGTGAGCGCTTGGCAAACGCAGGCGGCCATGGCCGCGAGCTCAACGTGACCGATGCCGGCGCCGTGGATGCGCTGATCGACGCCATCGCCAAGGAATTCGGCGGCATCTCCATCCTCGTCAACAACGCCGGCATCACGCGCGACAACCTGCTGATGCGGATGAAGGACGAGGACTGGCAGGCCATCCTCGACACCAACCTCACCAGCGTCTATCGCACATCGAAGGCGGTGATGCGCGGCATGATGAAGGCACGCAAGGGCCGCATCATCAACATCGCCTCGGTAATCGGCGTGACGGGCAATGCGGGCCAGGCGAACTATGCGGCGGCCAAGGCCGGCATCATCGCGTTCTCGAAGTCGCTGGCGAAGGAGATCGGCAGCCGCGGCGTGACCGTGAACGTGGTCGCTCCCGGCTTCATCGCCACCGACATGACCAAGGATCTGCCCGAAGAGACCAAGACCGCGCTCGCCGGCCAGATCGCGCTGGGTCGCCTGGGCGAGCCGGCCGACATCGCCAATGCGGTCGCGTTCCTCGCAGGGCCGGCCGCGGGCTACATCACGGGCGAGACCCTGCACGTCAACGGCGGCATGTACATGCCGTAAGAATTAGCTGTAAGTGGTTGATTCGGGTGCGTTTGGCGATACCTGCCCGGCGTCCCCGGTTTCCACTACACTATCCCCGGTTTGCCTTCGCCCCGCGTCGGCAGAATCCAACAAGTCACCCATCTCCGTCTGGAGCGAATCCATGAGCAGCATCGAAGAACGCGTCAAGAAAATCGTCGTCGAACAACTCGGCGTGAAGGAAGAAGAAGTCACCACCAGCGCATCGTTCGTCGATGACCTGGGCGCCGACTCGCTGGACACCGTTGAACTGGTGATGGCGCTGGAAGAAGAGTTCGAATGCGAGATTCCGGACGAGGAAGCCGAGAAGATCACTTCGGTGCAGCAGGCCATCGACTACGTCAAGGCGCACGTCAAGGCGTAAGTCGGGCGATCGCAGCAAACCGTGTCGGGGCCGCGCATGCGGCCCCGCGCGTATCCGGCCCCCCATGCGCCCGCGTAGGGCGCGGCCGCCAAGAGTCATGAGGAATCCGATATGAGCCAGCGTCGTCGCGTCGTCGTCACCGGCATGGGCCTGGTGTCCCCCCTGGGCAATGACATGGCCACCAGCTGGGACGGCATCGTCAACGGGCGTTCGGGCCTGGGCCCGATCACCACCTTCGATACCGAGGGCTACAGTACGAAGATCGCGGGCGAGATCCGCGGTTTCGATCCCACGTCCTTCGTTCCGCCGAAGGATGTGAAGAAGATGGACTCGTTCATCCACTACGGCCTGGCCGCATCGCTGATGGCGATGGACGACGCCGGGCTGGAAGTGACCGAAGCCAATGCCGAGCGCATCGGCGCGATCATCGGCGCCGGCATCGGCGGCATCCTCGGCATCGAGGAAACCGCGGTGAAGCTGCACGAAGGCGGCCCGCGCAAGATTTCCCCGTTCTACATCCCCAGCACCATCATCAACATGCTGCCGGGCCACCTCAGCATCATGAAGGGGTTGAAGGGCCCGGGCTATTCGGCGGTCTCCGCCTGCGCCACCTCCAACCATTCCATCGGCATCGCCATGCGCACCATCCAGTACGGCGATGCCGACGTGATGGTCGCCGGCGGTGCCGAGCGCGGCTCGTCCCCGACCTCGGTGGG
The DNA here is from genome assembly GCF_002863005.1 of Pseudoxanthomonas sp. Lineage (GTDB taxonomy): Bacteria > Pseudomonadota > Gammaproteobacteria > Xanthomonadales > Xanthomonadaceae > Pseudoxanthomonas_A. Next base: position 96,695 of record NZ_PKDG01000018.1, read on the forward strand.
CGGCTTCTGCGCGATGAAGGCCATGTCCACCCGCAACGACGATCCGACCCGGGCGTCGCGTCCGTGGGACAAGGATCGCGATGGCTTCGTGCTGGGCGACGGTGCCGGCATCCTGGTGCTGGAGGAGTACGAACACGCCAGGGCACGCGGTGCGCGCATCTACTGCGAGCTGGCCGGCTTCGGTGCCTCGCAGGATGCGTTCCACATGACCGCGCCCAGCGAGAACGGCGAAGGTCCGTCGCGCTGCATGCTGTCGGCGTTGAAGGACGCCGGACTGAATGCGGACCAGGTCGAATACCTCAACGCGCACGGCACCTCCACGCCGCTGGGCGACCTGGCCGAGACGCTGGCGATGAAGCGCGCGCTGGGCGACCACGCGTACAAGATCATGGTCAGCTCCACGAAGTCGATGACCGGCCACCTGCTGGGTGCGGCGGGCGGCGCGGAAGCCATCTTCTCCGTGCTGGCCATCCATCACGGCATCATCCCGCCGACCATCAACCTGGACGAGCCGGGCGAAGGCTGCGATCTCGACTACGTGCCCAACACCGCCCGCGATAAGAAGATCGATGTCGCGGTGTCGAACGGTTTCGGTTTCGGCGGCACCAACGGCACGCTGGTGTTCAAGCGGATCTGATGACTCTCGCTTCTCCCTTCGGGAGAAGGTGGCGCGTAGCGCCGGATGAGGGTACGGCGGAACCATCGACCGTTGAACCGTCGCCTTTTCTCCGTACCCTCACCCCAACCCCCCTCCCGATGGGAGAGGGGCCAGGACCACGATGATCGAAACCCGCGCACTTCCCGCCACCATCGACCTGCTGGCCCTGCATCGCCTCGATCCGCAGCGCTATCCGGTCCTGCTGGAATCAGTGGCGTCCGGCACCGCGCAGGGGCGGTGGGATTTCCTGCTGGTCGCGGATGGCAACGGGTTGCAACTGGCGGCCGATGGCATCACCCGCACCCTGCAGGGCGAGGTGGAAGCCGGCGATTTCCTCACCGTGCTCGACCGCCATTGGCAGGCGCAGCGCACGCCGCGCGAGGAGCCGCGCTGGCCGTTCCGTGGCGGCTGGGCGTTGCTGCTGGCATACGAACTGGCGCAGCAGGTCGAACCCGTCCTCCACCTGCCGCAGGCACCTGCGAAGCAGCCTGTCGCGCTCGCGTTGCGCTGTCCCGCCGCCGTCCTGCGCGACCGCAGTGCCGGCGACTGCGTGGTGGTGGCCGAAGCGGGGCAGGGCACGTTGATCGCCCGCACGCTGGAGGACATCGTCGCGGCCACCGGCTTGCCCGCGCTACCCGCGTGGCAGCCGCCGTCCCGCATCGACGAAGACGCGCCCTCGGCCTTCACCGACGGCGTGCAGCGCATCCTCGAGTACCTGCGCGCCGGCGACATCTTCCAGGTCAACCTCTCGCGGGCGTGGCAGGCGCGTTTCGATGCGCCGCTGGATCCGGCAACGCTTTACGCCCGGCTGCGCACCGCCAATCCCGCGCCGTTCGCCGGCCTGTTCGCCACGCCGCACTGGACGGTCGTCAGCTCCTCGCCGGAACGCCTCGTGTCGGTGCGTGGCGACGTGGTCGAAACCCGGCCCATCGCGGGCACGCGCCCGCGTTTCGAAGGCGACGATGATGCGGCACGCATCCGCGAACTCGTCGGCCACCCGAAGGAACGCGCCGAGCACGTGATGCTGATCGACCTCGAGCGCAACGACCTGGGCCGCGTCTGCACGCCCGGCAGCGTGCAGGTGGACGAACTGATGACGGTGGAAAGCTACGCGCACGTGCACCACATCGTCAGCAACGTGCGCGGCCACCTCCGCGACGACGCCACGCCCGGCGACGTCATCCGCGCCACGTTCCCCGGCGGCACCATCACCGGCTGCCCCAAGGTGCGCTGCATGCAGATCATCGCCGAGCTGGAACAGGTGCCGCGCGGCGCCTACACCGGCGCGTTCGGCTGGCTCAACCGCGATGGCGACCTGGACCTGAACATCCTGATCCGCAGCGCCGAAGTCGTCGCCGATGGCAGCGGCAGCGTGGCCCGGTTCCGCACCGGCGCCGGCATCGTGGCCGATTCGGTCCCGGACAGGGAGCTGGACGAAACCCGCGCCAAGGCCCGCGGGGTGCTGCGGGCGCTGGAAGGCTGACCGCGCGCCTACAGCCTGAGACGGCGACCGGGTATCCTGCACGGCCTGCTTCATACCCCGAGGATTGCGTGGCGTCAGCACTCAAGCGCGGTTGCCGCTTCATCGTCATTGCCTTCGCCCTGCTGCTGCTCCTGGCGGCGGGGGCGGCGTTCTGGCTGTGGCAGGGCCATCGCGGTTTCGCGGACGCGCCGATCGGCGGCGTGGCGGCCGACACCACCGTCGAGGTGGCGCGTGGCGATGCCTTCCCGACCGTCTTGCGCAAGTTGCGCGAAAAAGGGGTTTCCCACGGCACCGACCTGCAGTGGCGGTTGCTGGCCCGCCGGACCGATACGGCCAGCCAGCTCAAGGTGGGCGAGTACGCGCTGGATCCGTCCCTGACTCCGCGCGAACTGCTGCAGCGCATGCGCGAAGGCCGCACGCTGCAATACCGTTTCACCATCGTCGAAGGCTGGAACATCCGCCAGCTCCGCGCCGCGCTGCGCAACGCCACGCCGCTGCAGCAGAAGACGGCGCAGATGAGCGATGCCGAACTGATGGCGGCGCTCGGCCATGCCGGACAGCATCCGGAAGGCCGCTTCCTGCCCGAGACCTATGTCTACACCCGCAGCGAATCCGACCTCGAAGTGCTCAAGCGCGCCTATGCCGCGATGGAGAAGGCGCTGGCCGCGGCATGGGACGCCCGTGCGCAGGACATCCCCCTGCAGTCGGCGGAAGAGGCACTGATCCTGGCGTCGATCATCGAGAAGGAAACCGGCATCGCCGAAGAGCGTCCGGCCATCGCCGGCGTCTTCGCGCGCCGGTTGAAGATCGGCATGCCGTTGCAGACCGATCCCACCGTCATCTACGGCATCGGCAGCAGTTACGACGGCAACATCCGCCGCCGCGACCTGACCACCGATACGCCGTACAACACGTACACGCGTCGCGGCCTGACGCCGACGCCCATCGCCATGCCGGGTGTCGACGCATTGAAGGCGGCGGTGAATCCTGCCGAGGGCACCACGCTGTACTTCGTCGCGGTCGGCGATGGCAGCGGACGCCACATCTTTTCGACCACGCTCGCCGAGCACAACGCGGCGGTGGCGCGCTACCTGGTGACGCGCCGCGAAACCCTCCGCAAGGCGGAAGCGCCATGAGCGAGGCCCTGCTGTCGCAGCCGCGGCTGATCACGCTGGAAGGCGGCGAGGGTGCAGGCAAGACCAGCGCCATCGCCGCGATCCGCGACCGACTGCAGGCCGCCGGCCATGACGTGGTGCTGACGCGCGAACCGGGTGGAACGCCACTGGCCGAGCGGATCCGCGAGCTGCTGCTGGGAGCGCAGGACGAGCCGCTTGCGGCTGAGACCGAACTGCTGCTGATGTTCGCCTCGCGCGCGCAACACGTGCGCCAGATCGTGCGTCCGGCGCTGCGGCGCGGTGCGTTCGTCATCAGCGACCGCTTCACCGATTCGAGCTACGCCTACCAGGGCGCTGGACGAGGCCTGGATCCGGAGTGGATCGCTGCGCTGGAACGTCGTGCCGTCGGCCTGAAGCCGGGCCTGACCCTGCTGCTCGACCTCGACGTGCGCGAAGGTCGCGCGCGGACGGCGGGCCGCGACCTGTGGCCGGACCGCATCGAAAGCGAGCAGGATGATTTCTTCGAACGGGTGCGCGCCGGCTTCCGGGCGCGCGCAGTGGCCGAACCGCACCGTTTCCGCGTGATCGATGCCGCACAGCCGCCCGCCGGCGTCGGCGCTGCCGTCGAGGCCGCCATCGGTGCCTACCTGCGCACGCTGACCGACAGCGATCTGGCATGAGCGTCGCGTTCTCGCCCTGGCAGCAGCGCGCCTACGACCACGCCGTCGCGGCGTTGGCGTCCGGTCGCCTTGGCCATGGGTTGCTGGTGTGCGGCCCGGCGGGTCTGGGCAAGCGCGCCGTGCTGGACCGCCTGGCGCGACGCGTCCTGGCCCAGCAGCGGGACGCGGACGGCGAGCCCGCGCCGGGCGACCGCAGCACCCGCCTGATCGACGCGGGCACGCATCCCGACCTGCACATCGTCTCGTTCGTCGCCACGAAGGATGGCAGCAAGCTGCGCACCGAGATCGTCATCGACCAGATCCGCGAGGTGTCGCAGAAGCTGGCGCTCACGCCCCAGTACGGCGGTGCGCAGGTAGCGCTTATCGATCCGGCCGATGCCATCAACCGGTCGGCGTGCAACGCGCTGCTGAAGACGCTGGAAGAGCCCGCCCCGAACCGCTACCTCTGGCTGGTCAGCGCACAGCCCGCACGCCTGCCGGCGACCATCCGCAGCCGCTGCCAGCGCATCGAGTTCCGCCTGCCGCCCCGCGACGAGGCATTGGCCTGGCTGCAGGCACAGGGCCATGCGCCTGCAGACGTCGTTCGCGCCCTGGACGCGGCACGCGGCCACCCCGGTCTTGCCGACGATTGGCTGCGCCACGATGGCCTGGCGCTGCGCGAAGCGGTGGCACGTGATTTGCAGCGGCTGGAGAGGGGCGAGATCGGCGTGGTGGAGACCGCGCAGCGCTGGGCCAACGACGAGCTGGCCGATGCGCGACTGCGCCATGCGGCGGATCTCGCGCTGGAACAGGCGGGCACCGTCGGCTTGACCGATCCTGCCCGATTGAACAAGCTGGCCACCTGGTTCGACGCCGCCAACCGCACCCGTGATCTCCTGCGGACCACGGTGCGCGGCGATCTTGCCATGGTGGAACTGCTGCTGGCCTGGGCCGGTGGCGATCGCGGACGCGCTGTCGGGGCGCGCCGCTGACCGAAACACGGAGACGTCGATGAATGCAGCAGGTGGACGGCAGGGCATCCTGTCACTGGCAGTGAAGGACAAGGCCGCGCTGTACAACGCCTACATGCCGTTCGTGAAGGGCGGCGGGATCTTCGTGCCCACGCCCAAGCGCTACTTCCTCGGTGACGAGGTGTTCCTGCTGCTGACCCTGCCCGAATCCAGTGATCGCCTGCCGGTGGCCGGCAAGGTGGTCTGGGTGACGCCCGTCGGCGCGCAGGGCAACCGCGCTTCCGGCATCGGCGTGCAATTCGCCGAGAACAGCGAAGGCGAAGCCATCAAGAACCGCATCGAAACGATGCTGGCCGGCAGCCTTAACGGCGAGAAGCCCACCCATACGATGTGATGCGCAGGCGGGCTGCATGCTCGCCCTTCCTGTGCACTCTCTCCTGCGTCAGGCCCGCGCGCGCCGCAGGTAGCGGATCGCGGCCCGTTCCCATTGCCGGGGTCCGCTCGCATGGCGGGCGGCGCGCTGGAGTGCGCCGTCCTCCCAGCCCGCGAATACGCGCGGATCCACGTAGTTCTTCTCGCAGATGCGCGGCGTGTTCCCCAGCAGGTCGGCGGCGCCACGCAGCACGGCCATCCTGACCTGTGCGCGCTGCACATCGTCGCCGGGCGTGGGCGGGTCCTGCATCGCCAACGCGCGGAATGCGAACAGCGTCGCGCCCAGGGTACGGAAGTCCTTGGCGGTGTAGTGGCCCTGCAACTGCGCCTGCAGATAGTCGTTCACATCCCCGGAGGTGATGCGATGGACACGGCCTTCCTCGCGGTATTGGAACAGCGCCTGTCCCGGCAGTTGCCGGCACTGCCGTACGAGCCTCACCAGCCGCGCATCGGACACGCGTGATTCGAGGGGCTTACCGCCTTTGCCACGGAACGCGAACCGCACATGGCCTGCGGCGATGAACTGCGCATGCGCATTGCGCAGCGTGGTAAGTCCATACGAACCGTTTTCCCGTGCATAGCTCGCGTTGCCGACGCGGAGCAGCGTGTGGCCGAGCAGGGCGACCACCAGCGCGACCACTTTCCGCCGCGGCAGCCCAGGCAGGGACAGGTCGGCACGGACCTGACGGCGCAGGCGAGGCAGGGCGTCGGCGAATGCGATCAGTCGGTCGTACTTGCGGGCGCCGCGTTCGGCCTGCCATGCCGTGTGGTAGCGGTACTGCTTGCGTCCGCGCGCGTCACGACCGGTCGCCTGCAGGTGGCCTCGCGCATCCGGGCAGATCCACACGTCGGTATAGGCAGGTGGAATGGCCAGTTGGCGGATGCGCGCGAGTGTGGCGTCGTCGCTCACGGGACGCCCACGCGGATCCACGTACGCGAACCCGCGCCCGCGGCGTTGCCGGCGCAGGCCGGGCATGGCATCCGAGGTATAGCGCAGTCCGGCCAAGCGGGGTCAGAACTCGTCCACGTACTCGAGTACCAGCCCATACTGCTCGCCGATGTCGTCCGCAGTGGCGCGTACGCGGTCGGCATGCGACGACGTGGCTTCCACTTCGACGGCATGCACGTCGTCGCCGGGCATGCCGTCCGAAAGGCCGGCGGAACTGGAATCATCGTCGTCCATGTGCGGCATCAGGTCGGCGAGTTCCTCCACCCGCTCGACACCGTCCACGCCATGCAAGGCGGCCAGCAGGGCATCGAAGCCGGTGCGCGGGCCCGTCGCCCGCAATCTGATCATGGTCATGGTGGTCCTCGTTGCGGGGCGCATGTGTGTTGCCGGCGAACTTAGGGGCGGCGAAGTCACGTCTCCGTGAAGTCCGGCGAGGCAGCGCATGATGCGTTCAGGATGCGGTGGCGCGAGCGAACCCGCGCAGGGTCTCGCCTGATCCGCGCTCCCGTCGCACGGCATGCTCAGCGGCCGTGCGGCCCGGATGTCGTCGTCGAGACCGCGGACAGTGTGGTACCGCCATTGAGCCACCTGGCGATCACCGTGTGCCGCACGAGCAGTTGGTAGCTCGCGAACGACAGCAGGAACGTGGCGGCCAGCGACGCCGCGAACTCGAGCGTCCAGTGCCACGGCACGTCCAGTAGCCGGTACTGGATGGCCAGAAGCACGGGCAGATGGATCAGGTAGACCCAGTACGCGCTGTCGGCGAGCCAGCGCAGGGCGGTGCTGCGCGAATCCAGCCATCGCTTGGACGCCAGCAGGCACCAGAGCGTCATCCAGCTTCCCACACATGCTTCCAGCAGCGCGCGCACGCCGTGTACCCAGGCAGAGGCGTGTTCGGTCTCGAAGCCGTCGGTCCATCGAAAAAGCCAGGCGTAGGCGGCGAGCGCGCCGGCCAACAGGAACGACGAAAGGGGACGAAGGCGATCGAGCAGCCCGTCATGGCGGCACAGTTGGTAGCCGAACGCGAAATACAGCCCGAAGAACACCAGCGCCCACAGCGCGGGCACGAAAAATTCCGGCGCCGGCCATGGTGCGCCGACCATCATCAGTGCCGGTGCCGTCAGCACAGGGCCCGCCACGACCCAGGAGAGTGCAGGCATCCCGAAAAGCCGGGTGCCGATGCGTCCAAGGCCAAGGGCCGAGGCGACCCAGACCAGCAGCGTGAACAGCATCAGATAGAACAGGAACCACAGGTGCGCCCACCCCGGCATCGCGGGCATGGCGCCGTGCTGATCGATGAAGGCACGGATCCATGCCAGTGCCGGCGGTGGATTCGACGCCGTTTCAGCGGCGTGTTGCGTCAGCCGGGTCATGCCGGCGAGGAGGGGAGGCGTCAGCACGAGCAACGGCAGCAGGATGCGCCTGCATCGATGGCGGAACAACGCCGCCATCGAGCCGCGTGTCACCAGCCGTGCCGAAAAGTAGCCTGCGATGGCGAAGAACAGCGGCATGCGGAACAGGTGCACGAACCACGCGACTGCGTCGACGACCGACGAATTCCCCCGATCCGCGGCCGGCCATACCGGATGCATGAGCGGGCTGTAGGCCAGCGCTGCATGGAAGACCACGCCGGCCAGCATCGCCAGCGCGCGCAGGTTGTCCATGGCGTGGAGGCGATCCCCGGGCGGCATGGTGGCGCTGCTCAGAGGAACGAGGTCTTGCGCGCGTGCACCCAGCCGGCGATGAGGATGGCGATGCCGATCGCCGCCAGTTCGGCGCCGATCAGTCCCAGCACCTGCGCACTCCAGACGATGGCATCGCCGCGCAGGTGCTCGCGAATTCCGGGCATCGAGGTGACCCAGTAGAGAAAGGGGCCGATCAGCGTCATCAGTGCCAGCATCGCGAAGACGTTCCAGCCTTCGGAATCCACCGCGATCACCATGCACAGCGAGAGGCAGAAATTGGCCAGCATGAACAACGCCACGACGACCAGCCACGGCACCATGCCGTCCGGGCGGGGCGTGGTCAGTACCAGCGCCAGCAGGCCGCCGCCGACCAGCAGGAACGGCACCAGGTAGATGACCAGGTTGGCCAGCAACTTGCCCCAGAACACGTCCATGGGCGTCACGGGCAGGCTCATGACGAAGGGTTGGGTCTGCTGCTTGCGTTCGAGCATCACCGAAGACTGGATGGCGTAGGAACCCACCACGAGCAGTAGCACCAGCAACAGCAGCGCGCCCGCCGAGGCCAGCAGCGGCGTGCCCATGCCCACCAGCCCCAGCGCCAGCAACAGGCCGGCGACGAAACCGGCGAGTTGCTTCTGGTAGACCTGCCAGTCCTTGACGATCAGCTTGCGGACCATCGCGCCATCGGATGCGAGCCAGTTCATGCTTTGTTCCCTCCGCGGACGGTGGTGACGAAAATGTCTTCCAGCGCCATCGGCTCGACTGATTCGATGTGGAGACCGATGGCCTGCAGTGCGGGCAGCGTGGTGGCGTCGAAGGCGCCGGTCTTCACTTCCAGCAGGGGCGCGCTGTCGCGGATCGAGGCGATGCCGGGCAGCCGCCTGAGCGCGTCGGTCGAAGCGCCACGGCAAAGGATCCGCCGCCAGCCGTCGAGGAAGGACTCCTTGTCGCGCGACGCGACCACGCGGCCGCCATGCAGGAAGGTGATCGAATCGGCGATCTGTTCGATGTCGGCAGTGTTGTGCGACGAAAACAGGATCGAGCGTTCCTCGTCGCGCAACACATCGGCCAGTGCGTCCAGCACCTCGCCGCGCGCGACCGGGTCCAGTCCCGTGGTCGGTTCGTCCAGCAACAGCAGGCGTGGATGGCGGGCGAAGAGCAGCATCAGCAATGCCTTCACGCGCTGTCCGTGCGAGAACCCGGCGAGCGCCTGGTGCGGCCGCAGGTCGAAGCGCTTCAGCAGATCCTGCGCATAGGCTTCGTCCCACGCGGGATAGACGCTGCGGACGAAGTCCATGTGCCAGCGCAGGCTTTGCCCGCGGTAAAGGCGCATGTCGTCGGAGGCGTAGCCGACTTCCTGCTTCACCGCGACTTGGGCGTGTGGCATGGGCTGGCCGAGCACGTCGACCTTGCCGCCATCGGCCCGCACGAGGCCCATCAACAACCGCAACAGCGTCGACTTGCCGGCGCCGTTGACGCCGACCAGGCCCATGACCTGGCCCGTGGGAAGCGCGAGGTCGATATCGCGCAGCGCGAAGTCGTCGTACCGCTTGTGCACGCCTTCGAGTGCGATGGCGAGTGTCATCGTGGCTTCCTTCCGTCGGGATCGATGAGGGGTTTGTCGGGTTCGTCGGACAGGGCCTGTTCGACGCGATCGAGGACCTGCCGGCGGTCGAGGCCGAGTTTCCTGGCCGCCTCGAGCAGGCCGGCGAGTTGCGACTGGAATTCCTGGGCGGCGAGCATCTGCGTGGCGTCGAGACTCTCGGCCACGAACGAGCCTTTGCCCTGCCGCGTCACGATGACGCCAGACCGTTCCAGTTCCAGGTAGGCCCGCTTGACCGTGATCACGCTGACCCTGCTGCCCGCTGCCAGCTCGCGGATGGACGGAAGCGGCGCGCCGGCCTTCCATTCGCCGGCCATGACCTTGGCGACCACCTGCGCGATGATCTGCTCGTACATCGGCGTGATCGAATGGGGAGACAACAGCAGGTCCGTATCCATTCAACCCCCGTGCGCGTGAGGCACGCTGCGTGGCGATGCAGCGGTGGCGAGGGAAGCACCCCTATCGGTTTCGCGAGCCAAGCGTAGAAGTCCCAAGTCGGCATCTGTGTATAGTGAGTATACACAGTAGTTCATTGCCGTCAATGCATCGCTCGCCGGCGGATCGCTGCCCGCGGCCGACGTGCTGCGGCGTGGACCGGGTGGGGTGGGTGCGACCCGGCTGATGCACAATGCGACCCCCTGCCGGACCCGGACGCACCATGGACCTCGAGACCCTCCTGACCGCTGCATTGCGTGAAGCCGGCTATGGTCAGGACGCCATCGGTTCGGCCATGCCGAGGATCCTGCGCATCCTGGAAGCCGAAGACGTGCGCATCGAGGTCGGTCGCGCGCTGTCGCGGAAGGAGCGCGAGTACGTGCGTCTCCAGCTCGAACTCGGACTCAGCGTGCGGGAAGTGGCTGCCGGGCTGAAGAAGTAAAGCGGCGCCATGCCTGGCCCTGCGCCGCGCTCCGGGCGGCGTGTTCGCCCCCCCGACATCGACGGACTGTCGCCCGGCACGCTGCAGTTGCCGCCCGGCGCATGGCCGACGGTACTGGATTGCCTGTGCGAACGTTTTCCCGCCATTCCACGCGTGCAATGGATCGAGCGGATGGCGCGCGGACGCGTGGTGGATGGCGACGGGAACCCGGTGACCCCATCCCGCTCCTATCGTGTGGGGCTGGACATCCACTACTACCGCGAAGTCGCCGAGGAGCCCGTCATTCCGTTCGAGGAAGTCATCCTGCACCTGGATGACGACCTGCTCGTCGCGGACAAGCCGCACTTCCTCCCCGTCGTGCCCGCGGGCCGGCACGCCCGCGAAACGCTGCTGGCGCGCCTGGTCCGCCGCACCGGCAATCCCGCACTGGTGCCACTGCATCGGATCGATCGCGAGACCGCGGGGGTGGTGATGTTCTCCACCCGGCCGGAAAGCCGCGCGCGTTACCAGGCGCTGTTCCGCGAGCGAAGGATCGAGAAGCGCTATCAGGCGATCGCGCCGGCGCTACCGCACCTCGTGTTCCCCTGCATCCGCACCAGCCGGATCGTCGCCGGCGAACCGTTCTTCCGCGTGCAGGAAGTCCAAGGGGTGGCTAACAGCGAAACACGCATCGATGTCATCGCGCGCGGCGGCAATCGCTGGCGCTACGCGCTGACGCCGGTCACTGGCCGCAAGCATCAGCTGCGCGTGCACATGGCCGCACTCGGCGCGCCGATCGCTGGCGATACGTTATATCCCTCAGTGCGCCATCGCGCTGTCGGCGACCATGCGGCGCCCTTGCAACTGCTGGCCGAGCGGCTTGCGTTCATGGATCCGCTCCTCGGGATCGAGCGCTGTTTCACCAGCGGCTTTGCGCTTGACGCGTGAGCACCATCGTCACGGGCCCGCGGCGCTTGCGCGCTTGCTGCCCAGCCAAGGCAGGGCGAACAGCCAAAGCCCGGTGATCAACTGCAGGAACAACGGCGGCAGGGGCGAGTACGTCACCCACGCCGGTGGTTCGCCCATCATCGCCGCCCGCCAGGCGAAGTTGAGCACGACAGTCAGGGTGAACACGATGGATAGCCCGCGATGGCTCTGGCGGGAAAGACGCGCGATGCTCACGGCATCTCCTTGTGCTGGCGTTCAATCATCTTCCAGCCGTTGCCGGAAGGATCGCGGAAGCCCGCATCGACCTGGCCGTAGCGGCTGATGGGCGCCTGGATGAACTCTACGCCGTTCGCGCTCAGGGCTTCGTAGGTGGCCTTGCAGTCCTTCACTGTCAGCACCAGCGGCGGCATCGCGCCCTTGGCGACCAGGCTGTCCAGCGCGGCGGTGGTGACGGCGTCGTGCAGGGGCGGGCCTGGCATGAACAGACCGAGTTGCACCGAGGGCTGTTCGGGATGCTGCACCGTCAGCCAGCGATAGTCGCCGTTGCGTACGTCCGCCTGCACGCGGAAGCCGAGCTTTTCCACGTAAAACGCGAGCGCCTCGTCCTGGTCGCGGACGTACACGCCGATCACATCGATGCCCTGGATCATGGGACCTCCTTCGTTGGGGGCGCCACCGTAGCTGCGACGGCCTGCCTGCGCTTCTCCAAAACTGCGGTCTTCAGGTCAGGACGTTCGGCCGCACGCAGCACGCACTCGGGGATGGCGCCGGCCAGGGTCGCGGATGCGCGTGCGCGCTGGCGACACTCGCGCGGGCTTTCACCGGTGATGTCGCGGAAGATGCGGCCGAAGGTGCCGATGCTGGTCCAGCCGGTCTTCAGGGCGATGTCTATGACCGGTGCGTCGGTATCGCGCAGCAGGGATGCCGCGCGTTCGATGCGCCGCGTCAGCAGGTAGCGGTGCGGCGGCAGGCCGAAGGCCTGCTTGAACGAACGCGCGAAGTGCGCGGGCGAAATGGCGCTGACCTCCGCCAGCCGCTCGACCGCCCACGCCTGGTCGGGGAAGGCATCCATCCGGTCCTTGGCGCGCAACAGCCGGCGCAGCAGTTCTGGGCTCTGGGTGATGGGCAATAGGCTACTGGAGGTGATCACGAGGAGAGGGTGGCCGGGCGTGATGGCTGCGCATAGTCTGCCCCCTCGTTGTCGCTTGGAGCGGTCGCTGGTCGCCATAATGGGCACCGCCGCAGGGCGCGGCCGTGATGGAGATTCTGCATGATCCGCTGCACGATCCTCTTGTTCGCAGGGCTGCTGACGATGGCGGTGTCGACGGCCCGCGCAGCGCCGCCCGCGGCCGCGTCTCATCCTCCGGCGACTCCGCTGGAACACCTCCCCGCCCTGAAGGGCGACTACTTCCCGCTGACCGATCCGGGTTCCGGTCGCGTGCACCACGTCTACGTCCGCTATCCCGAGAGCTATGACGCCCGATCGGCCACGCGCTACCCGGTGGTGTACGTGCTGGACGGCGACAGCCTGTTTCCGCTGCTGGCGCCGACGCATCTGTTCCTGCATTACGACGAGCGATTGCCCGAAGCGATCATCGTCGGCATCGCCTACGGTGGCTTCGACCCGGCTATCAACAAGCGCCACGTCGATTTCACGGCGCCGGGCAGCGATCCCACCGCAGAGCAGGGCGGAGCGCCGGGCTATCTCGCGTTCCTGCGCGCGCACCTGGTGCCCGAAGTCGAGCGTCGCTATGCCGCCGACCCGGCGCGGCGCGTGCTGGTGGGACAGTCGCGCGCCGGTTACTTCGTGCTGTGGTCCGCATTACAGGATCCGGACCTGTTCTGGGGACGAATCGCCAGCAATCCCTCACCCGGGCCGGCGCGTGAAGCGCTGTTTGTCGCAGCGCGCCCGCACACGCGCGCTGACCTGCGCGTGGCAGTCGCCAGCGGCACGCGCGATACGGCCGAGCGCCAGCGCATCGCGCGCGACTGGACCACGCACTGGTCCATAGCGTCGATGGGTGCACCATGGCGGGTGACCCTGCTGACGATCCAGGACGGCACCCATGCGGCGACGATCGGCGAAACCTACCGGCGCGCGATGCTGTGGCTGTTCCGCGAAGACATCCCCACGTCGTGACCGCGGTGCCCCGGCGTGGCGCAGCGCGTCATTCCTGCGCACAGCGGTCGCGATTCGGATGCATCGCCGGGGCGCGATCCGTAACCGGCTTCACAGAACCGCGCCGATCGTCGGAAATCGACGTCTCGTGTCACACGATGGGCATCCAGGCGGCTTAGTCTCGAGGCATGGAGACCTTGGCGGACATTCGGGCCATCCTGGCCGCGGCGGGTCAGCGCATCGAGCGCGGGGCGCTGCGCGAGGATCCGCGCGCGTTCATGGATGCGCTGTGGCGGCAGGTCTACGACCGCGCGCCGGATGATCTGCGACCCTATGTCTGGTCGCGGCTGGCGGATTTCTCGGCGCAGCTGGGCGTCATCGAGGATGTCGTGGCCGAACGCAGCCCGGTACGCACGCCGCCCGAGGTGTTCGCGCGACGCTAGCCATGCTCTGGTGAGCCCCTGGCATCGGCTGGTGAAGGTGCGCTGACCTCTCCGTGTGCGTGCCTGCGTTGTCTTGCGGATGGAAACAGGCAAGACTTACGGCATGAAAGCCGGTATCACCGTTCGCCCCGCACGCCCTTCCGAAGCCGCCGCCCTGTCCACGATGATGCGGCGCACGTTCCTTGCCACCCACGGCCACTGCAGCACGCCCGAGAATGTGGCGGCGCACGTGGCGGCGATGTATTCGCCCGAGCGCCAGGCCGAGGAGATCCGAGACCCCGACACGCTGACCCTGATCGTCGAGCAGGACGGCGTGTGGGCCGGCTATGCGCAGCTGCGCTGGGGCACGGTGCCGCCGACCGAGGTGGTGCTGCGGCCCACAGTGGAACTGGCGCGCATCTACCTTGACGAGGCCTTCCACGGCAAGGGCATTGCCGCCGTGCTGGTCTCGCACCTGCTGGCGGCGGCCAAGCTGCGAGGCTCGCGTTCGGCATGGCTTACCGTCTGGCAGGAGGCGCCGCAGGCAATCCGCTTCTGGCGCAAGCACGGCTTCCAGAGCGTCGGCCGGTCCATCTTCTACATCGGCGACGACCCGAAGGAAGACTGGGTGATGACGCAAGCGTTGCCTGAGGGCTGACATCTTCGCCCCACGCTGGGCGCGGGAAGAGAAAGGCCGCTCGGGAGCGGCCTTTTCCATGCGCGGATCAGACCGTTGGCTGACGGAGTGCCGGATTGTCCCAGCCCGGGCGCGGCGCGAAGCGGTCGCCGTGGCGCGCCTGCAGTGCCTTGAGCTTTTCCCGCAATGCGTCGGGGCCGACCGCTTTCACGTGCTCGATGGGGCCGCCGCGGAACGGAGCGAAGCCGGTGCCGAAGATCACGCCGGCATCGAGCAGGTCGGCATCGGCGACAACGCCGTCGTGCAGGCAGGCGACCGCTTCGTTGAGCAGTGGGAGGATCAGGCGGTCTTCCAGATCGTCAGGCGCCTTGTACTCCTGCGGCACCTGCGGCTTGACGGCCTTGCCGTTCTCCCACTTGTACAGGCCCTGGCCGTCCTTCTTGCCGCGCTTCCCGGGTTCCACCGTGGCCAGTGCCGCGGGCAGTTGCAGGCCGAGGAAGGGCGACAGTTCCGCACCCACGCCCTGCGCCACGTCCAGGCCCACGGTGTCGATCAGTTCGATCGGTCCCATCGGCATGCCGAACTTCACCGCGGCCTTGTCGATCACCGGGCCGGGAATGCCTTCGGCATACGCGGTCGCGGCTTCCAGCATGTACGGGAACAGCACGCGGTTGACCAGGAAGCCCGGCGTGCCGGCGACCGGCACCGGGAACTTGTCCAACGCCTTGCAGAACGCGGCAAGGCGTTTGACGTTCGCTTCGTCCAGCCCATCGTGCTGCACGATCTCCACCAGCGGCATCAGCGCCACCGGGTTGAAGTAATGCAGGCCGGCGAACTGCGCCGGACGCTGGATGTGCTCGCGCAGTTCGGTCAGCGGAATCGACGAGGTATTCGTGGTCAGCAGCGCATCGGCTTTCAGGCGCGGCTCGACGGTCTGGTAGAGATCGCGCTTGGCCTCGGGGTTCTCGATGATCGCCTCGATCACCAGATCGGCCTGCGGCACGCCATCGCCGGCCAGGTCGCCCTTCAGGCGCGCGGCCACGGCGGGGCGCTTGCTCTCGTCCTTCACCTTCTTGGCGAACAATTCCTGAGCACGCGAGAGCGCGCCATCGATGAAGCGCTGCTCACGGTCCTGCAGGGTGACGTTGAAGCCCTTGTAGGCGGACCACGCCGCGATGTCGCCGCCCATCACGCCGGCACCGACGACATGCACATTCGCGATGCCGTGGTCCCTTCCACCGAGGCCCTTGAGCCGTTCGGTGAGGAAGAAGATGCGGATCAGGTTGCGCGCGGTCGGCGTGCCGGCCAGCTTCACCACCGCCTTGCGCTCGGCATCCAGGCGCGCCTGGATGCCCTTGCCGCCGGCGGTCTTCCAGACGTTGATCAGTGCGTAGGGCGCAGGGTAGTGTGCCTTCGGCGCCTTGCGAGCGACCTGCTTGAGCATCTGCGGCGCCAGCAGTTGGCGCGCGAGCCAGCTGTTGCTGATCCAGCCGGTGAAGCGCTGCTTGAAGGGGCGTTGCGGGCGCGACGCGATCAATGCGACGGCGGCGTCGACCAGCACGGCCGGTTCGGCGATCTTGTCGACCAGGCCCATCGCCTTGGCCGAGCTCGCCGACAGGGTGCGGCCGGTGAGCATCATGTCCATCGCCTTCGGCGCACCCACCAGGCGCGGAAGGCGCGCGCTGCCACCCCAGCCGGGGAAGATGCCCAGCTTCACTTCGGGCAGGCCGATGCGGGTGGACGGATCGCTGCTGGCCACACGGTAGTCGCACGCCAGCGAAATCTCGGTGCCGCCGCCCATGCAGAAGCCGTGGATCGCTGCCACCGTTGGGCAGGGCAGGTCGGCCAGTTTCTGGAAGACGGCCTGGCCGCGGCGGATCGCATCGTTGACGGTGCCCTTGCGGTCGAACTCCTGGAATTCCTTCAGATCCGCGCCGGCGATGAAGCCCGACGCCTTCGCCGAACGCAACACCACGCCCTTGGGCGGATCGATGGCCAGGCGTTCGATGATGTCGGCCAGTTCGATCAGGACATCCTGCGAGAACGCATTGACGCTGGCGCCCTGGCGGTCGAACGCGAGCACGACGATGCCGTCGGCGCGCAGCTCGGTCTGCCAGTGACTGAATCGCAGCCCATCGAAGTTCGCGGCCATGCAGGGGACCATCCGTTCACGTATGGAGAAGGCCGCTATCATCCCGAGGTTGTTTCGTCCCCGTCAAATCCACATATGGAAAGGGAACGCCGTCACGGGCGTGACCACGGCACCGGGGATGTTCCCGTTGCGCCGGTTAAATTCTTGATAGGGCAACGGTTTGGACAAGGCGTTGAACTTTCCCCCGCTAGCGCGGTCACAGGGCCCGGCCACCGCCGAGCCGACAGGAGTGGGGCCCGGCATGGCCGAAGTTGATCCAACCCAGGAGCTGGACCTCGAGCTGGTCAGGCGCGTGCAACGCGGCGACAGCGCGGCCTTCGACCTGCTGGTGCGCAAGTACCAGCATCGCGTGGTGGCGCTGATCGGGCGTTACATCCATGACTGGAGCGAGTGCCAGGACGTGGCCCAGGAGACGTTCCTGCGTGCTTATCGCGCGCTGGGCAGTTTCCGGGGCGATTCCCAGTTCTATACGTGGCTGCACCGCATCGCCGTGAATACCGCCAAGAACCACCTGGTCGCGCACAATCGACGCCCGCCCACCGCGGACGTGGATGCCGCCGACGCCGAGCAGTACGACATCGGCTCAAGGCTGCGCGACACCGACACCCCAGAGCGCGAACTGATGCGCCAGGAGATGGAGGCGACGGTGATGAAAGCGGTCGATGGCCTGCCGGAGGAACTGCGGACCGCGATCACCCTGCGCGAGGTCGAAGGCCTCAGCTACGAGGAGATCGCGCAGAAGATGGACTGCCCGATCGGCACCGTGCGTTCCCGCATCTTCCGCGCGCGCGAGGCGATCGACGAACAACTGCGTCCCTTGCTGGACGTGGACAGCACAACCCGGGAGCGTGCCCGCTCATGACCGCCCGCAACGAGACACCGATCATCGACAAGCTCGACATCCACCATCGCCAGCAGCTCTCCGCCCTCATGGACGGCGAGCTGATCGCCGACGAGGCGCGCTTCCTGCTGCGCCGCCTGCAGCACGACCACGAACTGGTAGGCTGCTGGGAGCGCTGGCAGCTGTGCGGCGATGTACTGCGCGGGCAAGGCCGCGCACCGGCGCCAGCCGGTTTCGCCGGGCGCGTGGCGCAGGCGATCGCGGCGGAAACCGCGCCTGCGGCCGCGAGCTCGCCCCAATCCATACCGACGCGTCCGCGCAGCCTGCTCGCGCGCTGGGGCGGCGGCGCCCTGGCGGCGTCCGTCGCGCTGGTTGCGCTGTTCATGGCGCGCCAGCAGTCCCCGCAAGAGGTTCCCGTCAGCAGCGGCACGTCGATGGCGTCGGCCCAGGCCACATCGCCAGCCGCCATGCCCGAAGCCCCGTCCGCGCCTGCGCCTGCGCCGGATGCCGAAGCCTATGCGGCGGCGGCCGTCGCGGTGGCGGCCAGCGTGCCGCGCCGGCAGGAAGCGGCGCGTCGCAGCGCGACCCGCAACCAGCAGGCCGCGCGAAGTGCCCAGAGCGTGGCGCGTGCCGACGCCCCGGTTCGTGCAAGCGCCACATCGCGTAGCGTGTCTTCCGACCCTGTCGCCGCCCTGGCGTCCGCCTCGCCGCTGCCGTCGACAATCAATCCGTTCTCCCATCGCAGCCAGGAGACCGCGTCCGTCGCCTCGCGTCCCTGGCCGCGATCCGCCCTGTCCGCCTATCCGTCTGCAACCGGTGGCGTGACGACGGGTTACGCCTCGGATTCGGCCATGCGGACGTTCTACCCCTTCGAGCCCCGCCTGCCTTCCGCGCCGCCGGTCTCCGCCCCGGTCGACGTGCCGCGCGACTGACACGCGCGCATGCGGCGATCTGCCGGATGCGCGTTCTCCCGTACTTCCCACTTATCGAGGCATGCGTTCGATGACCCCTCACGCCCGTAACGGCCTGCTGGCCATGCTGATACTCACCGCGCCACTCGCTGCCTGCGCGCAACAAGCGGAGGCGCCTGCGTCCGTGGCGGCGGCCCCGGCGGTCGCGCAGTCGGTGGCGCCGCAACTCGTGACCGGGCTGCCCGATTTCACTCAACTGGTCGAGCAGGTGGGCCCGGGGGTGGTCAACGTCGAAGCCAGGATCGGCACGCGGCGCAGCGCGGGCACGGACGAGGAGGCCGATATCCCCGAAATCTTCCGCCGCATGCTGCCGCCCGGCTTCCAGATGCCGGGTCCGGGCCCTCAGGGGCCGCAGCGTAGGGGCACCTCGATGGGGTCGGGCTTCATCATCTCGGCCGACGGTTACGTGCTGACGAACCACCACGTGGTCGATGGCGCGGACGAGGTGAAGGTGACCCTGCCGGATCGCCGCGAGCTGACCGCCAAGGTGGTGGGCAGCGACCAGCAGTACGACGTTGCCCTGCTGAAAGTGGATGCCAAGGGCCTGCCGACCGTACGCATCGGCAACTCGACCACGCTCAAGCCCGGTCAATGGGTGGTGGCGATCGGCTCGCCGCTGGGGCTCGACCATTCCGTCACCGCAGGCATCGTCAGTGCCGTCGGCCGCAGCGCGTCCCCCGAACAGCGCTACGTGCCGTTCATCCAGACCGACGTGGCGATCAACCAGGGCAATTCCGGCGGTCCGCTGCTCAATACGCGCGGTGAAGTGGTCGGCATCAATTCGCAGATCTTCTCGGTGTCCGGCGGCTACATGGGCATCAGCTTCGCGATCCCGATCGACCTGGCGATGAGCGCGGTGGAGCAGCTGAAGGCAACTGGCAAGGTCAGCCGCGCTATGCTTGGCGTCAGCATGCAGAACATCGGTGCCGACGAGGTCAAGGCGTTCGGCCTGCCCGATGCCAACGGTGCACTGGTGGTCACGGTGGAGCCGACCAGCGGCGCCGCGAAAGCCGGCATCGTGCCGGGTGACGTGATCACCGCATTCAACGGACGCAAGATCGGAACCCGCGAAGAGCTCCCGCCGCTGGTGGGACCGCTGGGTGCGGGCAGCAAGGCGGTCGTCACCGTTTTCCGGGATGGCAAGGCGCGCGACATCGATGTAATCCTCAGTGCGCTGGAAGAGTCGACGGAAACGGCCGGAACGCCGCAGACCCTCCCGGACCAGCCGGCGGCGCCCTCGGGCACCAATGCGCTGGGCATCCAGACCCAGCCGCTGGACGCGGCGACCCGCAAACGCATGGGGCTGGAGGGGCAGGGAGGCGTCATCGTCAGTCGGGTCGATGGTGCGGCTGCGCGCGAGGCGGGCCTGTCTCCCGGCATGGCGATCCTGCAGGTGGGCCGCACGAAGGTGGAGACGCCCGCTGAGCTGGACCGCGAACTTGCCCGGGCGAGGGCCGGCGATACCGTCATGTTGCTGGTCCAGCACCCGAACTACGGGACGCGGTTCCTCGCCATCACGCTCGACAAGCGCTGAGGCCCTGCGCAGGCGGTCGCCCCGCCCCACGGCGGGGCGTCGCCATTTCGGTCTGTCTGCCCCTTGGATCGGGAAGCCGGGCCGCCGTCCGTGCGATAATCGCCCGTTATTCCTGACGACGGCACAGGCCGCCGCCCCCCATGTCCTCCGATTCCATGCGGAATATCCGCAACTTCTCCATCATCGCGCACGTCGACCACGGCAAGTCGACCCTGGCCGACCGCATCATCCAGCTCTGCGGCGGCCTCGAGGCCCGCGAGATGGAAGCGCAGGTGCTCGACTCCAATCCGATCGAGCGCGAGCGCGGCATCACCATCAAGGCCCAGTCCGTGTCCCTGCCGTACAAGGCGAAGGACGGGCAGGTCTACCAGCTCAATTTCATCGACACTCCCGGCCACGTCGACTTCTCGTACGAAGTCAGCCGTTCGCTGGCCGCCTGCGAAGGCGCGCTGCTGGTGGTGGACGCCGCCCAGGGCGTGGAAGCCCAGTCGGTCGCCAACTGCTACACCGCGGTGGAGCAGGGGCTGGAAGTGGTGCCGGTGCTCAACAAGATCGACCTGCCGACCGCCGACATCGAGCGTGCCAAGCGGGAAATCGAGGCGGTCATCGGCATCGACGCGGACGATGCCGTCGCCGTCAGCGCCAAGACCGGCCTCAATGTCGACCTGGTGCTGGAAGCCATCGTCCAGCGCATCCCGCCGCCTCAGCCGCGCGACACCGACAAGCTGCAGGCGCTGATCATCGACTCGTGGTTCGACAACTACCTGGGCGTGGTCTCGCTGGTGCGGGTGATGCAGGGCGAGATCGGGCCGAAGAGCAAGATCCTGGTGATGTCCACCGGCCGCACCCACGAGGTGGACAAGGTCGGCGTGTTCACGCCCAAGCGCAAGGAGCTGAAGAAGCTCGGCGCGGGCGAGGTGGGCTGGATCACCGCGTCGATCAAGGACGTCCACGGTGCGCCGGTCGGCGACACCCTGACGCTGGCGGGCGACCCCGCGCCGGGCCCGCTGCCCGGTTTCCAGGAAATGCAGCCGCGCGTGTTCGCCGGCCTGTTCCCGGTCAATGCCGAGGACTACCCGGCGCTGCGCGAGGCGCTGGAGAAGCTGCGCCTGAACGATGCCGCGCTGCGCTTCGAACCGGAAAGCTCCGAGGCCATGGGCTTCGGTTTCCGCTGCGGTTTCCTCGGCATGCTGCACATGGAGATCGTGCAGGAGCGGCTGGAGCGCGAGTACGACCTGGACCTGATCAGCACCGCCCCGACCGTGGTGTATGAAGTCCTCAGGACCGATGGCACGGTGCTGTCGCTGGACAATCCGGCGAAACTGCCGCAGTCCAACCTGATCGACGAGGTGCGCGAGCCCATCATCCGCGCCAACATCCTGACGCCCGAAGCCTACATCGGCGCGATCATCAAGCTGTGCGAAGAAAAGCGCGGGGCGCAGATCGGTATCCAGTACCTCGCCAGCCAGGTGCAGATCAGCTACGAGCTGCCGATGGCCGAAGTGGTGCTGGACTTCTTCGACAAGCTGAAATCGGTCAGTCGTGGCTATGCATCGCTGGACTACTCGTTCCTGCGCTTCCAGCCTGGCCCGTTCGTGCGCCTGGACACGCTGATCAACGGCGACAAGGTAGATGCGCTCAGCCTGATCGTACACCGCAGCCACGCCGACCGGCGCGGTCGCGAGCTGTGCGAGAAGATGAAGGACCTGATCCCGCGGCAGATGTTCGACGTGGCCATCCAGGCCGCCGTCGGCTCGCAGATCATCGCGCGCAGCACGGTCAAGGCGATGCGCAAGAACGTGCTGGCCAAGTGCTATGGTGGCGACATCACCCGCAAGAAGAAGCTCCTCGAGAAGCAGAAAGAGGGCAAGAAGCGGATGAAGCAGGTGGGCCGCGTGGAGATTCCGCAGGAAGCCTTCCTGGCGGTGCTGCAGGTGGATAGCAAGTAGCGTCTTCCTTCTCCCGCGGGAGAAGGTGGCGCGTAGCGCCGGATGAGGGTACGGCGAAGTCCGCGAAGCTGTGAGCGCGAGGACTTCGACTTAGCCTCACCCCAACCCCTCTCCCGGCGGGAGAGGGGCCATTCAACGGAGTGTGTATGGTCTGGTTCGAAACGATCCTCGTGGTATTGACGCTGCTGACTGGCGTGGTGTGGCTGGCCGACAAGCTGTTCCTGGCCAAGCGGCGCCAGGCAAGGGGAGGGCTGCTGGACGAGGAGCCCGTGCTGGTCGACTACTCGCGCGCGTTCTTCCCCGTGCTGGCCGTGGTGCTGGTGCTGCGCAGCTTCATCGCCGAGCCGTACAAGATTCCGTCCAGCTCGATGATGCCGAACCTGCTGATCGGCGATTTCATCCTGGTCAACAAGTTTTCCTACGGCCTGCGCCTGCCGATCACCAACCAGAAGGTCGTGGCCCTCGGCGAGCCGGCGCGCGGCGACGTGGTGGTCTTCAAGCCGCCGCACGACCCCAAGAACAACTGGATCAAGCGCGTCATCGGCCTGCCGGGCGACAGGATCGGGTTCCATGGCGATACCGTCTCGGTCAACGGCCAGCCCCTCGCGTACCAGAAGCTGGGCGACTACGTGGGCAAGGGCAGCGGTGCAGGAGAAACGGGGGCTTCGCTGCTGAAGGAGGAGCTGCCGGGGCGTCCGCACACCGTGCTGGAATGGCTGGGCAGCGCCCGTCCCGAAGGCCAGGGCGAGTGGGTGGTCCCGCCGGGGCACTACTTTGTCATGGGCGACAATCGTGATAATAGCGAGGACAGCCGGTTCTGGACCCAGACCCATTTCCTGCCGGAAGAGAACCTGCGGGGCAAGGCGTTCCTGGTCTGGCTGAACTGCGAGGGCTGGGTCTGCAAGAATGGCTTCGATGCCTCGCGCATCGGCAATGGCATCGAATAAGCAACCAACGCTAACGGGGATCGACGGGGGAATGACGATGAAGCGCAATCAGAATGGCATGACGTTGTTGAGCTTTGTGATGGTGTTGGCCGTGGTGGGCTTCGCCGCTTACATCACCATGCGCCTGTTCCCGATGTACCAGGAGTTCTACGCGGTCAAATCGTCCCTGAAAGGGTTGGCCAACGAGCAGGGTGTCGCCGACATGGACCCTGCGCGCATCCAGGAACTTTTCTTCAGGCGCTTGAACATCAATTACTCCGACAACGTCAAACCGTCGCAGGTGAAGATCGAGCGTATGGAAGGCGGCTGGAACGTGAAAGTGAGCTACGAGGTACGCCGGCCGCTGGTGGGCAACCTCGACGTGGTTGGCAACTTCAACGCCGAGCAGGCCATGACGCGGCGCGGCGCGGACTAAGGGCTTGGCGGTTGATCGCATCGGTCATGCCTTCACCGATCAGGGCCTGCTTGCGCAGGCCCTGACGCATCGAAGTGCGGGGGCGCCGCACAACGAACGCCTGGAATTCCTGGGCGACAGCATCGTCAATTTCCTCGTCGCCGAAACGCTTTTCCAGCGTTGGCCCAAGGCGGACGAGGGCGCGCTGACGCGCGCACGCGCCGAACTGGTGCGCGAAGCCGCGCTGGCGGCCATCGCGCGCGAACTCCAGCTGGGCGAGCGCCTGACGATGGGGCCCGGCGAAATGAAGTCGGGTGGCCATCGCCGGGATTCGATCCTGGCCGATGCGCTGGAAGCCGTCGTCGCGGCCATTTACCTGGACAGCAGTTTCGAAACCTGCCGCACCGTGGTGCTGCCGTGGTTCGAGGCGTCGCTGGCCGCACTCCCTGTCGGTCGCCCGGAAAAGGATGCCAAGACCCGCCTGCAGGAATGGCTGCAGGGCCGCCAGCGTCCGCTGCCGGTGTACGAACTGGTGTCCGAAAGCGGCGACGATCACGCCAAACTCTTCCTCGCGCGCTGTACCACGCTCGACCCGCCGCTTGCCGCGGACGGCGAGGGTACCTCGCGCCGCAATGCAGAACAGGTCGCCGCGGCGGCGCTGCTCGATAAGCTCGACATTTCGAAATGAGTACGTCAGGTGAGTAAATCCTCCTCTTACCGCAGCGGCAGCGTCGCCGTCATCGGTCGCCCCAACGTGGGCAAGTCCACCCTGACGAATGCGCTGGTGGGCGCCAAGGTCAGCATCACGTCCAACCGGCCACAGACAACGCGGCACCGCCTGCTGGGCATCGCGACCTTCGCTGCGGGCAAGGACCGTCCCGCTGGCCAGATCGTGCTGGTGGATACGCCCGGCCTGCACAGGCAGCAGGGCAAGTTCTCGGCGTCGGCGATGAGCCGGGTGATGAACCGCGCCGCGCGAGGTGCGCTGGAAGAGGTCGATGCCGCCCTGATGGTGGTCGAGGCCGGCCGGTGGGACGAGGAAGATACGCTGGCCTACAACGTCCTGCGCGACGCCGGCATTCCCGTGGTGCTGGTGGTCAACAAGGTGGACCGGATCAAGGAGAAGGCGGCGCTGCTGCCCTTCCTCGCTGAGGTCGGGCAGGGCCGCGAATTCGCGGCGCTGCATCCGGTGTCGGCGTTGAAGCGGAATGGCCTGGACGCCTTGGTGAAGGATGTGCTGGCACTGCTGCCGGAGCAGCCGCCGATGTTCGGCGAGGACGAGATCACCGACCGCAGCGAACGCTTCCTCGCCGCCGAACTCGTACGCGAGCAGCTGATGCGCCAGCTCGGCGCCGAACTGCCGTATGCCACCACCGTCGAGATCGAGAATTTCACAACCGAGGCGTCGCCGAAGGGCGACCTGGCGCGCATCGGCGCGGTGATCTGGGTGGAACGCGAAAGCCAGAAGGCCATCGTGATCGGCAAGGGTGGGGCGCGCCTTAAGGACATCGGCAGCAAGGCGCGCCAGCAGATGGAGCACCTGTTCGGCCGCAAGGTCTTCCTGGAAACCTGGGTGCGCGTGCGCGAAGGCTGGTCCGACGACGAGACCGCGCTGAAGGCCTTCGGGTACGAGTGAACCTCCGGCGACACCCGGCTCCATGCGCCTGAGCGACACCGCCTTCGTCCTGCACGCGCGTCCCTGGCGCGAAACCAGCCTGCTGGTCGAGGTCTTCGGTCGCGACCACGGGCGCCTGGGCCTGATCGCTCGTGGAGTACAGGGCCCGAAGAAGCACGTGGTGCGCGCGGCACTGCAGCCCCTGCAATTGATCCGTCTGGAGGGCGATCAGCGTGGCGAACTGGCCAGGCTGGTCAGTGCGGAAGCGCTCGATGCCGCCCCGCAGCCTGCCGGCGACGCGATGCTGGCCGCGTTCTACCTCAATGAAGTGGTGCTGCGCCTCGCGCCTCGCCATGATCCCTTGCCCGACCTGTTCGACGCCTACGCCCGCACGCGCGAGCAGTTGCGCCAGCGCGACGGGCTGGCGTGGTCGCTGCGGCGCTTCGAGCGCGACCTGATCGAAGCGCTGGGCTTCGGCTTCGCCCTGGATTGCGATGGCGATGGCGAACCGGTCGACCCCGCCGCACGCTACCGGCTTGATCCGGAGCATGGCCCGCGCCGCCTGCACAGCGATCGCGGGCACCACGAGCGAAGCCAGACGGCCACCGGTCGGGCGTTGCTGGCGCTGGCCGATGATGTCGCGCCGCCCCCCGACGACCTGGCCAGCCTGCGGCTGCCGATGCGATCGGTACTGGCGCACCACCTGGGGCCGCGCGGGCTGAAGTCGTGGGAGATGATCGGCGATCTGGGGCGGCTGAAGCGCGCCGAGCGCACGAGCGACTGACGCCGTCAGGACCCGGTCGCCAACAGGCGATCGGTGGCGGCGACGAACGCGTCGCGCAGGCCTTCGTCGCCGGGGGCCGCATGCCAGCGCGATGCGACGCCCGACAGCGCCGTGGCGCCGGCGAAGCCGCAACTGGCCTGCAGCCTGTGCAAGTGCGCGCACAACGCGGCGCGGTCGCCACGTCCGAAGGCATCCAGGCAGGACGACCGGGTGGCGGGCAGTTCGGACAGGAACAGCTGCCTCAGCAGGGCCACATGGGCATGGTTGCCACCGAGCGCGCCGAGCGCCGCGGTATCGTCCCAGTCCGGCGATGCAGCGCCACCTCGCGGATCCAGCGCAGCGCGAACGGCGTCCCGCAGCACCTGCGCGGCCAACGGCTTCGTCAGGACGTCGGCGAAGCCTGCCTGAAGCAACCGGTCGCGCATGGCGGGCGTCGTATCGGCCGTATGCGACAGCGCGACCGCGGACGCGTCGCGCATGCGCAGGTGCTGCAGCAATACCGTGCCGGTACCGTCCGGCAGGTTGGCATCGATGAGCCAGACATGGAACGCGCCTTCGAAGGCCAGCGCCTCCGCGCAGCTGCCGGCGACACGCACGCGGGCGGGCAGCGCCTCGAGTGCAGCCGACAGGAAGAGGGCGCTGACGGGGTCGTCTTCCACCAGCAGTATCGACGGCATCGTGCCGGGAAGGGCGGGCATGGTCGGGCTTCCTGCGGGACTGGCCCATCTTAGCGTCGGCGGACGCTGCCGGTGGCCATGCGACAATGCGGCCCCGCCAAACGCACGCAGCCTGACGCCACGTGGCACGACCCCGCTCCCCTCGCATCGACAAGACCCCTTTCGAAGCCCTCATCACCGACCTTACCCACGACGGCCGCGGTGTCGCGCGTCGCGAGGGGAAGGCCGTCTTCGTGTCGGGCGCCCTGCCCGGCGAGCGCGTGATGGCCGAGCAGACCGCCAAGAACCGCCATTTCGACGAGGCGAAGGCGCTCCAGGTGCTCGACGCCTCGCCCGACCGCGTGACGCCGCGCTGCCCGCACTTCGGCACGTGCGGCGGCTGCGTATTGCAGCACCTGGATGAAGCGCGCCAGATCGAAGCCAAGCAGCGCGTGCTGCTGGAGAACCTGGAACGCATCGGGCACGTGGCACCCAAGACCGTGCTGCCGCCCCTGACTGGCGCCAGCTGGGGTTACCGGCGCAAGGGGCGTTTCTCGGTACGCCGGGTCAACAAGAAGGACAAGACACTGGTCGGTTTTCGCGAACAGGATCCGCGCTTTGTCGCCGACCTGCGCGAGTGCCACACCGTCATTCCCGAGATCGGGGGCAAGGTCGCCGATCTCGCCACGCTGGTCGAAAGCCTGGACGCGCGCGAACACATCCCGCAGATCGAGTTCATCGCCGGCGATGCCAGCGAAGACGCCAGTGGCGTCGCCCTCGTGTTCCGCCACCTGCAGCCCTTGAGCGACGGCGACCGCGAGAAACTCGTCGCCTTCGCACGCGCGCACCGCTTCGCCATTTTCCTGCAGCCCGGCGGGCTGGAGAGCGTGCATGCGCTGTGGCCCGAGGCGCCGCAGCTGGCGTTCGTGCTGGCGCCGTGGGACGTGTCGCTGGCATTCCGTCCGCTGGACTTCATCCAGGTCAACGCGGCGCTCAACGAGAAGATGATCGCGCGCACGTTCGACCTGCTCGATCCGCAGCCGCAGGACCGCGTGCTGGACCTGTTCTGCGGCCTCGGCAACTTCACGCTGCCGATGGCGCGCCGGGTGGGCGAAGCGGTCGGCGTCGAAGGCGATGCCGGGCTGGTGGCGCGTGCGCGCGAGAATGCACAGCGCAATGGCCTGGCGAATGCGCAGTTCCATGCCGCCGACCTGACCCAGGACCAGCGCGGCACGGCCTGGATGCGGCAGGGCTTCGACAAGCTGCTGCTGGACCCTCCGCGTTCCGGCGCCATCGAGGTGCTGCAGCAGCTGCCGCTGAAGCAGTTCGACCGTATCGTGTACGTCAGCTGCCATCCGGGCTCGCTGGCGCGCGATGCCGGCTACCTGGTCAACGAGCAGGGTTATGCGCTGGTGTCGGCGGGTGCCATGGACATGTTCCCCCACACGGCGCACGTCGAGTCGATCGCCTTGTTCGAGCGGCGCTGATGGGCACCGAGATCGAGCGCAAGTTCCTGGTCGCGAGCGATGCCTGGCGCGAGGCCGCGCATGACGTCGTGCCGATGGCGCAGGGCTATCTCAACGACAGCGGCGCGATCGAACGCGGCGAACAGAAGGCGTCGGTGCGGGTGCGCATCCAGGGCAGCGGAGCCTACCTCAACCTCAAGTCGCGCGAACTCGGTCCAACCCGGCAGGAGTTCGATTACGCCATTCCGGTGGAAGATGCCCGTGCGCTGCTCGCATTGTGCGTGGGCGGACGGATCGAGAAGCATCGACACCTGGTGCGGCATGCCGGACATCTCTGGGAAGTGGATGAATTCCTCGGCGACAACGCCGGCCTGGTGGTGGCGGAGATCGAGCTGGGCCACTCCGACGAGGCCTTCGAGCGGCCCGGCTGGCTGGGCGCCGAGGTCACCGACGATCCGCGCTATTACAACCTCGCGCTGGCCAGCCACCCGTATGGGCGCTGGCCGCGCGAGTGAGTCCGCCGTTGCCGCATCCATCGGCGGCGCGCCCACGTACGAGCGGTGACACGCCACCGTCCCGACCATGCGCCGCAAATCCGACCTGCCCAGCAAGCCCTGCCGCACGTGCGGTCGTCCCTTCACCTGGCGGCGCAAGTGGCGTGAAATCTGGGACGAAGTCGCCCACTGTTCTGAGCGCTGCCGGCGACAGCGCAAGGCGCGTGCATGATGCCGCCCGGGCAGGACACGTCGCCGGCCCATACGCTGAGGCTGGTGCTCGGCGACCAGTTGGATCCGCAGCATCCCTGGTTTTCCCGCCTCGATCCGGGCGTGGTCCATGTGCTGATGGAGATCCGGCAGGAAACCGACTACGTGCTGCATCACGCGCAGAAGATCCTCGCGATCTTCGCCGCTATGCGCGCATTCGCCGCGCGCCTGCGCGCCGCTGGCCACCGCGTGCACTACGTGGCGATCGACGATCCCGGCAATCACCAGCACCTGACCCGCAACCTGGATGCGCTGCTCGCGCGCCATGGTGCCAGCACCTTCGCCTATCAGCCTGCGGACGAGTGGCGTCTCGATGCCCAGCTCCTGGCGTGGACGGCGTCGCTCGATCTGGCCGTCGAACGCGCACCCGATGTCCACTTCCTGGCCGCCCGCGACCAGGCCGCCCGGCAGTTCGGAGCGCGACGGCAGTGGCGCATGGAGACCTTCTATCGCGCCATGCGGCGACAGCATCACGTGCTGCTGGAGCCCGACGGCACACCTGCCGGAGGACGCTGGAATTTCGACCACGACAACCGCGCGGCCTGGCCGGGCACGCCTGCCGAACCCGCGGACTGGCGCCGGCCGCACGACCATCGCGGGCTGTGGGCGACCATCGAGGCGGCCGGCATCGCCAGCTTCGGCGAACCGCAGGCCCATGCGTTGAGGTGGCCCCTCGGTCGCGACGAGGCGCTGGCCGACCTGGAGGCATTCGTCGTCCACGCGCTGCCGTGGTTCGGCCAGTACCAGGATGCCATGAGCACGCGAGCGCCGCGGCTGTTCCATTCGCTGCTGTCCTTTGCGCTGAATACCAAGATGCTGCGGCCGGCCGAGGTGATCGCGCGTGCGGAAGAGGCCTGGCGCGAGGGGCACGCACCGCTGGCGTCCGTCGAGGGCTTCATCCGCCAGATCCTGGGATGGCGCGAGTACGTGCGCGGCGTCTACTGGGCCAAGATGCCGGACTATGCGGCACTGAACCACTTCGGCCATGACACGCCACTGCCGGACTGGTTCTGGACCGGGCGCGTGCGCATGCGATGCCTGGCCGAGGCTGTGGGCCAGTCGCTGTCGCAGGCGCATGCGCACCATATCCAGCGATTGATGGTGATCGGCAATTTCTCGCTGCTGGCAGGGCTGGACCCGCAGGCGTTGCACCGCTGGTACCTGGGCGTCTACATCGATGCCTTCGAATGGGTGGAGCTGCCCAATACGCTGGGCATGAGCCAGTTCGGCGATGGCGGCCTGCTGGCCAGCAAGCCGTACGTCAGCGGCAGCGCGTACCTGGATCGCATGAGCGACTATTGCCGGGGTTGCCCGTACGACCGCCGGCAGCGTACCGGCGCACGTGCCTGTCCGTTCAATGCGCTGTACTGGGATTTCCTGGAGCGCAACCGCGCCTCGCTGGAACGCAACCCGCGCATGGCGTTGCCCTATCGCCAGTGGGCGCGGATGGACACGGTGACCCGTGAAGCACTGTCTGCGCACGCACGCCACGTGCGCGGCGCGCTGGCATCGCTCTGAGGCGATGCGGCCGCCGTGTGAACGGCGCGGTCTGACGGCTGCACGGGCATCTGCGACAATGCAGGCCCCGCGCCCCCGGGCGCCGCCCATGAGGCTTCCACCGCAATGCTCGTCATCGGCATCGCCGGCACCGAACTCACCGCGCAGGAGCGCGACTGGCTGCAGCACGACGCCGTCGCCGGCGTCATCCTGTTCACCCGCAACTTCGCCTCGCGCGCACAGGTGGCGGAACTGTCGCAGGCCATCCGCGCCGCCGCGCCGCGTCCGCAACTGGTCTGCGTGGACCAGGAAGGCGGCCGCGTGCAGCGCTTCCGCGAGGGTTACAGCGACCTGCCCGCGCTGGAAGGCTTCGGCAAGCTCTACGCGCAGGATCCGTCGCTCGCCCTGCAGCGGGCGGAGGAACACGCCTGGCTGATGGCCAGCGAGATCATCGCCAGCGGCGTCGACCTGAGCTTCGCGCCGGTCGTGGACCTGGCGCGCGGCAATCGCGCCATCGGCAACCGCGCGTTCGATGCCGATCCGCAGGTCGTGGCCGAGTTCACCCGCGCCTACGTGCGCGGCATGCACAGCGCCGGCATGGCCGCCACGCTGAAGCATTTCCCGGGCCATGGCACGGTGCTGGAAGACACCCACTTCGACGATGCCGTCGATCCGCGCCCGCTGGACGTGCTGCGGGCCGAGGACCTCGTGCCCTTCGTCGCCGGCATCGAGGCCAAGGCTGATGCGGTGATGATGGGGCACGTGAAGTATCCCGCCGTCGCCCCGGAGCCGGCCGGCTATTCGCCGTTCTGGATCCAGCAGGTGCTGCGCGAAGAGATGGGTTTCCGGGGCGTGGTGTTCTCCGACGACATCGGCATGGCCGCGGCGTTCTCCGCCGGCGGCGTGAAGCAGCGCATCCACGACCACCTGGACGCGGGATGCGACGTGGTGCTGGTCTGCTCGCCGAAGCTGGTCGACGAATCGCTGAAGGCGGTGGAAGGCCGCGCGCTGAACACCGCCGCCGTCCTCGGCGTGCTGGGGCGCGGTGCGCTGGGATGGGACGGGCTGATCGCGGATGACCGCTACGGCCAGACGCAATCGCGCGTCATCGACAGTCTGAAGGGAGTGGCTTGATGGAAACGCTGGGCAATCCGCGGCCGAAGCTGGTCGACGCGCTGGCCAACGCCGACCTGTTGGTCGACCGCGCGACGATCGACCGCGCCATCGCGCAGATGGCCGCGCCGATCGCGCGCGACTACGCCGGCGAAGTGCCGGTCTACCTGACCATCATGCATGGTGCGCTGCCGTTCGCCGGCCAGCTGTCGCTGGAACTGGGTGCGTTGGGGCTGGACCTGGAATTCGATTACCTGCATGCCACCCGCTACCGCGGCGAGACCACCGGTGGCGAACTGGTGTGGAAGCACCGCCCGGCGACGGCGCTGTATGGCCGCCGCGTGCTGCTGGTCGACGACATCCTCGACGAGGGCCACACGCTGCTTGCCGTGAAGCAGTGGTGCCTGGAGCAGGGCGCCACCGACGTGCGCATCGCCGCGCTGACCACCAAGCAGCACGACCGCTGCGTGGCGGGCATCTGCGCGGACTACGTGGGCCTGGAGGTGGCGGACCGGTATGTGTTCGGGTTCGGCATGGACTACCACGAGCAGGGCCGCAACCTGCCGGGCATCTACGCGTTGAAGGACTGAGCCATGGGCGACATCGCGCTCGCCGTCATCGGCGGTACCGGCGTCTACAAGCTGGCGGACCTGCAGGACGTGCAGGCCCATGACCTCGACACGCGCTTCGGCGCGCCGTCCGGTCCGGTCCGTGTCGGGCTGCTGGACGGCCAGCGTGTGGCCTTCCTCGCGCGCCATGGCGAGGGTCATTCGGTGCCGCCGCACAAGATCAACTACCGCGCGAACCTGCAGGCGCTGAAGGACCTCGGCGCGACGCGCGTGCTGGCGTTGAACACCGTGGGCGGCATCACCGATGCCTGCGGTCCGCGCGTGCTGGCATGCCCGGACCAGCTGATCGACTACACCTGGGGTCGTGTCTCGACCGTTTGCGAGGAGCCCGGGACGGACGTGCTGCATGTGGACTTCGGTGATCCATACACGCATTTACTTCGTCAGCAGATCCTGGCGGCCGCGCATGAGGCGGGTGTCGCCCTGGTCGATGGCGGTTGCTACGGCGCTACCCAGGGGCCGCGCCTGGAGACGCGTGCGGAGATCCGTCGGATGCGTCGCGACGGATGCGACCTGGTCGGCATGACGGGCATGCCGGAAGCAGGCCTGGCACGGGAAATGGGCCTGGAATACGCCTGCCTCGCGATCGTCGCGAACTGGGCCGCCGGCTGCGGCACCGATGAAGAGATCACGATGGAGGAGGTGCTGGCGAACGTCGCCGCCGCCTCTGCCGGCATCCCCGCCTTGGTGGCCGCGTTGGCGCGAGGGTGATTGTCAACGCGCGCCGGGCTTTGCATACTCGGCGGGTGTGACGTCATGCCACACATTCCACCCGCATCCAGAAAAGGAAATACAAGCGCTATGCCGTACGGTACCGTGAAATGGTTCAACGATGCCAAGGGCTTCGGATTCATCGCGCCAGAAGATGGCAGCGCCGATGTCTTTGCGCACCACACCGCCATCAACAGCAAGGGCTTCCGCAGCCTGCAGGAAGGCCAGCGCGTCAGTTACGAGCTGACCCAGGGCCCGAAGGGCGCACAGGCATCCAACATCACGCCGGCAGCCTGATCCAAGACGATTTTCTTGAACCCCGCTCCGGCGGGGTTTTTTAACGCCTGTCGTTTCCGCTGCACCGGTTCGCCGCACGACCAAGGGACGCTCCGCGCCATGGATGCACAGCACATCGCGATCATCGGCTACGGCACTGCGGGCCAGGCCGCAGCGGTGCTGCTGTCGCGTGACGGACACCGGGTGGAGGTGTTCGAGCGAGCACCGGAACTGGGGCCGGTCGGCGCCGGTTTCCTGCTGCAGCCCACCGGACTGCAGGTGCTGTGGGAACTGGGGTTGCTGCAGGACGTGATGGCGCACGGCCGACGAGTGAACCGCCTGTACGGTGAGACGCCCTGCGGTCGTGCGGTGATGGACATGCGCTACGCCGGGCTGGATGCCCGGCTGTTCGGCCTGGGCATGCAACGTGGCGCGTTGTTCTCGCTACTGTCGGAGGCCTGGGCGGCGCACGGTGAGGTGCATCGGGGCCACGCCATCGAAACGGTCGGTGACGATACACGCCGCATCCGCGACCAGCACGGCCGCTGGCATGGTCCGTTCGATCTGGTGATCGCGGCGGACGGATCGGCGTCGAAGCTGCGCGGCGCCACCGGTGCGGTGAAGCGCGAAGCGGTCTACCCCTGGGGCGCACTGTGGCGGCTGGTGCCGCAAGGCGACTGGGCCTGGGGCGATGAGCTTCGGCAGCGTTACGTGGCGGCACGCAAGATGATCGGCCTGCTGCCGGTAGGCACGCGGCCCGGTGACGACACGCCGCGGCTGAGCTTCTTCTGGAGCCTGCCCATCGCCGATTTCGATGACTGGCGCACGCGTGGACTGCCCGCCTGGCGCGACGAGATCGCTCAGCTGTGGCCCGAGGCGGACGCGCGCCTCGCCGACACCCTCGATCCCGACCAGTTGGCGCGCGCCAGCTATCGCGACATCACCCTGGGCCGGTGGCACCGCGACCGGCTCGTCGTCGTGGGCGATGCGGCCCACGGGATGAGTCCGCAGCTCGGGCAGGGCGTCAACATGGCCTTGATGGATGCGATGGCGTTGCGCGACGCGCTGCGCACGCACACCGGTGTTCCCGCCGCGCTGCACGCCTACCAGCGGCAGCGGCAGGCGCATGTCGGGGTCTATCAGTTCTGGAGCCGCTGGCTGACCCCGATCTTCCAGTCCGACCGCGACTGGGTGGCGCACGCGCGTGACGTCGCCTTCCTGCCGGCCGGTCGACTGCCTGGCGGGCGGGGACACATGCTGCGGGTGTTGAGCGGCACGCAGCACGGATTCTTCGGCACGTTGAAGCTGAAGGCGGACTTCCTGCGCGCACTCGGCGACGTGGCACCATCGGCCTAGGCAGGACGGCGGCGACCCGCCTGCCGGCCGCGCCACGCGGTGATTTGCGCGAGAATCGGACGCGTCAGCAGGAGCCGGTGATGGACGAGTCCCCCTTCGAAACGCATCGTGTCGAAAACCAGCCGCCGCCGTTCGAGCCGCGCGACCTGTGGAAGGACGACGGGGTGCTGCGTGAGGCCGTGGTAGGCGAAGGAGGCGGGGCGTTCGCTGCGCGGCTTGCCGGCTACGGCGCACTCGCGGGCGACGAGCTGTATCGGCTCGGGTTCGACGCGAACCGCGACCGGCCGCGCCTGCGCACGCATGACCGTTCGGGCCGTCGCATCGACCTGGTCGAGTTCCATCCCGCCTATCACCGGTTGATGGACGTGGCGAAGACGCACGGTGTCGCCGGGCTGTCGTGGCACGCGCCGGCGCCCGGCGCGCATGTCGCGCGCGCTGCACTCAGCTATCTGCACCATCAGGCGGAGGCGGGCACCAGCTGTCCCCTGACGATGACCCACGCCGCCGTGCCCGTGCTGGCGCGCGAAAGCCGCCTTAGCGAATGGGCAACGAAGGCCGCCGCACCCCATTACGACCCGCGCGATGTGCCCATCGTCGACAAGGCCGGCATCACCCTCGGCATGGGAATGACGGAGAAGCAGGGCGGCTCGGACGTGCGCACGAACGCCACCGTCGCCACCCCGCAGCGGGACGACACGTATGCGCTGGTAGGCCACAAGTGGTTCTTCTCGGCTCCGATGTCCGACGGTTTCCTGGTGCTTGCGCAGGCGCCGGGGGGCTTGACCTGTTTCCTGATGCCTCGCCGCCGCGACGACGGCAGCAAGAACGGCTTCAGGCTGATGCGCCTGAAGGACAAGCTGGGCGACTGGGCCAACGCGTCCAGCGAGGTGGAATTCACGGGTGCGCGAGCGTGGCGTGTGGGCGAGGAGGGGCGAGGTGTCGCCACGATCATCGAGATGGTGATGCTGACGCGCCTGGATTGCATGGTGGGGTCGGCCGCGGAAATGCGCATGGCGCTGGCGCAAGCCCTGCACCATGCGCGCCATCGCGTCGCATTCGGCCGGCCGCTGGTCGACCATGCCGTGATGAGCAACGTGTTGGCCGACCTCGCGCTGGAATCCGAGGCTGCCACGGCATTCTCGCTGCGCGTCGCCCGTGCGGTGGATGCCGCTGCGCGCGACGCGCACGAAGCGGCCTTTGCGCGCCTCGCTACCGCGGTGGGCAAGTACTGGGTATGCAAACGCGCGCCCGGCGTAGTCAACGAGGCGCAGGAGTGCCTGGGCGGTGCAGGGTACGTGGAGGAGTCGATGCTGCCGCGGCTATACCGACAGGCGCCGCTCAACTCGATCTGGGAGGGTAGCGGCAACATCCAGTGCCTGGACGTGTTGCGTGCCTTGGCACGTGATGCCGGCGTGTCCGATGCGGTCACCCGCGAACTGGCGTCCGCCGGCGGCATCGACCCGGCCTACGACGTCTTCGTCGAGCGACTGCGCACCGGTCTGGCGTCCATGCAGGAGGCCGGCGCACGGATGCTCGTCGAGCGGCTGGCGCTCGCGCTGCAGGCCGCCGTGCTGCTGCGGACCGGCAGCCCTGCGGCACCGCTGTTCGTCCGCAGCCGCCTCGGTGGCGAGCATGGCGCGGTATTCGGCACGCTGCCCGCCGACGTCGATGCGGCCGCACTCCTCGCACGGGCATTGCCGGCATGAGTCGCTGGCTGCTCATCCTGCTGTCGTCGTTCGGGATGACAGCGCAGGCGCATGAAGCCGGGACATCACCGCCCGCCCTGGTGCCCGCCGCGCAGCGGGCAGACGCGATCCGTGTCTACAAGGCGCAGCGGCGCCTCGACCTGCTGCGCGCCGGCCACGTCATCGCCCGCTATCGGATCGTGCTGGGCGGCGCGCCGGTCGGGCACAAGCGGCAGCAAGGGGACCAGCGGACGCCCGAAGGCGATTACCGCATCACCTACCGCAACGAGCGCAGCCGCTTCCACCTGTCGCTGCGCATCTCCTATCCGGACCACGCCGACCGACAGCAGGCAGAGGCCCGCGGCGTCGATCCCGGCGGCGACATCATGATCCACGGCGCGACGCCACCCGGTTCGCGAGTGGACTGGACGGAAGGCTGCATCGCCGTGACCGATGAAGAGATGGACGCCATCTGGCAGCGGGTGCCGGTCGGCACGCCGATCCGCATCCTGCCCTGAGATGGTGGCGGATCAGCGGGCGCCGCCGCGCGCAGCGAGGGCGCGCGATCCTGTGATGATCAGGCGGACCATTTCCGAGAGCTGCTCGATCAGCTCCGGATCCTTCTCGGGGGGCAGGTCCATCGCGGTGGCGCCCATCGCGAACACGAGGCGGGTGATCGCCTTGGAGACCAGCGCGGGTTCGTGCAGCGGGGCGTTGTCGCGCGCGGCGAGCCGCACCAGGTCCATGCACAGTTCTTCCTCGAAGAACTGCAGTTCGCGCTCCACCGCATGCTTGAACGCATCGGAACCGACGTTGCCCTCCCTCAGCAGCACGTGCAGCAGCTTGTCGTCGGCGCGCAGCTGCTCCATGAACGCCTCCACCGAGCCGCGCACCACGCTGCGGTCGCTGCTGGTGGCCCGGTGGCGCGCCTCGCCGATGATCTTGCGCAGCGAACGGCCGGCCAGGTCGATCAGCGCCACCGCCAGTTCGTCCATGTCGCGGAACTGGCGGTAGAAACTGTTGGGCGCGATGCCGGCCTCGCGGGCCACCTCCCGCAGGCTCAGGGTGGAGACACTGCGGTGCGGGCCGACCAGTTTCAGGGCGGCCGCCATCAGGTCCTCGCGCGAGATGGACGCCTTGCGGCCGGGGCCGTGGTCGTCCTGGAGCTGCGGTTGCGGGTTCGGGATCACGCGAGGGCGCCGGGCATACGGAAGGGTAGGGGCATCATAGCCCCGTAAATTAATATACAAGTGTATACACATGCGTCTTCACAGCGGTATAGTGAGGCCATGAATGCTCAGATCCGTCCGCCCCCCCGCCGGCCCGGTCCCCTGAAACGCCTGCTCCGCCCGTTGGTGAAGCCGGATATCTTCGATTTCTGGGCCAGCCGCTTCCACCGCACCTGGACATGGGAGCGCCCGCTGGCCCGGCTGGTGACGCGCGAGGTCGAATCGGCCGATGCCGTGACGCTGCTGTTCAAGCCCAACCGTCACTGGGCCGGCCACCGCGCCGGGCAACACGTGAACCTGGGTATCGAAATCGACGGCATCCGCGTGACCCGCAGCTACAGCCTGACCTCACCGCCGCGCGCGGACGGCCTGTTGCCGATCACCGTGAAGGCCATCGAAGGCGGCCGCGTCAGCCAGTACCTGAGCCGCGACGCCCGCATCGGCGACATCGTCGATCTGGGACCGGCCTTCGGCGAGATGACGCTGCCAGCCTCGCCCCGCGGGTCGTTCCTGTTGCTGGCGGCGGGCAGTGGCATCACGCCGCTGATGGCGCTCGTGCGCGAGCTGGCCGGGCAGGGCATGCCGGTCGACCTGACCCTGTTGTACTGGGTGCGCCGACGTGAGGAAGCCTGCTTCCTCGACGAGCTGCGTGCACTGGCGTCGGCGCATCCGGCGTTCCGCTTCCGCCTGCTGCTGACGCGGGATGCCGCAGCGGCCGGCGACGAAGCGGAAGGCCGCATCGACGACGCGCTGCTCACCGCGCAGGCCGGCGACCTGTCCGCGCAGCAGGTCATGGCCTGCGGCCCCGGCGGGTTCGTCGACGCCGCTCGCCACCTGCTGGCCTCCCGCGTGGCCAGCTTCCAGGCCGAAGCCTTCACGGCGGCGCCGGTGACGGTGGTGGATGAAGGCGAGGTCGACATCCGCCTGCAACGCAGCGGTCGCACACTGCGCGTGCCGCGCGGCGAATCCCTGCTGGTCGCTCTGGAGCAACAGGGCCTGAAACCGCCGTCGGGCTGCCGCATGGGCATCTGCAACACCTGCGCCTGCGGCAAGTCCGCCGGCAGCACGCGCCACCTGCCCAGCGGCGCGCTGATCCACGAACCCACCCAGGCATTGAAGCTGTGCATCCACAGCGCCGCCACCGACCTCGAGCTGGATCTCTGATGGCCACGTCCTCCTTTCCCCGCAACCGCAAGCTCAGCGCCGACGAACTGGATCGGTTCGGCGAGGAGCTCGACGCCCTGCGTGCGCAGACCGTCGCCACGCTCGGCGCACGTGACGCGCGCTACATCCGCAACGTCGTCAAGGCGGTGCGTTTCGCCAACCTGGGCGGCCGCGTGCTGTTGTTCGCAGCGGCGGTGGCGGGTGGTCTGTGGCTGGCCGACAGCGCGGTGGGCTGGCTGTTCTGGGTGCTGTGGGCATTGGGCGCCCTGTCGCTGGGCCTGGGCAAGATCCTGGAAAACATGGAGCTGGGCCACAACGTCATCCATGGCCAGTACGACTGGCTCGGCGACCCGCAGCTCGACGGCAAGACCTACGATTGGGACATCGTCGGTACGGCCGACAACTGGCGGCACACCCACAACTTCCGCCACCACACCTATACCAACGTGCGCGGGCTGGACGACGACATCGGCTACGGCCTGCTGCGCATCTTCCCCGAGCAGAAATGGCGCCCGTTCTACCTGATGCAGCCGGCGATCGCGGTCGTGTTCGCGCTGCTGTTCCAGTGGGGTATCGCCATCCAGGACCTGAAGCTGGGCCGCTGGTGGAGCGGCAAGATGACCAACACGCAGCTGCGCCGCAAATCGGCGCCGGTCGTGCGCAAGATGGGCAAGCAGTTGGCGAAGGATTACGTGATCTATCCCGCGCTGGCCGGTCCGTTCTTCCTGCCGGTGCTGCTGGGGAACATGGTCGCCAACGGCCTGCGCAACGTGTGGACGTACGTGATCATCTTCTGCGGGCATTTCACCGCCAATGCGGAGACGTTCCCGAAGGAATGCATCAAGAACGAGTCGCGCGGCCACTGGTACCTGCGCCAGCTGCGGGGGTCGTCCAACCTGCGCGGCGGCTTCCTGATGAATGTGCTGTCGGGCAACCTGAGCCACCAGATCGAGCACCATTTCTTCCCCGACATCCCGGCCAACCGGTATGCGGAGATGGCCAAGGAAGTGCGCGCCATCTGCGCGCGATACGGCCAGCACTACAACACCGGTACGCTGCTCACGCAGTTCGGCCAGGTGTGCTGGCGCATCGTGCGGCACGCGTTCCCCAGCCGGCCGCCGAAGTTCGTGCCGCTCGTTCAGGCCGACGCGGCAGCGTAAGCAGGAATCTTTTTTCGAAGGGCATCGCGGGCATCGCCCGCTTCGGCACGGCGACAACACCGCCTCGGCAGGCGCGGGCCATGCCCGCGTACCGGCTCAGTCGAGGAACTGCAGCCGCGCCAGCTCCGCGTACAGGCCATCCTCCGCCAGCAGGGCTTCGTGCGTGCCCTGCGCCACGATGCGGCCACGGTCCATCACCACGATCCGGTCGGCCTTCAGCACCGTCGCCAGGCGGTGGGCGATGACCAGCGTGGTGCGCCCGTCCATCAGCCTTTCCAGGGCGTGCTGCACGGCGCGCTCGCTCTGCGCGTCCAGCGCGCTCGTCGCTTCGTCCAGCAGCAGGATGGGAGCATCCTTCAGCAGCGCGCGCGCGATGGCGATGCGCTGCTGTTGGCCGCCGGACAGGCGTGCGCCACGTTCGCCGAGCTGGCTCTCGAAGCCGCCCGGCAGTTCGCGGATGAAGTCGTCGGCTTCGGCGGCTTCGGCGGCGGCCTGCAGTTCCGCGTCGGTCGCGTCGAGCTTGCCGTAGCGGATATTCTCGGCGGCGCTGGCCGCGAAGATGGTGGGCTGCTGCGGCACCAGGGCGATCTGTTCGCGCAACTGCGCCGGGTCAAGCTCGCGCAGGTCGACGCCATCGATCCGTACGCAGCCGGCCTGCGCATCGTGGAAGCGCAGCAGCATCGAGAACACCGTGCTCTTGCCGGCACCGGAGGGACCGACCAGTGCGACGGTTTCGCCCGGGTTGACGGTCAGGTCGAAATCGTCGAGCGCGGGCAGGTCGGGACGCGAGGGATAGTGGAACGCGACGCGGTCGAACCGGATCTCGCCCTTGACCGGCGCCGACAGGGCGCGGGGCGCTGCCGGCGCGCGGATGGCCGGGGTTTCATCGAGCAGTTCGGCGATCCGGCCCATGCCGCCAGCGGCGCGTTGAAGTTCGTTCCAGACTTCGGCCAAGGCGCCGACCGAGCCGCCGCCGATCAGGGCGTACAGCACGAACTGCCCCAGCGTGCCTGCGCTCATCGTGCCGTCGATGACATCATGCGCCCCGGACCACAGCACCAGCGTGATCGCGCCGAAGATCAGCGTGATGGCCGCAGCAGTCACCCACGCCTGCGCGCGGATACGGCGGCGCGCCGTGTCGACCGCGGTCGCGATGGCGTCGCCGAAGCGGCCGCGCTCGTACGGCTCGCGGGCGTGCGCCTGCACCGTGCGGACCGCACCGAGCGTTTCGCTGGCCAGCGTATTGGCGTCTGCGACACGGTCCTGGCTGGCGCGGGAGGCCTTCTCCAGTCGGCGTGCGCCCAGCACGATGGGCAGCACCGCCAGCGGAATGCCGATCAGCGCGAATGCGGCCAGCCGAGGGCTGGTGAAGAAGAGCATCGCCAGGCTGCCAATCACGGTGACGCTGCTGCGCAACGCGACCGACATGCTGGTGGCAACGACCGTGCGCAGCAGTTCGCTGTCCGCGGAAAGGCGGGACACCAGCTCGCCGCTGCGCGTGCGGTCATGGAACTCGGCATCGAGGCCGATCAGGTGGCCATACAGCTGCCCGCGCAAGTCCGCGACCACTTTTTCGCCCAGCAGCGACACGAAATAGAAACGCGCCGCGCTCGCCAGGGCCAGCACCACCGCCACTACGAACAGGAAGAGGAAGGCCCGATTGATGTTCGCGCCATCGGTGAATCCGTTGTCGATCATCTGGCGGAATGCGACCGGCAGGCTCAGCGTCGCCGCCGACGCCAGAGCCAGAGCCAGCAGCCAGGCAGTGAACAGCCCGGCATGCCGGCGCACGAACGGCCACAGCGCGCGCAGCGTGCCCAGCTTGGCTTTCGGTCCGGCAGAGGCGCTGTCGGGGGTCTCGCTCGGTGTGCTCATCGGGGATCCGTCTTCAAAGCGGTTGTGGGAGAGGCTTCAGCCCCAGCTAGGCCGCCCTGCCTCCGCCGTACCGGAAGCCCCTTCCACAAACACCTGATGCGCACCGCCGGGTTCAGGCGGACTCCACCACGCGCACCCGGTTACGGGTGGCGTCGCGCAGCTGGGTTTTCAAGGCTTCCACACGATCCACGGGCAACTGCACCCTCAGACGGGCGCCTGTCTCGTCGAAACTTTCGTCCTGCTTCGTCGCCTGATGGGCGATCAGGGCCGCGTGCACATGCCCGAGATCGTCGAACGGGCAGGTCAGCGCCAACGTCGCCAGTGCGACCAAAGGCTCGCGCGGCGCAAGCCGCAGGCACTCGGCCGCCGCCCCGCCATAAGCGCGCACCAGGCCGCCCGCGCCCAGGTTGATGCCGCCGTACCAGCGCGTCACGACCACCATCACGCGATCGAAGCCCTGGCCATCGATCGCGGCGAGGATCGGCCGGCCCGCCGTTCCGGCCGGCTCGCCGTCGTCGCTGGAACGGTAATCCTGGCCGATGCGGTAGGCCCAGCAATTATGGGTGGCGGCCGGATCGGCGACGTCGCGCAGGAAGTCGAGGGCGGCCTCGGCCGACGCGACCGGCGCACCCTGTGCGAGAAAACGGCTGTGCTTCACCTCGAGCCAGTGCGAGGCGCGTGCGGCGAGGGTATCGCTCACGGATTGCCGAGCAGGGGGCGAAGGTCGTCCGGCACGCGCTGGAACGGATGCTCCTGTACGAACAATTGCAGGCTGCGCAGCGCATTCGCGTCGTCGCCCAGATCGCGGCGCAGGCGGATGCGGTCCAGCCACTCCTCCGGCGGCAGCCGCGTATCCGCGTCGACCGGCACCTGCAGGTCGGTGCGGCGCAGGGCGTTGCGCGCGGCACTGGGCTGGACGCTGCCGGCGCTCGCGGCCGGGGGGGGCGGGGGCGGGGGGGCGGCAGCGACCGGCGCCTGGACGGTGCCCATGTCGCGGGTCTTCGTTTGGTTCTCGCGCCGTTTCACCCGACTGCCGGTGACTGAGATGGTGTCGAGGGTGGCGCCATCGTCAACCTTGGTGGTGGCCTCGCGCCGTTCCTCGTTGTCTCGGGCACGAAGCTCCTGCTGTTGCTTCACGGCGATGCGCTGCTCGCGCTCCTGCTCACGCGCCACGGTCTCGGCGATCGCCTCGTTGCTGTCGGCGGCGGACGTGCGCGCATAAGCATCCGCTGTTTCGGCCGGAAACGCCTGGGGGGGCGCGGCTGGCGCGGGTGGGCTGGGGGGCATGGGGGTGGGAAGCAGCGCACGCGGGGTACGCTTGGGCGCGGCCTCCTGGCGCGCGGCCGCTTCCGCATTCTGGCGTGCGGGCCCGCTGGCCGGGCGTCC
Organism: Pseudoxanthomonas sp.; assembly: GCF_002863005.1. GTDB lineage: Bacteria > Pseudomonadota > Gammaproteobacteria > Xanthomonadales > Xanthomonadaceae > Pseudoxanthomonas_A. The sequence continues at coordinate 139,386 of NZ_PKDG01000018.1, forward strand.
GGCAGGCGGGGTGAGTACCTTCGCCGGCGGCGGGGGCAGGAGTCCTTCGGCGACCCGGGCAGGTTCCGCCGCTGCGGCATCGGCAGCCGGGTTAGCTCCCGCGTCCGCTGCCGCAACCTCCTGATCCGCGGATGCGCCGCCGCTCGGATAGTCGGGGGTGGAAGGCATCTCGCTGGCGACCGGAACCTCGTGCGTGGGACGGAGCTGCCACGCGATGCCGGCGGCAAGCAGGACCGACGCCGCCACGCCAATGCCCAGCGGCCAGCGCCGGCGTGCCGTCGGTACGCGGTCGCCGCGGGTGCGTGCAGGCTGCACGGCGGCGCGCGCGGCCCCCAGGATGCGTGCGTCCAGGTCGGCCGAGGGGCCACCCTGCGGTCCCACGCGGGACAGCGATTGCGCGAGGGCGCGCTCTTCCGGGGTCAGGGGCTCGGGGGGCATGCTCATTCGTTCAACCTCGTGCGCAGCCGGTCCATCGCATACCGCAGGCGCGACTTCACGGTTTCCCGGCCTACGCCGGTGATCTCGCCGATCTCCTCCAGGGTCAATTCCTGTTCCAGGCGCAGCAGCAGCACTTCGCGCTGCTCCGGCGGCAATTCATCCATGGCCAGCTGCAACCGCCGCCGTTGCTCGAATTCGGACAGCTGGCGCTCCGGCGTATCGGGATCGGGTACGCGCGCCGTCCGTTCGTCCGCATCGTGGGGCGCGGCAGGGCGGTGCTTCGATGCCCGCCAATGGTCGTTCAGGCGATTGTGCGCGATCCGGTACAGCCAGGTCCCGAACGGAGCGTCCGGTTTCCAGCCCTCGCGCGCGCTGATCACGCGCTGCCAGGTGTCCTGGAAGAACTCGTCGGCCAGCGCGGCATCGCGAAGATGCCGCAGCAGGAACCGATACAGCGGGCCACGGTGCCGCGCGTACAGCTGTTCGAACGCCGACGCTTCGCCAGCGGCGTAGGCCAGCATCAGGGTCTCGTCGGCGGGTTCTGCGAGGTCGTTCACTGCCGCCAGCGTAAGCGGTCCACGTACGCGCGTGAAGTCGGCGCGACGCGCGACGGTCGCCGCGTTCATCCCTGCGTGCCCGCATGGTGCCGGGCGCGGGGTGGCCATGGCAGCGGGGGCAGGGACGGCGCGCATGCGGGAAGAGAACGGCCCATCGCGCTGCACGGGGTTGTGTCGCCCGTTTCCGTTCAGGGGGCGGCAGGCGGTATGCTCGGCACGGGGGACTTCCAGACACTACGCACCGACTCGATCGGGACCAAGGCATGCTCACGCCATCGATCAGCGCCGACAACACGGCAAGCGCGGACGCTTCGCCGGCGGAACGCATCGCGCTGATCCTGCGTGGGCTGTTGCCGGCCGGCGCCGAGCTGGCGGTCTGCTGGCGCGACTGGGCGCTGGGGAACGGCAACGGCGCGACGCCTGGCGCCTCGGCTGCGTTGAAGCGGCGGGCGGAACACGCGCTGGTGGACGCCACGGGCGATGGCGACGACGCGGACCTGCGCGTGCACGCCTGGGACAACGCGGATGGCAATGCGCGCGTCGCCCTGGCCTTCTCGTTGCCGCAGCCGCTGGCGGCGGCCGACGAGGCGTCCTGGGTGCTGCTGGCGCGCACGCTGCTGGTGACTTCGCTGGACGCGTTGCGCGCACAGGCCCGCGTGGTGTCGCTCGAGAAATCCAAGCGCCTGCAGCAGGCGCTGTACGAGATCGCCGACCTGGCCGGTGCCGACCTGGAGATGCCGGAGATGCTCCGGCGCATCCATGCGGTGGTGAACTCGCTGATGTATGCGGAGAACTGCTACATCGTGCTCTACGACGACCAGCGCCGCACGGTGCGGTTCCTGTATTTCGCCGACCAGCGCGACCCGTACATCGCCGAGCCCGAGCGCGAGTTCGGCGAAGAGGAAATGGCCAACAGCATGACGTTCGCGATGCTGCGCCACGGTCAGCCGTTGCGCGGCCCGTCGGCGGTGATCCGGCAGAAGCTGGGCGTGGTGCGCGATCCCTCGCACGGGCCGGACAGCCTGGACTGGCTGGGCGTGCCGATGCGGCGCGACGACCGCGTCTGCGGCGCCATCGTGGTGCAGAGCTACGACACGCCGGCCAGTTACGCCGACGAGGACCGAGCGCTGCTGGGGTATGTCGCGCAGCACATCCTCACCGCGCTGGACCGCAAGCACGCGCACGTCGAGCTGGAGCACCGGGTGGCGGTGCGCACGCATGAACTGCAGCGCGCCAACCGCGAACTCCAGGCGGAGATCATGGAGCGCAAGCGCGCCGAGAAGCTGCAGCGCGCACTGTTCCGCATCACCGAGCTGGCGATCACCTCCGAAAGCCTCGAGCGCTTCTACGCCGACGTGCACGTGGTGGTGGACGAGCTGATCGACGCGCGCAATTTCTACATCGCGCTGGTCTCGGACGACGGCGGCCAGTTGAACTTCCCGTACTCGATCGACGAACGCGACCCGATGCGCAAGGCGCGTCGCATGACCAACGGCCTGACCGAGTACGTCATCGCCACGGGCCGCCCGTTGCTGGCCGATCGCGAGGTGATCGGCGAACTGGCGAACGCCGGCAAGCTGCAGCAACATGGCCCGCCGGCATACAGCTGGCTGGGCGTGCCGCTGTTCCGGGGCGAGGACGTCGTGGGTACGGTGGTCGTGCAGAGCTACTCCCAGGAAGCCAAGTTCACGTCCCACGACCAGAACCTGTTGACGTTCGTGGCGCACCATATCGGCAACGGACTCGATCGCCAGCGCACGCAGGAGCGGTTGCGCAGCGCGCATGCCGAGCTCGAGCGCCGCGTCGACGAGCGTACCCGCGAACTCAACGAAGCCAACCACCAGTTGCGTGCGCAGATCGGCGAGCGCCTCCGCATCGAGCAGCAGCTGACCCACCAGGCCACGCACGACGCGCTGACCGGCCTGCCCAACCGACCGCAGTTGCTGGACCGGCTCGCCGCTGCCATCGAGCGAGCCCGCCATGGCGACGGGCAGGCGTTCGCGGTGCTCTTCCTCGACCTGGACCGCTTCAAGCTGGTCAACGACAGCATGGGCCACGCCGCCGGCGATGAGCTGCTGGTGGAAGTCGCGCGCCGGATCACCATGAGCGTGCGCGAAGAGGACATGGTGGCGCGCCTGGGCGGCGACGAATTCGCGTTGCTCGTCGAGTACGCCGAGGGCGTGGAGAACGTGCGCGATTTCGCCCAGCGCCTGCTGGCGGTGCTCGGCCTGCCGATGTGGGTGGCGGGGCGCGAACTGTTCCCCTCCGCCAGCCTGGGTATCGCGGTCTGGCACCCGCGCTATCGCAATGGCGAAGAACTTCTGCGCGACGCCGACGCCGCGATGTACCGCGCGAAAGAACAGGGGCGCGACCGCTGCGCCATGTTCGACGAGGCGATGCGCGAAGCCGCGATGCAGAGCCTGGACCTGGAAGCCGACCTGCGCCGGGCGATCAACCATCGCGATTTCCTGCCGTTCTACCAGCCGATCCGCCGCATGGACGACGGGCGCGTGATCGGCCATGAGGCATTGCTGCGTTGGCAGCATGAGCGACGCGGCCTGTTGTTGCCGGCCGAGTTCATCGGCCTGGGCGAGGACAGCGGGCTGATCGAGCAGGTCGACTGGTTGCTCTACGAGCAGGTGGTGCGCCAGATCGCGCGCGGCGTGGAAGGCTACATCTCGGTCAACGTGTCGCCGCGGCACTTCCGCTCGCCGGACTTCGGGGACCGCCTGCTGGCCATGTTCGAAGCGCAGGGCGCCGATCCGTCGCGGTTGCGGCTGGAGATCACCGAGGTCGCCCTGCTCGACGACGCGCCACGCACGCTGCGTATCCTCCGTACGTTGCGCCAGCACGGCATCCTCGCGCAGCTGGATGACTTCGGCACCGGGTTCTCGGCGTTGTCCTACCTGCACCGGTTCCCCATTTCCGTGCTGAAGATCGACCGCAGTTTCGTGTCGGGGCTGGGCAGCGAGGCGCGACCGGAGAGCCTGGCGCTGGTGCGTGCGATCCTGGCGCTGGCCAGCACGCTGGGGATCGAGACGATCGCCGAGGGCGTGGAAACCGAAGAGCAGCGCCAGTCGCTGATCGAACTGGGCTGCCACCTCGGGCAGGGCTACCTGCTCGGCCGGCCGGCGGCGAGCCTCGAGCAGACCCACGTGACCGACCCCGCGTGATGCCGCGGGGGAGGGCGGGATGGTTCCGCCCTCCCTGCCCGCTCACTCGCCCGCGATGGCCGGCCTGCCGGTTTCCGCCCTGACCAGCCGGTGGGCCTGGTCGATCATGTCGACGAACTCTCCCTTCAGCCCATATGGGTCGCGGCCTTTCGCTGCACGCGCCGCGCGCGCGACGTCACCCCAATTCCAGCCATCGATGCGCTGGCCACCGCGCAACAGGTCGGCATAGGCCGCCACGGCGCTGGCAAACCGGAAGGCGTCGCTCGGTTGCGTGGTCAGCGCGTTGCGTGCGATCGGTGTTTCGATCAGGCGGCTGCTGTCCTGGCCGGGCAGCTTGTAGCGCAGGCGCACGTGCGCGACCTCGGTGGCGGACGCCCGTTCGCCTGCCTGCTTGCCGCCATAGCGCAATGCGGGAAGCCGTTCGGCACCGCTGCCCACCGGGGTGATCTCGTACAGCGCGGTGACTTCATGGCCTGCGCCGATGTCGCCGGCATCCACCTTGTCGTTGGCGAAATCCTCATTGGCCAGCACGCGGTTCTCGTAGCCGATCAGCCGGTACTCGGACACGACGGCGGGGTTGAACTCCACCTGGATCTTCACGTCGCGGGCGATGGTCAACAGCGTGGACTGCATTTCGTCCACCAGCACCTTGCGTCCCTCCTGCAACGTGTCGATGTAGGCGTGATTGCCGTCGCCGACATCGGCCAGCTTCTCGGCGAGCGCGTCGTTGTAGTTGCCGGTACCGAAGCCGAGCGTCGTCAACGCGATGCCGGACGCGCGCTGGTCGGCGACCATCGTCTCCAGCGCATCCTGGCTGACCGTGCCTACGTTGAAATCGCCGTCGGTGGCGAGGATCACGCGGTTCACGCCGTCCCTCACGAAGGCCTGCTTCGCCATCGCATAGGCCAGGCGGATGCCGTCGCCTCCGTTGGTGCTGCCGCCGGCCTGGAGGCGATCCAGCGCGCCGAGGATCTCATCGTGCCGGTTGCCGGGGGTCGGTGGCAGCACCAGGCCCGCCGATCCCGCGTAGACCACGATGCTGACACGGTCCTGCGCACGCAGTTGCGGGACCAGTTGGGCGAAGGACTGCTTCAGCAACGGCAACTTGTCCGGCGACTCCATGGAACCGGACGTGTCCAGCAGGAACACGAGGTTGGCCGGCGGCAAGGTCGCCTTCGGCACGTCGTAGCCCTTGATGCCGACCATGAGCAACTGCCGCTGCGCGTTCCAGGGCGCGGGCGCTAGTTCGGTGGTCACGTTGAACGGGCGGCTGCGGTCGGTCGGCGCGGCGTGGCCATAGCGGAAGTAGTTGATGAATTCCTCCGCGCGCACCGCATCGGCCGGGGGTCGTTGGCCCTCGCGCAGCATGCGGCGCACATTGCTGTAGCTGCCGGTGTCCACGTCCACCGAGAAGGTGGACACGGGTTCGTCCACGGTGCGGCGCACCGGATTGTCGTTGCGTTCCGCGTAATTCTCGGTGTTGGCCGCGTCGGCCTGCGGCGCCAGGACGGCGGCAGCGTGCGCGTACTGCACCGCCATCGGCGGGGCTGGCGGGGGAGGCGGCGATGCAGGCGCATAGGCCTGCACGCCGGCGATGGCGGTCTTGGCCTGTTCACGGCGCAGGCGCTCCCCGGTGACCACCACGCTGTCCAGCGTGGCCTGTTCGTTCGAAGCCGCCTCCGCTGCCTGGCGGGCGAAACGCGCCTTATCCGAAGCTGCGGCCGCGGCCGCCTCGGCGTCGGACGTGGAGTGCGCGGTGGGGCTGGACTGGCACGCGGCCAACAGGGCGACGGCCAGCAGGGTGAGGGTCAGACGGTGCGACATGGCGTGACTCCGTGAGTGGGACGGGGAGTCGAACGCATGGGATACGGAAACGGGGTTGAAGGGTGGCGCTCGGCGATGCTGCGACATCGGCCACAACACCGCGATGTCAGTCGATCGCGCCCACGTCCATGCCGTCATACGCATCCAGGCCATGCTCGCTGGCGAACCGGTAGAGCGCCTGGTTGCGCTCGTGGAGGCTGTCGGGCGTGTGGACTTCGGTCTTCTCGACGTGCAGCCACCACAGGTCCGGATCCTTGCGGCTGTCCTTGTCTTCCAAGTAGAGCGCAATGACACGGTAACCCTGTCCTTGCAGCACCGGCACCACCGCCTCCAGCGCAGGCCGCGCATGGTGGGTGAAGAAGTAACCCCACACCAGCGGCTTGCGCAGGTCCCAGGGCGTCTCCCTCGCCATGTTGTCGAACATCTCGACCAGTTGCTCGTGGGTGATCATGGTGAAGCTCCTGTAGATGGGGGCAGCCCGTCGTCGGGACGACGGGAAAAGAATCCGCAGTGACGTCGAGGGCGAGCGAAGGCGCTAGTCGGCGCGCAGCGTCAATCGGCCATCGCTGACCTGCGCTTCGAGCCGGTCGCCTGGCCGCACCTGCGCCACCGAGCGCACCAGCGTGCCGTCCTCCTTCGTCACCAGTGCGTAGCCGCGGGCGACGGTGGCCAAGGGGCTGATGGCTTCCAGGGAGCGGGCGAGTGCACGCAGGCGCAAGGTGTCCCGCTGCAGTGCGCGCACCGCGGCGGCCTGCGGACGCGGGGCCAACGCGAGCAGGCGGGCGCGCAGTTGCTCGAGGCGGCGCTGCGGCGCATGCGCACGCAGCACCGCATCGGCATGGCGCAACGCGGCCAGGCGGCGCGCGTGGCGGTCACGCCAGAGGGCGTGGAGGCGACGGACGGCATCCTGCTGGCGCCGCCCGAGCATCTGCAGCCGCGCTTGCGGGCGCTGCGCGTGGAGCCGCAGGGCGGCGCGGTCCGCGCGCTGCATGGCATTGCGCATGCGATGTGCCTGGGTGGTCGCGAGCCGGTGCTGCAACGTGCGAACGCGCGACAGCAGGTCGCGCCGGTCCGGCACCAGCAGCTCGGCCGCGACCGAGGGCGTGGGCGCGCGCAGGTCGGCAGCGAAGTCGGAGAGGGTGAAGTCCGTCTCGTGTCCGATGGCGGACACCACGGGGACCGGCGAGGCCGCGATGGCGCGCGCGAGGCGTTCATCGTTGAAGGCCCAGAGATCTTCCAGCGAGCCGCCGCCGCGGGCGACCAGCAACACGTCGTAGCGCCCGCTGCGCGCGGCGCGCTGCAGCATGTCGACGATCTGCGCCGCCGCTGCCTCGCCCTGCACCTGCACGGGCAGTACATCGACCTCCACCAGTGGGTAGCGCCGTTGCAGCACGCTGAGCACGTCGCGCACGGCCGCGCCGGTGGGCGACGTCAGCACGGCGAGGCGTCGCACATGGGCGGGCAGGGCACGCTTGCGTGCGTCGTCGAACACGCCTTCCGCTGCGAGCCTGGCCCGCATCTCCTCGAAGGCGCGGCGCAGCGCGCCTTCGCCGGCCTCTTCCAGGCTGTCGATCACCAACTGGTAATCGCCGCGCGCTTCATAGAGCGTCAGCCGGCCGCGCGCGAGGACGCGCAGTCCTTCGCGGGGTGCGAACTTGAGCCACTGGCTCTTCGGCTTGAACATCGCGCAGCGCACCTGCGCACGCGCATCCTTCAGCGTGAAGTAGAGGTGGCCCGAGGCCGGACGGGTGACATTGCCCAGCTCGCCTTCCACCCACACGAGCGGAAACGCGCCTTCCAGCAGGTCGCGCGCCAGCGTGTTGAGCTGGGTGGGCGTGAGGATGTCGCGGGCGGTGTCGGTCATGGTGCAAGGATAAACGCTCGCGACGAAGCGCACCGCGAATGCCTGCGACAGACGGTCGCACCCAGTGAGGCGGCTTCCGTGCTGGAATGGCGCGGTCCCGTCGGCCGGAATCGTCCCTCATGCTGAAGTCCCGCTGGTCCCGTCCGTGGTTGCCGGTGTTGCTCGCCTCGCTGGCCGCTTGTTCGCCCCCGGGCGAACCTGTGCCCGTGGCCGTTGTGCCGTCACCGGTCGTGGACGTGGCGGACCTTCCTTCGCCGCCGGGCGCCGCGCAGCCCGACCTGGTCTCCACGCCGGACGGCGCGCTGCTGTTGAGCTGGGTCGAACCGATGGATGGCGCAGGCCATCGCCTGCGTTTCAGCCGCCGGCCTGCCGGGACGCAGGGCTGGGAGTCGCCGCGCACGATCGCCGAAGGCGACGCATGGTTCGTCAACTGGGCCGACACCCCGCATGTGTATGCCCTGCCGGACGGTTCGCTGTGGGCGCACTGGCTGCGCAGTACCGGGCCGTCGCGGATGGACTACGGCATCGACCTGGTGCGCTCCGGCGATGGCGGCATGACGTGGAGCGCGCCGCAGCTGGTGCATCCGTCCGGTACGCCGGGAGACCATGGTTTCGTGACGTTCTGGCCGCAGGCGCGCGACCGGCTGGGTATCGCATGGCTCGACAGCCGGCAGAAGGCGGCGTCCGCACATGCGGGGCACGACGGTGGAGGACACGACCACGCAGGCGGTGCCGCGATGATGCTGCGTGCCGCGACCTACGATCCGCAGGCGAAGCAGGTGGGAGAGTGGCCACTGGACGCATCCACCTGCGATTGTTGCACCACCTCGTCCGCGGTGACGGATCGTGGCGTCGTAGTCGTCTATCGCGGACGCGGCGATGGCGAGATCCGCGATACACGCATCGTTCGCTTCGACGGTCAGCGCTGGACGTCGCCTCGCGATGTGCATGCGGATGGCTGGAAGATCGCCGGTTGCCCCGTCAACGGCCCGATGGCGGTGGCGGACGGTGCCACGGTCTGGGTCGCGTGGTACACGGAAGCAGGTGGCGTGCCGGAACTGCGTGCGGCACGTTCGGACGACGCCGGCGATACGTTCGGTGCGCCGGTGACGCTGGCGAAGGGCATGCAGGTGCTGGGTCGCCTGGGCCTGGTCCATGGCGATGGCCATCTGCTGGTGAGCTGGCTGGAGCAGGCGCCGGACGAACGCCAGACGCTGGTACTGGCGCGCTACGACGACGCCTGGGCCGGCGCGCGGCGCGTCGATGTCGCCACCCTGTCCGCACGTGGACGCGCGAGTGGCATCCCGCGATTGCAATGGCACGACGATGCCGCGTGGCTGGCGTGGACCGATGTGGCCGGCGAAAAGCCACGGTTGCTGGGTGCGCGCGTCGTATTCCCCTGACGCGCCAAGGTGCGGCACTTCGTCGCACCTGACTCCGATGATCTGTCCCGCATAAAATCGCGCGGTGATCCGTTCGTCCGCCTTCCTCCGACCGATGCTGCAGCTGGCCTTGCTGGCGGCGCTGCTGATGGCGTTCGCGCCGTCGGTAACGCGGTGGGTGACCGCCACGGGATCGCAGATGCTGGCAGGCTGGACCGAGTTGTGTACGACCGATGGCATCAAGTGGGTCGATACGCGGGCCGAATCGCCGGTCGCCAAGGCGCCGTTTGGCAAGGCGCCGTCGCCCGCCGGCATGGCGATGGGTGCCGACTGCGCGTACTGCACCCTCGCGGCGGTGTTGCCGTTGCTGCTGCTCTGCATCGCGCTGCTGTTTCCCCGTCTTTCGGGCGGCATCCTCTCCAGCGTCCCTGCGCTACCGCCCGCGCGTCGCCTGCGGCTGCGCGGCCTCGGCGGACAAGGACCGCCGATCCTCCTCTGAACCACAAGACCCTTCGTTGATCGTGCGGCCCGTGCGCCGTGTCCTTGTGCTTTGGAGTTTCCATGTTCCTGATATCCCGGGCGACGCCGCGCGCGTCGTGCCTGTCCGTGGCCATTGCCGCGACCCTCTCGCTTTCCCCCTCCGCGCGTGCCGCCGACGCTGTCGTGCTGCCCGATGGCTCCCGCGTCACCCAGCTCGACACGGTCGAGGTCAAAGGCCACCAGGCCGGCCTCGAGCAGGTCTCCGGCACCGGCACGCGCCTGTCGCTGACGCTGCTGGAAACCCCGGCGTCGGTCACCGTCATCGACCGTGATGCGCTCGATGCCCGTGGCGTGCGCACCACGCAGGAAGCGCTGGCCGGCATTCCCGGCCTCACCGTCGCGTCGCCGCCGGGCAATGGCAATGCGGTGACGTACCGCGGTTTCTCCGGCAGCCAGATCACGCAGTTATTCAATGGCATCGACGTGCAGTACGCCAGCATCGCCGCTCGACCGGTGGATGCGTGGCAATACGAGAGGGTGGAAGCCATCGGCGGTCCGTCGAGCTTCCTGTACGGCGCGGGCGCGGTCGGTGGCACGATCAACTACGTCACCCGGCTGGCGCGACTGGACCGCGACGAAGCCGCCGTGCAGGCGTCGTGGGGCTCGTTCCGCGATGGCACGCTGGCGATGGGGGCCAACCTTCGCATCGGCGGCGACGATGCGCGCCAGGCGATCCGTGTCGATGCCAGCACGCGTGATGGCGAGAGCTGGATCGACGGTCAGGAGCGCGAGGCATCGACACTCGCCGCTTCGTGGCTGGCGCAACTGGCGCCGACCCTGCGACACACCCTGGCGGTGGAGGTCCAGCAGGAGGACAGCCATCGTCCATACTGGGGCACGCCGGTGCGTCAGCCCGCCACCAGTCGCCTGTCGGTGCTGCCGCAGACCATCGGCCGCAACTACAACGTCGCCGACGGCTACTACGGACAGGACGTGCGCTGGGCGCGTTCGCTGCTGGAGTGGACGCCTGGCGAGCACGACACCGTGCGCAACACCCTCTATCACTACGACGCGCTGCGAGACTATCGGAACGTCGAGAGCTACCGCCTGACCGCCGGCAACGACGGCGTGATCCGTTCCGGCACGCTGCTGCAGCGGCACGACCAGCAGGTCTACGGCAACCGGCTGGAATGGAGCCACGAAGGCGAACTGTTCGGCCTGCCGACGCAATGGGCGACCGGCCTGGACGTCAGCTACAACCGGCAGACGCGCTTCCCGCTTTCGCTCTCGGCCACGGTGGATACGGTGCCGCTCGATGCGGTCACGCCGGGACGCTTCCTCGATGTATCCGGCACGGCGATCGTCTACACGCCCGACCGCACCAACCGGCTGCACACGCAGGCGGTTTACACGGAGAACCTGACCGAACTGACGCCGTCGCTGTCGCTGCTGGCCGGCCTGCGCCATGACCGCATCGTGCTGGACGTGGTGAACCATCGCGCGGTCAGTGCGACCAATCCCGCCCGATTCGAGCGCGAATACTCGCCCACCACCGGACGTGTCGCGCTGAACTGGGCCATCACGCCGCAGGCGAGCGTCTACGCGCAGTACAGCACCGCGGCCGATCCGCCGGCAGGCATCCTCAGCACCGCGAACTTCGCGACGCTACGCGACTTCGACCTGACCACGGGTCGCCAGGGCGAGATCGGCGCGAAGTTCCAGTCGCGCGATGCGCGGAACTTCGCGACGCTGGCGGCATACCGCATCGTGCGCCGCAACCTCGCCATCACCGATCCCTCCAATCCGGGGCAGACGCTGCCGGTCGGCCAGCAGTCGTCCCGCGGCATCGAAGCGACCTTCGGCTGGCGGCCGACGGAGGCGCTGAAGGTCGAGGGCAACCTGGCCTGGGTGGATGCCACGCTGGATGATTTCTACGAGAACGTTGGCGGCGTACCGGTATCGCGCGCCGGCAATCGCCCCACCAACACGCCCTCGCGAGTGGGCAACGTGTGGCTGGACTACCGCTTCACGCCACGCTGGTCTGCCGGCGTGGACATGCGTGGCGTGTCGTCGCGCTTTGCCAATGCCGCCAACACGCTGTCGACCGCAGGCTACGCGACATGGGGTGCGCACGTGGGCTTCCGCTGGAACGACAGTACGGAACTGACCGTGCGTGGCCGCAACCTCGGCGACCGCACCCATGTGGTGTACGCGCTGGGCAGCACGATGGCCTACCTGGGCGATCCGCGCAGCTGGGAAGTGGTGCTGCGGAAAACGTTCTGAGTGCCATGCACGGCGGCAACACGGAGTTGGGTAAGGTAGCGGCCGGACACTCGGAGGATGCCTGCCATGCGCGGTCTCGACTTCAGTTCATGGCAGGGCCTGCTGACTACCCTGGCGGGGCTGGCGCTGATCACGGTGATCGGCGTCGGCATCCGCCTGCTGGTGATGCAGACGGTGCAGGAGCGGCGGGCGCGCGAGAATCGGCAGATCAACGAACGGTTGCGCACGCTGATCGCGGCCTACAAGGTGCTCGGCGGTTCGTTCACCGGGTCGCTGGACGTCGATCCGCGCCACTTGCGCGACCTGCGTGCGCAGGCGCGCGACGCGGGCGTCGAGCTGGTCGACGACGGCAGCGACCGGTCACGGCGCATCCGTGATGCCGTCGAAGCGGCGCTGTCGGACATCATCCTGCTGGGCACCGACGAACAGGTGCGGCTGGCCGTGCAGGCGGCCACCGATCTGGCGGCGGGCCGGCCGATCCGCACCGATGCGCTGGTGGTGTCGCTGCGCGACTTCATCCGCGGCGTGCTGGACCTGGAACCCATCCCGCCCTCGTTGGCGATACCGCGGCAAGGTCCGGCGCGGCCGGTCGCCTCCAAGGGCAAGGGCGAGGGCGCGAAAGGCGAGGGACGGCAGGGCGGAGGGGGCGGTGCAGGCGGCGCCGGGATGGGCATGGCCGGCATGGGCGCTGGCGCGGGGATGGGCGTGGGGATGGGCGCGGGCAGCGAACCTGATCGCGAGCTGGCGCCCTGACGGTCATTCGTCGATCCAGCGGCGCTCGGGGCCGGGACGCTTGGCCAGCTTGCGCTGCAGCGATCGGCGGTGCATGCCCAGCAGCCGTGCGGCGGCGGAGATGTTGCCTTCGGTTTCGGCGAGCGCCTGCTGGATGTGCTCCCACTCCAGCCGACTCAGCGGGGTCATGGTGTCTTCTGCCGCATCCGCCTCGTCGCCCGGCACGGCGGGGGTCTCCAGCCCCAGCGCACGCAGGATGGTCGGCACGGTGGCCGGCTTGGGCAGGTAGTCGTCGGCACCGCGCTTGATGGACTCCACCGCGGTGGCGACGCTGGCATAGCCGGTGACGAGCAGGATCTGCATGTCGGCGCGCAGCGCACGCAAGGGTTCGATCAGGGACAGGCCGGAGTCGGCGCCCAGCTTCAGGTCGACCAGCGCGAAATCCGGCGGACAATCGCGCGCCTTCGCCAGTGCGCTGGCGGCGTCCAGCGCGATCTCGGTCTCGATGCCCTTGCGCGCCAGGCTGCGTTGCAGGGTGCGCGCATAGAGTTCGTCGTCGTCGACCAGCAGGCCTTTCATCGGATGCCTCTCATCAGGGAGATTCGTCATTGCCCGCCACCGGCAGGCGGAACTGCACCTGCACGCCTTTAGGCGGCACCGCGCGCATGGTCATGCGTCCACCCAGTCGCTCGATGGTGGCGTGCGACAGGGCCAGGCCCACGCCCATGCCCTCCGGCTTGCTAGTGCGGAAGAGTTGCTCGGACTGGAACGGCAACGCTTCGTGGAACCCGTTGCCATAGTCGCGCACGGTGCCGACCAGCTCGTCGCCTTCGCAGCGCAGGTCCAGGTCCACGCGTTGCGAGCCGGCCTGGCGGCTGGCGTCGGCGGCATTGTTCAATAGCGCCTGCAGCAGGTGACCGGTGGAGGCGTCGGTCGCCAGCCACGGCGGCAGGGCGCCGGTGCGCTGCAGTTCCACCGTCGGGCGGATCAGTTGCCAGCGCTGCACCACATCGTCCAGGTCGACGCGCTGGCGCACGCCCATGTCGGCCGAGGCGGCGAGTGCGCGCACGCGGTCGCGGCAGAGGTCGATCAGCTGGCGCATGGTGCCGGCATCCTCGCGGATGTCGGGCTCGCTCGCGTGTTCGCGGATGTCCTCGGTCAGCAGCGTCATCGTCGCCAGCGGGGTGTTGAGCTCGTGCGCGACGGCGGCGGCGTGTGTGGCCAGCGCGACGATGCCCTCGTTGCGCGCGAAGCGCTCGCGCAGGCGGGCCAGTTCCTGTTCGCGCAGGCGCAGCGCGGCGACCAGGCGCGTGGAGAAGTACAGCACCACGCCGGCGGAAAGCACGAAGTTCACCGCCATGCCCCAGAGGTGCACGTTGAAGTTGTTGCCGTGCAGGTGCGGCAGCGGCCGGCCGAAGACCGCGGTCAGGATGTAGCCCAGCAGGCAGGCCACGCCCGTGGCCAGCACCCAGCGCAACGGCAGGGCCAGCGCGGAGACCGCGATCAGCAGCAGGAACATCGAGCTGAACGGATTGCCGATGCCGCCGCTCCACGCCACCAGCCAGGACAATACGGCCACGTCGACCAGCATGTGGGCGAAGGCTTCGGCGGCGCGCTCCTCGCCGGGCCGGCGGCTGCGCCAGGTCGCGTAGACGTTGAACAGTCCCAGCGCACCGATCCCGGCCCACAGCGGCCAGCGCGGCAGATCGATGCCGAGCGGACCGAGCGCCACCAGCACGGTCACCGCCTGGCCCACGATCGCCACCCAGCGCAGGTTGCAGAGCGTGCGCAGGAACGAGGGCGACAGGGTCAGCAGCGTATTCGGCATGGTCACATGCTAGTGCAAGCGCGCGGGCCGGGCCTGCGGCATGGCGTCGCAGGGGCGTGTACGAGACCCCCGGGCGGCCCACGCTACAATGCCGCCATGCACGACGCCGTCACCCGCCCCACGCCTCCCACCGACGCCGCGCCCTGGCCGCGCCGCATCACCCAGGCCGTCCAGATCGGCAATGCCGTCGTCGGCGGTGGCCGCCCGGTGGTGGTGCAGTCGATGACCAACACCGATACGGCCGATGTCGCCGGCAGCGTGAAGCAGGTCGCCGAACTCTGGCGGGCCGGCTCGGAAATGGTCCGGCTGACCGTCAACAACCCCGAATCCGCCGCCGCCATCCCGCGCATCCGCGAAAAGCTCGAGATGATGGGCATCTCGGTTCCGCTGATCGGCGACTTCCACTACAACGGCCACCAGCTGCTGGCGGGCGAGCCGGCCTGTGCGGAAGCGTTGGCCAAGTACCGCATCAACCCGGGCAATGTCGGCTTCGGCAAGAAGAAGGACACCCAGTTCGCCCAGCTGATCGAGTTCGCGATCCGCTACGGCAAGCCGGTGCGCATCGGCGCCAACTGGGGTTCGCTGGACCAGGCGCTCGCGGCGCAGCTGATGGACGAGAACCACACGCGCGACATCCCGTGGGACGCCGGCCGCGTACTGCGCGAGGCGCTGATCCGCTCGGCGGTGGATTCGGCCGAACGCGCCGTCGAGATCGGCCTGCCGCGTGATCGCATCGTGCTGTCTGCCAAGGTCAGCGGCGTGCAGGAGCTGATCGCGGTGTACCGCGACATGGCGGCCCGCACCGATTTCGCGCTGCACCTGGGCCTGACCGAGGCCGGCATCGGCAGCAAGGGCATCGTGGCGTCGAGCGCCGCGCTGGCCGTGCTGCTCCAGGAAGGCATCGGCGACACCATCCGCATTTCGCTGACGCCGGAACCCGGCCAGTCGCGCACGCAGGAAGTGATCGTCGCGCAGGAACTGCTGCAGACCACCGGCCTGCGCGCGTTCACGCCCATGGTTACTGCGTGTCCGGGTTGCGGGCGGACCACGTCCGAATTCTTCCAGGAGCTGGCCAAGGTCGTGCAGGAACATGTGCGCGGCAAGATGCCGGAGTGGAAGGTCACCCATCCCGGCGCCGAGAACATGACCCTCGCCGTGATGGGCTGCGTGGTGAACGGGCCAGGCGAATCGCGCCACGCCAACATCGGCATTTCTTTGCCAGGCACGGGCGAGGCGCCGGCCGCGCCGGTGTTCGTCGACGGCGAGAAGAAGGTCACGCTGCGTGGCGAGAACATCGCCCACGAATTCGTCGCCCTGATCGACGATTACGTCGAGGCAAAGTACGCGCGTGCTGCCGGCTGACACGCTGGCGAACGGCCGGCGCTTCATCGCCGGGCTGTTTCGCGAACATGGCGGGCGCTTCGTCCTCCTCTTCCTCTGCCTGCTGGCCCCGTTGTGGCTGTTCGTCGAACTGGCGGACGAAGTCCACGAACTGGAAGCCTTCTACTTCGACGATCCGCTGCTGTGGCGCGCACACGCGATGGCAGGGCCGGCGCTGGACCGGTTCTTCATTTTCATCTCGGCGATCGGCTACCAGTGGGGCGTGGTGCCGGTCGACATCGCACTGACGGCCGGTCTGCTGATCGCGCGACGCTGGCGTGAGGCCACCTTCGCCGGCGTGTCGTTCGCAGGTTCGGCGCTGTTGAACATGGCCACGAAGCAGTTCTTCCAGCGCGACCGGCCCACCTTGTGGGAATCCATCGCGCCCGAGCACACCTTCAGCTTTCCCAGTGGCCACGCGATGGGTTCGGCCACCTTGGCCATGGTGGTCGTGCTGCTGTGCTGGCACACGCGCTGGCGCTGGGTGGCGGTCGCCCTGGCGGGCAGCTTCGCGGTGCTGGTCGGCGTCTCGCGCATCTACCTGGGCGTGCATTATCCGTCCGACATCCTCGGCGGATTCGCCGCCGGCATCGCCTGGGTGTCGGGTGTCTACCTGGTGCTGTACCGCATCCGCGAGCGGCCGTGGCAGGTAAAAGGCTAGGGCTCCTGTGGGAGCGACGTAAGTCGCGATGAAGCGATGCCGGTGGTCTCTCGCGACTTACGTCGCTCCCTCATCCTTCTTCATGCTTTTCAAGGCGCGTACGCGCGCTGGCGCTTATCCTGCAGTCGCTGGTGCAGATTGCTGGTCGCGGATAAGACCGGCGGGGATGGTGGTGCTGGCCATCACTAGCCGTTAGACATCCTTGGCGGCTGGGACGCCGGCATCGCGTGGGTGTCGGGGGCTATATGGCGCTGTACCGCATTCGCGAGCGGCCGTGGCAGGTCAAAAGGCCAGATTAAAGGCTAGGGCTCCTGTGGGAGCGACGTAAGTCGCGATGAAACGATGCCGGTGGTCTCTCGCGACTTACGTCGCTCCCACATCCTTCTTCATGCTTTTCAAGGCGCGTACGCGCGCTCGCGCTCTTCCTGCAGCCGCTGGCGCAGGTACTGGTCGCGGGTGAGGCCGGCGGGAATCGTGGTGGCGGCCATGACCTCGGCAACGACCTGCGCCTCGCGTGCCTTGTAGGACTGGAAGCGTGGGTCGTTGGCTTGCTGCGCGGCGAAAGCGGCCATGCGCTGGTCAGCGTGTGAGCGATAGCGGTCGGCGATCACGGCCACCTCTGCCGCCTGCTGCGCGGGGTCGTCCACGGTCGCCTTGACCAGCGCGGTCCGCAACAGCAGGGCTTCGCCCGCGGACAATCCGGCGGCGGCCTCGTAGCGGTCGATCTGCCGCTTCAGCGCGTCCGCCCGCTCGCTGCGCTCCACGGCGCGCAGGGAGGCGGCGCGCGCGAAGAAGTCCTTCGCCTCGGCCTCGAAGCGCTGGCGCTCGCGATAGGCCTGCGCTTGCGGCGTGGCCTGCAGGGTGCCGAGCGCCGGGGAGCGGGCACCTGCGGAACCCGCAGGGGCAGGGGGCGTCGTCGGCACTCCCCGGGACGCGGCGTGCGTCCACCAGAGCGCGGCGGCGGTGAACACCAGCAGCGGCACCAGCAGTGTCAGCAGTTTCCTCATGCGTACTCCTCGTGCGCCGGGGCCGTCGCCTCACGACGGCCCTCGGGCGCGGACCTCAGCCCATCAGCTGGTCGACCAGCCAGTACAGCAGGTTGAACGGCTTGGCCTTGTCGTCCTTGTCGTCCTGTTCGCTCGCATCGAGCACCTTGCCCTGGCCGTCGAGCACGCTGTCGATGAACTGCTTCAATTCCAGGTTCTGCGCCTGAACGTCGGCGTTCTTGAAATCGACGATGGTGGTGCAGTGGCTTTCGTTGAGCGCGCGGTACTGCGGGAAGTAGCCGCCGACATTGTTCAAGCCGTTGAGGCGGTCGCGAAGGCGTGCCGTATCCGTGTTCCAGCGCGCATGGATGCGTGCTTCCTTGGTGGCCTGGTCCGGTGCGTTGGCGATGTCGGGATAGAAGCGTTCGTACGAGTACGACGAGTAATTGAGGTCTTTCCAGAAGTGCGTATGGCCCATGCGGTCGCTGGCGTACTTGCTGGACAGGGCGGGATACAGGGTGCCGAGTTCGTTGAGGTCGAACTGCGGCAGGCCGCTGGCGAGATAGGGCAGCGGGCCGTTCGGCTGGTCGAGGCCCCACGCGCTGCGGATCAGCGCCATCAGCGGCTGCGAGGGGTAGTCGACCGGATTGCCGTTCTTCGGCGTGGGGAAAATCGGGCCGGAATCGTCGATCAGGAAGCTGCGCGTGGGCGCCAAGTCGCGCCGCAACGGGTGGTAGCTGGTCAGGCTGCCGGCGCCGCCGGCGCTGCAGCCGGTGGACAGCATCTGCGTCGGGCGGGGCAGGTTGTCCTTCAGCCAGCCGACCACCGCGCGCACGTTGCGTGTGCCGTTGTGGTGCCACACCAGGGGGGCATTCTGCCCGCTCGGGTCGTCGTAGACGGCCACCTTGTCGCCGCTGTAGATGTCGCCGGTGCAGTAGGGCACGTAGACCATGTTCCAGCCCTGCGTCTTCACCGACTCGAACGGGCTGACCCGGGTGACGAACGGACTGACCAGGCTCGCGCCGGGATTCAGCAGGCTCATGTAGTCGTCGGGGATGCCGTTCGGATTGCGTGCACCGCGGATGCCGCCCTGGCCGCTGCAACTGGCGTAGTCCCAGCACGCGCCACCGCCCTCCATGTAGATGATGGTGTTGCGCGTATCGGCGACGCGGTTGACGAAGAACTTGAACGGTGAACCGTCGCCGCACACGGCGCCCGTCGACGGCGCCAGCTGGATGGTCTGCCACGCGTCGTAGCGGCCCGGCTGGAAGCCGTCGTTGAAGCCGGAGGGATTGGACAGCAGCGGATAGTGGCCGGTGCGCTGGGCGGCGGTGACCTTGTTGTCCGCCTTCGGCGGCGAGACCAGGTTCACCAGGGTCTGCCAGAAGCTGTAGTCGCCTTCCTCCGCTTTCAGGGGGGCGGCGACCGCCAGCGTCAGCGTGGCGGCCGCAAGGACGAGCGGCAGGCGGGCGGGTCGTACGGGTGCAACCATGATCGGATCCTCCGGCGAGAGTCAGGCGGGACGTTCAACGGGATGGACTGCCTTGGCGTGCGGCACGCGTGGGGGCGGCGACCGTACAGGGGCGGATGGTGGTGCGTCGCGACGCGGGCGGCATTAAGCCGGCGTGATGGCGCCGGGTTTGGCTGCCGATACCCCCGACATTGGCCGCGATGCCCCCCTTCCTCGGCGCCGTCGCCGCTGAGGTAAATGCAGCGATCTCGCGTCGCAGCACGTGGCACGTCCGGCATCGGCGGTCATCGCGGCCCGGCAACGCATCGTTGCGGGCCGGTGCCTTGCCGCCGCGCGGGCGTGGATCGAACATGGCCGCCCGCCGACACGCGCGGCGATGATGAGGGGGACGGGGAGCGCGATGCAGGACGTGGTGGACAAGTACGGCGTGGCCCTGGTCTTCGTCAACGTGCTGGCGTTGTCGCTGGGCCTGCCCGTGCCCGCGATGCCCACGCTCATCCTCGTCGGCGCCGGACTGGCGCTGCAGCCGGACACGATGTGGCTGCCGCTGCTCGGCGTACTGGCCGTCTCGGTGGCCGCCAGCCTGATCGGCGACAGCGCGTGGTTCTACGCGGGTCGCCGTTATGGCAACCGTACACTGCAGTCGCTGTGCCGGCTGTCGCTGTCGCGCGACACCTGCATGAAGCGCACCGAGCGCTTTTACGGCCGTTTCGGCATCCGCGTGCTGTCGGTGGCCAAGTTCATTCCCGGCCTGTCGATGGTGTCGGTGCCGCTGGCCGGCGCCATGCAGGCGCGACTGCCGTCTTTCCTGCGCTACGACGGGCTCGGCGCCACGCTGTGGGCCGCGCTGGGGCTGGGGTTGGGCGTGGTGTTCTCGCGGCAGGTCGAAACGGTGATCGACACGCTGTCGCAACTGGGCGCCGGCGCCGGCGTGCTGGTCGGGACCGTGCTGGCGGTCTATGTCGCGTGGCGCTGGTGGCGTCGACGCAGCCTGCTGAAGTCGCTGGACGCCGCGCGCATCGAACCGTCGGACCTGAATGCGCTGATGCGGTCGGCAAATGCCCCGGCGCTGTTCGACATCCGTGCGCCAGGCTTCCGCGCGGTGGATCCCTACATCATCCCGGGGGCGATCTTCGCCGACGAGCGCCGGCTCGACGGCATCCTCGCCGGCTATCCGCGCGACGGAAAGGTTGTCATCTACTGCGCGTGCCCCGATGAAGTGTCCGCGGCGTGGATGGCCGGCAAGCTGCGCGCGGCCGGCTTCCACGACGTGCTGCCGCTGCGTGGCGGCATCGACGCATGGCGCGCAGGCGGCTTCGGCGTGGATCCGCTGGCCCGCTGAGCCGCGCCCCGGTCAGTGCTCGATGCAGACGCGGTTGCGGCCTTCGCTCTTGGCGCGGTACAGGGCGGCATCGGCCGCGGCCATCATGCGGCTCACCGTGTCGCGGTCGGGCGTCAGCGCGGCAATGCCGATGCTGACGGTGATCGTCTGCGCGTGGCCCCCGGGACGGAACACCACCGCTTCCACCGCCTCGCGCAGGCGCTCGGCGAATCCATAGGCGGCGTCCGGTCCGCACTCGGGCAGGAGCACCGCGAATTCTTCGCCGCCGATGCGTGCGGCGGCATCGTCGTTGCGCACGTGCCGGCGCACCAGCGCCGCGATCTGCTTGAGTACGTGGTCGCCGGAGATATGGCCGTAACGGTCGTTGATCGGCTTGAACAGGTCGACGTCGATGATGCACATGGTCAGTTCGCGCTGGTGCCGCATGGCGCGGGCGATCTCCTTCTCGACGGTCTCGATGAAATGCCGGCGGTTGTACATCTCCGTCAGCGCATCGTGGGTGGCGAGCTGGTAGATCTCCTCGTGGTAGTGCGCTTCCACGCTGCTGTGGCTGATGAACTTCAGGATGCTTTCGCCCAGCGTGATGTGGTCGCCGTCGGCGAGCACCGCCTCGCCAACCGGGTCGTCGTTGACCCGCGTGGTGTTGGTGGCGCCGAGGTCGCGCACGCGGTAACTGTCGCCCTCGCGCCAGATTTCGCAGTGCAGGCGCGAGACGCTGTTGTGCGGAATGTGCAGGTCGGCTTCCTGGGAGCGGCCCACCCGCACGCGCGCGGTGTCGATGTCGGCCCGCCGGCCCAGGCCTTCGCCATGGATGACCACCACGCACGCGGACCGGTGCGACGCCGGGCGCGGGCCGTCGCTCAGGATGGTCCGCTGCGTGGTCGGTGGATCGTGGGAATCCCGGGACATGCGAAGACGGCTGACAGGTGCGGGCCCGAGTGTAACGGATAGGTCGGTCAACTCACGCTTCCGCTACCATGGCCGGGCGCACCGGGGAAAGTGGCATGACATCGCAACCTTACGACGACCTCGCACCCACCGAGAGCCTGGCCACGCGCCTGAAGGACGCCCCGACGGCGCCCGACGGCACGCTGGCGCCGGGCGCGCGGCTGGGGAGGTACCGCATCGAGGACCTGCTGGGGCGGGGCGGCATGGGCGAGGTCTACCGGGCTGCGCAGCTGGAGCCGGTGCGCCGCGACGTCGCCCTGAAGCTGATGCGCTCCCAGCGACTGCAGGCGCGCCATCTGGCCTGGTTCGAGGTCGAGCGGCAGGTGCTGGCGCAGATGCGCCATCCCGCCATCGCCCAGATCTACGACGCCGGCACCACGGAGGAGGGCTACCCGTTCTTCGCCATGGAGCTGATCGACGGCAGCCCCATCACGCGCCACTGCCGCGACCATCAGCTGTCGCTGGACGAGCGCGTGGCCTTGTTCATCCGTGTCTGCGAGGGCGTGCAGCATGCGCACCACAAGGGCGTGGTGCACCGCGACCTCAAGCCCGGCAACCTGCTGGTGGATACGGTCGACGGGCGGCCGGCGCCGAAGATCATCGATTTCGGCATCGCCATGGCCGCGTCGCTGGCCGGCGACGCCGCGCTGGAGCGTGCAGGCACTCCCGAGTACATGAGCCCCGAACAGGCGCAGGGCGACGCCGCCCAGGTCGACACCCGCAGCGATGTCTATTCGCTCGGCGTAGTGCTGTGCGAACTGGTGACCGGCGTACGCCCGGAGGCCGTGGGCGAAACCTGGGCGGCGGACACGCCGACCGCGGTGGCGCCGTCGTCGCGGCTGGCGGCGCTGCCCGCCGACCAGGCCCGGCAGATGGCACAGGAACGCGGCCTGTCGCTGGCGCGGATGCGCGCGCGGCTGCGGAGCGACCTGGACTGGATCGTGCTGAAGGCCATGCAGCACGACCGTGACGCGCGCTACGACGCGGTCGCGGCGCTGGCCGACGACCTGCAGCGCTATCTGGATGGCCGCGTGGTGGCGGCGGTACCGCCGAGCCGGCGCTATGCGTGGCGGAAGTTCCTGCGCCGCCATCGCACGGCAGCCGTGGCGGCGGGCTTCGGCCTGCTGGCGCTGCTGGGGGGACTGGCGCTGTCGCTGTATGGACTGCAACAGGCGCGGACGCAGCGCAGCGTCGCCGAGGCGCGCAGCGCGGAGCTGGAGAAGGTCGCCGCTTTCCAGCAGTCGATGCTGGAGGGCATCGACATCGAGACCATGGGTGTCGGTCTGTCCGAAGGCCTGGTGCGCCAGGTGGCGAGCGTGGATCCCGGCGCCTCCTCGGCGTTCGGTGCGACGCTGGCGAAGGCGAGCACCGGCGACCTGGCGCGCGACCTGGTGGATCGCCAGTTGCTCGCCAACGCGGAAGAGGCCATCGCCCGCGATTTCGCCGACCAGCCCGACGTGGCGGCCAGCCTGCGTGAATCGGTCGCCCGCGTGTACGCCGCCATCGGACGTTACGACAAGGCGGCCGAGCATTTCGGCCGCGTCGCCGAGCATCGCGCGGCCGCGCTGGGCGAGGGTGCGCCCGAGACGCTGCGTGCGCGCAACGAACAGGTGCAGGCGCTGCTCGAAGGCGCGCACATCGACCAGGCCGAGACCGTGTTGCAGAAGGCGCTGCCGCGCGCGTTCGCGCTGCCCGTGAACGACCGCGTGCGGGTCAAGCTGGAACTGGCGCAGGCGCAGGTCATCTCCGCACGCGGCGATCGCCCGCGCGCCAAGGGCGTCGTGCAGGCCGTGCAGGAGCGCCTGCTCGCCAGCGTCGGCGAGCGCGATCCGGCCACGCTGGAGGCCACCAACAACCTCGCCGCCGTGCAGCGCAACCTGGGCGAACTGCCCGAGGCGCGCGCCAACATGGAGAATGTGGTGGCGCTGCGCACCGCGACGCTGGGTCCGGATGACGACGAAACCTTGTCCGCCATGGGCAACCTGGCCGTCCTGCGCATCATGAATCGCGAGAAGGACGCGGCGATCGCCATGCAGCGCGACCTCACCGCGCGCTACATCACCAAGCTGGGCAGCGAACATCCCACCACCCTGCAGGCGCGCAGCACGCTGGCCACGATGATGATCGACGGCGGCGACAAGCAGGCGGTGAAAGCCGCGGTTCCGGCGCTGCGCGAGGTACTCGCCGCGCGGGAACGCGTGCTCGGCCGCGACCACCCGCAGACGGTACGCACGCGCCTGAACCTGGCGACCGCGTATGCCAGGCTCGGCGATTTCGCCGCCGCACTGCCGCTGGAAGAGCAGGTCATCACCGCGCGCAGCCGGACCCAGGGTGCCGCGCACCCGGACACGCTGTCGATCCTGGTCAATCATGCCGGCACGTTGCTCAATGCCGGCCAGGCGGAAGCGGCACTGCGCCTGCTGGGCGATGTGCAGCCGCTGGCGTTGAAGACGCTCGGCGAAAAGCACCCGCAAGCGCAGGTCACCATGGTCATCCGTGCCGAAGCCTTGCGCGTGCTCGGTCGGACCGCGGACGCCGTGCCGGAGTACGAGCGCCTGTTCGCACTGCGCCGGCGCGTGCTGGGCGAGACGGACCTGGAAACCCGTATCGCGGCCTGGAACCTGATCGACACGTACAACGAGCTGGGACGCAAGGCCGAGGCCCAGGCCCTGTACCGGCAATACGTCGCCCCCCTGCTGGCGGCGGACCCGAACACGCTGGATGACGACGACGCGGATTTCGTGCAGCGCTATCGCGCCGGCGACCGGCCCGGCAAGCAGCCCGCCAGGCAGGGCTGAGTCGCCGGAACGGTCACTCGCCGGGTTTGGCGGCCGCGCTGGCGGCCTCCGAGGCCGAGCGCCGCGACAGCACCGCCTCGCGATGGGCGATGTACGCGTTGGCGCCGAAGATGATGCCGGCGCCAAGCAGCGTCCACCGGTCCAGCGACTCGTCGAACAACAGCCACCCGAACACCGCCACCACCGGCAGCTGCATGAAGCTGATCGGCGTGAGCGCCGACACTTCGCCCAACTTGAGCGCACGCGTCCACAGCATGTGGCCGCCGGTGCCGAGCACGCCGGCGGCGACGACCCAGGCCCAGGTGATGCCCTGCGGCCATTCCCACACGGCCAGCGCCGGCACCAGCGACATCGGCACCCACAGCAGGGTGGTGTAGATGACGATGCGGTCGGCCGGTTCGGTGTTCGAGAGTTGCTTGATCTGGATCGCGACCAGCGCGCTCATCACCGCGGCGAGTACCGCGATCATCGCGTCGGCGGTGAACTGCGAGGTGCCCGGGCGCACGATGATCAACACCCCGACGAACCCCAGTGCCACCGCAGTCCAGCGGCGTGCGCGAACCTGTTCGTTGAGCAGGGCGGCGGCGGCCAGGGTGACGAACAGCGGCGTGGAATACGACAGCGACACCGCCTGCGCCAGCGGCAGGTGGCCGATGGCCCAGAAGCCGGCCAGCATCGAACAGATGCCGATGACGCAGCGGAACAGGTACCGCGGGAACTGCGTGGTCTTCAGGAAGCCGGGGCCGTGCCGCAGGATCAGCGGGGCCGCCGCCAGCAGGCCGAAGAAGTTGCGGAAGAACGCGATCTCGAACGTGTGCAGGGTCGCCGACGCCAGTCGGATCGCCACCACCATCAGCGCGAAGAACACCGTGCTGCCCAGCATCAGCACGGCGGCGCGATAGTGGGCGGGCAGGGCGGGCATGCGGTCCGGTGATCTACCAGCGGGCGCCGATGATCTTCGGTTCGGGCTCGATGCGCACACCGAAGCGCGCATGCACCGCGTCTGCGATGCGTCGTGCCAACGCCAACAGCTGCGCACCGGTGGCTTCGCCGTGGTTGACCAGCACCAGCGCGTGCGCTGCGGATACGCCTGCATCGCCATCGCGGTGGCCCTTCCAGCCGCAGGCTTCGATCATCCAGGCCGCCGACAGCTTTCGGTTGTGCGTGGCATCGCCACGGAACACGGGCAAGGTCGGGTAATCGACCAGCAACGCATCCGCCTGCGCCTGCGAGACGATGGGATTCTTGAAGAAGCTGCCGGCGTTGCCGACCACGGCGGGGTCGGGCAGCTTGCGCCGGCGGATGCGGATGACCGCTTCGCCGACATCGCGGGCGGTCGGCGTGGCGATGCCCATCGCCGCCAGTTCGTCGCGGATGCCCGTGTAGTCCAGGCGCAGCGCGGGCGCGCGCGGCAGCAGGAACTCCACCGCGGTCACCAGATAGCGGTCGGGATCGTGCTTGAAGACGCTGTCGCGGTAAGCGAAGGCGCACGCGTCGCGGTCCAGGCGCACGCGCGTGCCGTCGCGGCGATCCATGGCCTCGACGACATGGATGAACTCGCCCACTTCGGTGCCATAAGCGCCGATGTTCTGGATCGGCGACGCGCCCGCGGTGCCCGGGATCAGCGCCAGGTTCTCCAGGCCGCACAGGCCCTGGTCCAGCGTCCACATCACCAGCGGATGCCAGTCGACCCCGGCATCCGCGCGCACGAGCGCATGGCCACCATCGTCGGACAGCATGCGCACCTCGCGCGTGGCCATGGCGATCACGGCGCCCGGTGCGTCACCGGCGAACAACAGGTTGCTGCCGCCGCCGATCACCAGCGATCCGCCTTCGATCACCTGGGGAAGCGCGAATACCTCGTCGAGCGCGGCTGCATCGTCGACCTCGATCAGCCACGGCGCCCGCGCCGGCACGCCGAAGGTGTTGCGCTCGCGCAGCGAGGCGTTCGGGGTAACGCGGTAGCCGGTGGTCATTCCGGCGCTACCGGCCCGCCGCTCGGGGCTTCGCGGCGGCGGCGGATCGCTTCCACGCATTCACGGACCAGTTCGGGGCCGCGGTAGACGAGGCCGGTGTAGCACTGCACCAGCGAGGCACCGGCCGACATCTTGGCCACGGCATCGGCGCCGGACAGGATGCCGCCGACGCCGATCAGCGGAATGCTGTGCGGCAGCCGCGTGCGCAACCGGCGCAGCACCAGCGTCGCCTGGCCCATCAGGGGCGCGCCCGACAGTCCCCCCGTCTCGCGCGCCTGCGGATGCTCCTGCACGCTCAGGCGCGAGACGGTGGTGTTGGTGGCGATGACGCCATCGACCTGCATGTCGCCTAGCACGCGGGCGACGGCGTCGATGTCGCTGTCCGACAGGTCCGGCGCGATCTTGACCAGCATCGGCACACGCTTGCCGTGTTGCGCGGCCAGCTCTTCCTGCGCCTCGCGCAACGCGCCGATCAGCTGGCGCAGCGCCTGCTCTTCCTGCAGTTCGCGCAGGCCGGCGGTATTGGGCGATGAAATGTTGACGGTGATGTAGTCCGCCAGCGGGTAGACACGTTCCAGGCAGTACAGGTAGTCGGAGGCGGCACGCTCGTTGGACGTGTCCTTGTTCTTGCCGATGTTGATGCCGAGCAGCCCGCGGTCGCGGCGCGCGGCTTCGACATTGCGCACCAGTGCATCGACGCCTTCGTTGTTGAAGCCGAGCCGGTTGATGACCGCCTGGTGTTCCGGCAGGCGGAACATCCTCGGTTTAGGATTGCCCGGCTGCGGCTTCGGCGTGACCGTGCCGATCTCGACGAAGCCGAAGCCCAGCGCGAACAGGGCGTCGATGTGCGCGCCGTTCTTGTCCATGCCGGCGGCCAGGCCGACGGGATTGGGGAAGGTCAGGCCCATGACCTTGGTGGGCATCGGCGTGATCGGCCGCGCCACCAGCGGGGTGGTGCCCGTGCGGTAGGCCAGGTCGAGCGCCTTCAGGCCCATGCCATGGGCGGTCTCGGCGTCGAGGCCGAACAGGAAGGGGCGGGCGAACGAATACATGGACGCGCGCGGAGTCAGTTCAACGTCGCCAGCCAGGCCATGCCGCCCAGGAAGAGGAAGATCACCGCGATGCCGATCACCCACAGCAGCGCTGACACCCAGCCCAGTATCAAGCCGCCGATGGCCATGCCGTCGCCGTCCAGCGTGCCTGCGCTGCGGCGGATCTCGGCGCGCGCCATGTGACCGGTGATGATGGCTACGAGGGTGCCGATGAAGGGCAACAGGGTCCAGCCGAGGATGCCGGACACGAGGCTGGCGATGGCGAGGCTGCTGGTGGTGCGGGCTTGGTTCATCAGGGGCTCCGTGCAGGGGTCAGGGAGGCGCGCCGGCGCTGGACCGGGCGGACAAAAAAAAGCGCCACCCGGAAGGGGTGGCGCGATTATCCCAGAAGCCGGCCCGTTCAGGGCAGCCGGCACGCATGCCGGCCGGCCGCGTTCGGGTCAGAGATCGAACTTGATGCCCTGTGCCAGCGGCAGCGAGTCGGAGTAGTTGATCGTGTTGGTCTGGCGGCGCATGTAGACCTTCCATGCATCCGAGCCGGACTCGCGGCCGCCACCGGTCTCCTTCTCGCCACCGAATGCACCACCGATCTCGGCGCCGCTGGTGCCGATGTTGACGTTGGCGATGCCGCAGTCGCTGCCGGCCGCCGACAGGAACTGCTCGGCCGCCTTGAGGTTCTGGGTGAAGATCGACGACGACAGGCCCTGAGGCACGGCGTTCTGCATGTCGATGGCTTCGTCCAGGGTCTTGAACTTCATCACGTACAGGATCGGCGCGAAGGTCTCGTGCTGGACGACTTCATCGGAATTCTTCAGGCCGGTGACGATCGCCGGCAGCACGAAGTTGCCCGGGCGGTCGATCGCGGTACCGCCGGTTTCGACGGTGCCGCCGCTGGCCTTGGCCTTGGCGATGGAATCGAGGAACTGCTGCACGGCGCCCTGGCTGTTGAGCGGGCCCATCAGGTTGGCCGGATCCAGCGGATCGCCGATCTTGCCTTCCACCTGCTTGTACGCCTTGACCAGCGTGGACAGCACGGTGTCGTAGATGGATTCGTGCACGATCAGGCGACGCGTGGTGGTGCAGCGCTGGCCAGCGGTGCCGACGGCGCCGAACACGATGCCGGGGATCGCCAGCTTCAGGTCGGCGCTTTCATCGAGGATGATCGCGTTGTTGCCGCCCAGTTCCAGCAGGCTGCGGCCCATGCGGCGCGCGACGCGTTCGCCGACGGTACGGCCGACCTGGGTGGAGCCGGTGAAACTGATCAGCGGGATGCGCTTGTCGTCGACGAACTGCTGCGCCAGTTCCACGCCGGCGTCGTTGATCAGGAAGAAGATGTCCGGGAACCCGCCGGCCTTCAGCGCCTCGTTGCAGATCTTCATGCTGGCGATCGCGGTCAGCGGCGTCTTGTTGGACGGCTTCCAGATGCAGATGTCGCCGCAGATCGCGGCCAGGAACGCGTTCCATGCCCACACAGCGACCGGGAAGTTGAACGCGCTGATGATGCCGACCAGGCCGAGCGGCTGGTACTGCTCGTACATGCGATGGCCGGGGCGCTCGGAGTGCATGGTGTAGCCGTACAGCATGCGGCTCTGCCCCACGGCGAAGTCGGCGATGTCGATCATCTCCTGCACTTCGCCGTCGCCTTCGGGCTTGCTCTTGCCCATTTCCAGCGCGACCAGCGAGCCCAGCGCGTCCTTGTGCTTGCGCAGCGCTTCGCCGCACAGGCGCACCGCTTCGCCGCGGCGCGGCGCCGGCGTGGTGCGCCAGATCCTGAAGGCGGCCTGGGCGCGCGCGACGATCTTCTCGTAGTCGGCCTGGCTGCTCGCATGGACCTCGGCGATCACCTCGTCGGTGGTCGGGTTGATCGACTGCAGCAGGCCGGCGTCGGTGGTCGTGGACCACTCACCACTGCCGAGGTAGGTGCCGGAGTTGGTGGTGGTAAGGCCGAGGGCCTTGAGGAGGTCAGCAGGCATGGAAGCTCCAGGGTCGTTGCACGGGATGCCGCCGGACGGCGAAGCATCGAAAGAGGTGCGCGATTCTACCAGAGACGGCCCGCCGGACCTTGCGTAAGTCTGTGTTTTTCCAGCGATTCCGGGCCCATCGATGATTGCGCGGAACGCCGATGATTCGGTGCCGGGCTTTATTCGGATTGCCGATGCGGGAACGGATAGATCGTCGATTCGCCGAGGTGCGCAGGCGGCGCGGGCGATGGGAAAGATGGTGACCCCGGCGCGATTCGAACGCACGACCTGTCCCTTAGGAGGGGACCGCTCTATCCAGCTGAGCTACGGGGCCATCGGCGCCGATTCTCGCACGAAGCGCCGCCACGTACGACGCATCCGGCGCCCGGCCGTATCACGCCGACGATCCTCATGGCACTGTGGAACAACGCCCCCCCACCTGTTCGCACCCATGGACATCCGCCTCGATGACCTCCGCCATCCTGACGTCATTGCGCTGCTGCAGGAGCACCTGGACTGGATGCATCGCACCTCGCCGCCCGAAAGCGTGCATGCGCTCGACCTGGACGCGCTGCGGCAACCCGACATCGCCTTCTGGACGCTCTGGGACGGTGAGACGCTGGCCGGATGCGGTGCGCTGCGCGCGCTGGACGCGACCCACGGTGAAGTGAAGTCGATGCGGACCGCGCAGACGCACCTGAGACGTGGCGTCGCTGCGACGATGCTCGATCACATCCTGGCCGAGGCGCGCAGGCGGGGGTATGCGCGCCTCAGTCTGGAAACCGGTGCGATGGCGTACTTCGCCCCCGCGCATGCCCTGTATGCGCGTGCCGGTTTCCATCCATGCGCCCCCTTCGGCGATTACGTCGAAGACCCGAACAGCGTCTTCATGACACGTGCGCTGTAGGCAAGTGTATTGGTTTCAGTTGCATCCAACTGAAATCATTGGCTTTGTTGCGTCGCAGCGCTTGACAGCCCCCCGGGGTTCCGTGGTTCTCTTGCGCCATGCGACCTTCCGTCCACCCCTGTGCGACCCCGACCCCGGCCCCCATGCCAGCGTCGGCGCATGCGTGCGGCGGACGCTCCCTGATTACGACCATTACCACCCTGACTCGTCGGGTGCGGCTGGTCGTGTTCGCGTAATAAGCAAACCACGGCCCCGCACCCGGATCAGGATGCAGGGCCTCCCCACTTCCTGATGCGTGCCGGGCCTCCTACCCGAGGTTCCTGACCCATGTCGTCCCGCAACGCCGAAGTCCCACCTGCCAAACCGCGCACCGTCGTCCACAAGTTCGGCGGCACGTCCGTTGCCGATGCCGAGCGCTACCGCCATGTGGCGCAGCTGCTGCTGGCGCGCGACGAAGACGTGCAGGTCACCGTGGTGTCGGCGATGAAGGGCGTGACCGACGCGCTGATCGAGCTGTGCGAGTTGGCCGCGGCCAATCGCCCGGAATGGCATGAGGCCTGGCACGCCTTGCGCGCGCGCCATCGCGGTGCGGCCGTCGCGCTGCTCGGCGAGGCATCGGGACCGGTGATCGAATGGGTGGACGAGCGCTTCACCCGGCTCGAGGAAATCCTCAACGCACTGATCGTCATCGGCGGGCTGCCGGAACTCGTCCTGCAGCGCGTGCAGGGGCTGGGCGAAGTCTGTTCGGCGCGCCTGCTCGGGGAATACCTGACGCTGCAGGGCGAAGACTGCGCCGTGCTGGACGCGCGCGATGTGTTGCGCGTCGACCACGGCGAACTCGGCGTGGTGGTCGACTGGGAAACCAGCGCGCAGCGACTGGCGGCGTGGCAGGCCGCACACCCCCAGCGCCGCGTCGTGGCCACCGGCTTCGTCGCGCGCGACCGCGAGGGCCGTTTCACCACGCTCGGCCGCAACGGCAGCGACTACTCCGGCGCCATCTTCGCCGCCCTGTACGACGCCGCCGAACTGCACATCTGGACGGACGTGGACGGCGTGCTGTCGGCCGACCCGCGCGTGGTGCCGGAAGCCGTGCAGCTGGGTGCCCTGAGCTACGACGAAGCCTGCGAACTCGCATATTTCGGCGCCAAGGTCGTGCACCCGCAGACCATGTCGCCGGCGATGGAACGCGGCCTGCCGATCATCATCCGCAATACCTTCCATCCCGAACATCCCGGCACCCGCATCACCGCCGAACGCGATGCGGTCGGCCCGGTCAAGGGGCTGACGCTGAGCGCCGACCTGGCGCTGCTGAACCTGGAAGGCACCGGCCTGATCGGCGTCCCCGGCACGGCGGAGCGCGTGTTCGCGGCGCTGCGCAACGCGCATGTGTCGGTGGTGATGATCTCGCAGGGCTCGTCCGAGCATTCGATCTGCTGCGTGGTCCGGGCCAGCGAGGCGGGAAAGGGGCAGGCGGCGCTGCTGGACGCCTTCGCGCACGAGCTGGACACCCGGCAGATCCAGCGCGTCCAGCGGCGCGATGGCGTGAGCGTGCTCGCCGCGGTCGGCGATGGCATGGCGGGCACTCCCGGCGTATCGGCGCGCCTGTTCGGCGCGCTGGGGCGCGCGCAGGTCAATATCCTGGCGATCGCGCAGGGGTCTTCCGAGCGCAACATTTCGGTGGCGATCGACAGCGCCGACGCCACCAAGGCGCTGCGTGCGGCGCATGCGGGCTTCTGGCTGTCGCCGCAGACCTTCGCGGTGGGCGTGATCGGCCCGGGCAATGTCGGGGGCGCACTGATCGAGCAACTGCGCGCGGCGCAACCGCAACTGCTGGGCAAGGCCAACGTCGACCTGCGCCTGCGCGCCATCGCCTCGAGCAGGCGCATGCTGCTGGACGAGCGCAGCATCGGCGCCGACTGGCGCGCCCGCTTCGACGCCAGTACGCAACCGGCCGACCTCGACCGCTTCACACAGCACCTGCTGTCCGCGCACATGCCGCATGCGGTGATCGTGGACTGCAGCGCCAGCCCGGTGGTCGCGGACCGTTACGCCGAATGGCTGGCCGCCGGCATCCACGTCATCACGCCGAACAAGCAGGCCGGTGCCGGTCCGCTGGCGCGTTACCACGCCATCCGCGACGCCGCTGCGGCCAGCGGTGCCCGCTTCCGCTATGAAGCCACGGTCGGTGCGGGACTGCCGGTGATCTCGACACTGCGCGACCTGGTGGATACCGGCGACACCGTGGTCTCCGTGGAAGGCATCTTCTCCGGCACCCTGGCCTGGTTGTTCAACAGGTTCGACGGCAGCGTGCCGTTCTCGCAGCTGGTCACCGAAGCGCGCGGCCTGGGTTACACCGAACCCGATCCGCGCGATGACCTGTCCGGGACCGACGTGGCGCGCAAGCTGGTGATCCTGGCGCGCGAAGCGGGCCGGGAACTGGCGCTGGAAGACGTGCAGGTCGAGAGCCTGGTGCCGGAAGGGCTGCGGCAGGCGAGTGTCGACGACTTCATGGCGCGACTGGGCGAGGTGGATGCCACGTTCGGTGAGCGGCTTGCGAACGCGCGCGCCGCGGGGAACGTGCTGCGCTACGTCGCACGACTCGATGCCGAAGGCCATGCGAGTGTGGGGCTGGTCGAGCTGCCGTCGGGGCACGCCTTCGGCAACCTGCGCCTGACCGACAACATCGTGCAGTTCACCACGCGCCGTTACTGCGACAATCCGCTGATCGTGCAAGGCCCCGGCGCTGGTCCCGAGGTCACCGCCGCGGGCGTCTTCGCCGACGTGCTGCGCGTGGCGGCCGGGCAGGGGGCGAAGCTGTGAGGGATCCGACGACGAGGGACGGAGCGTGGGCATGAGGCAGCAGGCAAGTGCGTTTTCGCCGGCATCGGTGGGCAACGTCGGCGTGGGGTTCGACATCCTGGGCCACGTGATCGAAGGCGTCGGCGACACCGTCACCGTGCGTCGCATCGACGCGGCGGACGTCCGCATCTCGGCGATCCGCGGTGCCACTGTCGACCTGCCGCTGGATGCGCCCGGCAACACCGCGGGTGCGGCGCTGATCTCCCTGCGCGAAGCCCTGGCACTGCCGTTCGGATTCGAGGTGGAAATCGAGAAGGGCATTCCGCTCGGCTCGGGCATGGGCGGGTCCGCCGCATCCTGCGTGGCCGCGCTGGTGGCCGCGAACGCGCTGCTCGATGCGCCGCTCACGCGCGAGCAGCTGTATCCGCACGCACTCGTGGGCGAGGCGGTGGCCAGCGGCGGCAAGCATGGC
The DNA here is from genome assembly GCF_002863005.1 of Pseudoxanthomonas sp. Lineage (GTDB taxonomy): Bacteria > Pseudomonadota > Gammaproteobacteria > Xanthomonadales > Xanthomonadaceae > Pseudoxanthomonas_A. The sequence goes on from NZ_PKDG01000018.1 coordinate 172,700, forward strand.
GACAACCTGGGCCCGATGCTGCTGGGCGGGCTGGTGCTGTCGACGGCCGAGCGGCTGGTGCGCATACCCGTGCCCGATCACTGGCACAGCCTGCTCGTACATCCCGAGGCCATCCTGGAGACGCGTCGCGCGCGAGCCGCGCTGCAGGGAGCGTACGAACTCAAGGCGTTCGTGGCCCAGAGCGCGAACCTCGCACTGGTCCTCGCCGGCTGCCACGCCGGCGATGCGATGCTGGTGCGCGACGGCCTGCGCGACGTGCTGGTCGAGCCGCGCCGTGCACCGTTGATCGCCGGCTTCGATGCCGTGAAACGCGCCGCGCTGGACGCAGGCGCACTGGGCGCCAGCATCTCGGGTGCAGGCCCCAGTGTGTTCGCCTGGTTCGAGTCGCGTGGCGAAGCGGAAGCGGCAACACCGGCCGTGCAGGCCGCTTTCGCCTCGGCCGGCTTCGACAGCCAGGCCTGGGTGTCGCCGATCAATGCCACGGGCGCGGAACTCCTGTCCGCCCACTGATTCCTTCCACCGGCCGCCGCGACTGCATGCGTGGTGCCTTGCCTGCGAACCTCATGAACTTCATCTCGACCCGACACGCTTCACCTGCCGCCTCGCTCAGCCAGGCGATCGCCGCCGGCCTCGCGCCTGACGGCGGGCTGTATGTTCCCGAGGCACTCCCGAAGGCGCGCGAGCTCGCGCCCGGGCGCGACATCGCCGGGACGGCAACGACCCTGCTGGCGCCGTTCTTCGCGGGTGATGGACTGGAAGACGAACTGGCGGCGATCTGCGGCGAGGCCTTCGACTTCCCGGCGCCGCTGCGTCCGCTCGGGACGCCGCGAGACCACGTACTCGAGTTGTTCCATGGACCGACCGCTGCCTTCAAGGATTTCGGCGCGCGCTTCCTCGCCGCGAGCATGGCGCGCCTGCGTCGCGAGCACGCCACGCCCTTGACGATCCTCGTCGCGACCTCCGGCGATACGGGTGCGGCAGTGGCGGCCGCCTTCCATCGCCAGCCGGGCCTGCGCGTGGTCGTGCTGTATCCGGACGGACGCGTGTCGCCGCGGCAGGCGCACCAGTTGGGCTGCTTCGGCGACAACATCGCGGCGTTGCGCGTGGCGGGTTCGTTCGATGATTGCCAGGCGCTGGTGAAGCGCGCCCTCAACGATGCCGACCTGCAAGCGCAGGTGCCCCTGAGTTCCGCCAACAGCATCAGCCTGGGCCGGCTGCTGCCACAGATGAGTTACTACGCCCATGCAGCGCTGGCGCACCGCGCGGAGACGGGGCGGACATTGAACGTGGTCATCCCCACCGGCAACCTGGGCAACGCGATGGCGGCAATCCTGGCGCGCGCACTCGGCGTGCCGCTCGGCAGGATCGTGCTGGCGACCAATGCCAATCGCGTGCTGCCGGATTTCTTCGCCGGGGGCGACTATGCGCCGGCAGCCAGCGTGTCGACGCTGGCCAACGCGATGGATGTGGGTGCGCCGAGCAACTTCGAGCGCCTGCGCTGGCTCTACGCAGGCGGCGACGCGGCGCTGCGGACGGCGTTCACGGCGTCCAGTGTCGACGACGCGACCATCCGCGCGGTCATCGCGCGCAGGTTCCAGGATCATGGCGAGGTGCATTGCCCGCATACGGCGACCGCGGTGAACGTCCTCGAGGACCTGCGCGCGCAGGGGGAGGAGGGCGACTGGGCGGTCGCGGCCACGGCGCATCCGGCCAAGTTCGAGAGCGTGGTGGAACCGCTGATCGGGCGTGCCGTCGAGGTGCCGCCCGCGTTGGCCGACCTGCTGGCGCGTCCCGCGCAGGCCGATCCGATTCCGGCCGATTACAACGCCTTGCGCGAGCGCCTCTCGGTCTAGCCCGGTGACGGATCGCCCCTGCAGAAGCGACATGAGTCGCGACCGCACGGTCTGATGCACGTCGACGTCTTCATGTGCGCCGGGGATGATGTCGAGAGGGCTTCCGAGCAGTCGCTGGTGCACGGTCGCGACTCGTGTCGCTCCTGCAGGAGGGCGTCGCCGTCCTCGGCGCACGACCCACCTGCGATAAGCTCTCGCCCATGAAGCGCACCCTGTTGCAGACCCTCCTGCTGGCCACCGTGCTCGCCAGCATCGTTCCGACCATTACGCACGCGCAGTCCGCCGTACCGCAGGCCGATGTCCGCGCGCTGAAGCCGGGCGAATTCCTCTGGTACCCGCAGATCGCGCCGGAAGGCCCGGTGGTGCTGGTGGTCAGCCTCGACGAACAGCGCGCCTACGTCTACCGCAACGGCATCGCGATCGGCGTGTCCACGATCAGTTCGGGCAAGGCCGGCAAGGACACGCCGACCGGCGTGTTCACCATCCTGCAGAAGAACAAGGATCACCGTTCCAACCTCTACAACAATGCACCGATGCCCTACATGCAGCGGCTCACCTGGGACGGCATCGCGCTGCACGGGGGACACTTGCCGGGCTATCCGGCGTCGCATGGCTGCGTCCGCCTGCCGCAGGCCTTCGCCGAGAAGCTGTTCGGCATCACGCGCTTCGGTGACTCGGTGGTCGTGGCCAATGCGAAGGCATCGCCGGCCAGCCTGGTGCATCCCGCCGTGCTGGCCCCGGTGACCGCAGGAGGGCAGGTGGCACATCCGCCACTGTCGGCGTACGAGGTGTACTGGAACGAGGCGGCGTCCCCGGACGGGCCGGTCAGCATCCTGGTCAGCCTGTACGACCAGCGGGTATCGGTGTTGCGCAACGGCGTGCTCATCGGTGCCGCACCGGTGCAGCGGGTCCGCGACTTCGCGCTCAACGGCACCGTGCTGCTGGTGATGACGACCGAGATGGAGGACATCCCCAGCCTGCTCGATCCCCGGCGCAAGGAACATCGCTGGGTCGCGCATCGGGTGCTGGGCGAGGAGGGCGCGCCGATGCCGCCGCTGCGCGCGCTGGGCGATTCCTTCTGGATTCCGCAGGATTTCGCCCGCCGCCTGTACGCCGTCCTCAAGCCCGGGACGACCGTACTGCTGTCCGATCTGCCCGGTGTGCGCGCAACGCAGGATGACCCGTCGACCGTGCCCGTCTTGGAATCGGACGAAAGCAGCCCCACGACGGGGGTACGCTGAGCCTCCCGGACGGAACCGGGATGCTGCTTCCCATGCCCCGGATTCCGTCATGAACCGTTGCCACCGCGTGCTGCCGTTGTGCCTCGTCGTTGCGGGTATCGCCCCGACGTACGCGGTACGGGCCGCTTCGCCGCCTCCCGCGCCTTCCGAACGCCTGGTCGATGCGCTGCATCGTGCCGCGCCGTCGCTCGACCGCGAGGTGCTGTCGATGGCGGCGCGTGCGATGACGTGCACGATCCGGCGCGGCGAACCGGTGCCGATGCGGCGCCTCAGCGTGATCGACTATTCGTTGCCGTCGACGCAGCCCCGGCTGTGGGTGTTCGATCTGGAGCGCGCACGCCTGTTGTTCGAGGAGCGCGTCGCGCACGGGCGCAACACGGGGGAGAACCTCGCCACCCGTTTCTCCAATGCGACCGGCAGCTACATGTCCAGCCTCGGGGCGTTCGTCACCCAGGAAGCGTATAGCGGATCCAACGGCTATTCCCTGCGCCTGCAGGGGCTTGAGCCGGGCTTCAACGACAGGGCGCGTGAGCGCGCCATCGTCATACACGGCGCCCCTTATGTCAGCGACGCGCTCGTGCGCATGCAGGGACGCCTCGGCCGCAGCCTGGGGTGCCCGGCAGTCGGCAGTGCCGTGGCCAAGCCGCTGATCGACAGCATCCGCGGCGGTTCGTTCCTGTTCGCCTACTATCCCGATCCCGCTTGGCTGAAGCAGTCGCGCTTGCTCAGCGCCGATTGCGGAAGCGGCGTGGCCACCCATCCGGCATCGATCCCGCCGGGTGGATGATCGGGTCAGATCCTGATCGGAATCTTCAGGTAGCGTCGCCCGTTGTCTTCCGGTGCCGGCAGGCGGCCGGCGCGGATGTTGACCTGCAGCGACGGCAGCAGCAGTGTCGGCGCCGCCAGCGTGGCATCGCGCGCTTCGCGCATCGCGACGAAGCTGTCTTCGTCCACGCCGCCGCCGACGTGCACGTTGCGCGCTTTCTCGTCGGCCACGGTGGTCTGCCACGCGTAGTGGTCGCGTCCCGGCGCCTTGTAGTCGTGGCACAGGTACAGCACGGTACTCGGCGGAAGGGCGAGCAGTTTCTGGATCGAGCGGTACAGCGTGCGCGCATCGCCGCCGGGGAAATCGGTACGCGCGGTACCGTAGTCGGGCATGAACAGCGTGTCGCCCACGAAAACCGCCTCGCCGATCCGGTAGGACACGCAGGCGGGCGTGTGGCCCGGGGTGTGGATCACCTCGACCTGCAGCCCCCCGAGCGCGAACGTGTCCCCATCGCGGAACAGGCGGTCGAACTCGCGCCCCTCGCCACTCACGTCATCCAGCCCGAACACCGGGGCGAACGTTCGCTGCACCTCGGTAATGCGCGAACCGATGCCGATTGCCGCGCCGGTCTTGTCCTTCAGGTAGGGGGCGGCACTGAGATGGTCGGCGTGCGCGTGCGTCTCCAGGATCCAGTCCACCGTCAGTCCGTGGTCGGCGACAAAGCCCAGCAACGTGTCGGCGCTGTGGTGCGAGGCGCGGCCGGAACGGTGGTCGTAGTCCAGCACGGGGTCGATGATCGCCGCCTGGCGCGTGGCTGGGTCCCAGGCCACGTAGGTGATGGTGTTCGTGGCGTCGTCGAACCAGGCGTGCACGGCGGGGGTGGTCATGGAGATCTCCGGGGGGTTGCTTTTTGATTTAGATAAAACTAAATTAAGTAAAGTCTAAAGTAAAGGCCGGCCGATGCCGTTCAAACAACGCGACCTGGAAAAACTGCGTGCCAGCGCCGCCGACGCCGCGGCCCTCATGCGCGCATTGGGCCACGACGGCCGGCTGCTGGTCCTGTGCACCCTCGTCGCACAAGGCGAGTGCAGTGCCGGCGAGCTGGCGCAGCAGGTCGGACTCAGTCCGTCCGCGCTGTCGCAGCATCTGGCGAAGCTGCGCGACGATGGACTGGTGGACAGTCGCCGCGAGGCCCAGAGCGTGTACTACCGCATTGCCGAACCGCGCGTGGCGCGTGTCGTGTCGTTGTTGAAAGACCTGTATTGCCCATGAGGAAGCATCCATGACGATTCCATCGATTTCTCCCGCCGAGGCGCGGTCGCTACTGTCGGACGGCGCCGTGTTGGTGGATATCCGCAATCGCGACGAGCATGCACGCGAGCACATTCCAGGCGCCGTGCTGTGGCCCGTGGCACAGGCGACGGGGCCGATACCCCGGGGCGCTTCGAAGACCCTGATCTTCCATTGCCGCTCCGGTGCCCGCACCCGGGCGAATGGTCCCATGCTCGCATCGGCAGCGGATGGATGCGAGGCGTTCGTCCTGTCCGGCGGTCTTGAGGCCTGGAAAGGCGCCGGCCTGCCGGTCCGCGTGGACCGTCGCCAGCCGATCGAGCTGATGCGGCAGGTGCAGATCGCCGCCGGGGCGCTGGTACTGACCGGTGTCCTGGTGGCCGCGATGGTCTCGCCGTATGGTCTGCTGCTGTCGGGCTTCGTGGGTGCAGGCCTGGTGTTCGCGGGCGTCAGCGGCTTCTGCGGCATGGCGCGCGTGCTGGCATGGATGCCCTGGAATCGCCGCACGATGCCATGATCCCGTCCACCGCCCGACTCTTCCCAACGGAGCCCTCCATGAGTGACACCCAGCGCATCAGCCTCACCCTGGAGCAGGAAGACGACTACGCCTTCCGCATCCGCTTCGACGAGACGACCATCGCCGACCTCATGACCGACGAGCCCGAGCCGCTGGGGAAGGGCGAAGGTCCGAACCCGACGCGCCTGCTGCTGTCGGCCGTGGCCAACTGCCTGTCGGCCAGCCTGTTGTTCGCCCTGCGCAAGTTCAAGAACGCGCCGGGCAAGCTGGTGACCCACGCGACCGCCGAACTGGTGCGGAACGAACAGGGTCGACTGCGCGTGGGACACATCCATGCCGATATCCGGCTGGCCGAGGCGGGGGCGACGCATGCCTCGCTGGAGCGGATCCTGGCCCAGTTCGAAAACTTCTGCGTGGTCACCGAGAGCGTGCGCCACGGCATCGAGGTCTCCGTCAGCATCACCGACGCCGATGGCGTGCAGCTGCACGGTGCGACTCGAACGGACCAGGGCACGCCCTGAGCTGCGAGCCCGCTCTTGGGGGAGCGAGGTACGTCGTGATGAGGCGCTGCCGGCGCCCTTTCGCGACTTACGTCGCTCCCACGGCGGAAGGGGAGGCCCCGACCGGATCGCCGCCTGCGGCCCGGCGTGGCATGATCCTGCCCTCCGCCGTCCGTATCCGAAGCCGTCCGTGATCGCGCCCATCAAGGGGAAGGCCACCTCGCTGGACATCGCCCACCTCGCGGGCGTGTCCCAGCCCACCGTGTCGCGCGCCCTGCGGGGCAGTCCGATGGTCAACGAGGAAACACGCAAGCGCATCCTCGCCATCGCCGAACAGCTCAACTACAAGGTGGACAAGAACGCGTCCAACCTGCGCCGGCAGCATTCCGGAACGCTGGCGCTGCTTTTCTTCGAAGATCCCACGCCCGACGAATCGGCGATCAACCCGTTCTTCCTCTCCATGCTGGGCAGCATTACCCGTGCATGCGCACTGCGCGGCTACGACCTGTTGATCTCGTTCCAGCAATTGTCGACCGACTGGCAGGCCGACTACGAGGACAGCAAGAAGGCCGACGGCATCATCCTTCTGGGTTATGGAGACTATCTGGAAGCCCGCAGCCGGCTGGAGCGGCTGGTGGAGCAGGGCACGCATTTCGTCCGCTGGGGCGCCGTGCAGCCCGGCACGCCCGGGGTGTCGATCGGCTGCGACAACACCCAGGGCGGCCATGACATCACGGCGCACCTGGTCGCGCAGGGGCGTCGCCGCATCGCGTTCCTCGGACATGCGTCCAACCACTACCCGGAATTCTTCGAGCGCTACCTCGGCCATCGCCGGGCGCTCGAAGCCGCCGGCCTGGTGGCCGACCCTGCACTGCAGGTCGATGCGATCACGACCGAGCAATCCGGCTACGAGGCGGCCAGCACGTTGCTGGCGAGTGGTGCGACGTTCGACGCCGTCTTCGGTGCCAGCGACCTGATCGCCGTCGGCGCGATGAAGGCGCTGCTCGAACACGGCCGGCGCGTGCCCGACGATGTCGCGGTGGCCGGCTTCGACGACATCCCGCTGGCCAGTTTCATGAATCCCGGCCTGTCCACCGTGCAACAGGACACCAAGCTGGCGGGCGCCCTGCTGGTCGAGACATTGCTGGCGCTGATCAATGGCGAACCGGCGGAAAGCCAGACCATTCCGGTGAAGCTGGCGCTGCGCGGATCGACCGCTGCCAAGTGAGTCTGCGGTTGTAGGAGCGACGTGAGTCGCGACCGCGCGCCATCAGCTCTGCTGGCGTTCCCCGTCTCCGAGAACGTGCCCTCTCCAGCGCGCCGACGCGCGTACAGGTCGTTTCTGGTTAGCGGTCGCGACTTGCGTCGCTCCCACAGAAGGCATTGAGTCAATCCGCCTTCGGCGACTTGCGTGCCATCAGCTCGGCGAGACGTGCACGGGTATCGGCCCGCGCAATCGCATCATCCAGCAGGAACACGCGCACACCGTGGGCCGGCACGTCCGCCTGCAGGCGGTTGCGCACGCGCTGGGTCTTGCCGGTGAAGGCGTCGCGCCACTGGCCTGGCTCGAGATACTCGGACACGGACATCTTTGCCGGCGTATCCGCCTTGTTCAGCAGCACCAGGGCGGTCTGGGTGGTTCCTTCGTGCTGGAGCACGCGGTAGAAGATCGCCTGGTCGCCCTTCAGGCGTACGTTGAGCTGCAAGCCGCGCTGCAGGGCCGGTGTTTCGCGGCGCAGCTGCGCGATGCGCTTCAACGGGGCGAAGATCGGGCTCTGCGGTGCCGCGTCGATGCGTTCCTGGCCGAAGTAGTTGCGGTTGCCGGCGTGCTCGGCGTTGCCACGCTCGAAGCCCACTTCCGAGCCGTAGTAGATCACCGGGATACCGCGCGCCGTGAACAGCCAGTTGTGCGCGTCGATGAAGCCGGTGTCCGCGGCCTTCATGCGCGCCATGTCGTGGTTGTCGTAGAACGTCATGAGATCGTACGGATTGGCGTACGGACCGTCTTCCAGGTACAGCGCCTTGCCGAGTTCCTCGTAGCTGGTGCCCGGTTTCTCGAACACCTCGGTCAATTTGGCCTTCAGCGGGAAGTCCAGCACGCTGTAGCTGCCATTGCGCGCCCAGGTATGGCCGGCGATGCTGGCGGCGTCGTAGTTGAAGTTCTCGCCGAACATGAAGAAGCCCGGCTTCTTCGCGCGGATGCGGTCGGCGAATTCCTTCCAGAACGCGTGCGGCATCCAGGCGATGGTGTCCACGCGGAACGCGGCCGCGCCCTGGTCGATCCACTGCTCGTACGCGCCGATCAGGTACTCCATCACCGCCGGGTTGTTCTCGTTGAAGTCGGACAACTGCGCCAGGCCGCCGCCGGTGTTGTAGAAGGCGTGCATCGGCTTGCGACGCGGATCCAGCTTGTCCGGGTCCAGGTTCTGGTGGTCGGCGATCAGCTTGCCGTCCTTGTCCCAGACCTTGCCGTACTGCGGTTGCATCTTCGGCATCGAGTACGCGGGCGAGCCGTGGTTGCCGACGATGTCCAGCACCACGTCGAGCTTCTGATCCTTCATGGCGCGGGTGAAGCCGGCGAAATCCAGCCCTTCGCTGGGCAGGTGTTCGTCCAGCTTGTAGAAGTTGATGCCCCAGTAGCCGTGGTAGCCGGTCTTGCCGCGGTCGGTGAACATGCCTTCCCACTTCACTTCCTCGCCACCGGTGAACGCTTCATCGGGATTGTCGACGATGGGGGTGACCCATACCGAGGTGAAGCCGAGGTCGTGGATGTAGCCGGCGTTGTCCAGCACACCCTTGAAGTCGCCGCCGAGGTAGCCAATGTTGTCGCTACGCCCGGCGGGTGCGCCCGGGGTGGGGCGATCGAAGGTAGGGTGCTTCCCACCCTGGTCGCGATGGTCGTTCGACGGATCGCCATTGACGAAGCGGTCGGTCAGCACGAAGTACACCGCCTCTTTCGCGAACGGTTCGGTCGTGCCGTAGACCTCGTCGACGGGAACGACGGCGAACGCCAGCGTGGGGGCGCACAGCAGGCCTGCGAGCAACACGGCGAGCGGGCGGGGGGCGGGAAAACGCATCAGTGCACCTGCGGCGGGGCGGAAGAGGGAGCGTCGGCGGCTTCGTGCACGCCGGCCAGCGAGAGGGCGGCAAGCAGCAGGCTGCCGCCGCTGATCACGAGGGCGAAGATCGCCTGGTTGTCGAAGAAGTGGCGCAGGGCCGGGCCGAGCAGGGTCGCGGCGACGATCTGCGGCACCACGATGAACATGTTGAAGATGCCCATGTAGATGCCCATCTTCTCCGCCGGAACATGGCTGGACAGCAGGGCGTACGGCATCGACAGGATGCTGGCCCAGGCCACGCCGACCAGTGCGAACGACCCGATCAGCCATGACGGGTGGGGCACGAACCACATCGACAGGAAGCCGATCCCGCCCAGCACCAGCGAGCCGGCGTGCACGGCCTTGCGGTTCAGCGGCAGCCGTGCGGCGTAGAAGCTGAGCAGCAGCGCCACCAGCATCGACGACAGGCCGTAGTAGCCCATGTACGAGCCCACCAGGTCCGCCGCGTCCTGGAAGGCGCCGTTGGCCGACTGGAACGCCGCCGCCTGCGCGGGCACCGTCATGTCGAATGCCGCCGGATCCGGTGCGGCCGAATCGAACACGTGTTCGGTCAGGCCGGGCGTAGCCATGCTCCACATGGCGAAAAACGCCAGCCAGCTGAAGAACTGCACCACGCCCAGGCGGCGCATCTGCGCCGGCATGTGGACGACATGGCGGACGATCTCGCTGGCCACGTTGCCTTGCGCGCGCTTCTCGGCCTTGAACCGCTCCAGATCATCCGGCGGATATTCGCGCGTGGTGAGGATGGTCACCAGGATGCTGGCCATGAACACGAAGGCGCCGATGGCGAACGCGATCTTCACCGAGGGCGGCACCACGCCCGGGCCCGCTTCGTTGGACACGCCCAACCGGGTGATGAACCACGGCAGGTTGCTGGCCACCCATGTGCCGATGCCGATGATCAAGGTCTGCAGCACGAAGCCGTAGGAGCGCTGGCTCTCCGGCAGTTTGTCGGCCACCAGCGCGCGGAAGGGCTCCATGCTGATGTTGATGCTCGCATCCAGCACCCATAGCAGGCCTGCGGCGATCCACAGGGTCGGCGAGTGCGGCATGAACACCAGCGCGATCGAACTCAGGATCGCGCCGGCGAGGAAATACGGCCGGCGCCGCCCGAGCAGCGGATGCCAGGTGCGATCGCTGAAGTAGCCGATCACCGGCTGTACCAGCAGTCCCGTCAACGGCGCGGCGATCCACAACAGCGGCAGTGCATCCTTTTCCGCCCCCAGTGTCTGGAAGATGCGCGACATGAAGCCGCCCTGCAGCGCGAACCCGAACTGGATGCCGAGGAAGCCGAACGACATGTTCCAGATCTGCCAGAAGGACAGGCGGGGCTTGGCGGTCATTCGGATCCCTGGGTGGCGTGTTTCAGTGGAAGTGCGCGCGCGATGGCGAACGTCGCGGCATCTTGCCGACATGCGCGTCCGATTCCATGCTGCACCGCAAACAACACGCAGGCGCGAGTTGCCGCCCATCCTTGCGATGCCATCGCCCGCGAGATGCCTGCAAACCGTTGGCAGGCATGGGTTTTGCGACCTGGAAAGTGTGGTCGGGGTGCGATGACGCGAATGCCGTGTCGTCGCGGGTCGTGTCGATCTGCATACGTATTCATGCGCGGCGACCGCGACCCGCGTGCACGCAGTCCGGCACGGCGTGGAATAGTGGCGCCCGCCGAGCGCACCGGAGGGGTGCGTTACGCATTGCGACGGGTGCATCGATGACGAAGAACAACTGGTGGCGTGGCGCGGTGATCTACCAGATCTACCCGCGCAGCTTCCTGGACACCAACGGGGATGGCGTCGGTGACCTGCCGGGCATCGTCGAGAAGCTCGACTACATCGCCGGGCTGGGCGTGGACGCCATCTGGATCTCGCCATTCTTCAAGTCGCCGATGGCCGACTTCGGCTACGACATCGCCGACTACCGCGATGTCGACCCGCTGTTCGGCACGCTGGAGGACTTCGATCGCCTGCTGGCCAAGGCGCACGCGCTGGGCGTCAAGGTGATGATCGACCAGGTGCTGAGCCACTGTTCGGTCGAACACCCTTGGTTCAAGGAAAGCCGGGAGAGCCGCGACAATCCCAAGGCCGACTGGTACGTATGGGCCGATCCCAAGGAAGACGGCACGCCCCCCAACAACTGGATGTCGCTGTTCGGCGGCGTCGCCTGGCGCTGGGAACCGCGTCGCGAGCAGTATTACCTGCACAACTTCCTCGCCAGCCAGCCGGACCTGAACTTCCACAACCCGGCCGTGCAACAGGCCACGCTGGACAACGTGCAGTTCTGGCTGGACCGCGGTGTCGATGGCCTGCGCCTGGATGCGATCAACTTCTGCTTCCACGACGCGCAGCTGCGCGACAATCCTCCCAAGCCGAAAGACCAGCGCGTGGGCCGCGGATTCAGTCCCGACAACCCGTACGCCTACCAGTATCACTACTTCAACAACACGCAGCCCGAGAACATTCCCTTCCTGGAGCGCCTGCGTGGGTTGCTGGACGCATATCCTGACGCGGCGGCGCTCGGCGAGATCTCGTCCGAAGACTCACTGGCCACCACGGCCGAGTACGTCACCGACCAGCGCCTGCACATGGGCTACAGCTTCGAGCTGCTGACCGAGGACGGCAGCGCCGCCTACATCCGCGGCACCGTCGAACGGCTTGAAGCGGCGATGGTGGAAGGCTGGCCGTGCTGGGCCGTGTCCAACCACGATGTGCAGCGCGCGGTGACGCGCTGGGGAGGCGGGGATGCCTCGCCCGCGCTGGCCGCACAACTGGTGGCCCTGGTGTGCTCGCTGCGCGGCTCGGTCTGCCTCTACCAGGGCGAGGAACTGGGCCTGCCGGAAGCGGACGTGCCGTATGAAGCATTGCAGGATCCCTACGGCAAGACCTTCTGGCCCAATTTCAAGGGGCGCGATGGGTGCCGTACGCCCATGCCATGGGACGGGGGAGACCAGGCCGGCTTCAGCCGGGCGTCGCCGTGGCTGCCGATTCCCGACGAACACCGCGCCATCAACGTCGCCCGGCAGGACGCCGATCCCGCGTCGGTGCTCAACCTCGTGCGCCGCTTCCTCGCGTGGCGACGCACGCAGCCCGCACTGAGAAGCGGAAGCATCCGTTTCCTCGACGCGCAGGAACCCGTCCTCGCCTTCGTGCGCGAAGCGGACGGGCAGCGCGTGCTGGCGGTCTTCAACCTGTCGGCGCAACCGGTCACGTGGTCGCTGCCGGAAGGCATGCCGGTGGACGCGCTGGACGGTCACGGCCTGCCGCGGGTGTCGCTGGAGGGAACACGGTTGTCGCTGCCGCCCCGCGGCGTGTTCTTCGCACGCGCGCGCTGACATTTTCCTTTTCCGAACGGTACGCACCCACCGTGCATGCGCATGGGCGTGGCGTCGTGGACGGACCTTCCCGACGCCTGTGCGCGCATGCCGGCGATGCCGTGCTTTCGCCTGTTTTTCCGTACGGAACGCGCGTTACGGCGGGTCGCGGAAATATGCATGAATACGTATGCAGGGCGATTTGTGCGACTGCGTGCGCCACTACCATGGCCGCACGTTCCGGGGCCCCGTGTCCCGGCGTGTAAGACCCGGGCGATCGCATGGCGCGACGCACCCGGTTCGTCGCATACAACGTCCTTGGAGAGGGGAACATGCAACTCAAGCGCAACCTGCTGAGCGCGGCGTTGGCGTCTGCCATCGCGCTCACCGCGACCGGTGTGAACGCCCAGACCGCCGCCACGACCGAACAACAGACCCAACAGGCCGATGCCACCGAGCTCGATACGGTGGTCGTGACCGGCATCCGTCGCGGCATCGAGAGCGCGATCTCGGTCAAGCGCGATTCCACGTCCATCGTCGAAGCCATTTCGGCCGAAGACATCGGCAAGCTGCCTGACGTCAGCATCGCCGAATCGCTGGCGCGCCTGCCTGGCCTCGCGGCGCAGCGCGTCGCCGGCCGTGCGCAGGTGATCAGCGTGCGTGGCCTGTCGCCCGACTTCTCCACCACGCTGCTGAACGGTCGCGAGATGGTCAGCACCGGCGACAACCGCAGCGTCGAGTTCGACCAGTACCCGTCCGAGCTCGTCAGCGGCGTCACCGTGTACAAGACGCCCGATGCCGGCCTGGTCGGCCAGGGCCTGTCGGGTACCGTCGACATGCAGACCGTGCGTCCGCTGAGCTTCGATGCACCGGTCGGCGCCGTCGGCATCCGCGGCCAGCGTAACTCGCTGGGCAATGCCGCCGATGCGTCCGGCTACGGCGAGCGCATCAACGCCAGCTACATCACCCAGAACGAAGCGCGCACCTTCGGTTTCTCGATCGGCTACTCGCACGCGACCACGCCGATCCAGGAAAACCAGGTCGGCCTGTACGAGCCGTGGCAGGCCATCGGCGACAACTGGCGCCCGGGCGTGCCGGCAGGCACGTTCTACTCCGACGGCATCAAGGCGCTGCGCCGGACCGGCGAAACCAAGCGCGATGGCGTGATGGCCACGCTGCAGTTCCGTCCGTCCAACGCCTGGACCAGCACGCTGGACCTGTTCCACTCCGAAGCCGAGCAGGTCAGCACCGCGAACCAGTTCGAAGTGCACATCGGCGACTACAACGGCGGCTATGGTCGCCTGGACGTCGACAACCCGGTCATCAACGGCAACGACACGTTCACCGGCGGCACGGCCAACAACGTGTACCCGCTGGTGCGCGGCATGTACAACTACCGCGAAGACGAGATCAACGCCTTCGGCTGGAACAACGAGTTCAATGTCGGTTCGGTGCGCCTGACCGCCGACGTCAGCTGGTCGAAGACCAAGCGCGACGAGATCAACCTCGAGAACAACACCCAGCGCCTGCCGGCGCCGCAGCTGGATTCGGTGGACCTGACGTTCCGTTCGGGCGGCTTCTCGCAGATCAACCCGGGCTTCGACTACTCGGATCCGTCGCAACTGTTCCTGGCCAACACGATCTACGGCTCGGGCTACGGCAAGACCCCGAAGGTCGAGGACGAACTGAAGGGCGTCAAGCTGGCGGCGTCGTTCCCGCTGCCGGAAGCGCTGGGCTGGTTCACCGATCTCGATGTCGGCCTGAACTATGCCGATCGCGAGAAGAGCAAGCGCCAGCCCGAGGGCAACATCAACCTCGGCGCACAGGGCGTCACCGCCGTCGGGTCCGACCTGCAGTACGGCCTGGTGGACCTGCGGTTCGCCGGCATCGGCTACATCCCGTCCTGGAACGTGCCGGCTGCGGTCGCGCGCTACATGACGTTCAATCCCGTCGACGATCTGTCTTACCTGATTCCCAAGGCATGGGACGTCAACGAGAAGATCTCCACGGGCTTCGCACGCGCCAACCTCGATACCGAATGGGGTTCCGTGCCGGTGCGCGGCAACATCGGCGTGCAGATCCAGCACGTCGACCAGTCGTCGACGTCGCGCTACTGGGACAGCACCCAGCCGGCGGGCAGCAACGTGCAGCCGGTCGAGCGTGGCAAGACCTACACCGAAGTGCTGCCCAGCATGAACCTGGCGTTCTCGCTGCCGGCCGATCAGACGCTGCGCGTCGGCCTGGCCGAGCAGGTGGCCCGTCCGCGCGTGGATGAGCTGCGCGCTTCGCTGGAGTTCGGCGTCAATACCGCGACCGGCGAGCCGGGCGGCAGCGGCGGCAACCCGGAACTGGAGCCCTGGCGCGCCTACGCCTTCGACCTGTCGTACGAAAAGTACTTCGGCACGAAGGCGTACGTGGCCGCGGCGTTCTTCTACAAGGACCTGCGCACCTACATCTACACGGAATCGCGCGACGGCTTCGACTTCAGCGACTTCCTGGTCGACTACGTGCCCGGTCCGGGCGAGCCGCCGACGCAGAGCACCGGTCGCTTCACCGCGCCCTACAACGGCAAGGGCGGCAAGATGCAGGGCATCGAGCTGACCGCATCGCTGCCGCTCGACCTGTTCAGCGACGCGCTGGAAGGCTTCGGCGTGATCGCCAGCGCGAGCTTCAACGACAGCGACATCACCATCCCGCCGCCGCCGGGGTCCACCAACAGCGTCGGCAGCCAGGACATCGCGCTGCCGGGTCTGTCCGAGCGCACGTTCAACTTCACCGCGTACTACGAGCGCAACGGCTTCGAAGCGCGTGTCAGCCAGCGCAAGCGTTCGGATTTCATCGGCGAGATCGGCAACTTCGACGGCGACCGCACCCTGCGCTACGTGGTCGGCGAGGACGTCACCGACGCCCAGGTGAGCTATTCGTTCCCGGACGGCCATGCCTTGAACGGACTGAGCTTCCTGTTCCAGGTCAGCAACCTCACCGACGAGGCCTACCAGACCTACGCCGGCACCAAGGACCGTCCGCTGGAATACATCGAGTGGGGCCGCACGTACCTGCTGGGCGTCAACTACAAGTTCTGATCCACGCGTCACCTTGCTCTCCCAGCCCGCCGGCTCGCTGCCGGCGGGTTTTTCTTTTGGAGACTGCGGATGGCGGCGCGCAGGCAACAAAAAAGGCCAGGCATTCGCCTGGCCTTTCGTGTTGGATGGTGGAGCCAGGGAGGATCGAACTCCCGACCTCGTCATTGCGAACGACGCGCTCTCCCAGCTGAGCTATGGCCCCACAAGAGCGGCGCCATTCTAGCCCGCGGCCGCGGCCGGTGCCAAGCCTGAACGGTCGAGGATGGGGTCCAGCGCCGGTGCCAGTTCGGTGCGCCGCCAGCCCGCCAGTGCGGCAGGCCACCGGCCGGACTCCTGCAGCGCCTCCAGGTAGCGACGCGAGGCGAGCACGCCGTCGGGCAAGCCGAGTTCTACGCTGCGTGCCGACACCGCATCCTGCAGGCGCTTGAGCTGGGCCTTGTCGCCGTCGGTGGCGGTGCGGGCCAGCGGCAGCGCGGCCTCGTCGTCCAACGGCGTGTCGAGGGCCTGCCAGATCGCGTCGGCCAGCTTGCGCGGTGCTTTCGGCTGGGTGTCGAACAGGCGCAACAGGGAGGCCTTGTCCGCGGGCGGCGTGCGCGCCAGCGCGACCGCCAGCTCGTTGTCGAGGATCCAGCTGCGCGGCTTGTCGCTGGTGCGCGCCTGCCTGTCGCGCCAACGCAGCAGGCGTACCAGCCGCTGCTGCGCTTCCGCGTCCAGGAACTGTGCGCTGCGCATCGACAGGTGCGGCCAGCGTTCGACGTCGTCGCTGGCGGCATTCTCGACGAAGCGCGCGCAGTCCTCTTCCAGCCAGGCAAGACGGCCGCTGGCGACCAGCTGCGCCTGCAGGGCATCGTGCACGGCGAACAGATAACGCACGTCGTCGGCGGCATAGTGCAGCTGCGATTCGCTCAGCGGACGACGCAGCCAGTCGGAGCGCGTCTCGCCCTTGGCCAGCACGACGCCGGTGACGCGTTCCACCAGCTTCTGGTAACCCAGGCCCGCGGCGATGCCCGCGATCGCCGCGGCGATCTGGGTATCGAACAGGGGCGCCGGCAATGCATCGCACGCCACCTTGAAGGCCACCAGATCCTCGCTGGCGCTGTGCATGACCTTGGTGATCGCGGGGTCGAGCAGCCAGGGGCGCAGCGCGGCGGTCATGCCCGGCGCGAGCGGATCGACCAGCAGCACGTCGTCGTCGAGGGCGATCTGCACGAGGGCGAGCTGCGGCCAGTAGGTGCGCTCGCGCACGAATTCGGTATCCAGCCCGATCCGCGTGGGCCGGCGCTGCAGGTGCGCATCCAATGCGGCGGGGGTGTCGATCCAGTGGGGCACGTGTTCTCCGCGTGATGCTTCGATTGCTCAGTCAGGGGACAATAACCTAAGGTCCGGGCTGTGCAGGTAGTGTCTGCCCGCATTGTCTCACGGGGGCGCAGGCTCCCATCACGGAGGGTGTTTGCGCGCGATCCTCGCCGCATTGTTGCTGTCGCTGCCATGGCTGGCGGGCTGCTCGCGCGATGCGCCCGAGGCGCAGGACGCAGGCGCGGCCCGCGATGCCTTGCGCATGCCCAGTGTCACGGTCACCGGCGATGACAGCGGGGTCGAGGAGCTCAATTGGCGACCGCCCCCGGTGGCGCTGGCGCCCGAGGACGTCGCCGAGGCGCACAAGCGCGCTGCGGATGCACTGTCCGAGGGGCGCCTGTTCGACGGTCCCGATGACGCCATTCCCCTCTACCTTGCGTTGCGCGACATCGATGCGAACGATGCGAGGGCGAAGGCGGGACTGGACCGCAGTCTGGATCGCCTGCTGGATCAGGGCGCGCAGGCCGTGCGCCATGCCGAGGACCGGACCGAGTCGCTGCGCCGCGCCCGCCAGATCGCGGCCGTGGCACGCACCGTGGCGCCGGCCGATCCGGCGGTGGGCGCGTATCTGGCGCGGGTGGACGAAGCCGACCAGCTCACGCGCCTGAACATGGCCAGCGAGCGTGCGCTGCGTGAGGGCAGCCTGGGCGAGGCGGGCGGCGGCGCACTGGCCGGCTTCCGCGAAGTCCTGAAGTGGAAGCCGGGCCAGGCGCGTGCGCGGCAGGGCATCGCCGCGGTGGAAAGCGCGATGATCCGGCGGGCGGAGGTGGCGGCACAGGCCAGTGACTTCGCCACCGCGCGCACGTGGTTGGGACATGCTGCCGCCGTCCGCGACGACGCCCCGACGGTCGCCGATGCGCGCCTGCGCGTGGAGGGCATCCGCCTGGCGCGGATCATCGCGCTGAGGGATGCCGGCATCCGCGATCTGGCGACGCCGCTGGGGCTGAAGGACGCGCGCGTGAAGTTGGCCGAGGTGCTGCGCATCGCCGAACCCGGTGACCGGGTGGCTGCGGATTTCCGCCAGCGCATCGACCTGGCGACCCACTACGGCCTGTTCCGTCCCGGCCAGGCCTTCACCGACGCGCTGCACCATGGCGGGCGTGGTCCCGAAATGGTGGTGGTGCCGCACGGCGGCTTCAGCATGGGCGCGGCCGAAGACGAGGCCGGCGCGGCGGATGCCGAGAAGCCGGCCCATTACGTGCGATTCGACCGGGGATTCGCCATGGCGCGGCACCCGGTGACGGTGGGCGAATTCCGCCGGTTCGTCGAGGCCACCCAGTACCGCCCGCGCGCCACCCGCCGCGGACACTCGGTGGTGTACGACGAGCGCAGCGGCAACTTCGTGCGCCGCAGTGGCGTCGACTGGCAGTCCGACTATGCGGGCCAGCCCGCCAGCGACGACATGCCGGTGCTGCACGTGAGCGTGTACGACGCCGAGGCTTACGCCGAATGGCTCGCGGGCCAGACCGGGCACGGCTATCGCCTGCCCAGCGAAGCCGAGTACGAATACGCGCTGCGCGCCGGCCAGCAGGGCCGCTATCCGTGGGGCAACGGCCAGCCACCGCGCGGTGTCGCCAACCTCACCGGGGGCAACGACCGCTCGCCCAGCGGACGCAACTGGAACAACGCCTTCGTCGGCTATGGCGACGGTTATTGGGGCCCCGCGGCGGTGGGGCGCTTCCGCGCCAATGCCTTCGGCCTGAAGGACCTGGACGGCAATACCAGCGAATGGGTGGGCGATTGCTGGCATGCCAGCTACCGGCGTGCGCCGGCCGACGGCGCGGCGTGGTTCAATCCCGGCTGCCGGTCGCGGGTGGTGCGCGGTGGCTCCTGGGCCAGTTCGCCGGCGCAGGCGCGTGCCGCGTGGCGTTCGTCCTCGGATTCGGATATGACTAATGCGCGGGTGGGCTTCCGCGTCGTTCGCGGCATCTAGCCGCCAGGGAGAGGGTGATGAGGCAAGATCCTAACGGGCGCTCGCAGTACGGGCAGGGTGGCGGGCGTCGCGGCGGCGGACTGGGCAACCTGCGCTGGCTGATCCTGCTTGGCTTCCTGATCTATGGCGGCTGTTATTACCTGAGCAATCGCGTGGTAGATCCGTATACCGGCGAGAAGGTGCTGATCGACAATTCGATTGGCGTTGAAGAGGAAAAGGCGCTCGGCCTGCAGGCCTACGAGGAAATCCTGCAGCAGGAGCAGCCGGTCGATCCCAACTCGCAGATCGCCCAGCAGGTGCGCACCATCGCCCAGCGGTTGATCGCGAAGGTGCCCGAGGTCGAGGCCGCCATCGCGGCGGAGAAAGGAACCCAGCCCAGCGGCAACTGGAAGTCCTTCGACTGGGATGTCAACGTCATCCAGTCCGAGCAGGCCAATGCCTTCTGCCTGCCCGGCGGCAAGATGGCCGTGTATACCGGACTCATCCCCGTCGCGCAGAACGCCGATGCGGTGGCCGTGGTGATGGGTCACGAGATCGCCCACGCGCTGCTGCGCCACGGCGCCCAGCGCATGTCGCAGCAGAAGCTCACGCAGATCGGCCAGATGGCGGGCGCGATGAGCGGCATGGACCCGCAACAGCAGCAGATGGTGATGGCCGCGATGGGGTATGGCTACCTGCTGCCCTACGCGCGTGAGCATGAAACGCAGGCCGACGAAGTGGGCCTGATGCTGGCTGCCGCGGCCTGTTTCAACCCGGAGGAAGCCGTTCCCCTGTGGCAGCGCATGAGCGAAGCCAGTGGCGGGCAGGCACCGCCGGAGTTCTCTTCCACGCATCCGAATCCCGGCACGCGCATCCAGAACCTCACCGCGTTGATGCCGAAGGCGAAGGAGTACCGCCAGAAGTTCTGCCCGCAGGGAGCGGCACAGTGAAGGCGCTGGCGGTCATTGTTCTGCTCGCCGCCATCGCGCCGGCGCAGGCAGCGATCAAGGACGCGCAGCCGGATGGCTTCACGATCGAGAACGCGGAATGGGTGCCGGTGTCGCCGCAGGTGGCGTACGCAGCGCTGACCGATGACGTAGGCCGCTGGTGGCCAGCCGACCATACGTGGTGGGGTGATGCCTCGAAGCTCTCCATCAGCGACAAGGTCGGTGGCTGCTTCTGCGAAATCAATGGTGCGCAGCAGGCGTGGCACATGACGGTTGTGTTCACCGATCCCGGCAAGCTGATGCGCATGACCGGAGGCCTGGGGCCCCTGCAGGGCATGGGGCTGCAGGGCGTGCTGGAATGGCGTTTCACCGAAGAGAAGGGCGGCACACGCATCACCCTGTGGTACCGCGCCGGAGGCTATACGCCGGATGACATCGGCAAGTTCGCACCCGTCGTCGACAAGGTGCAGGGGCTGCAACTGGGCGGCCTGGCCGCCTTCCTGCGCAAGGGCGCCGACGGCGCCCCACGCTGACCATCACTCCCACGTTCGAGGAAAGGAACACCGCATGAGCATTCGTTTGTCGGAAAAGGACAGTGGCCGCACGCTGGGCAGCATCTCGGACGCGGATTTCCAGATGCTGGTGGACTACATGGAAGAGGAATCTTCTAGGGACCAGGACTACTACGTGGAACACACGGCCATCGATGCGCTGGAAGGCCTGGGGGCGAGCGCAGAGTTCGTCGCGCTGTTGCGCACTGCGGTGGGCGAGTCCGAGGGTGTCGATGTGGTGTGGTCGGCAGAGTAGGACGAGCACAGCGCACCGGAAGCCGCCATGTCCCACATCATCCCCATGCAGCCCGTCCGCCACCTGCCGCGGGCGATCGCCTTCTACGAGGCGCTCGGCTTCCTCGTCGAGGACCGGCGCGACGACTGGGGCTGGGCGAAGCTGCGGTGGGGTGACTGCCGGGTGATGCTGGACCAGTCCATCAACGTGAATCCCGACGCGCCGCGTGGTGCGGTGCTGTACCTGTATCCGGACGACGTCGATGCCTTCCACCGGCAGGCGCGCGCCTGCGGCCTGGACGTGCCCGACCTCGACGAGACGTTCTATGGCATGCGTGAGTTCCGGCTCGATGATCCGGATGGCAATCGTCTCTGGATCGGGCAGCAGGCCAGGGACCAGGGCTCTCGCCATCGGGATCGTGAGGTCGTCCCGGCCCCATAGGCGACGGCGCGGTAAGCACTCCAAGCTTCGTCGACGGGGTTCGACGATCCATCTCGAGCAGGCGTGGAAGGAACAAGGCTGACCGCTGGCGTGATGTGACTGCGTTGGAGAAGGAGATCGACCGCGCCCCTGGCTGGCCTGTCTCCCTCCCTCACATGGAACCTGCCCATGACCTTAGTGCGTGACCGTCCGTATACCGGCATGAACTTCCTCGTCGACCTCGGTACCGGAGAGGACGGCGCCCAGGGCGGCGTGTCCGAAGTGACGTTCCCCGATGCGCGGCTGCAGCTCAACGAATACCGTAACGGCAACGACAAGACGCTCGAAGCGACCAAGCTGTCCACGCTGACGCATTACGGACACCTAGTGTTGCGTCGGGGTGTGACCGGCTCGCTGGCGTGGTACCAGTGGTGGGACGAAGCACGCAACGGCGGCGATGCGCGGCGCAGTATCAGCGTGACGCTGCTGGATGAGCAGGGCAACCCGGTGATGCGCTGGCGCTTTCTACGCGCGCGGCCGGCGGCTTACCAGACCTCGTCGATGGATGCTCTGCTGGCGGAGACCCTGTTCGAGACGCTGGAGATCGCGTTCGACCGCTTCGAACTGGAGTAGGGCTCAGTCCAGCGGATCGCGTGGCGCATTACGGAAGTAGTGCAGCACGAAGCCGATCGTCAGGCCCAGCAGCCCGCAGCCGAACGCCATGGCGACGGAGGCGGGCTCCTTGCCGGTCAGGTAGAACACGGCGACGCCGGCGGCGATACCCAGCAGTGTGGGGATTGCGAAGCGCGGCCTCGCCCAGAGGTCGAACAACAACGACCCGAGTATCTCCATGACCGGTCAGGGCGCCGCTGCCGCAGGGCAGGGGCCCGACATGCCGGTTTCGTACGTCTGCAGCGTCCAGCCAGCGGGTTCGAGAACATAGCGGCGCTCGGTGCGGACCGAGCCCTCGCATCCGACCAGCAGCACGCTGGAGCCGGGTTTGGCTACCGCAAGAGCCACAGGTTCGACGCAGCCGACATGCTTGCAGCGTGGTGCGTCGAGGCGCGCAGCAGTCTGCGTGGCGCAACCCGCAAGGCCGGACAGTGCCACCACGGCCACTCCCCGCCATGCCGGTGAACGGAAACGATGCATGCGGCCTCTCCCGGGCAGGCCACGGACCGTGGCGGGACGACGGTATCGTGCTGCCCGTACGCGGACAACCCGGCGGCGTCAGAGCTTGCTGAAGACCGTCGCCGCGACCAGCAGGCCGAAGCCGGCGACCACCAGCCAGAAGGCATGCGGGGCCAGCACCGGCACGTAGCCGAACTTGGCCGCGATGCCGCCGCCGCCGAGCAGCAGCGCGATCAGCCAGACACCGAAGGTGGGAGGAGTGAGTTTCATGGAAAGTTCTCGAAAAGGGTCCTGGAGGTGTCGGTGTTCGAACGGCAATCCGGTCAGAAGCTCATGAACAGGCCGCCGTTGACCGGCAGGTTGGCGCCGGTGATGTAGCCGGCATCGTCCGCCGTGAGGAAGGCCACCGCGCGTGCGATGTCGTCCGGTTGACCGATGCGGCCGACCGGCACCGAGGCGACGGTGCGCTCGCGCACGTCATCGGGCATGGCGCGGGTCATCGGCGTTTCCACATAGCCGGGCGAGACGCTGTTGACGGTGACGCCCTTGCGCGCGACTTCGCGCGCGAGCGACATCGAGAAGCCGTGCAGGCCGGCCTTGGCCGCGGCGTAGTTCACCTGGCCGAAGTTGCCGGTCTGGCCACTGACCGAACTGATGTTGACGATGCGGCCGAAGCCGCGCGCCTGCATGCCGTCCACCACGTGGCGGCAGAGATTGAACACGCTGTCCAGGTTCACGCCGATCACCGCGTCCCACTGCGCCTTGTCCATCTTGCGCAGCGTCGCGTCGCGGGTGATGCCGGCATTGTTGACCAGGATGTCGAGCGTGCCGTGGCGGGCTTCCACGTCATGGACGAAGGCGGCGCAGGCATCGAAATCGGCCACGTCGACGACGGCGGTCTCGATGCCCAGCGCGGCGGTGTGGCGGCCGAAGTGCTCGAGCCGCTCGGGCGATGCGGGCAGGTCGGCGGCGATCACCTTGCGGCCCTCGCGCGCCAGCGCCTGGCAGATCGCCAGCCCCAGCCCTCCCAAGCCACCGGTCACCACGGCAATGCGTTGCGTCATGCGGAATTCCTATCGCGACTCAAAAAAAGGCCCGCGCAACGGGGCGCGGGCCGGGTTTCACCACGTGGGACGTCAGCGCGAGCGCGGCTTCGGCGTCTCGCGTGGCGGATCTTTCGGCTTGACCGTGGTCGGGCGGCCCATGCCACCGGTCAGGTTGCGCTGGAATTCCTGCCACAACTCCATGTTGCGCTCGGTGAGCTGGTTCATCATGGTCCACGGCGTCTGGCCGAGCAGGTTGCCCATCTGGCTGCGGAACTGCTGCTGCTGCTCCATGAACAGCTGCATGCTGCGCTCCAGGTAATTGCCCATGAAGCCCTGCAGCGAATCGCCGTAGAAACGGATGATCTGGCTGAGCAACTGGGTGGACAGGATCGGTTCGCCGTCCTGTTCCTGTTCGCTGATGATCTGCAGCAGGACCGTCCGGGTCAGGTCGTCGCCGCTCTTGGCGTCGCGGACTTCGAAGTCTTCGCCATCGACGATTAGCTGGCGCACGTCCTCGATGGTGATGTAGCTGGAGATCTCGGTGTCGTACAGGCGACGGTTGGGGTACTTCTTGATGATGCGGATCGCAGCCATTGAGTCTTCGCTCTAAACGCGTATGGCGGCCAGCATGACGCAGCGCAACAGCCCTTGCAACAGGCCACACGGCAGGCCCGCCCTGTTCAGCCAGCCGGATTGCTGCGCAGCATGGACAGGGACGACGCCCCTTTCGGGGCGTCGGGGGAATGCGTGGGCAAGGACCTGCCGGGCCTTACCACCCCATGTGGTGGCCGCCGTTGATGTCGAGGTTCGAGCCGGTGATCCAGCTGGCCTGTTCGTCCACCAGGAACGCCACCGCATATGCGATTTCCTCGGGCTTGCCGAGGCGGCCGGTGGGGATGTCCGCGGCGATCTTGGCCCGTACGTCCTCCGGTACCGCCATCACCATGTCGGTGGCCACGTACCCGGGCGACACCGTGTTGACGGTGATGCCGAGCTTGGCGTTCTCGCGCGCCAGCGAAATGGTGAAGCCGTGCATGCCGGCCTTGGCGGCGGCGTAGTTGGCCTGCCCGTACTGGCCCTTCAGGCCGTTGATCGAGCTGATCTGGATGATGCGGCCCCACTTGCGTTCGCGCATGCCGTCGATGACCGGGCGGGTGACGTTGAACACCGAATTGAGGTTGGTGTTGATGACGTCGCCCCACTGGGTCGCCGACATCTTGTGGAAGGTGCCGTCGCGGGTGATGCCTGCGTTGTTGATCAGCACGTCGACCGGGCCGAGCGTCTGTTCGACTTCCTTCACCATCGCCTGCGCTTCGTCCGGCGAAGTCACATCGCCCTTGACCAGCGCGATGTCATAGCCCTCGGCCTTCATCTGCGCCTGCCACGCGCGCGCCTTCTCTTCGTTGCGGTAATTGGTGGCGACCTTGTGGCCCATGTCGGCCAGCTTCTTGCAGATGGCGGTACCGATACCTCCGGTGCCACCGGTGACCAGGGCGACGCGCGATGTCATGTGGGGACTCTCCTTGGACCGCCGCAAGCCGACGGCCACCCGATTCTAGACAGCGCCTGCGACAGGATTGTTGTGCGCTGCAGCGAACGTCAGTGATATCACTTTTGGAAGACGATCCGGGCGGAATTCGCGATGTGCGGC
This sequence comes from Pseudoxanthomonas sp., assembly GCF_002863005.1. Taxonomy (GTDB): domain Bacteria; phylum Pseudomonadota; class Gammaproteobacteria; order Xanthomonadales; family Xanthomonadaceae; genus Pseudoxanthomonas_A. Next base: position 197,628 of record NZ_PKDG01000018.1, read on the forward strand.
GTGCAGTACCGACGCAACGTTCGACAGGCCGTCGAGCACGGCCGCCGGTTGGCCCAGCGCCTGCCAGGCCGCGCGCAGTGCCGGCAGCGGGGCGTCGTCGTCGACGGGGAGCGATGCCATGGATTTCGACAGTTTGTTGCCGTCGACGTCGACGATCAGGGGCAGGTGCAGGTACTGCGGCATCGTCAGGCCGAGCGCGCGCTGCAGAAGGATCTGCCGGGGTGTGGAATCGAGCAGGTCCGACCCGCGCACGATGTGCGTGATGCCCTGATCGGCATCGTCGACCACCACCGCCAACTGGTAGGCCCAGAAGCCATCGGCGCGCCGCAGGACCACGTCGCCTACCTCTAGGTCGACGCGTTGGTCGAACGTTCCCTGCAGCGCGTCCTCGAAGACCACGCGGGCGCCATCGGGTACGCGCAGTCTCACGGCGGCGCTGCGACCCGGACCGGGCGCGATGCAGTGGCGATGGATGCCGCCCGTGGCGACGAGATCGCTGCGGCTGCAGGGGCACGGGAATGCGTGGCCGTCGCGCAGCAGGCGGGACAGCGCATCGGCATACAGGTCGTGACGCGCGCTCTGCCAGACGACCGGCAGGTCCGAGACAAGGCCGAACGACGCCAGCGTGGCCAGTTGCTGCCGCGCAGCGCCGGCGACTTCGCGTGGCGGATCGAGGTCCTCCACGCGCACCAGCCACTCGCCGTCGTGATGCCGGGCGATGAGCCAACTGCCCAAGGCGGCGACCAGGGAGCCGAAATGCAGGCGGCCGGTGGGCGATGGCGCGAAGCGGCCGCGATAGCGGAGGGAGGGATCGTTCTCGGTCATTCGTCGGAAGCAAGGGCAAGCTGAACCGGCAGTCAGGAAGTCGCTTGAATTCATTACGCCGCAGCCGCAATTCTGCGGCGTCCGCGTTCACTTTTGCACGACCCTGGGAGATCCGAACCGTGTTCACGCGTGTTGCCTTGTTCCTCGCCACCAATTTCGCCGTCCTGGTGCTCGCGGGTATCGTCATGTCCCTCTTCCGTGTGAACCCGAACCAGATGGGCGGCCTGCTGGTGTTCGCCGCCGTGTTCGGTTTCGGCGGTTCGCTGATTTCCCTGCTGACCTCGAAATGGATGGCCAAGCGCGCCACCGGTGCGCAGGTGATCGAACAGCCTCGCAACGATACCGAGCGCTGGCTGGTGGCCACGGTGCAGCGCCAGGCCCAGGCGGCCGGCATCGGCATGCCCGAGGTCGCGGTCTACGACGCCCCCGAGATCAATGCGTTCGCTACCGGCGCCAACCGAAACAATGCGCTGGTAGCCGTGTCCACGGGCCTGCTGCGGCAGATGAACCAGGACGAGGCGGAAGCGGTGCTGGGCCATGAAGTCGCCCACGTCGCCAACGGCGACATGGTGACCATGGCGCTGCTGCAGGGCGTTCTGAACACGTTCGTCATCGTGCTGGCGCGCGTGGTGGGCGGCATCGTCGACAGCTTCCTCTCCGGCAATCGCGAGGGTGGCGGCCGCGGATTCGGCTACTACATCATCGTGATGGCGCTGGAAGTCGTGTTCGGCCTGTTCGCCACGATGATCGCCATGTGGTTCTCGCGTCGCCGCGAATTCCGCGCCGACCATGGTGGTGCGACGCTGGCAGGCCGCCAGAAGATGATCGCCGCACTGGAACGCCTGTCGCAGCAGCAGCGCCCGAGTACGCTGCCCGCGCAGGTGGAGGCCTTCGGCATTGCCGGTGGCATCGGCCAGGGCATGAAGAAGCTGTTCCTCAGCCACCCGCCGCTGGAAGACCGCATCGCCGCGCTGCGCGCGCAACAGGCGACCGTGGCCTGATACCCGCCGGCCCGCACGTAAAGAAAAACCCGCCGGAAGGCGGGTTTTTCGATTGCGGTGCACGGGTAGCCGACCGATCAGCTGAAGTCGTAATTCATTGCCGGACCGGGCGCCGCCAGGAAGTTGCCTTCCACGTAGTCCAGGCTGGCGGTGAACAGGAACGCCATGGTCGCTGCGTCCTGCACATGCTCGGCGACCGTCAGGATCCCCAGCGCCTGCGCGCGTTCGGCGATCTCGCGGATCTTCTGCTGGTGCTCGGTGTTCTTGCCCAGGTCTTCGCTGAAGACGCGGTCGATCTTGAGGAAGGTCGGCTGGAAGTGCGACAGCAACTGGAACGAATCCAGGCCCGCACCGAAATGTTCCAGGCCGACCTGGCAGCCCAGCTTGGCGGCCGCGGACTGGAAGGCCTGGGCCTGGCGCAGGTGCGTGAACACCTTGGCCTCCGGGGTCTGCAGCCACAGGCGGTCGCCCGGTACGTCGTGCGCGGCGAGTTGCCTGGCGATCAGGTCGAGCAGGCGGTTGTCGGCGAACGAGGCCGGGCTGACCTTCACCACCAGGCGCGTGTCATGGCCGGCGCGCTTGCGTTCGGCCAGGACTTCGATGGCGCGGTTGACCACCCAGCGGTCGATCGCATCGAGCAGGCCGTTTTCTTCGGCGATGCCGATGAAGGACTGCGGCAGCACGACCTCGCCGTTGGATTCCAGCCGCAGCAATGCCTCGTATACCTCGCCGGGTTCGCCCTGCAGGCTGACCACGGGTTGGTAGTGCAGGCGGAAACTTCCGTCCTGCAGGGCTTCGCGCAGGCGCTGGATCCAGTTCTGGACGCGCTCTTCCTCGGCCCGGTCGACGGCGCCGGGGTCGAAGATCTCGATGCGGTTGCCGCCCAGGTTGGTGGCGGTCTGCAGGCAATCCGTGGCGCGGGTCAGCACCGGACCGACGCTGGCGATCTTCTCGCCGATCTGTACGCCGCCGATGCTGGCGGTCACCGACGCCGAGCGTTCGCCCACGTTGAAGACGTGCGAGGCATAGGACGCCCGCAGCCTTTCCGCCAGCGCCGCGGTCTGCGCATGGTTGCCGCGCAGCAGGACTGCGAACGTGCGCTCGCCGAAGCGGGCGGCGAGGGTGCCTTCGTCGAGTTTCTCTGACAGGCGCGCCGCCAGCGCGGCGGCCAGGGCGTCGGCCGAGTCGATGCCGATCTCGGACAGCAGTCGCTGGTAGTGGTCGGGCTCGAGCAGCAGCAGGGCGTACTGGTCTTCGCCGCGCGCCACCTGGGCCACGGCGTTCTCCAGCTCGCGCAGGAAAGTGGGGCGGTTGAGCAGGCCGGTGACCATGTCGCGCTGCCGCAGGTCTTCGACCTCGCGGGCCAGCTCGGGGTCGAACTCCTCGCGGCGGCGGAAGATCACCTGCACGCAGGCCTCGCCCTCGTAGGTCGCGGTGGCGAACTCCAGCGTGGCGGGAAAGCTGTCGCCGTCGATGCTGCGGGCTTCCAGTTCGAAGCGCGGCGGAGGCGGTTCGCCCTTGCTGAGCTTCTTCAGCAGCGCCTTGAAGTCGTTGACGTACTGCGGACCGACCAGGTCAAGCAGCGACAGGCCTTCCACATCCTCGAACGATTCGAAGCCGAACATCTCCAGGTAGGCGTCGTTGGCACGGATGTGCATGCCCTCGTGGATGTAGGCGATGGGGTCGCGCGAGGACGAGATCAGTGCATCGCACCGGCGCTCGGTTTCGCGCATCTGGCTTTCCAGCCGGCGCTGCGAGCGCCGCGCATCCAGGTCGGCCCACTCGCGGCGCAGTACCGTCAGCACATGCTCCGCACGCCCCCGCAAGGCGATGGCGCGTGCGCCGGCCGCCTGGTCGGCGAGCAGGTCGGCTTCGCTGATCGCATCGGCCAGCACGATCACGGGGATGTCCTTGCCGCTGGCGTCGACCTGGGCCAGCACGGTCGCTAGGGGAATGCCCTTGGCACTGCGGGACGCCAGCAGCAGGTCCATCGGCTGGCCGGCCACCATCTGCCCCAGTTCGCCGGCGTCCAGCGGTCGCAGCGGGCGCACGGCGATACCGCCGTTGCGCAGCGTGGAGACGATGGCTTCCGCGTCCTCCGCGCTGTCGTCCACCAGGGTCAGTCGTAGCGTGGTGTCTTTGCCGATCTGCATGCAGCGTGTCCGCGAGGGGTGCGCGTTTAATACCTGAACGCGGCAGGTGAGTCCAATGCAGCCGTCGCAGATGCGAACACGGCCCGGCGAGGGCGCCTCACAGCGGTCGCTTGCCCGTGTCCCCGGCAATTTCCCGCACCAGCCTCGGCACCAGGTAGCCGGACAGGCGGGCGGCCAGGTCCGCATGCAGCGCCTTCGCGCGCACGTCGTCGACTTCGAAGTGGGCGGCGCCGGCCACCCGGTCCAACTGGTGCAGGTAATACGGCAGCACCCCCGCGGCGAAGCCGCGTTCGCTCAGGGCGGCCAGCGCGTCGACGTCGTCGTTCACCCCCCGCAGCAGCACCGCCTGGTTGAGCAGGTGAACGCCGGCATCGCGCAGGCGGCGCAGCGCGGCGTCAACCGCACCGTCGAACTCGTTGGCGTGGTTGGCATGGATCACCAGCGTCAGCGGCCAGGGCAGGCGGCCCAGCCAAGCCAGCAGGCCCTCGTCGATGCGCTCGGGCAGCACGACCGGCAGGCGGCTGTGCAGGCGCAGCCGGCGCAGGTGCGGAATGCCGGCCAGGGCGTCCGTCAGCTCGGCGAGCTTCGCGTCCGACAGGGACAGCGGGTCGCCACCCGACAGCAGCACTTCCTCGATGCTGTCGTCGCGGCGGATCACGTCCACGGCTTCGCGCCAGCCGTCGCGTGCGGCGGTTTCCTCGGCGTAAGGGAAGTGGCGGCGGAAACAGTAGCGGCAGTTGATGGCGCAACTGCCGGTCGCCACCAGCAGGGCGCGGCCGCGATATTTCTGGATCACGCCGTTCCCGGTGCGTGCGGCGCCGTCGCCGACGGCATCCAGCCCGTAGCCGGATGCGGGGCGCATCTCGTCGTCCAGGGGCAGCACCTGGCGAAGCAGCGGATCGTGCGGATCGCCAGCGCGCATGCGAGCCACGAAGCCGCGTGGCACGCGCAGGGCGAACTGCGATGCGGCCTGGTCGGACACGCGATCCGCCAGCGACTCCAGCCCCAGCAATGCCAGTAGTTCACGGGGATCGCGCACGGCATCGCGCCAGGCCTGTTGCCAGCGGAGGGCCGGCCGGGCAGCGGGCTGTCGGGGGTCGGGGGCTGCGGTTATCATGTCGGGTCTGAAAACAAGCACCCGCCGGGTCCGGCGGGTCCCCGCATTCTATCCGGCCGGCCGCCTCGCGCGGCGGGTACGCCTTACCTCCAGGAGCAGCAGCATGGCCAGTTACGGCATGAACGACGTCAAGAACGGGATGAAGATCCTGATCAACAACGACCCGGCGATCATCACCGATACCGAGTACGTCAAGCCGGGCAAGGGCCAGGCCTTCACCCGCGTGAAGTACCGCCTGATCAAGAGCGGCCGCGTGCAGGAAATCACCATGAAGAGCACCGACTCGGTCGAAGCGGCGGACGTGGTGGATACCGACATGCAGTACCTGTACACCGATGGCGAGTACTGGCACTTCATGCAGCAGGAGACCTTCGAGCAGGTGCAGGCCGACAAGGCCGGCATGGGCGGCGCCGAGAAGTGGCTGAAGGGCGAGGAAGACTGCGTGGTCACCCTGTGGAACGGCAACCCGATCCAGGTGACCCCGCCGAACTTCGTCGAGCTGCAGATCACCGAGACCGACCCGGGCGTGAAGGGCGACACCGCGGGTACCGGCGGCAAGCCGGCCACGCTGGAAACCGGCGCCGTCGTGCGCGTCCCGCTGTTCGTCGGCCAGGAAGAAGTGATCAAGGTCGACACCCGTACCGGCGAATACGTCAGCCGCGTCAAGTGATGGGACAGCTCGCGCTGTACCTCGGCGTCTGGGCCGTCGGCGTACTGCTCGCCGGCCTGGGCGTGATGCTGTGCTGGAACGCCAGCCTGGCGCACCTGTTTCCCGCCGTGCCGCGCCTGGGCTACGGCCGCGCACTGGCGCTGATGCTGCTGTGCTGGCTGCTGTTCGGGGCCGGCGCCATTGGCCTGACCTATACGCTGGGATTCTGAGCCGAGGCCCCATGAACGACCGTACGCCCGTTGCCTGTGACCTGTTGATCGAAGCCGGCTTCGTGGTGCCGGTCGTTCCGCACGGCGCGGTGCTGGAAGACCATGCGGTCGCCGTGAGCGATGGCCGCATCGTCGCCGTGCTGCCGGTGGCCGACGCGCGCGCGCGCTTCGCGCCGCGTGAGACGGTATCGCGTCCGGACGCGGTGCTGATTCCCGGCATGGTCAACGCGCACACCCACAACCCGATGACGCTGCTGCGCGGCGTGGCCGACGACCTGCCGTTGAAGGTCTGGCTGCAGCAGCACATCTGGCCCATCGAGGGGGCGGTGATCGGCCCGGACTTCGTGGCCGACGGCATCACCCTGGCCATCGCCGAAATGCTCCGCGGCGGTACCACCTGCGTCAACGAGAACTACTTCTTCCCCGACGTACAGGCGGCGACCTACAAGCGCTACGGCTTCCGTGCACGTGTCGGCCTGCCGGTCATCGATTTCCCGACTGCCTGGGCCGCGTCGGACGATGAGTACTTCGAGAAGGCCGGCGAAGTGCACGACCAGTGGCGCGACGATGCGCTGATCGCGACCGCGTTCGCTCCGCATGCGCCGTACACGGTCAACGACGCCAATTTCGAACGCGTGCGGATGCTGTCCGACCAGCTCGACGTGCCGGTTCACCTGCACCTGCACGAGACCGCCCAGGAAGTGGAGCAGTCGATCGAGAAGCACGGCCAGCGCCCGATCGCGCGCCTGGACCGGCTGGGCCTGGTCAACGACCGGCTGATCGCCATCCACATGACCCAGCTGACCGAGGCCGAGATCCATCTCTGCGCCGAACGCGGCGTCAGCGTGGTGCATTGCCCCGAATCCAACCTCAAGCTCGCCTCGGGCTTCTGCCCCGCCTGCGCGCTGGAGCGCGCTGGCGTGACGCTGGCGGTCGGTACCGACGGCTGCGCCAGCAACAACGACTTGGACATGTTCAGCGAAACCCGTACGGCGGCGTTGCTGGCCAAGGCGGTGGCCCAGGATGCGGCCGCGCTGGATGCGTTCAGCGCGCTGCGCGCGGCCACGCTGGGCGGTGCCAAGGCGATCGGCTTCGACGACCGCATCGGCTCGATCGAACCCGGCAAGCAGGCCGACCTGGTCTGCGTCGACCTGTCGGCGCTGGAGACCCAGCCGCTGCACCACGTGGTGTCGCAGCTGATCTATGCGACCGGACGGCAGCAGGTCAGCGACGTCTGGATCGCGGGCCGGCCGAAGCTGCGGCAGCGCGTGCTGGTGGATATCGACATCGACGGCGTCATCGCCAATGCGCGGCAGTGGCGCGAGCGGATCGCCGGCATCCGTCTGTCCTGAGCGATGCGTGACGGCGCCATGGCCGGCGTCGTCTTACAATGGCGCCATGACGACCTCGACTGCGCCCCGCGACGATAACTTCAGCCAGGCCGAACTCGACAAGTTCGGCGCGCTCGCCAATCGCTGGTGGGATCCGGATGGTCCCCAGAAGGCGCTGCACGCACTCAATCCCGTCCGCCTGCAGTATGTCCGCGAACGCGCCCGCCTGCCGGGTGCCACCGCGCTGGACGTCGGCTGCGGCGGCGGTCTTCTCAGCGAGGCGCTCGCCCGCGAGGGTGCTCACGTCACCGCGATCGACCTCGCCCCGGAACTAGTGAAGGTAGGGCGGCTGCACAAGCTCGAGTCCGGCCTGCAGGTCGATTACCAGTTGCGTTCGGTCGAGTCGCTGGCCGAGGAACGGCCCGGGACGTTCGACGTGGTCACCTGCATGGAGATGCTGGAACACGTGCCGGATCCTGCGGCGATCATCCGCGCGTGCCATGCGCTGCTGAAGCCGGGCGGCCACCTCTTCCTGTCCACGCTGAACCGCACGCCGGCCGCATTCGCCTTGGCGATCGTGGGCGCAGAGTACGTCGCGCGCCTGCTGCCGAAGGGTACGCACCATTACAAGGAATTCATCAAGCCATCGGAGCTGGCCGCCTGGCTGCGCGAGGCGGGCTTCCAGTTGCAGGACGTCACCGGGTTGGCCTACGAGCCCTGGCGCCAGCGGGCGCGGCTGGCCTCGCGCACTGACGTCAACTATCTCGCCAGCGCGGTGAAGCCGTGACGATGACCGGTTTCCCGCGCGCGGCGCTGTTCGACCTGGACGGCACGTTGCTCGACAGCGCGCCGGACATGCTGGCCACCGCCAACCGCATGCGTGCATCGCGCGGCATCGGCGCGATGGCCCTGTCGGCCCTGCGTCCGCACGTATCGAAGGGTGCACGCGCGATGCTGGCCGCGGCGTTCCCGGACATGGAGAAGGCGCCCCGCGAAGCGCTGGTGCCGGAATTCCTGGCGATCTACCAGGAAGAACTCGGCCGTCACAGCGTGCTCTTCGACGGTGTCGCCGAGATGCTCGATGCGCTGGAAGCGGCGGGCAGCACGTGGGGCGTCGTGACCAACAAGCCGGAGTATCTTGCGCGCGACATCCTGCCGCAGTTGGGCTGGGAAACGCGATGCGCTGTGCTGATCGGCGGCGACACGCTGGCCGAAAAGAAGCCGCATCCACTGCCGTTGCAGGTCGCCGCCGAGCGCATCGGCACCGCCATCGCCGACTGCGTGTACGTGGGCGACGACGAGCGCGACATCCAGTCGGCGCGTGCCGCCGGCATGCCGTCCATCGCGGCATTGTGGGGATACCGGCAGGCGCATGAGGAGCCTGCGCAGTGGCAAGCGGATGTCATGGTCGAGTCGCCCGAGGCCCTCATCGCACCGTCGGCCTGGCCCTCGACCCGGCTGTTGTAGGATCGACGTGAGTCGCGACCGCACGGTTGCAGTCCTCGATTGTTTCAGTCGCGAATAGAGAACGTATTGCATCCAGACGCCTATGCGCGCCAGCCTCACGGTCGCGACTGACGTCGCTCCTACAGAGTTCCACTGCATGTCCGATTCCGCCGCCCTCGACAGCTTCCTGGACAAATGGCGCGCCCGATGGCCGGAATGGTCGGTCGCCGAAGTATTCGTTGCGCCCGCGCGACGCGACATCGTGGTGGCCTGGTTCGCGCTGCTGCAGGAGTTCGAGGACATCCTGAACATCGCTGGCGACCCCCTGCCGGCGGACGCCAAGCTGGCCTGGTGGGGCGAGGAACTGCGTGGCTGGGCCTCGCAACGTTCGCGACATCCGCTCGGCCGTCGTCTCGAACCGGTGCGCGCCGACTGGGCGCGGCTTGCCGATGCGTTGCCCACGCTTGCAGAAGCGCGCGCGGTAGCGCGGGATCGCGAGGCGGGCTTCGCCGCGTTGTCGCGCTACGGCGAAGCGGTTGCCGCCGTGGAGGACGGAGTGCTGGGACGCATGCCCGCCTCGCAGGCGATCGTTGCGGAGATGCTGGCTGCCCGCTTGATGGAGGTCGGCGGCGCAGCCGTGCCGGTGAGCCTGCGGCAAGGCGCGGATGAAGCGGGCCAGCTCAGGGCCTGGGCCACCGCGTTGCTCGAAGCCTGGTCCCCGCGCGACGGTGCGCGCGAGCGTCGCCTGCTGTCCGCCTATGTGCATGGGCGGCTTCTCCGTTTCGCGCGCAGGGGCGAACCTGCGCCGCTGCCATCACAGGCCGCGCTGTTGTTCACCGGCTGGCGCGCCGCGCGTGGCGGCTGAACACGCTGCCTATCGTCGCGATAGCCTGCGAAAGGCGTCGTAACGGACTGTTTCATCTGGTGATTCGGGGCAGGGGGTACAATGCGCGCCATCACTCCCCCGTGCACGATGATGACTTCCTCGCTCCCCCTGGCGCCCCGCGCCGACCTTCCCGACGTCGCCCACCAGCGCGTGCCGCTGGCGCGTCCGCTGGACTGGGTGGGCATGGATAACATCGCGCTGCCGGTCCGCATTCCGGACGGGCAGGGCGGTCAGCTGCAGGTGGCGGCGAGCATCGACCTGTCGGTGAACCTGGCCAATGCTGATGCACGGGGCATCCACATGTCCCGGCTGTACCTGGAACTCCAGGATGGCCTGGCGCGTGAAGCCATCACCCCGGCCGGCCTGCGCCATCTGCTGCAGACCAGTGTCGACTCCCAGGCCGGCCTGGCCACCCAGGCGCGCCTGCGCATCCGCTACGAAGCACTGCTGCAGCGGAAGGCGCTGGAAAGCGACTACGCCGGCTGGAAGCGTTATCCGGTCGAGATCGAGGCCACGCTCGCCGACGGCCACCTGATCCTGGCACTGGCGTTCTCCGTGGAGTATTCGAGCACCTGCCCGGCGTCGGCCGCGCTGTCCCGCCAGGCCAACGCCGAGCGGTTCACCGAGGACTTCGCCGCGGCGCACCCGCTGTCGGTCAACGTGGTGCATGACTGGCTCGCCTCCGAGCGAGGGCTGGCCGCCACGCCGCATGCGCAGCGCAGTCGCGCCAGCGTGCGCGTCGAGCTGCGTCCGCAGTTCGATGAACTCCCATTGGTGGCCTTGGTCGATGCGCTCGAAGCCGCGCTGGCGACGCCGGTCCAGACGGCCGTCAAGCGCGTGGACGAACAGGCGTTCGCCCGCCTCAACGCAGAGAATCTGATGTTCTGCGAAGACGCAGCCCGTCGAGTCGCGTCGGTGCTTGCCGGCGATGCGCGCATCGCCCGCTACGACGCCACCGTCGCGCACTACGAAAGCCTGCACCCGCACGACGCGGTCGCCCGGGTCAGCGGCAGCAACGACTGAGGCCTCGGTTGCCGGATGTGGGAGCGACGTAAGTCGCGATCGCTCTCAAAGCAACGCTTCGCGACTTACATCGCAACCACAACGGCAGGCTGGGTCACTTCCCGCCTTCGAGCACCAGCAGTGGGTTGATGCGCACGGCGAACCGCGCCGACCGGAACCAGAAGCGTCATGGACCATCAACGCGCCGCAGCGCGCCGATGGGGCGAACAACGGGTGCCTACTTCCCGCGTTCGAGCACCAGTAGTGGATCGATGCGCACGTCGAACCGCGCCCACCGGAACCAGAAGCGTCATGGACCATCAACGCGCCGCAGCGCGCCGATGGGGCGAACAACGGGTGCCTACTTCCCGCGTTCGAGCACCAGCAGTGGATCGATGCGCACGTGGAACCGCGCCCACCGGAACCAGAAGCGTCATGAACCATCAACGCGCCGCAGCGCGCCCATGGGGCGAACAACAGGTGCCTACTTCCTGCGTTCGAGCACCAGCAGTGGATCGATGCGCACGTCGAACCGCGCCCACCGGAACCAGAAGCGTCATGGACCATCAACGCGCCGCAGCGCGCCGATGGGGCGAACAACAGGTGTCTACTTCCCGCGTTCTAGCACCAGCAGTGGATCGATTCTCACGTCGAACCAGCTCATCCCCCAGTGCAGATGCGGCCCCGTGGCGCGCCCGGTCGCACCGACGGCTCCGATGACCTGTCCGGCTTCGATCCGGTCGCCGACGTTCACGTCGATGCGCGACAGGTGGAGGAAGTTCGAGCTTACGCCGTGTCCATGGTCGAGCAACACAGTGCCGCCCGTGAGATAGAGGTCGGGTGATGCGAACGTCACGATGCCGGCGGCGGGTGCCTTGACCGGCGTGCCGGTCGGCGCCGCGATGTCCATGCCGGAGTGGCCGGCGCCGGGCTGGCCGTTGTAGACGCGGGCGTTGCCGAAGCGACCGCTGATGCGGCCCTGCACGGGCCACTGGAACGGCAGCGCGAAATCCGCACGCGCGTCGTCGCGGTCGCGCGCGGCGGTGACCAGGGCCTGCTCGCGCTGGATGCGCGCGGCGATCTCCGGGGGCGGATTGACGGTCTTCGGCGGCACGCCGTTGACGCGCTCGACCGGCCAGTCGCGTGGCGTTACCGCGATCTCGACGGCTTGCGTGCGGCCGGAGGGTGTCGTGACGGCGACGCTCAGTGGGCCCGCTTCGTCGCGCCCCACGCCGAACACGACAGTGCCGTAGTCGGTGGTGCGCAACAGGCGTTCGCGAAAGCGCACCTCGCTTCCCGGCGGCACTTTGCCGAACACCAGCGCGCCCTGCGACACGCTCGCCGGGAACACGACGCGCTCCTCCTGCGGGACGGGCGCCACGGACGCGCTTTCCTGGGCGCCTACGAGGGGAATCCAGCCTGCACAGACCGCGGCGAGTAGCGCCGCTGCCGCCAACTTCAACGCGCGAACTCCAGCCGCTGGCCGTTGGGCGTGCCGACCAGGTGTTCTCCATTCCAGACCATGCGCCCGTTGACCCAGGTAGCGCCGATGCGCGAGCGGAACGTGCGGCCTTCGAACGGCGACCAGCCGACCTTGGACAGCACGTCTTCGCGCTTCACGGTGAAAGGTTCGTCGTCGATCAGCACGAGGTCGGCGAAGTAGCCTTCGCGCAGGTAGCCGCGCTCCTTCACGTCGAACAGCTGCGCGGGGGCGTGCGCGAACTTCTGTACCACGCGGGCGACGTCCATGCGCTTCTCATGCACCAGTTCCAGCGCGGCCACCAGCGCGTACTGCACCAGCGGCAGGCCGGAGGGCGCCTGTACATAGGGCTTTTCCTTTTCTTCCAGCGTATGCGGGGCGTGGTCGGTGGCGAGCACATCGATCACGTCCTCCACCAGCGCCTTGATCAGCGCTTCGCGGTCACTGGTGTCCTTGATGGCGGGATTGCACTTGATCAGGTTGCCCAGCGCCGCGTAATCGGCGCGGTCGAAGCGCAGGAAGTGGATGCAGGTTTCCGCGGTGATGCGCTTGCGCGCACCGTCCGGATGCACCAGCGGTCCCGGCGTGAACAGCGCCAGCTCATCAGCGGTGGAGATGTGCAGCACGTGCAGGCGGGTGCCGTGCTTGCGCGCCAGCGACATCGCCAGCCGCGTGGACTTGATGCAGGCCTCGCGGCTGCGGATGTCCGGGTGGTGTTCGGCACTGAGCGCATCGCCGTACCTGGCCTGGAACGCCGCCAGGTTGGCGTCGATCATGGGCGTGTCTTCGCAGTGCGTGATGATCGGCGTGGGTGCTTCGCGGAAGATCGCGTCCAGCGTGTCAGGATTGTCGACCAGCATGTTGCCGGTGGAGGCGCCCATGAACACCTTGATGCCCGGCGCGGTCTTCGGGTCCAGCGTGCGGATCGCCTCCAGGTTGTCGTTGCTGGCGCCCATGTAGAAGCCGTAGTTGCCCCAGGCCCGGCCCTTGGCCCGCTGGTACTTGTCCTCCAGCGCGGCCGCGTCCAGCGTCGGCGGGCTGGTGTTGGGCATGTCCATGAACGTGGTCAGGCCGCCGGCGACGGCTGCCGCGGATTCGGTCGCCATGTCGCCCTTGTGCGGCATGCCGGGCTCGCGGAAATGCACCTGATCGTCGATCATCCCCGGCAGCAGCAGGCGCCCGGCGGCGTCGATCACCGTGTCGTCGCCCTGGGGCCGTATTTCGGCGGCGATGCGGGCGATACGCCCGTTCTCGATGCGCAGGTCACCCTCGGTGACGCGGCCTTCATTGACCAGACGGGCGTTGACGATGACGGTAGCGGGCATCAGTGGTGTCCTGTACAGGAATGGGGAGGGGAGGCGCCGGTGCGCGGGGGGACCGGGTCGTGGCCGCCGGGATGCAGGGGATGGCAGCGCCCGATCCGCCGCACCGCCAGCCAGCCGCCCTGCAGCGGACCGAACCGGCCGATCGCCTCAATGGCGTACTCGGAGCAGGACGGCACGAAGCGGCAACGCGGTCCTAGCATAGGACTGATGAAGCGCTTGTAGCCCTTCAGCAGCAGGATGAGCAGGCGGGCGAGCATGGCCCGATGATACCGCGTCGGGTTGCCGCTGCCCGCCGGGTAGGCTATAAAAGCGCGCTTTCCCGATGCTCGGGAAGAACAAGGAAGCGCTGTTCGTGGCTGCAAAGAAACCTGCGAAGAAGGCCGCCAAGGCCGCCAAGAAACCCGCTCAGACCGTCGCCAAGAAGCCTGTCGTGAAGAAGGCTGTCGCCAAGAAACCGGCCGCCAAGCCGGTAGCGAAGAAAGCGGCCCCCAAGCCCGTCGCCAAGAAGCCGGCTGCCAAGAAGGCCGTGCCGGCCAAGAAGGCGGCACCGGCGAAGAAGCCGGCCGCCAAGCCGGTGGCCAAGCAGGCGGCGCCGGTCAAGAAGGCGGTGGCCAAGGCGACCAAACCCGCAGTCGCCAAGAAGCCCGCGCCCGCGCCGGCCACCAAGGCGCCCGTCGCCAAGGCGGCACCGGCAAAGACTCCGGCGAAGGCCGCGAAGCCCGCTCCCAAATCCGCACCGAAGCCCGCCGCAACGCCGGCTCCGGCAAAGTCCGCCCCCACCGCGGCTGCGACCAAGACTCCCGTGCCTGCATCCGCCCCCAAGGCGGCTGCCCCGGCCCCGGCGCCCGCCGCCAAGGTTCCGTCCCCCCCGAAGCCTGTGCCAGTCCCGAAACCGAATACCAAGAACGCCAAAGCCTCTACCCCCGCCGAAACCCCCGTGACGCCTCGTCCGCCCGTTGCCCGCCCCGTGGGCAAGGTAGCGGTGGCCGTCGCCGCTCGGCCTGCGGCGCCGGTCGTGCGCGGCAAGGTGAAAGAAGTGCCCTACAAGACCGATGAAGCCACCGGTCGACCGATCGTGCCGGCCGGCTACAAGCCCTCGCCCGACGAGGAGTACATGAGCACGCTGCAGCTGGAGTATTTCCGCCAGCGGCTGCTGCAGTGGCGTGCCGACCTGGTCGAGGAATCCAAGCAGACCATCGAGAACCTCAAGGACGAAGTCCGCGACATCGGCGACGAAGCCGAGCGTGCGACCCGCGAGACCGAGAACTCGCTGGAACTGCGTACCCGCGACCGCTATCGCAAGCTGATCGGCAAGATCGACAGCACGCTGAAGCGCCTGGAAGGCGGCGATTACGGCTACTGCGTCGATACCGGCGAAGAGATCGGCCTCGACCGCCTCGAAGCCCGCCTGACCGCCGAGCGCACCATCGATGCCCAGGAGCGCTGGGAACACCTGCAGAAGCAGCAGGGTGACTGAGTTCCCTGCATCCGCGAAATGAAAAAGCCCCGCTCCGGCGGGGCTTTTTCATTCCGGGCCAAGCACCGGGCTACTGCAGTTCGCGCAGGTCCAGTCGGCGCAGCCGCGGCGCCTTCCAGGCGGTGAAGCCGGCCACCGAGAGGATCGCGAACCCGCCCAGGATCACCGCCGGCACCAGCCCCAGCAGTTTCGCCATCGTGCCGGCATAGAACGCGCCCAGTTCGTTCGACGAACTGACGAAGATGCCATTGATCGACGAGACGCGCCCGCGCATCTCGTCCGGCGTCGACAACTGCAGGATGGTCGAGCGCACCACCACCGACACCCCGTCGCACATGCCGTAGAACAGCAGGATCGCCGCCGACAGCCAGAAACTGCGCGACAGGCCGAATGCGATGACCGCCAGGCCGAAGCCGGCCACGGCGAACAGCAGTACGCGCCCGGCGTGCTTCTGAAGGGGATGGCGGGCAAGCCACAGGCCCACGCAGACCGAACCCGCCGCCGGCATCGCACGCAGGATGCCGAGGCCCTCGGGTCCGTAATGCAGGATGTCGTGGATGAAGGCGGGCAGCATCGCCACCACGCCCCCCAGCAGCACCGAGAACATGTCCAGCGCCATCGCGCCCAGCATGATCTGATTGTTCCAGACGAAGCGCGCGCCCTGCGCAATGCTGGCGAACACCGGCAGGCTGACTGCCGGCGGTCCGGGCTCCTCCACGCGAAGCCGTGCGAGTACCGTCGCCGCCATCAGCGCGAATACGACGGCCATCGCATACGACAGCGTCTTACCGCCGAAGCCCACCAGCAGGCCACCCAGTGCAGGGCCCGTCACCAGCGCGGCCTGGAAGATCACGCTGCCCAGGCCGGCGGCACGCACGAAGTCTTCGCGTGGCAGGACCTTGGCGAACAGCGCGTTGTAGACCGGACTCAGGAAGGAACGCGCCATGCCGGTCAGCGCGATGGCCGCATAGATCGGCCACGTGCCCTCGAACGGCAGCCAGCCCGCGGACACCGCCACCAGGATCACGGCGGTCGTCGCCAGCGCACCGCACGCGATCATCCCCACCGGCCGTCGAGGCAGGTGATCGACCAGATACCCGGCGAACGGCGCCACGCAGAAGAACGGCAGCACTTCCGCCAGGCCCACGAGGCCGAGTGAGAACGGATCCCGGGTCAGCTCGTAGATATGCCAACCCACCGTGACCGCGACGATCTGGTACGACAGCAGCGCACAGATGCGGTACGCCAGCACCGCCGCGTACCCGCGATTGCGGAGCAGCGAGAACGCAGAGGGCTTGCCGTTTCCGCTCACTTCGCGTTCGCGGCCGTCTCGCGGATGAAGGCCAGCAATGACGCCAGGCCGTTGCTGCGGGTGGGGGAGAGATGCTTCGCCAGGCCGATGTCGGCGATGTAGTCGGGCGAGGTGGCCAGGATCTCCGAGGCAGGCCGTCCCGCATAGACACGCAGGGCGAGGAAGATCAGCCCCGAAACGATCGCCGAGTCGCTGATGGCATGGAAATCCAGTTTCGCGGCATCGCCCTCGGGCACGATCCAGACCATCGACTGGCAGCCGAGCAGGCGATGCTCCTCGCGCTTCCACTCCTCGGGAAAGGCGGGCAGCTTGCGGCCCAGGTCGATGAGGTACTGATAGCGTTCGGACCAGTCGCTGAAGAAGGCGAATTCATCCTTGATGGCGGCCTGCGCCTCGGCGGCGGTAGGTTCGAGCGGGAAGATCGTATCGGTCATGAGGTGAGCGAGTCTGGTTCAGAAGCCCCTCTACCGTCGGGAGAGGGGTTGGGGTGAGGGTACGGCGGAGTCCTTGTGGTGCCGGCATCCTGATGTTGCCGCACCCTCATCCGGCGCTTCGCGCCACCTTCTCCCGACGGGAGAAGGAAAGATCGGCTCACGCCCGCTTCCAGCGCACGCCCTGCGGCGTGTCTTCGAGCAGGATGCCTTCGGCTGCCAGCTCGTCACGGATCGCATCGGAGCGGGCGAAGTCGCGGGACTTCTTCGCTGCCGTACGCTCGTCGATCAATGCCTGGATACGGGCATCGTCGTCTGACGAGGTGCCACGGGCAAACCACTCGGCAGGATCCTGCTGCAGCAGGCCCAGGACGTGGCCGGCGCCGAGCAGTTCGGCTTTCAGTTGGCCCAACTTTTGAGGCGCGGCGTTTTCGCTAATCCAGCTATCAAGCATCTGTACCAACGCGGCGGCTTCCAGCATCCCTTTACTGCTGCCCTCTGGCAAGCCAATCCCTATGAACTTCAAGAGCGTAGCGTGAGCTTCCACGTCAGCATCCGAGATCCGTCGGTCAGGGGTAATTCCGATCCGGACTCTGTTGACTTGGCTGACAAGTTCCAAGTGACGGCGAGCTTCTGAAGCGATCCGTGCAATCTCGGCGAGCGCGAGTGGTGTATTGAGGTCATCGTCCAGTGCGTCCTCGATGACCTGCGGCGTCACCGCAACGGCATCGACGTGGACCAGATCCCGCAGCGTTCCGTACAGCCGGTCCAGCGTGTTCTTCGACTGCTCCACCAGCGCCTCGGACCAATCCAGCGGCTGCCGGTAGTGCGCCGACAGCAATGCGTACCGCAGTGCTTCCGGCGGGTGCTGCTGCAGCAGGTCATGGACCTTTTCGATGTTGCCCAGCGACTTGCTCATCTTGGCGCCGCCGAAGTTGAGCATGCCGTTGTGCAGCCAGAAGCGCGCGAACGTCTTGTGCGAACCGTCTGCGTGCTTGTGCGCGCACTCGCTCTGCGCCACTTCGTTTTCGTGGTGCGGGAACTGCAGGTCCACACCGCCGGCGTGGATATCGATGGTCTCGCCCAGGTGGGCGGCGGCCATCGCCGAGCATTCGATATGCCAGCCCGGCCGGCCGACGCCCCAGGGCGACTCCCAGCCCGGCAGGTCCGGCGTGGACGGCTTCCACAGTACGAAATCGCCCGGGTCGCGCTTGTACGGCGCGACTTCCACGCGTGCGCCGGCCAGCATCTCCTCCGGGTCGCGGCGCGAGAGCTTGCCGTAGTCCTCGAAGCTGCCCACCGCGAACAGCACGTGGCCCTCGGCGGCATAGGCGTGCCCACCGGCGATCAACTGCTCGATCATCGCGATGATGTGGCCGATGTGATCGGTGGCCGCGGGTTCGATGTCCGGGGCGAATTCGCCGGTCACGCCCAGCCCGGCCATGTCCTCCCGGTAGGCGGCGGCGTAACGGTCGGTGATGGCGGAGATCGCCACGCCCAGCGCCTTGGCGGCGGCGTTGATCTTGTCGTCCACGTCGGTGATGTTGCGTGCATAGCGCAACTGGCCGAAACGGCGCCGCAGGAGTGCCGCCAGCACGCCGAAGACGACCGGCCCGCGGGCGTTGCCGATGTGGACGTAGTTGTAGACGGTGGGCCCGCAGACGTACATCGTGGGAACGGGGCCGAGCGGTTGGAAGTCCTCGACCCGGCGGGTGAGGTTGTTGTGCAGGCGCAGGGTCATGGCGACAGGGCAGGGGAGAGCGGGGGAATTCTACCGCCTGCACCACGCGCGAGGGCCTGGTGGCGCTTCCTGCGGCCGATGTTCAGCCCCACTCAAGGCGCGATCCCTACACTGGGGCCCCTGGAATCTTCATGCAGGTCCCATGCACCGCCTCCGCGCCACGCTCCTCTTTTCCTGTTGCCTGCTTGCCGCGCCCGCCGTGGCGCAGGAACGGGTGGTCCCGGCGGAGAACGTCCGCCTCGACTATGCACAGGTGCTGGGGGTCGAACCGGTGTATCAGACGCTGCGGGCCACCCGCACGGAACAGCGGTGCGACGAAGCCCCCGCTGCCAGGCCCGAGACAGCCGCGCCCGAGAAAGATGAAAGCCGGTGGAGCCGCATGGTCAGTTCGGTGCGGGGCTGGTTCGGGGGGGACGACGAGCCCGAGCAAGCACCGCCGGTCACCCTGCCCACCGTGAAGGTCAATTGTCGCGTCGTGCCCATCGAGCGCGAGTTCCAGCGCCCCATCGCGTACGACGTCGACTACATCTACAAGGGCGTGAAGTACCGCTCGCGGCTGGCTGAGGATCCCGGCAACCGCCTGCGCATCCGCATTTCCGTCGCCCCCTACCTGGCGCCGTCGCAGCCCACGGCAAGCGGTCCCTGAGTTCCTGCACGGTTGCATGCGCAACCGAATACGTCCTTGCGCTGCGCCGCAGCACATGCGAGCATTCGCGCCCATGAAGATGAACGCACACGCCCATGCAGCCAGCGCGGCCTCCCAGGCCTCGAGCATGACGTCGCGTGCGCGTCGACCGGAATCCTGCATCTAGCTGGGTACCCCGGACGTCGTCGCTTGTTCACCGGAACCCAGCCAGAGGCTGGGTTTTTTCGTTTCTGAAGCCCGTTTTGCCACATTCCCGACACCAGGATGCCGTAATGAAGCACTTCTTGAACACGCAGGACTGGAGCCGCAGCGACCTCGACGCGTTGCTCACGCAGGCCGCCCTCTACAAGCAGAACAAGCTGGGCGACGCGCTGAAGGGCAAGTCCATCGCGCTCGTGTTCTTCAACCCGTCCATGCGCACCCGCACCAGCTTCGAACTGGGTGCTTTCCAGTTGGGTGGCCACGCCGTGGTGCTGCAGCCGGGCAAGGATGCGTGGCCGATCGAGTTCAACCTGGGCACGGTGATGGATGGCGACACCGAGGAGCACATTGCCGAGGTGGCTAAGGTACTGGGGCGTTACGTGGACCTGATCGGCGTGCGCGCCTTCCCGAAGTTCGTCGACTGGGCCTACGACCGCGAGGACATCGTTCTGAAGTCGTTCGCGAAGTATTCGCCGGTGCCGGTGATCAACATGGAGACGATCACCCATCCCTGCCAGGAACTCGCGCATGCGCTCGCGCTGCAGCAGCACTTCGGCACGTCCGACCTGCGCGGCAAGAAGTACGTGCTCACGTGGACCTATCACCCCAAGCCGCTCAACACCGCGGTGGCCAACTCGGCGCTGACCATCGCCACCCGCATGGGCATGGACGTGACCCTGCTGTGTCCCACGCCGGACTATGTGCTGGACGAGCGCTACATGGGCTGGGCCGAGCACAACGTGGCCGAAAGCGGCGGTTCGCTGCAGGTCAGCCACGACATCGACAGCGCCTATGCCGGCGCCGACGTGGTGTACGCCAAGAGCTGGGGCGCGCTGCCGTTCTTCGGCAACTGGGAACCCGAGAAGCCGATCCGCGACCAGTACAAGCACTTCATCGTCGACGAGCGGAAGATGGCGCTGACCAACAATGGCGTCTTCAGCCACTGCCTGCCATTGCGCCGCAACGTGAAGGCCACCGACGGCGTGATGGATTCGCCGCAGTGCATCGCCATCGACGAAGCCGAGAACCGCCTGCACGTGCAGAAGGCCATCATGGCCGCGCTGATGCAGCAGTAACCCCTCCGATTCCCGAACAGAACACGCCCCCATGAACCAGTCCAAAGACATCGTCCTTGCCTTCTCCGGCGGCCTCGACACCAGCTTCTGCGTGCCCTACCTCAAGGAGCGCGGCTGGAACGTCCACACCGTGTTCGCCGACACCGGCGGCGTGGATGCCGAAGAACGCGCCTACATCGAACAGCGCGCCGCCGACCTGGGCGTGGCCAGCCACGTCACCGTGGATGGCGGCCCGGCGATCTGGGACGGCTTCGTCCGGCCGTTCGTGTGGGCTGGCGAGGGCTACCAGGGTCAGTACCCGCTGCTGGTGTCCGACCGCTACCTGATCGTCGACGCCGCGCTGAAGCGGGCGGCCGAACTGGGCACGAACGCGATTGCGCATGGCTGCACCGGCATGGGCAACGACCAGGTGCGCTTCGATCTCGCGGTCAAGGCCAGCGGCGACTACCGCATCGTGGCGCCGATCCGCGAGATCCAGAAGGAACACACCCAGACCCGCGCCTACGAACAGGCGTATCTCGAAGAGCGTGGCTTCGGCGTGCGTGCCAAGCAGAAGAGCTACACCATCAACGAGAACCTGCTCGGCCTGACCATGTCCGGCGGCGAGATCGACACCTGGTCCGCCCCGGGCGAAGGCGCGCGTGGCTGGTGCGCACCGCGCGCCGAATGGCCGGTGGAACCGTTGCGCGTCACGGTCGGCTTCAAGAACGGCGAGGCGGTCAGCCTGGACGGCCAGCCGGTCGCCGGCGCTGCGCTGCTGGCGAAGTTGAATGCGTTGTTCGCGCCTTACGGCGTGGGCCGCGGCGTCTACACCGGCGACACCGTGATCGGCCTGAAGGGCCGCATCGTGTTCGAAGCGCCGGGCCTGGTGTCGCTGCTGGCGGCGCACCGCGCGCTGGAAGAGGCCGTGCTGACCAAGCAGCAGAACCGTTTCAAGCCCGAGATCGCGCGCAAGTGGGTGGAGCTGGTGTACGAAGGCTTCTACCACGATCCGCTCAAGGCCGACCTGGAGGCGTTCCTGCAGTCTTCGCAGGCCACGGTCAACGGCGAAGTGGTGCTGGAGACCCGCGGCGGCCGTGTCGATGCGGTCGCTGTGAAGTCCCCGCACATCCTCAATGCCAAGGGCGCGACGTACGCGCAGTCGGCCGACTGGGGTGTCGAGGAAGCCGAGGGCTTCATCAAGCTGTTCGGCATGAGCTCGACCCTGTGGGCCGAGATCAATCGCGGCTGATCATGAACAAGGAACCCGCATGACCGACCTGCTCGCCAGCACGCTGCAGCACCTCGAAGCGCTGGTGTCGTTCGACACCCGCAATCCGCCGCGCGACATCGGTACCGGCGGCATCTTCGACTACCTGCGTGCGCAGTTGCCGGATTTCCAGGTCGAGGTCATCGACCATGGCGCCGGTGCGGTCACGTTGTTCGCGGTGCGCGGGCAGCCCAAGCGCGTGTTCAACGTGCATCTGGACACCGTGCCGTCCTCGCCGGCATGGAGCGCCGATCCGCACGCGCTGCGCGTCGAAGGCGAACGCGCGATCGGCCTGGGTGCCTGCGACATCAAGGGCGCGGCCGCGGCACTCGTGGCGGCCGCACAGGTGACGCAGGGCGATGCGGCGTTCCTGTTCACGACGGACGAAGAAGCGAACGATGCGCGCTGCATCGCCGCGTTCCTTGCGCGCGACCATGGCTTCTGCGAAGCGATCATCGCCGAGCCGACGCAGTGCCAGGCGGTGCTCGCACACCGCGGCATCAGTGCCGTCCGGATGGCGTTCACGGGGCAGGCCGGGCACGCCTCCGCCGAGAACGCGCTGTCGTTGAGCGCCCTGCACAACGCGATGCGCTGGGGCACATCGGCGCTGGATTTCGTGCAGGCCCAGCATCACCTGCGCTTCGGTGGGCTGACCGGCCTGCGCTTCAACATCGGTCGGGTCGAAGGCGGCATCAAGGCGAACATGATCGCCCCCAGCGCCGAAGTCCGGTTCGGCTTCCGGCCGCTGCCGTCGCAGGACCCTGCCGACCTGCACGCGACGTTCCGTGCTTTTGCCAATCCCGATGCCTTGGCCGACTACGAAGAAACCTTCCGGGGCCCGTCGCTGCCGTCCGGCGATGTCGCGCGCGCGGAGGAGCGTCGCCTGGCCGCGCGCGACCTCGCCGACGAACTCGGCTTGCCGATCGGTAATGCCGTGGACTTCTGGACGGAGGCATCGCTGTTCTCCGCCGCCGGCCTGACCGCCTTCGTCTACGGCCCGGGCGACATCGCCCAAGCCCATACCGCCGACGAGTGGGTGTCGCTGGAGCAGTTGCAGCAATACGCCGACAGCGTGGCGAGGATCCTCCAGTAGCGTCGCATGGCGGGCCTCGGCCCGCCATGCGCAACCGATGATGTGGTGGGCCAGAGCCCACCCTACGAAAAGCAAGAAGACATGGAATCGAACAAGCAAACCCGCCAGACCATCATCCGCCTGCTGTCCAGCATGGCCAGCGCGAAGGAGATCTCGCAGTACGTCAAGCGCTTCTCGCAGCTGGACGCCAAGCGTTTCGCCGTCGTGAAGGTGGGTGGTGCCGTGCTGCGCGACGACCTGGAGTCGCTGACGTCCTCGCTGACCTTCCTGCAGGAAGTCGGCCTGACGCCCATCGTCGTGCACGGCGCGGGGCCGCAGCTGGATGAGGAAATGACGGCGGCCGGCATCACCAAACAGACCGTCAACGGCCTGCGCGTGACCACGCCCGAAGTGCTGGCGATCGTGCGCAAGGTGTTCCTGCAGCAGAACCTCGCGCTGGTCGAAGCCCTGCAGCAGGTCGGTGCACGCGCGACGTCCATCGTCTCGGGTGTGTTCGAAGCCGAGTACAAGGACCAGGCCACGTACGGCCTGGTTGGCGAGGTCACCCGCATCAACCAAGCGCCGATCGAGGCGAGCCTGAAGGCCGGCTCCATCCCGGTCATCGCCAGCATGGGCGAAACCGTCGGCGGCCAGATCCTCAACATCAACGCCGACTTCGCCGCCAATGAGCTGGTGCAGGTGCTGCAGCCGTACAAGATCATCTTCCTCACCGGCACCGGCGGACTGCTGGATGCGGAAGGGCGCGTGATCGATTCGATCAACCTGTCGACCGAGTACGACGAGCTGATGGCGCAGCCCTGGATCAACGGCGGCATGCGGGTGAAGATCGAGCAGATCAAGGATCTGCTGGACCGGCTGCCGCTGACCTCGTCGGTCTCCATCACCAAGCCGGCGGAGCTGGCCAAGGAACTCTTCACCCATCGCGGCTCCGGCACGCTGGTGCGCAAGGGCGAGCGCGTGCTGCGTTTCGAGGGTGGCTGGGAAGGCGTGGACCTGCCGCGGTTGAAGACGCTGATCGAATCAAGCTTCGGCCGCACGCTGCTGCCGGACTACTTCGAGCGCACCACGCCGTACCGCGTCTACATCAGCGAAAACTACCGTACCGCGCTGATCCTCACCCGCGAGGAAGGCTTTGCCTATCTCGACAAGTTCGCCGTGCTCGACGATGCGCAGGGCGAAGGCCTGGGCCGTGCCGTGTGGCACGTGATGCGCGAGGAGAATCCTCAATTGTTCTGGCGCTCCCGCCACAACAACCAGGTCAACATCTTCTACTACGCCGAGTCCGACGGCTGCTACAAGCAGGAGAAGTGGAAGGTGTTCTGGTACGGCATCGACGGCTTCGCCGACATCGAGCGCTGCGTGGCGCATTGCCGCACGCGCCTGCCGACCTTGAAGGACTGAGATGAGCGCTTCGATCCCGACGGCATGGCAGCAGGTGCCGGTCCTGACCGGCCGCCATGCGCGCCTCGAGCCGATGTCGCGCGACCATGTGGACGGCCTGCGCGCGGCGCTGGCCGGCGACGAACTGGCGGCCTTGTGGTTCACGCAGGTGCCGAAAGCCGCGGATGCGGCGGGCTATGTGGATGCGGTGCTCGCGGCGCAGGCCGACGGCCGCGTGCTGCCGTTCGTGGTGCGGGATGCGGGCGGCCGCATCGTGGGCAGCACCCGGTTCTACGGACTGGAAGCCGACGTGCCCAAGCTCAGCATCGGCTACACCTGGTATGCGCCCGACGTACAGCGCACGGGTGTCAACACCGAGACCAAGCTGCTGCTGCTCACGCATGCCTTCGAGACACTGGGCTGCATCAGCGTGGTCTTCGAGACCAGCTGGTTCAACCATCGCTCGCGTGCGGCGATCGCCCGGCTCGGCGCAAAACAGGACGGCGTGCTGCGCAACCACAAGCGGCATGCCGACGGATCGCCGCGCGACACCGTCGTCTTCTCGATCATCGATGGCGAATGGCCGGCGGTGAAGCGCAACCTGCTGGCGAAGCTCGCCCGGCACGAACAGGATTCCCCATGAGCACCACCAAGACCGTCGGCATCGTCGGCGCCCGCGGCCATACGGGCGCCGAGTTGATCCGCCTGATCGCCCGCCATCCGCACCTTGAGCTGGCGTTCGTGTCCTCGCGCGAGCTGGATGGGCAGAAGGTCAGCGACCACATTCCCGAGTTCGCAGGCGAGCTGCGCTACGAGAACCTGAGCCACGAGCAGGTCGGTGGCAAAGGCGCGGATGCCGTGATCCTGG
This sequence comes from Pseudoxanthomonas sp., assembly GCF_002863005.1. Classification (GTDB taxonomy): domain Bacteria; phylum Pseudomonadota; class Gammaproteobacteria; order Xanthomonadales; family Xanthomonadaceae; genus Pseudoxanthomonas_A. The sequence continues at coordinate 222,547 of NZ_PKDG01000018.1, forward strand.
CGCTGCCCAACGGCAAGGCGGCCGAGCTGGTTGCCGCCATCGATGCACAGGCGCCGGACACCGTGGTGGTCGACCTGTCGGCGGATTTCCGCTTCGACCAGCATTGGTACTACGGCCTGCCTGAACTGACCCGGCAGCGGTACGCCGGCGAGAAGCGCATCAGCAATCCCGGTTGCTATGCCACCGCCATGCAGTTGGCGATCGCGCCGCTGCTCGGTCGCCTGGCGGGTCCGCCGCAATGTTTCGGCGTGTCCGGTTATTCCGGCGCCGGAACCTCGCCGTCGGACAAGAACAACACCGACCTGCTGCGCGACAACCTGATGCCCTACGCGTTGACGGACCACATGCACGAGCGCGAGGTCAGCCGCCACCTGGGTCTGCCCGTCGAATTCATGCCGCATGTCGCGCCGCACTTCCGTGGCATCACGATGACGGTCAACCTGTGGCTGCAGCAACCGGCGAAGATCGAAGACATCCGTGCGCTCTACCGCGATCGCTATGCGGCCGAACCGTTGATCCGGGTGCTGGACGAGGCGCCGTGGGTCAGCCGCATCGCCGGCCGGCATGGCGTCGAGATCGGCGGCTTCACCCTGGCGCCGGGCGGCAAGCGCCTGGTGGTGGTCGCGACGCTCGACAACCTGCTTAAGGGCGCGGCGACGCAGGCGATGCAGAACCTCAACCTCGCGTTCGGATTCGACGAACGCGACAGCATTCCGCAGGAGACGACGGCATGAGCGACCTGTTGTGGCAGAAGCCCGGCGTGGCAGTGGATGCGGAGATCCAGCGTTTCCTGGCCGGCGACGACGTGGTGCTGGACCGCGAGTTCTTCCTGCACGACATCCAGGCCAGCACGGCGCATGCCGAAGGCCTGCAGCGCATCGGCATCTTGTCCGGCGACGAGCTGGCGGGCCTCAAGCGCGAACTGGCGTTGCTGGCGGACGATTTCCGTCGCGGCGACTTCGTCCTGGACGAACGCTACGAAGACGGCCACTCCGCCATCGAGGCCCGGCTGACCGAGCGGCTGGGCGATGCAGGCCGCAAGATCCATACCGGCCGCAGCCGCAACGACCAGATCCTGGTCGCCACGCGCCTGTGGCTGAAGGAGAAGCTGGCGCGCGTGGCCGTGCTGTCGCGCGAGATCGCCAAGGTCGCACTGGACCGCGCGCAGGCCGAGCGCGGGCTGCCTCTTCCCGGGTACACCCACATCCAGCGTGCCGTCGTCTCGTCGGCCGGGATGTGGTGGGCTGGCTGGGCGGAGGCGTTCATCGACAACGCGGTCCGTGCGCGTGACACGCTCCAACTGGTCGACGCGAATCCGCTCGGCACGGCCGCCGGTTATGGCGTCAACCTGAAGCTGGACCGCGAGCACACCACCGCCGCGCTCGGCTTCGCGCGCATGCAGGTCAGTCCCATCTACGCACAGCTCTCGCGCGGCAAGTTCGAGCTGGCCGCGCTCGAGGCGCTGGGCGGCGCGACCCTGGACCTGCGCCGCATCGCCTGGGACCTGTCGCTGTTCACCAGCGCGGAATTCGGCTTCGTCGCGCTGCCTGCGCAGTACACGACGGGCAGTTCGATCATGCCGAACAAGCGCAATCCCGACGTCATCGAACTGATGCGCGCCACCCACGCCAGCGTGGCGGCGGCGCGCACGGAGATCGAGCAGTTGCTGTCGTTGCCGTCGGGGTACCACCGCGATCTGCAAGCCAGCAAGGGCGCGATCTTCCATGGCTTCGGACGCGGCCTGCCGGCGCTGGAACTGCTGCCTGCGCTGCTGGCCAACCTCGAATGGCGCGAGGACCGGCTGCGTGCCGGGATAGATTCCGGCATGTACGCCACCGATGTCGCCGTCGAGGCCGCAGTGGCCGGCGTCCCGTTCCGCGAGGCCTACAAGGCGGCCGCAGCATCGGCCGACAGCGCGGGGCAGGGACGCACGCCGGAAGGCAGCCTCGCCGCGCGCGTGTCGCCCGGTGCGGCCGCCGATCTGCGCCTCGATGAACTGCTCGCCCGCTGGGACGCGCTGTGATCCGCTACCTTGTCATGGCGATGCGTCGCCCGTCGTTCGACGACGCGGTGATCGCACCGCATCTCGCGTTTCTCGACGAACTGCGTGCGACCGGGCAGCTGGAAATGACCGGTGGCTTCAGCGACAGGAGCGGCGGCGCCTATGTGCTGGTGAATGTCGCCTCGCTGGATGAGGCCAAGGCGATCGCCGCGCGCGATCCCCTGGCGCTGACCGATACGTCAGACCTGACGGTTTACGAATGGAACACCCGCTGAGCTGATCCGATGACCCTCGCCACGCCGCCACCGTTCACCGAACAACCGTTGCCGGCCTGGCGTCGCGCCGTGCTCAAGGTGGGCAGCAGCCTGCTGGCGGCGGAAGGCGAGGGGCTCAGTCCGCGCCACGCGCTGAACCTGGCGCAATTCGTGTCGTCCAGCATTGCAGCCGGGCGCGAAGTCGTCATCGTCTCGTCCGGTGCGGTGGCCGCGGGCCGCGGCCTGCTGCATCGCAAGCCGCAGTCCGGCGTCGCGATGGCGGAACGCCAGGCGCTGGCCGCGCTGGGGCAGGCACAGCTGATCGCCTTGTGGCAGCGCTTCTTCGATCGCCCGGTGGCGCAGGTACTGTTGACCCACGACGATCTGCGCAACCGTCGCCGCTACCTCAATGCGCGCGCCACGCTGCAGGCGCTGCTGGCCCTGGGCGCACTGCCGGTGATCAACGAGAACGACACCGTCTCCGTCGATGAACTGAAGCTCGGCGACAACGACAACCTCGCCGCGGTCGTGGCCGCGCTGGTCGATGCCGATGCCTTGTTCATCGCCACCGACATCGATGGCTTCTACACCGCCAACCCGCGCACGCACGCCGATGCGCAGCCGATCCTGGAGGTAGAAGCGCTGACGCCGGCCTTCTTCGCCATGGCCGGCGGGGCAGGCAGTGGTGTCGGCACCGGCGGTATGCACACCAAGCTCGAGGCGGCGGCCAAGGCGGCGGCCGCCGGCATCGAGACGTTCCTGTTCAACGGCACGCAGGCGGCCACGCTGTCTGCGCTGACGCGTGGCGCGTTGCTCGGTACACGCTTCCGTCCGGCACAGAACCGGCTGGCGGCCCGCAAGTATTGGTTGCGCAACGTGCCGGTGGAAGCGGGGGCCATCGTGGTCGACGCGGGCGCGGCGATCGCCATGGGCCAGAAGGGCGCGTCGCTGCTGCCTGGCGGCGTGGCGACCGCCGAGGGCGACTTCCGGCGCGGCGACATGGTCGAACTGATGCTGCGCGATGACACCGGCGACCGTCGCATCGCGCGTGGTGTCAGCCAGTATTCCGCGGTCGACATCCGCCGCATCGCACGCCGCCATTCGCGGGAGATCGAAGGCATCCTTGGCTATACCTACGGTGAAAACGTCGTCCATCGCGACGACCTGGTGCTGTTGTGAGGCACGTCCATCGCGCATCCGATGTCTTTGTAGGAGCGCCCTCGGGCGCGATGCTCCAGCCCGGGATTCCAGATCGGAAAGCATCGCGCCCGAGGGCGCTCCTACAAGGCCATGGGTTCCATGACCGATCCTGAGCAAGGAAATCGCATGACCGACATCAAGACGCTGGCCCTGCAATGTCGCGACGCAGCGACGGCCATCGCATCCCTGCCGACGGAAGGGAAGAACACCCTGTTGCGTGCGATGGCCGATGCTCTGCTGGCCGATGAAGCCGCGATCCTGGCTGCCAATGCACGCGATCTCGCGGCGGCGTCGGCGAAAGGCATCGGCAGCGCCATGCTGGATCGCCTGCGTCTGGATGCCGCACGCCTGCAGGGCATCGCCGCCGCCGTGCGCGAAGTGGCGGACCTGCCGGACCCCGTCGGGCAGGTGACCCGTGCCTACGACCGGCCCAACGGCATCCATGTGGAGCGCGTGCGCGTGCCGCTCGGCGTGATCGCGATGATCTACGAGGCGCGGCCGAACGTCACCGCGGATGCGGCGGCGCTGTGCCTGAAGGCTGGCAATGCGGTGATCCTGCGCGGCGGGTCGGAAGCGATCCATTCCAACACCGCGATCGCGGCGGCATTGAAGCGTGCGCTGCGCGAGGCCGGGTTGCCGGAGGCGGTGCTGACGCTGGTCGAGGACCTGCGGCGCGAGACCATCCTGGAGTTGATCCAGCTCAGCGATGTGATCGACCTGGTCATTCCACGCGGCGGCGAAGGGCTGATCCGGTTCGTCGCGGAACACGCACGCGTGCCGGTGATCAAGCACTACAAGGGCGTCTGCCACCAATACATTGATGCGGGCGCGGACGAAGACCTGGCGCTGGCCCTGCTGCTGGACGGCAAAGTATCGCGCCCGTCCGCCTGCAATTCGCTGGAGACGCTGCTGGTCCATCGCGATATCGCACCGACGTTCCTGCCGCGTGCGGCCGAGGCGCTGCGTGCGCGGTGTGTCGAGATTCGCGCGGATGACACGGCACGGGCACTGATGGCGGGCGCAGTGGCCGCGACCGAGGAGGACTTCGCTGCCGAGTTCCTCGATCTGGTGATCGCGGTCGGGGTGGTGGACGATCTGGACGCCGCCATCGCGCATATCCGACGCTACACGTCGGACCACACCGAGGTCATCGTCACCCGCGATGCAGGGCATGCGGAGACGTTCCTCAACGCATTGCGGTCAGCCGTGGTGATGGTCAACGCCTCGTCGCGCTTCTCGGATGGTGGCGAGCTCGGGCTGGGTGCTGAGATCGGCATTTCCACCACGCGCCTGCATTCCTATGGCCCGATGGGACTAGAGGCGCTGACGGTGGAGCGTTTCGTCGTGCGAGGGGAAGGGCAGGTGCGGCATCCGGATCTGCTGACTGGTTAGCCCGGGCTCACAGCAACATCGGTCTTGCCTACCTCCCAGCCCTCAAAGCCCTGTCGTCGCAACAAACTGTGAGAACCGAGGTCGCAGCTCCTGCGAACGGCCCGCACTAGGCTTGTCGCCGGGTAGGACAGATGCGGTCCCAATTCGATAGACTCGCTGCTATGGGCATCCCGATGCATTTGCAAGCAAACTTTGGAGTAGGCATCTACTCCTTTGCCGATGCTGCGCGCTTTATTGGTGGGGAGGCTCGCGATCTTCGTCGCTGGATGCTAGGCCATACAGCTACGCGAAACGGAGAAAAGCACAGCTACGCACCTTTGTGGACACCTCAGCTAGCTGCAACTGACATTGAGGGTGTTGGGTTCCGCGACCTCATTGAGTTGCGATTTATCCGAACATTTGTTGCATCCGGTGTTCCGCTTAACCTGATACGGAACACTATTGAAGAGTTGCGCGAGCGACTGGGTAATGAGTATCCGTTTACAAGCACGGCATTCAAGACTGATGGCAGGCGCATTTTCATGGAGATGCTGGACGACAATGGTGACCAAGCACTGGTCGATGTCGTAAAGCGTCAGAATGTTATGGGCAAGGTGATCGGCCCTTCCCTTCGTGAGGGCATCGAACTGAGCGTGGATGACGAGGCAACTCGCTGGTACCCGGTTTCTCGCTCTAAGGCCGTTGTGTTTGATCCGCAGCGCAGTTTCGGACATCCGATTCTGTCCGAGTCCGGTGTCCCAACAATCGCTGTCGTAGAAGCATTGAAGGCTGAGTGCGGTAACGTCAGTCGGGTGGCGAACCTTTACGAGATCTCAGTCGCAGCGGTTAGAAAGGCCGTAGCGTACGAGGCTCAGGTTGCGGCGGCTTGAAGGCGCAGATTGACGAGAACCTTCCGCCAGCCCTAGCGCGGGCGCTAAATGAGCTTGTTTCCGTAGAGGGGCACCAAGTGGTGCATGTCACCGCCTACGCGAAGGGCACGCCAGATGTGGAATTGTTTGAGCGTGCTATTGCGGACGGCGTCCAAGTCCACATCACCCATGACCACCATCACCGCCGACCAGTGGAGCGTGAAGCTATTGCTCGACTTGGGTTGACGGTTTTTGTGTTAGCTAAGGGTTGGAATCAACTCTCTCACTACGAGAAGGCCGCGCGCCTTATTGAGTATTGGCCGTCAATCGTGACTGCTATCGAGCTTGTGAAAAGCGGTGCGATATTTCGAGTGCCAGTAAAACGCAACGGAAAACTTGAGCAGATAACGAAGCGTTGATCGCGCACAAGTTACCGAGTGCGCTCCACTGACCCACCCTTGGCCAAATAGATTTAGCCGTCCTTACCTCGCGAACCGTCCTTAAACCGTCAGCAGCGATCGTCCACATGAAAAAACCGCCACTAGGGCGGTTTCTTCGTAACACTCTGAATCTATTGGTCGGGGAGACAGGATTCGAACCTGCGACCTCTACGTCCCGAACGTAGCGCTCTACCAGACTGAGCTACACCCCGACTGAGCGCGCCATTGTAGTGAAGGGTCCCGGCCGAGGCAAGACTTGGATGCCGGATCCGGATCTCTGCCCGGCCGCCCCCCGTAAAAGCTGCGGGGTCTGCGGCGGCCACGTAAAATGTGCCGTTCACGAAAGCCGGAGTGTCCCTTGATCAAGCCCCGTACCCCGCCTGGCGTCATGGAACTGCTCCCGCGCGAGCAGATCGCCTTCCAGCGCATGCTGGACACCATCCGCCGGAACTACGAGCGCTTCGGCTTCCTGCCGGTGGAAACGCCGGTCTTCGAACTGTCCGAGACCCTGCTGACCAAGTCCGGCGGCGAGACCGAGCGCCAGGTCTATTTCGTCCAGTCGACCGGCGCCCTGGCCAAGGAAGGCGAAGGCCTGCCCGAGCTGGCCCTGCGCTTCGACCTGACCGTGCCGCTGGCCCGCTACGTGGCCGAGCACGAGCATGAACTGACCTTCCCGTTCCGCCGCTACCAGATCCAGCGCGTCTACCGCGGCGAACGCCAGCAGCGCGGCCGCTTCCGCGAGTTCTACCAGTGCGACATCGACGTGATCGGCAAGGACGCGCTGAGCGTGCGCTTCGATGCCGAGATCCTGGCGGTGATCCACGCCGTCTTCAGCGAACTCGGAATCGGCGACTTCACCATCCAGTTGAACAACCGCAAGCTGATGCGCGGTTTCTTCGAAGCCCAGGGCGTCACCGACGGCGAACAGCAGGCGCTGGTGCTGCGCGAAGTCGACAAGCTGGACAAGCGTGGTGCCGACTACGTGCGCGAGACGCTGACCGGCGAAGGCTTCGGCATGTCGGCCGAGGGCGTCGACCGCATCCTCGATTTCGTCGCCGTGCGCAGCACCGGCCACGCCGATGCGCTGGCCAGGCTCGACGCACTGGGGCAGGGCAGCGACACTTTCAACCAGGGCATCGCCGAACTGCGCGAAGTGCTGGACCTCGTCAAGGCACTGGGCGTACCGGAAAGTGCGTACTGCCTGAATTTCTCCATCGCACGCGGCCTGGATTACTACACCGGCACCGTCTACGAGACGCAGCTGGATGGCTACCCGCAGATCGGCTCGATCTGCTCCGGCGGCCGCTACGAAGACCTCGCCAGCCACTACACCAAGTCGAAGCTGCCGGGCGTGGGCATCTCGATCGGGCTGACCCGCCTTTTCTGGCAGCTGCGCGAAGCCGGCCTGATCGCGGGCAGCGACGAGAGCAGCGTGCAGGCGATGGTCGCGCTGATGGACGATGGCCAGCTGGCCGGATCGCTCGACATCGCGCGCCGCCTGCGTGCGGCGGGCATCAACACCGAAGTGCAGATGGAGAGCCGCAAGCTGGCCAAGCAGTTCCAGTACGCTTCGCGGGCCGGCATCCGCTTCGTGGTGCTGGCCGGCGAGGACGAACTCGCGCGCGGCGTGGTGACGGTCAAGGACCTGCTGCGCGAGCAGCAGTTCGACGTGAAGCGCGAGGAACTGGCCAGCAGCCTGAAGGTCGAGCTGGAACAGGCCCGCGCACTGGCGGGACGCTGACATGAAGCCGATCCTGCTGGATGGTGCATCGCTCACGCGCGACCGGTTGGTCGAGATCGCCTTCGGTGCCAGCGTCGAGCTGGACAAGGGGGCGCTGAAGGACGTGTCGCGCGCCGCCGACTTCCTGGCCGAACAGGTCCGCCGCGAAGAGCCGATCTACGGCGTTTCCACCGGCTTCGGCAGCAATGCCGACAAGCTGCTCGGCGCGCATCCGCTGCGCGACGAGCTGCCGGGCGCGGTGAAGTCCGGCCGCTCGCTGCATGAAGAGCTGCAGTACAACCTCATCGTCACCCATGCCGTGTGCGTGGGCGAGCCGATGGCGCCGGAGATCGTGCGCGCCATGCTCGGCATCCGCATCAACACCCTGCTGAAGGGCCACTCCGGCATCCGCGTGGAGACGCTGCAGGCGCTGGCGGCGATGCTGAACGCGGGCATCGTCCCGGTGGTGCCTTCGCTGGGCTCCGTGGGGGCGTCGGGCGACCTGGCGCCGCTGTCGCACCTTGCCATCGTGCTGCTGGGGGGCGGCGAAGCGTTCTACCAGGGCGAGCGGATGGCCGGTGCCGATGCGCTGGCGCTTGCCGGCCTGTCGCCGGTGAGCCTGTCGTACAAGGAGGGCTTGGCGCTCAACAACGGCACGGCGCAGATGCTGGCGATGGGCGTGCTGGCGACTTACCGGCTCGACCAATTGCTGGACACCGCCGATCTGGCGGCCGCGATGACCATCGATGCCTTCGCCGGCCGTCTCGGCGCGTTCGCCGAGGAAGTGCATGCGCTGCGTCCGCATCCGGGCCAGGTACATGTGGCCGCGCGATTGCGCGACCTGCTCGACGGCTCGACGCTGGCCGACATCCCGTACCACCTGGTGCCGAAGTTCCGTCCGTGGCTGCCGCGCAGCTGGGATACGCCCGAGGCTCAGGCGCTGCGTTTCGACATCGGCTGGGACTGGGTGCCGGCCGACCAGCGCCACGGCCGCGAGAAGTTCTACGACCGCTTCATGCCGTTCCGCGGTGGCAAGAAGCACCAGCCGCAGGACAGCTATTCGCTGCGCTGCATCCCGCAGGTGCATGGCGCCGTGCGTGATGCGGTCGAGCAGGCCAAGCGCGTGCTGGAGATCGAGCTCAACGCGGTTACCGACAATCCGCTGGTGTTCCCCGACAAGCAGGCCGATCACGTGGAAGAGCAGGTGATCTCCGCCGGCCATTTCCACGGCATGCCGCTGGCGCTGGCGATGAGCTACGTGAAGGCCGCCATCCCGACGCTGGCGTCGATCTCCGAGCGCCGCCTCAACAAGCTGGTGGATCCGGCCACCAACGACGGCCTGCCGGCGTTCCTGATCGGCAACGAGGATGGCACCGAGTCGGGCCACATGATCGTCCAGTACTCGGCGGCGGCCATCGTCAACGACCTGGCCAGCCGTGCGCACCCGGCCAGCGTGTTCTCGGTGCCGACCAGCGCGAACGCGGAAGACCACGTCTCGATGGGCGCCAACGAAGCACGCCACGTGCTGGCGATGGTGCAGGACCTGGGCAAGGTGCTGGCGCTGGAGCTGTACACCGCAGCGCAGGCCCTGGACCTGCGCCGCGACATGATCAACGCCGCACGCGCACTGTCGGATCGCACCGATGCGGCAGGATTGGCAGTGAAGGTGTCGGGTGGTCCGCAGCATGGCGCGAGCGGGCATGACGCATTTCTTGCCGAAGTCGAAGCCTTGCGCGTGGCGCTGGCTTCCAGTGACGCATTCCATCCCGGTCACGCCGTGGCGGCTGCGCACGCGGCGATCCGCGCGAAGATCCCGTTCCTCGATCGCGACCGGGCGCTGGATGGCGAAGTCGCCACCGCCGTCCGGCTGGTGGAGTCTGGCGAGATCCTGGCGGCCGTCCGGAACCGCTGAGCACACGGGAGGGTGGATGTGGGAGCGACGTAAGTCGCGATAGCTTTAGAAGCTCGCGACTTACGTCGCTCCCACATCTGAAGTCCCGAGCCCTACAACGTCCGCACGCAATCCCGCCCTTCTGCCTTGGCGGCGTACAGCGCCTGGTCGGCCACCTGCAGTGCCGACTCCAGGCTGTCCCGGGCCTCCAGGTCCACGCAGTGCACGCCGATGCTGGCCGATACGGCGATGACCAGTTCGCCGCTGCGGCACGGCTGCGCGCGCAGGGCCTGGCGCAGTTCTTCGGCCACCACGCTGGCCTCGCCAAGGCCCATGCCGGGCAGGGCGGCGATGAACTCTTCGCCGCCGAAACGCGCCAGCAACGCGCCATGCGGGCGCAGCGTCTCGGCCAGCGTATTCGACGTGCAGCGCAGGCAGTCGTCGCCGACCAGATGTCCGTAGGTGTCGTTGATGCGCTTGAAGTGGTCCAGGTCGATCATCAGCAGGGAGATCGGCCGTTGCGAGTTGCGCGACTGCGACAGCAGGTGCTCGAAGGCTTCGCGGAAATGCGTGCGGTTGTAGAGGTCGGTCAGGCCGTCGAGACGGCTGGATTCGCGCAACCGGTGGTGCGCGCTTTCCAGTTCCGACATCGCTTGGCGCAATTCGCCGGTGCGCGCGATGACCTGCGCCTCCAGCGAATTCTTCGCGTCGCGCACGATGCGTTCGTTCTCGTTGCGCAGGGCGGCGTAGCGGTACCCCAGCGCCACCGACAGCAGCAGCATTTCCAGCGCCGAGCCGATCTGGACGCCGTATTCGGTCAGGAAGGTCTTCGGCAGCAGGCCGAACGCCAGCGCCACGAAGATGCCGGTGCCCAGCAGGAACATCGCCCACGCCAGCAGGAACACTTTGGCGGGGCGGTAGCCCGTGCGCACCACCATCAGCGTGATCACCGCGATCCACACGATGCTGGGGAACACGGCGGCCGAGGCGATCGGCGTGGCCACGTGGTAGGGCAGTTGCGTGGCGGCGATGCCCAGCAGCACGAAGAACGCGATGATCGCCTTGCTGATGCCGTCGCCCCACCGCCATCGCGTGGGCAGGTCGAGAAAGGTACGCGAGAACTGTTGCATGCCGATCTGGGCGAGGCAGACCGACAGCGGCACGGCCTTGTCCGCCAGCCACGTGGAGTGCGGCCAGAAGTATTCGAAGCCCAGCCCGTTGAGGGTGAACAGCACCAGGCCGAACGCGGTGATGTGGAACAGGTACCAGAAGTAGCTGCCGTCGCGCAGCACCAGCCACAGCACCAGATTGTAGAAGAACAGCGCGATCAGGATGCCGTAGTAGATGCCGATGCCGAGCTGGCCGTCGCGCGAGAGTTCGGCGAAGGCGGCGGGCGTGTACAGGAACAGCGGCACCTGCATCGAACTCTGGCTCTGCACGCGGACCAGCAGGTCGACCTCTTCGCCGGTCGGCAGGTCGAGCCAGAAGTTCGGATGGCGGTAGCGGATGCTGCGCTGTTCGAACGGGAACGTGTCGCCGCCCGCGTGATGCACGGTGCGTCCGTCCGGGTAGCGCGCATACAGATCGATTCGGTCGCTGAGCGCGTACTGCTGTACCAGCAGCCATCGCTGCTCGCGCGGATTCTCGTTGGTCACGCGCACGTGGAACCAGAACGCGCCGGTCTGGAAGCCGAAGGAGGCATCGCCGTCGGGAAGCGCGGCGAAGCGCCCGGCATCGAGCTGGTGGCGCACGTCGTCCAGCGTGGCGGCGCCGGCGGTGTCGTGCAGGTAGGTGGTCTGCGGTGCGAGCGGGAGGTAGCGGGTGTCCGGTCCGATGCGCGCCGGGGTGGCAGCGGCCGCCATCAGCGGGAAGAGCAGGAGCAGCAGGAGCCATCCCGCCAGCCCCAGGCACGAGAAGCGCGATCTGCGTGATGCCGGCATGCCCGTCCCCTCGGGGGTGCCCTGCAGGCCGGCGGGGCTCCCCGTCCGGCGTTCGGGCGTCCTTGGCAGTGTACTCATCGTCCCTGTCCGCTCCCGTCCATCGAGGGTCCCCGTGCGTTCCTGTCGGTGACAACGCAATTGGCGGCAGCATCCAGACAGGGGCGGGTGTGGTTGACGCCGTGCAACAATCCGACTAATGTACTAACGCATTAATACATTGGATCAACCGGTCGCATGAAACGCCGCTCCGCCCAGGACCTTCCGGATGCCTCCGACGGCCCGCTGCAGGCGCTTTCCGAGGCGCTGGCCGCGCTGGGGGAGGCTGGCGAGGTCCGGGCGTTCCTCGAGGACCTGTGCACGCCCGCCGAGCTCGAGGCCATGTCCGACCGCTGGCGCGTCGTGCCCCTGCTGCTCAAGGGCGTTCCGTACCGCGAAATCCACGACCTGACCCAGGTCAGCGTGACCACCATCGGCCGTGTCGCCCGCACGCTGGAGCGCGGCGCCGGCGGTTACGCCACTGCCGTCCAGCGCCAGCAGGCTGCGACGGCTTCCGCCTCCCACTGAGTTCCCTCATGAGTCCTTCCCTGATCCCCGCGACGCGCGATCGCCTGCGCATCGCCATCCAGAAAAGCGGTCGCCTGGCCGAGCCGGCACGCACGCTGCTGGCCGCCTGCGGCCTGAGCTGGCGCGAGAGCCGCGACAAGTTGTTCTGCTACGGCGAATCGCTGCCGGTGGACCTGTTGCTCGTCCGCGACGATGACATCCCCGGCCTGATCGCCGATGGTGTCTGCGACTTCGGTATCGTCGGCCGCAACGAACTGGACGAGCAGGCCGGCGAGCGCGCCCTGATCGGCCTGCCGCAGGCATACCGCGAACTGCGCCCGCTGGGCTTCGGCAGCTGCCGGCTGATGCTGGCCGTCCCCGACAGCTGGGAATGGACCGGTCCTGCACAGCTGCAGGGCCTGCGCATCGCCACCAGCTATCCGTCGGTGCTGCGCCAGTGGCTGCAGGCGCGGGGCATCGATGCGGCGGTGGTCGAGCTGTCCGGCTCGGTCGAGATCGCTCCGAAGCTCGGCACCGCCGACCTCATCTGCGATCTCGTCTCCAGCGGCGCCACGCTGGCCGCCAACCAGCTCAAGCCGGTCGAGACGCTGCTCGACAGTGAAGCCGTGCTGGCGGGTCCCGCGCGCGAGTTCGACGATGCCCGCGCCGGACTCGCCGACATGCTGTTGCGTCGCCTCGACGGTGTGCTGAAGTTGAAGGACAGCAAGCTGCTGATGTTCCGCGCCGAGCGCGACACCGTGCCGGCGCTGTCGCGGTTGCTCACCGACAGCGAAGGCCTGGTCACGCTGCCGGGCGGCGAAGAGGGGCCGGTCTCGCTGCAGGCGATGTGCCATGGTGCGGTGACCTGGCAACGGCTGGAGGAACTGCAACGCGCCGGGGCACAGGGCCTGATGGTGCTGTCGGTCGAGAGGTCGCTGGCATGAGCGCTTCGCCCGCCCCCGTATACGACTGGAGCGTGCTGGACGCCGCTGCGCGCACGGCGCTGTTGGCGCGCCCCGTGCAGACGGTCGCGCAACGCACGCAGGATGCCGTGGCCGGCCTGCTGGCCGACGTTCGGGCGCGGGGGGATGCCGCGCTGCGCGAGGTCACCGCACGCTTCGATGGTGTCGAACTGGCCGCGTTCGAGGTCGGCGAAGAAGAATTCGCCGCTGCCCACGCGGCCGTGCCCGCCGACCTGCGCGAGGCGATGCAGCAGGCGGCGGACCGCATCGACGCATTCCACCGCGCCGGCATGGCGCAGCCCTACGCGGTGGAAACGGCGCCGGGCGTCGTCTGCGAGCGCATGATCCTGCCGATTCCGCGCGTGGGCCTGTATGTGCCCGCCGGCACCGCGCCGTTGCCGTCCACCGCGCTGATGCTGGGAATTCCTTCCCGTCTGGCCGGCTGTCGCGAGGTCGTGTTGTGCACGCCGCCGCGAAGGGATGGCAGCGCCGATCCGGCGGTGCTGGTGGCTGCCCGGCTGACCGGCGTGCGCCGCGTTTTCAAGCTGGGCGGTGCGCAGGCGATCGCGGCGATGGCCTTCGGCACGGACAGTGTGCCGGCGTGCGACAAGTTGTTCGGTCCCGGCAACAGCTACGTGACGGAAGCGAAGCGCCAGGTCGCCCAGGCCGGCGCCGCCGCCATCGATATGCCGGCCGGCCCGTCGGAGGTCCTGGTGATTGCCGATGTCGGCGCGGATCCGGCCTTCGTGGCGGCCGACCTGCTGTCCCAAGCCGAACACGGCCCGGATTCGCAGGTGCTGCTGCTGTCGGACGATGACGGGCTGATCGAACGCGTGCAGGCCGAACTGGCTGCGCAACTCGCGGCGCTGGATCGTGCCGACATCGCACGGCAGTCGCTGTCGGCGTCGCGCCTGGTCAAGGTGGCGACGCTGGAGGAGGCCTTCGCCATCAGCAACCGCTATGCGCCGGAACACCTGATCGTGGCGCTGCGCGAGCCGCGTGCCTGGCTGGGCAAGGTAGAAGCGGCGGGCTCGGTGTTCCTCGGCGACTACACGCCGGAAGCGCTGGGTGATTACTGCAGTGGGACCAACCACGTGCTGCCCACCAGTGGCGCGGCGCGCGCCTACAGTGGCGTCAGCGTGGCCAGCTTCCAGAATTTCGTCAGCGTGCAGTCGGCCAGCCGGGCCGGCATTGCGGCCATCGGCGATTGCGCACTGACACTCGCGCGCGCCGAAGGGCTGGACGCGCACGCCAACGCGGTCGCGCTGCGCCTGCGCAAGGTGGCCGCATGAGCGCCGTCCTTTCCCTCGTCCGCCCGGACCTGCGCGGGTTCGCCGGCTACAAGTCCGCGCGCAGCGAAGCGTTGCAGGGCGATGTATGGTTGAACGCGAACGAGTCCGCCTGGCCGAACCCGGCGGACGGGCAGGGTCGCAGCCGCCGCTATCCGGATCCCCAGCCGCCGGCGTTGCGCGCGCGGCTGGCGCAGCTGTATGGCGTCGGGCCGGAACAGCTGCTGGTCGGACGCGGCAGCGACGAGGCCATCGACCTGTTGGTGCGCGCCCTGTGCGTGCCGGGACAGGACGCCATCGTGGTGACGCCACCGGTATTCGGCATGTACGCCGTCTGTGCGCGCCTGCAGGGTGCGCCCATCATCGAGGTGCCGTTGCGGGAGGGCGACGCGGGTCTGGCCGCCGACCCCGATGCCATCCGCGAGGCCGCACTGGGGCAGGGCGCGAAGCTCGTGTTCCTGTGCTCACCGTCGAATCCGGCCGGCTCCGCCATTCCACTCGATGAAGTCGCCGCCTTGGCGCGTGCCCTGGAGGGTCGCGCGCTGGTGGTCGTGGACGAAGCGTATGGCGAGTTCGCCGACGGGCCGTCCGCGACGACGCTGCTGGATGACCACGACAACATCGCTGTCCTGCGCACGCTGTCCAAAGCGCACGCACTGGCGGCGGCGCGCATCGGGGTGGTGATCGGCGATGCGGAGCTGGTGGCCGTGCTGCAGCGCTGCCAGGCGCCGTATCCCGTGCCGACGCCCTGTGCCGACCTCGCGCTGGAGGCCTTGTCCGACGCGGCACTGGCACAGACGCGCGAACGCGTCGCGAGCGTGCGCAGCGAGCGCTCGAGGCTGCAGGCCGCGCTGGAAAGGACGCCCGGCGTGCGTCGCGTCTATCCCTCGCAGGGGAACTACCTGCTGGCACGCTTCGACGATGCCGAAGGTGCCTTCCGTGCGTTGCTGGCCGCGGGCGTGGTGGTGCGCGACCAGCGCGCCGCGCCGCAACTGGGCGACGCCCTGCGCATCACGATCGGTTCGCCGGCCCAGAACGACCGCGTCATCGCGGCCCTCGACGTGCGGGAGCAAGCCGCGTGACGCCCATCCTCTTCATCGACCGCGACGGCACCCTGATCGAGGAGCCCGAGGACTTCCAGATCGATGCGTACGAAAAGGTGCGCTTCGTGGCCGGCGTCATCCCGGCGCTGCTGAAACTGCGGGACGCCGGCTATGAATTCGTCATCGTCAGCAACCAGGACGGCCTGGGCAGCGAGCAGTATCCGCGCGCCAGCTTCGACGGCCCGCAGGCGCTGATGATGCAGGTGTTCGAGAGCCAGGGCATCCGCTTCCGCGACGTGCTGATCGACGACAGCTGGCCGCACGAGAACAGGCCCACGCGCAAGCCGGGCATCGGGCTGATGATTCCTTACCTGCAGGACCGCAGCATCGACTGGGCACGCTCGGGCATGGTCGGCGACCGCCCGACCGACATCCAGTTCGCCGACAACCTGAAGATCCGCGGCTTCCAGCTGAAGACGGCGCAGTTCGGCGGCGAGTGGGACTGGGCCGGCATCGCGCACGCACTGGCGGATGCGCCGCGCCGCGCGGTGGTCCAACGCAATACGAAGGAG
>NZ_PKDG01000019.1 GCF_002863005.1 Pseudoxanthomonas sp.
CGGGGTGACTGCGGCCTGGCCCTGCGCCACCACCGCGCCGAAACCCCGGCGAAGCACGGCGCCGCGCTGGCGGGGAGCGCTGACCGCGACACGTCCTTCCAGCACCTCGGTGTGCGTCTTGCCGTCGCGGGCTTCCACGCGGAACTGCGTGCCGCGCACCGCGGACGATGCGCTGGGGGTGTCCACGATGAAGTTGGCCGCCGGTCCACGCAGGTGGCGGACGTCATTGCCGATGCGCCCGCGCTGCAGTCGCAGCCGGGTGTCGGCCATGCCGGAACGGCCGAAGCGGGTCAGCCGGTCGAGCAGCAACTCGCTGCCGCCGAGCAACAGCAGCCGCGAGCCGTCGGCGAACTGCAGGCTGAGCGAGGCCTCCGGCGAGGTCGTCACGCGCGCGCCGCTGCCTAGCGACATCCCGGCCGTCACCGGCGCATCGCGGCCGGCTGCGGTGCGTGCCACCGCGGCGCCCTGCAGCGCGACGACCTTGGCGGTCGCGGGCTGGTCATGCAGCCATTCGAGCGGAATCCGCAGTGTGCTGCCCGGCGGCAACTGGTAGGGGTTCGCGATGCGGTTGTGCGCCTGCAGCCGCTGCCAGGGGATCGAAGGCTTGAGGTACGCGCCGGTCACATCCCACAGCGTGTCGCCGGGACGGACGCGATAGACCCATTCCTGCGCGTGGACGGACCACGACGCTAGCACCAGCATCGCCAGGCCACACCAGCCCAGCCATCCTCTTCCCCGGCTCGCCCGCCCTCGCATTGCACGCTCCCGCATTGATCGTCAGGAAATGTTGAATCGATCACAATTATAGAAGCTTTGATCCGGCATCTGGCCGGTGTTGCCCTTGTTCGTCGTTAATGTGACTTGGCCTGGCGGGCGCGCCCCGTCCCGGCACCCTCAGGATGGTGTGCCGCCCCACCGGGCGGCGATGCGGCGCGCCAGCGCGTAGGGCTCCGGCGCATCGCGGTTGGTCAATAAGATGACCGTCAGCCGTTGCGCCGGAAAGCGCAGCAGGACGTTGCGGAAGCCGATGCTTTCGCCCGAGTGCCACTGCATGCCGCCCTGCAGGCGCCATCCGAAGCCGTAGTGCGCCACGTCGGGTTCCCGCGTCGTGATCGAAGGCGCGAACGCCAGCGCGCGCGACGCGGCCGACAAGAGTCGATCGTCGTAGAGCGCGGCGTCCCAGCGCGCAAGATCCCCGATCGATGAGTAGATTCCCCCGTCGCCGAGCACCGCGCTGGTCATGCTCTGGTCGGTGCGCCGCCAGCGGCCGTCGCGGAGGCTGTAACCGAATGCGCGATCGGCTACCTGCGGGCCTTCGTCTTCGCGTGCCTGCGTCGCGGTCATGCCCAGTGGCGTGAAGATGCGCGCGTGCACGAACTCGGCGAACCGCTCTCCGGAGGCGCGCTCCACGACCAGCGACAGCAGCGCATAGCCGCTGTTGCTGTAACGGTAGGTGCTGCCGGCGGGAAAGTAGAGACGATCCCCGCGTTCCAGCAGGCGCAGCACATCCGCATCACGTACCTGTCGCGTCTGCGTGGCGGGAACGAGATCCTCGTAGTCGACCAGGCCCGACGTGTGGGTGAGCAGATGGCGAAGCGTGATGCCTTCGGCCGCCGCGGGCAGCGAAGGCAGCCAGCGCCGCAGCGGATCATCGACCGTCAGCATCCCGTCCTCGGCGAGCAGGAGCACGCAGGCGGCGGTGAACTGCTTGCTGATCGAGGCGAGGCGGAAGTTCGTCCGGGGCGAAGCGGCGATGCCTGCCTCCAGATCGGCCATGCCATAGCTGCGCTGGAAGACGGGCACACCCTCCTTGAGCACCAGTAGCGAAGCGCCCGGGACCTGGCCCGCATAGTCACGCATCCATGCGTCGATATCGTCTTCGCGCGTGGACGCGCTCGCCTCGACGTTCGCCATCACCAGGATCCCCCACAGACAGGCTGCTTTCATCGCCTTCTCCCGGCCACCCAGGGCGAAGCCTAGCACCCGCTCAGTCGAGGGCGGCTTCGGCGCGGAGTTGACGCTCGCGTTCATGGCCCAGGTAGCGGCGAATGCCATGCCGCATCAGGTAAAGCAGCGGGATCAGCGCGATGGCCGCCAGCATCTTGTACACGTAGTTCACCGTGCTGACCGCCAGGAACAGCGAGGTCGGCCACTTCTGCGGCCCCAGCACGAAGGCGATGTAGATCACCACGAAGCTGTCCACCAGCTGCGAGATCGCGGTGGAGCCGGTGGCGCGCAGCCACACCCAGCGTTCGCCGGTAGCCTCGCGGATGCGGTGGAATACCGAGACGTCGATCAGTTGTCCCACCAGGAACGCCACCACCGAGCCGGCGATCGTCCACATGCCCTGCCCGAAGATGGCGGCGAAGGCCTTCTGGTAATCCGGCACGCCCTGCGCCTGTGCCGCATCCACCCACCAGCCTGCCGGCGCCAGCGCGATCGCGGCGAAGGCGAAGAGGAAGCCGTAGACGATCAGCGCCACCGCCAGCCACGAGATGAAGCGCACGCCGCGCTTCCCGAAGAACTCGTTGATGGTGTCCGTGAGGACGAACACGAACGGCCACAGCAGCGTACCCGCGGTGAAGCTGAGCGAGCCCGTCTGGCCGAACAGGTTCCATTCCAGCGGCGCGATGCCCAGTGTGTCTTCCAGCGCGAAGATCTTGACGCCGATGAACTCGGCCAGCACCGCGTTGGCGCAGAACACCGCGGCCAGCACGATGAAGAGGCGGACCGCACGGTCGTCCAGCGTGCGCGGCGCGTCCATCGGTCAGCGCTCCCCGGCGCGGGTGAACGGCATGGTTTCCGGTGCCACGGCGCCGCCGGAAATGATGAATTTCCTTCCTGCTGTGTCCCGGGTGTTACCCCCGGCCATTGGTAGCACTACCGGATCGGCGGAAAAACCCGACGAAAGGCGCCTTTTCCCCATTGCACCGCCTGTTTGCATCTGATAGCTTCTCATAGTAAGTGATAGCCTTTCGGGTGTTACCAACGGTATGGCAAAAGTCGCCGCCCCTCCCGCGATCGAACCCAAGCCCAAGGCGGGCGAGGGCAGCCGTCGCGTGCACCTGGACCAGGCGACCGTGGCCACGCTGCAGACGCCTACGCGCGAGCAGGGCAGCTGGTTGTACCTGGACGACGAGATCCCCGGCTTCTGCTGCCAGGTGACCTACCAGGGCACGAAGACCTTCCGCCTACGGTATCGCAAGCTGGTCGCCGGCGAGCGCAAGCCGCGGTGGTTCTCGGTGCGCATCGGCAAGTGGCAGGCCGGCACCGCCGCCAAGGCGATGCCCGACAAGCAGAAGGTCGGCATCACGGCAGCCAAGGCGCGCGAGAAGGCCGCAGAGCTGCGTCGGCAGCTGGACCAGGGCGCCAACCCTGCGCTGGAGCTGCGCGCACGCGAGGCAGAGCTGGCCCGGGCCGAGGCCGGCACGCTCACGGTGCGGCAAGCCTTCCACAGGTACCTGGCCGCGATCCGGTCCCGGCGCAGCCCGATGAAGGACTCGAGCATCGCCAAGGTGGAGGATGCATTCGAGGTTCACATCCTGCCGCAGCTGGGGGAACGCCAGGTCGGCGGGCTCACGCAGCGCGACGTGCGCGAGCTGGCAGAGACGACCGCCAAGGGTCGCAAGCGCCGCGGGCGCAAGATCGGCGGGCCGGTCGCCGCCAATCGCGTGGTCGCGCAGTTCTCTGCCTTCCTGACCTGGTGCACGAAGCAGGAGCCGCCGCTGATCGCCAGCAACGTGGCCAGGCTGATCGACCGGGGCGAGGTGCTGGAGAAGGAGCACGCACGCGAGCGCTATCTGACACGCGAGGAGTGGGCGGCGCTGATGCGCGACCTGGACGAGCGGCCCTATATCGCCACGCGCGGCTCCCGCTTTGCGGCGACGAAGACCGTGCGGCTCGACAAGCCCCAACTGCGGACGCTGGTCAGCTGTGAGGCCATCCGAATCAGTCTGCTGACCGGTGCGCGCAAGGGCGAGGTGTACCGGATGCGCTGGGCCGACGTCGACCTCGACGCGCGCTGGTGGATCAAGCCGCGCACGACCACGAAGGGCGCCAAGGTGCACGAGGTGGCCTTGCCCAAGGTCGCCGTCGAGGCCCTGCAGCGCGTGCGTGCGGCGCATGCCGACCCGATATGGGTGTTCCCCGGGAAAGAGCGCATGGAGAAGCTGGCGCGCGGAGAGAAGCCGAAGGCGAACGAAGGCTCGCACGTGCGTGACGTGCACGAGCTGTGGGGGAAGATCCGCGAGAGCCTTGGCATCCCCGACGTGCGTCAGCACGACCTGCGGCACACCGCGGCCAGCGTGCTGATAAGCAACGGGGCGAGCCTGTACGACGTAGGCGCGCAGCTGGGACACCAGCAGGCGCAGACCACGATGCGCTACGCGCATCTGCTGAAGGAATCCAAGCACAAGCTGGCCAGCGTGATGGATGCGTTTGCCAGTGAGTCCTCCGCCGGCGAGGAGAACGAAGGCCGGTAAAAGCGGCGGAACCGGAGGTTGCAGCCTCCGGCCCGCCTTCCAAAACCCGACTACTAGAGGAGTCGAGCATGGCTATTTATTGTAACGCTGCAGAGCAGCAAAACAGGACATCCCGTGGGATTCGCGTGTTCAGCAACATTCACGCGGCCACGACCATGGAAGGTGCCATTCGCCTGGTCAACTGGTGGAACAGCCAACGGCGCGAAGCAGACGCGCACGCCGTCCAGCGTTTCATCGGTTGCAGCCGCGCCACCGCTTACCGCTACCTGCAGGCGCTCCGCGCTGCTGACGGGAGGGCGTGAGCATGGTCACCAAGCCAGAACCCACCACCGTGCAGGTTGTGCAGCGCGCGTCGTCCGTATCGACGAGCGTCCGCGCCACGATCGCGCACGTCGCGGAGCAGATCGACAACCACGACCTGGCAGCCGTGCTCTACGGTGCCCTGTTCCTGTCTGAGGACCTGGAGAAACTGCTGGAGGCCGCTGCGCGCCGCCTTGAGCGCGGGGAGGCGTCCGCATGACCATCCAGACCGTCCTGGCCGATGCCATGGAACTGAGTGCGGACGACCGTGCGCAGCTGGCGCGATGGCTGACCGTGTGCGTACGCGTCGACCTGGAGCTCGAGCCCGAGAGCGTGCGCAAGGCCAGCGACCGCGACCTGCGCGAGATGCTGGGAGGTTTCCAGTGAGCGCCGTCATCCTGACATTCCCTCGACGCAAGCCGATGGAATGGGACGAGTTGCCGCTAGCGTGGACGGACGGCGCCAGGTCGCTTTACCAATACCTGACCTATGACGGCGAGATGACCCACGCCGAGGCGATGGATTACGTCGAGTCAACGCAGGAGAGCGACCGTCGCACGCAGGGAGACGCGCGCGGGCAGAATGGAGGCAGGAGGGGTTAGGCATGGGCAAGAGGCACACGATGCTGCCGGCAGAGTTCACCGGCGACTACGGGTTGTTGCTTGAGCGATTGGAGCAAGGCATCGCGACAGACCTGGACCAGCAGTGGGCAGCGCGCATCTTGCGCGCTTCCCCTGTTCCTTTGAAGGTCGCAGGGGGTGAGACGCGCGCGCGGGATCGCGAATACATGATCTACCTGCAGGTGCTCGGCGAGTTGGAAAAAGGACATACGCCTACAAGGGCGTTTCAGGTGGTGGCCGCGCGCCACACCACCGCCCGCGGATATGACGACGGCAGCAGTGCCCGCGAAGATAGTAAGCGGCCCCTGTCTGCCAAGCGCGTGGGCGAGATTTACCGGCTTTCCGAAGCCCGCGGTGCTGCGTTGGCGCGGTTCCTTGAGGAGCGGAGGCACGATTTGTTCCCTGATTTCGACGGGGAAGACGACCCGTAAATTCCATTTTTTATGGGTGCACTTAAGGTCAGGCCATCACCCCTCGTCGACTAGACAGCGATGGCCCACCGAGACGACAGCCAGACCCCCCAGCTAGACAGCCTGCGCCAGCTGGTCCAAGCATCCATGGAGAAGGAGGGCGTGCCGCGGAAGATCGCGGCCGCCACGATGCAAATCAGTGAGCGGACGCTCGACCGGCGCGCCGACATCCCCAAGATCCGCGTCGGCCGGCGCGTGTATGTGCCGGCGTGGTTCGTGGCATCGAAGCGGGGTGGCCAATGAGCGCCGACCTCAACGACCTGAGTGCGCCCGACCGCCTGCTGAAGACGACCGCCGCGGCCGCGTATCTGGACATGCACCCGATGACGCTGGTCAAGTGGCGCAGCTGCAGCGAACCCGGCAAGACGGTCGGTCCGAAGTGGACGGTGCTGGCCACCGGCTCGATCCGCTACTCGCTGCACGAGCTGCAGCGCTTCGCCGGCCTTCGCCAGGAGGCCGCATGAGCTTGAACGGCACAGGCGAGCAGATCCGCGCCTTCCTGCAGGACGAGCGTCTGCTGAAGCAGATCGCCGGCACGAGGCAAGGGCGCCAGAAGCTGCATTCGATGCGGCAGCAGTTCGTCGACCAGCAGGCCAGCCAGTTGGCACAGCTGCAGTTCTGCAATGACGCGATCGAGAAGCTGACGGCGGTGCTCGGGGAGATCGAAGCATGAGCGCCCCCACCAATCACCCCGCCATGCAGGGCTATGAGCTGGACAACCTGCTGCAGCACGCAGCAACGCCCGAAGGGCGCAAGTTCCTGGAGATGCACCGCGGCCTGATCCGCGAATGCAGGGACCACGTGCAAGCGCACATCGACACGCTGCGCGAGACCGTGGCGCAAGCCGACGAGCTGCTGCAGCGGTTCGCCGTCATCCTCGACAAGGGTGGTGAAGCATGATCGACGTGCTGCTGAATCGGCTTGATCGCGTTCGCAAGCATGGTGACGGGTACCGCGCGCGCTGCCCGGCATGCGGCGGCCACTCCGACCGCGACAAGCTCAGCATGTCCGAACGTGACGGCAAGGTCCTGCTGTACTGCTTCGGCGGGTGCCGCGGCGACGCGGTGCTGGCGGCCGTCGGCCTGAGGTGGGCGGACATCATGCCGCCGCGAGATCGGCCGTTGACGCCGCGCGAGCGTGACGAGATCCGAAGGGCTGCAAGGCAAGCCGGCTGGTCGATCGCGCTGGATGCCCTGGCGATCGAAGCCAAGGTGGTGCTGGTCGCGGCGCGTGAGCTGCAAGCCGGCCGCGCCCTGCCGACGGAAGACTTGGCCAGGCTCCAGGAGGCGATTGCCTGGATCGACGCATCGGCCACTCTGCTGAGCGACGCCCCGGCATGGCGCCCGGACTACATGACACCGGTGAAGGCCGCCGCATGAGCCGAACGACACTGGAGGATCGCGCACGCACGGAGCTGGACGCACAGCAGCGAGCCGACGCCGCGGAAGTGGACCGCCTGGCCAGGCTGGCGACCTTCAGCGGGGAGTCGGCCAACGTAGAGCCGCCGCGGGAATCGCTGGGCGAGAAGCTGCGCCAGCTGATGACGCCATGGAGCGCGCAGGAACTGGCCGAATCGACGAAGCCTTACCCGCACGCATTCCAGGATCGGCATGTGGGGCTGTTCCCCGTCGGCGAGGTCAGCGTCATTGCCGCCGCCGGCCGCGAGGGAAAGACGACGGTGAAGGTGGGCGTTTCGACGGCCATGTGCATCGAGCACAGCCTGGCCGACCTGATGCCGTTGGAAGGCCGCAGCGTGGTCATCTACTCCTGCGAGGACGACCGCGCGCAATACGCTAGCAAGGTGCAAGCGCAGCTCACGCTTCTGAGCGCAGCGCAAGGCGAGCACGTCATGCGCAGGCTGATCGTGCCGAACCTGGACGACCTGGGGCCGCTGGCATCGAAGGCGCTGGTCATGGTCCTTGCGGGCCAGCCGGTGGAGTCTGGCGCGGTGGACGCGATCATCGAGGCGATGCAGCCGATGATGGACGAGCCTCTGCCGCCTGGGCTGCTGATCTTCGAGACTGCCAGCACGCTGAGCGATGCCGAGGAGACGAACCCCGGCTTTCGTGTGCTGATCCTGGCCTTGCGTCGCATCGCGCGCACCCTGGGCGTTGCCGTGGTGCTGAGCCATCACGTCAGCCAGACCTCGCTGCAGGGGTTGCCCGACCTCAACCTTTCCACGGCCGACATCCGCGGCGGCACGGCGCTGGTCAACAACGCGCGCCAGACCGCGATGCTGGTCAACCTGGGGAGCGAGGACGATCCGTTTCCCGACACCGACGCACGCACCGTCCTGCGACGCATGGCAGCACCCGACTGTAACGGCCGTGTAACGGTGCTGGTAACGCTCGACAGCTCCAAGGGCATCGCGCCTCCGCCGGTTTTCTTCCAATGGCTCCAGGCCCCGAGTGGACACCCTGCCGCGGTCGAGGTGGAGCCGCCGCCGCAGCTTCGTCGCAAGGCGTGGCGGAAGGTGCGGGAGATGCTGGTCGCCGAGCGCGTCAGCCAGCGCAGCGAAGCCAAGAGCAGCGCTCAGAACGCCAACGTCGCATTGGTCATCCGCCAGGTGGCGAAGCTGGAGAAGAGCGGCAAGCAGCCCACCGCGCGGGCCGTGTCGATCGCTGCCGGCAAGTCTGCAACGTGGGCCACTGGATACCTGCAGGCCGCCGTCGAGTCCGGCGAGTTGACGTGCTCCATGGAACCGGTGGAGCGGACGAAGGGCGGGGCGATGGTCTACCGCATGGCTCACTCGACGGAAATGGCGGCATGAAGCGTCGAGTCGTGGCGAAAGCATTGCCCTGTCTGGCTTTGACTCAACGGATCACTAGACGGTCGCTGGCGTCGAGTCGCGTCGGGCAGGCAATGGAGACAGGGGGAGCGAAGCGGACTCCCCTGTCCCTTTGCCCTGTGCGTCGACTGGCGCTGACTGACTCAACGACGGTGGGTTTTCCCTATAGGGCGTCGAGTGAGTCGAGCGTCGAGTCGGAGGGAGGAGTGACGCTGAAGTTCCACGCGCCTGAGGTCGTGTTCCACGGGCTTGGCTGCAACCCATTTACGAAACACTACGAGATGCAATATCTCAAGCGGCACAGAAGGATTGACCCTTTCAACCCTTGCAATTACAAGGATTCCACGATGATTCGATTTCCCAATTCCACGTTTGGTAACGGCTTGGCAACTGCTCGCGTACGCGTCGACATGCCGGCCACGGTTTGGCCGCGTGAGGTGACCCATGGCTGAGACCGTCAATACAGGCCACTGGCCCGACCCGAACGACCCGGCATCCCACCGCGCCTATGCCGACCGCCAGGCCAACAACCGCCACGGCTTCCTGAAGACGGGCACGGCGCCCGAGGTGATCCCCACGGTGCTGCGCCTGGAGTTCGGCGAGTGGGAGACCCCGCAGGGCATGGAGGGCGACGACGACCTCAGCATCCTGCACAGCATCCACCACAAGGCCCGGCAGGGGTTCGACGAGATGCTGGAGACCATCGACCAGATCGCCAAGGATGACGACCCCAGCCTCAACCACGACGGCCGCCTGAAGATCGCGGCCAAGATCATCGAGCCGAAGATGACCAGCATCGCCAAGCTGGCAGAGCGCGAGCTGGGCAAGGTCGACGCCAAGGTCGAGGGGCTGGAGGCCGAGATCGGCAAGGCCCTGCGCACGGCCGATCCGGTGGACGTGGCGGTGCACGCCGACATCCGCGCCCACCTGCGCACCCTCGACATGGGCCATCGCACCGCGGCGTTGCGTGAGGCCATCGAGCGGGGCGACATCACGACCCTGCAGGCCGTGGCCACCGCGCCCCCGTACCTGAGCGGGTTCGAGCTGAAGGGCGGCCAGGACGGCGCCACGCGGCTGTTCAATGACGCGGTGGAGGCTGCCCGGCAACGGCTCGCCCCCGACCACCACAAGCGCGTCCAGGCGCTGCGGCAGGGCAAGGCCCGCACGCTGCAGGCCCTGAGCACGTTCCACAAGAAGGCCACCGGCCTGATCGACTTCAACCGCGCCCGCGCCCTGCAAGAGCACGAAGCCGCGCGCCGCGCCAAATACGAGGACTGACCCCATGGCACTGACCATCCCCGCCGACATCGCTTTCATGTTCCGCCCCGTCGAGCAGCTGCCGCCGCTGGTGCGCGGCACGGAGACCAGCCAGATCCTGCAGCCCGGCGACATCGCGCAGGTGACCGCACCCGATGACGGCCAGGTCTGCGTTTTCCAGCAGGAGCAGGCCGGCGCCGAGTGGATCGAAACGAAGCTCACGCACGGCAGCTATGCCGCCTTCCAGGCCGGCCACCGTGCGCTGACGGTGCGCGTGGTGAACCAGCCGTTCTCGATGGGCGATGCGTCGCTCGAGATCGCGCGCAGGGTGCACTGATGGCCAAGCTCACCCTGAACCCGCCGCCGACGTGGCAGAAGGCCGTGGAACTGCCCGTGCCGGGCGGCACCGCGTCCGTGACCTTCACCTTCCGCCGTATGGACCTTCCGCAGCTGAAGGAATTCATCGCCAAGCTCGGCGAGATGACCGACGTCGATGCCGTGGCCGCGGTGGTCACGGGCTGGAACCTGGACGACATCCTCGACGCCGATGCGATTGCCACGCTCTGCACCACCTACCCGGGCTCGGGCTTCGCGATCCTGCGCGAATACATGCGCGAGAGCATGGGCCGGCCCTTCGAACTGAAGCGCATCGCTGACCTGGAGTAACCGATGGCAGACCTAGCCACCCTTGGCATCCGCGTCACCACGCAAGGCGTGCGTGAAGCGGCCGCTGACCTTGACAAGCTCGACAAGTCGGGCGAGCGCACCAGCAAGCGCGCTGCTGACCTCGGCAAGGCGTGGGGCGTGGCGCTCGGCGGCGCCATCGCCGGCGGCGCGGCCATCGCCGTGGTCGGGCTGAAGAAGTACATCGACAACACCATCCAGGCCGAGAAGATCCAGGCGCAGCTGGTGGCGACGATCAAGTCGACCGGCGGCGCGGCGGGCCTGGCCGTCGGCCAGCTCAACGACATGGCTGACGCGCTGATGCGGGCCACCACCTTCGACGACGAGTCGATCAATCAGGTGCAGGGCCTGCTGCTGACCTTCACGAAGATCGGCGGCGACGTGTTCCCGCGGGCCACTGAGGCCGTGCTCGACATGTCGACGGCGCTCGGCGTCGACCTGAAGTCGGCCGCGATGCAGGTCGGCAAGTCGCTGAACGATCCGGTCGCCGGCCTCACGGCGCTCTCCCGCGCCGGCGTGCAGTTCAGCGAGACGCAGAAAGAGACGATCAAGGACCTGGTCGAGACCGGGAACGTCGCCCAGGCCCAGACGCTGATCCTCAAGGAGCTGGAGACCCAGATGGGCGGCTCCGCACGCGCGGCCCGCAACACACTGGGCGGTGCGCTGCAGGCGTTGCAGAACAGCTTCGACAACCTGCTGGAGGGCGACTCCGGCAGCGGTGGCGTGCGCGGCACGCGTGACGCGATCGAGAGCCTGACCCGCACGCTCAACGACCCGTCGATCAAGCGCGGGATCGACGACATGGCAAGCGGCCTGCTGTACATCGCAAACAGCGCCATCCAGGTGGTGGCCAAGCTCGGCGAGGCCGGCTCGGCAGTGGCCGAATTTTTCGGCGATGCGCAGAAGCGCAGCTCGACCATGCTGCGCAACCAGCGCAATGAGCTGGAATCGCAGATGTACGGCCTGGAGCGCCGGATCAAGACGATGGCCCCGCTCAACAGCGTGGCCAACCCGCTGGGCATTCTGACTGCGGTGGATCAGGACGCGCTCGCAAAGGTGAAACGCGAGATCGCCGAGATCGACGCCATCTTGGCCCGCCGCGACCGTCCCACGCCACGTGGCGCCCTGTTCTCCGACCAGTCCGCGCTGCCGGAAAGCATGCTGCGGGGCGGATCGGGTGGCGGTGGCGCCGCAGATCCGGACGCGCCTGCGCGCATCCGTGACCGGGCGAAGGCCACGCAGGAGCTTTCGGCGGCCGAGCTGGCGCACCGCTCGATCATGGAGGACCTGGCGATATACGAGGACCTCTGGGCGCAGAATTCGCGGGATGCCATCGCAGCCGAGTACGACCGGCAGAAGCAGGTCGAAAATGGCATTGCGTCGACGCAAGCGCTGATAACGGACATGGAGTTCGAGCTGTCCCTTCTGGGCATGACCAACAAGGAACGGATGACCGCCATCGCGCTGCGGCAGGCCGACGTCAACGCCACCGACGAGCAGATCGCCCGTATCCGCGAGCTGGCCAACGCGCAGTACGAAGGCGAGAAGTCCGCCGCGTTGTGGGACAACGCGCAGCGCAGCCTGTCGGATTCGATCTATGACGCGGTGTCGGGCACGAAGTCGCTCAAGGATGCCGTGCTGGACTTCCTGGACTCGCTGAGCCGCAGCATCCTGCAGCAGTTCGCAGACGACTGGGCGCAGACGATCACCAAGTCACTCCGCGGCACGATGTCGAGCGGGAGCACCGGCAGCTCCAGCGGCACCGACTGGAGCAGCCTGATAAGCGACTTCATGTCGCTGTTCAAGACGGACGGCTATACCGGATTTTCCAAGGGTGGATACACCGGCCCGGGCGGGAAGAACGCACCACGCGGCATCGTGCACGCTGGCGAGTACGTGCTGAACCAGGAGGCGGTGAACGGGCTGGGTCTGCCGTACTTGAACCACCTCAACGCGGGCGGCTCACCTGCACCCATGGCGCAACCGCGCGGCCCCGTTTCAGTGAGCCAGACCTTTGTTGTGCAGGGCAGGCTCGACCGCACAACGCAGGCGCAGCTCGCGCGCGAACAGGGCCGCGAGGCTTCGCGTGCTCTCAGTCGTGATGCATAGGAGTAGGGCATGAGTAATGGCGCACAAATCGGTGGTGTCATCGGCGCAGTGATCGGCGCATGGATCACTCAGAGCCCGCAAGGCGCGCAGCTGGGCTACGCGATCGGCTCCACGTACGGCGGCGTGCTCGCGCTTCCGGTCATCGAGGATGGTGACGATGAGCCTGCTTAATGCCTGGGTGGGCAAGACGCGCGCCATGATCGGCGTTGATACCGACAGCATCACGCCCGAAGGCGAGCACTTCGACACGTCGAAGCTGCTCATCCTGCCGCATGCCGGGGTCGTCTTCGCTGGTCGTGGCGATCGCCTGTTCGTCGAGGCCCTGTTCCAGTATTTCTACCGGGGCACCGGCACAATCCGCTTCGATGAGGTGGCGGAACACCTGTCCAACGCGATACGCGCAGTCATTGAGCACATGCGAAGCCTTCCAGGCTTCAGCAGCGAACAGGATTACCAGGTGGTGGTGGCTGGCTGGTCAGAGAAACTGCAGCGCATGTCCGGCTACTTCGCGCATGGCGTATTCGACGTGAACGCGACACCCGCCATCGACAAACTGGGGCAGATCGTGATGCCCCACGATCCATGGCTCGACTGCCTGCGCGAGATCCCGACGCCGAAAGAGCCGGAGAGCCACCTGATTCTTGCGGCCGTGCAGTCCAAGTGGCTGCGCCAGCAGGGCACGGCCGGCGGCGGACGGCTTGTGCTGGCCGAGCTGACGCAGGACCAGGTCACTGTTCGCACCTTGAGCTTTCAGGGAACGTCGAGCGAGGAGCGCTGAGTGCCAAAGTGCCAGACCTGCCACCACCCTGACCGGGAGCGCATCGAGACGGAGCTGGCTCTGACGAGCAGCGTGCGCGAGGTATCAGAGCGGTGGGACATCCCTCGTCGTAGCCTGGCGCGCCATCGCCAGAACTGCATGACGCAGGAGCAGATCGCGCGCATCCGCTTCGACGTGCCAGCGCAGGTCGAGGTGGACATCGCCGAGCTGACGCGACGCGGTGGCGAGGACGCGATGCTGGGCCTCAAGCGTATGCGGCCCGAGCTGACGGCCATCGCGGCAAAATGCGAAGCAATCGGCATGTATGGCGAGGCTGCGAAGTACCGCAAGCTCGAGCTGGACTGCTATCGCGAGCAGCTGAAGATCGCGGCGCTGTATCCGAGCAAGAAGACGGTGAACAACAACCATCTGGTCATCACCGACGGACAACCCATGTTCCAGCTGTTCGACCGGATTCTCACGGTCGCCGAGGACATCACCGCGGCACGGCGCATGCTGGCCGCTGAGTTCCGCATGCTGGCCGCACCGGAGGCGATGGCTTGACCGGTCTGCGCGCCAGGACGGAGAACGAGCGCCGCGTGCTGATCGCCGAGAGCTGGCGCCACGATCCCGTGCAGATGATGCGCGACGGCGGTTTCGAGCCTGATCCGCACCAGGTGCGGCTGCTGGAGAGCCGTGCACAGAATGAGCTGGTGCTGTGGCCACGCCAGCAGGGCAAGTCGCGCACAATCGCCACGCGCGTCCTGCACTGCGCTTATTTCGACCCGGGCGACATCGTCATCCTCGCAGGCGAGAAGCAGAAGCAGGCCCGCGAGGTGTTCGACAAGGCGTGCGAGATGCATGAGACGTATTTCGGCCTGGGCAATGTGCCACCCATCGAGGTGGTGGGCGAAGAGGCGCTCATCGGCAAGTCGCGCATCCTGGCGCTGCCGTCGACGGTTGACTCCATCCGCGGCTACTCCACGAAGCTGGCGGTGGTAGACGAGGCCGCATTCACCGAGGACGGCACGCTGAAGAAGGTGACGCCCATGCTCGCCATGACCAATGGCCGCCTGATTTGCGCGAGCACGCCGAACGGCGCCATGGGCTGGTTCCACGACGCGTGGCATTCGGTCCCGCGGCCGACGGAAGAAGACGAGGATCCGCTCGACTGGTATCGCCACAAGGTGACGATCGAGGAGGTACTGGCGTATCCGAACCCGCGGCTGACCCCGCGCGAGATCAAGCGCCAGAAGATGATCCTCACGCCGCTGGAGTTCCGCCAGGAGTGGATGCTGGAGTGGCTGGACGGAGAGCAGCAGTTCTACCCCACCGAAGTCATCCAGGCCGCGCGCGATGATGAAATCGTGCCGCTGTTCAAGCGTTTCGAGGCTGCCGCATGAGTGGGCTGATCGATTTCGAGCGCAGCTTCTTTGCCGGCATCGACTTCGGCCAGGTGAACGACTGGACGCCGATCGCCGTGATCGAGCGGATCAAGCCCGTGATCCGTCCGAACGTGTGGCCTGCACAGGTCCCCGACGCGCGTGCAGAAGTGAAGGCTACCCCCACGCGGCTGGACCTGGTGCACCTTGAGCGCATCCCGCTGGGAACGCTCTACCCGGCGCAGGCGCGGCATATCGCGGGCCTGCTGAAGTCGCCAGTGCTCAACGGGGTGAAGTCGTACGCGGACATTACCGGCGTCGGTCGCGGACCGTACGACATGCTGAAAGAGCTGAAGGTGCGCGACCTGTACGGCATCACGATCACCGGCTCACGTGGCGCGGCCAAGCGTCACCCGTGTGGGTGGAGCGTGGGCAAGGCGGAACTGGTCAACGCCATACAGATCGAAATGCAGACCGGCCGCCTGCGCATCGCAACCCAGCTTGAGCTGTTTTCCGTCCTGGAGCGGGAGCTTATGGAGTTCCGCGCCAAGGTCAACGACCACGGACACATGACTTTCAACGCCCGCGAAGGCCAGAACGATGACCTGGTGCTTTCGGTGGGCTACGCGGTGTTTGGCGCCCTGCTGCCGACGCCTGTTACCTCTGTCGACCTGAGAATGCCAGCATGACCACCGACTACAAACACCCGCTCTACGAGAAATTCGCCCCGCTGTGGACGAAGGTGCGCGATGCCTGCGCTGGCGAAGATGCGGTGAAGGAGAGGGGCGAAAAGTACCTCCCCAACCCAGCGCCGACGGCCCAGAACAGCGCAGAGCGTTACGAGCGATACAAGATGCGCGCGGTGTACTTCAACGCCACCGGTCGCACGCTTGCCGGCCTGATCGGCGTGGCATATGCCAAGTGGCCCGAGATCGTCACGAGCAACAAGTCGCTGCTGCAGGATGCCGATGGTACCGGCGTCGGTCTGATCGGCCAGAGTCAGCTGGTGCTGTCCGACATCCTCCAGACCGGCCGCGCTGGTCTGCTGACGGACTGGCCGAAGAAGGAGATCGGCCGCAAGCTGCGATCGCGCGCAGAGGCGGAAGCCTTGGGACTGGTGCCGCGCATAGTGGCCTACAACGCCGAGCAGATCCTGACTTGGCAGCAATCGGACGGCATGCTGACTCGCGTGGTGCTGCAGGAGACGCGTGAGGAGTACGAGGCCGGCGAGGTCAAGGAGTACCCGCAGCTGCGTGAGCTGGTGCTCAACGCCGACCGCGGTTATACGATCCTGCTGTGGGTGAAGTATTCGCAGACGGGCAAGTACATGCTGGTCGAGACGGTGACCACCGGCCTGAGCTACATCCCCTTCACCTTCGTCGGCGCGGTCAACAACGACGCCTCGCCCGACATCCCGCCGCTGCTGGACCTGGCAAACCTCAACTTGGCGCATTACCGCAACTCGGCCGACTACGAGGAGAGCGCGTTCGTCATGGGTCAGCCGCAGGCCGTGCTGACTGGCATCACCGACGACTGGAAGGAGAAGATGGGCGTGCTCCAGTTCGGCGCGGGCAATGCCTGGGTGCTTCCGACCGATGCCGACGCAAAGCTGCTGCAGGTCAGCCCTAACACGCTGGCCAAGGAAGCGATGAGCGACAAGGAACGCATGATGTCGCTGCTGGGCGCGCGCCTGATGGCCCCCACGGAATCGGTGAAGACGGCAACGCAGAGCGCAGCCGAGACGAAGGCGGCATACAGCCAGCTTAGCCTGGCCTGCGACAACGTGAGCGCGGCCTACACGAAGGCGCTGCAGTGGGCTGAGGGCGGCACCTCGCTGTCTGCCTCGCAGTCTTTCGCCATCGACACCGACTTCAGCGAGCTGATGCTGGACTCCAACGCCATCCGCGAGATCGTGGCCGCGTGGCAAGCCGGCGCCATTCCGCAGTCCGATGCGTGGGCGGCCTTGCGCAAGCTGCGCGTGATCGATCCCGGTAAGACGGACGAGAAGGTCGCTGGCGAGATCGAGGCGCAAGGGCCATCCCTGAGCCTCAATGAGGCGGCCTGATGGTCGCCCTGGTCGACGAATCGATCCGCCTGCAGGTTCTGCTGGAGCGGCTGAAGGCGGGCGAGGATCGGAAGATCGACGCCTTCCTACAGGAGGAGGCCAAGCTGCTGTCCGCGCGGCTCAAGCGTGCCAACCTTAGCCCGGGCCAGACCGCGCGCGTAGAGGCGCTATTGGCGGAGATCCGCGACACCTTGCGGAGCCTGCACGACAAGCGACTGGGGGAGCTACGCGCGCGGATGGGGGAGCTGGGCGAGTTGGTGGCGGACACCGAAGCCAAGAGCCTGGCGGCCGCGCTGGACGGCTGGGAGACCGCCACACCGAAAGCAGAGGTGCTGCGTGCGGCCGTGAATACCTCGCCGTTGAGCGTGCGCGGCGCCGGCGGTGGCATGTTGCTGGATGCGTTCCTGGATGGCTGGGCGAGCGCGGATATCGAGCGCGTAGAGGGCACCATCCGACGCGGTTACTTCGAGGGTCGCACCACGGAGCAGGTGGTGCGCGACGTGATCGGCACGAAGGCGGCCAACTACCGGGACGGCATCGTCGACGTGAGCCGCCGCAACGCGCGCACCGTCGTGCACACGGCTTTGCAGCACGTGGCCAATACGGCGCGCGTTGCGACCATGAAGGCCAACGAGGACGTGGTGAAGGGTTACAGGTGGGTCTCTACTCTGGACAGCCGCACCAGCGAAATCTGCCAGGCATTGGACGGCCGCCAGTTCGACCTGGGCGAGGGGCCGATCCCGCCGGCGCATCCCAACTGCCGATCGACGACTGTGCCCGTCACGAAAACCTTTCGTGAGCTGGGAATCGACATAGACGAGCCGACCGCCGGGCAGCGCGCGAGCGAAGACGGGCCGGTGTCCGCGTCGCTGACCTACTTCGAATGGCTCAAGACGCAGCCGGAGAGCTTCGTGGAAGAAGCGCTCGGCACCACCCGCACACAGCTGTTCCTGCAGGGTGGACTGAGCGCGGACGAGTTCGCGCGCCTGCAGCTCAACCGCAATTTTCAGCCCATCACCCTGGACGAGATGCGCCAGCTTGCGCCCAAGGTGTTCGAGCGCGCTGGCGTCGACTGATGTATCGTCCGGCCACCAACGGAGGAGGACGCCATGGGTGACGTAATGACGGGCTCATTTGGGCTCTTGATCATGCTGTTTTGCGCGGCCGTGGCGATCCTGTGGATCGTGCTGCCCTTCGCCGTGTTCGGGATCAAGGGGCGTCTGGACGACCTGATCGCAGAGCAGCGGCGCACGAACGAACTGCTGGCCAGCCGAGGCCCGCCCGAGTAGGTGATGCCAAACCGTTACCAATGAGAAAGGCCGGGGATTTCCCGGCCTTTTTGTTTCACGCAATATTGCCGTGGAACCCCCTATCTATCCCCGGCGCGGGTGAACGGCATGGTTTCCGGTGCCACGGCGCCGCCGGAAATGATGAAGCTCATCGCCTGGTCCACGGTCCAGTCGGTCGGCGTCAGCAGCTCGACCGGCACGATCTCCAGGTAACCCGACGTCGGGTTGGGCGTGGTCGGCACGTAGACGGCGGCGAGTTCGCGGCCGCTGCCTTCCTCGCGGATCACCCGCGTCACCAGGCCGACCGATTTCATCTCCCGGTGCGGGAAGTCGATCAGCACCACGCGCTGCGTGCTGCCCGGCTTGGTCTCGAGCATGTCCAGCAGCTTGCGTGCGCTGGTGTAGATGACGTTCGCCAGCGGTACGCGCGCGATCAGCGCCTCGAACCAGCTCAGCAATCGCTGCCCGACCACGCGCCGCGTCAGCGCACCCACGGCCAGGATCACGAACAGCGTCGCGACCATGGCGATGGTGTTCTGCACCCACAGGCCGTTGAACCACCCCAGCGACTGCGGGAACGTAGCCGCGATCTGGTGCGACAACGGCTCCACCCACGGCTTGCTGATGTCGGACAGCAGCACGAACACGAACTTGATGACGACCCACGTCAGCCAGATGGGCAACAGGGTCAGCAGACCGGTGATGAAGAGCTTCTGCACCGAGACGCGGTGCTGGGGATGGTCAGGGGGCATGGGCCTATTGTAGGCCGCTGCAGGGCGGTGGCTGTAGCGCCATCGGTGAAACGCCGTGATGCCGCCCGCGCCTCAGCGTGCCGTCGTGCGCGCCTCGGGCTTCAACCGCACGTAGATCTGCTTGCGCACGCGGGCGACGACTTCGTTCTGCGCATTGAACACGTCGGCCGGCATCCAGCGGAGGTACTTCTGGCCATCGGCTGCCCCGGCGCGGATCTCGTCCAACACATGGCCGTCCAGCCTGAACTCGGCGTGCAGCGTGCCCTTGCCCGGCTTCACGAATTCGATCTCGGCGGCCTTGTCCCAGACGTAGTAGTCGGGACCCAGCCGCTCCTTGGCCAGGATCATCCAGAACGGATCGGTCATCGCGAACAGGCTGCCGCCGAAATGGGTGCCCACATAGTTGCGGTTCCAGGGGCGCATGCGCAGTTCGACACGCGCGAAGGTCCAGTCGTCGGCCAGCTCGGTGACGTGGATGCCGCTGAGCAGGAAGGGCGGCCACACGTTGAAGATGTGGCGCAGGGTACCGGGTTTCATGCAGGACGACGGAGGGATCAGGAGGGGACGGGAAGGTATTCGCGGATCAGAACAGCAGGGAGGACATCTTCCGGCGGTACTGGCCCACCAGCGCGTCGTCCTCGATCACCCGGAACGCATCGATCAGGCTCTTGCGCGGCAGGCCATCCTCGAAGGACCGGTCGCGCTTCAGCATTTCCAGGAACTGGTCCAGCGCCTCTTCGGATTCGCCCGCGACCAGCGCGTGCACACCCAGCAGGTGGCGCGCGCGCAGGTCGTCGCCATTCGCGGCGACCGCGGCGCGCAGGACCTCCCGCGCAGGTGCGTCCTTCAGGGCGGCCGCGAATCCGAGCCGGGCGCGGGCATTGACTGCACGGTCGTCGGTGGCGAGGTTCGCGGGCAGCGCGTCGAGCAGCCGCTCGGCCTCGCTCGCGTCGCCGGTCTTCAGCAGGGCGAGGACCAGGTCGAGCTTCAGTTCGTCCTTGTCGGGCTCGGCGGCGACGGCCTCGCGCAGGGCGGCGACCTGGTGCTGGGGATCCAGCGGGACCTCGTCGACGAGGGCGTCGGCCGCTTCTGCCGGCTGGATGCCGTGCGAAGCGAGGAACTCGCGCAACTGGCCTTCCGGGAGGGCACCCGGGAAGCCGTCGACCAGTTGTCCGTCCTTGACCAGGAACACGGTCGGCACCGAGCGGATCTGGAAGGCGGCCGCGATCTGCTGCTCCTTGTCCACGTCGACTTTGGCCAGCAGGAAGGCGCCGTTGTATTCCCCGGCCAGCTTCTCGAGGATCGGCCCCAGCGTCTTGCACGGCCCGCACCACGTGGCCCAGAAGTCGACGAGGACCGGAACCTCCAGCGACTTGCGCAAGACTTCGGCTTCGAAGGTTTCGGTGGTGGCATCGAAAACGTGGGGCAGTTCGCTCATCGGGGCGCTCTTGGGCGTGTGGGGGCGTGGCGTTCAGATGGTGTCGCGGGCCGCAGGATACAAGGCGATGTAAAAAGTGTTTGACATTGGCCGATTGGCATGTAAAGTTTGCCGTACATTTTGTACAGCGAAGGTTACTCAATGCGAGTGCAGCGAGCGAAGTGGTGGATCCTGCTTTTCGGCGCCATGCTGGCGTTCTGGGGATTGCTGGCGGGGCCCGACGTGCTGCTGGGCGTCGACCTGGGCAAGTGGGGAACGGCCCTGCTGGTGACGGTCGCCTGGATCTCGATGTTTGCGGTGTCGCGCGCACCCGTGGACGAGGCCGAGCGCATCCTGTCGCCGGGTGAGTGGAAGGCCTGGGTCGGCGTCGCCTTCATGCTGGCGGCGACCGGATACTTTCTGGCCAAGGCGCATGTCTTCGCCGATGGTCCGGCGGCGGAGAATGACGGCGCCCGCGCTGTGGGACGCAACCTGGCGTTGCTGCTGGTCGCCTGGAGCGTGCTCCTGGGTGTGCTGGGCGCGCGCTGGAAGGGGCGCGTGCAGGAGGATGAGCGCGACCGCGAGATCGAAAAGCAGGCGGCAGGCTGGGGACGTGGCGCCTTGACGTTCTGCCTGATCGGACTGGCGGCGATGCTGGCGTTCTCGCCTTCCGACCGGTTGGCATGGGCCACGCACTTCATGATCGCGAACCTGCTGGTGTTCGCGCTGATGTGGGGCTGGCTGTGCGAGTACGTGGCGACGGCCTTGCTGTACTGGCGTGATCGTCGGGAGGTCCGGGCATGAGTGCCGGGCGGGAGACGGTGAAAGCGGGGTTCGGCGAGCGGTTCGCCCGCAACTCGGCCTTGGGCATGTCCGGGCTGGCGTTGTTCGCCGCCATCGCGGTGGTCGTGCAGGGCGGGGTGTTCCCCTTCCTGTCGACCACCGCCTGTTTGGCGATGTCGTATTTCTTCCGGCGTCGCGCTCGGCAAGAAGAAGCGGACCGGCGTCGCGCGATCGAGGACGAGCGCGACGACGTGCTGCTGGCACGCGGTGACCGCACGTTCCGCATCGCCGCCAGTATCTGGATGGTGGGCCTCGCCATTGCGCTGGCTTGGCCGCCTGTGCGCGAGGCGTTGCTGGCGCCTGCGTTGCGGGTGCCGGGCCTGTTGCTGGTGGGCGTGACGGTGGCCAATGTCGCGGGCCATGCGACCGTGGCGGCGCTCTATCGGCGCGATCGTGCATGACCGGCACGCCGATCGCCAACGACATCCGCCGGCTGCGCTTCGAGCGCGGCGAGATGACGCAACAGGCACTGGCCGATGCCTGTGGCGTGACACGCCAGACCATCATCGCGTTGGAGGCGGGGCGCTACGCACCGTCGCTGGAACTGGCGTTCCGCATTGCGCGGGCGTTCGGCGTGGGGATCGACGAGGTATTCAGATGGGGCGGCGAATGAACAGTGCGTGGACGTGGAGCGGGTGGGCGGCCCTGGGCGTGTTCGTGTTGGCGATGGTCGGCTTCGGCACGGCGTTGTCCGGCTATTCGCAGGTCTGGCATCCGGTGGCGGTGCTGGGCGCGAAAGGCGTCCCGCACGCGGTGGCGTTCAACGTATTCGGATTCGTCCTGACGGGTCTGCTGGCGGCGTCGGCGGCGCTTCGCCTGCGTCGCCATGTACCGCACGACGCCGGCTGGCCGCTGCGCGTGGGCACGCAACTCATTCTGCTTTCGGCGCTGGGGTTCGCGGCGATGGGCCCGCTGCCGCTCGATCCATCGGATTTGGACAATCCGGCCAGCAGCCTGCACGCCACGGCGTGGATGCTCTGGTGGGTGGCCTTCGTGCCGGGTGCGCTGCTGATCGCGCTCGGTTTGCGTGGACGACAGTCCTGGCGCGGGCTGGCACGGGCCAGCGTCGTGGCGGCGCTGCTGGTGCTGTTCGTCGCGCTGCTGGCGGTAGAGCTCATGCCCGCAGGCCTGGCCCAGCGCATGGGCTACCTGGGCTGGCTGGGGTGGTTGTGCGTGGCGTCGCGACACCGCGGCGCGTAGAGCGGAGCTGGCTCCGCTGCCCTTGGCGGGGTGGGCGCGCGAGCTGGCGCAGGGAGCAGCCGGGCTAGCGCGACCCCCCGGGCACGGTTACGGCTGGCGATACACCTTGCCGTCCTTCATCACGAAATCCACCTTCAACACGGCGTTGATGTCCTCCACCGGATTGCCGGGCACCGCCACGATATCCGCGCGCTTGCCGGCTTCGATCACGCCCTGGTCGTCCACGCCGAGCACCTCCGCCGCACGGATCGTCGCTGCCTGCAGGGCGTAAGCGGCCGGCATGCCGGCTTCGACCATGTAGACGAACTCGCGTGCGTTGTCGCCGTGCGGTCCCACGCCCATGTCCGTGCCGAAGGCGATCTTCACGCCGTTGCGGTAGGCCATGCCCGCCGTCTGCTGGATCAGTGCGCCGATGCGTTCGGCCTTCGGTCTTACCACGGCCGGGAAGTAGCCATCGATCTTCGCCTTCTCGGCGACGAAGCGGCCGGCCGAGATCGTCGGGACGTACCAGGTGCCGTGCTGCTTCATCAGCCGCACCACCTCGTCGTCCATGTAGGTGCCGTGCTCGATGCTGGTCACGCCGCCCAGGATGGCGCGCTTCATGCCTTCCTTGCCGTGCGCGTGCGCCGCGACGCGGAAGCCGTAGTCGCGCGCGGTGTCGACGATCGCCTTGACTTCCTCGACGGTGAACTGCGGCGCGTCACCGGACTTGGCGTAGCTCAGGACGCCGCCGGTGGCGGTGATCTTGATGACGTCGCTGCCGTCCTTGTAGCGCTGGCGCACGGCTTGGCGGGCGTCGTCGATGGAGTTGATGACGCCTTCGGTCGGTCCCGGCGGGCCCATCAGGTGCGCCAGATGGGTGTTGAAGCCGTTGGTGGGATCGGCGTGGCCGCCGGTGGTGGCGATGGAGGTGCCAGCGGCGAAGATGCGCGGACCCTTCACGGCACCCTGGTTCACGGCATCGCGCAGGTGCAGGGTCACGTCACCGCCGAGGTCGCGCACGCTGGTGAAGCCGGCCATCAAGGTCTTCTCGGCGTATCCCACCGAGCGGTAGGCGAAATCCACCGGGTCCAGGCGGAAACCTTCCGAGTAGCTCTGCGGGCTGGATTCGCCGTCCAGGTGCACGTGCAGGTCGGTCCAGCCCGGCGTGCAGGTATGGTCGGCCAGGACGATCGATTCGGCATCGGCCAGCTTGGCGCGGCCAGGGATGACCTCGGCGATCCGGCCGTCGCGGACCAGAATGGTGTGCTCACCCAGGACCTTCCCGCTGCGGGCATCGAACACCCGTTCGCAATGCAGGGCCAGCGTCGCCGGCGCAGCCGGTTCTGCAGCCCTCGCGGTCATGCAGGCGGTCAGGCCGCAAGCGGCCATGGCGAGGGCAAGGACGGTCTTGTTCATGTGGGATCCCCTGTTTCGACCCCGTCATGCTAACCGGTGGCATGGCGGGTCATGGTGCGCTGCGGTACCCTTGGCGGCTTTGCCGTAGCCGTCTCTGCACGCCGCCATGCCCACTGCCGCCGAACCCGTTTCCTACGATCCGAAATCCGTCGAGTCCCAGGCCCAGTCCTTCTGGGAGGCCCGGCGCGCCTTCGAGGTCGACGAGCGGTCGGACAAGCCGAAGTACTACTGCCTCTCGATGCTGCCGTATCCGTCGGGTGCGCTGCACATGGGCCATGTGCGCAACTACACGATCGGCGACGTGATCAGCCGCTACAAGCGAATGACCGGCCACAACGTGCTGCAGCCGATGGGCTGGGACGCCTTCGGGCTGCCGGCCGAGAACGCTGCGATCAAGAACAAGACCGCGCCGGCCAAGTGGACTTACGCCAACATCGACCACATGCGCAGCCAGCTGAAGTCGCTGGGCTACGCGATCGACTGGTCGCGCGAGTTCGCCACCTGCCGCCCGGACTATTACGTGCACGAGCAGCGCATGTTCACGCGCCTGCTGCGCAAGGGCCTGGCCTACCGCAAGAACTCGGTGGTGAACTGGGATCCGGTCGACCAGACCGTGCTGGCCAACGAGCAGGTCATCGATGGCCGCGGCTGGCGCAGCGGCGCGCTGGTGGAGAAGCGCGAGATTCCGCAATGGTTCCTGCGCATCACCGACTACGCGCAGGAACTGCTGGACGGCCTGGACGACCTGCCGGGCTGGCCGGATGCGGTCAAGACCATGCAGCGCAACTGGATCGGCCGTTCCGAAGGCCTGGAAATCCAGTTCAACGTCGAGGGCCACGAGCCGCTGACGGTGTTCACCACGCGCCCCGACACGCTGATGGGCGTGACCTTCGTGTCGATCGCCGGTGAACATCCGCTGGCACTGAAGGCAGCGGCGTCGAATCCGGCACTGGCCGCGTTCCTGGAAGAGCTGAAGCATGGCGGCGTCTCGGAGGCGGAACTGGAGACGCAGGAAAAGCGCGGCATGGATACCGGCCTGCGCGCCATCCATCCGATCACCGGCGACCGGGTACCGGTGTGGGTCGCCAACTTCGTGCTGATGGGCTACGGCACCGGCGCGGTCATGGCCGTGCCCGGCCACGACCAGCGCGACTTCGAGTTCGCCACCAAGTACGCGTTGCCGATCCAGCAGGTCATCGCGCTGAAGGCACCGAGGAACGAGGAGGAGAAGGCCTACGACGCCACCACCTGGCGCGACTGGTACGGCGACAAGACGCGGGACGACCTGGAACTGGTCAACTCCGGCGAGTTCGACGGGCTGGACTACCGTGGCGCGTTCGAAGCTTTTGCCGAGCGCTTCGAGCGCAAGGGCCAGGGCCAGCGTCGCGTGAATTACCGCCTGCGCGACTGGGGCGTCAGCCGCCAGCGCTACTGGGGCTGCCCGATTCCCGTCATCTACTGCCAGAGCTGCGGCGCCGTGCCGGTGCCGGACGCCGACCTGCCGGTCGTGCTGCCCGAGAACGTCACCCTGGACGGCGTCAAGTCGCCGATCAAGGCCGACCCGGAATGGCGCAAGACGAAGTGTCCGCAGTGCGGCGCCGCCGCCGAGCGCGAGACCGACACCTTCGACACCTTCATGGAATCGAGCTGGTACTACGCGCGCTACACCTCCCCCGGCGCGAAGGACATGGTCGACAAGCGCGGCAACTACTGGCTGCCGGTCGACCAGTACATCGGCGGCATCGAGCACGCGATCCTGCACCTGATGTACTTCCGCTTCTACCACAAGCTCCTGCGCGACGCGCGGCTGGTGGACAGCGACGAGCCGGCTACGAACCTGCTGACGCAGGGCATGGTGATCGCCGAGACGTTCTATCGCGACAATGCCGATGGTTCGAAGGACTGGATCAATCCGGTCGATGTCGAGATCCAGCGCGACGACAAGGCGCGTGTCGTCGGCGCGACGCTGAAGGCCGACGGTCAGCCGGTGAAGATCGGCCCCGTCGAAAAGATGTCGAAGTCGAAGAACAACGGCGTCGATCCGCAGTCGATGGTCGACAAGTTCGGTGCGGATACCGTGCGTCTGTTCTCCATGTTCGCCGCACCACCCGAGCAGTCGCTGGAATGGAACGAGGCAGGTGTGGAAGGCATGGCGCGGTTCCTGCGCCGCCTGTGGACGCAGGTGCAGAAGCATGCCGCCGATGGCGCTTCGCCGGCGTTGGACGTGGCCGCGCTGAACGCGGACCAGAAGGCCCTGCGCCGCAAGACCCACGAGACCATCGACAAGGTCGGCCACGATTACGGCAAGCGCCACAGCTTCAACACCGCCATCGCGGCGGTGATGGAACTGTCCAACGCGCTGGGCAAGTTCGACGATGCCTCCCCTGAGGGGCGCGCCGTGCGCCAGGAAGCGCTGGAAGCGGCCGTGTTGCTGCTCAATCCCATCACGCCGCACGCGAGCCATGCGCTGTGGCAGGCGCTGGGCCACGGGGAAACGCTGATCGAGGACGTGGCGTTCCCGGTCGTGGACCCTGATGCACTGGTGCGCGACTCGGTAACGCTCGCGGTGCAGGTGAACGGCAAGCTGCGCGGCACCATCGACGTCGCCGCCGATGCGCCGCGCGACCACGTGGAAGCGCTCGCCAGGGCCGAGCCCAACACCGCGAAGTTCCTCGAGGGCCTGGCCATCCGGAAGGTCATCGTGGTGCCCGGCAAGATCGTCAACATCGTCGCGGGGTAAGGCACTCGACCGCCTTGCCCCTGTGTTCACCTCCGGTCCGGCTACGCTCTTGCCGCCCATGACAGGCTCGTCCAGACTTCGACCATGACCCGATTCCGCCTGCCCGCCCTCATCCTCGCCCTGACCCTGCTGGCCGGTTGCGGCTTCCACCTGCGCAACAAGATCGCGCTGCCGGCGGACCTGGGGCCGGTACGCGTGGAGGCATCATCGACTTCCTACAGCGCGCTGGTGACCAGCCTGTCGCGCGGCCTCCAGGCGGCCGGTGCCACGCTCGCCTCGTCGATCGGCGACGAACGCGACGATACGGCGTCCGGAGAGGTCGCCACGCTCCGCGTCGTGTCCGAGCGTTGGGGCGATCTTCCGATCGCGGTCGACCAGTTCGGCCGAGCGCAGGAATTCAGCCTGCGCTATGCCGTCGTCTTCTCCTTCAAGAAGGCCGACGGCACCGACCTGGTGCCGCAGCAGGTGGTCGAACTGTCGCGCGACTACGTGTCGCCGCCGCAGGACGCGACCGGCACCTCGACCGAGCGCGAAGTGCTCGCCGACGAACTGCGCCGCGAGATGGCCGCCTCGATCCTGCGCCGCATCGACGGCGTCGTGCGCTCGGGCCCGGTGACGCCGGCCCCCTGATGGAACTCAAGCCGGAACAGCTGGCGGCGCGCGGAACCACCGAGCCGCTGCTGCCGGTATACCTGATCGCCGGCCCCGAGACGCTGCGGGTACTGGAAGCCGCGGATGCGGTGCGCGCGCAGGCGCGTGCGCAGGGCATCGGCGAACGGGAGGTCTTCGATGCCGACGGACGCGATTTCGACTGGGGCCAGCTGGAAGCGAGTTTCAATGCGCCCAGTCTCTTCAGCGCACAGCGATTGGTCGAAGTCCGCCTGCCGGGAGGCAAGCCGGGCAAGGAGGGCGCCGAGGTCATCAGCGCGTTCTGCGCCAACCCGCCGTCCGACGTGGTGCTGCTGATCACGGCCGGAGAATGGGGCAAGGCCTATCAGGGCAAATGGAGCGATGCCATCACGCGTGTCGGCGTGCTGGCGGTGGCCTGGGCCATCAAGCCGCACGAACTGCCGGGCTGGATCGAAGGCCGCCTGCGCAGCAAGGGCCTGCGCGCGGATCGCGATGCGGTGCAGCTGCTGGCGGATCGCGTCGAAGGCAACCTGCTCGCCGCAGCACAGGAAATCGACAAGCTTGCCTTGCTCAGCGATGGCGAGGTGCTCGATGCCGAGCGCATGGAATCGCTGGTCGCCAATGCCGCGCGCTACGATGTGTTCCGCCTGACCGACGCCGTGCTGGCGGGGCAGGGGGCACAGGTGTCGCGCATCCTGGCGGGATTGCGCGCCGAGGGCGACGTCGTCGCGGGCCTGATGCCGATGATCGTCAAGGAGCTGCTGCGCACCGCGTCGCTGGCGCGGGTGCAGGCCAATGGCGGCAACCTCGCTGCCGAAATGAAATCGCAAGGCATCTGGGAGGCGAAGCAGGCGCCCTTCAAGCGCGCACTGCAGCGCCATGCCACGCCCGCGCGCTGGGACCGCTTCGTCGCCGAGGCCTCGAAGATCGACCGCATCGCCAAGGGCCGTGGCGATGGCGACGCCTGGGTGGGGCTGGAGCGCCTGTTGCTGGCGATCGCGGACGCGAAGGCCGTGCGCCTGCTGGTCGCCTGATCCGGCGATGCTGCGCGTCTTCTACGGCGGTACTTTCGATCCCGTCCACAACGGACACCTGGCCATCGCGCGCGCGGCGCACGACGCACTCGGCGTGCCGGTCCGCCTGATGCCGGCGGCGGATCCGCCGCATCGCGCTCCGCCGGGGGCCACCGCTGCGCAGCGCGCGCGCCTGCTCGACCTCGCCACGCGGGACATCCCGGGCCTGTGCGTGGATCG
Source organism: Pseudoxanthomonas sp. (assembly GCF_002863005.1). Classification (GTDB taxonomy): domain Bacteria; phylum Pseudomonadota; class Gammaproteobacteria; order Xanthomonadales; family Xanthomonadaceae; genus Pseudoxanthomonas_A. The sequence continues at coordinate 28,436 of NZ_PKDG01000019.1, forward strand.
GAGGGAACTGGACCGCGCCGCGCGCGAGCCGACCTCCCGTTCCTACACGATCGACACGCTGCGGGAGCTGAGGAGCGAGCTGGGCAACGCCGTTCCGATCGCGCTGTTGATCGGCGCGGACAGCCTGCTCGGACTGCCCACCTGGCGGGCGTGGACGGCGCTGCTCGACCTCACGCATTTCGTCGTCGCCGACCGGCCGGGCAGTGGGCTGGATTCAGCGCTGTCGCCCGTGCTCGCCGCCGCTCTCGAGGGTCGCTGGACGGACCGCCCGGACGATCTGGCGCGGGTGGCCGCGGGGCGCGTGTTCCGCTTGCACCAGCCCCTTCAGCCCGAATCGGCCACCGAAATCCGGCGCCGCATCGCAACGGGCGAAGCCTGGCGCCAGCTCGTGCCCGCGCGGGTGGCGGACGCCATTGCCGACGAAAGGCTGTACGCCTCACGGGCCGCCGACACAGGTCCGCTATAATCCTGGCCGTATTCCCAGAGCCACCAAGCCTTTGTCCAGCCAAGCCCACGTCATCAAGACCCGCCTTCCCAGCCCGCCGCCGGCCCTGCCGGACCTGCTCGCCACGGTGCATGCCGCGGTGCAGGAACTGAAAGCCAAGGATGTCGTCGAGATCGACGTGCGCGGCAAGTCCAGCGTCGCCGATTACCTGGTGATCGCCTCGGGCACTTCCACCCGCCACGTGAAATCGATCGCGGACGAGGTGGTGAAGTTCGCCAAGAAGCTCGACGTCATGCCGCTGGGCGTGGAAGGCGAGCGCGAGGCCGAGTGGGTACTGGTGGACCTCGGCGATGTCATCGTCCACGTCATGCTGCCCCGCGTGCGCGAGTTCTACGCGCTGGAGCGCCTGTGGACCGTCGGCGACCAGCCGCCGGAAGACGTCGAGACCGCGGACGAATCGCGGCTCTAGGGGTTGTCGATGGCCAGGGAAGGTCGTTGGAATTTCTATGCGCTCCGTGTGGATGACCAGCCTGCATCGATCTATCTCGACCTGAGCCTGGCCGACGAGGTCAGGACCGATGATTACCCGGTGATGGCGTGGTTACGTGTGGAAATGCGCGATCCCCGGGATGACGGACTGTCGAGCCAGCAGGAGTTCGATGCGCTGATTGCGTTGGAGGACCGGGTGGTCCCGTTGCTGGCGACTGAGGGGCGGGGCGTCTACGCCGGTCGCAATACTTCCTCGGGTTGCCGCGATTTCTATTTCTACTTGACGGAGGGCGATGCTTGGGATGAGCAGGTTGAGCAGGCCATGCGTGCGACGTCCGAGTATCGCTACCAGTCCGGGCATCGTCCGGATCCGACATGGAGCACGTATCGCGAGTTCCTTTATCCCGACGCGCGCACGCGAGAGTCGATGGAGAACCGCGATGTCTGCGCCGTCCTAGAAGATCGGGGCGACGCGCTGCGGCAGCCGCGGGAGATCTATCACTGGGCCTACTTTTCCAGCTCCGATGCGCGCGATGAGTTCCTGCGCAGGGCCGCCGCCATCGGGTTCAAGAGCCGCACGCAAAATAGCGACGATGACGGAGAGCAGGGTTGGGGGGCACAGGTGTTTCGCCGCGACGTTCCCGCCTATGACACCATCGACGACATCTGCCTCCCGCTGTACGACCTCGCGAGCGAATGCGGCGGTCGCTATGACGGATGGGAGTGCGAAGCGATCTCCCGACCCTCTTAGCCTGCCACGTGGCGCACTGCGGCGATAACATGTCCATATGAAATGCCGCCTCATCGCTACCGGAGAGCGCGCGCCCACATGGGTCGCGCAAGGCTTCGCCGAATACCAGAAGCGTCTGTCGCACTGGCTGCCGTTCGAACTGGTCGAGATCGAGCCCGGTCTGCGCGGCAAGGGCCGTGATCCGCAGCGGGCCATCGAAGACGAGGGAAAGCGGGTGTTGGCGGCGTTGCCGAAAAGCGCGCATGTCGTGGCGCTGGAAGTCACCGGCAAGCCTTACTCCTCCGAACAGCTCGCGCAACGGCTCGAACACTGGCGCACGCTGGGTCGCGACATCGCGCTGTTGATCGGCGGCCCCGAGGGCCATGCCCCGGATGTGCTCGCGGCGGCGCACGAGAAATGGTCGCTCAGTCCGCTGACGCTGCCGCACATGCTGGTGCGGCTGGTGGTCGCCGAACAGGTCTACCGCGCGGCGGCGATGCTGGCGAATCATCCGTACCATCGCGCATGAGGCTTGCGGCTCTCGGTAGGCGCGATGTGAGTCGCGACCGGGTGAGGTGCGCGGCAGGGACGGTCTAGGTGGAGAGTCGGCGACCCGTCGCGAGGTTGTCGGTGCTCTCTGGTGCGTGGTCGCGACTCACGTCGCACCTACACGACACAGCAGGAAGCCCGCCTTTCCGCGGGCTTCCACTTTCAGTTCGGATGCATCACTGCAGGTTGAACGCGATCGGCACCAGGCCGTAAGCCTGCACCGCCTGTCCGTTCTGCATGGCGGGCTTGAAGCGCCAGGTCTTCAGCACGTGCTGCCGCGCTTCCTTGTCGAGGTTGCGGTTGCCGCTGCTGGTCTCCACGCTCACGTCGACCGGTTTTCCATCGATGTCCACGAGCACGCGCAGGATCACCGTGCCCTGGATGCCGTTGCGCAGCTCGTTGGTCGGATAGCGCGGCGACGTCGCACGGACGTATTCCAGCGTGGCGGACTGCAGCGGGCCGGCGCCCAGCGACGTGCCGGTTGACGCGGTGCTGTCGATGGCCGGAAGGTCGATCGTGCGCTCAGTACCAGGGTCCACCACGGCCGGCGTGTCGACGATGGTCGTGTCCGTGGTCACCGTGCGGGCCGGAACGACCGGGCGCGGCTCCTCGCGCTTGACGGTGGTCTGCTGTTCCTCGATCGGTACGACGACCGGAACCGGCTCTTCCTTCTGGATCCAGCGCACCACGGGTTTCGGCTTGACCGTGGGCGTGATCGGGGGCGCCGCCATCGGCATCAGCAGCATGAGCAGGGCGGCGGCGTGCACCGCGATGGCGGCCGCGATGGCCGCGATGCGGCCGATGTCGATGCGGGTATCGGAACCGTGGGGTAGTGCGCGAACCATGATCCACCTCCTTGAGGGCTGTGAACGGAACAACGCTCGGTCGCGGGGAGTGGGGTTGCAACGTCCCGGCGCCGCACGTCCAGACTGTACTCCGGCGGATGGCGTGCGCAAGAGGGGGCGGACTTCGACCTTTTGGCGTAGTCCGGTCGCCCGGCCCGGAAACGAAAACGGCGCCCCCGGGGCGCCGTCGTCGTGGACCGGCGGACGCTGGCCTTACTTGCCCAGTTCGAACACCACGTCCAGGTTGATCGAGACGGTGGTCTCGCCAGGCGACACCGGGGGGGCGCCGCTGGCGTCACGCGCTTCCATCTTGGCCATGGCCATCATCGGGACCGGGCGGAAACCGCCGTTGCCCTCTGAAATGCTGACGATCCGGCGCACTTTCAGCCCCAGCGACCTGGCATAGGTTTCGGCACGCGACTGGGCTTTCTTCAATGCGGCGAGGCGGGCTTCGTCGTACACCGGCTCCGGGTTGTCGATCTCGAAGCTGGGGCCATTGATCTGGTTGGCGCCCACGCCGGCCAGCGCATCCAGCACCTTGCCCAGCTTGGCGATGTCGCGGACCTTGATGCTCACGGTGTTGTTGGCCTGGTAGCCGGTGATCTTCGGGGCTTCGTTCTCGGCGTAGCGATACTGCGGGTTCAGGCTGATGCCGCTGGTCTGCACGTCCTTGTCGGCGATGCCGGCGGCCTTGATGGCCGACACGACCTTGGCCATCTGCTCGCTGTTCTGACGCATGGCCGTGTTGCCGTCCACGGCCTGCGTCACCACCCCGGCGGAGATGGTGGCGATGTCCGGCACGCGCGACGCGTCGGCCTGAGCCGAGACGTTGAGCAGGGTGCCGTCGGAAGGCACGGCGTAGGCGGGTGCGGTCTGGGCGTGGCTGGTCATGGCGACGGTGGTTCCAAGGGACAGGGTCAGGGCGAGCAGCAGCGGGCGGATCAGGGGCAGGCGCATGGGATCTCCTTTTCGTGGTTCGAGTGGCGGGCACCCGGGTCGTCGGCGACGCGCAAGGGTGTTCACGATGACATGAACGCGTCGTGATCCGGCGCAGGGTTAGCGGGATCCGGCCGGCATCAGCGGTCATTCAGTCAGGCGCCGCGGGTTATTCTTTCGCGATGCTCTATCTGGCCTCCCAATCCCCGCGACGTGCCGAACTGCTGACCCGCCTGGGCCTGTCCTTCGGACGGATCGACCTCGATATCCCCGAACACCGCCAGCCCGGCGAGCCCGCCGTCGACTATGTCCGCCGCGTCGCCCGCGAGAAGGCGGGTGCCGGATTGCTGAAGGTCGTGGCCACCCCGGATGCCGTGGTGCTGGGGGCCGATACCGAGGTGATCCTGGGCGACGAGGTGTTCGGCAAGCCGGTGGACACCGCCGATGCGGCCGCCATGCTGCGTCGCCTGTCCGGCCGCACCCATCAGGCCGTCTCCGCCGTCTCGGTGGTCAGCGCCTCGCGCGAGGCGCAGGCGCTGGTGGTCACCGATGTCAGCTTCGCCGAGCTGGACGAGGATGACATCGCGGCCTATGTCGCCAGTGGCGAAGCGATGGGCAAGGCGGGGGCCTACGGTATCCAGGGGCGTGCGGAGCAGTTCGTCACCCGCCTGTCCGGCAGTTATTCGGCGGTGATGGGGCTGCCGCTGCACGAAACGGCGAAGCTGCTCCGCGACTTCGGCATCCATCCGTCGGCATCCGCCACTCCTGTGTCAGCCTGAGGGAAGGACCCCATGTCGGAAGAAATCCTGGTCAACGTCACCCCGCGCGAAACGCGCGTCGCGGTGATCGAAAACGGCATGCTGCAGGAATTGCACATCGAGCGCGGCTGGCGCCGGGGCGTGGTGGGCAACATCTACAAGGGCAAGGTGCAGCGGGTGATGCCCGGCATGCAGGCCGCGTTCGTCGAAGTGGGACTGGACCGGGCGGCGTTCCTGCATGCGAACGACATCGTGCGTTCGTCGCCGGGCGCGGTGGCCGATGGTGAAGACGCACCGCTGCCCACGCCGCCGGCGGCACCGATCATGGACCTGCTCCGCGACGGGCAGGACATCGTGGTGCAGGTGGTGAAGGATCCCATCGGCAGCAAGGGCGCGCGGCTCACCACGCAGATCAGCATTCCGTCGCGCTACCTGGTGCTGTTGCCTCAGTCGAAGGTGATCGGCGTGTCGGCGCGCATCGAGGACGAAACCGAGCGCCAGCGCCTCAAGCAGGTCGTCGGCGAACTGGCCGGCCTGCACGGTGGCCACGGCTACATCATCCGCACCAATGCCGAGGGCCAGCCGGCCGAGGCGCTGGCCGAAGACATCGCGTACCTGTCCCGCGTCTGGAACGTGGTGGAGCGCCGCGGCCGCGAATCGCCTTCGTGCAGCGTGCTGTACGAAGACCTCAGCCTGCCGCTGCGCGCCGTGCGCGACCTCATCCGCAAGGACGTGGAGAAGGTCAAGGTCGATTCGAAGGAAACCCACGAGCGCCTGCAGGCGTTCGTCGCCAAGTACATGCCGGTACTGGCCGAACGGATCGAACTCTATTCCGGTGAACGGCCCATCTTCGATCTCTACGGAGTCGAGGACGAAATCGGTCGTGCGCTGGACAAGCAGGTGCCGCTGAAGTCCGGTGGCTACCTGGTGATCGACCAGACCGAGGCCATGACGACGGTCGACGTGAACACCGGTTCGTTCCTGGGCCAGCGCAACCTGGAAGAAACCGTCTATCGCACCAACCTGGAGGCCGCGCAGGCGGTCGCGCGCCAGCTGCGGCTGCGCAACCTGGGCGGCATCATCATCATCGACTTCATCGACATGGACGATCCGGAGCACCGGCGTCAGGTGCTGCGCACGCTGGAAAAATCGCTCGCCAAAGACCACGCCAAGACCACGGTGTACGAATTCTCGCCGCTCGGCCTGGTGGAGATGACGCGCAAGCGCACGGTGGAAAGCCTCGCGCGCCAGCTGTCGGAACCGTGCCCGGAATGCAGTGGCCGCGGCAGCATCAAGACCACCGAAACCGTCACCTACGAGATCTTCCGCGAGATCACGCGTGCCGTGCGCCAGTTCGAGGCCGCGCGCCTGCTCGTGATCGCATCCCCCAAGGTGGTCGCCCGCATCACCGATGAGGAATCGACCGCGGTCGCGGAGCTGGAGGAATTCCTCGGCAAGTCGATCCGCTTCCAGGCCGACGAGCAGTACCTCCAGGAGCAGTTCGATGTCGTGCTGCTGTAAGGCCGGGGGGCGGGCGTCGGCATTCGGAAGCCGCAAGAGCGGATCCCGGCGTCTGCGTTCCGGGCGACCGAACGCAGACACCCGCATCCCGGCGAGCGCCGCGAACTGATGCCCACGCCGCTGCGCCGCCGCCTGCGCCTGGCCCGCCGGGGTGCCGTCTACGGCATCGCCGTGGTGCTGGTGTGCATGGCCGTGGTGCTCGGCATCGCCAGCCAGGTGTTGCCGTTGGCCGAACGCCATCCGGACCGCGTCGCCGCATGGTTGAGCGAGCGTGCCGGACGGCCGGTCGCCTTCGATGCCGTGAAGACACAATGGACGCGACGCGGGCCGCTGCTGCAGCTCGACGGCCTGCGCCTGGGCGAAGGCGACAGCGGCGTGCGCATCGGCCAGGCGGAAGTGTTGGTGTCGATGTACGGCGGCCTGCTGCCCGGTCGTTCGTTCACCGAATTGCGCCTGCGTGGCCTGTCGTTGACCTTGCAGCGTGGTGACGACGGCACGTGGTCGGTGCGGGGTCTGCCGGGGCAGCAGCAGTCCGGCGACGATCCGCTGCGCAGCCTCGAGGGGTTGGGCGAGTTGCAGGTCATCGACGGCAGGCTCGCCATCGTTGCGCCTTCGCTGGGCTGGGACATCCGGCTGCCCGAGATCGATCTGCGCCTGCGGGTCGAGGGCGACCGCGTGCGTGCCGGCACACGGGCGTGGATCAGCAAGGACGCTGCGCCGCTGAACGTCGCCGTGGATTTCGACCGCAAGGCGGGCGATGGCCGTGCGTACCTGGATGTGTCCGCGGACGATATCGGCGCCTGGTCGCCGTTGCTTCGCTATGCCGGTGTCGTCGCCGAGCGTGGCAAGGGACGCGTGCAGGCGTGGACGGAATTGCGCCGTCATCGCGTGGTGCTGGTGACGGCGGACGCCAACCTGCAGCAGGTCGGGCTGCGCGGCGCGCCACTGGCGGATGCGGACGCGCCGACCCGGATCACGTTCGATCAGATGGAAGGCCGCATGCGCTGGCGCCTGGTCTCCGGCGGCTGGCGGCTGGACGCGCCGCGCTTGCGCGTGGGCACGGCGCCGGCCGTGCAGACGTTGGATGGTCTGGTGCTGGCTGGCGGCGAACGCTATGCGCTGCTGGCCGACCAGGTGGATGCGGCGCCGTTGTTCGCCGTCCTGGGCCTGAGCGACAAGGTCGACGCCGGCCTGCGCCGCTGGCTGGTGCAGGCACGGCCGGGCGCACGGCTCGGGCGACTGACCCTCGCCGGTCGCCGCGACGGCGGGCTGCGTGCGGAAGGCCGGTTGCGCGACATCTCGTTCCGGACCGTGGGCGATGCCCCCGGTCTCAGCGGCCTTGCCGGCGATTTCGACGGTGACGCGGAGGGTTTCAGGCTGACGCTGGATCCTGCGTCGGTGATGCGTTTCGATTGGCCCAGCGGATTCGCCGTGGTGCACGACGTGCGACTGAAAGGCGATGTGCTCGGCTGGCGCGAAGGCGGCGGGTGGCGTGTCGGCACCAGCGCGCTGCACGTACAGGGCGAACAGTACGCAGCCGATGTACGCGGCGGGATGTGGTTCCAGGGCGACGGCACGCGGCCCTGGATCGACGTGGCGGCGGACCTGGCCGATGCGCCCGTCCCGGTGGCGAAAGGTTTCTGGATCCACCACAAGATGTCGAAGGCGGCCGTCGACTGGCTGGATGCCGCGCTGGTCGGCGGCACCGTGCGGAACGGGCGCGCGATCGTCAGCGGCGACCTGGACGACTGGCCGTTCAATGATCGCGACGGTCGCTTCGAGGCGGTCGCGCACATCGAGCGTGGGCAGTTCAAGTTCCAGCCGGAGTGGCCGCCACTCGAGCAGGTGGATGCCGACATCGCCTTCATCGGCAACGGCTTCGAACTGAAGGGACGAGGCGCGTTGGGCGGCGTTGCGATCCCGGCGTTCCAGGCCGGCATCGCCGATTTCGCCGCGGGCGATCTGAAGATCGCAGCGCGTACCGACACGGAGGCGGGCAAGCTGCTGGCATTGCTGAGGCAGAGTCCGTTGCGCAAGACCTACGGCGACACCCTGGACCACCTGCAGGCCAAGGGACCGGTCGCGGCGACCTTCGACCTGCTGCAGCCGCTGCATGCCGCCGAGCAGACACGCAAGAAGCTCGCCGGCACGGTGGACCTCAAGGGCGCGCAGTTGTCGGAAACGCGCTGGAACCTGGTGTTCGACAACGTGCGCGGCAAGGCGAAATACGACGACGGCGGTTTCGCGTCAGGCCCGCTGCAGGTGGTGCACGACGGACTGCCCGGCGTGCTGGGCCTGCGCGCAGGCAGCGGCACGCGCGACCGCAACCAGGCGTTCGAAGCCGACCTGTCCGCAGCCGTCGATGCCGACCGCCTGCTCGATCGCGCGCCCGAGATGGCATGGCTGAAGCCCTACATGGACGGGCGTTCGTCGTGGACCGTGGGCGTGACGATTCCGCGTACGCCGACGGGCGCGGTGTCTCCGCCCACCCGGCTCAGCCTGACGTCAGATCTGGTCGGCACGGCAATGAGCCTGCCGGCCCCCATGCGCAAAGCGTCCGCCACGCCCCTGCCGACGACGGTCCGCGCGCCCTTGCCCATCGGCAGCGGTGAGATCGATGTGACGTTCGGCGATCTGCTGGCTTTGCGCGCGCGCACTACCAGCGGGCAGACCGGGGTGCGTGTCGTACTCGGCAGCGACCGGGTGAAGGACGCGCCACCATCGTCGGGTCTGGTGGCGACGGGACGCACCGGAACCCTCGATGCGATGGAGTGGATCGCGGTCGCGCGCGGCGGAAGCGATGATGCCGATGGCGTGCCGCTGCGGCATATCGATGTCACTGCCGAGCGTCTGCTGATGATCGGTTCGGTGTTCCCTGACACGCGCCTGCAACTCGCGCCGGCGCAGCAGGCACTGGCGGTGTCGCTGGATGGCGATGCGCTGTCGGGTGCCCTGCTGGTGCCCGACGCGAAGGGCGCGCCGATCGCCGGCAAGCTGGCGCGCGTGCACTGGCGCAAGGCGCCCGTCGAAGGCGCGCCGGTCGCCGCGTCGGGCGCGCGCGCCGCCACCGACGACATCGATCCCGCTGCCGTCCCGCCGCTGTCGCTGGACGTCGAGGATCTCCGTTTCGGCGATGCGCGATTGGGCACGGCCAAACTGCGCACGCGCCAGCAGGCCGATGGCATGCACGTGGACCAGTTGCAGCTGCGCTCTCCCGGCCAGCAGATCGACGTGCGTGGCCAGTGGACCGGCACGACGTCCGCCGCCCGCACGCGTTTCGCGGCCGATGTGAAGAGCGAGAACTTCGGGGTGCTGTTCGACGATCTTGGCCTGGGCGATCGGGTGGGGGGCGGTCATGGCCAGATCAGCGCCGAGGCCGCATGGCCGGGAAGCCCTGCAGCGTTCCGCCTGGCCGCACTCGACGGCAACGTGAAGCTGGCCGTGCGCGACGGTCACCTGCTCGAAGTCGAGCCCGGCGCGGGCCGTGTACTGGGCCTGCTGAGCGTGGCCGAGGTGCGGCGCCGGCTGATGCTCGACTTCAGCGACTTCTTCTCCAAGGGCTTCGCGTTCAACCGCATCGACGGCGATATCCGGATCGGCGGCGGACTGGCACGCAGCGACAACCTGCTGATCGATGGTCCCGCGGCCGAGATCGCGATCCGCGGCGATACCGACCTGCGCAGCGAACGGTTCGACCAGACCGTCGACGTGAAGCCCAAATCCGCCAACGTGCTGACTGCCGTCGGCGCCGTGGCCGGTGGCCCCATCGGTGCGGCGGTGGGCGCGGTCGCCAACGCGGTCCTGAAGAAGCCCCTGTCCGAGATGGGCGCCAAGACCTATCGCGTCACCGGTCCGTGGAAGTCGCCCAAGGTCGAGGTGGTGGGACGCGAACAGTCTCGCGTGCGCACGGACGACGACGACCGTACCGACAGCGCGGGCGCGCCCTGACGCCGCCTGTCCGCGGCCGCGCTTGCCGCGGCCGTTTTCCGCCCCCATTGTGATGACCATGACCCTGCCGATCACGCTCGCCGAAACCCGCCTCCTCCTGCCTGCCGGACTGGACCCGTCCGGCCTCGACCGCGCCTTCGGCACGCTGCTGGGTCCAGGGATCGATTTCGGCGACCTGTACTTCCAGCACGCCCGACGCGAGAGCTGGACGGTCGAGGACGGCATCGTCAAGGACGGGGCGCATTCGATCGAACAGGGCGTCGGCGTGCGCGCCATCTCCGGCGAAAAGACCGGATTCGCGTATTCGGACGACATCAACGCGCAGGCACTGCTCGAGGCGTCGAAATCGGCGCGCGCGATCGCGCGCGACGGCGCGACCCACGCGCCACGCACGCTGGTACGCAGCGGCGGCCGCGCGCTTTACGCCGGCGACGATCCCATCGATGCGATGGGCAACGATGCCAAGGTCGAGGCGCTGCGTGCGGTGGATCGCTTCCTGCGCGCGGCCGATCCGCGCGTGCAACAGGTCACCGTCAGTCTCTCCGGCGGCATCGATACCGTGCTGGTCGCGCGCAGCGACGGGGTGATGGCCTCCGATGTGCGCCCGTTGGTGCGCTTGAACGTGCAGGTGATCGTCGAGCAGAACGGACGCCGCGAATCCGGCTATGCCGGCATGGGCGGCCGCTACGGTTATGCCGAACTGTTCGCGGACGGCAAGCCCGAAGACCTCGCGCGCGAGGCGCTGCGCCAGGCGCTGGTGAACCTGGACGCCATCGACGCGCCCGCCGGCATCATGCCGGTGGTGCTCGGTAGCGGCTGGCCGGGCGTGCTGCTGCACGAAGCGGTCGGGCATGGCCTGGAAGGCGACTTCAATCGCAAGGGCACCAGTGTGTACGCCGGCCGCATCGGCGAGCAGGTGGCATCGAAGGGCGTCACCATCGTCGACGACGGCACGCTGCCTGGACGCCGCGGATCGCTCAACATCGACGACGAAGGCACGCCGACGAACTGCACCACGCTGATCGAGGATGGCGTGCTGGTCGGCTACATGCAGGACACCCACAACGCGCGGCTGATGGGCGTTGCCCCCACGGGCAACGGTCGTCGCGAATCGTTCGCGCACCTGCCGATGCCGCGCATGACCAACACCTACATGCTGGCCGGGCAGGACGATCCGGAAGACATGATCCGCTCGGTGAAGAAGGGCCTGTACGCGGTCAATTTCGGCGGCGGGCAGGTCGACATCACCAGCGGCAAGTACGTGTTCTCGGCCACCGAGGCCTACCTGATCGAAGACGGCCGCATCACCGCGCCGGTGAAGGGCGCCACCCTGATCGGCAACGGTCCGGACACCATGCAGAAGGTGAGGATGATCGGCCACGACCTGGCGTTGGACCAGGGCGTCGGTGTCTGCGGCAAGGACGGCCAGAGCGTGCCGGTCGGCGTGGGCCAGCCGTCGCTGTTGATCGAGGGCTTGACGGTAGGCGGGACGAAAGCGTGATGCATTCCTGGCTGTCCCTTCTCCCGTCGGGAGAAGGTGCCCCGAAGGGGCGGATGAGGGTGCGGCGGAGTCCATGACGCCTGCCTCGCACGGACTTCGCCGAACCCTCACCCCAACCCCTCTCCCGAGGGGAGAGGGGCTATTCCGTCTCGTCGTCTTCGGGGGCCTGCGTATCGAGCGAGGACAGTACTTCGCGCAGTTCCCGGAAAAGTTCGCGGAACGCGCGCGGCGGTTTGTTCTTCGCTTTTTCGTCGAGCGCGTTGCGCACGAGTTGTCGGAGCTTCTGCCGGTCGGCCGTCGGGAATTCGTCCAGCAGGTCCGCCAGCGCCTGGTCGCCGCCGGCCAGCAGGCGGTCGCGCCATTGCTCGGCGCGATGCAGCAGCGCCGTCTCGCGTCGCGCGGCGTCGCCGCCTTCGTCCATCGCATCGCGGATGGCTTCCAGTACCTCGTCCTCTTCCCGTCGCATCTGCTTGGCCAGGAACTGCAGCTGGCGCTTGTGCGCGATGTGCGAGGTGATGCGCTGGGTTTCCACGATATGCGGCATCAGCTCCTCCGGAATCGGCAGGCGCGCCAGCTGCGCGGGCGGCAGCGCCACCAGTTTTTCGGCCAGGCTGCGGATCTCCAGCGCTTCGCCCCGCTGCTGGGTACGGCTGGGGCTGAGGAATTCGCCGGTTTCGGGGTCGCGTCCGCGCATGGTGCTGCCTCTCTCTCTCGCTTCCGTCGCATCGCGCGGACGCCTGGATTCATCCGATCCTGCCCTGCGGGCGCGGATCACAGGACACAAGGATAAAGCATTGAACGCCACCGACCTGACGTCCCCCGACCAGAGCCTGGCCCGGCTCGAACGCCTGGAAGCGCTGTCGCTGCGCCTGCTGGAGCGCGCCCGGGCGCACGGTGCCACGCAGGCCGAGGTCAGTTGCAGCGAAGAGACCGGCCTCAACGTCAGCGTGCGCCTGGGCGACGTGGAGACGGTGGAGTCGACCCGCGACCGCGGTATCGGCGTGACCGTGTACTTCGGGCAGCGCAAGGGCAGCGCCAGTACGGCCGACCTGCGCGAGGAAAGCCTGGAAGCGACGGTGGCGCAGGCCTGCGCCATCGCCCGTTATACCGAGGACGACGAGGCAGCCGGGCTGGCCGATGCGGCGCTGATGGCGTCCGATGTCCCCGACCTCGACGTCTGGCATCCGTGGGCGCTGGAGATGGACCACGCGGTCGACCTGGCGATGGCCTGCGAGGCGGCGGGACGCGAGGCCGACGCGCGCATCGAGAATTCCGACGGCGCGTCCGTCGGCAGCGGCGAAAGCCTGTCGGTGTACGCGAATTCGCACGGGTTCGTCGGCAGGGAGCGGGAGACCCAGCACACGATCGGCTGCGCCTTGATCGCAGGACAGGGCGATGGCATGCAGCGCGACGGCTGGTACAGCACGGCGTTGTCGCATCTGGAACTGGACGATCCAACGTCGATCGGGCGCAAGGCAGCACAACGCACGGTCTCCAGGTTGCAGCCGCGGCCGCTGGCGACGGGTGCATATCCCGTGCTGTTTTCCGCTGAGGTCGCCCGGTCGCTGATCGGCCACCTGCTCGGCGCGGTATCGGGGGGCGCGCTGTACCGGAAAGCCAGCTTCCTGCTCGACCACGTGGGCCAGCGGATCTTCCCGGACTGGTTCGCCATCGAGGAGCTGCCGCTGTTGCCGCATGGGCTGCGCTCGGCGGCGTTCGATGCCGAAGGCGTGGCGACGAAGCGTTCGCATCTGATCCGCGACGGCGTGCTGGAGCGCTACGTGCTGGGAAGCTACTCGGCGCGCAAGCTCGGCCTGCAGACCACCGGCAACGCCGGTGGCGTGCACAACCTGCAGGTGCAGGCCAACGCCGGAGGATTCGAGGACCTGCTCGCGGGCATGCGCACGGGACTGCTGGTCACCGAGCTGATGGGGCAGGGGGTGAACGGCGTGACCGGGGATTACTCGCGGGGTGCGGCCGGCTTCTGGGTGGAAGGCGGCACGCTCGCCTACCCGGTCGACGGCATCACCATCGCCGGCAACCTGAAGGCCATCTTCGCCGGCATCGAGGCGGTGGGGCGCGACGTGGATCGTCGCTCGCATGTCGGCATCGGCTCTGTCCTGGTCGGCCGGATGACCGTCGCGGGAGAGTGACGGGGCGCGGCTGCGCGACCCTGGCCGACGGCGCCATCGTTACCCGTTATGCTTGGCGTGCGGAGTGCTGCGGGGGATCGCGGCGCTCGACCGCCCACCACAACACTTTCGGGGAATCATCCAGATGAGCGAATTCGACAACGTCACAGCACCTCCGCCGCCGGCCACGGGCGATGCACCGCAGGACCAGCGCACGATGTCGCTGCTGGGGCACCTGCTGGGCATCATCACCGGGCCGATCGGCGCGCTGGTCATCTGGCTGGTGAGCAAGGACGACGCCTCCAAGGGCTTCGTCGTCGACCAGTCCAAGGAAGCGCTGAACTTCCAGATCACCGTGCTGATCGCGTTCGTGATCTCCTGGATCCTGGCCTTCGTGCTGATCGGCCTGCTGCTGATGCCGCTGATCGGCATCGCCAATCTCGTGCTCTGCATCATCGCGGGCATCAAGGCCAACAATGGCGAGTCCTACCGTTATCCGTTCGCGCTGCGCCTGATCAAGTGATCGCCCGCCAAGCGTGATGGGAAAGCCCGGCCATGCCGGGCTTTTTTATTGTTAGGTGTCAAGCGGTGGACAGGCACCTAGAATCCCGCGGACCCGGCGCGCGCGTCGCATCAGCGACGCAGCGGGCGCGCGGTTCGTCCGACTCACAACAGGGAATTCGCATGTCCACCTCGAACGTTTCACCGGAAGAACGCTCCGCAGCCCTCATCACCTACCTGCTCACCGCTTTCCTCGGCATCATTGGCGCGGTGATCGGTTGGGCGGTCTTCAAGGACAAGGGACCTTTCGCCAAGGATCAGACCAGCGAGGCGCTGAACTGGGCGATCTCCGTCACCATCGCCTTCATCCTGCTGTGGATCGTGGTGGTCGTGCTGGCCATGGTGTCGGCCAAGCTGGCGGTGCTGGGAAGCTTGCTGTACATGGCCCTCGGCCTCGCAAGCTTCATCCTGTGCATCATCGCGGCGCTGAAGGCCAAGGACGGGACCGCCTACCGGTTTCCGTTCGGTCTGCGCCTGGTCAAGTAAGCGACCTTCGCGCGCAAGAAAAAGCCCGGCATCGCCGGGCTTTTTTGTCACTCAATGCGAACGATGGATCGCGAGATCGCCGAGTGAACGAAGGGCGTCGCCGCGAGCGTCATACACGGACAACGCCTCGCGCATCCGCGCATCGAGTTCCCTCAGTTTCGCCTTCGCGCCTTCCATGCCGAGCAGCGCCGGATAGGTCGACTTCGCCTGCGCCACGTCCTTGCCGGCGGTTTTGCCCAACTGGTCGGAACTGGCTTCGATGTCGAGGATGTCGTCGCGTACCTGGAACGCGAGGCCCAGCGCATCGGCGAAATCATCCAGCCGCGCCAGCGTGCCGGCGTCGGCGGCGCCAGCCAAGGCTCCCATGCGGACCGCGGCGCGGATCAGCGCCCCCGTCTTCAGCGCATGCATCCGTTGCAGGTCGTCCAGCGGCTGCCGTGTGCCGGTGGCGTCGATGTCCAGCGCCTGGCCTCCGCACATGCCGGCGGCGCCGGAGGCCCGCGCCAGGGTGCCCATCCATGCCACGCGCAGCGCGGCGTCGACGTCGGCGTCCGCCAGTTGTTCGAATGCACGCGTCTGCAGCGCGTCGCCGGCGAGGATGGCGGTGGCCTCGTCGAAGGCGACATGCACGGTGGGTTTGCCGCGGCGCAGGTCGTCGTCGTCCATCGCCGGCAGGTCGTCGTGGACCAGCGAATAGGCGTGGACCAGTTCCACCGCGATCGCGGGCGCATGCAGGGTGGCTTCATCCGCCTGCAGCAGCGTGCCGCTGGCATAGACCAGCAGTGCGCGCATGCGTTTGCCGCCGCCGAGCACGGCATGGCGCATGGCGGCATGCAGGCGGTGCGGGGCGGCGTCGGAGGGCGGCAGTGCGCGGTCCAGGTGGTCTTCCAGCGCTGCGGCCCACGCCGCTAGACGCGGCTCAGCGGCCATCGGGCGCGGGTGCGAAGGGCTCGCCGTTCTCCGGCTGTTCCGGATCGGTCAGCAGGCGCACGCGCAACTCGGCCTGCTCGAGCGCCGCCTGGCACTGCCGGTACAGTCCGACGCCACGCTCATAGGCCGCAAGCGAAGCTTCCAGGCTGAGGTCGCCGTGTTCCATCTTCTCGACCAGTTGCTCGAGCTCGTCCAGCGACTGCTCGAAATGGGCGACGGGTGAAGCGTTTGCGGGGGTCTTCTTTGCCATGGGGCAAGTGTGGGGATCGCGTGCGGTCAGGTCAAACCGCCCGATGGGCTCAGCCGCGTCGCCACACCAGGCGGCGGTCGCGGTCGCGCAGCCAGGCGTCGCATCCGGCGGAGAGGACGAGGTCGCCGGCGGCCCAGAGCTCGTCGCCCTGCCAGAGCAGCGGCAGTTGGCGCCGCTCCCAGGGCGGGACGCCGCACGACTGCAGTACGTCCTTCAGCGCATGCCGGTGCGCGCGGCCGGGCAGGGCGATGCGCTCGCCACCCCGGCGCGCGGTCAGTCGGAGACGGGGGGCGATGGGCTCTCCCTCACCCTCCAGCGCGAGCGTTCCACCATCGGGCAGGGTGAGGGGGACGTTGCCATCCCACGTTGCCTGCCACGTGCCGGGCAGCGCAGTGCGGAGGCGTTCGGCATGCAGCAGGCCGCGCCAGCGCCTCACAACCGCGCCCTGCCAGGCGAATTCCGCCTGCGCATCGTCGCGCGCGGTCAACAACTGCGCCTCGATCTGCGCCACGCCCTGCGCAGGCAAGGGAGGCAGCGACAGCGTTTCGATCCATCGCCGCAGCGCGCGGGCACGCGCGCGCGCATCCTCCGACCGCAGCGTGGCGACGCGGAGCGCCGCAGGGTCTGCCGTGGCCGCGCGGGCCAGCAGTGCGCGGTCCTGTTGCGCCAGCAGGTCTGCGCCCGCCGCGCTCAGCGCGGCGCTGCGCGCAAACGCGGCATCGGTGTGCGGCCAACGCTGCCGCAGCAGGGGCATCACCGTGTGCCGCAGGAAGTTGCGGTCGAATGCCATGCTTTCGTTGCTGGGATCGTCGATCCACCGCAGCGCGTGGACGTCGGCGTACGCCTCCAGCAGGGCGCGCGGTGTATCCAGCAGCGGACGCCATTGCCACCCCGGCCCGAATGCGCGCCACGGTCGCATGGCTGCGAGTCCTTCCGGGCCGGACGCGCGAAGGGCGCGCAGCAGGAACGTTTCAGCCTGGTCTTCGCGATGGTGTGCGGTCGCCAGGAGGTCGCCGGGCGACATGGCCGACGCGAAGGCGCCATGCCGTGCGCGCCGTGCCGCGGCCTCCGGGCCTTCGCCCCGCGAGGTATCGACGTGCACGCGGTGCACCTGCAACGGCACGCCGAGTGCCCGGCACGTCGTTTCGCAATGCGCTGCCCATGCGTCGGCCTGCGGTTGCAGTCCGTGATGGACATGGATCGCCTGCAGTCCTCGCGCGCGTACGTCCGGATCCTGTGCCAGCCGGTGCAGCAACACCGTCGAATCCCGTCCACCACTGAACGCCACCCACACCCGGCCCGCGACCGGCGGCGGCGACAGGGCGAGCGAAGGAGGGGCAGCGTGCTGCATGCGTGCATGCTAGCGGCGAAGCGTGCGATGTGCAGCCGGTCACACCGCGATCGGCGGCGCGTTGACGGTGCGTGAACCGGCCACGGGCGAGGATGATCGCGTCACCGAAACGAAGGAGAACGCATGACGGCGTCAACGGCCTCATCCCTTGCGGAAACCCGGCGACAGCACGCGCTCGACCGTTACCACGTGCTGGATACCCTGCCTGCCACGGTCTACGACGACCTGGTGACGCTCGCCGCGGCGCTCTGCGGCACGCCCATCGCGGTCGTCTCGCTGATCGACCGGGATCGCCAGTGGTTCAAGGCACGCCTCGGACTGGATGACCACCAGACCACGCGGGATACCGCCGTCTGCGACCATGCGATCCGGCATCCGGAGGACCTGTTGGAGGTGCAGGACCTGAGCGAGGATGCGCGCTTCACCGACTTCCCCATCGTGACCGGCGACATCAAGGCGCGCTTCTATGCCGGCATGCCGCTGGTGACCGGCAACGGTGAGGCGATCGGGACCGTCTGCGTGGTCGACACGCAGCCCCGCCGGCTCAGTGGCCAGCAGAAGGCCTCATTGCGGTCGCTCGCGCGCGTCACGATGGCGCTGCTGGACGCGCACAGGGCAGAGCACGACGCATCGGCGCTCGCCGCGCTCCAGGCCGGCACGCCTGCGGTGGTCACCGATACGGCGGACGCGCCTGCGTTCACGGTGGCCATCATCGAGCTGCAAGGCATGGCGGACGCCGTGCGGCGGTTGGGGGAACGGGTGCTGGAGCGGAAGCTGGAGGGGCTGGGGACGGATTTCGATGCCTGTGTGCAGCCCGCACGGGGCGATCACGTCGGTCGGGTCACCGGCAGTCCCGAGTACGTCGTGCTGCTCCATGGTGAGCAGGCGGATGCGCGCGTGGATGCGCTTCGCGACGCGGCGCGACGTGCCGGACAGCGCGAGGGACTGTCGATGCTCGTGGGGGTCGCCACCGCCCTGCCGGGCGAGGCCATGCATCTTGCCTACCTTCGTGCGGAAGAAGCCCTCAGTCGGCAGAAGGATGCGGTCTCCGAAAGGCGCGCTGCCTGACCAGCACTGCGCCGCGGGACGGCGCCCGCGTCCACCGTGCGCAGGGTTTCGCAATCCGTGGCGCCGATGCGGCCCGGCGCGGGTGGTGGGCATGCCGCGGATTCACCCGATGCGCGGCGGATCCGCGGTGCGGACGGAGATCTCCGCCCGCCATCGGGCGAGGCCCATGGCCACGCGTGCGGGGCGCGGCGATCTGCGGCATGCTCGCCATCGGTCCCGCCGCTGGGGAAGCATGTCCCGCTTTCGTCGTTCCATCGTCCGCGTGCTGGTGGCGCTGATGATCCTCATCCCGGCGGTGTCGCTGGCGATGTATGCCTTCAATCCGTTCGGTGCGCGCTCGCTCGATCCGCGGCAGCGCGTCCTGGGGCACGGCCTGTACCGTGTGCCTTCGTCCAGCATGCTGCCCGGCATCGTGCCCGGCCAGGTGCTGGTGACGCGTGCCGGCTACTACACCCGCCATCGTCCGCAGCGCGGTGACGTGGTGACGTTGTTCGTGCCCGAACACGCGGGCCAGGTGTGGCTGCAGCGCGTCGTCGGGCTGCCCGGCGAATGGGTCGGGATCGTCGACGGCAAGGTGCACATCAATGGTGTTGCGCTGGATGAGCCGTACGTCGCGGCGCAGAACGTGCGCACGGGCTACGCCCTCGCGTTCGCGCCGGTCAGGGTGCCCCAGGGGCACTACTTCATGATGGGCGACAATCGCGACAACAGCGTGGACAGCCGGATGCAACCCATGACCCGGCGCGAGGACATCACGGGCAAGGTCGTGGGGCTGTTCTGACGCGATCTAGGCGTGCGGCAACGTGGCCAGCTCCCGTTTCGCCACCTCGATCCAGTCCCGCTGCTCGCGCTGGTAGTAGCGCGGCGCGGCGTCGGAGCGGTCGAGGATCTCCTGGAACACGCTGCGTGCGCGGGCATGCTCGCCCTGGCGCTTGAGCAGCAGGCCGAAACGCGCCCGCGCCTCCTCGCCCGGATAGCCCTGCACCACGGCCTCGTACTCGTGGATCGCGGCGGCGGCATCGGCGGTGTCTTCCACGGTGCGCGCGTACAGCAGATGGCCGTCGACGGAACGGAAGCCGGGATTGGCCGCGATCAGGGCATCCAGCGTGGCACGCGCCTTCGCCGACTCGCCCAGGCCGAACTGCGCCTTCGCCAGTCCCAGCATGAGGTCGGGATCGCTGGCGTACAGGCCCTTGAGCGCCTGTTCGTACAGTTCGGCGGCCTGTGCGTAGTCGCCGCTGCGCAGGCTTTCGTCGGCCAGCCGGCGACGGTTCTCCGGCGTGTCTGCCGCCTTGAGCAGCCTGGCGGCGTCGCGGCGGTCGCGCTCGGGGTCGATGCGGTTGCGCACGTTGCGCACGGTGCGGCGGGCGGACGGGCTGTGGCGCAGGTCGGGCAGGATCTCGGCGATGAAATAGATGATGGCCGACAGGAACGGGAAGACCAGCAGGATGAAGACCCAGTAGAGGGGGCGACCGGTGCGCACCACGTGCACGCAGCACGCGATCTGCACGGCATAGGTCAGCAGCAGGAGTGGGCTCATGCGGTAATGGAAGTGGCGGCGGAGCGCCAAGCATCGGCCATCCGCGTGACCGGCGCCAGCGCAGGGCGCCGGTCGGGCGCGTGCGCCCCGCGCCATGATGTGCGGCGCCGGTCACAGCAGTGCGGGCGAACGCTCTGCGACGATGCCGCGTCCGACCATCGGATGGCGCGCGCCCGTTTCGGGGAATGAGGCGAGCGTGCCGCCGACGTTCCCCACGCGTCCCCTGGAGTCGGTACCCGATGCCTTTGCCCGTGTTCGTCCGGCGCCGCCGCGCGCCGGTGTTTTCCGTGTTGGCCGTCATGGCGCTGACCGCCTGCTCCGCACCGTCCGACGACACGGACGACGCGCCGTTCTGGAGTCGCGCGCGCGTCGCGTCGGCCTCCCCGGCGGGGATGGCCGGTGGCACGGCCACGACGGCGTCCGCCGAAGCGCAGGCCGCTCCGCCGCAGAACATCAATATCGACCCGGTCCCGTCCGGCCGCTATCGCATCGTGAGCGTGGCGAGCGGTCTGTGCATCGAGGTCCGGGAGGGGAGTGCCGCCAACGGCACCCCGCTGGTGCAATCGGTCTGCGATGCCACGCTGCACCGGCAATTCTTCGATATCGCCGAGACGACGACAGGGCAGTACCGACTGCGCAACCTGGCCACACAGAAGTCCGCCGACATTCCCGCAGGATCGGGCGCCGACCACGTCACCGTGCAGCAGTGGGAGGACAACGGCAGCGGCGCGCAGCGGTTCCGCCTGCAGCGGATCGACACCAGCGACCGGTACCGCGTCGTCAACGTCAACAGCGGAAAGTGCCTGGGCATCACCGCCGCGTCCACCGCGGCGGGCGCCGTACTCGAGCAGCTCACGTGCGCGGCGGTGCCGGCACAGCAGTTCCACCTGGGCGCGGGCGAGCCCGAAGCGGTGCGGCAGAACGGGTCGCAGCCGCTGTTGCCGCCGCCGCGGCCGGTGCCGCCTTCGGCCACCTACCAGCCGCTGCTCTGGCCCGACGATGCCGCACCTGTGCACTTCACGCAGGACGATGGCACGCTGGTGACGCATGTCGGCGGGCGCGTGCGCGATCGGCATGCGCGCGAACCCATCGTCGACGACAGCTACCAAGTGTTCCCGCCGCAGTATTTCGAACGGCGCACGCACGAGATCGTGATCCACGACGATGCGGTGCCCGGCACGTCGGGCGAGCAGCGCATCCTGACCGTCGTGGTCAGGCCGCAGCACTACTGGTACGGCACCAATTTCCGGCACGGCTACATCGGCCGGCGCAGCGAGGATCCGCTGGCGCCTACCTCGGTCGCCCTGTACGCGGACAACGGCGGCATGAAGCTGCTGCCTGGCGGCGTGGTCGGGCAGACGCCGATCACCGGCTACGCGCAGCTCGGGCAGGACCCCGGCAGCAACTACACGCCGCCGGCCGGCACGCCGGGCAACGCCTTCGTGCTGGTCAAGGAGATCCGCACCGCCGCCAACGAATCGCACCGGCCGCTGCGCAAGGGCGACCTGGTGGAGTTCGAGCTGGGCATCTTCCTGGCCGGCAACCCCGACCTCATCGGGCGCTTCAACTACTACGCCGAAGCGCTGGTCTACCGAGCGGGATCGCACGGCATCGTGTCCTGGTTCCGCGGGCCCGGCTACGGCGTGCAGCGTCCGCTGGACTCGCTGGCCATGCCGGGCGAAGCACTCAGTGCCGGTCCGTGGATGACGCTGCACGAGGACACATCCAGCGAGCCGTTCCGCATGCTGCAGCAGGCGTCGCACAACATCGCCGGCTACAACATGCAGTCGTGGGCCGAAGGACGCCGGCTGATCCATACCTCGTTCGCCAGCGGTCGCCATTCCGAGGAGAGCAACACCGTCTTCGCTGCGCATGCCGGCAAGGCGGCGCCGCGCTTCTCGCAGACGCGCTGCGTCGACTGCCACACCGGCAACGGCCGCAGTTCGCCCGTGGTCGGTGCGCCGCTGAACCGCCTGGGCGTGTTCGTCGGGGTGGCGGGTGCGGGCACGCAGGCGCCGGATGCACGCTTCGGCTTGCGCCTGCAGCAGGGCACCTATCGCGAAGCCGGCGCCAACCTCGACGGGCGCGAAGCCGAACTGGTGCTCACCGGGTACACCGAGCTTCCGGGCCGCTATGCCGATGGCAGCGGTTATGTGCTGCGACGCCCGACCTATGCGCTGCGCGACCGTGCCGGTCAGCCGCTGGCGATGCCGACGGCGCTGTCGGTACGCGTGGCGCCCTCGCTGATCGGCCTGGGTCTGCTGGAAGCCGTCCCCGAGCAGCAACTGGAGCGCCTGGCGCTGGCGCAGCAGGGTGATTCCGATGGGGTCGCCGGGCGGCTGCAGGTGGTGGCCGATGCGCGCGATGCAGGACTCAGCCGCGTCGGACGGTTCGGTTGGAAAGCGGGCACGGCGACGCTGGAACAGCAGGCATCGCTCGCGTTCAACACCGACATGGGCGTCACGTCACCGCTGATGCCATCGCTGGAATGCGCACGCGTCAGCCAGGGCACGGCGTGTGCACAGGTCGACAACGGCAGCGCAACACTGACGGCGGCCGACATCCACCAGACCACGCTCTACCTGAGTCTGTTGGGCGTGCCGCCGCGACGCGACTTCGACAATCCGCTGGAACAGGACGCCCAGGCGCGCGCCCGGCAGCTGCGCGTGAAACGCGGTGCGCAGCTCTTCGACACCGCGCGATGCAGCACCTGCCACGTCCCGGAACTGCGCACGGGCCACCACCGGTTCGTCGAACTGCGTTACCAGACCATCCGGCCGTACACCGACCTGCTCCTGCACGACATGGGGCCGGACCTGGCCGACACCTACGTCGAAGGCCGCGCCACCGCCCGAGAGTGGCGGACCGCGCCGCTGTGGGGCCTCGGCCTTGCGTCCAGCATCGATCCGAACGTGCGCTACCTGCACGACGGTCGCGCCGCCACGCTGGAGGAGGCCGTGCTGTGGCATGGCGGACAGGGGACGGCGGCGAAGCAGCGGTTCGAGGCGATGAGCGCCGAGGACAGGCGTGCGCTGGTGGATTTCCTCAGGTCGTTGTGACCCCGCGCTGTCCTGCCGGCGATCAGCGTCGGCCGGGACAGTCCTGCTTCGACAGTCGCGCCAATGCGCGTGCCAGCGCGGTATCGGCATCGAATCCGTCGGCCTTGGCCGCGAGGTGGCGAAAACGGTCGGCGAAGCGTTCCGGACGACATGTGGGGTCGTAATACGACGGACCTTTCATTAGCGCGATGAGGAGCAGTTCCTCTTCGGGCACCAGGTCCCGCAGGGGCCGTCCATACCAGACCTTCGCCGCCTGCTCGATGCCCGTCGCGTTGCGGCCGAACCCGCTCTCCGCCAACACCGTGTCGACCATCCGTCCGATGCTCCATGTGCGACTGACGTGAATCGTGGCCGCCAGGTGGCTGAGGTGCCAGTGCGTAGCGGCCGACTGACCTGCATCTCGTCGTATCACCAGAGCGCGGCCTGCATGGCCGAGCAGTCGCAGCTGGTGACCGAGGGGTTCGCGTTGCCGGCCCGAGTAGTGCCAGAGCCAGTAGCCCCAGATGCTGACGGGGTTGAGGCGTGGCACGTCCTCGATGGCGCCTGCTTCAACGTCCAGATAAAGCGCGCGCAACGCCGGCGTAGCGCGGTAGCGATTCGGATCGAGGTCGTCGGGAAGTCCGGAAGCGCCGTAGGCATGCAGACCGAAGCACAACCCCGTGACGAGTGTCGCAACTGCCAGCAGGATCCCGAGGGTGGCTCTGAGCCAGGCCATCCCCCGTGCGGACTCAGGCCGCTTCGTAGGCGCCGTAGCCGCGCAGGCGCTCGTAGCGCTTCTGCAGCAACTGATCGACCGGCAACTGGTCCAGCGCATCCAGCTCATTGAGCAGCACGGCCTTCAGGCGGACCGCCATCTGGCGCGGGTTGCGATGCGCGCCGCCGATGGGCTCGCGAACGACCTTGTCGACCAGGCCCAGGCCATGCAGGCGCTTGGCGGTCAGGCCGAGTTGTTCGGCCGCGTCCTTGGCCTTGGCGGCGTCTTTCCAGAGGATCGACGCGCAGCCTTCCGGCGAGATCACCGAATAGGTGCCGTACTCGAGCATCAGCGTACGGTCGCCGACGCCGATGGCGAGCGCGCCGCCGCTGCCGCCTTCGCCGATCACCGTGCAGATGATCGGGATCTTCAGTTCGGCCATTTCCAGCAGGTTGCGGGCGATGGCTTCCGATTGCCCGCGCTCTTCCGCGCCCACGCCCGGGTATGCGCCAGGCGTATCGATGAAGGTCAGCAGCGGCAGCTTGAAGCGCTCGGCCATCTTCATCAGGCGCAGCGCCTTGCGATAACCCTCGGGACGCGGCATGCCGAAGTTGCGCGCGATCTTGCTCTTGGTGTCGCGCCCCTTCTGGTGGCCGATGATCATCACGCTGCGGCCGTCGATGCGGCCCAGGCCGCCGACGATGGCGGAGTCGTCCGCGAACGCGCGGTCGCCGGCCAGTTCCTGGAACTCGTCGCAGAAGACCTTGATGTAGTCCAGCGTGTAGGGGCGCGCCGGATGGCGCGCCAGCTGCGATACCTGCCACGGCGACAGGTCGCGGAAGATCTGTGCCGTGCGCACGCGCAGCTTGTCCTGCAGCGCATGGACCTCGGCATCGACATTCACCGCCGGGCCCGTGCTGGCGGCGCGCAGGTCCTGGATCTTGGCTTCCAGATCGGCGATGGGCTGTTCGAAATCGAGGTAGTTCGGGTTCATCTGCGGGCCATGGGCCGGAAAGGGGGAAAGTGTAGCCGAAGCGCTCCAGCGGTCACGTACGGGGGGGTAGGGCCGCCATCGCGCACGCGCAGCGCGTCAGTTCGCCCAAGGACGGCTGAAAGCGGGCTTGGCCGCGCGCACGCCCGGCATCGCGCGCAGGGCATCGAGCAGTTCGGCATCCACGCGCACGGCCTTCTGGCCGTTGAGGTCCAGCATGCCGGCGATGGCGGCGCCGTCGGTCGCCATCAGCAGGTCCAGGCGCAGGGGCGTGCCGCCCGGGCGGTGGCGCGACAGCAGCGCATCCACGCGCTCCCACAGGCCGGGCACGCGCAGGTCCAGCCGCAACTGCAGGCGCTGCGCGTGCTGCTGGCAGAGCTGGGCGTAGTCCCACACCTGTCGGATGCGCAGGCTGTAGCCACCGCTGAACTCGTCCTCGCGCAGTCCACCCTTGATGACCAGCACGCGATCGCGCGTCATCAGCGCGCCGAACTCCGCCAGCGCATCGGAAAACGCACTGCATTCGATGCGGCCACGGCCGTCTTCCAGTTGCACGAAGACCTGGCTGTCGCCCTTGCGGCGGATGCCCACCACCTGGCCCGCGACGATGGCATTCACTTCGGGACGCCAACCCTTCTTGTCGCCGCCGGACGAGCTGGACCAGATGCGGTCCAGCTCGCTGAGGTCGTTGCCGACCAGCGAGCGAAGGTCGTCGCGGTACGGGTCCATCGGGTGGCCACTGAGATAGTGGCCCAGGGTCTCGCGTTCGCCGTGCAGCACCTGCATCAGCGGCCATTCGTCCGTGACCGGCAGCTCCACGTGGATGTCGTCGCCGCCGCTGCTGGAACCGAACATGTCGACGATGCCGGCATTGCGGTTCTTGCTGATCTGGTCGATGGCCTTCAGCACCTCCGGCAGCTGCAGCGCGAGCGAGGCGCGGTTGCGACCCAGCGCGTCGAGCGCACCGGCATTGATCAGCGCTTCCAACGCGCGCTTGTTGAGCCTGGAGGAATCGACGCGCTTGCAGAAATCGAACAGGTCGCGGAAGTCCCCGCCGTCCTTGCGCGCCTCGACGATGCTCTCGCACACACCCTGGCCGACGCCCTTCACCGCGCCCAGCCCGTAGCGGATGGTGTTGGCATCGGTCGCGACGAACATGAAGTCCGAATGGTTCACATCCGGCGGCAGCACGTTCAGGCCCAGGCCGCGCGCTTCATCGAGGAAGCCGACGACTTTCTCGGTCTTGTCCATGTCCGACGACAGCGTGGCGGCCATGAACTCGGACGGGTAGTGCTTCTTCAGCCACGCCGTCTGGTAGGCGACCAGCGAATACGCGGCGGCATGCGACTTGTTGAAGCCGTAGCCGGCGAACTTCTCCATCAGGTCGAAGATTTCATCGGCCTTGCGCTCTTCCACGCCGCCCTTGGCGGCGCCCTCGCGGAAGATCTCGCGGTGCTTGGCCATTTCGGCCGGCACCTTCTTGCCCATCGCACGCCGCAGCAGGTCGGCGCCACCCAGCGAATAGCCGCCGACGATCTGCGCCATCTGCATGACCTGCTCCTGGTAGACCATGATGCCGTAGGTCTCTTCCAGCATGGTCCGCGTGCGCGGGTCGGGATACTCGAATTCCTCGCGGCCGTGCTTGCGCTCGACGAACGACGGGATCATGTCCATCGGGCCGGGCCGGTACAGCGCATTCAGCGCGATCAGGTCCTCGAAGCGGTCCGGCTTGGCTTCCTTCAGGGCCCGCCGCATGCCGGTGGATTCGAACTGGAACACCGAGCCGGTGTTGCCGTTGGCGAACACGTCGCGGTAGACGCTGGCGTCGTCGAGCGGGATGGTGGTGATGTCGACCGGCGGCACGCCCGCGCGGGCATGCCGTTCGTTGATCGCCTTCACCGCCCAGTCGATGATGGTCAGCGTGCGCAGGCCCAGGAAGTCGAACTTCACCAGGCCGACGGCCTCCACGTCGTCCTTGTCGAACTGGGTGACCGGATTCTTGCCGCGACCGCCTTCGTCGTGTTCGGCGAAGAGCGGGCAGAAGTCTGACAGCGGCGACGGCGCGATCACCACGCCGCCGGCGTGTTTGCCGGCATTGCGCGTCAGGTCTTCCAGCTGGCGCGCGAGGTCGATCAGGTCGCGGACATCGTCCTCGTCGCGGTAACGGTCGATCAACTCCTGCGACGCGGCTTCGCTGCTGCCTTCGCCCATCGCATCCTTCAGCGACACGCCCAGGATGTTCGGGATCAGCTTGGCGACACCGTCGACCAGCCCGTACGGGAAGCCGAGCACGCGGCCGGCGTCGCGCACCACGGCCTTCGCCGCCATCGTGCCGTAGGTGATGATCTGGCTGACGCGGTCGCGGCCGTACTTGCGCGCGACGTAGTCGATCACCTCGTCGCGCCGGTCCATGCAGAAGTCGATGTCGAAGTCGGGCATCGACACGCGTTCCGGGTTGAGGAAGCGCTCGAACAGCAGCCCGTACGGCAGCGGGTCCAGGTCGGTGATCTGCAGCGCCCACGCCACCAGCGAGCCGGCACCGGAGCCGCGACCGGGTCCGATCGGGATGCCGTGGTTCTTTCCCCACTGGATGAAGTCGGCCACGATCAGGAAGTAGCCGGGAAAGCCCATCTTGCAGATGGTGTCGAGCTCGAAGTCCAGCCGCCGCTCGTAGTCCTCGCGCGTATGACCGGGCGCGAGCGGATTCTTCTCCAGCCGCGCCTTCAGGCCGTCGTGCGACTGGCTGCGGATCCAGCTGTCGAGCGTTTCGTTGTCCGGCACCGGATACGCAGGCAGGAAGTACGTGCCCAGCCGCATCTCGATGTTGCAGCGCTGCGCCAGCGCCAGCGTATTGTCGATCGCGTCGGGGACATCGGCGAACAGTGCGGCCATCTGGTCGGCCGACTTCATGTACTGCTCGGCGCTGTATTCGCGCGGCCGCTTGGGATCGTCCAGCACGCGGCCGGAGGCGATGCACACGCGTGCTTCGTGCGCGTCGAAATCATCCGGCGACAGGAACCGCACATCGTTGCTGGCGATCACCGGCAGGCTGCGCGCACCGGCGGCGTGCAGTGCGAACGCATTGAACGCTTCTTCGCCGTCGCGCTGCGTCCGCGTCAGTTCCAGGTGCAGGTCGTCACCGAAGGCGCGCTGCCAGTCGGCCAAGTGCTGTTCCGCCAGGTCATGGCGACCGGTCAGCGCGAGGCGTCCCGCGAGGCTCTGGCGACCCATGATCGCGAACAGGCCCTGGTGGTCGTGGCGCAGCCAATCGGGGTCGATGGCGACGCCATCGGTGCGATGGCCTTCCATCCATGCGCGCGACAGCAGGCGCGACAGCGACAGGTAACCCTCCCGGTCGCGGCACAGCAGCGTCACCGGCCACGGCGCATCGTTGCCGTCGGCCACCAGCAGGTCGGCGCCGGCGATGGGCTTGATGCCCACGCCCTCGGCGGCCTTGTAGAACTTCACCAGCGCGAACAGGTTGTTGCGGTCGGTCACCGCCAGTGCCGGCATGCCCAGTTCCACCGCCCGGCTCAGCAGGTTGGCCTGCTTGGCCTTCTTCGGGTCGGCATGATCCGGTTTCTCGGGTACGCGGATGATCGAATCCGCAAGCGAGAACTCGGTGTGCAGGTGGAGGTGGACGAAACGGGAAGACATGCCGACTCGGGGTACTGTCGGGGCAGCGTACCGGCGGGGGTGGGGTGGGGCAAGGCTTGACATTCCGGGTGCGCGGAACGGGCCGGCGGGGACGAAAAAAAGCCGCCCGGGGAAGGCGGCTCAGGGGAAAACCCGAGGGGTCGGGTGGGGTGGGCGCCGCTGCGTGGGCGACGCCGGAGTGTCAGTGGATCCGGAACATCGGCACCGGTTCCGGGACATAGCTGCTGAAGCGGACGTGGCGCAGGTGGGATTCCAGCGCGGCTTCGGCGGTGCGCGCGGCTTCCCAGTCGGCACGGGTGTAATGCAGCGCGTCGGGTGCGCACCCCTGCAGTTGCGCTTCGAGGCTGCGCAGGCGGCGGAAATCCAGATAGCGCGCGGTTTCGTCGGCGACCAGCAGCCAGGTGGCTTCGTCCAGCGGATGGGCGTCCGCGTTCCGAAGCAGCGCCGCTGCGTGCTGCAGCCGGGCGCGAAGAATCGGGGACTGCGTCCAGTCGCGGTCCGCCAGCAGGCTGCGCAGCAACTGCACGCGTGCATCTTCAACGGGATGGGGCGGGGCGGACGCGACGGGAATGGGATCGGGCAGGCTCATGGCGCACCTCATGGGGGAAGAGGCTCCTGCGCAGGGAGTGCAGGATGCAGGGCCATGGTGCCGGCGCGTGGGCACGGACGCGCCTGCAGGAAGCCACCGTGACGATGGACACCGTGCCGGTGGTCATGCGCGGGGGTCCGCGCGTCAGCGCCGGTTGAAGGCCTCGCGCACGGGCGCGAAGCTGCGCCGGTGGTGGACGCAGGGTCCGTGCTGCGTCAATGCGGAGAGATGCGCGGGCGTGGGATACCCCTTGTGCACATCGAAGCCGTACTGCGGGAAGGTGGCGTGCAATTGCACCATCAGCCGGTCGCGCGAGACCTTCGCCAGGATCGATGCCGCCATGATCGCCGGCTCGATGGCATCGCCGCCCACCAGCGTCTCGGCCATGCAGCCCAGTCCCTTCGGCGCGCGGTTGCCATCGATGCGGACCAGCTCCGGCAGCGGCTGCAGCGCCGCGATGGCACGGCGCATGCCTTCCAGCGTGGCCTGCAGGATGTTGAGCCGGTCGATCTCGTCGGGCTCGACGAAGACGACCCGCCAAGCGAGCGCGCGCTCCTGGATCAGCGGGAACAGCGCCTCGCGCCTGGCTTCGCTGAGTTGCTTGGAATCGTTCAGGCCTTCGATGGGGCGCGACGCGTCGAGGATCACGGCTGCAACCGCCACGGGCCCCGCGAGGGGTCCCCGACCTGCTTCGTCCACACCGGCAACCAGACGGACGACAGGATCCGGGAACAGTGACGCCGAGGTCATCGTGGAATGCTCCTTGTAGCAGCGACGTCAGCCGCGAACGCGGAAACGACATCCACGCGGATGTTCCCCAGGGCAAGAGAGGGTGCGGAGGGGCCCTGTCCGTCGGGCGATGCGGAGGCAGCGGAAATCATGGTGGCCGGTCGCGACTCACGTCGCTCCTGCTGGGGGACCGATCAACTCCGCCACCGCCTCGGCGGCACTCGCTGACGCATCCTGGCGCAACTGAGCGTGCAACCGCTGGTAGACAGGCTGAAGGCCGGCGACGGCCTCCGGTTCGAGGAACCAGTGGAGGACGGCGGAGGACAACGCTTCCGGCGTGCAGTCGTCCTGCATCAGCTCCGGCGCGATGTCCTCGCCTGCCAGCACGTTCGGCAGGGCATAGCGCTCGACCTTCAGCAGGCCCAGCCCCTTGACGATGCGGTAGGTCAACGGTGCGATCCGATAGCCGACCACCATCGGCCGCTTGCAGAGCATGGCTTCCAGTGTCGCAGTGCCCGAAGCGAGCAGGACGACATCGCTGGCGATCATCGCCTCGCGTGCACGGCCGTCGAGCAGGCGCCATGCCGTGTCGGCGCCCTGCGCGGCGAGCTGTGTTTCCAGAGCCTGGCGGCAGGCGGCGTTGGCGGCCGGTACCACGATCTGCAGGCCGGGCGTCTGGCTGGCGACGCGGCGTGCCGCCTCGAAAAAGTCCGGCGCCAGGCGACCGATTTCGCCAAGGCGGCTACCGGGCAGCACGGCGAGGACCGGGGCATCGAGTGGCAGGCCGAGCGCAGCACGTGCTGCCGCACGATCCGGGTGCAGGGGAATGTCGTCCGCCATCGGATGACCGACGAAGCGCGCATCGATGCCATGCCGGGCGTAGATCGGCGGTTCCATCGGGAACAGGCAGAGCACCCGGTCCGCGCTGAGGCCGATCTTCTCGGCGCGTTTCTCGCGCCACGCCCACACCGAGGGACTGACGTAGTGCACGGTGCGCACGCCGCGCACCTTCAGCCAGCGCTCGATGCCCAGGTTGAAATCGGGCGCATCGATGCCGACGTAGGCGTCGGGTTTCCAGTCCAGCACGCGTTGACCGAACGCCCTGCGCAACCTCAGCAGCCGGGGAAGATGGCGCAGGACCTCGGCCAGGCCCATCACGGCGAGTTCGTCCGCGGCCCACCAAGTGTCGGCGCCGGCGGCGCGCATCGCGTCGCCCCCGATGCCGGCGAATTCGGCGTGCGGGAAACGCTGTTTCAACGCGGCGATCAGTCCGGCCCCGAGGCCGTCGCCGGATGCTTCGCCCGCGCACAGCGCGATGCGGAGCGGCCGGGCCGCGGGTGTCGCGTCCATCAGCGCTGCAACGGCCGTTCGCCGCTGTCGATGAAGTGCAGCAGCGCCTTGACGTCTTCGCTGGCCTGCGCCTGTTCGGCGAGCTGTTGCTTGGCTTCCGCCAGGGGCAGGCCGGCGACGTACAGCGTGCGGTAGGCGCGCTTGATGGCGGCGATGCGTTCGGCATCGAAGCCACGCCGCTTGAGGCCTTCGCTGTTGATGCCGCGCGGACGCCCTGCCGCGTCGCCGGCCACCATCGTGAACGGGGGCACGTCGCCGCTGAGCAGCACGCCCATGCCGATGAACGCGTGGGCGCCGACGCGGCAGAACTGGTGCACGCCGGCGAAGCCGCTCATGATCACCCAGTCCTCGATCGTGACGTGGCCGGCCAGCGTCGAATTGTTGGAAAACACGCAGTGGTTGCCGACGATGCAGTCGTGCGCCACGTGCGTATAGGCGAGCAGCATGTTGTCGCTGCCGACACGGGTGATGCCTCCGCCGGTGCCGGTCCCGCGATTCACGGTGACGAATTCGCGCACCTGGTTGCGGTCGCCGATGACGAGTTCCACCCGCTCGCCCTTGAACTTCTTGTCCTGCGGGTCGCCACCGATCGCGGCATGGCCGACGAAATGGTTGTCGCGGCCGATCCGCGTCGGCCCGGTGACGGAGCAATGCGGGCCGATCACCGTGCCGTCGCCGATCTCGACCTCGGGACCGACGTAGGCGAACGGACCGATGCGCACGCCTTCACCCAGCATCGCGCCGGGATCGATGACCGCGCTGGGATGGATGGCGGTGGGGGCGCTCATCTCAGCGGGTGTCCTCGGCGCACAGTACGTCGGCGCAGGCGACCTGTTCGCCGTTGACCGACGCCACGCCGGTGTAGAAGGCCATGTTGCGGATCAGCCGCTTCAGCGTGACGTCCAGGTCCAGCCGGTCGCCGGGCACCACCATGCGGGTGAAGCGCGCGTTTTCCACCTTCACCATGTAGAACATCCGTCCTGCAGTGTCGCCCTGGTGCGAAAGCTGCGTCAGCAGGCCGCCGGCCTGCGCCAGTGCCTCGATGATCAGCACGCCGGGCATGATCGGGCGGTCCGGGAAATGGCCGGTGAAGAAGGGCTCGTTCTGGGTGACGTTCTTGTACGCCAGCACGCGCTTGTCCTTCTCGAACTCCACCACGCGGTCGACCAGCAGGAACGGGTAGCGGTGCGGCAGCAGTTGGCGGATGGTGGCCGAGTCGACGGGCAGTTGCAGGTCCAGGGTCATCAGGTTTCCTTGTCGGCCGCCAGCACGCGTCGTGCCAAGGCGTCCAGTTGCTTGAAGCGCGCGGCGTTCTTGCGCCAGGTACGGTTGTCGGTGAGCGGCGTGCCGCTCGAGTATTCGCCGGGTTCGGTGATCGAGCTGGTCACCAGCGACATCGCGGTGACCACCACGCGGTCGCAGATCTCGAGGTGGCCGAGCACGCCTGCCGCCCCGCCGATCAGGCAATAGCGGCCGATGCGTGCGCTGCCGGCGGCGGCACTGCACCCGGCCATCGCCGTGTGCGCACCGATGCGGACGTTGTGGCCGATCTGGATCTGGTTGTCGAGGCGGACGTCTTCCTCCAGCACGGTATCGTCCAGCGCGCCGCGGTCGATGGTGGTGTTCGCCCCGATTTCGCAATCGTCCCCGATCACCACGCCGCCCAGCTGCGGCACCTTGATCCAGTGCCCGCTGTCCATCGCCAAGCCGAAGCCGTCGGCGCCGATCACGGCGCCTGGATGGACCAGGACGCGCTGGCCCAGGCGCACGCGCGTGACCAGGGTGACGCGCGCGACCAGTTCGCAGCCATCGCCGACCACGCAGTCGTCGCCGACGATGCAGCCCGGGCCCAGCACGCTGCCTTCGCCGAGCGTGCTGCGTGCGCCGACCACGACGAAGGGGCCGACGTGCGCGCCCGGCGCAATCCGCGCTCTGGGATCGACCACCGCGCTCGGGTGGATGCCGGGTGCGCGGGCGGGCTTGTGTTCGAACAGCGCCGCCATCTTCGCGAACGCGGTGTAGGGGTCCTTGGCGACGAGCACGGTGCCGGCCGCATCGGTGGCGTCCTCGGCACGCAGCACCACCAAGCTGGCCCGGCTGTCCGCCAGCTGCGCGCGATAGCGGCTGTTGGCGAGGAACGCCAGCTGGCCCGGCTCGGCACGCGCCAGTGTCGCCACGCCCTCGATGGGCAGGCCGGCGTCGCCGCGCAGCTCCAGTCCGAAGCGGGCGGCCAAGTCGCCGGAAGTGAAGGAGGGCAGGGTCATAGGGCGCGTAGTTTAGCCCCACCGCCCTGGAACCGCTCCACGGGGGCGTATGGTGGAAACGAAGACGGGGAGCTTGCGCCCCCCGTCAGGTCGTCATGCCGGACCGGAAGCCCGCGTCAGAACGCGCCGCCGAAGGTGAACTGCAACCGCTCGAGCTCGTCGCCCTCTTCCTTCTTGATCGGGAAGGCGTAGCTGATCGAGATGGGACCGACCGGCGCGCGCCACAGCAGCGAGATGCCCGTGGAGGCGCGCAACTGGCCGGCGTCGAAGTTGTCCACGCCGTCGAACACGTTGCCGAAGTCGAAGAACGCCGCGATACGCGCCGCGTTGGAATCGAACAGCTTCGGGAAGATCAGTTCCACCGAGCCGGTGGTCTTCAACGAGCCGCCCAGCGGCTGGCCGCGATAGCCCGAGATGACCTCCGAGCGCGGACCCAGCGTGTTGTCGCGGAAACCGCGCACCGAGCGCGTACCGCCGGCATAGAAGTTCTCGAAGAACGGCAGGCCGGTCGCCACCAGGGTGCGGTCCAGGGTGCCGCCATCCGCACACGTGCCATCCGCGGCCGGCGGCGTGGTGGTGCCCTGGCCGGGGATCTGCGGATCCGAGCCGTTCCCGCGGCAGATGTACCGGTAGATGTCGGAGCCGTAGCTGTCGCCGTAGCCGATCTCGGCACGCGTGTTCAGCACCAGCGCCGGGCTGATCGACCAGTACTTGGAGAACTCGTAGTTGAGCTTGTAGTACTCGACCGTGGAACCCGGCAGCGCGATTTCCGCCGACACGCGCTGGTAGGTGCCGCCCGTCGGCATGAAGTAGTCGTTGCGCGTGTCGCGCGCCCAGCCCAGCTCCGTGCGCCAGGCATGGAAGGTGCGCTGGCCGACGGCATTGATGTAGTCGATGATCGATGACGGCGTGGATCCGCCGAAGGTCAGGATTTCATTGCTGTCGACGCCGAACAGCAGCGAGACGGTGTCGTTCTCGGTGATGGGCAGGCCCAGCACGCCCTGCGCCGCGGCGCTGGTGGTGGAGTACTGCGCGGTGTTGAAGTCCGAGTAGTCGAACTCGCGCCACCACAGGTTGTAGCCCAGCGACATGCCTTCGTCGGTGAAGAACGGGTTGGTGTACGAGAACGAATAGCGCTGCAGGTAATCGCTGCGCTGCGCTTCCACCGACACGCGGTTGCCGCCGCCGAGGAAGTTGTTCTGCGACAGCTGGATGGAGGTGGTCAGGCCGGACAGCTGCGAATAACCCAGGCCGAACACGAAGCTGCCGGACGTGGTTTCCTTGACGTTGAAGACCACGTCGACCTGGTCGGACGTTCCCGGCACCGGGGTGGTCTCGACATCGACCGTCTCGAAATAGCCCAGGCGGCGCAGGCGCACGCGCGAGCGGTCGACGGCCACCTGCGAGAACCAGCTGCCTTCGAACTGCCGCATCTCGCGGCGTAGCACTTCGTCGGACGTGCGCGTATTGCCCTTGAAGAGGATGCGGCGCACGTTGACGCGCGGACCCGGCACGACCTGCAGGTTGATGGCGACGGTGCGGTTTTCGCGATCTATGGTCGGGATCGGCGTGACCTGCGCGAAGGCGTGGCCGATGTTGCCCAGCGTCGAGGTGATCGAATCGGACGTCATTTCCAGCAGGATGCGCGAGAACGTCTGTTCCGGCTTCACGATCACCAACTTCTCGATCTCTTCCTTCGGCAGCACCGTGTCGCCGGTGACCTTCACGTCGGAGATCTTGTACTGCTCGCCTTCGGTGATGCCGGCGGTTATGAACATGTCGCGCTTGTCGGGACTGATCGACACCTGGGTGGAGTCGATGTTGAAGTCCACGTAGCCGCGGTCCAGGTACCAGGAATTCAGGCGCTCCATGTCGCCGGACAGCTTTTCCTTGGAATACTGGTCATCGCGGCGGTACCAGGACAGCCAGCTCGACTCCTTGGATTCCCAGTTCTCCAGCAGGTCTTCGGTCTCGAACTTCTCCGCGCCCACGACGTTGACGTGCTTGATCTTGGCGGCCTTGCCTTCCTTGACCGCGATGGTGACGTCCACGCGGTTCCGGTCCAGCGGGCTCACGGTCGGCGTGATGTCGACGTTGTACTTGCCGCGGTTGTTGTACTGGCGCACCAGCTCCTGGGTCACCCGGTCCAGGCTCAGGCGGTCGAAGGTTTCGCCCTCGGACAGGCCGATGTCCTTCAGGCCGGTCATCAGGTCTTCCGTCTTGATGTCCTTGTTGCCGGTCAGCGTCAGCTTGTTGATGGCGGGGCGCTCGGCGACCGTCACCACCAGGATGTCGCCCTGGCGGTCGAGCTTGACGTCTTCGAAGAAGCCGGTCTTGTAGAGCGCACGGATCGACTCGGCCACGCTGGCGGAGGTGACGACGTCGCCACGCTCGATGGGCAGGTAGGTCAGCGCGGTGCCGGTCGAGATGCGCTGCAGGCCATCGATGCGGATATCCGTCGCGGTGAACGATGCGCTGCTCGACGGCGCGGCGGCCACGGGCGCGGCAGCGGGTTCCGTCGTCTGGGCCAGTGCCGGCATGGCGATGGCCGAAGCCAGGGCGAGGGCAAGCAGGCGGCGGGAAGGCAGTCGCGTCATCGTTACATCCGGTTGGGGTGGTTCCTGCGGGGCAGGAGTGGACTGCAGGGCAGCGGTCCGGGGTGTTGCCAGGGGAAGGGTGGCGGCCTTTGGGCGGGCCGGCCCGAAGAAGTTCAGGGGCATCAGGTCACCAGACGCGTCATCAGACGCAGGATGTCGTTGTAGAACGCCAATCCCATCAGGCCCGCCAGCGCGGCCAGGCCCACATATTGTCCGGCCACCATGTGGCGCTCGCTCAAGGGGCTGCCCTTGACCAATTCAATAAGGTAATACAGCAGGTGCCCGCCGTCCAAGACGGGGATCGGCAGCAGGTTGATGATGGCCAGGCTGAGGGACATGGCCGCCAGGAACCACAGGAACCAATCCGGACCCCGTTGGGCCGAGACATTGGCGACCTGCGCGATGGTGATGGGACCCGACACGTTCTTCAACGATGCGTCGCCCGTCAGCATGCGGCGGATCATGCCGAGGGAGTCGCTGGTCAGCTTGCCCGTCTCGCGCACGGCCGCTGGAAGAGCGGCGACGGGGCCGAAGTGGAGTCGGGCGTCGTAAGCGGGCATCGTCCGCTTGTCGGGAGGGGCGAGACCGAGCGCCCAATAATGCCCTTTGCCGGCGTCGGGGTGCTTGGTCCAGCGCGGCGCAAGCTCGAAGGCCAGCCGCTCGCCTGCCCGGTCCACCTCGATCATGGCGGTCCCGCCGCGCTTGCCGAGGGCATCGACCTGACGGGCGATATCGTCGAAGCCATGCACCAGATGACCATCCACCGCGGTGACGGTGTCGCCAGGCTTGAGGAAGCCGTCCGCGACGGAGTTGGCTGCGACCTTGCCGATGGTGGCCGGCGTCACCCAATGCTGCCAGACCAGTCCAGTCAGGCCGACCGTGTTTTCCTGGTCGAACCCGTCCGGCAGTCGCGACAGCGGGAGCGTGACGAGGCGCGTGGTGCCGTCTGCGGCTTCCACCTCAAGGGGAACGTCTTCGCCGTCGATGGCAGCCTTGGTCAGTACGATCGATGCATCAGTCCACGTGTCGATCGTGCGGTTGCCGACGTGCAGGATCCGGTCGCCACGCTTTAGGCCGGCATCGGCGGCGATGCCCGACACGCTGCCCACCGTGGCCGAGTAGTCCTGCTTGCCGATCACGAACATGACCCACAGCAGGAGCACGCACAGCAGGATGTTGGCCAGCGGACCCGCCGCCACCACCGCGATGCGCTGCCACACGGACTTGCGGTTGAAGGCCTGGTCGAGCTGGGCGGCGGGGACGTCGCCCTCAGCTTCGTCCAGCATCTTCACGTAGCCGCCGAGTGGAATAGCGGCCACCGCGAATTCGGTGCCGTGGCGATCGCGTCGGGACCACAACGGCTTTCCGAAGCCCACCGAGAAGCGCAGCACCTTCACGCCGCAACGGCGTGCGACCCAGTAATGGCCGAATTCATGGAACGTGACCAACACGCCCAGTGCCACGATCATCCACCAGATTGAGCCCAGCACTTCACTCATCGG
Source organism: Pseudoxanthomonas sp. (assembly GCF_002863005.1). Lineage (GTDB taxonomy): Bacteria > Pseudomonadota > Gammaproteobacteria > Xanthomonadales > Xanthomonadaceae > Pseudoxanthomonas_A. The sequence continues at coordinate 65,908 of NZ_PKDG01000019.1, forward strand.
ATGTCGGCGCTCATCGGGAAAGGTGGCTTGCGAGGTTGCGTTCGGTCAGCCGGCGAGCCTGTGCATCCGCTGCCAGCAGCACCTCCAGCGAATCCGCCGGCGCCGCAGGCAGCGCAGCGAGGGCGTCCTCGACCAGCGCGGGGATGGATAGGAAACCGATGCGGCCCTGAAGAAAGGCTGAAACGGCGACTTCGTTCGCCGCGTTCAGCACGGCGGGGGCGGTGCCGCCCGCCGCCATGGCGTCCCAGGCCAGCCGCAGGCAGGGGAACGCGTCGGTGTCGGGCGCTTCGAACTCCAGGCGCGGGTGGGCCAACAGGTCGAGCCCACCCACCCCGGATGCGATCCGTTCGGGCCAGCCGAGGCCGACCGCCAGCGAGGTGCGCATGTCGGGCAGGCCGAGTTGCGCCAGCGTCGAGCCATCGACGAATTCCACCAGCGAGTGCACCAGGCTCTGCGGATGCACCAGCACGTCCAGCCGCTCGCGTCCGACACCGAACAGGTGGTGGGCTTCGATCAGCTCCAGGCCCTTGTTCATCAGGGTGGCCGAATCGACCGAGATCTTCGGCCCCATCGACCATTTCGGATGCGCGACGGCCTGTTCGCGGGTGACCTGCGCGAGTTCGGCGCGGCTGCGTCCGCGGAAAGGTCCGCCCGACGCGGTCAGCACGATGCGGCTTACGTCGGCCTGAGCCTGTCGTGAACGCAGGCACTGGAAGATGGCGTTGTGCTCGCTGTCGATCGGGATGATCTCGGCGCTCGCCGCGTCCGCCGCAGCGGTCACCAGTTCGCCGGCGAGCACCAGCGACTCCTTGTTCGCCAGCAGCAAGCGCTTGCCCGCGCGGGCCGCCGCCAGGGTCGAGGACAAGCCGGCCGCTCCGACGATCGCGGCGACCACGACCTCACAGTCGGGCGCGGCCACCAGCGCGTCGAGGGCGGCCACGCCGGCATGCGCGCGCGTCGCCAGGCCGGCATCGGCCAGACCGTCGCGCAGGCGCGCGTAGAGGTCGGCGTCGGCGATCACCGCGTGGTCGGGTCGATGCGCTGCGCACAAGGACAGCAGCGCGTCGACGTTGCCGCCGGCTGCCAGCACGCTGGCGCGGTAGCGGTCCGGATGGCGCGCGATGACGTCCAGCGCCGACGCGCCGATCGAGCCGGTCGCGCCCAGGACGGCCACGTTGCGGGAGGCGGGCATGGACATGCTCAGAACCCGAAGACTTCCTTGCCCAGTACGAAGATGGGCAGGGCCGCCAGCACGCCGTCGATGCGGTCGAGCACGCCACCGTGGCCCGGGATCAGGTCGCCCGAATCCTTGGCGCCGACATGCCGCTTGAGCAGGCTTTCGAAGAGGTCGCCGACGACCGAGAACAGCACCGTGAACACCGCCACGACCAGCACGCCGGGCAGGTGTCCGGCGCCTGCGCCGGCGATCAGCGCACCGGCCACGGCGACCACCATGCCGGCGACCAGGCCGCCCAGCAGACCTTCCAGCGTCTTGTTGGGGCTGATCCGTGGTGCCAGCTTGCGGCCGCCGAACCAGCGACCACCGAAGTGACGGCCGGCGAAGTAGGCGCCGCTGTCCGCGGCCCACACGATGGCCAGCGCGACGAACAGCCAGATGTGTCCGTTCGGCTGCGACGAATGGATCAGGCCGAGCGCGCACCAGGCGGGCACCACGGCCAGCGTGCCGGCCGCCAGCTTGAACACCCGCGCCCAGGTCTCGTGGTCGGAGGCGAAGGTGAAGAAGCGCAGCCACAGCAACGCCAGCAACCACCATCCCACGCCGACCAGCGCCATCAGGCGCAGCGGTACCAGGTCGGTGGCGTCGCCCGAGCCACGCGAGGCCCATACCAGCGCCACCATCACCAGCAGGTTGGCGGTCAGCAGCACCGTGCGCTGCAGGGTGTCGTCGATTTCGGCGAGCTTGAACCATTCCCACAGGCCGACCAGGAACACCAGCGCCGCCAGCATGGCCAGCCACGAGGTGGGCAGCAGCAGGATCGCCCCGATGGCGAACGGCGCCATCACCAGTGCGGCGATGACACGGGTGCGGGTGGCGCTCATGCGGGGTGATCCTCGGTGGCGCTGCCGGCGACCTGGGCGCTGGTCAGGCCGAAGCGGCGCTCGCGCTGCGCGAAGTCGTCCAGCGCGCGCTGCAGCAGCGCCGCGTCCAGGTCGGGCCACAGCACATCGGTGAACCAGAGTTCGGTGTACGCCAGCTGCCACAGCAGGAAGTTGCTGACGCGGTGGTCGCCACCGGTGCGGATGAACAGGTCGGGCGCGGGCAGGTCGGCCAGTGCCACCTGCGAGCCGAGGGCGGCTTCGTCGATGTCTTCGGGTCGCAGCCGGCCGGCGGCGACCTCCGTGGCCAGTGCCCGCGCGGCGTGCGCGATGTCCTGGCGCCCGCCATAGCTGGCGGCGATGACCAGGTGCAGGCGTCCGTTGGCGCGGGTCAGTGCCTCTGCGGCGTCCATCCGCGCGCGGATGTCGGTCGAGAAGCGGGCCCGGTCACCGATGAAGCGCACGCGCACCGAGCGCCGGTGCAGTTCGTCGACCTCGCGGTCCAGCGCGTTGAGGAACAGTTTCATCAGCGCACCGACTTCCTCTTCCGGACGCCCCCAGTTTTCGCTGGAGAACGCGAACAGGGTCAGCGCGCCGATACCGCGCTCCAGGCAGAAGTCGATGCAGAGGTTGACCGCGCGTGCGCCGGCGCGGTGGCCGATCACGCGGGGACGGCGACGGCGTTCCGCCCAGCGCCCGTTGCCGTCCATGATGACGGCCAGGTGGCGGGGCACGGACGGGGAAGCGGCAGGGGACATGGCAGTCCTCAGACCGCCATCAATTCCTGCTCCTTGGCCTTCACCACATCGTCGACGTCCTTGATGGACTTGTCGGTGAGCTTCTGGATCTCGTCTTCGGTCCGGCGCTCTTCGTCTTCGGTGATCTGCTTGTCCTTCAGCAGGTCCTTGACCTGCTGGTTGGCGTCGCGGCGGATGTTGCGGATGGCGACCTTGGCATCCTCGCCTTCGCTGTGCACGACCTTCGAGAGCTCCTTGCGGCGCTCTTCCGTCAGCGCGGGCAGGTTCAGCCGGATGGTGGTGCCGGCGGTGTTCGGCGTCAGGCCCAGATCCGATGCCAGGATGGCCTTCTCCACCGCGCCGACCATCTGCTTCTCCCACGGGGTGATCGTGAGGGAGCGCGAGTCGGAGATCGTCACCGTGGCCACTTGGCTCAGCGGCATGTCCGAACCGTAGTAGTTGACCTTCAGGTGTTCCACCAGGGCCGTGGAGGCACGGCCGGTGCGCACCTTGATCAGGGTGTGGCGGAGCGCTTCGATGCTCTTGGTCATGCGCGCCTGCGCGTCTTTCTTGATGTCGTTGAGCATCGCCCTTTCCGTTGCAAAGCCTGTAAACGACGGATTATAGGGCGATTCGGCCCCGTTGCCGACCGTCAGGGGCCGGTCCGGTGCGAATGATGCGGTGCCGCATCATGCAGATCGTGGCCGCAGCCCGCGCCCCGTTCGATCTGCAGCGTGGCGTGGTTGATGCCGAAGCGATGGTCCAGCGCATGCACCGTGGCGTCGATGAACGCGTCGTGGTCGTCGTCCCGCGCCCGCACCAGGTGCGCGGTCAAGGCGATCTCGTTGGCGCCGAGGGACCAGATGTGGAGGTGGTGCACAGCCGACACGCCGGGCTGTTCCTGCAGGAATGCGCGGACTTCGTCAGGATCCACGTGGCCCGGCACCGCGTCCATGGCGGCGTCGAAACTGGCCCGCAGCAGCCCCCACGACCCGACGGCGACGACCACGGCGATCAGCAGCGCGGTAGCCGGATCCAGCCACGCCCAGCCCAGGGTCGCCATGCCGACGCCAGCCAGCACGGCAGCCAGCGACACGGCGGCGTCGGCCATCAGGTGCAGGAAAGCGCCGCGCTTGTTGAGGTCGTGCAGGTGGCCGTCCTTGACCAGCCAGGCGGCGCCGAGGTTGACCAGGATGCCGAGCGAGGCGACCACGATGACCGGTGTGGCGGGAATTTCCGGCGGCGCGCTGAAGCGTCGGAACGCTTCCCAGCCCAATGCGCCCGAGAAGACCATCAGCAGGATGGCGTTGGCCAGCGGCGACAGCAGCGTCGCGCGCCGCCAACCGTAGGTGTGGCGTCCGCGCGGCGGACGTCCGGCCAGGGCGGCGGCGCCCCATGCCAGGGCGAGCCCGAGGACATCGCCGAGGTTGTGCAGCGCATCCGACAGCAGCGCCAGCGAATTCGTGTGGAAGCCGTAGCCCGCTTCGATGGCGGTGTAGGCGAGATTGATCAGCGTGACCCACGCGAACGTGCGCGTGGCCGATGCCTGCGGGTGGGCGTGCGCCCCGTGCCCGTGGTGATGTGCGTGTCCCATGGCGGACTAGGGTGCCTGCGGCCCTGTGCGAACACTATTACAGGGGCGATCGCGTCCCACGTGCCCGACGTGGCCGAAAGGCGCGGCCACCGGGGCCGCGCCCGTCAGTCAGTTGCGGCCCTTCACCAGCGTGCCGACATGCTCGCCGCGCAGGATGCGCATCAGGTTGCCGGGCACCGACAGGTCGTAGATGCGCAGCGGTACGTCGCTGTCGCGGCACAGGGCGAACGCCGCCGTGTCCATCACCTGCAGGTCGCGCGCGATGACATCGTCGTAGGTCAGCTGGTCGTAGCGGACGGCATCGGCGTGCTTGCTGGGGTCCTTGTCGTAGACGCCGTCCACCTTGGTCGCCTTCAGCAGCAGGTCCGCACCGATCTCGATCGCCCGCAGCGCGGCGCCGGAATCGGTGGTGAAGAAGGGGTTGCCGGTGCCTGCGGCGAAGATCGCGATGCGGCCCTTTTCCAGATGGCGGATCGCACGGCGGCGGATGTAGTCCTCGCAGACGTCGTTGATCTTGATGGCGCTCATCACGCGGCACTTGGCGCCGAGCTTTTCCAGCGCGTCCTGCATGGCCAGCGCATTGATGACGGTCGCCAGCATGCCCATCTGGTCGCCGGTGACCCGGTCCATGCCGCCGGCGGCCAGGCCGGCGCCGCGGAAAATGTTGCCGCCGCCGATCACCAGGCCCACTTCGGCGCCGGCGTCGCGCGCCTCGATGATCTCGCGGGCGATGCGGGTGATGACGGCGGGGTCGATGCCGTAGTCCTCGGCCCCCATCAGCGCCTCGCCGGACAGTTTGAGCAGGATGCGGCGATACACGAGGGGAGCGGGCATGGGGATTTCTCGGCGTGGGGGCAAACGCGGCAATTCTAGCCGAGTGCCCCCGTCTCAGTCGCCGGGTTCGTAGATGGCGTAGAGCTTGCGCGCGGTTTCCAGCACCTCCCACGTGCCGGTGAAACCGGCCGGCACGATGAAGCTCTGGCCTGCCTCCAGCAGCACGTCGCTGCCGTCGTCACCGCGCAGGCGCATGCGTCCGCTGAGCAGGTGGCAGAACTCGTGTTCGGTGTACTGCACGCGCCACGCCCCGACGCTGCCTTCCCAGACGCCGCAATGGAAGCGCTCGTCCTGCGTGGAATATGCGTTGGCGTGCGCCTGCCGCGGCGCGCCGTGCACGACGCGCTCCGCCGCGACCGGCGCACGCGTGGCTTCATCCGGGGAGTGCGGTACGGAAACGATGCGGGACATGAGCGGAACCGGCAGGCGGGGCGACTATGATGTGGCCTTCTTTCGGCAACCATCAAGGAACGGCCATGAGCGTGCGCACCCTGCAGGAATTCCTCGCCTCGTCGCGTGAGAAGGATGCCAGTCCGGATGCCTTCGAGCTCGAGAGCCCGCACCTGCTCGAGGTGCGGTTGAACGGGCTGGTCTGGGCCAAGTCCGGCGCCATGGTCGCCCGCAAGGGGGCGGTCAAGTTCACCCGCCAGGGCGTGCTGGAGCAGGGCCTGGGCAACCTGCTGAAGAAGGCGGTCAGCGGGGAGGGCATGCAGTTGATGAAGATCGAGGGGCAGGGGCGCGTCTATCTGGCCGATGCCGGCAAGCGGATCACCCTGCTGCGGCTCGCCGGGGAGGCCATCTTCGTCAACGGCAACGACGTGCTGGCCGTGGAGTCGGGCATCGAGAGCCGCATCACCATGATGCGCAAGGTCGCCGGCATGCTGTCCGGCGGGTTGTTCAACGTGCGCCTCAGCGGGCACGGCATCGTCGCGATCACGTCGCACTACGAACCGCTGACACTGCCGGTGAATGCGCAGACCGGTCCGGTGTTTACCGACCCCAACGCCACCGTGGCGTGGTCGGGCAGCCTGACGCCCGAAATAGTCACCGACATCTCGCTGGGCACGCTGCTGGGACGGGGGTCCGGAGAAAGCGTGCAGCTACGGTTTGCGGGCGACGGCTGGGTGGTGGTGCAGCCCTACGAAGAAGTCGTGTACCAGCCGAGGCAATAAGCGCCCGGCGTTCCTCTCTGTTGCGGCGTCACCGGCCGGTGCATGGAGGCGCGGCGTCGACTGCGGAGGGGGAAACCGCATGCGCGCCCCACGCCCGGTCCTCTGCCCCGCTGTCGCGGCTTCAAAGGCGCGGGCGCACGGCCGTCCATCAAAAGCGGCGCCCGGTGCGGCGGACCCCGGAGATCCCTCGCGACCCGCAACCCCGTGTCGATGTTGCGCGCGGGCGCGTTATCGCTATTACGTTCCGGGGCGTCCAAAAAATGCGCCTGAGGGGGGGCAAAACTACACGGCATTTTGTGATCTATTTCGCATTATTACTTGAGTGTTGCGTAACCTAATTCCAACATTTGATTAACCTGCTATTAAGGCCCGTGGCTGGCCTGAAGGGCGCGCCGCACATTCTCGGAGAGGGCGGGCCCGTCCGGACGCTCATGTGAATCAACCTGCAGCAGGGAGTCGCACAGTGTCCAAGCGTACGTTCAATCGAACACTCAAACGCAGCGCCCTTACCCTGGCGCTCGGCGTCTGCTTCAACACGTCCGTCTACGCCCAGTCCAATACCTCCGGCGCGGTCTTCGGCCAGGCATCGGCGGGCGAGAAGGTCCTGGTCCAGAACCCGGCCACCGGCTTCAGCCGTGAAATCGCGATCGGCGCCGACGGTAGCTACCGCGTATCCGCGCTCTCGCCCGGCACGTACCGCGTGACGCTTCAGCGGGCCGACGGTACGACGACGACGCGCGAAGTCGCGGTCAACGTCGGTACCGGTACGGCCGTCAATTTCGCAGCGGAAAGTTCCGGCAGTGGTGCCACAACGCTCGGCACGGTGACCGTCACCGGGTCGCAGTTGGTCAACCCGATCGACGTCTCGTCGGTCGAGTCCACCACCATCCTGACGTCCGAGCAGCTGGCCCGCATCCCCGTGCCGCGCGATACCACCTCGGTGGCCCTGCTGGCGCCGGGCACGGTGCGTGGCGATGGCGCCTTCGGCAACCTTGCCTCGTTCGGTGGCTCCTCCGTCGCCGAGAACCAGTACTACATCAACGGCTTCAACATCACCAATTCGTTCCGGAGCCTGAACTTCTCGAAGGTGCCTTTCGAGGCGATCGCCGAGCAGCAGATCAAGACCGGTGGCTACGGCGCCGAGTTCGGCCGTTCGCTGGGCGGCGTGGTGAACCAGATCACCAAGCGCGGTACCAACGAGTTCAAGGCCGGTGCCAATGTGTTCTGGTCGCCGAAATCGCTGCGTTCGGACGTGGAGGACTACAAGTACTCCAACCCGTTGGTCCCGGGCGACTACGGCAACGTCGCCGAGAACAACAGCAACGATACGCAGGAAGAGCTGATCGGGGCCGTGTGGGCAGGTGGTGCGCTGATCAAGGACACGCTGTTCGCCTACGGCCTGTTGTCCTACGGCAGGACCGACACCGATGCCTGGGGCAACATTGATGCGGTCACGAACCGCAACGGGTCGATCAAGAATCCGACCTGGCTTGCAAAGTTCGACTGGAACATCAACGACAGCAACAAGCTGGAGCTGACCGCGTTCTCCGACAAGCAGGAAACCGAGACGCGGGTCTACAACAACACCCCGGGCGAAGTGGACCGCACCACCTATGTTGGCACGGTGTTCGACGAGCAGGGCGGCAACAACTACGTACTGAAGTACACCGGTTATCTCACCGACGCCTTCACCCTGACCGCGCTGTATGGCCACGGCGAATTCAAGCGCGCGCAGCATCTCCGTAATCCGGACGGTTCGACCGTCAGCTACAACGGCGATATCACCACGGCATACACGACCGACATCAACGGGACGACCGCGCTCGGCGGCTGCCCGGCGATCATCGACGTGCGTCCGGGCTATCGCAAACTGATCACCGGCGCCTACGGCAGCCTTTGCCATCTGACCGACGGCGCGTTGCTGCAGGCATCCAACAACAAGGATACCCGCGACCAGTACCGCATCGACGCGGAGTGGATCCTCGGCTCGCACCAGTTGCGCTTCGGCGTGGACGTGGACAATTACGAGTCGGTGGCGGGCGAAGCCAACGTGGGTGGCTGGTTGTGGCGCTACTCGACGAACAACGGTCCCGACGGGCGCCCGAACACCGGCGACGAGTTCGACGTGGTCCGTCGCCAGACCACGGCGCGTGGCACCACCATCGAGGTGAAGCAGCGCGCCTACTACCTCGAAGATTCGTGGAGGATCACCGACAACTTCCTGGCGTACCTCGGCGCGCGCTGGGATACCTTCGAGAACCTGGGCTCCGACGGACGCGCCTTCGTCAAGATCGACAACCAGTTCGGCCCCCGCCTGGGTTTCTCGTGGGATGCCAAGGGCGACTCCTCCCTGAAGATCTACGGTAATGCCGGTCGCTACGCACTGCCGTTGACGCCGAGCGTCGCAGTGCGCGGCTCCAGCGCCTCCATCTACCAGCGCTCCAACAACAACCGCTTCTCGGGCGTCGACCCGGTGACCGGTGCGCCGATCCTGATCAACCCGCTGAATCCGCTGAACCTGATCAACGGCGAAGACGGCCAAGCGCACGATCCGAACACGATCGCCAGCAAGAACCTGGATCCGATGTACCAGGACGAGTTCATCCTCGGCTTCCAGACCACGCTGACCGACCACCTCAACTTCGGTGCGCGCGGCATCTACCGCAAGTTGAAGGCCGCCATCGACGACAACTGCGACTACACCGCGATCACCGACCTGGCCGATGCCGACGGGCTCGACTACACCGTGCCGAACCCCGGCTTCCCGTATTGCCGCCTGTTCAACCCGGGCGAAGATGCGGTGCTGGTCACCGACCTGAACGGCGACGGCGTCTACACCACCTACACGGTGGAGGGCGACCGCCTCAGCCCGCCGGCCAAGCGTTCGTACAAGGCCCTGGAACTGTTCCTGGACGGCAGCTGGGACAAGTTCTTCTTCCAGGCCTCCTATACGCTCGGCTACAACAAGGGCAATACCGAAGGCGGCGTGAAGTCCGACATCGGCCAGGGCGACACCAACACCACGCAGGACTTCGACTACCGCGAGCTGACGGTCGATACCTACGGCTACCTGCCCAACGATCGGCGCCATGCGTTGAAGGTATTCGGCAACTACGACTTCAACGACGAGTGGTCGCTCGGTGCGAACCTCATCGTGCAGACGGGACGACCGATCAACTGCCTGGGTGTCCTGGATCTCAACCCCTTGGAGCCCGTGGGTCCGGTGACCAACTATTCGCCGCATCCTTATGGTTCGGGCTTCATGCGCTGCAGCAACTCGGAAAATGGCGCCTCTGACGATTCCACGGTGAGCGCGGTTCCGCGTGGTACCGCCGGGCGCCTGCCCACGACCACCAGCCTGGACCTGAACCTCGCTTTCAGGCCGTCGTTCGCACCGGGCCTGCAGTTCAAGATGGACGTGTTCAACGTCTTCAATTCGCAGAAGGTGACGGCGGTGAGCGAAGTGGCGGAAGACTCGGCGACCGGCAATCCGCTGAGCACCTACCTGCTGCCACGCTCGTACCAGGCACCCCGTTCGGTCCGCTTCATGGTCCAGTACGACTTCTGATCCCGCATCTGTTCGAACAAGAACAACGCTCCATGCTCTCTTCTCGGCCGCCTTCGGGCGGCCTTTTCTTGTGCGCCGCGGCCTGCGTTGATCGTGTTGCGGATATGCTTGAACCAACTCCCTCACGATGGCGACCATGAACGGAGCGCTGCAGCGCCACTGGAACGAGGCGAACCACCACGAGGCCGCCAGGAACCCATCCGCGGCCCGCGCCTGTTACGAGGCCATGCTGGCGATAGCGCCCGATCTGGTGGCGCCACACCTTCGCCTTTCGCGGCTTGCGCAGGTCGCCGATCGTTATGTCGATTCGCGCCTGCACGCACTGCAGGCCGCGCGGATATGCGCCCGGATCCAGGACACCAAGTCGGTCGGCTTCGTCAGCCTGCGCCTGCTCGCCTTTGCCGAAGATGCGGAAATCGTCGGGCTCATCCGGTCCATGCCGTGGTCCGACGAAGAAGTCCTGCGTCAGGCGGCGGTGCTCGCCCAGCATCTCTGGCTGGTGGATCGGCACGACCTCGCACTCGAGTTCCTGACGCATGTCGCCAGCCGTGTGCGGCCCGATCCGCTCCTCTGCTACACCCGCGCCAACGTACTCAGGTCGCTGGGCAGGCTGGACGAAGCCACCGACTATTACGAATACGCACTGCGCCTGGATCCGGACAACGCCTATGTGCACCGGACCCTCGCGTTCCACCAGGTCGCGAAGCCAGCCGGTAGCCGAGCGCCGAGGATCGAAGCGGCCTACGGGCAACATGCGGATGGATCGCCCGAACGTGCACAGCTGCGCTATGCGCTGTTCAAGGAACTGGACGATGCCGGTCACACGGCGGCTGCCTGGGACGCGTTGCGGGAGGGAGCTGCCATGGTGCGCAGCACGCTGCGGCACGATCCGGCAGAGGAGGAGCGGGCGTTCGAGCGTCTGATGCAGTCCTCTCCCTGGGCGATGCCGGTACGCGTCGATCAGGCGCCATCCGGACCCGTGCCGATCTTCATCGTCGGCCTGCCGCGTACCGGCACGACCGTGCTGGACCGGGTGCTGGGCAATCATCCCGAGGTCGTTTCGCTGGGCGAGCGCAACGACCTGGAGGCGGCGATAAGCGAGGTGTCCGACCATTTCTACCCGGGCGGACTGAGGGAGTCGCGGTGGGAGAAGCTCGCGGGGATCGATCCGCTCACCGTCGGCGTACGGTACAGGGAGCGCCTGGCGCCGATGATCGGGAGGAGTCGCTGCTTCATCGACAAGAACCCCCGGAACTTCTTCAATGTGGGTCTGATACTGCGGGCGCTCCCGCAGGCACGCATCCTCTGCGTGCGCCGCGATCCGATGGACGCCTGCTTCTCGAACCTGAAGGAGCTGTTCGAGGGCGGCGCGTATCCCTACAGCTACGCATTCGAAGACCTGGCTGCGCACCATCGCGGTTTCGACAGGCTGCTGGCGCACTGGATGGCCGAGGCGCGGGGTGCGATGCACGTGGTGGATTACGAGGCGCTGGTGCGGAGCGGCGAGGACACCCTGCGCGGCATTCTCGCGTTCTGCGGCCTGGCGCCCGCCCATAACATGCTGGACATCACCGCCAATGCGGCGCCCGTGTCCACCGCCAGCAGTTCGCAAGTCCGTTCGCCCATCCACGATCGCGGAATAGGGGCATGGCGGCGTTACGCCGTCCCGCTGGAGCCCCTGCGCCGGATGCTGGACGCGCAGGGGAACGGGCATGACCGCTGAGCCGATGTCCGGACGCGTGGCTGCGCTGATGCAACGCGCCCGGGCGCATGCCGTGGCCAAGGATTTCGACGCGGCGACCGAAGAGTACCGGCGCGCACTCGCCCTGTCGCCCGGCGATCCCGACATCCTCTTGCAGTTGTCCTACATGGCGTCCCTCGCAGGCCGTTACCGGGCCGCGCACGGTCATGCGTTGCAGGCCAGCCAGCACGACACGCAGCGGGTCGAGGTCGTGAAGGAGCTGCTTGCACGGTTGCGTACCTTCAATGAAATCCCGGCCATGCTGGCGTGCATCGAGCGCATGTTGCCGATGTCCCGCATTCCGATCCCTTCGTTGATCACCATTGCGGCACAGCTGACCTACGCGGGGTTGCCGCAGCGGGCGATCATGTTCCTGGATGAAGCCCGGCGCGCGGACCCGGACTATCCGCCGACCTTGTTGTCGCGGGCCCATGTGCTGATGTTCCTCGGTCGATTCGACGAGGCGGCGGAAGATGCCTCCCGTGCGCTCGCGCGCGCGCCGCAGATCGCGCAGGGCTACTGGCTCCTGTCACAGGTCCGCAGGCAGCACGCGGGCGAGGCCCACCTGGCCCGGATCAGGGCGCAGCTGAAGGTGCCGCAACGGACCGCGCAGGATCGCGCGTTGCTCGCCTTCGCGCTGCACAAGGAACTGGACGGTCTTGGGCGCTACGAGGAGGCCTGGCATGCGCTGCAGGAAGGATGCGCCAGCAAGCGTTCCTCGCTGCGCTACGACGCGGCGCAGACGGCGTTGCTTTTCGAGCGGCTGCTGCGTTTCGAACGACGCGGTTCCCCCGTGCAGGCGGGGTCCGGCACCCCTGCGGTGCCGGTATTCATCGTGGGCATGCATCGGTCGGGCACGACGCTGATCGAGCACCTGCTCGACGGGCATTCCGACGTGTGCGGACTGGGCGAGCTCTACGACTTCACCAGCGCCATGCGCTACGGCACCGATCATCATTGCGCGGGCGTGATCGATCCGGAGATCGTCGCAAGGGCCGCTTCCGTCGACTTCGACATGGTCGGCCGCCGTTACCTGGAAGGCATCGGCTGGCGCTTGTCCGGCGAGGGCCATTTCACCGACAAGCTTCCTTCGAACTTCCTCAACCTGGGCTTCATCTGCGAGGCCCTGCCGCAGGCGAAGATCCTGCACATGGTGCGCGACCCGATGGAGACCGGCTTCTCCAATCTGCGCGAACTGTTCTCCGACGCCAATCCCTACAGCTACGACCAGCGCGAACTGGCCGATTTCCACGCACACTACCGCACGTTGATGGCCCACTGGCATGCCCGCTATCCCGGGCGGATCATGGACGTGGACTACGCGCAGCTGACGCGCGAGCCGGAACAGGTGGTCCGCCGGGTCTGCGACTTCATCGGCCTCGTCTTCGAGCTGCAGATGCTGGGGATGCAGTCGCGCTCGCGGGGTGTCGTCACGGCCAGCGCCGTGCAGGTCCGCACCGCGATCCATGTGCGGGAAGTGCCGAAATGGCGCGCGTACGAGCGGTACCTTGCACCGTTGCGGGAGCGCCTCGGCAGCGACTGAACGATGATGCCGGCCTCCGGCATCACCGAGTCGATTCAGGAGCCGACGGCCCCCGCCGAGACGCGATTGCGCCCCTCGCGCTTGGCGCCATACAGTGCTTCGTCGGCAGCGCGCAGCAGATCGTCGACGTGGCGGAATTGTTCCAGCGCCCCTTGCGTGGCGAGGCCGGCGGAGAAGGTGATGTGCAGCGGCTGGCCGTTGACGTGCGCCATGGCCGCGCCGGAAACCTCGGACAGGATGCGTCGCACCACGTGGGCGGCCGCGTCCTCATTGATGCCCGGCAGTACCACCAGGAATTCCTCGCCGCCGTAGCGGGCGACGATGTCGCTGCTGCGCACATGCCGCATCAGCGACTTGGCGAAGTTGCGCAGCACCTCGTCGCCGACCAGATGGCCCCAGCGGTCGTTGACCTGTTTGAAGTCGTCCAGGTCGATGAAGGCGATCGACAGCGGCCAGCCGTGGCGGGTGGCGGCGTCGAACTCCTTTTCCAGCACTTCTTCCAGCTGGCTGCGGTTGTAGGCGCCGGTCAGCGGATCGCGACGCACTTCCTCGGCCAGGCGGCGTGCGCGGTCTTCGTGCTCGTCGGCCTCCTTGCGCGCGCGCGCGGCTTCCTGGATCTCGCGCAGGTTGCGCACCACCAGCAACTCGCGCGCCTGGTCCAGCAGGGCCTGGATGCGGGCGGGGGGCGCAGGCGGAACGTCGAACATCGCGCAGACTTCGGGCAGGGCGGCGATCATGTCCTCGGTCAGCGTGAGGAACGCCGCATAGTCCAGCCCGAGGCGGGTGGCCGCCTGCAGCGCCGCGTGCCGATGGGCGGCCTCGGTGCGGGCTTCATCCGCGCCGGCCAGCCAGATGTCGGCGACATGGCCGGAGACGGCGACACACGCATTGAACGTGGTGTCGGAAGCGGGCCCCTCGCTTTCCATGATGGCCTCCCGCAGCAGTGCGGGCAGGTTCCACTGCCGCGCCAGCCAGCCACCGACAGCGGCGTGGTCGCAGCCCAGCCAGTCGCGTTCGGCGGCAAGCAGTGCCGCGTTGTCTTCGGTGCGTTCGACCAGCTGCGCGTAGTCGTCGCCCAGCACTTCCAGCAGGGCCAGCATGCCGATGTCCTGAAGCAGTCCGGCGAGCATCAGTTCCTCGGCCTTGCGCGTGCCGGCATGCTGGCCGAGCAGGCGACATGCCAGTGCGGCGATCACGCTGCGGCGCCAGACGCGCTCCTGCGCCACGGGATGGCTGCCACTGCCGCAGCGCGCGAGCGAGAAGCCCAGGGCCAGCGTGAGCGTCGCGTTGAGGCCGAGTACCGTCAGCGCCTGCGACAGGTTTTCCACGCGGCGTCGGCTGGCGTAGAGCGGGGAATTGGCGATGCGCAGCATGCGCGCGCTCAGGGCGGCGTCCAGGCCGATCGCATCGGCCGCGGTCGCCATCACCACCTCGGGGTCCTGCGCCAGTTCGAGGATGCGCAACGCCACGCCCGGCGGGCTGGGCAGGTTGCGGCAGTTCGACAACTGGGATTCGAGTTCGGGACGCATCCGGGTGCGCACTACGCTGGAGGAAAGTGGCCGGCAGCATGCCAGCAAAGCGTGACGGGATGGCAGCTTTGTAGACAGTTTCGGCACGGCAGCGTCAAACTTTAGGCGCGCACGACGAAAGGCGGTGCGCACGCCGCCGCGTCGGGACGCGTTTCGCGGGCAACAAAAAAGCCGCGGTTTCCCGCGGCTTTTCCGGGTGAAGCGGAACGCGCGGCTTATGCCAGGCCGGCCTGCTTCATCACTTCGGCGGCGTAGTCTTCCACCACCTTCTCGATGCCTTCGCCGACCACCAGGCGCTGGAAGCCGACCACGTCGGCGCCGGCGGCCTTGACCACCTGCTCGACCGACTTGTCGCTGTCCAGCACGTACGGCTGGCCGTACAGCGTCACTTCGTTGACGATCTTGTTGATCTTGCCGGAGATGATCTTCTCCAGGATGTCGGCCGGCTTGGCCTTGTCCTTGTCCGACATCTTGGCCAGCTCGATTTCCTTTTCCTTCGCCACGAACTCGGCCGGCACGTCGGCCGCCTTGTTGTGCGGGGGGTTCATCGCGGCGATGTGCATTGCCAGGCCGCGGGCCAGTTCGGCGTCGCCGCCCTTGACCTCGACCAGCACGCCGATCTTGCCGCCGTGCACGTAGGCCGCGACATTGTTCGCGCTGTCGATGGCGACCAGGCGACGGATCTGCATGTTCTCGCCCAGCTTGGCGATGGCGGCGGCGCGGGCTTCCTCGACGGTCTCGCCCGAGGCCAGCTTGGCGCTCTTCAGCGCTTCGACATCGGCGGCGCCCGAGGTCAGCGCGGCTTGCGCGATGGCGTCGGTGAACGCGATGAAGTTGGCGTCCTTGGCGACGAAGTCGGTCTCGGAGTTGATCTCGACCAGCACGGCCTTGCCGCCGTCCTGCGCCACGGCCACGCGGCCTTCGGCGGTGACGCGGTCGGCCTTCTTGTCGGCCTTGGCCAGGCCCGACTTGCGCAGCCACTCGGCCGCGGCGTCGATGTCGGCGTTGTTCTCGGTGAGCGCCTTCTTGCACTCCATCATGCCGGCGCCGGTGCGCTCGCGCAGTTCCTTGACCAGGGATGCGGTGATTTCCACGGGATTACCTCTGTTTGGATTGGCAAAGCCCCTCTCCCGTCGGGAGAGGGGTTGGGGTGAGGGTCGGTGGAGTCGCGACGCATTGAACGCCAGCGTGCTTCCCGTACCCTCATCCGCCCTTCGGGCACCTTCTCCGGGGAGAAGGAACAATAGGGGCCGCCGCGCAGCATGGCGCGGCGGCGTTGCAGCCGGATTACTCGGCGGCGGCTTCGTCGGACTTCTTGCCGGCGGCCTTCTTGGCCGGGGCGCGACGGGCACCCTTGTCGTCGCCGCCTTCAGCGAACTCTTCCTCACGGACGGTCGCGGCGTTCGGCGACGCGGCCTTGCCTTCCAGCACGGCGTCGGCGGCGGCGCGGGCGTACAGCTGCACGGCGCGGATGGCGTCGTCGTTGCCGGGGATGGCGTAATCGACCAGGGCCGGGTCGTAGTTCGAGTCGACCACCGCGATCACCGGGATGCCGAGCTTCTTGGCTTCCTTGATGGCGATGTCTTCATGGCCGATGTCGATGACGAACAGGGCGTCCGGCAGGCGGTTCATTTCCTTGATGCCGCCCAGCGAGGCCAGCAGCTTCTCGCGCTCGCGGCGCAGGCCCAGCACTTCGTGCTTGACCAGCTTCTCGAAGGTGCCGTCGGTTTCGGCGGCTTCCAGTTCCTTCAGGCGGGCGACCGACTTCTTCACGGTGGCGAAGTTGGTCAGCGTGCCGCCCAGCCAGCGCTGGGTCATGAACGGCATGCCGCAACGCTCGGCTTCTTCCTTCACCGCTTCGCGCGCGCTGCGCTTGGTGCCCAGGAACAGGATGGTGCCGCGCTTCTGCGCGACGCCCGAGATGAAGTTCATCGCGTCGTTGAACAGCGGAACGGTCTTCTCGAGGTTGATGATGTGGATCTTGCCGCGGGCACCGAAGATGTACGGCGCCATCTTGGGGTTCCAGTAGCGGGTCTGGTGGCCGAAATGGACGCCGGCTTCCAGCATCTGGCGCATGGTGACTTGGGGCATTGTAGTGACTCCATCGAAGGGGAACCCACCGTCCGGGTCAATGGAGGACGGCGCCGGTGAGGGCGGGGTTCCGGGGTTGGGCCTCCCTGCGGCTTCCGTGTCCGAACCCTTCAGCGAAGGGCACCCCGGCACGGGTTGAGGCAGCAGGTGTGGATTCGTCGGTGTCGCCCGACGTGGGCGGTCCGGCCGGGCAGGCCTGGACGCGAAGCCGCGGGATTATAGCGGGGTTTGCCCGGTGGCGGCAAACCGGGTGGAGTCGCGGGGAGGGCGCCGGTGGCCCGAGCCGTTCAGCCCGCGCGCCAAATGGGGGATAATCGGCCAATGGCCATCCAGCTCAAGACCCCCGAAGACCTCGCCCAGATGCGCATCGCCGGCCGCCTCGCCGCCGAGGTGCTGCAGGTGGTCGCCCCGCATGTGAAGCCGGGCGTGACCACCGCGGAACTGGACCGCATCTGCCACGATCACATCGTCAACGTGCAACAGGCGATTCCCGCCAACGTGGGCTACAAGGGCTTCCCGGCGACGGTCTGCACCTCGGTCAACAACGTCATCTGCCATGGCATCCCCAGCGAGGGGAAAGTGCTGAAGGACGGCGACATCGTCAACATCGACGTCACCGTCATCAAGGATGGCTGGCACGGCGATACCAGCCGCATGTACATCGTGGGCACGCCGTCGGTGATGGCCAGGCGCCTGGTGGACGTGACCCGCGAGGCCATGTTCCGCGGCATCCGCGCGGTGAAGCCGGGCGCCACCCTGGGCGATGTGGGCCACGCGATCCAGCAGTACGCGGAATCCGAGCGCTTCAGCGTGGTGCGCGAGTACTGCGGCCACGGCATCGGCAAGGTCTACCACGACGAGCCGCAGGTGCTGCACTACGGCCGCCCGGGCGAGGGCGTGGTGTTGAAGCCGGGCATGACCTTCACCATCGAGCCGATGATCAACGAGGGTGCGCGCCATACCCGCGTGCTGCCGGACGGCTGGACCGTGGTGACCAAGGACCGCAAGCTCTCGGCGCAGTGGGAACATACCGTGGCGGTGACCGAGGATGGCGTCGAGATCCTGACCCGCGTGCCGGGCGACGACAACGACCTGTGAGTACCCCGACAGCCGCGAACGGACAGGCGACGCGGCTGCCGGACATCGGCCCGGGCGTTGCCGATGACGCGGCCTGGTCGGCGGCGGCACGCGCGTCGCTGGGCCATACCGATGCCCGGCTGGACAAGCGCTTCGACCAGGACGACGGCATGGACCGTATCCTCGCGCTGCGTGCGCGGGCGGTCGATCACCTGCTGAAGGATGCGTGGCTGCGCTGCATTCCGCCGGAGGCGCCGATGGCGTTGTTCGCGGTGGGGGGCTATGGCCGGGGCGAACTGTTTCCGCATTCGGACGTCGACGTGCTGGTCCTGGCGGCGCCCCACGTGCAGCAGGCGCATCACGGCGCCGTGGCGCGCCTGTTCGCGCTGTTGTGGGACGCCGGACTGCCGATCAGCCACAGCGTGCGCTCGGCGGGCGAATGCACGGCTGCGGCCGCTGCCGACCAGAGCGTGCTGACCGCGCTCATCGAGGAGCGCCTGATCGTCGGCGAGCCTGTCGACGAAGGGCTGCTGATCGATGCCATCGGCCCGGCCCGGGTCTGGCCACCGCGGGATTTCTTCGTCGCCAAGCGCGAGGAACTGCGCATCCGCCACGCGCGGTTCGGCGACACCTCCGACAACCTGGAGCCCAACATCAAGGAAGGCCCGGGCGGCCTGCGCGACCTGCACACCCTCGGCTGGATGGCGCTGCGCACGTTCGGTGTGCGCGATCTCGAGGCGCTGGTGGGACTGGGGCATCTGGGCCCGGACGAAGCCGCGGCGCTGGCGCGCGAACGCCGCGCGCTGGGGCGCCTGCGCTACGGCCTGCACCGGGTGGCGAACCGGCCGGAGGAGCGCCTGCGGTTCGATTACCAGAAGACGCTGGCGCAGCGGCTCGGGTTCGCCGACGACGAGGAAAGCCTCGGCGTCGAGAAGATGATGCAGGGCTTCTACCGCAGCGCGGCCATCGTGCGCCGCATCAGCGACCGCCTGCTGCAACGCTTCGAGGAGCAGTTCGACGGCGAGGCGCTGCCCGAGCCGCTGGACGGGCAGTTCGCTCTCCGTCGCGGCTACCTGGCCGCACGTGAAGGCGCCTGGCCGGCGAACGATGTCGGCCAGGTGTTCGCGCTGTTCGCGGTGTGGGCCGCCCATCCGCAGGTACGCGGGCTGCATTCGCGCACGGCGCGCGCGCTGGCGGAGTCGCTTCCGAAACTTTCGGCGTATCCCGCCGCCGGCAAGGAACAGCGCGATGCCTTCATGGCGTTGCTGCGTGGCCCGCGAGCGGTGGAAACGCTCACCCGCATGGCGCGCCTCGGCGTGCTGGGGCAATGGATTCCCGCGTTCGCGCGCGTGTCCGGACGCATGCAGTTCGACCTGTTCCATGTCTACACCGTCGACCAGCACACGCTGATGGTGTTGCGGAACATCGCCGCCTTCGCCGCGGGTCGCGCCGACGAGCGCTTCTCGATCGCGCACGAGGTCTGGCCGCGCCTGCGCAAACCCGAGTTGCTGCTGCTGGCCGGCCTGTTCCACGACATCGCCAAGGGCCGTGGCGGCGACCATTCGGAACTGGGCGCGGTGGATGCGCGCGAATTCTGTTCCGCCCACGGGCTCAGCGAGGCAGACACCGCCCTGGTGGCGTGGCTGGTGGAGCAGCACCTGCGCATGTCGGTGACGGCGCAGAAGCAGGACATCTCCGATGCGGACGTGATCCACGCCTTCGCCGCGCTCGTCGAGGACCGCGAGCGCCTCGACTATCTCTACCTGCTGACCTGCGCCGACATCGCCGGCACCAGCCCGAAGCTGTGGAACGCGTGGAAGGACCGCCTGCTCGCCGACCTGTACTTCGCCGCCCGCCGCGTGCTGCGCGAAGGCCTGGAGAATCCGGTGGCGGTGGATGAACGACTGGACGAGGCGCGCGGCAGCGTGCGCGCCATGCTGGAACTGCAGGGCCTGTCCGCGGCGCAGGCAGACGCACTGTTCACCACCATGCCCGAAGAAAGCTTCCTGCGCTTCCGCCCCGAACAACTTGCCTGGCAGACGCATGCGATCCGCGGTGCGTCGGCAGGCGAAACGCGCGTGCGTGCGCGCCGCATCGCCGACGATGCCGACGCCATGGAAGTCTTCGTGCATTCGCCCGACAGGGACGGGCTGTTCGCGGCCATCCTCGCCACCCTGGACCGCATGGGCTTCGCGATCCACCAGGCGCGCGTACTGGTCGGGCCGCAGGGCGCGGTGTTCGACACGTTCGAAGTGCTGCCGGCCGACGCCTACGCGTCCCGCGATCCGGCCGACATCGAGCGCACCCTCGGCGACGCGTTGGCGCGCCCGCTCGACAGCGTCCGCACCTCGCGTCGCGCCGTGCCGCGCCAACTCAGGCATTTCCGGTTCGCCCCGCGGATCGAATTCGGCACGACGCCCGATGGGCGCCGTACCATCCTCGGCCTGGTCGCGCCCGATCGCCCCGGTCTGCTGTCGGATGTGGCCCAGGTGCTGCGCCGGCAAGGCCTGCGCGTGCACGATGCGCGTATCGCGACGTTCGGCGAGCGCGCAGAGGACGTGTTCCAGATCACCGACGAGCACGACCAGCCGCTGAACGACGCCGCTTTGCAGGACGCGCTGCGCGACGCGTTGCGCGCCGGCCTCGAGACTCCCCCCTGACACGTATCCGGTAGACCGTTCGATGACCCGTAAAGCCAGCAAGACCGAAGAACTGAAGTCCACCATCGAGAGCGCCTTCGAGCGCCGCGCCGAACTGACCCCCGCCGAGATCGAGGGCTCCACCCGCACTGCCGTCGAGCTGGCCATCGAAGGCCTCGAAGCCGGCAAGCTGCGCGTGGCCGAGCCCGACGGCAAGGGCGGGTGGAAGGTCAACGAGTGGCTGAAGAAGGCCGTGCTGCTGTATTTCCGCGTCAACGAGATGGAGTTGGTCGAGGCCTATCCCGCGCCGTTCTGGGACAAGGTCGAAGCGCGCTTCGGCGCGTTCGACGAGAACGACTTCCGCAAGCTCGGCGTGCGCGTCGTGCCGGGCGCCATCGCCCGTCGCGGCACGTACTTCGGCAAGGACGTGGTGCTGATGCCGAGCTTCGTCAACATCGGCGCGTACGTGGGCGAGGGCACCATGGTGGACACCTGGGCCACCGTGGGGTCGTGTGCGCAGATCGGCAAGCACTGCCATCTGTCCGGCGGCGCCGGTATCGGCGGCGTGCTCGAACCGCTGCAGGCCAGCCCGACGATCATCGAAGACCACTGCTTCATCGGTGCGCGATCGGAAGTCGTCGAAGGCGTGGTGATCGGGCACCACAGCGTGATCGGCATGGGCGTGTTCATCGGCCAGTCCACGCGCATCTACAACCGCGCCACCAAGGAAATCACTTACGGCTACGTGCCGCCGGGCAGCGTCGTCGTCTCCGGCTCGCTGCCGGCCGGCGATGGGTCGCATTCGCTGTACTGCGCCGTGATCGTCAAGCAGGTCGACGAGAAGACGCGCAGCAAGACCAGCGTCAACGAGCTGTTGCGTGGCCTGGCGGACTGATCGATGACGACGACGCTTTATGGCCTGAAGAACTGCGATACCTGCAAGAAGGCGACGAAGTGGCTGGCCCGCTTCGGCGTCGCGCATGAATTCATCGACTACCGCGACAACCGGCAGGCGCCGGAGACGCTGAAGGAATGGGCGGAGAAAGCGGGGGGCTGGGACGCGCTGATCAACAAGTCGTCGACCACGTGGCGGCAGTTACCCGAGAACCGCAAGTCACCGGGCTCCGATGCGGAATGGAAGCTCTTGTTGAAGGAGTATCCGCAACTGATCCGTCGCCCCGTCGTCATCGGCGGCATGGCGGGTTTTTCACAGGGTTTCAGCGACAATGGTTTCAAGAAGCAGTTCGGAGCCGGGTCGTGAGCGATGTCGTCGAGCTTTCCAGCGAACTGATCCGCCGCCATTCGGTGACGCCGGATGACGCAGGGTGCCAGCACGTGCTGGCGACGCGTCTGGTGCAATGGGGGTTTCAGTGCGAACACCTGCGCTTCGGCGATACCGACAATCTATGGGCGACGCACGGAACCGGCTCACCGGTGCTGGTGCTGCTCGGACATACCGACGTGGTGCCGCCGGGTCCGCTGTCTGCCTGGACCAGTGATCCCTTCGTGCCGACCGTGCGCGAGGGCGTGCTCTACGGGCGCGGCACCGCCGACATGAAATGCAGCGTGGCCGCATGCACGATCGCGCTGGAACGTTTCGTCGATGCGCATCCCGACCATCCGGGCACGGTCGCCCTGCTGGTCACGTCGGACGAGGAGGGGCCCGCGCACGACGGGGTGAAGAAAGTCGCCGAGCTGTTCCGCGAACGCGGGCAGCGCATCGACTGGTGCATCACCGGCGAGCCGTCTTCGAAGGAAACGCTGGGTGACCTGCTGCGCGTGGGTCGTCGCGGCACGCTGACCGGTACCTTGAACGTTCACGGCGTGCAGGGCCACGTGGCGTATCCGCACAAGGCGCTCAACCCCATCCACAAGGCCCTGCCTGCGCTGGACGAGCTGGCCGCGCGCCAGTGGGACGAAGGCTACGAAACCTTTCCGCCGACCAGCCTGCAGATTTCCAACATCAACGCCGGTACCGGTGCCAGCAACGTCATCCCGGGCGAGCTGCAGGTGGTGTTCAACCTGCGCTTCAATCCCAGCTGGACAGCGGAAGGGCTGGAACGGGAGATCGAGGGCATCCTCCGCCGCCATGGCGTGGATTACAGCATCCAGTGGCTGCGCGGCGGCGAACCCTTCTATACGCCGGAAGGCCATCTGCGTGCGACCGCGCGCGCAGTGCTGGGCGAGTTCGTCGGCGCGCCGCCGGAGGAAAGCACCGCGGGCGGCACGTCGGACGCCCGCTTCATCGCGCCGCTGGGCGCCGAGTGCATCGAGGTGGGACCGGTCAACGCCAGCATCCACAAGGTCGACGAGAACATCCGCGTGACGGATCTCGAGGCACTGCCCGGCCTGTACCAGAAGCTGCTCGAGCGGCTGATGCTGCCGGTCCGCACGGATTCGTAGGAGCGCCCTCGGGCGCGATGCTCTTCCACCTATTCCTGAAGAGCATCGCGCCCGAGGGCGCTCCTACAGGAAAGCGGGTGGTTGCAGGCGCAACTTTTCGCAGGACTTGCCAAGGTCCGGGTGAAGCGGTTACGGTCGCCCCATGCCTTTTCGCGCCGCCATCAATTACAACCGCAACAACCTGCGTCCGAACAATGGGGCGCGGGCGATGCGGCTCTGCGACTAGGCAAAGAAAGACCTGCCGGATTCCAGAAACCCGCATCGCGAGATGCGGGTTTCTTCGTTTCAGGCCCCCGATTCCGAACCCCACCCAGGAGCTTCCACCCATGTGTTCCATCTTCGGCATCTTCGGGCTGCAGCCCGGCGACGACATCGCGGCGCTGCGACGGCAGTCCCTCGAGCTTTCCCAGAAGCAGCGCCACCGTGGGCCGGACTGGAGTGGCGTCTACCACGACGACGGCGCGATCCTGGTGCACGAGCGCCTGGCCATCGTCGATCCGGCCGGCGGATCGCAACCGCTGCGCTCGGCCGATGGCGCGCTGGTGCTGGCGGTCAACGGCGAGATCTACAACCACCGAGAGTTGAAGGGCGAACTGGCGCAGGACTACGCCTTCCAGACCGGTTCGGACTGCGAGGTCATCAACGCGCTGTATCGCGAAGATGCGCCGTCCTCCTTCCTCAACCGCCTCAACGGCATCTTCGCGTTCGCACTGTGGGACCGTGCGACGGGACGTGCGTTGATCGCACGCGACCCGATCGGCGTCTGCCCGCTGTACTGGGGCCATGATCGCGAAGGTCGCCTGTGCGTGGCCTCGGAGATGAAGGCGCTGGCGCCGATCTGCGCGGACGTGGCGCAGTTTCCGCCCGGTCATTACTACGACACCGCCACGCGGGAACTGGTGAAGTACTACGAGAAGCCCTGGCGCGACTACGCCGCCGTCGAAGGCGTACAGGTGCCCAGGGAAGAACTGCGCGAAGCCTTCGAGCGTGCCGTGCACCGGCAGTTGATGACCGACGTGCCGTACGGTGTATTGCTCTCCGGCGGACTGGATTCGTCGCTGGTCGCGGCGGTCGCCGCGCGCTACGCACGCCATCGCATCGAGGACGACGACACGACGGAAGCGTGGTGGCCGCGCCTGCATTCCTTCGCCATCGGCCTGGACGGGTCGCCCGACCTGGCCGCGGCTGAGGTGGCGGCGAAGGCGCTGGGCACGGTGCACCACGGTTTCACCTACACGTTCCAGGAGGGGCTGGATGCCATCCCCGAGGTGATCCGCCATATCGAGACCTACGACGTCACCACCATCCGTGCGTCTACGCCGATGTACCTGTTGGCGCGGCGGATCAAGGCGATGGGGGTGAAGATGGTGCTGTCGGGCGAGGGCAGCGACGAGATCTTCGGCGGCTACCTGTACTTCCACAAGGCGCCGAATGCGAGGGAATTCCATGAAGAGTTGGTGCGCAAGCTGGACGCGCTGCACAACTACGACTGCCTGCGCGCCAACAAATCGATGATGGCGTGGGGTGTGGAGCCGCGCGTGCCGTTCCTGGACGTCGAGTTCCTCGACGTGGCGATGAAGATGGACGCTGCGCACAAGATGATCGACAAGACGAGCCAGGGCGCAAAGCGCATGGAGAAAGGTGTGCTGCGCGAGGCGTTCGATGGCTATCTGCCGGAATCGATCCTGTGGCGGCAGAAGGAGCAGTTCAGCGATGGCGTCGGCTATGGCTGGATCGACGGGTTGAAGGCGCATGCGGAAGCGCAGGTTAGCGATCGCGAACTGGCGGCGGCCGACAAGCGCTTCCCGGTGAACCCGCCGCAGACCAAGGAAGCCTATTTCTACCGCACGCTGTTCGAGCAGCACTATCCGGGCCAGGCCTGCGCCGAGACGGTGCCGGGCGGCAAATCGATCGCGTGTTCGTCGCCGGCCGCCATCGCCTGGGACGCCAGCTTCGCGAAGATGGCGGATCCTTCCGGTCGCGCCGTCGCCGGCGTGCATGCATCCGCGCTGCAGGCGACGACGACATGACACGGTCCGCCAGCAGGGGCTGGCGGTGCCGGATCACTACCTGGGCTGAGCGTTGGCGGGCCGCAGCGTGAGCGTGTGGGTCGCGTCGCCCGGCAGGAAGGGTGTCGGCCTGCCGTGCACCCAATCGTCATGGCCCGCGCCCCAGAACGGCGACATCGGGTGGCCACTCTGGCCGCCGGGCATGTGGATGATGCCGTCCGCCTCATGGCCGGGCGAGACCACCATGCGTTCCGACGCGCCGAACGCGGGACCCTGCACGCGCGGCATGGCGCCGTCGCCTGCCAGCGGTTCGCCCGGCATGCAAAGTTTCTTGAGGAAGCCGGGCAGCGCGTTGGCCAGCGGGTGGCAGATCTTCGCGGTGTTGCGCTCGCCCCAGCGGCGTTCTGCCAGCGGTCCCTGCTCGGCCAGGTCGTCGCGGACTTCCTTCGCGGCGTCTTCCAGCAATGCATCCCACGTTGCGTAGCGGCGCGACAGCAGGTGCAGGGGGCGCTGCTGCAAAAGCGGCCACACCACGCCCTCCAGCTGCGGCAGGTCGGGCATGATGAAGTCGTCGCCCAGCGTGGCCTGCGCAGGCGCGGTCAGGCCGTCGGCTATGCGTGCGTGCACCGCCAGTCGCCAGGCGCGGACCACGCGGTAGCTGACCGAATCGGTGCTGGCGCGTCCTTCCCAGGTCTTGCCTGCCTCGGCGAGCGCCTTGATGGACGAACTGGCCGGCAACCGTTTCGCTTCGTCCTGCAGCAGCCGCCACCAGCGTTCGAGGAACACAGCACGGTCGTCCAGCTGGATCGACAGAAGGTCGCGTTCGGTGAAGCGTTCCTTCGCCATCAGGCCGTCACGGATCTGCTTTGCGCGCGCACCCAGCGCATAGCCGCCATCGCCGACGCGGTCGAGCGCTTCGCCGTCCAGCACGCGCGCATTCGCCGTCCACAGGCGATGGTTGGCGGGGGCAGTCAGTACGGGCGTGAGCTGGCGCGAGATCGCCCATGGCGTGCACGTCGGTGCACCCGATGTGGTCCTGTCGCCTGTCATTGGGCCGCCTGCTTCCAGGGGCGACGGGCAGGCGCCGGCGCGCGACGGCAGCGGACCCAGGATGCGCCACGCGATGCGGCCGTTGTGGTCGGCGATCACCAGGTTCTGTGCCGGCGTGGCGGTCCGTTGCGCGACCGACAAGGCCGCTGACAGGTCGCCCGCGCGTGCGAAATCGGCGAGGCCGAAATTCAGTGCGCCCGGCTGGTGCGCCACCCAGCGCAGCGCCAGCGCAGGCTGCCTGCCGCGTGCCGGATGGATGAGCGGACCGTAGCGCGTGTCCTGCACGTCGAGCGTGACCGGGTCGGCGCCGGCCACACGGATCGTTTCGGCGTGGTGCTCGACCGCATCGCAGGTGCCGGGTGCGGCATCCTTCCCGCAGGGCGTCACCGGGTACCAGTCGGCGGTATCCGCGTAGCTGTTGGTGAAGCCCCACGCCACATGGCCGTTGCTGCCTACGATGATGGCCGGCAGGCCGGGCAGGCTGAAGCCGGACACGTCCACGCGGCCGCCCGGGGCGCGCGGATCCGGATAGCGCAGGCGCACGCGGAACCAGATGTTCGGCGCACGCAGGCCCAGGTGCATGTCATCGGCGACGATGGCACGGCCATCGGCGGTCAGCGCGCCGGCGACCGCCCAGTTGTTGCTGCCCGGCGTGCCCTTGTCGGCGAGCCGTTGGTGCGCGTCGGTCTTCGGCATCGGCAGCGTGCGCAGATCGACCTCGTCTGCCGTCGGCAGCGCCGCGTTGCCGCGCGGCTGTCCATACAGCGGCGCGTCCCATTCCGTGCCGTCGTGCGCGAGCAGCCCGAAGAGCCCCGAAGGCACCTGCTGGCGAAGCTGCCAGAGAGCCAGTTCACGCAGGTTCTCCGAGTCCTGCAGGTCGAAGTACATCGCATACCCGGCCAGCGCAGAGTCTGCCACCTCCCATGGGCGCGGTGCCTGCCGCAGCAGCAGATAGGGCCAGGGACGCGCGCGCAGATCGCCCAGCCCGGCGTTGACGCCGCGCGCATACGCTTCGAGCTGCGGCAGGCGGTCGCCGGCGAAATCCTCCAGGTGTTCGGTCACGCGTGCGCGCATGCGATGCATGCGTCGTTCCTTGTCCATCGGCAGGGCGATCGCGCCGAACAGCTCCGACAGCTCACCTGCGGAGCTGCGCCGCATGAGGTCCATTTCGAAGTAGCGTTCCTGCGCGTGCACGTAGCCGAGTGCGCGCACCGCATCGGTTTCGCTGGCGGCCTCGATGGTGACCACGCCCAGTGCATCGCGCTGGATCGCCACCGGCGCGGACAGGTCGGCCAGCGGCTGCTCGCCATCGAGATGCGCCAGGCTTCCCCGAAGCGACCACCATGCCGCCAGCACCGCCGGAACCACCAGGGCCAACAACAGCAGCGCGATGCGCCGGGTCCACTTCAGCATTGCAGGATCCTTGCGGAGATTGCGTGGCGGGGTGGCCGGATTATTCCATGGAAGCCGCTGCCACCGACGCCGCGCTGCAGCGCCCAACGAGACTGATTCCGATTCGGTCATCGCCCCGAGGGATGGGGCATGATGCGCGCCTTGCCCCAGGAGCCGCCCCCATGAAAGGCCATCCCGATGTCGTCGACTACCTGAAGTTCCTGCTGCGCGGGGAACTGGCCGCGCGCGACCAGTACTTCATCCATTCGCGCCGGTACGAAGACCAAGGCCTGAAGGCGCTGTTCCACCGCATCGACCACGAGATGCACGAGGAAACCCAGCATGCCGACGCGCTGCTGCGCCGCATCCTGTTCCTCGAGGGCGATCCGGACATGCGGCCGGAAGCCTTCACCGCCGGCAGGACGGTCGAGGAGATGCTGCAGCGCGACCTCGAGGTCGAATACGCGGTGCGGGCCAACCTGGCCAAGGGCGTCGGGATCTGCGAGCAGCATGGGGACTACGTGAGCCGCGACATCCTGCTGGCGCAGTTGAAGGACACCGAGGAAGACCACGCGCACTGGCTGGAGCAGCAGCTGGGCCTGATCGAGCGCCTCGG
Source organism: Pseudoxanthomonas sp. (assembly GCF_002863005.1). Lineage (GTDB taxonomy): Bacteria > Pseudomonadota > Gammaproteobacteria > Xanthomonadales > Xanthomonadaceae > Pseudoxanthomonas_A. The sequence goes on from NZ_PKDG01000019.1 coordinate 93,961, forward strand.
TATCGCGCTGTACCTGACGTCGAAGCTCGACGGCGAGTCCGCCGCAGAGTGATCAGCCGCGACGGAGGCGGTATACCGCCGTCTCCAGCGCGCTCAGCCCCTCTTCGCGAAAACGCGGCTCCTGGTCCAGGATGTCGCGCCGCTCCGCCAGCGTGTGCCGCCAAGGCGCCGAGAACAGCGCTTCGACCTCGGCCTGTGCCACCGAGAACGGTGGCCCGGCCTTCTCCTCCTGCGGATACTCGAGCGTGATCAGCAATCCCTGGCAGCCGGTCGGCAGCGCGGCATACACGGTGTCGCGATAGCGCAGGCGCATGTCGGGCGGCAGGGCGATCAGTGCGGCGCGGTCGTAGACGCCGGCGACGTCCGCCAGCAGCGCCGGTGCCAGGCCGAAGGCATCGCCGACGATGATCTCGATGGGGCCGGCGCTGACGTGTTCGCCGTAGCGGCTGGTCGTCCGCACGGGATCCAGCCCGGCTTCCTCGAAGAACTGCGTTACCGCCAGCGGCGACAGTTCCACGCCCAGCACGCGGTACCCCTGCGCCGCCAGCCAGTGCATGTCCAGCGACTTGCCGCACAGCGGCACGAGCACGCGCGAGCCCTGCGGCAGCTGCAACGATGGCCAGTGCTTCTGCAGCAGCGGCATCACGTCGTGGCGATGGAAGCCGATCTGGCCTTCCTGCCACCGCTGCAGCCAGAAGTCGGTGTCCATGGTCTTATTCCCTCGCGTGTCTTGGGCGGTGAGTATGACGTGCAGTAGAGCGAGGCGCGTTTAGATGCCTGGGCGTGGACGTCGATGATGCGTACCCGGTAGCGCTGTCCCGCGATGCGGAATGACGTCAATTCGTGGTGAGCGACGAGCAAATAGCGCCCAACGTCTCGAGGGCGGAAGAAGCTGGAATGTCCTTACGCGCGGCAACCACCGCCACTACCAGGATGCGCCTGCCCGCATTGGCCGTCAGATAGTACGTAGTCCTGCCTGCGAACTCGGATGCCCACTCCTGATGCCGCAAGGCCATGTGCGAACATGACGAAGCGCTGGCTACCTCGGCCCCCAGCGACTCCAGGTATCTTTTCTCGACCGAAGCGTGTGCATCCAAGCCAGGTGGACTCCCAGGCTCCTCGGAAGGCACCAGCAATACCTGGATCAGGACGCCGTCAATCTCTGCGAACGCCCTGTCGCCGTCCTTGATCGTGCGTACATGCTTACCCGGGACAGTGAAGGAGAATGGCTCCCCGTCCTCGGTGCCGGTGAACAGGAAGCCGTCTTGGGTCCTGTCCATTTTCAGCCAGGCGGCTGAAGCTGGCGACGCTGCCAGAAGCAACGCAAGCAGCCAGAGATGACGCATACCTGTTCCTCCTGGTGGCCATCCTTCCGCGTTACATGAAGCACCGCTGCTGCGATGTCAAAGTCGCGGCGGCGCGCCCGTTCGACGAACTATTGGACTTCCAGTCCATCCACCTTCTGCCACCCCCGCGGCAACAAGCCACCCCGCGTGGCACGCGCGCCGACGTATGCGTCCAGATCCTTGAACGACAGGCTCATCGTGCGCTGTCCGCTCTTGATCGACAACGTGGTGCCCGGCGATACGGCGGCGATGGCGACGACATGCTCGGTGCCCAGTTTGGCCTTGGGGATCTCGATGATCTTGTTGCCTTTGCCCTTGTCCAGTTCCGGCAGTTCGCTGACCGGGAAGGCAAGCAAATGCCCCGCGCTGGTCACCGCGACGATGCGGTCGGCCGCGGGGTTGGGGACGTGGGCCGGTTGCAGCACGTTCGCGCCGGCGGTCAGGTTGAGCATGGCCTTGCCGGCTTTCTGGCGGCCCGTGAGGTTTTCGAAACGGGTGACGAAGCCATAGCCATGCGACGACGCCAGCACGAACCGGTTGTCGTTGTCGCCGCTGGCAAGCGCCTGGAACGACGCGCCGGCCGCCGGCGAGAAGCGCCCGGTCAGGGGCTCGCCGTTGCCGCGCGCGGACGGCAGCGTGTGCACGGCGGTGGAATAGCTGCGGCCTTCCGAATCGAGGAACGCCACCTGCTGCGTGCTGCGCGAGCGCACCGCACCCAGCAGTCCGTCGCCGTCGCGATACGACAACGTTGAGGCATCCACGTCATGGCCCTTGGCGGCACGGATCCAGCCCTTCTCCGACAAGACCACCGTCATCGGCTCGCTGGCGACCAGTTCGGTTTCGTCCAGTGCCTGGGCGGCATCACGCTGCACGAGCGGCGACAGGCGCGCATCGCCGAACTTCTTCGCGTCGGCGGTCAGTTCGTCCTTGATCAGCTTCTTCAGCTTGCTCTTCGACTCCAGGATGCCGGCGATCTTCTCGCGCTCGGCCAGCAGTTCGTCCTGCTCGCCGCGGATCTTCATCTCCTCAAGACGGGCGAGTTGCTTGAGCTTGGTGTCGAGGATGTAGTCTGCCTGTTCCTCGCTCAGCTTGAAGCGCGCGATCAGCGCGGCCTTGGGCTCGTCCTCGGTGCGGATGATTCGGATGACTTCATCCAGGTTGAGGAACGCGACCAGCAAGCCTTCCAACAGGTGCAGGCGACGCTCGACCTTCTCCAGCCGGTGCTTCAGGCGGCGCGTCACCGTGTCGCCGCGGAACGCCAGCCACTCGGTCAGGAACATCTTCAGGTTCTTGACCTGCGGGCGCCCGTCCAGGCCGATGATGTTGAGGTTGACCCGGTAGCTCTTCTCCAGGTCGGTGGTGGCGAACAGGTGGCCCATCAGCTGTTCCGCGTCCACGCGGTTGGAGCGCGGGATCAATACCACGCGCACCGGGTTCGCGTGATCGGATTCGTCGCGGATGTCTTCCAGCCAGGGCAGCTTCTTCGCCCGCATCTGCGCGGCGATCTGCTCGATCACTTTGGACGGCGACACCTGGTAGGGCAGGGCGTCGATGACGATGTTGGCGTTGTCCTTGCGCCAGGTGGCGCGCGCGCGGACGCTGCCGGTGCCGTTCTCGTACATCGCGCGCAGGTCCGAGGCGGCGGTGATGATCTCCGCCTTCGTCGGGTAGTCGGGGCCACGGACGTGTTCGCACAGGTCGGCGACCGTCGCGTCCGGATCGTCGATCAGGCGGATGCACGCGCTGACGATCTCGTTGAGGTTGTGCGGCGGCACGTCGGTGGCCATGCCGACGGCGATGCCGGTGGTGCCGTTGAGCAGCAGGTGCGGCAGGCGCGCCGGCAGCCAGGTGGGTTCCTCGAGCGTGCCGTCGAAGTTCGGTGTCCAGTCGACCGTGCCCTGGCCGAGTTCGCCCAGCAGTACCTCGGCGATCGGCGTCAGCTTGGATTCGGTGTAGCGCATGGCCGCGAACGACTTCGGGTCGTCCGGAGAGCCGAAGTTGCCTTGGCCTTCGATCAGCGGATACCGGTACGAAAACGGCTGCGCCATCAGCACCAGGGCTTCGTAGCAGGCGCTGTCGCCGTGGGGATGGTACTTGCCGATGACGTCGCCGACCGTGCGCGCGGACTTCTTCGGCTTCGCGCCGGCGTTCAGGCCCAGCTCGCTCATCGAATACACGATGCGCCGCTGGACCGGCTTCAGGCCGTCGCCGATGAAGGGCAGGGCGCGGTCGAGCACCACGTACATCGAATAGTCGAGGTAGGCGCGCTCGGCGTACTCGCGCAGCGGGATCTGTTCGAAGCCGTGAAAGGTGGGGCGGATCGTTTCGGTCATTGCGGGCGTGCGGTCTGCGGGTCGGAAGCCCGGCCATTCTACCCGTCGCGTCGTCTCAGCCGCCGATACCCGGCAGCAGCGGACCGTCCAGCCACAGCCAGCGCGCCAGCCAGGCCGTGGTGAAGGCGATCGCCAGGGTGAGCGGCACGCCCACGCGGAGGAAATCGCCGAACGTGTAGCGGCCGGGATTGAGGATCAGCAGGTTGCCGTGGTGGCCGATGGGGGTCAGGAACGAGGCCACGGCGCCCATCGCGGTGCAGACCACGAACGGCACCGGATTCAGTTCCAGTCCGGTCGCCAGCGCCAGCGCGATGGGCGCCAGCAGCACCGTGGTGGCGGCGTCGGACAGGATCTGCGTCAGCAGCGCGGCGGTCCCGAACATGACCAGCAACAGCATCAGCGGCGACCAGTGCGCGGTGTGGTTGAGCAGCAGGTCCGCCACCAGCGCGGCCGTGCCGGTCTTCTCCATCGCGATGCCCAGCGGGATCACGCCGCCGATCATCACGAAGATGCGCACGTCGATCTCCTGGTAGGCCCGTTCGATATCGACGCAGCGCGTGAGCACCATCGCCACCGCGCCGGCGAGGAACGCGATGTGCGGCGCCAGCGTCTCGGTGGCCGCCGCCGCCACTGCGCCGACCATGATGGCCAGCGCGACGGGGGCCTTGCGGCGCGGCTTTTCCTGGCCGCCGAACGGCATCAGCATCAGGAAGCCGTGGTGGGTCGCCAGCGGCTCCAGGTTCTGCTGCTGGCCCCACAGGACCAGCAGGTCGCCTTCCTGCAGCACCATCTCCGACAGTTCGCCGTGCAGCCAGCCCTCGCGCCGCCACAGGCCCACGACCACGACGCCGAGGTTGCGCAGGAAGTCGATGTCCGCAACGCTGCGGCCGACGAACTCCGAATGCGGCGCCACCACCGCCTGCACCAGCTGCTCTTCGCCGAGCGCCTCGGATTTCGGCTGCTCGCCCGGCTTTTCGCCGTACTTCGCCACGGCATGCAGGGCAAGGCCCGGCTCGTCGCGGATGGAAGCGATTTCGTCCGGCGATGCCCGCACCAGCAGCACATCGCCCGCGGCCAGCAGGCTGTCGCTGCGCTGGACGCGGCGGCGCATGCCGTGCCGCAGCCAGTCCACCACCTGCAGGCGGTCATCGAAGGCTTTCGCGAAATCGCCGCGCGACTTGCCGATCCACGGCGAATCCTCTTCCACCAGCAGTTCGGTGTAGTAGCGGTCCAGCTTCAGGTAATCGCCCTGCGGCGTTTCGCCTTCGCGCTTGGGCACCAGCCACCGGGCCATCAACATGTAGACCGTCCCCAGCACCACCAGTGCCGCGCCGATCGGCGTGATGGCGAAGATGTCCAGGGCCGGCAGGTCCGCGCGCTTGATCAGGTCGTTCGACAGCAGGAAGGCCGGCGCGCTGAACAAGGTCAGCGTGGTGCCCAGCGAGGCGGCCAGCGACATGGGCATCAGCAGCCGGGACGCGGCCAGCTTCTGTTCGCGGGCGATGCGCATCAGGATCGGCAGCATCATCGCGGTGACCATCACGTGGTGCGAGAACGCCGCCAGCGCCGCCGTCGCGGGCATGACCACGGCAATGGTGCGCCACTCGCTGCCGCCGGCCGCCTTGCCGATGCCGGCGCCGATGCGGTCGGTGATGCCGGTGGCCGAGAGACCGGCGGACAGCACGAATACCGCCGCGACGATGATCGCGGGCTCGCTGGCGAATCCGGACAATGCTTCCTTCGGTCCCAGGATGCCGGTCAGCGTGAGCGCCAGCAGGGCCAGCAACGCCACCAGGTCGACGCGCAGTTTTTCGCTGATGAACAGACCCAGGGTGATCGCCAGGATGGCGAGGAACAGGATCTGTTGGACTTCCATGCGCTTCCCCGTGCGTTGCGTCGTCGTGCGTGCCGACAGCCTACTGCGGATCGGCGTGAGGACGCGTGAGGCGGCATGCCGCAGGCACGCGCCCATTCCGGAAACGAAAAACCCCCGCTTTCGCGAGGGTCTTCGTTGTGCGTGGTGCCCAGGAGAGGACTCGAACCTCCACGGTTTTACCCGCTAGTACCTGAAACTAGTGCGTCTACCAATTCCGCCACCTGGGCAGGTAAGCGAGGCGCGCATTTTGAGGACCGGGCAGGGGAATGTCAACGGTTCCTTCGCGTGCCGGTATTCAGGCGAGGTGTACCATCCCCCCATGACCAAGAAAACACAGCGAAGTGGCGGCAAGACGCCCGCCGGGAAGGGAAGCAAGCAGGGCGGAGCGTCCGCCTCCCGTGGCACGGGCCAGGCCGGCAAGCCCGCCAGATCCGGTACTCCGGCAAAGAAGAGCCTGCCGCCCTGGATGCCCGAGGCGGCGCGTTCGCCTTCGCGCGCAGCGGGTGGCACGTCCCCGTCGCGACGCCCCGCCGGTGGGCACGCGCCGCGGACGGGCGGGCGTTTCGTCGACCCGCACGCGCAGCGCGAGGCGCAGCGTTACGAACAGCCCATCGCCAGCCGCGAGGCCATCCTCGGGTTCCTGGAAGCGGCCGAAGGGCCGCAGACGGCAGAGGAAATCGCCGGTCCGCTGGGACTGGATGCACCCGAACGGTTCGATGCGTTGTCCAAGCGCCTGGGTGCGATGGTCCGCGACGGCCAGCTGGTGCAGAACCGGCGCGGCGGCTTCGCGCCCGTGCAGCAGACCGACCTGATCTCCGGCACCGTGATCGCCAACCCGGACGGCTTCGGTTTCCTCCGTCCCGACACGGGCGGCGGCGACGATCTGTTCCTGCCCCCTTACGAAATGCGCAAGGTCATGCATGGCGACCGCGCGCTGGCCAACGTCACCGGCATCGATCGCCGCGGCCGCCGCGAAGGCAGCATCGCGCGCGTGCTGGAACGCGGCGTCACCCGCCTGATCGGCCGATTCGGTTTCGAAGTCGGCATCGCCTACGTGGCGCCGGACGACAAGCGCATCCAGCGCAACGTGCAGATTCCGCAGGACGCGACCGGGGGTGCGCGGGATGGCCAGCTGGTCGTGGTTGAGCTGACCCAGGCGCCAGATGCGCGACGCCCACCCATCGGCAAGGTCATCGCCGTGCTCGGCGACAGCCTGACGCCGTCGCTGGTGGTCGAGGCCGCGATCCATGGCCACAACCTGCCGCACGAATTCCCGCAGGAAGTGCTGGACGAGGCGACGGCGGTGCCGCTGGTCATCGAGCCGTCGATGATCGGCGATCGCGTCGACCTGCGCGACATGCCGCTGGTGACCATCGACGGCGCCGATGCGAAGGACTTCGATGACGCGGTGTATTGCGAAAGCAATCGCCAGGGCCTGCGCATGAAGAACCGCAGCGGCTACCGCCTCGTCGTCGCCATCGCCGATGTCTCGCACTACGTTCGCCCTGGCACGCCGCTGGACGACGAGGCGCAGAAGCGCGCGACGTCGGTGTATTTCCCCGGTTTCGTGGTGCCCATGCTGCCGGAGACGCTGTCCAACGGCATCTGTTCGCTGAATCCGAACGTGGACCGCATGTGCTTCGTCTGCGACATGCAGGTCAACAGCGAGGGTGAGGTCACCCAGTCGAAATTCTACGAAGCCGTGATGCGGTCGCACGCGCGATTGACCTACGACCAGGTTTGGAAGGCCGTCGGTGAGAACGATGCCGAATCGCGCCAGTCGATCGGTGCGTTGCTGCCGCACGTCGAACGCCTGCACGAGCTGTATGGCCTGCTTGCCAAGGCACGAGAGGCACGCGGTGCGATCGAGTTCGAAACCTCGGAAGTCCGCTTCGAGTTGGACAACCGCGGGGAAGTCACCCAGGCCGGCATGCTGCAGCGGAACGATGCGCACAAGCTGATCGAGGAATGCATGATTGCGGCCAACGTCCAGGCGGCCCGATACCTGCTTGGCGCCCATGTTCCGGCGCCGTACCGCGTGCACGACCGGCCGCCGGAATCCAAATACGCCGACCTGCTCGAGTTCCTGAAGGAATTCAAGTTGAGCCTGCCCGCCTGGAGCAAGGTGCAGCCACGCGATTTCACCCAGTTGCTCAAGAAGATCCGCGAGCGCCCGGACGTCGCGCTGCTGGAGTCGGTGGTGCTGCGCAGCCAGAGCCTGGCGGTCTACTCACCGGACAACGCAGGTCACTTCGGCCTGGCGTTGGATGCGTACGCCCATTTCACGTCGCCGATCCGGCGCTACCCCGACCTCCTCGTGCATCGCGCCATCAAGTACGCGCTGACCAAGGGGAAGCCGGAGAAATTCCTGTACTCGCCACACGAAATGGCGGCCCTGTCGCTGCAGTGTTCGGAACGCGCGCGCCGCGCGGACGAAGCGGAGCGCGAAGTCGACGAACGGTATCGCGCGGCATGGATGGAGAAGCACGTCGGCGGCCAGTTCGATGGTGTCATCAGTGGCGTCACCAGCTTTGGCCTGTTCGTGGAACTCGACCAATCCAAGGTCAATGGCCTGGTCCATGTCACCCAGTTGCCGCAGGACTACTACCACTTCGATCCGCTGCGCAAGACATTGTCGGGAGAGCGTCGCGGCATGTCGTTCCGTCTCGGCGATCGCGTGCGCATCATCGTGCTGAAGGCCAGTCTGGAAGAACGCAAGATTGACTTCCGCCTGGTCGAGGACAAGACCAGGGACAGCGGCCTGCCGCCGCCCCCGCCGCGCGGACAACCGGCCAAGCGTATGAAGAAGAAGTATTGATTCAGGTCCGTCGTCCCGGCGAAAGCCGGGACCCAGGGTCTTTTGCTGGCGACGCTGCGAAGTTCACGCAGACGACGGTCGCGACGGAACCAAAGTTGCTGGGTCCCGGCTTTCGCCGGGATGACGGCGTCGGTTCTCGTTTCCCCTGCTTGATGAGGAGCCGCTATGTCCACCCAGACCCACACCGGCGGCTGCCAATGCGGCGCGATCCGCTTCCGCGTCACCGGCGACCTGAAGGACGCCTCCATCTGCCACTGCCGGATGTGCCAGAAAGCCTTCGGTGCGTACTACGCGCCATTGGTGTCCACGCGCGGCGCGGTGCTCGCGTGGACGCGCGGCGAACCGAAGCGCTTCCAGTCCTCGAACGTGGTGCGGCGAGGCTTCTGTGCCACCTGCGGCACGCCGCTGACCTATGAAGCACCGGATGGGGTGGCCGTCGCAGCCGGTGCGTTCGATGATCCGTCCGGGCTGGCGCCCTGGGTGCAGTACGGCGTGGAGGGCAAGCTGCCCTATGTGGATGGGCTGTCCGCCCTGCCGCAGCGGCGCACCGAGGAGGATGAGGCGGCTGCGGCGTTCTTGGCCGGGGTGGTCTCGTTCCAGCATCCGGACCACGACACGGCGGCCTGGCCGCCACGCTGAGCGGGCGGTCGGTGCGATAATGCCGCCCTTTCCAACGCGGCCTTACAGCGCATGAGCAAGCAGAATTCGTGGATCGTCGGCGTCAATGCGGTCGCCTCGGCGGTCGAGAACGACGCCGACAACGTGCGCGAGATCCTGGTCGAAGGCGGCAGCAAGAACGCGCGCCTCACCGAGATCGAGGAGAACGCGCGCCGCAAGGGCATCGACGTGCGCCGCGTCACCGGGCAGGCGCTGGATGGCGTGGCCGGTTCGCTGCGCCACCAGGGCGTCGCCGCACGCTATGCCGCTGCGCCCACTTGGGACGAGAACGAACTGCAGGGGTTGGTGGAGGACGCCGAAGGCAAGGCCCTGCTGTTGGTGCTGGACGGTGTGCAGGATCCGCACAACCTCGGCGCGTGCCTGCGCAGCGCCGCGGCGGCCGGCGTGACCGCGGTGATCATCCCCAAGGACAAGTCGGTCGGCGTCAATGCCACCGTGCGCAAGACCTCGGCGGGCGCGGCGGACCGGATTCCGGTCGTGCAGGTCACCAACCTGTCCCGCTGCCTGCGCGACCTGCAACAGCTCGGCGTATGGATCTACGGCCTGGCCGGCGAGGCTACGGCGTCGCTGTACGCCACCGACCTGCGCGGCAACGTCGCGCTGGCGCTCGGGGGCGAAGCCGACGGCCTGCGCCGCTTGACGCGCGAACACTGCGACGGGCTGGTGAAGATCCCCATGCCGGGCGACATCGAAAGCCTCAACGTGTCGGTCGCTGCCGGCATCACGCTGTTCGAGGCGGTCCGCCAGCGCCAGTAAAGGAGTCCACGTGTCCCGCACGCCGCATCCTCCGTTTCCGCGACTGGTGGCGCTGCTGCTGGGGCTGTCCTCGTTCGCAGCCTTCGCGCAGGACGCGCCGCGCGCTCGCGCGCGCGACCTGGGCGTGGCGCCGGGCATCTTCGCGCCGGGGACGTACAACGCCATTACCGATGTCGCCGGTGTGCGGGTCGGCCAGGTGACGTTGAAGGAGGGCGACAAGGTACGCACGGGCGTCACCGCGATCCTGCCGCACCCCGGCAACGTGTACCGCTCGCGCGTGCCGGCTGCCGTGCACGTCGGCAACGGCTTCGGCAAGTTCATTGGCAGTACCCAGGTCAACGAACTCGGCGAGCTCGAAACCCCCATCCTGCTGACCTGCACCCTGTGCGTATGGAAGGCCGCCGATGCGATGGCGGACTGGATGCTGGCCCGGCCCGACATGCAGCAGGTGCGCTCGCTCAATGTCGTGGTCGGCGAGACCAACGATGGAGGCCTCAACGACATCCGCGCGCGTCCGGTCACGGCCGACGCCGTGCGCCGCGCGCTGGATGACGCCACGAGCGGTGCCGTGCAGGAAGGCAGCGTCGGTGCCGGCACCGGTACGGTGGCGTTCGGCTGGAAGGGCGGCATCGGCACGTCATCGCGCAAGCTGCCTGCGTCGCTGGGCGGCTGGACGGTCGGCGTGCTGGTGCAGAGCAACTTCGGTGGCGTGCTGCAGGTGTCGGGGGCGCCGGTCGGCCGCGAACTGGATCGCTACGCCTTCCAGAAGGCGGTCGCGATGCAGGGCGATGGTCGTCGTGGTCCGGCGGATGATCGTGGCGACGGTTCGATCATCATCGTCATCGCCACCGATGCCCCGCTGGCCGACCGCAACCTGCGCCGCGTCGCGTCGCGCGCGATGATGGGCCTGGGTCGCACGGGCAGCTCCGCATCCAACGGCAGCGGCGACTACGTCCTCGCGTTCTCCACCGCGGAGTCGGTGCGGCGCGCCTTCGATGCGCCCCGGCTGGACACCTCGGAGCTGGCGAACGAGCAGATGAGTGCCGTCTTCCAGGCCAGCGTCGAGGCAGTCGAGGAAGCGATCTACAATTCGCTCTTCATGGCCACCACGGTCAGCGGCAATGGCGAGACCGTCGAGGCCATCCCGCTCGACCGGGTGCGCGAGATCCTCCGGCGGCACGGCATCACCGCACCCAAGAAGTGATGTTCTTCGGTTTCAGTGCACGACGTTGCGAATGAAGCGCAGCGGCGTGTCGCCATCGTTGCGGTAGGCGTAGTCGCGATCGCTCGGGAATACGAAGAAGTCGCCTGCCGCGACGATGTGGTCGCCGTCCGGGAGTTCGACGACCAGATGGCCTTCGATGACGAAGAACATCTCGTGCCAGCCGGCCGGATCGGCCGCCGACACGTAGCGGTCGCCGGGCATCAGTGTCCACGCCCACAGTTCGACATCGTGTGAGGCGGGTGCGGTGGCCAGCAGCACGCCCTGCGAGCCCGGCGTGCGGCCGCTCCAGGCCAAGGCTTCGATACGGTCCAGACCCGGGGCACTCGGCGGCTTCACCAGGTCCGCGAAGGTCACTTTCAGGGCTTCGGCAATGCGGTCGAGGGTGTTGAGGCTGACATTCGCATCGCCGGATTCGATGCCCACCAGCATGCGGCGGGAGACGTCCGCCGCCACCGACAGGGCCTGCTGGCTGAGACCTGCGTCCGTACGCAGGCGGCGAATGTTCTCGGCGACGTGTTCCAGCACACTCATGGGCGGGGTTGCGCACTATATTGCGCATCCGGTAAGCTTAGGTCTGCGCAATATAGTGCGCATTCCTTCCCTTCTTCAAGCGCGGCGCTCCCGGCGCGCGCAGGTCATGCCGTCATGTCGTCCCCGAATTCCCATGCCTCGCTGCATTGGCAGCCGATCGCACTGCTGCTCATCGCCATGCTGTCCATACAGGCGGGCGCGTCGATGGCGAAGGGCCTGTTCCCCGCCGTGGGGGCGACCGGCGCCACGGCGCTGCGGCTGGCGTTGGCGACGGTGATGCTGGTCGCGGTGTTCCGGCCTTGGCGCGCGCGCGTCACCCGCGAGCAGTGGTCGCTGCTGGTGTTCTACGGCGCGTCGCTGGGGCTGATGAACCTGCTGTTCTACAAGTCGCTGGAAACGGTGCCGCTGGGAATCGCGGTCGCACTCGAATTCACGGGTCCGTTGGCCGTGGCGCTGTTTGGCTCGCGCCATCTGCGCGACGTCGTGTGGGTCGTGCTGGCCGTTGCCGGGCTGGTGCTGCTTGTGCCGGAGCAGGGTGCCGAGGCGCTGGATCCCGTGGGAGCGGTCTACGCGCTGGGTGCAGGCGCCTGCTGGGCGATGTACATCGTGTTCGGCCAACGGGCAGGCAATGCGCACGGGCCGCAGACGGTCGCCATCGGCAGCTGCATCGCGGCGGCGGTGGCGCTGCCATTCGGCGTCGCGCATGCCGGTGCTGCGCTGCTGGCGCCAGCGCTGCTGCCCATCGCCCTGGCGGTCGCGCTGCTGTCCACGGCGATCCCCTACAGTCTGGAAATGGTGGCGCTGACGAAGATGCCCACGCGCACTTTCGGCATGCTGATGAGCCTGGAACCGGCCATCGCCGCCCTGTGCGGCCTGCTGTTCCTGCACGAGCGCCTGTCGCTGCTGCAGTGGCTGGCGATCGCGGCGATCATCGTCGCGTCCGCCGGCGCGGCGATGACCTCGCGTCCGCCGGTGCAGACCGCGGCCAACGGTGAAGCGTAGTCAGGCGAGCGAGGCCTGGTAGACCGCCAGGTCGCTGCCGGAGAAACAGCAGAAGATCACCTCGGGCGGCGTGGGCGATGCAGACAATACGGCACGGACAGTGTCGACCGCGACGCGTGCGGCGGATTCCGCGGGATAGCCGAAAATACCGGTACTGATGCAGGGAAAAGCGACGCTGCGCAGGCCGTGCCTTTCCGCCAGCGCCAGGCTGTTGCGGTAGCACGCAGCGAGCAGGGCGGGCTCGCCGTGTCCACCGCCACGCCAGACCGGACCGACGGTATGGTTCACATGGCGTGCCCGCAGGCGATACCCCTGCGTGATCTTCGCTTCGCCAGTGGCGCAGCCGCCGAGCAGTCGGCATTCGTGCACCAGCTCCGGACCCGCCGCGCGATGGATCGCGCCATCCACGCCACCGCCGCCGAGCAGCGAACTGTTCGCCGCATTGACGATGGCGTCGACCTGCAGCGCAGTGATGTCGGCCTGGATCGCAGTCAACCGCATGACGCCGTCCTGTGCGAGGTATCAGCCCAACGGCTTCGGCCACATGTTGGCGATCTTGCAGAACAGGCGCGCGGTCTGTTCGGCGTCGTAGACCGCCGAGTGCGCGTCGTCGGCATTCCAGTCGAAGCCGGCGGCCTGCACGGCGCGGGCGAGCACGGTCTGGCCGTAGGCGACGCCGGCCAGTGTCACCGTGTCGAACACGCTGAAGGGATGGAACGGGTTGCGCTTGTGCGCCACGCGCGCAACGGCGGCATTGAGGAAATTGAGGTCGAAGTGCGCGTTGTGGCCGACCAGGATCGCGCGCTGGCAACCGTGCTTCTTCACCGCCGCGCGCACTGGCGCGAACACGTGGTCCAGCGCCTCCTTCTCCTGCTTGGCGAAGCGGAACGGGTGGTCCAGATCGATGCCGGTGACTTCCAGCGATTTCGGATCGATCTCGGTGCCCGGCGCCGGATGCAGGTGCACGCTCGCGGTTTCGCCACAGACCAGCAGCCCGTTCTCGTCCAGGTCCAGCGGCACCGCGGCCATTTCGAGCAGGGCGTGCCGGTTCCAGTCAAAGCCGCCGGTCTCCACGTCCACCACCACGGGCAGGTAACCGCGGAAGCGGTGGGCCATGGGGGTGATGCGGACGGGTTCGGCAGCGTTTTCCATGCGGGAAAGGGTAGCAGAGGGCGCGGGTGCTTCCTCGGCTGGAAACCCAACGTCGGCCAGGTTTTCTGTAGGAGCGACGTAAGTCGCGACCGTCAACCTGCCACTCGAGTGACAATGAGGGGGCCGCATGAAGGGCGGACGCCATGCCCCGGTTGCTGGCCTGCAGTGATGTCCTGGTCGCCCGTGTCGTGCGGTCGCGACTTGCGTCGTTCCTACAGTGCAGGCGTGCGCGTCCCGAGCACGGTGCCTTCGTCGCGCATGCGCACCAGCATTGCGGCGCCCTGGTCGGCGAAGGCGGGCACGTCGTCGACTCCTGCCTCCGCTGCCAGCTGACGCACCGCATCGCCACCGCTGCGACCGCCTTCGCCCAGCAGTTCGACCAGCCGGTAGACCAGTGGCGAGATCGCCGCGAAGCGCACCTGGTGTTCCGCATCCCGACGCACGAGCAGCAGCGTCGGTTCGACCGGCGGCGCATCGGGCTGGAAGTCCGGACCGATCCGGTGCACCGGCCATTGGTAGGCCAGCGCCCACGCGAAGGGCGAGACCACCGGTTCGCCCGTCAGCAGGTCGGCGTGCGGGTCATGCGCTGGCACGGGATCGTCGGCGATCTGCAGCGCCAGCTCGACCCATTCGTAGTGCGCGAGTTCGCGCAGCCAAGGGGGCAGGTCGTCGTCGCGCGTTTCCAGGTAGCGGATGAATTCGCGCGCGATCTCCGGGAACAGCGGGGTATGGCTACGGTGGTCGGCGTAGAAGCGGCGCACCAGCACGCGCCATGCGTCCTCGCCCAGCGTCTTCCGGATCACCGGGAAGTTGCCGGCCAGCAGGGCTTCGATGTTGTTGAAGAACAGGTCGCGGTAGATCGCCAGCCGGCGCGCTTCGATGCCGGGCGGCGGCGGATGCGAGGACGGATCACGCAGGTGGCGCGACAACGCGAACTGCATGTCGTGCAGGGGGTCAGCCATGCGTCGCCCGCGCCGCTGTGCCAGGAAGATGCAGCGCCTGCAGGGCGCGGATGCGCTGCAGTTCGACACACAGCTCGGCCAGCGGCGGGAAGTTGAAGTCGCGCTCCAGCAGCGTGGGGCGCACGCCATGCGTGGCATAGGCTTGCGACAGCAGCGCCCACACGTCGTCCTTCACCGGGGCGCCATGCGTATCGACCTTCAGGTCGTCGGCTTCGTCATAGTGGCCGGCGATGTGGTACGACGCGATCCGCGCCGACGGCATGCGCGTGAGGAAGGCGCATGCGTCATAGCCGTGGTTGATGGCGTTGACGAATACGTTGTTGACGTCGAGCAGCAGGTCGCAGTCGGCCTCATCGAGCACTGCGGTGATGAAGTCGACTTCATCCATCGCCTGGTAGGGCGCGGCGTAGTAGGAGACGTTCTCGACCGCGATCCGCCGACCCAGCGCGTCCTGTGCGTGGCGGATGCGCGCGGCGACGTGATGCACCGCCTCCTCGGTGAACGGGATCGGCATCAGGTCGTACAGATGGCCGTCGTCGGTGCAGTAGCTGAGGTGTTCGCTGTAGAGCACCACCCGGTATTCGTCCAGGAAGCGCCGCGTGCGCGCGAGGAACGTATCGTCCAGCGGCGCCGTGCCGCCCAGCGACAGCGACAGTCCGTGGCAGGTGATCGGATACTGCGAGGCCAGGGTCTTCAACGCATCGCCGTAGCGTCCACCCACCCCCAGCCAATTGTCCGGCGCGCATTCGAGGAAGTCGAACGCCCCGGCCGGCGCGGCCAGCAGTTCGTCCAGCAGGGCGCGGCGCAGGCCCAGGCCGGCGGAGGCGGGAGGAAGGGTGATCATGCGGATGCAAGCGCAGGCCCCGGCGCAACGCCGGGGCCTGCTTCGGACTTACTTGGTCTCGCCGGCCTTCTTGGTGCCGCCGCACTTGCCCTCGCCACACTTGCCTTCACCGCACTTGCCCTCGGCGCCCTTGGCGCCGGCATGGGCCTTGTGCTCGGCGGCATCGATGAAGCCGTCCTTGTTGGTGTCGATCTCGGCGAATTTCGCGGCCTTGTCGGGATGGGCTGCGTTGAATTCGGCTTGCGAGACCTTGCCGTCCTTGTCGGTGTCGGCCTTGGCCATGCCGCACTTGCCTTCGCCGCACTTGCCTTCGGCCGCCTTCGCCGCTTCCTGGCCCGCCAGCAGGTAACCCTGCGAAAGCGGCTCCATCGCGAACGCGGAACCGGTCAGGGCGAGGCCTCCGGCCAGGGCAATGGCGACCGCGGCAGGCTTGTTCGTCTTGGACATCGTCATGCTCTCCAGTGAGGTGCGGCGGAGCCGCACGGGAAGTGGCGACAGTGTAGACGCAGTCCGTTAGCCGGCCGTATGCATGCCCGGAAACGCCCGCGCCCCGCGTGGAAGCGGGGCGCGGGGGTGCTGCGGTGCGGAAATCTCAGACCGCGCCGGTGGTGCTGGTCTCGTCGCGCTTGTCGCGGGGCGGCAAGGGCTGTTCGCCGTGCACGAGGAACCAGATGTTCTCGGCGATGTTGGTGGCGTGGTCGCCGATGCGCTCCAGGTTCTTCGCCATGAACAGCAGGTGCGTGCACGGCGTGATGTTGCGCGGGTCTTCCATCATGTAGGTCAGCAGTTCGCGGAACAGGGCGGTGTAGTGCGCGTCGAGTTCGGCGTCGCGCTCGCGCACCTGCACGGCCCGGTCCGCATCGCCATTCTGGTAGGCGACCAGCACGTCGCGCACCTGGCGGGCGGCCAGCTTGCCGAGCGCGCGCAGGCCGGTGATCTGTGGCATCGGCGGCGACACATTGAGCGCGATGGAACGCTTGGCGACATTGGCCGCGTAATCGCCGATGCGCTCGATGTCGGCGGGGATGCGCAGGCCGGCGAGGATCTCGCGCAGGTCGCGCGCCATCGGGCCACGCAGCGCCAGGTGCATCACGTCGTGGCTGACCTGGTGCTCGATGGCGTCGATGGCCTCGTCGTTGGCGATGATGCGCTGCGCGGCCTTGTCGTCGCGGCGCTCGACCACGTCCAGCGCGGCCTCCAGCTGGGCGACGGCGGTCTCGCCCATGCGCACGATCTCCGCCACGATGCGGCGCTGTTCTTCGTCGTAGCTCTTCACGATATGGTCGTTGGGTTGGGTGTTCATGGGCGTCCTCAGCCGAACCTGCCGGTGATGTAGTCTTCCGTCTGCTGCTTGCCGGGGTTGGAGAAGATCGTCGAGGTGACGTCGTGCTCCACCAGCTCGCCCAGGTACATGAAGGCGGTGTAGTCGGATACGCGCGCGGCCTGCTGCATGTTGTGGGTGACGATGGCGATGGTGTACTGGTGCTTCAGCTCTTCGATCAGCTGCTCGATCTTGCTGGTCGAGATGGGGTCCAGCGCGGAGGTCGGTTCGTCCAGCAGGATCACGTCCGGACGAAGTGCCACCGCGCGTGCGATGCACAGGCGCTGCTGCTGGCCGCCCGACAGGCCCAGCGCGCTCTGCTTCAGCTTGTCCTTGGCTTCTTCCCACAGCGCGGCCTGGCGCAGCGCCTGTTCCACGCGCACGTCCATGTCGGCCTTGTTGAGGCGTTCGTGGTGGCGGATGCCGTAGGCGACGTTCTCGTAGATCGTCATCGGGAACGGCACCGGCTTCTGGAACACCATGCCCACCTTGCTGCGCAGGCGGTTCATCGGATACCGGGCATCGAGGATGTTCTCGCCGTCCAGCAGTACATCGCCCGTGGCGCGCAGCTTGGGGTACAGCGAGTAGATGCGGTTGAACACGCGCAACAGGGTCGACTTGCCGCAGCCGGACGGACCGATCAGCGCGGTCACGCGCTTTTCGGGGATTTCGAGGTTGATGTTCTTCAGCGCATGGAAATCGCCGTAGTAGAAGTCCAGGCCCTTGGCAGCCAGTTTCACGCTGGCGGTCGCGGCGTGTTCGTCGTGGCGCTGCGGCGTCACCACGGCGATGCGGGCGGCGTCATTCATGGGTCACCTTGTTTCGAAGAAGGATGGTTCGGGCGATCAGGCTGAGCACCAGCACCATGCCGGTGACGAGGAAGGCGCCTGCCCAGGCCAGCGAGTTCCAGGAGTCGTACGGGCTCATCGCGTACTGGAAGATGACCATGGGCAGGTTGGCCATCGACTGGTTGAGATCCGTGCTCCAGAACTGGTTGTTGAAGGCGGTGAACAGCAGCGGCGCGGTCTCGCCGCTGATGCGTGCCAGCGCCAGCAGGATGCCGGTGACGATGCCCGGCAGCGCGGATCGCATCAGCACCTGGGTGGTGACCTTCCACTGCGGCACGCCCAGCGACAGCGCGGCCTCGCGCATCTGCTGCGGTACCAGCCGCAGCATTTCGTCGGTGGTGCGCACGATCACCGGCAACGCGATGAACGCCAGCGCGACGGCGCCGGCCCATGCCGAGTAGTGGCCCATCTGCGCCACCATCACGGTGTAGATGAAGAGGCCCAGCACGATCGACGGTGCCGACAGCAGGATGTCGTTGACGAAGCGGACCGTTTCGCCCAGCCAGTGCTTGTTGGCGTACTCGGCCAGGTAGGTGCCCGCGGCGATGCCGATGGGCGTGCCCAGCACGATGGCCAGCAGGCTCATCACCACGCTGCCGAACAGCGCGTTGGCCAGGCCGCCGGGTTCGTTCGGCGGCGGCGTCATCTGGGTGAACAAATCCAGGTTCAGGCTGCCCATGCCCTTGGTGATCGTGGTCCACAGGATCCAGACCAGCCACATCAGGCCGAAGATGGCCGCGGCGATCGACAGCGTCAGGGCGACGGCGTTCTTGACCTTGCGGAACGTGTACAGGGACGCGGACATCAGTTGCCCTCGCGCTTGGCCAGCTGGCGCAGCATCAGGCGGGCGACGGCCAGCACGATGAAGGTCAGCAGGAACAGGGTGAAGCCGAGCAGCAGCAGCGATCCCTTGTGCAGCGGGTCGGTGGCTTCGGCGAATTCGTTGGCGATGGTGGAGGCGATGGAGGTGCCGGGCTCCAGCAGAGCGGCGCTGATCGTGTAGGCGTTGCCGATGACGAACGTCACCGCCATGGTCTCGCCGAGGGCGCGGCCCAGGCCCAGGAAGACGCCGCCGATCACGGCCGAGCGCGTATACGGCAGCACCACGTCCCACACGACCTCCCATTTCGTGGAACCCAGCGCGTACGCCGATTCCTTCAGTCGGCCCGGGACCGTCAGGAAGACCTCGCGCATCACCGACGACACGAACGGGATCACCATGATCGCCAGTACCAGCCCTGCGGTCAGCATGCCGATGCCCAGCGGCGGACCCGAAAGCACCGCGCCGACGAGCGGCAGCTGGCCGAGGTTGTCGTTGATCCACGGATAGACGTGTTCGCTCAACTGCGGCGCCAGCACGAAGAGGCCCCACATGCCGTAGATGATCGAAGGGATGCCGGCCAGCAGTTCGATCGCCATGCCCACCGGTCCGCGCATCCAGGCCGGTGCCACTTCGGTCAGGAACACCGCGATGCCGAAACTCACCGGCACCGCGATCAGCATGGCCACGCCGGCACTGACCAGCGTGCCGAACACCGGCACCAGCGCGCCGAACTCGCGCGTACCCACGTTCCATTCGGTACTGGTGAAGAAGCCCAGGCCGAAGGTCTGCAGCGCTTCGCGCCCGCCCCACAGCATCGAAAGCGCGGCAGCGATGAGCGAAATCAGGACGAACATGCCGGCGCCGGTCAGCGTCAGCCGGAACAGCCTGTCGGCGCGCGCGTCTTTCGCGGTACGCACGTCCGTCAGTGAGGCGGGGAGGGCGGTGGCGTTCATGCAACCCGGGGAGTGGGGAAGGGGCGGGGTGACGCGGGAGGCGCTAGTGCACGGTGATGCGGTTACCGCGTGATGACAGCGGGCCGCCCCTCGGGACGGCCCACCGCACGATCTGCATCAGAGCTTGATCTCGGTGCTCCAGTACTGCTCGATCTGGCCGACCAGCTCCGGCGGCAGCGGCACGTAGTCCAGTTCGTTGGCCTGCGCCTGGCCCTGCTCGTAGGCCCACTTGAAGAAGTCCAGCGTGTGCTTGGCCTTGGCCGCATCCTTGGGCTGTTTGTAGACCAGGATGAAGTTGGTCGCGGTGATCGGCCACGCCTGTTCGCCCGGCGCGTTGGTGATGACCAGGTTGAAGTCCTTGGCGCTGGCCCAGTCGGCGCTGGCCGCGGCGGCGGCGAAGCTCTCCGGGGTGGGCTTCACGAACTGGCCGGCGGCGTTCTGCAGCGACGCGTACGACATGTTGTTCTGCTCGGCATAGGCCAGTTCGACGTAGCCGATGGAGCCCTTCAGCTGGCGCACGTAGGCGGCAACGCCTTCGTTGCCCTTGCCGCCGACACCGCCCGGCCAGTTGACCGAGGTGCCTTCGCCGACCTTCGACTTCCATTCGGGACTGACCTTGGACAGGTAGTTGACGAAGTTGAAAGTGGTGCCCGATCCGTCGGAGCGGTGCACGGTGTTGATCTTGCCGGCGGGCAGGGCCACGCCCGGATTCAGCGCGACGATCGCCGGATCGTTCCAGGTGGTGATCTTGTGCAGGAAGATGTCGGCCAGGACGGCGCCATTGAGCTTCAGCTGGCCCGGCTGCAGGCCTTCCACGTTGATGACCGGCACCACGCCGCCGATGACCGACGGGAACTGGGCCAGGCCGGCCTGCGCCAGCTCTTCCGAAGAGAGCGGCTTGTCGGACGAACCGAAATCGACGGTCGCCGCCTTGATCTGCGCGATGCCGCCGCCGGAGCCGATCGACTGGTAGTTGATCTTGGCGCCGGTGGTCTTGTTGTAGTCCGTGGACCAGCGCGCCATCAGCGGGTAGATGAACGATGCGCCCGCGCCGGTCAGCTCGGCGGAGATCTGCTGGGACCCGCTGGCGGCCGGTGCGGCGGCATCGCCGCTGGCCGACGGGGCCGGTGCATCGGTCTTGCCATCGCAGGCCGTGGCAAGGAAGGCGGTGGCCAGGGCCAGCGTGGCCAGGCGGGCAGTGCGGATAGGCATGGGCTCTCCAGACAGGTCGTGTGTGATCCCGGCTATGAAATGATGTTTTTGTTACAGCGTGATGACATCGCCATCTCGCGCTGTCATGCGACGCGCGGCGCGGGCGCCGGGAAAAGAAAACGGGCCCGAAGGCCCGTCGGGGTAGCGCCGCGCGGGAGGGTCGCGGCGCCGGTGCCGGCACGGGGGAGAGACCGTGCCGGCGGGGTGCGATCAGTACTTCAGGTTGGCCTTCCAGTACGTCTCGATCTGCTGCACCAGCGCCGGCGGCAGCGGCACGTAGTCGAGCGACTTGGCCTGGGCGTCGCCATTGGCGTAGACCCAGCGGAAGAAGTCGCGGGCGTCCTTGTTGCCCTTCTTCGGCGCCTTGTACATCAGGATGAAGTTGGTGGCGGTGATCGGCCAGGAGTTCGCACCGGGCGCATTCGTCATGACCAGGTAGAAGTCCTTGGACTTGGCCCACTCGGCGCTGGCGGCGGCGGCGGCGAAGGTCTCGTCGCTGGGCTGCACGAAGTTGCCGGAGGCGTTCTTCAGGCTGGCGTAGGCCATCTTGTTCTGCAGCGCATACGACAGTTCGACGTAACCGATGCCGCCCTTGATCTGCTTCACGTAGGCGGCCACGCCTTCGTTGCCCTTGCCGCCCACGCCGGTCGGCCACTGCACGGTGGTGCCTTCGCCCACCTTGGTCTTCCACTCCGGGCTGACCTTGGACAGGTAGTTGACGAAGTTGAAGGTGGTGCCCGAGCCGTCCGAGCGACGGACCACGGTGATGCGCTGCGCCGGCAGGGTCAGGCCCGGGTTCAGGGCGGCGATGGCGGGGTCGTTCCAGGTCTTGATGGTGCCCAGGAAGATGTTGGCGAGCGTCGGGCCGTCCAGCTTCAGCTGGCCGGGCTTCAGGCCGGCGACGTTCAGCACCGGCACCACGCCGCCGATCACCGACGGGAACTGGGCCAGGCCGTACTTGGCCAGCTCTTCCGGCTTCAGCGGCGCGTCGGACGAACCGAAATCCACCGTGCCGGCCTTGATCTGCGCGATGCCGCCGCCCGAACCGATCGACTGGTAGTTCACGCGGTTGTTGGTGGCCTTGGCGTAGTCGGCGGACCACTTGGTCATCACCGGATACACGAACGACGCGCCAGCGCCGGTCACGTCGGCGGCGAACGCCTGCGCCGAGAAGGCCGAGGCGAGCGCGAGCAGCGCGACGCGGGATTTGATCGAGTTAAGCACGGAAATCTCCTGGGAGAAGGCAGGGTGGAAGGACGGGCATGCCCGTTGGGTGGCCATTCCACGACGTTTGTGTGACAGCCCGGTGTCGGCATTGCGACAGTCGCGTGACGCTGGGCGGCCTCCGCACCTCCAGGCCGGGATGGCATCGATGCGGGCAAGGGCCGAAGGTGGGGATGCGCCGGCGATGTCGATCCAATCTGCCTCTGAAGGCGCGATACATATAGATGCATCGCCTTCGAGCCGGGATCACCTGGGGGCCACGGCGCCGCTGTCACACATCGGTCATGAAACTCACATGTGACTGCAAGATTTCACTCCCATCCTTTAGCGCATCTTTGACGGGCGCTTAATGATTTCCGAAGGTGATCTCGGAAACGAAGCGGGTCGCCCACGAAGCCTGCGCTTTCACTTCCCATTCCACTCGGAGAGTCACCATGCGTTATTCCCTCCTGGCCGCCGCGCTTGCCGTCGCCATGGGCAGCACCAGCTTCTCGGCGTCCGCCGCCGACTCCCGCGATCAGACGATCGCCGAACTGAAGGCGCAGCTGGAAGCGCTGTCGGCCAAGGTGGCCGAGCTGGAAGAGCGCACCGACGCGCAGTCCGACGTGAACCTGGACACGGCGGCGCAGCTCGACAAGATCACCACCGGCTCTCCGAAGATCGACACCAAGGGCGGCGTCAAGGTGACCTCGGCCGACGGCAAGTTCGAGGCCAGCATCGGCGGCCGCATCCACTTCGACACCTACGCGTTCGATCGCGACATCGCCAGCACCACCGGCACGACCGAATTCCGCCGCGCGCGCCTGACCCTGTCCGGCAAGGCCTACGGCTGGGAATACAAGATGGAGCAGGACTTCGGCGCCGGCACCAACCTCGACGGCCTGCGCGATGCCTACATCGCCAAGTCCGCGCTCGGCGGCAAGTTCACCATCGGCCACTTCAAGCCCTACCGTGCGATGGAGGAACTGACCAGCTCCAACGAACTGCTGACGATGGAGCGGCCGTTCTCTTCCGCCACCGGCCTGTTCTCCGGCCGCCAGTTCCAGCAGGGCGTCGGTTACCTGCGCGCCGGCGAGAACTACACCGCCGGGCTGAGCGTGTTCAACCTGCGCGGCGCGGCCGCCACGCGCAACGAAGGCACCGGTGCCGCCGGCCGCGTGACCTGGGCCCCGATCAACAACGACAACAACACCTTGCACTTCGGTGCGTGGTACAGCACCGAGAACAACAACCTCGGTTCGGCCGACCTGGTCGCCACCTCGAACTACGCCGGACGTCGCGGTCCGTCGCAGGTGATCGCCACAACGACCGGCGCCAGCCGCAACACCGTCGACGTGATGGCGGTGGAAGCCGCCGGTTCGTTCGGCCCGGCCTTCTTCCAGGCCGAGTACGCCGATGCGACCTTCGGCCAGCCGCTGGGCCGCGACCAGGATGTGACCACGTACTACGTGCAGGGCAGCTTCATGCTCAACGGCGGCCACAAGCCGTACAAGGGCGCCACCGGCGTGTTCGGTTCGCCGAAGGTCGCCGACAAGGGTTTGTGGGAACTGACCGGCCGCTACGACTATGTCGAGAACGAAACGCTGAACCGCGAAGTCACCAGCTGGATCCTCGGCGTGAACTACTACGTCAATCCGAACCTGCGCTTCATGTTCAACTACACGCAGGGCGACAACGAAGTCACCGGCGACGAGACCGCCCAGTACGCGCTGCGCACGCAGTTCGCCTGGTAAGACCGTCGCGCGGCCATGTCCGCGACCGCGTGAACGCAGGGCCCGGGATCGTCTCCCGGGCCTTGTCGTTTCTGGAGCGGAGATGCCGGCGACCATGACCATTGGCAGGGGGCCGTCACGCACGGGGCGGCGACACTGGCGGTGGCACCCAGGCACGGCCGGGTCGCCGAGGGATGGGGATCCTTTTCGAACCAGGGGGCGTGGTGAAGCATTCGGCGAGTGTTCTTGGCGTGGCGTTGTGGGCGGGCCTGTCGATGG
This sequence comes from Pseudoxanthomonas sp., assembly GCF_002863005.1. Taxonomy (GTDB): domain Bacteria; phylum Pseudomonadota; class Gammaproteobacteria; order Xanthomonadales; family Xanthomonadaceae; genus Pseudoxanthomonas_A. Next base: position 117,856 of record NZ_PKDG01000019.1, read on the forward strand.
CAGGGGCGGCGCGGGCCGCCGAGCCGGTCGACCTGGACATGGTGGCGAAGATCCGCAGCGAGGCGCTCCATCGCTCCCAGGCGGCCGCGAACCTCAAGGAGCTGACCGAGACCATCGGTCCCCGCCTGACCAATTCGCCCAACTACACGGCGGCCAGCGCGTGGGCGCGCGGCAAGCTGTCCGGCTGGGGACTCGCGAACGTGCATGACGAGGTGTACGACCCGGCCTTCGGCCGAGGCTGGGCCTTCCGTGCGTCCCGCGTCGAAATGCTGTCGCCGCGCCAGTTGCCGGTCCATGCGCTGCCCAAGGCTTGGACACGCGGTACCGACGGACCGGTCGAAGGCGAGGTCGTGCTGGCGTCGTTCAAGACGCTGGAAGACATCGGGAAGCAGCGCGGCAAGCTGCGCGGCCGCATCGTGCTGGTCGATGAAGCGCGCGCCTACAAGCCGTCCGACAAGAACGACTTCCGTCGCTACAGCGAGGCCGAGCTGGGCGAGCTGCAGACGTTTCCCATGCCGGAAGACGCCGCGCCCGACGCCCAGCAGAAGCGCCTCGACGAGTACCGCAAGCGGACTGCGCTGAGCAAGGCGCTGAACGAGTTCTTCGCCGAAGAGGGCGTGCTGGCCACGCTGTCGATCAGTTCGTGGGACAACGGCATCATCCGCGCGACCGGCGGTGGCGCACGCAAGGCCGGCGAACCGGTCGGCGTGACCGAGCTGGTGCTTCCCGCGGAGCACTACAACCCGCTGGTGCGTGCGGTGCAGGCCAAGCAACCGGTGCGCCTGCGCATCGACGTCGATTCTGCGTTCACCAGCGCAGAGGACCTGCCAGCCACCAACACCTTTGCCGAGATTCCCGGCAGCGGCAAGGCGGACGAGCTGGTCATCATCGGCGCACACCTGGATTCCTGGCACACGGGCACCGGCGCCAACGACAACGGCGCGGGCGTGGTCGTGATGATGGAGGCCATGCGCATCCTCAAGACGGTCGGTGCGAAACCGCGGCGCACGATCCGGCTGGCGTTGTGGGGCGGTGAGGAGCAGGGCTTGAACGGCTCGGCCGGGTACGTGGCCAGGCATCTGGCGGACTATCCCGCACCGACCGATCCGGAACAGAAGGCACTGCCGCGCGCTTACCAGCGAGGTACCGGCCCGCTGCAGCGCCAGCGTGGTTACGATCGGTTTTCGACTTACTTCAACTTCGACAACGGCACCGGGCGCATCCGCGGCATCTATGCGCAGGAAAACCATGCGGCGGTGCCGATCTTCAAGGCCTGGCTGGAACCGTTCAACGATCTCGGCGCCACCATCGTCACCACGCGCAACACCGGCAGCACCGACCACATTTCGTTCGACCGCGTCGGTTTGCCGGGATTCCAGTTCGTCCAGGATCCGGCGGACTACTTCACCCACGTCCACCACACGCATCTCGACACGTACGATCACGTGGTGCCGGAAGACCTGAAACAGGCCGCGGCCATCATCGCCTCGTTCGCGTACCACGCCGCCATGCGCGAGGAGCGCCTCCCACGCAAGCCTTTCATCGAGCGCGACGCGCCGTAGCGTGCGCTGCGCGCACGAACGCGTGGAATCCGGCAATGCGATGTCGTGCGCATGGCGCACGCTACGTCAGGCGAGGGTCTTGTCCTTGAACCGGCAAAGATCGCGGATAACGCATTGCGGGCAGTCCGGCTTGCGGGCCTTGCACACGTAGCGTCCGTGCAGGATCAGCCAATGGTGCGCATCCTGCATGAACTCAGCCGGCACCACCTTCACCAGCCGGTCCTCCACCGCACGCACGTCCTTGCCTGGCGCCAGTCCCGTGCGGTTCGAGACGCGGAAGATGTGGGTGTCCACGGCGATGGTGGGTTCACCGAACGCGGTGTTCATCACCACGTTGGCGGTCTTTCGTCCCACACCGGGCAGCGCTTCAAGTGCGGCTCGCGATCGCGGCACGTCGCCGCCGTGTTCGTCGATCAGGATGCGGCAGGTCGCGATGACGTTCTTCGCCTTGGCATTGAACAGACCGATGGTCGCGATGTAGTTCTTCAGTCCTTCTTCGCCCAGGGCGAGGATCGCGGCGGGCGTATTGGCGACGGGGAATAGCCGTCGCGTCGCCTTGTTCACGCCCACGTCCGTCGCCTGGGCAGATAGCGTCACCGCCACCAGCAGTTCGAACGGGGTGTTGTACTCCAGTTCCGTGGTCGGCTTCGGATTGAGTTCGCGAAGCCGTGAGAACAGCTCCACGACCTCGGCGCGGGTGAGCGTAGCGCTGCGCCGGGCTGCACGCGTCACGGCTTCATCCTTTCCGCCGCCTTCGCCTTCGCGCGGGCCAGGATCGCGGCGGCGCCTGAGGGCAGGGCAGGTCGCGCGACCTTGATGTCGCTGGCGACGTCGCTCACCTTCAATCGACGCGCCTCACGCTCCGCCGCGCGGCATGCCAGTCGCGCCTGACGTTGCCGGTAACGCGCCCTGGCGGCCCAGGCCGTCCGCAGCCGCTGCTGGGCCTGCAAGACAGCGGTGACTGCGTCGCCCGCGCAGTCGCACGGCTGGAACGCCATCAAGCCCGCCTCGATCGCGGCATCGACATCGTCGGCCATTAGGTGGGCGCGCAGGATGCGCGCGTGATCGCAGCTGGGGCAGGCGATGGCCGGCACGCGTGGTTCCCGCTTCAGCGACCGGTGAACGCAGGCTTGCGTCGTTCCATGAACGCACGCGTGCCTTCGCGCATGTCGTCGGTGGCGAACATCAGGCCGAACTGCGCGCTCTCGTACTGCAGGCCTTCCTCGATGCCGCATTCCCCGCCGATGTTGACGATGTCGAGCGTCGCCCGCAGCGCGAGCGGTGCGGAGGCGGCAAGCTGGGTCGCGATCTTCAGTGTCTCGGCGTCCAGTTCCGCGGCCGGCACCACGCGGGTAACGATACCCAACTGGAGCGCGCGCTCGGCCGTCACCGGCGCACCGAGCAGACACAATTCCAGCGTCGCCGAGCGCCCGGCCAGGCGCAGCAGCCGCTGGCTGCCGCCGAAGCCGGGGATCAGGCCCAGGTTGATTTCCGGTTGTCCCACTTTGGCGCTGTCCGCCGCGATGCGCAGGTGGCAGCCCATCGCCAGTTCGAGCCCTCCGCCGAGTGCGAAACCGTTGATCATGGCGATCACCGGCTTGGGCAAGGTTTCGATGGTGCGCATGAGTCGCTGGCCGCGCAGCGAGAAGTCGCGCCCGTCGGTCGCGCGCAGGTCGGCCATCTCCGCGATGTCCGCGCCCGCGACGAAGGCCTTGGGTCCCGCACCGGTGAGGACGACCACGCGGACGCCGGGATCGCGCGCGGCGTCGTCGAACGCCGCCTGCAGCGCGTCCAGCGTGGCCGCATTGAGGGCATTGAGTTTGTCTGGGCGATTGACGGTGAGGCGACGGACGCCGGCGTCATCGGCGACCAGGACAAGAGGTTCGGACATGGGTTTTTCGCGTCGATTTGTAAAATTTGGGTGAATTCGGAACTCCGCCCGCAGGGCCCGGTCTGAGCAGCCTGTCGTCAGTGGCGGTTAAGCGCCCCGGCGGCTATCCTAGCGCGTCCATTCCAGGCGGTATGCCGCCGTCGCCATATCGGAGAGTGTGTTGATGAAGTTGCGTTCGATTGCGGTCGCTGTTGCGGCATTCGCCATGGCCGGTAGCGCCCTGGCCCAAGACGTCTCGTCCGAGAAAGGCAAGCTGAGCTACTACTTCGGTTACGACTACGGCAACAACCTTGCCGAGCTGACCGCACGTGGCGAGCAGCTCGACATCAATTCCGTGGTGAAGGGCCTGCAGGACGCCTACGCCAAGAAGCAGCCGGCGCTCACGGCCGACCAGCTGAAGCCCGCGCTGGAAGCCTTCCAGAAGCGCGAGCAGTCGCGCGCCCAGCAGGCCAAGGCCGAGTACGACAAGGTCGCCGCCGAGAACAAGACGAAGAGCGACCAGTTCATCGGCACGTTCAAGGGCCAGGCGGGCGTGAAGACCCTGCCGAGCGGTGTCGCGTACAAGGTGCTGGAGAACGGCACCGGCGCCAAGCCGACCCAGGCGAGCACGGTGGAACTGCTGGTGTCGGGTCCGTATCCGTTCGGCCAGCGTCCGGCGGAAGCGCGTCCGGCGCAGCAGATGAAGGACCTGAAGGTCAGTGCGGTCGAGATGGCGGCGATGCGCGAAGCGCTGCTGCAGATGCCGGCCGGTTCCAAGTGGGAAATCGCGCTGCCGCCGGACAAGGCGTATGGCGCGGACCCGCGCACGGGCTTCCCCCCGAACGTGGCAGTCGTGTTCGAGATCAAGCTGGTCAGCGTCAAGTAATTCCAGCAGTCGCTACACCCTCTGCGCCGGCCTAGTGCCGGCGCAGTGCGTTTCCGCGCTGGGCGACGCATCGCGTTACCCTCCGCAGGTGCCAGAAGACATGACTACCGCATTCCGCGCCGTGCTCAGCCCCTGCATCGGCGTCTGTACGCTGGACAATGACGGGCTGTGCGAAGGTTGCCTCCGCACCACGGCCGAGATCGCGCGCTGGTCGCAGATGAACGATGACGAACGCCTGCATCTGATGGAACATGTGCTGCCCGCACGCGAGCAGGGTCGCGTGCCGCTCGAGCGTCGGCTGCGCGAGGGCGGCGATCTGCGCCGCGCCCTGCATCCGCTGGGTCAGGTGCCCCGTGCAGCCGGCTGGAACCATGGCGAACTGATCGACCTGCTCCCCCCCGGACCCCTGGCCGAAGCCGCGGTGCTGGCGGGCCTGGTGCCGCGAAAGGAGGGCACGCAGGTGGTGCTGACGCGCCGTACCGATGGCCTGCGCCATCACGGCGGACAGGTCAGTTTCCCCGGCGGACGCATCGAGCCGACGGATGCCGATGCCGTCGCTGCCGCGCTGCGCGAGAGCCACGAAGAGATCGCGCTGCCGGCATCGCAGGTCACGCCACTCGGCTTCCTCGATCCGTTCACCACGATCAGTGGATTCCGCGTGGTGCCGGTTGTCGCCCTGATCGATCCGGCCTTCGTGCCGGTGCCCGACCCCAACGAAGTGGCCGATGTCTTCGAGGTTCCGCTCGACTACCTGCTGTCGCCGGACAATCTGCGCCGTGTCGAAGTCGACTATCGCGGGCGCCGACGGGTAGTGCTCGAATACGCATGGCCGGGACAGCGCATCTGGGGCGCGACGGCGGCCATTCTCTTCAACCTGCGGCAACGGCTGGAGCAGCTCGAATGAACTGGACGACCCTCGTCGACGCGTCTTCCCTGTCCGCCGTGCTCGGCGATCCGCGCTTGAAGCTGGTGGATGCGCGCTTCGTGATGCTCAACGCCGCGCCCGATGCGGGACGCGAGGCCTACCTCGCATCGCACCTCCCGGGTGCCGTCTACGCCGATCTCAATCACGATCTCTCCGACCTTTCTAAGACGGGAGAGGGACGGCATCCGCTGCCCGACAGCGATGCCTTCGCGCGCACGCTGGGGGCGTGGGGAATCGGACCCGGGCACCAGGTGGTGGTGTACGACGCGGGCGACGGCAGCATGGCCGCGGCACGCCTGTGGTGGCTGTTGAAGGTGATGGGGCATGAGCGCGTCGCCGTGCTCGACGGTGGCCTGGCTGCATGGCGTGCTTTCGGTGGCGCGGAAACGGCCGATCTCGCGCCGGTGGCATCGGAGGCGCCGTACCCGTCGCACTTCGACACGCGTCGGCTCGCCAGCGCGGATGAAGTGACCGCGCGCCTGGGCGAAGCCAGCGGCTGGCTGTTCGACGCGCGCGCGGCAGAACGCTTCCGTGGGGATGTCGAGCCGATCGATCCGGTCGCCGGGCACGTGCCCGGCGCCCTCAATCGGCCGTTCGCACAGAACCTGCACGATGGCCGTTTCAGGCCTGCGGAAGCGCTGCGCACGGAGCTTGCTGCTTTACTGGGCACGCGCGCCGCCAGCGACAGCGTGCTGATGTGCGGCTCCGGCGTGACGGCCTGCCACCTGCTGCTCGCCTTCGAGCATGCCGGCCTGCATGGCGCCCGGATCTATCCCGGCTCGTGGAGTGGCTGGATCAGCGATCCGTCGCGTCCCGTCGCACGCGGCGACTGACGCGACCCCCGCTTCACGTCACTTCTTCAGTTTTTCCACCAGCGCCTGCAGGGCTGCCTGCGTATCGGGCGCATGCCAGGCATCGACGAAGCGCTCCAACTGGATCAACGACGGATCGAGTGCCTCGACCAGATCGCGACGGGCGAGGGTGCGGGTCTGCAGCATCGGGTGATGTGGCAGCCGCATCAATTGCTGCAGCCAGGCGATGGAACGCGCCGTGACGTTGTCCTGTTCGACGAGTTCATCGACCAGTCCGATCTCCAGCGCCCGCTCGGCCGGCACCATTTCGCCCGCGACCAGCAACCGCTCCGCGCGGTAGGAACCGACGACGCGGCGCATCAGCCGCTGGATGCCTTCCGGCACCACCAGGCCCACCTGGGTTTCGTTGAGCCCGAGTGCGAACGGGCGCGCTGGATCCGCGCTGCGGGCCATCACCCGGTAGTCGCAGCACAGCGCCAGCACGCAGCCGCCTGCGGGTGCGTGCCCGGTGAGAGCAGCCACTACGGGGACACGTGACTCGGCCAGCGTGCGCGCTGCACCGAAGAAGGCTTGCCAGGCGTCCAGCAGCGCATGGCGGTTGTCGCCGAGCGACAGCAGGTAGGGCACGTCCATGCCGGCGGAGAATATTCTGGGATTGCCTGCCAGTACGATGCCGCGCGCGCCTTGGTCCAGCGCGGCGTTGAGCGCATCGATCAGCGCACGGCACAGCTCGGTGTTGAGGGCATTGACCGGTGCGCGCGCCAGTCGGATCTCGCGGATGTCGCCGTGGTCGATGGTCTCGATGAGTCCGGTCGTCATTCATCCTCTCCCTGAAGCCAGGCCGGTATCATAGGCGCATGAACCATCGCATCGGAATGATCGGCCTCTCGGCCCTGTTGATGTCGTGCCTGGGCACCGTCCATGCGGCCGAGTGCGTGCCCGTCGCCAAGGCGGCATGGGTGCGCCTGCCGCCGGTCGCGATGCCGATGATGGCCGGCTTCGTGCGAATCGAGAATCCATGCAGGACGCCGGTCAGTATCGTCGGCGCGGAAAGCCTGGTTTTCCAGGATGTGTCCTTGCACGAAACGCGCGAAGAGAACGGCGTCAGCCGCATGCGCGAAGTGACCGCGCTACCCGTCGCTCCGGGCAAGGCCGTCGAGCTGAAGCCGGGCGGGTTGCACTTGATGCTGCATGGCGCATACCAGTCGTTGGTGGCGGGCGAGAGGCCCGTGATCACGCTGAAGCTGGCCGATGGCCGTTCGCTGCCGGTGGTGTTCGAGGTGCGCAAGAGCGCCCCCTGATATCCGCGGAATGTGGTGTGGGAGCGACGTAAGTCGCGAGTTTTCCCCGAGGCTGAAAGAAGAGCTCGCGACTTACGTCGCTCCCGCAACGCTCTCCGCGGTTACTCTGACGCCGCGCGGATCGCCGCCGGCAGCGCCGCGCTCTGGCCGGTCTGCGTATCCATCCAGACCACTACGACATTGCCGTCCGAATACAGCACGCTATCGTCCTTGGCCGACACGATGCGATGGCCGATGGTGACGCTGCTGGTGCCCAGCCGGTCGACGTAGAGCTCTACCACCACGTCGTTCGGCCACGTCAGGGGGCGCTTGTAGTTGATGTTGTTGGCGGCCACGACGGGGGCGATGCGGTCGGTCATCGACACGTCCGGCACGGTCAGCATCCAGCGTACGCGCGCTTCTTCCAGATACGAGATGTACTTGGCGTTGTTGACGTGGCCCATGCTGTCCATGTCGCGCCAGCGCACGCTGATCGGAATCTTCGCCAGCAGCTTGCGGCCGGTATCGTGGGTGTCGCTCATCGGGCGGCCTTCTTCGTGGTGGACTTGGCGGTCTTCTTGGTGGCGGACTTGCGCGGCGGCAGGACGTCGGGCTTCGCGACGGCCGCAGGTTTGGTCGGCTTCGGCGCCTTGGCGGTGGGCAGCAGTTTGGCGAGGAAGCGACCCGTGTGCGAATCCGCATGCGCGGCAATGTCCTCGGGCGTGCCCGTCGCGAGGATCTGCCCTCCCCGGTGACCGCCTTCAGGCCCCAGGTCCACGACCCAGTCCGCGGTCTTGATGACATCCAGGTTGTGTTCGATCACCACGATGGTGTTGCCCTCGTCGCGCAGCTTGTGCAGCACGGCGAGCAAGTGCTCTATGTCGTGGAAGTGCAGGCCCGTGGTCGGCTCGTCGAGGATGTACAGCGTGCGTCCCGTATCGCGGCGCGAAAGCTCCTTCGACAGTTTCACGCGCTGGGCTTCGCCGCCCGACAGCGTGGTCGCGCTCTGGCCGAGCTTGATGTAGCTCAGGCCGACATCCACCAGCGTTTCCAGCTTGCGGGCGATCGACGGCACCGGCTCGAACAGGGTCAGGGCGTCCTCGACCGTCATCTCCAGCACATCGTTGATGTTGTAGCCCTTGTAGAGGATCTCCAGCGTCTCGCGGTTGTAGCGCTTGCCGTGGCAGACGTCGCAGGGCACGTACACGTCCGGCAGGAAGTGCATTTCGACCTTGATCAGGCCGTCGCCCTGGCAGGCTTCGCAGCGACCGCCCCGCACATTGAAGCTGAAGCGGCCCGGCGAGTAGCCGCGCGCGCGCGCTTCCGGCACCTGCGCATACAGTTCGCGCAGCGGCGTGAACAGGCCGGTGTAAGTCGCGGGATTGGAACGCGGCGTGCGCCCGATCGGCGACTGGTCGATGTCGACGACCTTGTCGAACAGGTCCAGTCCCGTCACTTCGCGGTACGGTGCCGGCTTGTGCGAGGCTCCGTTGATCTCGTTGGCGGCGAGCGAATACAGCGTGTCGTTGATCAGTGTCGACTTCCCTGAACCCGATACGCCGGTGATGCACGTGAACAGGCCGGACGGAATGTCCAGGTCTACGTCCTTCAGGTTGTTGCCGGTGGCGCCACGCAGGTGCAGCGTCATCTTCGGGTTGGCCTTGTGGCGGGCCTTGGGCACCTCGATCCGACGCCTGCCGGAAAGGTACTGGCCGGTGAGCGAGCGCGGTGCTTCCAGCAGGTCCTGGAGCGTTCCCTGTCCGACGATCTCGCCCCCGTGCACACCAGCGCCCGGGCCGATGTCGAGCACGTAGTCGGCCAGGCGGATCGCGTCCTCGTCGTGCTCCACCACGATCACCGTGTTGCCCAGGTCGCGCAGGCGCGTCAGCGTGCCGAGCAGGCGCTCGTTGTCGCGCTGGTGCAGGCCGATGCTGGGCTCGTCGAGCACGTACATCACGCCCACCAGGCCCGCACCGATCTGCGATGCGAGTCGGATGCGCTGCGCCTCGCCGCCGGACAAGGTGTCGGCCTTGCGCTCCAGCGTCAGGTAATCCAGGCCGACGTCGACCAGGAACCCGAGGCGCTCCGCGATTTCCTTCACGATCTTCGCGGCGATCTCGCCGCGCCAGCCCGGCAGATCGAGACCGCGGAAGAACGCCAGCGCTTCGTCGACCGGCAGCACCACCAGCGACGGCAGCGGACGGTCGGCGACGAACACGTTGCGCGCGGACTTGTTGAGGCGCGCGCCCTGGCAGTCGGGGCAGGGCCGGTCGCTGATGTACTTCGCCAGCTCCTCGCGCACCGCGGGCGATTCGGTCTCGCGGTAACGGCGCTCCAGGTTCGGCACGATGCCTTCGAAGCGGTGCTTGCGCTGCGTGCGTCCGCCCGATTCGGTGAGGTAGGTGAAGGTGATGACGTCTTCGCCGCTGCCGTACAGCACGGCCTGTTGCACCTTGGCGGGCAGCGACTGCCAGGGCGCATCGGTGTCGAACTGGTAATGCTTGGCCAGCGAGGCGATCAGCTGGAAATAGTACGCATTGCGGCGATCCCAGCCGCGCACGGCGCCGGCGGCCAGCGACAGTTCCGGATGCACGACCACGCGCGAGGGATCGAAGAACTGCGCCACGCCCAGGCCGTCGCAGGTCGGGCAGGCGCCGACCGGCGAATTGAACGAGAACAGGCGCGGCTCCAGTTCCGGCAGCGAGTAGTCGCAGACCGGGCAGGAGTACTTCGACGAGAACAGCAGCGGTGCGGTTTCCGGTTGGTCCAGGGACATCACCTGCGCCATGCCGTCGCCCAGCTTCAGCGCGGTCTCGAAGCTCTCCGCCAGGCGCTGCTTGAGGTCCTCGCGCGGCCGGAAGCGGTCGATCACTGCCTCGATGGTGTGTTTCTGGCGCAGCGCCAGCGCGGGGACGGCGTCGATCTCGTACAGCTCGCCGTCCACGCGCACGCGCACGAAACCCTGCGCGCGCAACTGGTCGAACACCTGCGCATGCTCGCCCTTGCGCTCGCGGATCACCGGCGCCAGCAGCATGTAGCGCTGCTCGCCGTCGAGCGCCAGCACCTGGTCGACCATCTGGCTGACGGTCTGGGCTTCCAGCGGATAACCGTGGTCCGGGCAGCGCGGCAGGCCGACACGTGCGTACAGGAGGCGCAGATAGTCGTAGATCTCGGTGATCGTGCCGACGGTGGAGCGCGGGTTGTGGCTGGTGGATTTCTGCTCGATCGAGATCGCCGGAGACAGGCCTTCGATGTGGTCCACATCGGGCTTTTCCATCACCGACAGGAACTGCCGCGCGTACGCCGACAGCGATTCCACGTAGCGGCGTTGGCCCTCGGCGTAGATGGTGTCGAACGCCAGCGATGACTTGCCGGAACCGGACAGGCCGGTGATCACGATCAGCTTGTCGCGCGGCAGGTCGAGATCGATGTTCTTGAGGTTGTGGGTACGGGCTCCGCGGATGCGGATGAAGTCCATGGCCATCGGGTGGGGGATCCGGAAGCGAACAAGGAAGCGTAGCGATCTGCCTAGGTGGGGGCAAATACCGCCATTGCCAGCGAAACGAGGGGGAAGGGTAGGTGGGCAGTCAGCATGGGCACTCACGGGCTCCGTGCGGGGCAGCCGCTAGGAGGTCATCGGGCGATGTCGCAGCGCCGTCCTCCCGGCGCATCCAAGTGGCTGAGTTACAAGGGAATGCGATGCCATCGTGCAGGGCGGAGGGGAAGCGGGACCCGCCAGCATGGGCGTCCATGCGGACAGTTCCGGTCCGCAAAGCGCGAGCGGATGGCCGCGCGCCTCGCGACGCCGGGGTCGGTTGACCGTAACCCCATGAATCCACTAGAATTCCGCTTCTGTTCGCCCTCGATGGCGGGCAGGCTCCAGAAAATAACTACAGAAACCAAGGAATCCACATGTACGCAGTCGTAGTCACGGGCGGTAAGCAGTACCGCGTGATGAAGGGCGAGACGCTCCGCGTCGAGAAGCTCGAAGCCGAAGCCGGCAATGAGCTCACCTTCGACAACATCCTGATGCTGGGCGATGGCGAGACTATCAGCCTGGGTGACGCCCTGAAGGGCGCCACGGTCACCGCGAAGGTCGTCGGCCATGGCCGCGCCGACAAGGTGCGCATCATCAAGTTCCGCCGCCGCAAGCACCACATGAAGCGTCAGGGTCACCGGCAGCACTACACCGAAATCGAAATCACCGGCATCAACAAGTAAGGAGAAGCAGTCATGGCACATAAAAAGGGCGTAGGCTCATCGCGCAACGGCCGCGACTCCAACCCGAAGATGCTGGGCGTCAAGGTGTTTGGTGGCCAGGCGATCGACGCGGGCAACATCATCATCCGCCAGCGCGGCACCCAGTTCCATCCGGGTCCGGGCGTCGGCCTGGGCCGCGACCACACGCTGTTCGCGCTGGTCGACGGCAAGGTCGAGTTCTCGATCAAGGGCGCCAAGAAGCGCCGTACCGTGAGCGTGGTGACGGAAGCCTGAGGCTTTCGCACACGTCGAGCGAAGGGCCCCGCCGCGTGCGGGGCTTTTCGTTTCGAGGCCCGGCAATGACCGGGCAGCGCACCCGCTTCTCCACTCTCCACTCCCGAACCCCCACTCCCGGCTCTCATGAAACTCGTAGACGAAGCAGAAATCCTGGTCGGCGCCGGCAACGGCGGCAACGGTTGCGTGGGCTTCCGTCGCGAGAAGTTCATTCCGCTGGGCGGACCGGACGGGGGTGATGGCGGCAACGGCGGCAGCGTCTGGCTGCAGGCCGACGAGAACCTCAATACGCTGGTCGACTTCCGCCACCAGACCCAGTTCCGCGCCCAGCGTGGCGAGAACGGCATGGGTCGGCAGATGTACGGCAAGGCGGGCGACGACCTGACCATCACCGTTCCGGTCGGCACGGTCGTCACCAATGTCAGTACCGATGAAGTCATCGGCGACCTGACCCAGCACGGCGACCGCCTGCTGGTCGCCAAGGGCGGCAAGGGCGGCCTTGGCAACATGCATTTCAAGAGCTCGATCACCCGTGCGCCGCGCAAGGCCACGCCGGGCGAGGAGGGTGAAGAGCGCCTGCTGAAGCTGGAGCTCAAGCTGCTGGCCGATGTCGGGCTGCTGGGCTTCCCCAATGCCGGCAAGAGCACCTTCATCCGGGCGGTGTCGGCGGCGACGCCGAAGGTGGCCGACTATCCGTTCACCACGCTGTACCCGAATCTCGGCGTCGTCAGCGTGGAAGCGCATCGCAGCTTCGTGATCGCCGACATTCCGGGGCTGATCGAGGGGGCCGCCGACGGTGCCGGCCTGGGCGCGACGTTCCTGCGCCACCTGCAGCGCACGCGCCTGCTGCTGCACCTGGTGGACATGGCGCCGATGGAAGGCGGCGTCGAGGACGTCGATCCGGTCGAACAGGTCCGCGCCATCGAGCGCGAGCTGGAAAAGCACGACCCGGAGCTGTTGCAGAAGCCACGCTGGCTGGTGCTCAACAAGGCCGACCTGATGTTCGAGGACGAGGCGAAAGAGCGCGCTGCCGAGATCATCGCCAGCCTGGGCTGGACACAGCCCTGGTACCAGGTGTCCGCCATCTCCCGCGAGGGCACCTGGCCGATCATGAAGGACGTGATGGCGTTCTTCGATCGGCAGAAGGAAGAGGCAGACGAGGCCGCCCGCGAGGGTTAAGGATGATGTTCGAAACCCGCCGGAAGGCGGGTTCTTCGTCTGCACGCCGCGCGGGTCGTGCGCGGCGCGCAGGCAAAAAGAAACCCGCCTTTCGGCGGGTTTCCGTGTCTTCGCGTTGCGTACCGCCGTGAATCAGGCCGCTTGCAGCGCCTTGATGCGGGCGTTCAGGCGGCTCTTGTGGCGGGCAGCCTTGTTCTTGTGGATCAGGCCGCGCGAGCTGAGGCGGTCGAGGATCGGCTGGGCCGAGACGAACGCGGCCTGGGCGCCGGCGGCGTCATTGGCGTCGAGCGCCTTCAGGACCTTCTTGACGGCGGTGCGCAGCATCGAACGCTGACCGGCGTTGCGCGCATTGCGCACGACGGTCTGCTTGGCGCGCTTCTTGGCGGACTTGATATTGGCCACGGTGGGATTCCTGGTGAATACCTGAGAGAATTCAGGGGGTGAACGGAAGACGGGTAAATTGAGCCGGAAATTATGGGGCATTCAATGGGTTGCGTCAACCTGGGTCGTCCCCGGGCAGAGGGGGGGCGATGAGCGGTAACCGGCTGCTTCGTTCCACCGCCATCTTCAGTTCCATGACGTTCCTGTCCCGGGTCTCCGGGCTGGTGCGGGATCAGGTCTACGCCATCGTCTTTGGCGCCAACCCGGCCATGGACGTGTTCATTGCGGCCTTCCGCATCCCGAATTTCATGCGGCGGCTGTCGGCGGAGGGGTCGTTCTCGATGGCCTTCGTGCCGGTGCTGGCCGAGTACAAGGAGAAGCACGGGCAGGAGGCCGTCAGGAATCTGGTGGACCGGGTCGCGGGTACCTTGCTGGCGGCCCTGCTGGTGGTCACCGCGGTGGTCCTGCTGGCGGCGCCGTGGTTGACGAGGGTGATCGCGCCCGGCTTCGAGGTCGGGGGCGAGAAGCATGCGCTGTTCATCGAGATGCTGCGCATCACCTTTCCCTACGCGCTGTTCATCTCGCTGGCCTCGCTGGCGGGCAGCATCCTCAACAGCTACCAGCGGTTCGCGGTGCCCGCACTGTCCCCGGTCCTGCTGAACGTCGCGATGATCGCCGCAGCGCTGGGGCTGGCTCCGTTGATGGGCGGATCGGTCAAGGCGCTGGCGTGGGGCGTGTTCGCCGCCGGCATCCTGCAGTTGGGGTTCCAGCTGCCTGCACTGGCTAGGCTGGGGCTGCTGCCGAGGCCCAGGCTAGATTTCGCCCATGCCGGTGTCCGCAAGATCCTGACGCTGATGGTCCCGACGCTGTTCGGTTCCTCGGTGGTGCAGTTCAACCTGCTGTTCAACACCATGGCGGCCTCGTACCTGATCGGCAGCAGCATCACCTGGCTGTATTACAGCGACCGCCTGCTGGAGTTCCCCTTGGGCATGTTCGGGGTGGCGATCGGCACGGTGATCCTGCCGCACCTGTCCAGCCGGCACGCCGCGACCGATCCCGACGGCTATTCGAAGGGTCTCGACTGGGGGTTTCGCCTCTGCCTGATGATCGGTCTGCCGGCCTGCGCGGGCTTGATCCTGTGCGCGGAGCCGCTGATGTCGACCCTGTTCCAGTACCGCAACTTCACTGCGATGGACGCGCGCATGAGCAGTTGGAGCCTGATCGCGCAATCCACCGCCGTGCCGGCCTTCCTGCTGGTCAAGGTGCTGGCCCCCGCCTTCTATTCGCGGCAGGACACCCGCACGCCCGTGAAGGCGGCCGTGGTGGCTGTCCTGACCAATGCGTTTTGCACCATCGGCCTCTTCGCCGGCCTGCTGTACGCCACGCCTGCCGGACACGCCGCGCTGCAGGCGGCGGGCGGCGATTGGATGCAGGCGCTCGCGAGCATTCCCGGGGCGCATGCGCTGCTGGCCCTGGCCATTGCCATCGCCGGCTGGGTCAATGCGCTGCAACTGGCGTGGTTGCTTCGCAAGGCCGGCGTTTACCGCCGGCAGCCGGGCTGGGGGCGTTTCCTGCGCCAGATCGGTATCGCCACCCTGGCGATGACGCTCACGGTGCTGGCGTTCCGGTTGCTTTGGACGGACTGGTCCGCCTGGACGTGGTGGGAGCGCGGCTGGCGGCTCGCGGCGATGGTCGGCGCCGGCGGCGGCCTGTATGCCGGCCTGCTGTACGTTCAGGGCATCCGGCCGCGAGACCTGCGTGGGCATTGAGGACGGGCGGGGCCGGCTATACTTCAATGTCTTGCACCATCCCGGATCCGCCGTCTGGCGTATCCGCCCTGACAGGATTCCATGAGCAGGCTGTTCCGTGACGTCGATGGCGGGTCTCTGTGCCCGCACGGTAGCGTGGTCTGCATCGGCGCCTTCGATGGCCTGCACTCGGGCCACCGCGCGCTGGTGCGGCATGCCGTGACGCGCGCGCGTGCGCTGGGCGTCGAGTGCGTCGTCGTCACCTTCGAACCCCTGCCGCGCGAGTTCTTCTCCAAGGACCATCCGCCGCCGCGCCTGACCCTGGCGCGCGCCAAAGTAGAAGGCCTGCTGGGCCTGGGTGCGGATCGCGTCGGCCTGCTGCGCTTCGATGCCAGGCTTTCGGCGATGTCCGCCGAGGACTTCGTTCGAACCTTGTTGGTAGGCCGCCTGGCCGCACGCGAAGTCTGGATCGGTCCGGAATTCCGCTTCGGCCACCGCCGCGGCGGCGATGTCGCGCTGCTGCAAGCGATGGGATCTGAGCTGGGCTTCAGCGCCGATGCGATCGCGCCGGTCGAAGTGCAGGGCGAACGCGTGTCCAGCACGCGCATTCGGGAAGCCCTGAAAAGCGGCGACTTCACTACCACCACCCGCTTGCTCGGCCGACCCTATGCCATCGGCGGCCGGGTCGTGCGCGGCAAGCAACTCGGCCGCACGCTCGGCTTCCCCACCGCCAACCTGCGCTTCCCCAAAGCGCCCGCCCTGTCCGGCATCTACGCCACCTGGGTGCACGGCGTGGGCGATGCCCCGTGGCCGTCGGTCTCCAGCTTTGGCACGCGCCCCACGGTGGACGGCGTCGAGCCGCTGCTGGAAGCCCATTTGTTCGACTTCACCGGCGACCTCTACGGGCGCCACATCGAAGTCGAATTCGTCGCCAAGCTGCGCGACGAACTGAAATTCCCCGATCTGCCCAGCCTCACCGAGCAGATGCACCGCGATGCCGACCAGGCGCGCGCACTCCTTTCCGAACACAAAGAACGAGCGACGGCGTGAGCCAGGACTACAAAGCGACCCTTCATCTGCCCGCCACGGATTTCCCGATGCGCGGCGACCTGCCCAAGCGCGAGCCCGACACGCTGGCCCGCTGGGAAAGCCAGGGCCTGTACGCGCAGCTGCGCGAGAACGCCAAGGGCCGCCCGCTGTTCGTGCTGCACGACGGCCCGCCGTACGCCAACGGTGCGATCCACCTGGGCCATGCGGTCAACAAGATCCTCAAGGACATCATCGTCAAGTCGCGCTACCTCGCCGGCTTCGATGCGCCGTACATCCCCGGCTGGGATTGCCACGGCCTGCCGATCGAGATCGCCATCGAGAAGAAGTTCGGCAAGGTCGGCGTGAAGCTGGATGCGGTCGAGTTCCGGCAGAAGTGCCGCGAGTACGCCGAGTCGCAGATCGACATCCAGCGCAAGGACTTCAAGCGCCTGGGCGTGATCGGCGACTGGGACAACCCGTACAAGACGCTCGATTTCCGCTTCGAAGCGAACGAGATCCGCGCGCTGGCGAAGATCGTCGCCAACGGCCACCTGACCCGCGGCGTGAAGCCGGTGCACTGGTGCTTCGATTGCGGCTCGGCGCTGGCCGAGGCCGAGATCGAGTACGCCGACAAGGTGTCGCCCGCCGTCGATGTCGCCTACGCCGCGCGTGATGCGCAGGCGGTGGCGACGGCGTTCGGTGCCACGGTACCGGCGGATGTCGAGGTCGCGCTGCCGATCTGGACCACCACGCCGTGGACTCTGCCCGCGTCGCTGGCGATCTCCATCGGCGGCGAACTGGAATACGCCCTGGTCGAAGGCCCTGCGCACGACGGCAAGCGCCGCTGGCTGGTGCTGGCCGACGCGCTCGCGGCGCGCGCGTTGCAGCGCTACGGCGTTACCGACGTGGTCGTGCACGCGCGGGTGAAGGGCAGTGCACTGGAAGGCCTGCTGTTCGCGCATCCGTTCTACGACACGCGCGACATCCCCGTGCTGCTGGGCGACCACGTGTCGGCCGAAGACGGTACCGGCGCCGTGCACACCGCGCCTGGCCACGGCCAGGAGGACTATGTCGTCAGCAAGCAGTACGGCCTGCTGGACAAGTACACCGCCGCGCAGCTCAACCCGGTCGATGGCCGCGGCGTCTACCTGCCGTCCACGCCGGCCGCGCATGGCGTGGAACTGGCCGGCCTACATATCTGGAAGGCCAACGACGTCATCATCGATGTGCTGAAGCAGAGCGGTGCGCTGCTCGCCTTCAGCAAGCTGGAACACAGCTACCCGCACTGCTGGCGCCACAAGACGCCCATCGCGTTCCGGGCCACGCCGCAGTGGTTCATCTCGATGGAGCAGGCCCATCTGCGCGCCGACGCGCTGGAAGCGATCAAGCAGGTCGGCTGGTTCCCGCAATGGGGCGAAGCCCGCATCGCCGGCATGGTCGATGGCCGTCCGGACTGGACCATCTCGCGCCAGCGCACTTGGGGCGTGCCGATCGTGCTGTTCGTGCATCGCGAGACCGGCGAGCCGCATCCGCGCAGCGTCGAGCTGATGCGCGCGGTCGCCGACCGCGTGGAGCAGGGCGGCGTCGATGTCTGGTACACGCTGGACGCCGCCGAACTGCTGGGCGACGAAGCGAAGGACTACGACAAGATCACCGACATCCTCGATGTCTGGTTCGACTCCGGCGTGACCCACGAAGGCGTGCTGCTGGAGCGTGGCCTCGGCAAGCCGGCCGACCTTTACCTGGAAGGCTCGGACCAGCATCGCGGCTGGTTCCAGTCCTCGCTGCTGACCGGCGTGGCGATCGACAAGCAGGCGCCGTACAAGCAGTGCCTCACCCACGGCTTCACCGTGGACGAGCACGGCCGCAAGATGTCCAAGTCGCTGGGCAACGGCATCGAGCCGCAGGACATCATGAAGACCCTCGGCGCGGACATCCTGCGCCTGTGGATCGCCAGCGCCGACTACAGCAACGAGATGTCGCTGTCGCAGGAAATCCTCAAGCGCAACGCCGACGCCTACCGTCGCCTGCGCAACACCGCGCGCTTCCTGCTCAGCAACCTCAACGGCTTCGATCCCGCCCGCGACCTGGTGGCGCCGGCCGACATGGTCGCGCTGGACCGCTGGATCGTGCACCGCGCGTTCGAAGTGCAGGAGAAGATCAAGGCTGCCTACGACCGTTACGACTTCGCCGAAATCGTGCAGGCGTTGCTGAACTTCTGCAGCGTCGACCTCGGTTCGCTGTACCTGGACGTCACCAAGGACCGCCTGTACACGATGCGCGAGGATTCGCGCGGGCGCCGCAGCGCGCAGAGCGCGATGTACCGCATCGCCGAGGCCTTCGTGCGCTGGATCGCGCCGGTGCTGAGCTTCACCGCCGACGAGATGTGGGGCTACTTGCCCGGTGAGCGCACCGGCAACGTGCTGTTCGCCACCTGGTACGACGGCCTGGCGCCGCTGCCGGCCGACGCCGCCCTGAACGCCGCCGACTTCGACCAGCTGCTGGCCCTGCGCGAACAGGTCGCCAAGGTGCTGGAGCCAATGCGTGCCAACGGCCTGATCGGTGCCGCGCTGGAAGCGGAGATCGCGGTGTCCGTGAACGCTGCCACGGCCGCCAAGTGGCAGCCGCTGGCGGAAGAACTGCGCTTCTTCTTCATCAGCGGCGACGTCACCGTCTCCGAAGTCAGCGCCGACGAGGTCTTCGTGCTTGCGACGCCGACCACGAAGAGCAAGTGCGTGCGCTGCTGGCACTACCGCGCCGATGTCGGCGCGCATGCCGAGCATCCGGAACTGTGCGGCCGCTGCGTCAGCAACATCGACGGCGCCGGCGAAACCCGGGAGTGGTTCTGATGACGGCCGCCCCCAAGCCCAACGCGCTGCTCTGGCTGCTGCTGTCGGCGGTGGTGATCGGCCTGGACCAGTGGTCCAAGGCCTGGGTGCTGGCGTCGCTGCCGGAATACACCGCCATCCCGGTGATCGACGGCTTCTGGAACTGGTACCGCACCTACAATACCGGCGCGGCATTCAGCTTCCTGGCTCAGGCGGGCGGCTGGCAGCGCTGGTTCTTCACCGTGCTCGCGGTGGGCATCAGCGGCCTGCTGGGCTACTGGCTGTCGCGCACGCGCCGGGGCGACTGGCGCCAGGCGCTGCCGTACGCGCTGGTGATCGGCGGCGCGCTGGGCAACGTGATCGACCGCCAGATCCACGGGCACGTGATCGATTTCATCCAGTGGCACTGGCGCGACCATTATTGGCCGGCGTTCAACATCGCCGACTGCGCGGTCGTCGGCGGAGCCATCGGCATTGCGGTGTTCGGCCTGTTCGACGGCAAGAAGAAGGCCGCGTAGAGCGGGCCTTGGCTCGCCACTCGGTGATGCATCAACACGGTGGGCCAAGGCCCACACTACGGGCATCGCGGTGGTTTTCCCTCACCCCGTTCCCCTCTCCCGCGGAGGGGAGAGGGGCGTAGGTGCCATGCGGGATCGGCACCGGCAACACGTTTAGCGTTTCATTTTCCCGCCTTCGGTACTATCGGATTCTATGGACGTCCTGCTCGCCAATCCCCGTGGTTTCTGCGCCGGTGTCGACCGCGCCATCGAGATCGTCAAGCGCGCCATCGAAACGCTGGGCGCACCGATCTACGTGCGCCATGAAGTGGTGCACAACCGCTTCGTCGTCGACGACCTGAAGCAGCGCGGCGCGATCTTCGTGGAAGAACTCGACGAAGTGCCGGATGGCGCCACGGTCATCTTCAGCGCGCATGGCGTCTCCAAGGCGGTGCGCCACGAAGCCGAACGCCGTGGCCTGAAGGTGTTCGACGCCACCTGCCCGCTGGTCACCAAGGTGCACCTGGAAGTCGCGCGCCACTGCCGCGCCGGGCGCGACGTGGTGCTGATCGGTCACGCCGGCCACCCCGAGGTGGAAGGCACGATGGGCCAGTGGAACCGCGAAGGCGGGGAAGGGCAGATCTATCTGGTGGAGGACATCGACCAGGTGTCCACGCTGGACGTCAGCCAGCCCGAGAACCTGTTCTACACCACCCAGACCACGCTGTCGGTCGACGACACGGTGGGCATCATCCAGGCGCTGCAGGCGCGTTTCCCGGCCATCCACGGGCCGAAGAACGACGACATCTGCTACGCCACGCAGAACCGCCAGGACGCCGTGCGCGACCTGGCCAAGCAGTGCGACCTGGTGCTCGTGGTCGGTTCGCCGAACAGCTCCAACTCCAACCGCTTGCGCGAGCTGGCCGAGCGCGACGGCGTGGAGTCGTACCTGATCGACGGCGCGCACGAGATCGACCCGCGCTGGATCGACGGCAAGCAGCGCATCGGCGTGACCGCCGGCGCCTCCGCCCCCGACGTACTGATCGACGGCGTCATCCAGCGCCTGCGCGATCTCGGCGCCGCCGGTGTCAGCGAACTGGACGGCGAACCGGAGAACATGGTGTTCGCGCTGCCGAAGGAACTGCGGCTACAGCTGGTCGGCTGAGCCTCTGTCCCCGAGCGGGGCAGGCATCCTTCGCGGGACGCCGCGGGCCGGAACCGGTCGATGCGGCGCGCATCGCACGCTGCGACCTTGGAAAATTTCCTCGCTGCCGCACCTCCGGGCCTCGATGCCGGGGAAAATTTCCTCGCCACCGCCCTTCCGTGCCGCACGCGCGCACCTTCCCGGTTCGCGCGCTCACAATGAAGCCTCGTCATCTCACCTGAAAGCCTCGCTGACGGAGAAAATTTCTTCGTCATCTCACTTCAGAGCCTGGGCGTCGAAGAAAATTTCCTCGTCATCTCACTTCAAAGGTCCGGCGGCGGGGAAATTTTCCTCGTCATCTCACCTCAACGCCGCGTCATCGGGGAAAACATCCTCGTCATCTCAGCTGAAAACCTCGCGCGCGCACCTTGCTGGTTCGATTTCTCATACATGAGGCGCGGCGACGCTGCCCGTGCATGCGCGTAAGCCGCGTGCACCCTCAACTGTGAGTCATTTTCCGTCGCGACTCGCTTGGAAGCGTGCGCGCATCGCGTTAGCGTGGCGATGCCGTCGGATGCGGCGGCCTCACCTGACAAGGAATCAAGGAGCGACAATGAGTCAGAACCTCGTGGACCTGCAGATCGACACCACTATCCTCGATCCGCTGGATGCCGCCATCTCCCAGATGGAAGCCTGCCTGGCGGGCTTGATCTCGCTGACGCCGGAACAGCGGCGCGGCCTGATCAAGATGGGCGACAAATCGGAAGCCTTCTGCCGCGCGGCCTTCAACGTGGCCGAGCAGCATGCCGGCATCATGGCGCGCGACTTCGACATCGAGGGCGTTCGTCGCGACCAGCAGACGCTGGACCAGCTGCGCCCGCGCATCCTGCGCATCGCCCACCTTTACCAGCGATTGACCGACACCGAGATGGCCCTGGGCAGCGACCTGATGGCCGCCGCGCTGGAGGTCTACGGCGTGCTGAAGGTCGCCGGCAAGGGCAAGGGCCTGGACGAAGCCCGCCGCCACCTGGCCAGCCGCTTCCGCATCAGCACGCACGAAAGCGATGCGCCGGGCGAGAGCGTTGGCAACGGCTAACGGCTGGATGTTGGCGGTTTGATGCAAGAAGACGGCCCCGCGATGCGGGGCCGTTGTTGTGGGCAGGTTCCGTCGAGGGTGCAGCGGGTAAGAATCGGAGTCCATGCGCGCCGCAGCGGCGCCCGCCGGACTCTGCGGATTGACCGCGGATACCCCAGCCCCTAAAATTCGCGGCTCCGCCGGAATAGCTCAGTTGGTAGAGCGGCGCATTCGTAATGCCTCCAGCGCAGCTCCGAAGCGACACTTACAAGCAACACCCAACAAGGCCCGCAGATGCGGGCCTTTGTTTTTACAGGTGTTTCCCAGCAATGCGGACGAGGACCGTCCAAGCTGGAAATCGACGCATCGCATGCGAGTTGGCTTAGTCCCGGCTTCGGCCATTTGACGGTTTCCGACCCCAACGCGGACATCCGCCGGGGAGCATGCTTTGCACCCTGCTGGGTCCGGTTACACATCGGCTTGTTAGCGGGACCGAGCCGCCCTAAGATCAACCGTATCAAGGGGATAGCCCACCATACGGTGCGCTGTGGATAGTCGTATAACCGGACACCGGGATCCGGCTATTAGGTAGTTAGCTCACAAGTGGAGATTCAGGTGCCTCTTTACCATGCGACGTTGAACAGCTATTCGATCGGAGAAACAATCGAAGCAAAAGTAGAGAGCACTTTCTATCCTGATGCCGTAGAGAGACTCGAGGCGACAAAGCCAGCCGACGCACCCTCGCGCGCCATCTGCTTGTTCGCAAGTGAAAGCTTAGATTTCTGTTATCTGTTCGCATTAAAGCAGCAATGGTCAAGAGAAAGCATAAAACTGTATGAAGTTGAGATGCCATCTCACCACCATGCCCCCATGGCTATAGTCCATGCAATTCAAAAGAAGCTCGAATCCGGGAAGCCCTCGGCGAAAGCGGAAAGCGAATACTGGCATCCAACGCAGTCTTGGAAGTTCGTTGAGACCTTCGGCCCAACTATGACCATCGTGCGAAAAATGCAAGCTCCAAGCATCAATGAGCTCATCCTCAGTACTATGTATTACGGCGAGGCAGATCGCGCATCAGCGTTGTGAGCTAACAATTCGTTCAAGCCGAGCCCGCTTTGCGATTTCGGGCCGACCGGAACCGCATCGTGCGGGCCGGCTTAACTCAGGCGTTAGAACTCTCAGGGGGAAATTACGTTGGGCGCAAAGGAAAAGATTCAAGCCGAGCTGTCTGAGCTCCTGAGGCAAGGCGCCGAGGTCTTTAAGAAGTTCTCTGACACCAAGAAGTCGCCAGACATCACCATCGACTACCAGTCCTGGTACTCAAGGTCATTGAAGGCTATGAAGCTCCTTGCGCCTGATCGTTTTGACGAATTCCGCGGCTATTACGAAGCCGATCCAAAGAGGAAATCGTTGGGGTACGGAACGTACGTAATTCATGACTACATCAAGGGCGTTGCGCCAGGTGCGTACAATCTTAGAGACTTCGATACGCGCGGCCAGGCTGCGCGTGGCATGTACAACCAAATCGTTATATTGAAGTCAGTACTCGAACGCTCCGAGACGATCCTTGACGATATTCAGGGAACGCTTCTCGCTGAACTACAGGACGATGAGGTGGCTACAGCAGAGGCGCTTCTAAAGGTCAACATTCGTGCTGCTGGTGCCCTCGCCGGCGTGATACTCGAGTCGCACTTGCAAAAGATTGCAGATGGCCATGGAATCAAGATCGCAAAGAAGGCGCCGACAATTGCGGATTTGAATGATCCGCTGAAGGCTGCAGGGATCTACGAAACGGCCGTGTGGCGCAAGATCTCGTACCTCGCGGACATTCGAAACATGTGTTCGCATAAGAAGGCAGCTGACCCGAGCGCGGAGCAGGCCAAAGAACTGGTTGATGGCGTGCGATGGGTTGTGAAGAACGTAGCCTGAGAGTTCTAACAATTCATTCAAGCCGACGCCGCTTCGCGGCGCGGTTTAACTCAGGCGTTCCTGATGTCCGCTTCTGGCCGAAGGCTGCCGTCAGGGGGGGGCGAGGGGGCGGGTTCCTGTGCGCCTGCCGGCTCCGGCGAAAGACCGACGCATTCGTAACGCTTCCGGGAATACACGCGAATCAGCGTAAATCGCTAAATTGCACAAGGCCCGCAAATGCGGGCCTTTGTTTTTTCAGGTGTTTCCAGCCAACACGGATGATATGTATCCAAGCATGAAATCAAGGGTTCCGGGCGTAAGTTGGCTTAGTGCCGGCTTCCAATCCTTGGCAAAATTCAGCGTGGTGGCACAGTGCATTTGTACTCACGCGGGGGCTGAGCCCGGCTAGTCAGGTATCCAATCCGATAGACTGCGGTAAACACCGTGCCCTTCGGGGCCTATCACGAAAGGTCACATCTGAATGACGAAGCCAACCCTCGACTCCATCGCCACGGCCAAGGCCAAGTTGGAGGAGGAACTCCGCAAGCTGGAAGAACAGGAAGTCCAGCTACGCCAGCAACAGTCGGCCGACGCCTATTCCGAGATCATGGGGTTGTTGACCCAATACGGGACTTTGTTCACAGCCAAGCAAAAGGCCGAGATCGTTACTGCTGTCGGTGCCAGCAGCCCGGCCAAGCTGAAGAAGGCAGTCGCGAGTAAGGAAGTGGCTCCCAAGTACTGGCTGCCGCACACGCATGAAACGTGGACCGGCCGAGGTCGTCCGCCCCGTGCCTTTACGGCTTGGGAAGGGACCGCTGCCTACAAGGAATGGAAGGCAAGGCACCCCAACGAGAAGTTCCCTAAATTTCCGGGCTGACTTCGTTTGGGCATTGGGTCGGGATTGGGTAGAGGCTGGAGGCAAGGGTGCCCGTCTGTGGTATGTGCGGTGGCGTCGCAGAGAAGCTGGCGAATAGCCACATCTATCCAGCGTCTATGACTCGCGAACAGTCGGCTGGTAGCGAACTTGTCGCGGCTAAGCCGGAGCGCGGACATGTCGTCATAGCGACCGCAGGGCTTCGCGACAGAATCGTCTGTATCAGGTGCGAACAGTTGTTTCATCCGTTCGACGATGAAGGTATCCGTTTTCGCAGGAGGGCTCTCAAGCTGGAGGGTCTTGTTGGCTTTCGGCATGAATCCATAAGCCTCCCAACCCTCCGGGCTGATGCCTCCAAGCTTCATACCTTCGCATTGCAAACGGTGCTACGCGCTGCGCTGTCTAATCACACGCCGGATGTGCCTGTAAGTGAGTTGACCCAATGGACTGCCAATAGGCTGTTGGATGGAAGGCCAACCGTTGATGACGGCCCGGAAGTATTCATAAGAATCATTAGAGGCGATTTGGGGGCGGTATCGATGGATCCCGCGTTGCATCAGGATGCGACGCCGCCCTGTTACATCCTGCACATGCCCAACATGACGATTTTCGTGGCTCGCGATGTAGGTGGAAAGTTGGACCGTTCCTGCTCGCATATGACGCTGCGCGCCGGCACGGAAGTCACCATATGGCGGAGCAGAATTGAGCTGTATGAACTTGCGCGCATAACCGACGGCTTAGCCCCTGTTGCAGCCGAGATGCGGAAGGTGTTTAAGAAGCTTGAAAGGTCAAGCGCTCGACGGAAGAAGAAGCAGTGAGTCCAGTCAATTTCACCTGATGGGCTGCATCTTGTAAGGCCCCTTCTTGCGGACGTTCCTCATCCAAACACCGTAAGCCGGGCCATCCTACGCTCTGGGCATCGACCCTACATCGGTGCCTAACATGCGTATCACCCTGACCAAGCGTCTTGTCGCCCAAGCCCGGCCCCAGCCCAAGCCCTACGAAATGCGGGATATCCTCGTTAGGGGGCTGATCCTGCGTGTCCAGCCCAGTGGGCACAAAGCTTGGGTTGTCACCTGGGCGCATGGGAAGCGTCGTACGCTCGGTTCGATTGAACACCTGTCCTTGGAGAAGGCCCGGGCGCACGCGTCGCAGGCAGTGGCTGAGGCCGTCCAGCAGCGCTTACCGGCACTGGCGACGATCAAGCAACGGGCCTGCACCCTGCGGGAGTTCCTTGACGACCATTACGCCCCTTGGGCTGCCACTGAGCTTCGCCGGGGTAGCAAGTACGTCATGCGGATCAAGACCCACTTTCCGGACCTGTTAGACCGCTCCATGTCCGATATCGACGTGGCGACGATTAATCGCTGGTGGTCCGATCGCCTGACGCCCGTAGACGGCAAGCGCCCTGTTGAACGCATTACTGCCCATCGGGACTTTGCGACGCTTCGGGCGGCTTTGTCGTATGCCGTGGAATGGCGTCTGTTGGAGCGGAACCCGTTGCTGGGGATGCGCCAGAAATCGGTGCAGGGCCGCAAAGTGGTCCGTTTCCTGTCGCCCGACGAAGAGTCGCGGCTGCGTGCTGCACTTACAGCGCGCGACAAGCGGGGTGTACAGGGCAGGGCGAACGCCAATGCTGACCGTCGGCGTTACGGTCAAGCCGTACTGCCCGATCTACCCCAAGATGGCTACACGAACCATTTGACCCCCGTGGTGCTCCTTGCAATGAACACGGGCATGCGTCGGGGTGAACTGCTTTCGCTTGAATGGGCCGATATCGACCTCGGGGCCAAGGTCATCACCGTGCAAGCCCGCAACGCCAAGAGCGGCAAGCAGCGTCATATCCCCCTAAACGCCGAAGCGTTACGCGTCGTGACCCAGTGGCGCGAGCAGTCTGACGGGGTAGGGCAGGTGTTCGAACCGCAGGACGTCAAGAAGGGCTGGGGTTCACTGCTGACGACGGCCAAGATCACGGGCTTCCGCTTTCACGACTTGCGACATCACTTCGCCAGCAAGCTGGTCATGGCAGGTGTCGACTTGAATACGGTCAGGGAGCTATTGGGCCACGCGGACATCAGCATGACGCTGCGCTACGCCCATTTGGGGCCCGAGCATCTGGCTGCGGCTGTGGAGAAGCTGGCTGCGTGACCTCTTGCAGCCCGAGTCGGAGGGTCGTATAAAGCGCTTGCCGCTTCGCTAAAGCGTCGGTGTTGTCGCCTGACATGGCTCAAGCCCAGGTCCCGGATCTCTCCCGTAAACGGGAAACCGGATTCCCTACCTGGAGCCCGCATGAGCCTTCGATCCCTTCGTAAGCACGCCTTTCAAGCCCAGCATGGCCGTTGCTACTACTGCGACCAGCCGATGTGGCAAGGATCTCCAACCGAACTTGGCCTGCCGTCGAAGTTAGGTCGCTGGTATCAGTGCACCGCAGAACACCTGATCGCGCGGCAGGACGGAGGCAAAAACACCCCTGTCAACGTTGTCGCGGCCTGCCGCTTGTGCAATCTACGACGCCACCAGCGCCCTACCCCAGCTCCGTCACCAGAAACCTACAAGGCCCTCGTCCAACGACGAATGGCTGCTGGTCGCTGGCATTTGAAGCTTCCATCGTCAACTTCAACTACCAAATGGACAGCGGACCTTGGCCAGCCAAGCAGCTATGACCAGATTGCTGGGTAACGCATGACTACTGCTTTCTAGGCTGCTCGTCGATAAGGCCATCTTCCTTCAGCCTGTCGTACGCTACGCGGACTTCACTATGACCAAAAAGATTGCGGCGCTTCTCGTTTCCGCTAGTCAGCGACAAGACGATTTCTTCGGCCCCATTTGCAATCCGCCGGTTCTGGGCAAGGTAGTGGATCGTTGACAATAGCTCCAAGCCATAAGGATTCTCGTATCCGTTGACCAAGTGCTCGAGTCGTCGAATCACGTCAACGTCGGCCTTTTCAGCAGCCAAATAGTGCTCGGCAGCTGCGAATCCCGCAGCCGTGACATGCACTTTCCTATCTTGCGAACGCATTCCGCTTATGTAGCGCATGTCCTCCAGCTTCATCAATGAACTCTTGAGGACGTCCGAATAGGGGCCGTAAAGGCTGCTGTAGAACTCCAGGTTCAAGGGTACGCCAAGCACCTGTAGGAAGTACGCAATCTTTTGTAGGGAGAGCCGATCTACCGCACCGTCGCCATGGCCCTCAAACCACGAAATTGCGCTGAGGAAAAGCGCACGACCCAGTGTCATACGCGATGCGACATTGACGTACTCTGGGGCATCAATGCGAGGCACAGGCTCGTAGACCTGGATATCAACGCCCACGATATCTGCCAATTTCCTTTCAATGATCGGACGAACATCGCGCCAATCCAATCCGCCGTTGCCACAACCTAAAGGGGGCATCGCTATGGATTTGATATCCAATCGCCTAATCTCAACCAACAAGGCGTCGAGCCCATCTTCGATATAGGAGATTTCCGACTTGTTGCGCCAATGCACCTTCGTGGGGAAGTTGACTAGATACCTTGGCACAACGTCATCCAGCAGGTCACCCCTACGAAACACTAGTAGACGACCCGGCCTAAGCCATTTTTCATCACAGGCTTTCTTGTAAGCCTGATAATTTTCTGGCCACTCGGTCCTGAATCGCAAGGCCACACCCTTTCCCATAACTCCAACACAGTTCACCGTGTTGACGATGGCTTCCGCCCTCGACTTGAACATGTCACCGTGGATGAAACGAATACTCATACGAAACAACCGGATTTCTTAACGATTTGACCGCGAAAACCGTACTGATGCGCAACAGCACTCACGGCTTGGAAGATGGCTTCTGATGGCACGACGATACAGGCTATCAAATCAACTGGGAGCGCATCTTTCACCAGCAATTCCGCCATGCGAGAAGATGACCGGACCTGATACTTGGGTGGCGAGTCTTTGTCTTGGCACCAGCCATGCACGCCCGCATAGCCAATTTCCGGAATTGCACAAACTAGTGGAGCTTCGTCGAAGAGCGCCCAATTCACGTGGGTCGGCAAACGTCCATAGTCATCAATGACAACCGGCTGTGGCGCCTGCTTGTTCAGGGCCGAGTTGCTGAATGACACCTGCAGTCCGCTTGCGACGACTTCAGCGACATTCACTACAAGGAATATCCGTGATGCCGCGCTAGAAACCCCCAGATCGCGACCGTCTGGCGCGATCACGTTGGTCTTCCCTTTGTGTACTGAGTACGCGAAGCCGGTCACAGGGGAGAAGTACAACGCAACGTAGTCGTTCACGACGCCCCCATGGGGCAAAGTGAATACCGGCTCGCCTCGCATTTGCACAAGGTTCGCATGGCTGGTCTGGTGGCATGCTTGCGCATGTAGATGATTCTTCGACCGGATCTCGCCATCCTGCAAAAACATCGCCAAGTCACGATAGTCGATCTGTCGAAATCCAAACCTGGCCATCCTTCCCCCGATCTTCGACACAAGTTGCTGCAATCAAAGAACTCATCTTTAGGGAAGATCCTCGCCTTTCCCCAAGTTCAGTGCCGCTGCCGTCTTGCCCAGAACCGCCCGCCGGTCTGGTGCCAGGGTCCAATAGTCCAGAATCAGCTTCGCCAGCTGATCGTCATCGGCGAACAAGTACGCCACGGGAACATCCAGCGCCTCTGCGAGCGCTGCAGCCGATTCCATGTCAGCACGGTTGACCTGTTGTTCGTACCGGTTGATCCGGACTGCGCCCTTGTCTTTGGACTGATCCTTATCCACCAGCGCCCCCAGCGCGCGCTGCGAAAGACCCCGCATTGCACGGGCTTCCTTTAGGCGCTTGGCGAATGTCGCCGTGATCGTGTCGGGCTGGGACAAGCGGAAGTAACGGTGTGTGAACCTTCGAAAGCATGACCCATGTACTCCGTTGACGACATCCATTACCGTAGCGGTATATAGCAAACCACGGGGCTGGGTCGGTCGCAAGGGGATGCATCAACGACCGGCTAAGCCCTTGATCCGTCGACCAAGGGGTCTACCTATGAAGCGTTTCGCGCTGTTCTGCTTGATACCTGCGTTGGCTGCAGCCTGCGCAACCAGCCCCGTTGCCCTGACCGACGCCAAGCCGGTCCCAGCTGATCGCGTCTTTACCTACAGCCAACCCATCGACGGGCCTAGCGGGCAGTTGATCGTCTTGCGCGACGAGGGCTTCCAGTCCAAGGGCTGCCCCATGGCGTTCTACGTGGATGGGAAGCTGACGGCGCACGTCCGCACGGGCGAAACGACGACCCTGACGGTCCCAGCGGGCAGCCGCATCCTCGGGGCGGGCCCAGCGGGCGAAGGCATGTGTTCCTGGGCCAGCAAAGCAGCCCATACACGCGAAACGTCACATGTGGTTGAACCTGGCAGCCGTACCAAGGTGCGCCTAGCCGTGGTGGGCGAAGGCATCTACCAAGTCACGCCTACGGGCTTCTGAGGCGACAACTATGAACTTCGGAAAGATGGGCTTGGTCGTCTTCGTGCTGGGGCTGGCGATTGCTGCCGGTGCAGGCATGAACCGGATGTCCCTTGATCGTCGTGCGACCAATGCCAGCGTTGCAGCCACGCTTGCAGACAATGCATGGCGTCGCATCAACCACAGGGCCGACGGCGAAGACTTACGCGAAGCCCGTGACAAGATGATCCCATGGATCATCGGTGGGGGCATTGCCGCAGTCCTGGGTCTCGGGATGATCTTCGCTGCGGGTGGATCGTTCCTGCCTACTCGGACGTGTCCGAAGTGTGCGGAAACCGTGAGGGCAGCGGCTGTCGTCTGCAAACACTGCGGGACTGATCTGCAGCCAGTCGCCCCCAACCAATCGAAGTCGTCGTACCGGGCTTTAGCGAAGGCAGCCGAAGACGCAGAGCGCAAGGTAAAGCGCAGCTAACCCCTCTTCCCGCGTTGTACGCGCTCGTCGCGCTTGTTCTGCTTGGCGATCACCAGCAGGATGCTGGGGATTGTGTGCCACAGCCTTTCCCAGTGTGACCCAGGCAAGTCCTTGAAGATTTCCGTCGTTTGACGAAATGGCACCCGAGCCTCGTCAAGCAGCTTCTGGCCCTTTGTCGTAAGAAGCAATTCCTGCACCCGACCATCCGAGGGCGACTTGCGCCTACGGACCAGACCAGCGTTGACCAAGCGGTTCACCGTCACTGTGACCGTGCGCAGGGCAAAGCCAAAGTAATCAGTGACATCAGTCGCCCGGACCACGTTGTCCGGCCCCGACGTTACAGCGCCCCTTGGTTCCCCAATGAATCGCAACATGGCGTATTGGGCGTAAGTGACGCCCAAGGGCGCCAGCTTCCGATCCAGCATGGCGCGCAACTCACGTTCAATGGCGAAAAGACCATCGATTCGTTCGTCGATCTGCTTCTTCAAGAGGACGCGGGTAAGTTCCATCGGGCGAATCTACCCAATATAGGATGCAACATCAACTATTGTTCAAAAGCTTACGGACCGCAAAAAAGCCGGTTTTTACAGCGGATTGAAGCGCCCGCGGCATCCCGCAAGAATTCGCTGGAATGGTTGGTTCCGATGTACAGAATAGGTGTCGCCCCGATACGAGGGTATACGTAGGAGCGACACCATGAAGGGTAAAGAACTGGCCGGCTTCAATCGCGTCAAGCAACTGGCCGAAATCCGGGCGTTGCCAAAGGGCTCGGATCGTAAGATCGGCGAGACCAAGCTGGTCCGTAGCTGGATCGAAAAGAAGCAGCTGGAGTCGGAACCCGACCTTCAAGGGATGGCTTGGCTTGCATACTGGTACATGACGCCACTGGAACGCACGGAGCTTTTCACCCGTGAGTACGAGAAGGCATATCTCGCAGCCTATGCCAGGGCATTTCCCGATGAAGACGTCACCAAGAAGCGGCCAATTAATCCGATCTTCGCTGCAAACGATCCGGGCATCATGAATGCCTTGTGGAAAGCGCGCGCGTATGCAGATGCTGCTGGCGTGCCTTACGACTTGTTCTTCAAGGTGGTGATGGACGGCCTGCTGGTGAACGACAAGTGGCAGCGTCCTCCGCGCCCCAATCAGCTCTACGGAAAACTGACCTTGCCGAGGCTGCAGGATGTCGCGTCCAGTAAGGAATGCGGGGAGCGCTTCTTGTCGGCTGACTGGGACCCGCGCTTCTTTGCCGCTTCATATCGCGGAGACGAAGTGCAGGAAACGGTATTGCGCTACATCAAGTCTGACGTCGAGAGGGCACCTGATCCGGCCGCGATGCTGTCGGAATATCTGTGTGTCCGGAAGGCGATCACAGTCCAGCGTGCCAAGGAAATGTTCGGTGAAGAGCTGGTGCTGGCTGCGCGCGCATTGTCTGATGAAGTGCCCGTCGAACAGGCGGAACCTATGGTTCGCTACATCCCCGGATGCCTCGGCTTCCCCGATACGGAGGAAGGGTCTGCGTGTCAGGTCTGCCCTGTGCGGCGCGAGTGCTTGGGGTTCGACCGCAAGGTGCGCGATGACATGATCAACGCGTTTGGCACGGATGACCCCCGTCGCCAATGGAAACGGGATGTCAATAAGAACCGGCAGCGTCGCTTTCGTGAGCGCCAGAAGAATGCTGACTGGCAGGGCTTGGTTGACGATGCGGGGCAGAAGCCGGTCGACGTGGAAAAGTCTGATATCTCGCCGAAGTAGTGACTTGCCGGGACCGTTACCGGGCTGGGTAATCGCAGCAGTCCGGAAGCTTTACCAAGTAGGTCCGGGACCGTGACGCGCCGACATGGGTGTCACGGTCTTTTTCGCTCGCGGCTGCGTTACAAGCCGTCTGTAACGCGCCCCATAAAAGCTATACCTAACCGTTAGAAATACAGAGTTATAAAATATAAACAGCGCGCATAACGATCCCGGTGGGGAAGCACACGTTAGCGGTCCGCTGTACTCGGGCCTTCGGCCCTCGTCCTTGCGGACCACTGCGCGTCCCTTCGGGCCGCGCATTATTTTTGATTCCGGTAGTGGTAAGAACAGTAAAAAACAGGGGAGTAAATTTCATCCCTGACATCCAGCTTCCGGGATCCGTTTTAGAGCCCCGTACGGAGTTCTGAAGCGGCTTTCTTACCCTGAGAGCTACAGGTCTACATCACGGAATCCAGTCGCGCTTGTAGCGCTTCTCGTTGCGTTCTGGATGCGGCGTCCGAAGATGATCATGCGTGCCTGCGGGGCGACAAGTATACCCGCGCGGCGACTCGTTCACGTGCGGATTGATTGGTAACGCGTTCGGGGAACATGCGCTTTTCGCATCTTTTGGAGTTTGGTCCATACAAGCCAACATCAAGGAATCCCCATGCGGACTCACATCGCGCGGCAATGTCGTGATCCGCTTGATGGTGGCCAGTCTTCACCCAAGCCTTGCCGGGCAAAGAGTCGCGTTGCGGCCGCGTCCTTGTATGAAGTGCCAGGCCATGTTTCGCTTTACACCAACGGCATTGCCTGTCACGCCCAAAAACCTACCGGCGACGCTTGCGTCGTTTGGGCTTGCCCGCACGCATTGGTGGCTCGGGCGGCTCAGCAACCCACACCCTCGGTTCACCAACTGGCAGCGCGGGCAGCCCAGCCCTACGAGGCAAGGCTGCGATCTCAGCCCGCAATCGTTCCAAGTTCACCCGTGCCCATCGCTCGGCCATCTTTTTGCCATGGGACACCGTAGGCGATACACCGCTACACCGTATGCCGGGCTCCCACTCCCTATGCCGGTTCACGTGCACCAGCCAGTCACCGGGTACACGCTTGGAAATCAGGGCAACTTCCCGACCATCGATCTTCAACCAATGCTGGTCGTAGCGTTCCAAGTGGATCCACTGCATGGGGGCGTCGTCCATCCGGACAAGTCTGGTGCAGCCGATCTCACCCTCTGAGATAGTCGCCCGGATGATAGGCACACATGGCCTACCTAACCCTGCCCGAGATCGAAGCGCTGGTCACTGCCATCAGGACCGGATTGCCTTCCATGTACGAAACTGTCCAACCATCGGACCGGCAGGAAGCCTTCGCAGCCGAGGCGAATGGCATCCTTGATCTAACCGCACCCGAAGATCACCTGCTTGTCTTCGACAAGCTGGAATCCTTGGTCATCCTGACTGACGGTTTTACACTGCCGTTGCCCGCCAACAACTAACGTTCGGCTCGGTATAGTCAGCAGACCAGCCCAAGGGATACCCCCATGTGCTATTCAGCGATGATCCAAGCCGACTACGACAAGTACGTTCGGCACTTCGGGGCGACGATGAGCCTTGAAGAATTCGCCATGAACGTTTGGTCGGCCCCGGACCGCGCCAAGAAGAAGCGCCGCCCCAAAGCAATGGAAGACTGGCTGCGGGACCGACCCGAACCCGAAGCCCAGCGTATCTGGCAGGAACTTCTCGCCCAGCGCGCGGCACGGGAAACGGAACTACAGCAGGAACTGTTCAAGCAGAAGAAGCGGCTTGCCGACGCCGAAAGGTCATTGCTGACTAAGACCACCAAGAAGGCCCAAGAAGACGTCCGGATCGCCACCGACAAGATCAGCAAGATCAAGTTGGACCTTGATGACCTGCAGCGTACCGAGCCCAAGGCCCGGGATGCCCGTTTCTTCCCGGGGAATTACGCCCCGGTGATCGTCATGGAAGGTGGACGCAAGGTCATCAAGCCGATGCGCTACCAGTGCCGGCTACCGGGCTGGAACGAAGCGATAGAACGAAAGTATCCGGGGACCTATAACGCCCGACGCGACAGTATCCCGAAGACGTGGTCTGACCTGTTCGGGCTCCGGCACGGGATCATCGTGGTCACGGCGTTCTATGAAAACGTCGAGCGGCACTTGATAGAGCACCGGGCGCTGGCCGAGGGGGAGCCATCCGAGAACGTGGTACTGGAGTTCCGGCCCAAGCCAGCGCAGGACATGGTCATTGCCTGCCTGTGGAATGAGTCTCCGGACGGTGACGGACATCTGTTGTCCTTTGCAGCAATAACCGACGATCCCACGCCCGAGGTTGCGGCAGCTGGACACGACCGCACGATCATCCAGATCAAGCCGGAGCACATCGATGCATGGTTGACCCCTGAAGGACGGTCGCCGGCAGAGCTACAGGCGATCCTTGATGATCGGCCCGCTGCGTACTATGAGCACCGACTCGAAAAGGCGGCATAACGGGCAGTTGCAGTGCCCCGAGGGACGCAACCTGGGCGCACCTGGGCCGCTCTGTAATGCCTGAGGCAGCCAATGCTGCCCGATGCAACGAATCGCGCCAGGCGGCGATTGGTGCGGTTTGGGGCGAATCACCGAATGACTTACAGCTGCCTTACGGCGATATCCTCCGAGCCACCAGATACCGGAAGCTGTTGTCAATGAAGGCTTCCTTCTCCAGGTGCGTCGACCACGCCTGACACCCGTAGTGACAGGGTCGGACGCTCAGTCAAACGCGGATGATCCTCGCCCAGAGGGCTGGAAGTCCTAGAACCGGCGCTGGAATCGCTACCCGACCATGCCCAAGTGGAAGCTCTTACCCGCCAACTCCATACAGGACGGCCCCACGGCTGGTGACCCCATCCCGGGAGCCTTTCTCACTCGTTCATACGCCTATGCGGGTGACCTGTTGCGGACGAAATGAAGCCTTGCGATAGTCACATATCTAAATGGGATGCAGGGGAAATGGATGATCCGCCTATGTTTGTTCGACCTTGATCAAACGCTTGTCGATACCTCCGATATGCAGGAGTTGCGCGAAGCAGGTAAACATCGAACTGATAACGCATACCCGCAAGAGGTACGCACGGCATTTCTTAGCCGCCAACGCAACCTCATCGACGAAGTCACACTGCTAGCATTGACCCTGAACAACGCAGGGCTAAAGATCGGGGTCTTCACCCGGTCGCCCCGGCGTTACGTCGATGTCGTTCTGGCTGAGGCATATGTGCTCATCCAGTGGGATGCGGTCATCGCCTATGAGGATGTCCAGAACCGCAAACCAAATGCGGAAGGGATCTATCGAGCCATGCAAGCGGTAGGCATGAATGATACGTCCGCGCTTCCTCATGTTTTGATGGTTGGCGATAGCGATGTAGACATCCGCGCGGCTTATCACGCGGGTTGCTATGCGGCGCTATTCAAACAGGGTTGGCCTCAGACCTACGAGAAGACACATTGGCGCAGCATGGGCTTGCTGCCCGACTCGATTCTGGATGACCAAAGCGAACTGCAAGCATGTATAGCCAATCCAACACCAGCGTTGCCCGATCTGGAATGTCTGTTGGAGGGCGAGCAAGCGATAGCAACGCCACGTTATGACGAGATTGGCAAGTTCTTCCCCGATGAACGAACACGACACGTCGTGTCTACGGCAGGAAGAAGTTTCGCCGACTACAGATCGCTGGATCAAAGACGAGCATGGCACCGACTCTCGCAGTCCATCCAGCAACATAAGGAATCCGTCCAGTTTCCTAATGAGTGGATACAGACAGTCCAGCGCTTCATTGCTAACCACTACCGTATGATTGCGGGATTCCCAATTGGCCCAGGCCCGGAACTGGTAATCACCTGCATCCCGCCGCGTCCCGACAGAGTGCATCGCCTCGGCTACTTCGTGAACCAGTTGGCGGCCTCATATGGCAACGCTCCGCTTGTGAACAGGCTAAGGCTGACGTTCGACCATGGTTTACTGGCGTACCGTCCAGGCGTTAGATCGCAAAGCCAAGATCATCTCAGCCCCGCGGAGCGCTTCGCCAACGTACGGGATCATCTATACGTCATCAATCCAGATGCCGCACGAGGCCGCAAGTTCCTTGTCATCGATGACGTTACGACGACTGGCGCTACGCTCTTGTACGCCAAGAAGTACCTCATGGCAGCCGGTGCGACCTCCGTTGACTGCTTCAGTATCGCCCAGAACATCAGTGACCCATTGAGGCTGCAGTGAGCGAAATTTCCCCCTCCACCGGCAAGCTTCTTGCCCTCTCGATGCTGAAAGGTATCGGTCCTGCCGCATTGCGCAAGATGGCAGGCATGATTAACTTTGAGAACGCGAGTCAAGAAAGCCTGTCCCATCATTTCCCTTCATATTCCACCATTTTGCGCGACGGCACGGCATGGACTCGCGCCCTAGAAGAAGCGGAACGGCAAGTCGAAGAAGCGAATAGGTATTCCGCGCGAATTCTCTCGCCACTTGATCCGCACTATCCACATTTACTGGCTGCGACAAAAGACGATCCCTTCCTTCTTTTCGTGCGGGGAGCATTCGCTTCGGACCAAGGCAAGTCGGCTGCTGTCGTCGGCACGCGAGAGCCCACTGCGCATGGTGGAGTCATCGCGCAGCGCCTCACGCATTACCTCGTGGAACAGGGGTGGAGCGTGGTCAGCGGCTTAGCCAAAGGATGCGATGCCTTGGCTCATCAGGCGGCTTTGGACAAGGGAGGCCACACCGTGGCAGTCATGGCCCACGGCCTTCATGCCGTGGCCCCGAAGACCAACCAACGTCTGGCAGAAGACATCCTCGACAACGGAGGCGCGCTTGTCTCCGAGTATCGGTTCGGCGTTGAACCGCGACCGGAATTCTTTGTTAAGCGCGACCGGATTCAAGCCGGACTTGCTCAGGGTGTCGTGATGATTCAGTCCGATCATAAGGGAGGAAGCTTGCATGCTTCTCGTGCCGCTTTGGAGTACGGACGATGGTTAGCCGCGCCCTACCCAACCGAACAAGACCGCCTAAACCAAGAGCCGAAGATCAGGGCCAACCTCACCATTTCCGACGGATCGGACGAAGATCGCACGGACTTGCTTCGCTGCTCACCCAACGCATTGGAGAGAGTCATTGTCCTGCGTAGTCGTGATGACTACTCAAAGATGCTGATTAGCAACTCTGTGCCGAACATTTCTCTACCACCAGCCCAAGGCGGGTTGATTTGAAAGCAGTCGGGCCAGCTTAGGAACCTAACTTATGGGTACATGCTTCGTAATTCAGCCGTTTGATCGGGCAAAGTTCGACAAGCGCTACAAAGACTGCTTTGAGCCAGCTATCCGTGCTGCGGACCTAGAACCTTATCGCGTTGATGGCGATCCATCAGCAGACGTCCTCATAGCTTCAATCGAGGATGGGATTCGGAATGCTTCTGCGTGTTTGGCTGAAATTACGTCGGACAATCCGAATGTTTGGTATGAACTTGGCTACGCAATGGCATTGGGAAAGCCAGTCATCATGATCTGCTCCGAGGAACGACACACTCCGTTCCCTTTCGATATCCGACATAGAAGCATCATCACCTACAAGACGGAATCGGCAAGCGATTTTCAGGAACTTGGGAAAAAGATAGTCAGCACCATACAAGCTCGCCTTTCGAAAGCGGAAATCATGAAGCAAGCTGCTGAAAGCGACCTTGTATCCGGCGTCCACGGCTTGTCACATGTCGAAGTAGTGGTCGTTGCAGCGATTGCCACGGAAGCAGATCAGCCTCTCGCAACCGTTGGCTTGCGAAATGTAAAACAGTTAGTCGAAAAGCAGGGCGTGACCGCATTGGGCGCCCAACTCGCCATCCGCCGGCTGGCCACAAAGTCCTTTGCTCAAGTTAGCCAAGAGGAAGGCGAATGGGGGTTTCATGACGTTATCCAGCTGACCGATGCCGCATGGAACTGGATTGAGAACAATGATTCATTGTTCGTACTCAACAAGCCGCCAGCGCAAGTGAGTAGAACTATCACTACTCGTAACGCAAAACTTCCCGTCCTCGACGATTTTGTTGACGAGGACATTCCTTTCTGACCACACCTTGTCGTCTAGAAGGAATTTTGTGAAGTTAGTTGATCGCCAAAGGACTAGCCATGCCGAAGTGTGAAGACCAAGATTTCTATTGCCAGAACCCTGACTACACGCTATTTGACAAGGTGGCATCAGCCGAGCTTATCAACCCACCTACGGTGGACGAGATAGTCAATAAGAGCAAATTCGGCACGCTCGTACCATTGGTGCCAGAGTTCCGGCTAGAGGACTTGACTCACAACGACTTCGTGCGAGGCTTGCATGATAAGAACGGCATTTACCACCTATGGGTCGACTTCGACGAATGCGATGACCACGATACCCATACATTGCGTTGCGTCTACGTGGGGAAGGGTTTTGCTGAGGAAAGGGTAAAAGAACACATCAAGCACAAGTTTGCCGGAAGCGACCATCTGTACGTGGGCTTTTACGAATGTAGCAATCGAATTTCCAAGTATCTTGAACAGCTTTTCTTGGATCTTTATGCCTGTGACCTGAACGCCATTGAAAACCCTGGCATCCATACGCTCTATGCGGTTTGGAGCTACGAAAGGTACACGCGGGGTACCGACGCCCACGAGATCAGCGGTCGTAGCAAGCTCACCGGCATTCAATATGATTGAGCGCCTGGCCGCGCAAACGAGCCCGACGCACATCGCTCGCCCTCGGCTTCGCGACCACTTAGGCGCGCATGCAAAGGCAGACTGGAACGGTCATCCTGATGATCCGAAAGGACTTGGCCCTGTAAGGCTCAATGGGGAATGCGTCGTTCGCAAGGACGAGTTCGGAAGTTCGATCCTTGTGGCTTCACCACTGACTCGAAGCCCCCAGTGACAGCATTGCCCAGCTTGCTACCAGCAGCGCAGCTTTGCAGGGCGAAGCGAAAGCAGCAGGCGACCGCTAGACCGCAGCCAGAGCGCACCTGGGGCGTTCCGTCTTGCCTGACGCGCCGATAGTGCTTCATGTGTCGGAACGCGCCAGGGAGCGATTGGTACGCTTTGGGGCGCATCCCCGAAGTGGGTCACATCAAGGGTATCTCCAGCTTACGGGGCCCAGACTGGTCGGCCCCGGCTTAAGGGATGTCATCCGAAGCGGGCAGGGGCGTTGGTGCGGTACGGTAGTGCTTGATCCGTAAGGGGGTAGGGCATCGATCCAGCGCTTGGGGCGACGCATCGCGTATGCGCCGCTCTGTCGTATGATCTTAGTGAGGATGGTCCTCGTCCTACGCCTACACGACTCGATCCATGACAGCAGATTCAATCAGTACGCGGTTCTGGTTCGAACACAAGAACGGAAAGCGTCTTTACCCCTACAGGCAGCGAGATCAGGTAACACGCCGGCACACGTTCCGTGTGGCAGAAGCCCGAGCCGGCAATAGTAGGGCGAAGTTCGAAGTGCAGCTTGATGATATCGAGGAAGTCTATCGGTACGTATTCGAGCTGGGCTATGCGGTCCGGTTGAAAGCCATGGATGGATCGTCGAAAGCTCTTTATAGCAAGACGGGGCATAGCATTACTCGGACATCTGAAACTTAACAATGCCAAGTCTGTTGGTCGGTGCGGATCATCCGCATTACGGGGCATGGAAGTCCTAGAACGGTGCTTGGAGCGCTGCCCCGAGTGAGCCGAAGTGGAGGATGTGCTGGATGCACTCCATACAGGGCAGCCAGCGTCAGGAGTACATCCGCTTGACTGTCGCGATAGCAGTCGTAAGCAGCGTAATTGACGCTCCATAGATCACGACCAGTGCGACGATTAGTTCAATGAGCGTAACTGGCTTGTGTCGGGCAATCAGCATCGTCAGGCGAAAAATTCTTCGTAGAATGCCCTTATCAGCCAGGTCATCGCGTTGCTTTGCCACCCATTCGGACTGGCTGAAGGCGCCTTCCAAGAAGGAGTCAATGTTTGCAAACGCGGCCATAATGGCGAGTCCGGTCAAGCTAAGAAACAGAGCGAATGCCCACACGCTTTTCCCTGCGGACCATTGCACGTAAAAGTAAAAGGCGCACGACACGAGTAGAACTTGAGGTGTCAGGTTCCGAAGGAACTCGAGGAGAGCCTTCCTGCCATTGGCTGTTGTTAGATGCACCAGTGCGAAACCCGTTCTATCGGTGGACGTGCAGGACTAGACATGCGGCCATAGCGAAGCAATGTATGAAAGCTCGGCATCTACCATCGGCTTGAAATTCTTACTAGTAGACGAATGGCTGTAGGATTTGCCATTGCGAACGTCAATAACACAGAACTCAGTATCTGTCTTATCCATGGGTCCAAGTACGTGCGCCATTAGTGTGACGATCAGGTCCGCCCGAGTCTTCGTGAGCGGATCCGTTTTAAGAAACAGCTTCAGCACATGACGTTGACCGTTGATAGTCAGTCCGATTTCTGGATTCACTGCTACATCAAAGCCGGCCTGTGAGTAAGTGCTTCCAGGCGGATTGAACCAAGCTAGGGACTTGTTGCCCCACCACTTCTTGTAGCCTTTAATCATAAGCGGGTAGTTTGCGAGCTTCTTGGGGTCTTTAAGGCCCTTAGCCAAGGAGGCTAGTTCGTCCTTGGAGCCCCCGTTCTTATGAATCAACACAAGCCCTTCGCGAAAGGCCTTGTAGAAGTCTGTGGCAGGATCGTAAACATCCCTGTTCTTAAGTTGGGCCACCTTTGTCGCTTTCGGGCTACCGGACTTGGTGACTACATCAATGAAGTCAGTAAGCGTGATGCGTGGCATTAGTTGCTCCCATTCAATGACGATTGGAAAGTTGGTCTAGACGCCGTATCGCTTCCGACCACCCGAGGTTATGCAGTAGCGTCCACCACGAGGGCCAATGCACACCCGATTGCCCGAACAGGGGCAGTTGCTATTCGAATAGTTGGATCGGGCTGGCTGGTAGTTGGTGCGTGGTTTTGGCCTGGGTGAATAGCAACCAAGCCCTGAGCAGAGCAGCTTCGATGACACCCAGCGTTCTGGTGATCCCGTAGGAGTGATGCGGGCCCAGCCGTTC
Source organism: Pseudoxanthomonas sp. (assembly GCF_002863005.1). GTDB lineage: Bacteria > Pseudomonadota > Gammaproteobacteria > Xanthomonadales > Xanthomonadaceae > Pseudoxanthomonas_A. The sequence continues at coordinate 159,084 of NZ_PKDG01000019.1, forward strand.
CTGCGTTCGTATACGTGGACCGAATCACCACCAGTAGACTTATCCACTACGGCTCCGTTGGGAGAAGAACGCTGGTTGAGCGAACTCGTCGCAACGTACATTGGTTCAGCCGGCTCGGCTATTGGTGCTTGTGCCTGTAGCGACGAGGTTGTCGCGGGGATGACTGGGGTGGTGTCCTGCTTGCGGTGGTCATCCTTGTCGGCCCTGCACATTGCGACAATCAGGATGAAGCCCCCGATTATCCAGAATCCTGTAGTCCCCTTCGATCTCGCGCGCATGTTCTTGGTACCTAAGAGCGGATTAGCATTGGTACCTGTCGCGGATATGGTCGTTGTAGTAGGTGCCTTTGGATCTGGCGTTCAGCAGGCCCTGAAAAATGTGTGCCGGAACCCCGCAGAAGTCATATGTATCGCCCTGTATGAAGCGAATGCGCATCCGCATCATCCGCTCGTCGTAGCCAATTGCTGATATGGCCGATGAACTTACACGAATCATGTCCATGCGTTGTTCCTCCTTGTCGTCGTTGCTTATCGACGCTTCCCTGGCTTCTGCGTGAGCACACTTCCAGCGATTGCCTTATTTGCCTTACCGGTTTGACTGCTATCCAGTGCTTTTGATGCTTTGGTTGCGATCTTGGGGGATGTCGTCTTTCCGGTGCCGGTCTGTGCCAAGGCACTGCCTGCAATAGACTTCGCAGCCTTGCTTGAGTTCGGGCTGCGAAGAACTGCAGACGCTTTCGAAGCGATATGGGTCGAAGTCTTCTCGTTCTTAGCCATAAATCCTCCGGGGAATATTCAAGGTGGTCGGGAAGCGTTACTTGAATAGCTTTGCGGTAAAGCGGAAAAGCTTCGCAGCCGAAGACTCAAGCCCCATCGCTCGCTTTGTCCGGCGCTTCGCGTTCTCGGGTGCATTCAGCACGCGGGTGACCTGATAGACCCCGAGGTTGCGCTTAAGCTTCTTCTTGACGGCAGTCGCGCCCAAGAGAGTCTTCAAGCTTGGCTTGCGATACCGAATTCGCATTTCTGGCCCCTAACGAATGCGGCGCGCTCACCCCTGTCGGCGCCCAAGGCGATCCTCCGCCCGAATGTGATGGGCGTCAAGTGCGTTCAGGGTTTGGTAAATGCGTGTAGTGCCGAGCGATGCGTCAGCTACTCATTCAAGGCAATGCACGAATAGGGATTCATGCATTGCTGGCCGTTGGTCTCTTTGCAGGCGTTTGCGTTCAATGCCTCAACGACCTCTTTGCAGGAAGCGGCGTCATCCATGAAGCCGTGCACCGTAATGACGTGGTCGTCAGGGTTGCCGAACTTGATGATCCCGTAGTCGGCTGATGCCCCCGACTTGTTGGATGCGAAGTACTTCCCTGGCGCGGCCAATGTCGATTCGCGATCCATGGAGCACGACGCCAACAGGACCGCGCTGACGACAAAAATGACCAATGTGCGCATAGGACGATTCCAAGGTTCCGGTTGATGGGCGAGGCAACGCGGTATGGGTGTGATCGTGCCGCAAGCACTGGAAGTCCTACAACGCAACCGCAGCGAAGGTCCTGAGTGAGTCAGACTGGAGTGGGTTTTGGGCTCACTCCATACAAGCGAAGTTCCTGACAAGGCCGGACTACACAGGTACATACGCTTACCAGATTGACCGCTTCCCAAGGCACTCCTCCCAGGAGTAGGTTCGCCACAAGGGGTGTCCCACCGGGGTGGTGGACGCATGGACTCTGGCCTGCAGAGGGCTGGAAGGGAGCGGAGTGATGTGCAAGTCCCAAAAGATCATCATGATCTCGTTCTGGCCTGTCTTTTTGTTTCTGCTTCTAGGCATGCCGATTGGCACGGCGCGAGCGAACGACGACATACCTACACCCGGAAGGGTTCAATCCGTTGGGTATTGCCCACCTGGCACCACGCTTGTCAGGACGAGCACCGACGGAAAAACCAAGACTTGTATGCCCAATGGTGGCAATCGGTTATGGCGAGACCTCATTTCGGGCAGCGGTGGCAACGCTCGAGCCTCCCAAAGCAATAATGACACTCCTACTCAGAACGACTGCGCATCACCGCATCCGGTCGTGATCGCTTCGGGCAACAAGATCCTCGAGGAAGTCGACTTCACGACGAGCACGGGCGATCTTTCTGTTGTCCGCAAGTACACGAAGGCTTACGGAGGCTATCGCTTCGGGCCAGGATGGACCTGGTCATTTGGCGACACGCTGTCAATGACGCCCAATCCTGACTTTCTGGAAGTCTGCGGTGAAGGCCCTGACGGTGTCCCCTGCATCGGTCGAATGCTTGCATGTGTCCCCGGTTCGTCGCCCTGTCTCCGGCGCCCCGGGCAAGTGCGGTATACGAAGATCACCCGGCATGGCAGCGACGGCCAAAGCTATGACTACACGTGGAATTCCGCGACAGGTCGTTATGACGACTCGCGCCCGGATTCAACCAGTTGGATTTCCGCCCAATACTACGACAGCACCTACTACGACACCTTCACCCTGAACGCCACATCCGGCGTTGTCGAGACCTACGACTACGCGGGTCGAATGCTCACGCAGCGGGACAAGCGTGGGGTTGGCTATGTGTACGGTTATGACGGGACGAACCGGCTCAACCTCATCACTCACACGTCCGGTCGCCAGCTGACGCTTGCGTATTCAGACGCGAGCGCCCGGATTGCAACGATTACCGCACCGAACGGTAAGGTCTTTAGCTATGGCTATACCAGTGGTCGGCTGACGTCGGTGACGTACCCTGATGGCCTCGGTGTCAAGACTTATCACTACGAAAGTACGACGCACCCGAATGCCTTGACGGGTTACTCGATTGATGGCGTGCGCAAGACGCGCTACGCGTACAAGGCCGATGGCCGAGTCGATTGGTCGGGTCTAGAAGGCGGGAGCGAGCGAGATACCTTCGTCTACGGCACCAACTACACCGATGTTACGAATGCGCTTGGCCATACGGTTCGCTACAACTATTCAACGGTTAAGGGCATTAAGCGTCTTTCGTCAATCAGTCGCCCAGCCAGCACCGCGTGTCCGGCTTCGTCGGCGGCCACCAGCTACGACACCCGGGGCTACATCAGCGCTGAAACAGACTTTGCTGGCAACCAGACCTTCTACACATGGAATGACCGTGGAGAACTGCAGGAGAAGCGAACAGGCGTTGGTCCGGCGCCGGGAAGCAGCATCGCAAACCAGCAAAAGACGACCTATGGCTGGGACACCGCACGCAATTTAATGACGCGGGAGTCGTATTACGGCAATAGCGCCAGCATTCAGGCGGAGACGGTCTACACCTACTACCCCGATACCGATCCGGCCAAGGCGAGGTTGTTGCAGCAGGTGGACGTATGTGCGCCGAATTGTACGTCGGGCAGCAAGCGCACCACGACCTACAGCTACGTCATACGCACCAATCGCATGATCCAGACTGTGACGGTGGATGGTCCATTGGCGGGTACGGGCGATGCCGTTGTCTATCAGTACGACACCGCGGGCAACCTTACTTCCATGAGTAACGGCCTCGGCCACCTCACTACGTGGAGCGATCATGACGGCTTGGGGCTGCCCGGTAGGGTGATTGATCCCAACAGCCTCTCGACGCGCTACACCTGGGACGCCCTGGGTCGCAATCTCACTACCAAGGTCGAATCGTCCAGCGGGGATAAGATATGGACCAATACCTGGCGTTCGGACAATCAACTGGCCACGACGACGGACCCGACTGGGGTGACGACCACGTTTGTCTACGATGCTATCGGACGACGAACGGAAGTAGTACGTGCAAGCGTCTATTACGGTACCGGTGCCACATTTGATCGACTCGTCCTTACCTACAATGCGCTGGGTCAGGTGGTCCGGCAGCAGGCCGGATACTCGGCCACGATCACAGGCACATTGTTGGTGACTTCTGATCAACAGTACGAGTACGACACAGCCGGGTTCTTGGCCCGTAGTGTAGGAAACTACGGGCAAGAGATCCTCTACGACTACAACAGTAGTGGTCGTCTCGCCAGTTGGGTCAACGCAGACGGCGTTGGTGAAATATTCCTGTACGACTCCCATGGGCGCATGGCCAGCAGGACCGATGCGTTGACCAACACAACGTCGCTGGCTTACGACGTGCTGGGTCGACTGGCGTCAGTCACCGATCCACGGGGCAAGAGTACGACCTACGCTTACAACGGCTTTGGCGAACTGCTGACGCTGGTAAGTCCCGACACTGGAACGACAACGCATACGTACGACGGCATTGGACGCAGGGCCACCAGCACGGATGCGCGAGGTCAACTGGTGACGTTCGGGTACGACTCTTTGTCGCGCCCCACATCTGCCACGGCCAGCGGCCAAGTCCAGACGTTCACGTGGGACACGTGCACCAACGGCATGGGCCGTTTGTGTCAAGCGACGGACCCGACCGGCAGCGCGACGTACACCTACACCGACCAAGGCCAGCTCGCCTCGCACACCAGCATGATGCCGGCAGGCGGATCAGCGGTTCACTCCTATGTGTACGACAACGCGGGTCGAATGACCGGTATCGGCTATCCGGGCAGTGTCGGCGTGGGCTACGGCTATGTCAGTGGTGCCCTAAGGGCAGTAACCGTGACCCTCAGTGGGACGCCTTACAACGTTGCCACGGATATGGCACATATGCCCTTCGGTGGACAACGCAGCTGGAACTACGGCAATGGCCTGGTGCGAGCGCAGGACTGGGACCTCAATGGTCGCCGCGCCGAGATCAGCACCAAGGATGGCGGCATTGACCTCCAGCACTTGGCTTACAGCTACGACGACGTGAACCGGATGACGGGCATCACCAACTATGTCGTTGGCAGTCTAAGTCAGGTCTATGGCTACGATCCGATGGCGCGCCTGACCTCGGTCACGGCAAGTGGTGCCAATCAGGGGTTTGGCTGGGATGCCAATGGCAATCGCACGAGTCATACCTGGGCCGGCGCGACGGATGGGTATGCAACGTCGGCGACGGGTAACCGGCTGGATGCGATTACCGGTTCTCGTCCAGCGTCTTACAGCTATGACGGCGCAGGAAACACCCTCAGTGGCGACGGCATCACCTACACCTACGACGTGTTCGGAAAGCTGGCGACGGCCACCAAGGCGGGGGTCACCACGACCTACGCAACCAATGCATTCGGTCACCGCGTGCACAAGAAGGCGGGGGCTGGCCCGGACCATTGGTTCACGTATGGCCCGGAGTCGCAGCTGTTGGGTGAGTTCAATGGTGGATGGACGCACTACGCGAGGCTGCTGGACGGAACGCCCATCGCCATGATTCGTGGTGGTCAGATCAATATGATCCATACCGATCATCTGGGTCGCCCTGAGATCGTGACCAACAACGCCAAGGCCGTGGTGTGGCGTGCAAGCAACTATGCGTTTGACCGTACGGTGACGCTGGACAGCATCGGGGGGCTGAACATCGGCTTCCCGGGGCAGTACTACGATCAGGAAACGGGGCTTTGGTACAACGTCAATCGGTATTACGATGCGCGACTGGGGCGGTATACGCAGTCGGACCCGATTGGATTGGGTGGGGGTTTGAACACTTACGGGTATGTGAGTGGAAATCCGGTCTCCGGCATTGATCCGCTTGGTTTGTGCGAGGAGGCTTCGGTATGCAGTCTGTTGCCCGGTATGTCTGGATTTGCCGAGGCAGCACAAGATGCGTATTCGTCGAATCCATATTACCCTATCCATAGTATTTGGCCCTTCAGCGTGATCCGAGGAACGGCGATTCATGCGGAGTTCGCAGCTAACGTCACAGCTTTAGGAGGCCCCTATAGCGCCGAGGTTTCTTACAGGAATGGTTTCGTCGTTCCGTATGGGACGCCCGGTTCCGTTCGTGCGGATGGTGTGTTTGGGGCCACAAATGCGCCTAATTATGTGATTGAGCTGAAGTCGGGCGCAGCGCAGCTGTCGTCCGGGGAAGTTCGGGATTATTACGACAATCTTCCAGAAGGAACTGTACTGTGCGGAATTCTCGAGGGAGTTGGTAGGCGGAGATGACAATTTCTGGGGGGCGTTCGATAAAGCGAATCGCGAAAGAAAGAGGTATGCACGTCTTCGGAAACTTTCTTATCGGTTTTCGAAATGATGATGTTGTGTCCGGAATTGCAATCGACAAGACACCGACATCCACTTATTTTTGGACTTTCGTTCTTCCTGTTTACGACGAAAATACGTTCTTGCATATGTCTCTAGGTGAGAGGATTTCTGTCGGTGAAGAGGGTGCTACGAACCTTTCGCAGGCTTATGAAGTTTATCTTCAGAAGCTCGCACACGTAAAATCGCCGTGTGATCTCGTGAAGTATATTGACCAGAGAGGTTTGTCGGGTGATTACGCTGGCTGGGTTAAGTATATTTCTCTTATTCGTTTAGGTGACTTCTCGATGGCAAAGCATGCACTTGGCGCTCTTATTGGTTTGCCCATATCGAAGGTGCTTCGAGAACGAATTGGCAGAATGAACTCTGCCTTGCTTGTGGGGGGGGAGGCTGGGGCACAGCAGCTTTTAGACGAGTGGTCCGTCGTTACGGGTCGCTTGTTGGGAAGCGCTCCGCAGGGTGGTGGTTAATCCCAGTGGTTGAAATGAAGTTTGCGGAGCGAACACAGGAGCTCGCCCGTGCGGCGGACATCACGCTTAAGCAGCCACAACTCACCACCACCCACCCACCCCGGCTTCCCAAAGGCTTACAGCCCATCCCAACACCCCCGCATTGACCCGCCCCCACCCCAACCCCTAAAATTCGCGGCTCCGCCGGAATAGCTCAGTTGGTAGAGCGGCGCATTCGTAATGCGTAGGTCGTAGGTTCGATTCCTATTTCCGGCACCACCTATAGAAATGGCTTCCAGATCAATCACTTAGATTGGTTTTGGTGGGGTGATCTAGTACAGCGCTCTAGTACATAGAACCGGGTCGAAGGGATCTCCCTTCGGCCCGTTTTTCTTGCGCTCTGGCCGATCCCTGCTGGGTTCGCCATCCTTTGGCTGGGCGGGCGTTGTGCCCAAGTTGCGCATGCTCCTAAGATCCTTGCCAGTCGCATCGCTACTGCAAGGGCGCGGTAGTGGCTATGGGCGACGCGGGGGAGGGGCTGATGTTTGGGGAGTTGGTTGCTTTCTTGGACGTCCTCAAATCGACGGTTGCAGACCTTCGCGGACGGAAGGCGAGCAAGGAGCGCGAGGAGACCATCGCAACCCTTTTGCGGACTTACTTCTTGCTGAAGGATGCCGCAGAGGAAGGTGCTGCCCTGGTTGAAGATGCGAAGCCCAACCCAGTTCAAGTTATCCAAAGTCTTGAGCCAGCCTTGGCGGAAGAGCGCTTGGCGAAGTGGAATCGGTCGCTTCGGCGTCAGACGGCCCGACTTATGGGCGTATCTAGCATGGTCTACAGCCAAGAGTTCATGGACGTCGTCTCACCAGATCTGCGCGAGCGCCTTTATGACGTGCTGGGATCGAAGGTTGATCGAGCGACCTCACTTCACGGAATCGGCGCCGCACTGTTCTTCAGGGGCATCGTGATCGATTCGCCAGAGGAACAGGCCCGCTACGTCAGTATCATGGCTGGGGAGGAAGGAGATCTCCTTCACATGGATAAGATCCAGCGCGAGGTCGATGCACTTCAGCAGGCGTTGGAGTCGTATCGTCAAGCGGTCACCACTCTAGCGACGCCTGACGAAATCATTCGATTGACGCGTGACGCCAGAGCAAAAACTACTTTCCCTGCAGCCTAGACTGAAGCTCCCATGCGCCCCTGATCGCGGTGGTCCGGCTGTGCGAAAACAAGATGCGAGGATCTATCGATGGACTTGAAAGACTTCATATCGCAAACCCTAGTGCAGATCGCCGAGGGAGTCAGTGACTCTAGCGCCCGAATCAAAGAGCTGGGTGGAGCGGTCAATCCGCACATCACCAGCGAGCACAAGGAGTTGAGTCGCCACGGCATACTCTGGGGTTCGGGTTCGGCCGTACACGTGGTTTCATTTGATGTGGCCCTAACTGTGAACTCCGGGACCGGGACGAAAGGTGGAATAGGCATCTTCGCAGGCGCGGTTAATCTCGGCAGCTCGGGGGAGTCCAAGGCTGAAAGCTCCTCAATCAGTAGGGTGAGCTTCACGGTGCCCCTTATCCTCCCGTACGCGAGATCTTGAATCGGCGTGCCAAAGGAGCCTCCTATGCCCAGCTACAAATACGAGCCCTACTACGAGTACTCCGGACCGACTCGGGCGGATCCCTTTCGGGAGCTATTGTCTTACGAAGAGGTCCAGCGGAATCGAGAGTGGTTCTTCGCTCACATTGATGGATGCTTTGCCGGTACCGACGCAGTCGTGGCCATAGCAGATGGCATCGTAAGCATCGAGACGAACATGCCAGAAGCGGACTGCGACGACATCGTCAAGCGACACCTGAACGCATTCGACCTCTTCGCAAGAAAGATTCGTGCGTGATTTGATTGCGCTTAGCTCTATGGCGCCACCGGCAAAGATCGCATCTTCGTTGGGCTGAAATGCCAGTTCTTTGTTGCAGTGCGCTCACTTGAATATCGGTGCGCCGCAACAGGTCGCGCTGGGTGCAGGAAAGCTGCGTGGTTGTGGGGCGATCTTCTCGGCACCGAAGATGTAGTGTAAGTCATCACCTATACGATCCCGGCGTGGATATAGGTAGGCGGCTAGGCGTGTGTTGTCCGCCCTAGCGAGATCCACGGCAGCAGCGGCTAGTCCGAAGATGTCCGCACGCACCAGAGTCAGGCTGACATCAGCGTTAGTCCAGAAGCCTGCGGGGCGCCTTCGAAGTAGTTGAGGGGTCCCACCATGGGTGTACTGGTGGAGCCATTTAGAAGTGCGCGATCCCTTCTTGGCAAAGCCTTCCACGATCTTCGCTATCGGCGGAAAATGTGTCTGCAAGTCTTTGCCCATATCCCCAAGCAATGGAAGATCATCCAGCTGACCTTCCACTGGATCGATAGGCAAGCCTAGGATGACTTCATCAGTAGCGGCATAGGTGAGCCACCACGCTGCTGCCGTTGCTTCCAGCAACGGTCGGAGCAGTGCTGCTGCCGAACCGAAGGCATCCAACTGGACGAGCGACACGATGCTCGCGTGGTGCTCTAAGCCCAAGTCGCAGGCGCATCTGGCGAAATCATGTCGGCGACAGCAGGGCACGGCCGGTGATAGCAATGCGCGGCAAATCTCAATCTGCTCTAGCGCCTCTCGGCACCTCTGCTGAGTCCAGTCTCGTCCGAGTGATATCACCGCGGCCTCATGTCGTAGGTACGCCGATTCTGCAAAAAATCCGATGGGGTCTCGATAGAGCGAGCATCCCCATTTCCCCCCATACCCCACCGCAAGGATCCCCTCATGCATGACCTGGCTGCAACCCTGGCCCTCCTCCAACACCACAGCGGTTTGACCTCCTCACTTTCCCGGGGAGGCACCCCGACATATGCGCACTTCCACTCGCTTTGGCGCCGGCTGCGTGAGGTCCGTGAGGCTGCCGCCTCGGGTGACCCTGAGGTGGTCGGCTGGTTGGCGGTGCATGCCCCCTGATCGCGCACGTGGAGGCTTGCAAGCGCGTGGCTGACGAAGAGCGCGTGATGTTCCGGCCGCCGGGGCGGGCAATCCCAGCGCCTCCTCGTCGGCGCTAGATACCAAATCTCAGGAAATGGTGGTTGCTCTTCTCGTCTTTGTTATTCCGGGTCTCGCCCGCGGAGACGGCGGGCCGATACAGTAGCCGCTCGCCGTCTCGACAGGTTCCCCGTGGCCAAGACCTCCGCCAAGTCCCGTACCGCCTACGTCTGCACCGAATGCGGGGCCGACCACAGCAAATGGCAGGGCCAGTGCGCCGACTGTGGGGCGTGGAATTCCCTCAGCGAGATCGTCCTCGAAACCGCCGCCGGCGCACCGCCCGCCGCCCGCCGTTCCGGCTGGGCCGGCAAGGCCGAGGCCCCGAAGATCACCGCCCTGAAGGACGTGCGCCACAGCGAAGAAGCGCGCGTGACCACCGGCATCGGCGAGTTCGACCGCGTGCTGGGCGGTGGCCTGGTGGAGGGCGCCGTGGTGCTGGTGGGCGGTGACCCCGGTATCGGCAAATCCACCCTGTTGCTGCAGGCGCTGGCCCGGATGTCGGCCAGCCTGCCGGCCCTGTACGTCACCGGCGAGGAATCGCTGGCCCAGGTCGCCGGCCGCGCCGTGCGCCTGGACCTGCCGCTGGACAACCTGCAGGCGCTGGCCGAGACCGGTATCGAGACCATCCTGCAGCACGCCTCGGTGGCGCGGCCGAAACTGATCGTCGCCGACTCCGTGCAGACCCTGTGGACCGAATCGCTGACCGCCGCGCCGGGTTCCGTCAGCCAGGTGCGCGAGAGCGCCGCGCGGCTGGTGCGCTATGCCAAGGAGACCGGCACGGCCGTGTTCCTGGTCGGCCACGTGACCAAGGAAGGCGGCATCGCCGGCCCGCGCGTGCTGGAACACATGGTCGATGCGGTGCTGTATTTCGAAGGCGAGAGCGGCAGCCGCTTCCGCGTGCTGCGCGCATTCAAGAACCGCTTCGGCGCGGTGAACGAGCTCGGCGTGTTCGCGATGGGGGAGAAGGGCCTGAAGGAAGTGCCCAACCCGTCGGCGATCTTCCTCTCCGGCAGTGCGCAGCAGCCCGGCAGCTGCGTGATGGTCACCCGTGAGGGCACGCGCCCGCTGCTGGTGGAAGTGCAGGCGCTGGTGGACAGCTCGCCGCTATCCAATCCGCGTCGCGTGGCGGTGGGCCTGGAACAGAATCGCCTGGCGATGTTGCTGGCCGTGCTGCACCGGCACGGCGGCGTGGTGGTGGGCGATCAGGACGTGTTCGTGAATGTCGTCGGCGGCATCCGCGTGCAGGAAACCGCGGCCGACCTGCCAGTGCTGCTGGCGGTGCTGTCCTCGCTGCGCGATCGTCCGCTGGCTGAGAAGACCGTGGCCTTCGGCGAAGTGGGCCTGTCCGGTGAGATTCGCCCCGTACCGAACGGCGAGGAGCGCCTGCGCGAGGCAGCCACGCACGGTTTCAAGCGCGCCATCGTGCCCAAGGGCAACGCGCCGAAGTCGGGCACGTTCAAGGGCCTGGAAGTCGTCGCAGTGGAGCGGCTGTCGCAGGCGCTGGAGGCGGCGGCGGAGTAGGGGAGCAAACGTTGTGGGAGCGACGTAAGTCGCGACAGTAGGACTGAGTCCACCGACACCGTGTCGCGAGTGCCGGCCTCGCGATCGCGACTCACGTCGCTCCCACATTGGAAGCGGGCGGTTACGCGCGCCTCAACACCATTTCATAGACGAACTTGCTGCCGAAGAACGCCAGCAGCAACAGCGCCATCGCGGCGAGGGTCCAGCGGACGGCTTTCACGCCTCGCCAGCCATAGCGCCAGCGGCCGACCAGCAGCGCCCCGAACGCCAGCCATGACAGCACGCTGAGCACCGTCTTGTGGCTGAGCTTCTGGGCCAGGAAGTTCTCCACGAACAGCACGCCGGTCAGCAGCGTGGCGGTCAGCAGGATGAAGCCTACGGTGATCGTGCGGAACAGCAGGTCTTCCAGTTCCGTCAGCGGGGGCAGGGCGCGCAGCCAGAGGTGGAATTCGCGCCGGCGCAGGGCGCGTTCCTGCGCCCACAGCATCACGGCCAGCAGCGCGGCGATGGCCAGCGCCGCGTACGCCAGCAGCGCGAGCCAGGCGTGCAGCTGAAGGCGCCAGTCCAATCCGCTGGAGGCCTGGTGGCCGTAGAAGTGGTAGGCCGCCAGCAGGACGGCCGCCAGCGGGAACGCCACCACGCCCAGTGCGGCCATCCGGCCCTGGATGGCGACCAGCAGCGTCATGGCCGCCATGCCCAGCGCCACCAGCGAGAGCGCGGCGAAGAAATGCATGTCCGGACCGCCGGGCGTACGCCAGGCCACCAGCAGGTGGTAGGCGCCGTGCAGCACCACCGCGCCGAGTGCAGGCCACACCCAAGGCCGCGAGGCCTCGCCGGTGTCGCGGGCCACGGAGCGGACCAGCAGGCCGGCGGCGAGCATATAGAGCGCAACGGCGATGAGAATGACTGTCATCGGGGAAGTGTCGCACAGCGGGCGGCGCCGGCGCAGGGGCGAATGTAAGGCGACACTTGGTTTGCGAAATTCGGACACTTGGTTTGCGAACGCTGGCTTGACCCCAGTTCGACCGTAGAAAGACCCCGGTTTAAAGGATCTTCGCGCCCCGCCTGGATCGGGGCCTCGGGTGCCGCCCCTCGGGGACCGGCCCGCCCGACCTCGCCAGGTGTTCCCAGCCGGTCAGATGCCCCTGGCAGCGCTCCCGGATCTCGGCCTCCCACTGCCTGGCCCAGCCGGCCATGTACCGCCGGCAGGCCTCCTCACTGGCCAGGAACTCGTACCGGGGCGTGCGCCGGGGGGACAGGCAGAGCCGCCACGGGGCGCCGGGGTCGAGGTTGGCCGGGCAGGCGAAGGCGATACGCTCGCCGTCCAGGCACAGACTCGGGCCGTCGATGAACGGCTCGAAGGTGAAACCCGGCGGCAGGGGGTGGTCCATGCCGGCATCCTATCCCCCTCCCGCGCACCGGCTGCGACCGGGTGCTACCAGTTCCGGACAGCCAGCTCGAACCGCTGCTGGCTCTTGGCCTCTGCCGTCCGGCCGATGCTGTAACGGGTCTTCAAACGCTGGATGCGGAACCCTTCAAACGCCGTTCGCATGTCCGGGTGGTCGTTGACCGTGAGCAGCACCTTGCCCCTGGCCTGCCGCATCTGGTCCGCCAGAGCGTGGTACTGGTCCAGGCCGAAGGGCGAGCCGTAACCCTCGGTCTGCCAGTACGGCGGATCGGCGAAGAAGAAGGTGCCCGCCGTGTCGTAACGGCGCATGCAAGCCAGCCAGTCCATGTTCTCGATGACCACCCTGGCCAGGCGAAGGTGAGCCGCGCTGAGGTCTTCCTCCAGGCGAAGCAGGTTGAGTCGGGCAGGGCTGCCGGGATCGACGCCGAACTGTCGGCCAGTGACCTTGGCACCGAAGCAGGTCTTCTGCAGGTAGAAGAAGCGCGCCGCGCGCTGGATGTCCGTCAGGGTATCCGGGTCTGCCTTGAGCAGCCGCTGGAACTCGTCGCGGGCCACCAGCTGCCAGCGGAACTGGCGGACGAACTCGTCCAGATGGTGCTGCACCACGCGGTACAGCGTGACCAGGTCGCGCTGCGCGTCGTTGAGCACCTCCACCCTGGCCGGCTCCGGCCGCAGGAACAGCATGGCGGCCGCACCGGCAAACGGCTCGACGTAGGTCTTGTGCGTGTTGTCAAAGAGCGGGAACAACTGGGCGGCGAGGCGGCTCTTTCCGCCTGGCCAGGGTACTAACGTGTTGGTCTTCAAGGGTTCTCAGCCTGTGCGATGGATGGTGGCCAGACTTGTCCTGCTCTCGCGGGAGCGCAGGGACCTGGGCCAATGCCACGCGGCTGATCGCGTGTGTTGCGGCGGCGGGCTGGCACTTGCCGGTGCCAGCTCGTCGCCCTGCTTCATGTCAGGGCAGGCACCTCCATAGCGACGATGGAGCTTCCGTAGAAGTCGCCCTGAAGGTGCTGAATATCCGCAACGCGCGCCACGCCGTAGATCGCCGTGCGCGACAGCTCCACGGCGTCCACATCGCCTGCAGTTGTGCGCCAGCGCGGGATCACCGCGCATCGCTTGTCCATCGTCAGCGCGAAGCGCAGGCGCTCCCAGTCCATACCGTTGGCCAAGCCGCCTCCACGCGCGGCAGCCAGACCGTCTGGCGTGAAGGAGGCCGTCAGTTGGCGGTACGGCTGACGCGGGTTGGTCGCGAGCTGCGAAGCCAGGCTTCGCTCGCTCTGCGAGGGGTCCACCAAGTTGACCGACCAGTCCGATTCGTGGGCCACCTCGACCGCCGGCATGATGACCAGCTCGCCGATTTGAACTACGGCCTGCGCGGTGGTGATCACCACGCTGATGCTGGCGGTGGCCGCCGAGACGGGCATCACGATCCAGCATGCCACGGTGCCGTCGGCCAGGCGGCGCGTCACGCCGCTGGTGCCGGCCACAGTGACCGTCACGCCTTCCGGGAGGTTCAGACCCAACAGCGCAATAACGCGCACAACGATGGCGCTGGCCAGTGTGACGTTGATCGTCGGATTGCCACTGCTCCTCTGCAGACGACTGGCGCGCGCGGGCTTGCCATCGAACAATGCCGCGCCGTTATCGCTTGTGAGCCATGCTGAGCCGGCCGCCAAAGCAACCAGGTTCACCGCCGGCATGCTGTATCCGATCAACATGGACTCAACCCCACAGAATCAAAGTGATGTCGCCAGTGGCCGGGTTGCGCGTGCGACCGCGCACCAGCACCTTCTTGCCGCCGGCAAGCTCGGCGTATCGCGAATAGGTGATGCGGCCCACCTGGCCTGGCTTCGGCGCGAACGTCGGGTCGCCCTTGAATGTGGCCACCATCGAGAAGCGCGGCACACCGTACATGCCCACGACGCGGTCGATCTCCGTCTGCGCATCCTGGGCACGCCAGAAAGCGGACTGCATCGGCTCTGCGGAGTCCGCATGCTGATAGCGCGCAGGCAGCGCACTGCCTGAGTACGCGACACCGCGCCAGAGCGCCGTCAGCTCGTCGCGTCGTGCCTGCGGCACGTCCACCATGTCCGTGACCAGGTCAGCCGCCGAGAGCGCTTGGGCATTCGGGCGGTAGGACATGCGGCGCGTCAGGTTCGGCGCATAGTCGGGCGTGAAAATCAGGTCGCTGGCCATGTGGCCGCGCTCGACTTCGAACGCAAGTTCGCCGACATAGGTTTCCGGCGCGATGATCCGCGCGAAGCGCAGTGTGCCGTCATCGTCCTGCCACCACCAGGCGCCATAGCTCGGCAGCACGCGGGCCAACGCCTGGCGCACAGACCCAACGTCGCCACCTTCGCGCGTGTAGTACCCGATGCCAGCGTAGCCAGTGGCCGCGTCGATGGCGGCTGCGTCCGCGCTTGACCAGGAGGTCTTGCCGATTCGGCCGAAGGCGGCATGCAGGAACTGCAGCAGCGTCGCAGGCTGCATGGCGGCACCGATGCTCGACACGTCGCAGACTACCGGGCCAACCGGGGGGCTGGTCATGGTCAGCTGCTGCGAGTCGGGCGCCAGTGCGAAAGTGCCGGCCTCCATGAGGTCACCGCGATCCATCACTGCCGACACATGGGCGAGTGGCGAGTCGGACAGGAACATGACCGTGCCGTCGCTGTTGGCCACCAGGCCGGGTACGCTGGCCACCGCCCCGATCACGACGGGCTGCGGTGACCAGGCAAGCGCCGGCACGTTCGGCAGGAACTGGCCTCGGGTGATGGGCAGATCGAGGTCGTCATGTGCGTCAGCCAAGATGATCAGCTTGCTCGCGTCGCCTTGGACCTCGATGCGCTCAATGACGTAGCGCGCCACCGTCGCGGCGGCGGCCACCGTGCCATCGCGCTCGCCCAGCTTGATTGCGACTGGCGTGCCACGCAAATCCTGCATGGCCAGCGCGTCCAGAATGCCGTCAGCGTCGACGGCGCGCGTGGTCGCGCTCCCGCTGCGAACTGGAGGATCGCCCGACCAGGGCCAGAAGCCGATTTCAGCGCCCGTTGTCACGCCTTCCAACAACAGACCCTCATATCGGGCGTGTGCCGGTGCATCGGTGGCGGCGGATAGGTAGTCCCAGTCCGACAGCTTCGCGTTCGCGCTGGCGCCCGCTACCGCTGGCCAGGCAGCAGCAGCTGCAGGTGTCGCTGCCTGCCATTGACCCGCGTTGACGACGCACACCAGGCCGCCGGCTGTCGGCGGTGCGATGGTGGCCGCAAAATGCCAGGTGCCAGGCGCGATGGCCCGCGCATGGACGAGCGTGTTGCCCTTGTAGAACGCAATGGTCGGCGAGCCGCCATCGAGCTGCAGGGCCACGCCGATGATTTCGCCCTTCGCCACGGCGGGCAGGCCACTCGCCACCGACACGCCGTTGACGTAGATCTGGCCGATGTGCAGCGCCCAGGCAACACCGATCAGTCCGACCGGTGCGGCATACGTCGCGCCCGCCAGTACCACACCGATGTCGGCGAAGAGATCAGCGTCGCCCCACAGAGTGAACTCGGCGCCGCGCAGGCCCGTGCTGTAGCCCACATCGCTACGCGCGTTTCGATTGCCGTCAATGCCGTCTGCCGTTGTTACCAGCGACAGCCCGCCATCACGCACGGCCATGCTGGGGCCGATGGGAGCTGCGGCAAAGCGTGCGAATGCGCGGGCCATCAGGCGACAGGCAGCGGCTCGCGGCTCAGCGCGACACGTTCGGCGGCAGCCTTAGCCACGTAGGTCGACGCGACCGGGTCAACGATGGCCTCAAAGACGTGCCAGCGCACGCCATCACGCAGGTCGCGGTGGCGCGTCGCACGCAGAAGGAACTCCGCAGTGTCCAGGCGATCAATGCGGGCCTGCATAACATCGGCATCTGCCGCGTTGTCGAACTGGATCACCTGGCCCTGCGAAAGCAGGTTCAGGACGCGGATGTCTTCGCCTTCGGCCAGTGCCAGAAACTGTTCGTAGCTGATCATGGATGCTCCTATCGCATCAGTTCGGTGAGGGTGCGCTTGCGGTCGCTTGTTTCCAGCGTCTGCAGGCGGCGTTCGTGGCCCTGCACGAGGGGGCCGACCTCGACTGAAACAGACCGGTTGACCTTCTGCTCCAGCTGCTTGATCCGTCGCTTACTGCGATGGAGATCCAGCAGGGCATAGACGACGAGCGCAGCCAGGATGACGACGGTGAGGTTCATGCCTCGGTCTCCTTTGTGTCGGAAGGATCACTGGTCGGAAGCGTGGGTGCCGGTGCCTCGACCGCGACGGGCAGTTCCGGCTTAACCGCCCACCGCGTCTCGGTCTTTTTGCGGAAGGCAAAGCCGGATCGCATTTCGCTCGTCGCCAGCACGCGCAGCAAGTCGGTGGCCTTGGCACGCGCGGTGCCATCGGCGAAACCTTCCTGCCAGCGCCAAGCCTGGCCCGCGCCGCCTTGCGCGGTGGGGTCCCACACCAGGTCGCCGTACTTCTCGCCCTGCCAGTTCGGCCTGCCGTCGAAGCGCGGCATGGTATTGAGCATCTCGGCCGTCACGTCGCCTGTCTGGCGCACCCACGCGTCATCCATCTCGATGGTGTCGCCGATGGTGTCCTGGTGGACGGTGTGCGTGGTGCTGTTGCTGCGGCTGGCATAGCCGAGCGGTGCCTGCTTGAAAGAGCCGTCGGCGTTCATCTCCCATGCCTGCGCGGTCATGTGGAAATGCGCCGCCTTGACGGCCAAATCGATCTCCATCACGACGCGGACGTATACGCCGCTGTCCTGTTCGTGGAAGTCCCGCACTTCGATGTTTTCGGGCAGACCGGTCGGGTAGCCAGGCAGCTGGATCTGGATCAGGTTCATGGGTGCCTCCTACGGCTTGTACTGGGCGTTGTGGGTGGCGATGACGGCCTGTGCCGACTCACCAGCGAGGAACATGCGATTGCCGAGATCGACCTTGACCACCTGGCGGCGGCCAACGAACTGCAGGTCGCACACCAGCTCCTCGGTGAGCTGGCCAGCGCGCTGTACGACGACGCGCTGTCCAAGCATTTCGGTCGTGCGCTTGATGCGGCCGTCAGGCAGATCCATCGGCGTGGAAGCGCTTTGGACGATGCTGGCCAACGACGTGGTCACCAGGCGATAGCAGGCCTCCTCGCCGATGCTGATTGCTCGCACCTGGTGCAACTCGATCTCTGCGCCTGGCGCGCGCACGTCGATGCAGGGCACCAGGTCGCCCACCTGCAGGCCGCGCACCAGGCGGCCATCCGGCAGCACAGTGTCGATGTCGACGCACCAGTCGCCCGGATTGCCTGTGCCCGGGCCGCCACCGGTACCCGTGCCGCTGGTCGGGATCGTGACGTTGCCGATGAACACCGCGCCTTCGCCGGATTGCTGTGCTGTCAAGACGCTCGTTTGCGCGTAGTAGGTGCGCGTGCCGCCGTCGAGGAACGGGTCCAACGTGAAGATGACGTAGGTAACGCCCTGCGTCAGGCCGGTCACCGCATTGGTCACTGTGTTGTAGGTGACCACCTCGCCGCTGATGTCCAGGTTGTGCGCGTTCACTGTCACCTGGCCGCTGCTGTTCGCGCTCAGCGCCGTGACATTTCGCACCGCAGCCACGCCACCCACGATGGAGGCACGCGAGTTGCGGGCGCCAGCCAGGATGATGCGGCTGCCGCGCACGTTCAGGCCGATACGCCGCACGCCGGCATCCATCGCCAGATCCACATTGGCCGTCCGCCCGTAGGTCGTGCCGTCTGTTATGACGTTCTGGTCCAGCGTCGTCTGCCGGCGGATGTTGCACTGGCGGAAGCGCGCGTGCGTTGTGGCCCACGGCATCGCCACGTTGGCTCCGGTGGTGTTGTTCCACTGCACACCGACGATGGGACGCACGTAGGCGGTGCCAGCCGGGATGGTCACCAGGTTCTCGGTCAGCCAGTAGCCGGCATGGTTCAGCGCCTGGCGGCCGCCGTAGCCGATGTCGGCACCGTCCTTGTTGTAAAAGTTCAGGCCGACGTACGTGAAGATGTCGATGCCGGCCGGGCGCGGCGTGCCGATATCAACGACGCCTTCGGACCGCACGATGAACTTCTCGCCAGGCTCCACAGCGAACCGGTCGCCAGTCCGGACGTACACCTGGTTGGAGCCGGGGCTTGCAGTCCCGCCCGCGTCGCCGATGAAGAGCTGCATCTGATTGCCGGATGCAAACGCCTCCAGGCCGACCGACACCGCGCCGGTATAGGCGCCACCGATGCTGTCATTCATCCAGCCATCTGCGACGAACTCGCCCTGGATAGGCAGGTACTGCGCAATCGGATATTGGCCCTTGTTCTGGCCGAAGTTGCCGTTCGGGACGAAGCTCTCGCCGCTGCCGATCGCGCGGGGCTGATCGTCCTGAAATGCGAGGCGGATGTTGTCGAACACCCAGAAGCCTGCGGTGCCACCGGTCACGATGATGTTGGCGTGCGCCCTCACCGCACCATAGGGCACGGTGATCTTGCCGGTAATCGTTCGCCAGTACGCATCGGCTTTCTGGCCCGTCGACGGCGCGGTGGACCAGGAGATGTTCTTCTCGCCAATGAACACGCCATCCTTGTCGTAGAAGACCAGGCCGATGGCACCTTCGCCAGCAGCGATGTTCTGCCACCTGCCGACGCACCCGATGACGGCGATCACCTGGCCAGGACGCACCTGGATGGACTTGGCGTTGACGCACCGCGCATTGGCGACACCCAGAGACGCGCTGAACACCATCAGCTTCGTGCCGCTCAACGCTGCAGCGTTGGTCTCGGTGTAGAAACCGCCGTCCTTGTTCCAGTACAGGTCGGCCTGCTCGAAGCTGGGGTTGAACACCAGCGAGTCGGTGGCCTCCGCGAAGCTATCCGACTGCTTAGACCAGCCCGTGCCGTTCCAGTAGAACGTCTCCTTGTAGCTCGGGCGGAACCACGTGTCGCCGACGATGAAAGGCGTTGCGGTCGGAGCCGCGTCCTGCGCAAACACCCGCATACGCGTGTTTGCCGTCAGCTGGGCGGTGTTGGCTGCACCCTGAGCAGCGGCGGCATCAAGGATCGCCTGCGGCAGCCGGTTGTCCGTCGATTCGATCCAGGAGGAACCGTTGCAGTACCACCAGCGCCCGTCGTCGCTGTCCTGCCAGTAGTCCCCGAGCGCCGCGCCGGCACCGCCGATGGCTGGCGCCGTCGGCTGCCGGTAGATGTTGATCAGGTTGTCAGCGGTTGCTTGGGCGTTCTGTGCGGCGAGCAGCGCTGCGAGAGACAGGCCGTTGGCGGTGCCGCGCGTGTAGGCCGAGGCTTGCACCAAGTTGCCAACCGCTTCCTCGACCATGATGCCGTCGAGGTAGATGGTGTCGCCCAGGGTGGTGGTGTCGAAGTCGATACGGAATTCAATCGCCTGTGAAGTGTACGGCGTCGGGTCCACCAACACGGCTGCACGGCGCCACGTCCCGTCGGCGATGCACGCCCAGCCGGAAGTACCGATGTGCGTGGTCACGCCATCCCACACGAACAGGTCGTGCGTCTTCTGGAAACTCGCGGCGCTGGTCTTGTACCAGAACGAGGCGATGTACTTCTTTCCGGGCGTCCGGGGCACGTTGAGGCTATTGCCCACGTACAGGTAGCCCTCCGTGGTGCCGCCACCGCTGCGCGTCAGCTGCCAGGCGCCGCCCGATCCCACCTTCGTGTTCGCCGCGACCGTCGTACGTGCGACCGTCAGACCGTAGCTGTTCGTCACCGGAAGCGTCGGACTTTCCAGCGTGCTGAGTTGGTCCGGCAGCAGGTTGACGCCGTTGCCACCGACGTAGTTCAGGGGATCGTCTGGCGACTGTGCAGCCCACGCTGTCCAAGCACCGACCAGACCACGCACCTTCGCGCGCACACGCCAGTGCGTCCGGCCGGATTCGTTGCTGTTGTAGGCCAGGTCTCCGCCGCTATAGACGACCTTCGAAACGCCTGGCAAGCCGGCGTTGTCCGGCGCGCGCTCCACCTCATAGATCGCATTGCGCTCGGGCACTGCATTCCATGTCACTCGGACGCCACCCAGCACGGGCGTCACCACGAACATGGCGGGCGCCTCCGGTGGCGGCACCTGGTATGGCTTCGGCATCCAGGTGCCCTGCGGCGAGGTGACCACGGTCACCGCCGGCAGTGGGCCAGCCCCGACCTCCAGGAGCAGCATCTTGCCCATCAGCGCAACATCTCCAGCACGCCCAAATCGTTGCGCGCTCCGCCGCTCAGGCGGTCTCGGATGTCGCGCAGGATGTCATGCGCCGTTGGATCGGAGACCGAGCCGCCACCGTTGTTGCCGTTGCCCGTGGTGGGCGTGGCTGGCGCGTTGCCGCCATTCGGCTTGGTCGGGCCTACCGGGTCGTACAGCAGCGCGAACATCGCCTGGGCGAACGCATCCGGCAGGGCACGCAGTTCGTCGGCCAGATCGCCCATCGTGGTGCCGTCGTCCATGTCCAGCTCGGGCAGCGCGATGCTGCCGATCAGGCCGGTGACCTGGTCGTACAGGCTGTTGTAGTCGGTGCCGCTGGCGTACAAGTTGCGACCCAAGCCCAGGGCGGTATTGGAGAGCGAGGACGCCTTGTCCAGGTCGCCGGCCGCCACAGCCGCCTGCAGCTGCTGCATCGCGTCTTGCAGCTTCTGGGCATCCGTGAGCGGGGAGTACTGGCCCAACGACAGATCGGCCAGCACGTTGTTGCGCTGCTCTTCCATCTGCCGCTGCAGGGTGGCCATGTTCAAGGCACGCAACTGCTCGATCTTGGCCAGGTCCTCGGCGCGTGCACCCGTCAGGCCCAGGGCCTTGGCGTAGTCGTTCGCGGCCGCGATCTGATCGCGGTACGTCAGCTCGATGTTCAACGCCTGGCGCTGGAACTCGTTCAGGCCCGATGTGCGCAGCTGCGTATCCACGTCGGTCATCAGGCTGGAGTAGTTGCCCAGCAGGCCGACGACGCGTTCCATCTCGGCGGCAATGCTGGTGCCGTTCTCGCTGGCCAGCGTCTTGAAATACTCCACCGCGCGGGTGACGTTCTCGATCTCCCAGTCCTGCAGGGCACGGCCCAGCTCCTGGGCGCTGCCCGTCACCAGGACGATGCTGGCCTGCAGGGCAGTGAGGATCTCGCTGGCTGGGTTCTCGTTGTCCAGGAGACGACCGAAGCCCAGGGTGCGGACCGCCGAGGCGGACAGGCTCTCCACCATCTTGGAGATCTCGGCCTCGATCTGCTGCTGCGCCTTCTCCGGATCGGCATCGAGCTTGATCTTGCCGATGTTCACACGCACGTTGGCCAGCTGGCCGCTCACGTCGATGCCCAGCTTCTTGGCCACATCCGTGGCGCCACGCTTCACGGCACGGATCGCGCCCTCGAATGCCTTGTCGACTTCGCTATCCAGCGCGGCGTATTCGGTCCAATACTTCGAGCTGCGGAACCAGCCGCCCTTCTGCTTGATGTCGGCGTAGGCCTGGCCTTCGAAGCCGCCGAAGCCGTAGTTGCCAGTGATGCCCTGCGCGGTGATCTGCGGCTTCTTGCGGCCGAACAGCTTGGCGTGGATCGAGGAGCCGGACAGGATCGAGCTGATCTTGTCGCTGAAACCCAGCGAGCGGAACAGCTTGTCGGCATTGCCGACGGCACCCAGGGTGGCCACCTTGCCGGCCCAGCTCTCGCCGTTGTTGATGTCCCAGCCCTGATCGAACAGCTCTGCGTTCTTCATCATGCCGGCGATGATCCAGCCGATGATCGGGATGGCCGAGGCCATGCCGCTGGCGCCGCCTGCAGCTGCGCCAGATGCGCCGGTGACGCCGGTGGAGGTGTTGGCCATACCTACCAGGCCGCCCCAGGTCGTGCCGGCGCTGGTTGCCGCGCTGGCGGCGCTACCGCCACCACCGAACAGACTGCCGAAAGCGGACAGCCAGCCACCCGCGCCCTGGCCACCGCCATTGCCGCCGCCGAACAGGTTGCCGATGGTGGAC
Organism: Pseudoxanthomonas sp.; assembly: GCF_002863005.1. GTDB lineage: Bacteria > Pseudomonadota > Gammaproteobacteria > Xanthomonadales > Xanthomonadaceae > Pseudoxanthomonas_A. The sequence continues at coordinate 181,637 of NZ_PKDG01000019.1, forward strand.
AGCCAGTTGCTCTGGCCGCCGCCAGAGAAACCGTTGCCGTTGAACATGCCCATGATGGACTGGAAGATGTTGCCGCCGCCGGACTGGCCCGACATGGACTGCTGGATCTGCGCCTGGATCGGGATCACGATCTTCTGCTGCAGGAACGTCCGCACCAGGTCGCCGACCAGCTGCTTGGCGATGCTCTTGAGCGAGCTGGCCAGCGACTTGAAGTCTTTCAGGCCCGACATGACGAAGTCGGTCAGCGCGTCAGCCGCTGACTCAACGCCGCGCGTCCAGACGTTGGCCCACTCCTCGGCCTGGCGTGCGGACTCTTCGGCCGCCAGCGACCAGTCCGCCATCGCGCGCGCATTTGCGATCAGCTGCGCCTGGCGTTCCTTGTCCTTGGCCAGCCCGGCGTCGCCAGCGGCGATAGCGTCAGCGATGGCCCGCCGCATGTCGGTTTCGTTCTGCAGCTGGCGGCTGTAGCGCTCGCGCGCGATGCCGACCATGCCCAGCAGGCGGATCTCGCCGGACATGGTGTCCAGCAGCGCCTGGGGCGCGTTCTGCTGCTTCACCAGCTCAGCGGTGGTCTTCTTCAACTGCGCTTCGTAGGCCGTTTGAAGGCGCGTTGCATCGGCCTGGGTGATGTTCTTGGCCGCCAGCTCGCGGTTGATTTCCGCGATCCGCTGGGCGTGCTCCACCTCGGCCAGGCGCACAGGGCCCTGCAGCTCGGCCTCCATGCGCTCCACCTCTTCGGTGTAGCGCTGCTGGGCCTTCTGCTGCTGCTCAAGGTCGCGTGCGTGGTCACGGGTGGCTTTGGCTGCCTCGCGCGTTGCGGCGGTACCGGCCTTGCTGGCGGCGTTGGCCTTTTCCTGCTCGGCCGCAGTTTCCTCAAGGACTCTCTTGTAGGCAGCCGCCCTCTCATTGAACTTCCGTCGTTCATCGGGAAGCATTGCGTCCACGCCACCCTTGGCGTTGATCTCCATGCCCTGCTGCACCAGGTACGCTTGATACTGCCCCTGTTGCAAGCGCACCAGGTTGACGATGGCACTGTTGAGGTCGCTATCCATCCCTTGCAGGACCTTGGAGAAATCACTGGACTTCTGCTTGGCCACGTCTATGCCGTTTGCCAGCAAATAGGCAGCCCGCTCGGCATTGCCTTCGGCCGTAGCTACCTGTGCGAGCGTCTCGGTAAGTTCCCGGCCCGTGATCGAACCTTCGCGCTTCCGCTGCGCCAAGTCCGCAAGCGTCTTCTGGCTTTCCTCGCTGACTTCCGTCAGGCCCGCCAACCGCTGCAGTTCATTTAGAGCGGCGGCATCGGCAGCCGCACGTGCTTCCGTCAGCGCACGCAGCTGGCCAGCCTGCTTCTCATAGGCCGCCGTGGCCTCATCGACGCCACGCCGAGCAGTGGCGCTGGTATCGCCGGTCTTTGCCGTCACACGCAGGTAGCTCTCATGCGCCTCGCGCATCCGCTCCTGCGCCGCCACAACGGATTCGCTCAGTTCCTTGAACGCGTCGTCTGCCGCCTTGAGATCTGCGATGCCCTGGAAGGTGGGAGTCTTGGAGAAGTCGGCGTAGGCGTCGCTGGCCATCACCACACGTTCCTGCAGCTCGGCCGCCTCCTGTTTGGCCTGCTCGGCCGCGCGGCCGGCCTGCCAGAATGCACCCGCCAGCAGCACCACGGCCGTGACCGCCAGCATGATGGGATTGGCCTGCACGAACGCCAGCGCCGCAGCCAGGCCACGACTGGCTACGGCCGCCGCTGTCTGCGCAGCGGTCAGACGCACGGTGTTGGCGGTGGTCGTGGTGACGATGCCGCTGTGCGTGAGGTAGCTGGCCGTGGTGACGTTGACGACCGTGGACTGCGCCACCCACGCAGCTTGCGCAGCGCGCAGACCTTTCTGCACCAGGTTGGCTGCGATCACGGTGGCCGCCAGCGTGGCCACGGTGACCAGCACGCCCAGGTTCTGGCTCAGCAGCGCGATGCCGGCGGCGACGGCCGCCGACGCGCCAATGCCCTGATCGGCCTCGCCGACGTATCGCAGCGCTTCGTTCTTGGCTTGCTGCCAGGCGCGACCAATGGTCAGCGGCACCTCGCTGGCCTTCGCGGCCAGCATGGCCGACTGCTCGCCCGTGAATGCGTCCACCAGCACGTCGATGGTGAGCTGGCCTTCCTCGGCCAGCTTCTTCAACGCGCCTCGCGGCACGCCCAGAGAATCTGCCAGAGCCTTCATCAGGGAAGGCGCCGCCTCGGCGATGGCGTTGAACTCTTCGCCGCGTAGCGCGCCGGCACCCAGCGCCTGGCTCAGCTGCAGGATGGCGCTGGACGACTCGGAAACGCTGGCCCGGTCGACCAGCAGACCGGCGGCGACGGTCTCGGTCAGCTTGGCAGCCTTCTCCTGGCCGTATCCGTACTCCTGCAGGGCACGCGTGGCGCGGCCGTACAGCGTCACGGTCGCGTCCAGGTTCTGGAAGTAGCGCTGAGCGATGTTGAACGTGGTCGCCTTGGCGGCAGCGAGATCTCGCTCGCCCGTGGTGACCTGGCGCAGCTTGCCCACGATGTCGGCATAGGCATCGGCGGTGCGACCAGCCATGACCAGCGCCTGGGCAATTGCCGCCGCGCCCAGGAAGCGCTTGAGCATGGTCTCGGCCATGCCCGCGCTGCGGCCGGTGCGCTCGATCTCCTCGTTGACGCCCTTGATGCCCTGCTGGGCCTTCTTGCCTGCCGCCTGGCCCGTGGCCCCGAGCTTGTCCAGCTCGGCATTGGCAACGCGCACGCCAGGCGCAACGCCGCGACCATCGGCGGTCAATCGCAGTGTTACAAGTCGGTCGGTCACATTGCCCCCAGGCGCTTATCGCTTTTGCCGGTATTCCTCGGCGCTGGCCAGCGCCATCACACGGACGCCCTGGCTGATATCCGGCCACTGGGCCGTTGGGATCTGCAGAAGCCGACACGCGGCTTCAATCTCTGTTGCGGTGATGCCGGCGTAAGACGCGCCGCCGAGGCCGACGATCCAGTTGGGCTGGCAGCGACCGAACACTTCAACGGTCGACCAGTTGTCTTCCAAAACTTCGACTTCGATGACCTGGTCTTCTGCCTGGTCTTCGTCACTGCCGTCGCGTGGCCGGAGAAAGTCCGCCGTGCTGGTGCCGGGATCGGGCAACTCGTCATCCCGATCTCCGTCACCAGCACGTGGACCCTTCCCACCGGAGATCAGCGCCCGCGCGACGGCCTGGAGTTTTTTACGCGCGCGTCGCCGTACTGTTCGAAGTAGTCCTGCAGGATCGCGCCGATCAGGTAGACCGACCACACACCGGTCTTCACTTCGCGCAGCGCGTCGTCGCCGGTGATCGGCTGACCTTCTTCGTTGCCGAGGCCGCCCACTTCGGTCAGCAGCTCGTCCACGTACTCCTGATCGGTGTAACCGCGCTCGGACAGATCAGCCAGTTCGTCCTTGGTCTTGATCTTGGCCTTGTATGTGATGGTGCCTTCGTTGAAGGCGTTGGGATTCTCGGTGGGCAGCCGGACCTTGACGGACCGGGTCACCTCGGCGGTTTTCTTGAGCTTGAGCATGGAATGTCCTTTGGGAAGGGGTTTCGGTAGAGCCATGCCAAGATGCCTTCGCGCGCGCGCGGCTTGGGACTAACGCGCGTTAGTGACGCCCAAAGAAAAGCCCCGCACATGGCGGGGCTGAAGTACCTCGGGGAAAGATCGATCGATCAGGGCGTGGCGTCGCCGAACTCGATGTAGAACTCGTCGCCACCCGCGCTGCTCGGGATGCAGCGGCCGCTCAGCTCCCAGCCGTAGTCGCCGTCGATGTCAACCTCGTTGATCTGCTCGATCTGGCCACGCACGCCCAGCTCGCTGTAGATGTTCGCTGCCTGTGTCAGGCGCAGCGAGGCGGTCAGCAGCGTGCCGGCGTCGCGCACGGCCCACGGGTCGAAGTCAGCCAGCGAGGTCTTGGCCACCCGCAGCGTCCAGGTCGGCTGACGGCTGGTGATGCCGGTTTCCTTGTGCTCGGTGTATTCCTTCTGCTGGATCTGGTTGCCGAAGTCCACGGCCAGCGACTTGGCCCACACGTTGAGTGGAGCGCCCGCCACACCACCGGGCAGGGTGGTGATCGTCGTGACCGTGTTGTCGGCACGCGCCACGACCGGCACCGTCTCCGGCAGCACGATGGCCGGGAGCGCGGCTTCTTCCACGTCGGTGTAGTCGCCCTGGATGCGGACGTTGCCACGGAAGCGGTTGCCCACTTCCAAGATCAGGCCGGTGATGTTGTGGCGCGCGGCCTGCACTTTCTTGAGCAGGCCCGCATGCCACCAGTAATCGTCGCTGATCGCGATGGCGCTGCTGATCGGGTTGTAGCGCGTGGTCTTGGCCACCGCGTTCTTGACGGCCGTCATGCCGGCAGGCAGCAGCAGTACGCCGCAGTCCGCATCGCTTGTGGCGGCCGCACCAGGCGTGGCCGGCGGGTACAGCTCGAACTCGCCTTCGATGAAGGCCCGCTTGGCACCGACGGCGAACGGCGTACCGCCGAAGAACGGACGGTCCACCTCGCGTTCGATGGGATCGAACTCGGTGCCGGACTGGCCGTTGAAGAGCATCACACCGTTGCTGGCGGGAAGCGGGACGACGGGAACGCCAGGCGTGCCGCCCGCGCGCAGGGCGACCGCCAAGCCGCGCTTGGTGAACTGTTCGAGTTGAGGCTGGGCCATAGCGGTTACTTCCTGGTGGAGGTCTTGCGGTGAGTGGTGTCCGGCACGCTGTCAGCGGCGGCCGTCGTTTCAGCTGCAGCCACCGGCTTGGCCGGCGCTGCAGGCTTGTCGTCTTCGTTGACCAGCTTCCCGTCGATGACGCGCCATGCGCCGTGGCTGGTGGGAGTCGGATGCGGTTGGGTCATGGCTGTACCTGGTGTTGGATTCGATAGCCGGAGCGATAGATCTGCTGGCTGACCAGCCAGCCGCCGTCGTAGTACTCGTCGCGCCCTGCCTGGAAGCTCAGCTCCTGGAACGCATCACCTGGCGCCCAGCCGACCAGCGCGGTGCGCGTGGCGGTGATCAGCGCATCCATCCCTTCGCGAGCGCCGGTGCCATCGCCTTCACCCTTGGCGCTGCGGAAGAACAGCACCAGCTGCAGGCTGACGGCCACGTCCTGGACGGTGATCGGTCCGGAGTACTTCACCGGGCCGCCGCGCTCCTCGGCCTGCAGGTAAGCCGCAGGCGACGTGGCGGGCTTGGCCTGCAGCGCGGTGCGAAGGTCGGCGGCATTGCCGACCTTGTTGCGCAGATCCGGCACCTTCTCGCGAAGCCGGATCATGGCCAGGTTGACGGGATACGGGCCGACGCTCACAGCGCCCCCAGCGTCTTGCGCGAGAAGATCCGTTCGTTGCTGACCACGCGCGTCGACCCGGACTCGGGGTTGTCAGGGTCGGAAGGCGTGGGCGCCAGGGGATCGTTGACGCCCAGGGAAAGCTTGCCGGCCGCAACCTGGTCGAGCGCACGTAGAGCGTCGCGGTAGTCGCGCTCGATGCGGCCGGTTTCCTCGCTGGTCTTGTCCCGCTGGCGATGCAGGTGATAGCGCGCAATCGCGCGTGCCCACACGGTCAGGATCGGGAACTGCGCAGCGCTCAGTGGCAGCGGATAACCCCGCTGCGCCAGGCGCGCGTCCACCTCGCCATCGGCCTGCACGATGAAGCGCTCGATGCTGGCCAGCGCATCCACGGACACGGCCACCTCGTCGGCGGGCCACCCGCTGGTATCGCCCTGGGCGATGACCAGGGCGAGCAGCGAGCCATCGCAGTTGTAGAGCTGCGACAGCTCGCTGAGCGCATCGGCACCATCAGCCAGTTGAGCGGGCGTGACGTACACGGCTTACTTGCCCGCCTTCTTTCCGTTGGTGGCGGCAGCCTTCGGTGCCTTCACAGGCGCGGCAGGCTTCGGGGCCGGAGCAGCAGCTGCAGGCGCCTGGTCCGGCGCGGCAGCGGTGTCCTTGCTCGCATCGTCCTTGGCGGCGTCAGCTGCGCCCTGCGCATCGGCGGCGGCCTGCAGCGCGTTGAAGCTCTCATCGGTGACGACCGGGGCGCCGTCTTCCGACTGGCCCACGATCTGGACAGACACGTCGGTGTCGCCCACCTGGACGATGGCGTCGACGGGCTGCTCGGGTGTCGCAGCAGCGAGCGCGGCTTCGGCAGCAGCCGTATCGGCGGCGTGCTGTTCGGCCGCGATGCGCTCGGCATCGGCATCCGACAGCGGCGCGATCTGCAAGTTCGGTTCCTTGGCCAGGATCACGCGCTGCTCTTCGGTGAGCTGCTCTGCGTCGACCACGCGACCCTCAAGCGGGAAGAACAGACCGCAGCGATAGAAGCCGCGCTCGGCCCTGGCTTTGATGATGACTTTCATGGTGTGCCCTCTCTTGGCGCGACCCCGGCAGGCTCACCTGCCGGGGCTCACTGCGCACTTCGTGGTGTGAGCGTTACGCCAACCAGGGCGTGGCCAGCGGGGTGGCGGTACCAGTCCACTCGTTGCCGCCGTTTTCGTCCTTGACCAGGATCTTGCGCGCGGCGCCTTCCAGCGGCGGCGGCACCACCAGCAGGTTGGGCGTGATGCCCAGCGGCCGGTTGCCGTCGGCCTTGAACGCCATCATCGCGGCACGGGCGGCGGCGTAGTTGGCGGCGGTCAGCGGCTGGTTGCTCGCATAGGCCAGCTGCCAGAAGCTGAAACCGACGTTGTTGCGCGAGTCCACGCCGAAGCGGAACTCGTTGTTCATGAAGACGCCTTCGTCGTCCAGCTTCGTCATCGAGGTCAGCACGGGCGACTTGCGGTTCTGGAACAGCACCGGCTTGATCGCGCGGGTGGTGTCCAGCAGATACCAGATCGGGTTGTTGGGACGACCGACCAGGTCGATGTCGCAATTGGCGACCGTCGCGGCCACGCCCGTGCCATCGACGTTGGGGTACACCGGGTGATCGGTGTCGAAGTAGTTCTGGCCGTCGAAGCACAGCGTGGTGTGGCCCACCTTCAACAGCGGGAACACCAGCTCATCGGGCTGCGACTTGGCGGCGCGTCCCATCTCCTGGAAGAGCGGGCTGTAGACGCCGACCTGGTCGTCCTCGATGTCGGTGCGCTTGACGCCGACGCTGGTTTCCCAGTCCTTGTTGACGATGGAATAGCCGTGCGCGGCGATGTCCTTGAGGACGCGCGCGCCGATCCACTCGCGGAACTTCGGGAACTGGCCCAGCCAGCCGTAGGTGTTGCTCTTGGTGGTGCTGGGGACTTCGCTGGCGATCTGCTGCCAGTGGGTGGGGGTGTCGGTCAGGGCCTGCTGGAACTCGCGGCGGAAGCCGACGAACAGGGCCTGGATCAGGGCGGTGCTGAGGATGGACATGTTGCGTGGTCCTTATCGATGAAGGGGCGTGGAAGAGCTGGCGCGGATTACTTGGCCAGCTCGGCCGCGTAGTCGGCTTCGGAGATGCCCAGCAGGCGGCAGGCTTCCTTCTGCTCGGCATTGAGGGCGGTGGCGTTGCCATCGGGCTTCTTCTTGCCCAGATCGCTCGGATTGGCGATGGCGGGCGCGGCGGTCACGAACGCCTTGAAGCGCTCCAGGCCGGCGGCATCGGAGCAGCTGGCACGGTGGTAGTCCTCGGTGGCGGGCGTGATCTTGCCGGCCTTGAGCGCGTCGCTGATCGCGCCATCGACGGCGGCATCGTGATCGGCCTTCACGCGTGCCTGCAGGGCGTTCTCGGCGTTGGTGGCGCGCGTCTGCAGCGTGTCGTAGTCGGCGCGCGGCACGTACCGGTCCAGGCTCGGCACCTTCTCCGTGTTGAGCGCGGTCGCGGTGTCGCGATCCTTCTTGAGCGAGTTGATGGCATTGGCCACGGCATCGTCGTCGGCCGAATCGGTCAGGCCGAGCGAGGCGACGATGGCAGCGTTGAGCAGGGTGGAGCGCATGGTGAGTTCCTCTTGGTTGAGCGCCTGCAGGTGCAGGTTCGGGGTGTTGGTCAGGCCGGCGGAGACCAGGCGCGCAATGCGCCCGGTCTTGGGGTCGTAGTCGAAGACGGGCGACAGGTAGCGGTATTCCTTGTTGGCCACCTGCTGCTCCCCGCGCGGCGTCCACTTCACGCGGCCCCACAGCGCCCCGCCGCGCACCTCGATGCGCTCGATCCAGGCGGCGGCGGGGGCCTCTTCCCCGTTCGGGGCGCGGTGCTGGGTGGCGTGCTCCCAATCGATGGGCAGCTCGATGCCCCGCTGGCCGAAGCTACCCAGCACCAGCTCGTGGGCCTGCCCGTCGAAGATCCAGGAGCGCTTGTCGCGGCCGGTCACTCGGCCGGTGCCCGGATCGGGCGCAGGGATCAGCTCGACCTCGGCGGGAGCCTGGTCGAACGCGGACAGGTCGGTATTGAGGGCAAGGCGTCGCATCCCGGCCAGTGTCGGGACGCGCTTGCGAGGGTTGGGACTAACGCGCGTTAGTGGCGCGGGAGGGGTGGCCGGCTGCGTGGCGCGGCGGGGGTGAAAGTGCCCGGAATCGGGCCGGCTGTCCAGTCGCCACCCCAGCACCCGGTCCGGACGGCGTTTGAAAGGCGTTTAAATCCGCCTGCGCGGCCCGACGGGGGGGCGCGTCGGACGGTGGGCGCCCCCCGGGGGGCTGCACGGGCCTCTCAGGGCGTTCTACGGGGTCACCCCGAAACGCCCGCCGCATCGCCCAGTTCCAGCCAGGCGATGGCCAGGCGGTCGATGCCCTCGCCATCGGCCTGGCTCAGTCCCATGAACGGGCGGGCCGGCAGGCCCGGATGGTTCACCTTGCCGCGCGGACCGGGTCCGCCTGGCCAGGTCAGCGCCTTCTTGTCCTTGGGCTTGATCGTGTACGGCTTGGTGCCCTCCTGGTGCCAGCGGGCCTGCCTGGCGTGCGCCGACAGCTCGACCCAGTCGGCGCCGGAGCTGGGCGAGATGTCGTCGCGCATGCGCCGCGTGTCGCTGAGCGGGGTGCGTCCGCTGCCATCGGCCAGCGGCACCCAGGCAATCCCGTCCGGTCCGGTGCCGGTATCGAAGCGACCCTGGGTGCTTTCCAGCAGCAGCTCGCCCACGTCGGCCATCAGCGGCGCCAGGCTCAGCCCGCGCTCGATCAGCTTGCCGAACCACCGCTGTACCTGGGCGTCATCAACCGCAATGATCAGGGTGTCGGTCATGGTAGATTCTCCGTCACGGGCCAGGGACTTCGCCGCCCCTGGTGTCGCGGCTCACGCCGCCATCCTTCCACGGGCTGGGCCAACACCCGACAACCCGCAGGAAGCGCCGCAGAACGTGTTGGCGTGTCTGTAGGCAAAGGCTGTCATTCGGTGGGCCTGCCCCACACCAGCAACCCTTGGCGCGAGCGCGGCTGCGGCCGAGCGCCACGGAAGAAGTCGAACGAACCCCACACGCCACCAGGCAACACCTCGGCCACCAGCGTCAGCGCCTTGCCGTCATCGGCCTGGACCACCTTCACGTAGTAGCGGCGCACGCCGACCTTGCCGGCCTCGTTGCGCGCGAAGTTCGCCCAGATCTCGAAAGGCCGTTCGATGACCTCGCGCAGCAGCGGCAGATAGCGTTCACGACCATCCAGACGCTTGGGGTTCTCCAGCCAGTGGTTGACGACCTGGTCGGTGAGCATCACCTCCGCGCCCGACGGATCGCGCAGCATCGTGGTCTTGCCATACAGCGTGGACCACGCCTGGCGCAGCTGCTCGGGATCGCGAATGGCCGCGTCGAAGGGTGTGGCCACGGTGGCGTCCACCGGCACGCGCGCGGGGCGTCCGAAGTCCAGGTGCGAGCGCGCGGGCAGTTCGGTCCAGCGAGCGTTGGCCAAGTGCGCCTGGGAAGCATCGGCGATCTGTTCGCCCTGGTCGGCGACGCCCACGTTGTAGCGCCACTCCACCGGAGGATCTCCCTCGATCTCGCTCGGCGCCTGATCGGGGCGCTTGCCGTCCGCACGCAGTCGCGCAGCGGACACGCCCACCACAGTGCAGCGGCAGCCCCACCCGTTGGGCGGATAGTGCGTGCGCCACCACGGATCATTGGTGGCGATCACCAAGCCATCCCATGCCTTGTGTGCCTCGCGCGGATTGCGGACCGTGTTGTGCTTGTAGCGCAGGTACGGGAAGCGTTTGAGCGTCTCCCAGCGTCCGGCCTGGTACGCGACGCGCAAGTTCGTGTGGTAGATCACCGACGTGCGCCAGGCGCGGCCGGCCTCGCTGCCTTCACCCGTCCATCCCGTCCAGCCGTTGCGCTTGACGATGTCATCGAAGCGCTTGCGGAAGTCGGCCAGCGTCTCGCCCTTGCTGATCGCCGCATCCACGGCCTCGCGCAGATCCGACAGCAGCGCATCGCGCGTGGCGCCGGCCACCACGAAGGCGCGCGCATGCTGACCCTGCCACAGGTCATCCCACCGACGTGTCGGCAGGTTCACCTTCTGCCGGAAGTAGCGCTCTGCCTCGGGAAAGCTGCCGAAGCGGCCGCGGATCTCAGGCACGGCTATCTTCCAGGGCATCGAACATGCCGGCGACGCCCGCCACCGCCAGCGCGTGCTGCATCACTCCGGCGAAACGATCACCGTCCATGCTGGCCAGCAGCGGCAGCAATCCATCGCGCACGGCTTCCAGCGAGTCCGCCGTATCGACCAGTTGCCGGATCTGCTCCACCCACTCCTGTACGACCGGATCGGCACTCTCGCCCAGCAACGCGGCGAGCTGGTCCTCGCGGTCGGCCATGTTGCGCTCGCGATTCTCGGCGCGCTCGGTGGTCTCTGCAGGCGTGGCCACCGGCGGCGGCGTGGCGGCAGGCGCACGCAGCAACTTCACGTCCTTGCCGGTGGCAGGGTCGGGCAAGCCCAGCTTGTCGCGGATCACCGACTGCTCGACCTCCAATCCCATCGGCACCAGCTTCTCCAGGGAGTCGACCAGCAGCTTCGTATCCTCCGGTTCCGGCACCGGCACACGCAGGATCGGATACCGCCCTGGTCCGAAGTTGAGGTCCACGAATGGGCGCACCAGGTCGCGGTTGAGCGTGTTCTCCAACGCCTTCGCATCGGCCTTGAGCAGATCGAGGCGGACATCGTTGTGCACCTTGGCCTGGCTCAGCGATGCGCCGTCGTCGGCCGTCATCGTCTGGCCGAGCACGCCCTTGCTGACCTGCTTGTCCCACCACGTGGCCAGCTTCTCGAAGAAGTCCGATGCGCCCGTGGTGTTGGGCGCGGCCTCGAAGGTGATCTTCGTGGTTTCGTGGATCACGGCCGCTGCATCGCTGCCCAGGTTCGCCACGGCCGCCATCAGCCGCGCGATGTCCTCCTCTTTGGCGCCGTTGCCGTAGGTGCCCACGCGCATCGGCAGACCGAAGATATCCGCGAAGGCCATCCAGTCCTTCCAGGTCCACGCCTTGCACATGTAGCCGACGGCCGCCAGGCGCGCCAAGCCACCACGCACTGGCAAGCCGCTGCGCAGCTTTGGCAGGTGCACGATGAACTTGTAGGGCGCCAGCGCGATGCCGTTGGCAGGGTCGGCTTCATCGAGCAACCGCAGCTGCCGGCCGGTGGCCTGGTCGAAGCGGAAGAAGCGAGGATCACGATGCTCCAGCCTGCCAGGCTTCCACACCTTGCCCGTGCGGTCCCAGATGATCTCGGCCACGGAGTAGCCCTTGCCCAGGGCATCGGTCAGGTCGAACACCATTTCGCCGAAGTCCGGCATCGCGATGACTTCGCGCACGGCGTCGGCGATCTTCACGTCCTGGGCGTCGTCGGACAGCGCGTCGACCTGGATGTCCAGGCCGGAGAGGGCCAGCTTGCGCGTGCCCAGCACCGAGGCGTAGTGCAGATCGCGCTCTTCCATTTCCTCGGCGAGCGTGAGGTAGTCATAGGCGTTGCCGGCGGCGGCGCCTTCCAGGATCGCGGCCAGGCGAGGAGGCGTCAGGCCAGCGGCCACACCCGTGTGCCACACCTGACGAATGCCCGCCATGCCGCCTGCGGAGATCTCACGATCCAGCACCTCGTACTGGATCGGCTCACCGTCCGGGCCCAGGATCTTCGACTTCACTGTGGCCATTACCAGATGCCCTCTTTGTTGCGCCAGCCGGCGCCGCGCGTGATCGCGCCGCTGCGGCCGTTGTTGGTGGGAATGATGCGGCGGTAGTCGATCACCTCGATGTCCTGCCGGCTCGCGTAGTGCATCAGCGCGATGGCGATGCCGGCGTCACCGTGACGCTGGCCACCGTCCTTACCGGTGCTGCGCTCGGGAACGCGCGCGACGCCCTTGATGACCTTGATGGAGCGAAGGTCGGTCAGCACGTCCTTGTCGCGGGGAATGGCGATGGTGTCGTCTTCGAATGCCTTCTTGAGCGGAGGCATGTGTTCGCGATACCAGGTCTCGCTGGCCATCACCAGCTCGATGCGGTTGTAGCCGAACTCCTGCGCCAGGAACTCCGACACCGCATGGCCGTTACCGCGCCCGTCGACCGCACCCTTGCGGAAACGGGGAAGGCGGGAGATCAGGAACTTCGCGATCTGTTCCTGTTGCCGGTGCGGCATGTTGCGCAGCTCCAGCAGGAACGGCACACGGCGGCGTAGTCCCTGGTCTACCTGGGACGGCACCATGACCGTCAAGTCGCCAGTGCGACCGAAGTCCTGGCCGTAGAAGCTATCGAGGTCGCTATCCAGCGCCTCCAGCAGGGGTGCCACTTCCAGGTCCAGCCACTCCTGGATGACGGCATGGCGTTCGGCATCAGGCCGCTGTTCGAAGCCCTTGGGAGCGGTATAGCGCAGCACAGGGGCCGCGAACATCCGCGCCTCGACCAGTGCGGACGACAACCAGGCGCCCGTGCCCTGCGAAGGCACCACGTCCAGCTCTTCCTCCGCTGCCGATCCGTAGAACGCGTAGACATCCGCCACCCACTTCACCTGGGCGGCTTCGTCCCACGGCACGCCTTTGCGCATGCAGACGCGACCGAACAGGCCCTGCTCGACGGCTTCCTTGAAGGTGATCCGATGCACGCTGCCCTTGCGGTTGCCGGCCCGGATCTCGTTCACCAGCTCGTTGAACGGGTTCTGGTCCCCGTCGTGGGTGCTGATCACACGCACCTTGCCACCCCAGATCAGCAGCGCCAGCGCCGCCTTGAGCAATTCATCCAGCGCGCCGTGGAAGGCCGCCTCATCGATCACCACCACGCCCTGCTTGCCGCGCAGGTTGGCCGGACGGGAGGACAGCGCCACGATGCGGAAGCCGCTGGCGAAGCGGATGGTGTAGGTCTTGATCGCCTTCTCGTCGTCGCCGTCCTTGAAGACCTCCTGGCCTTCTTCCACTTCCTCGGCGATCTCGTTGAACACGCGCGCCCACATGGCGCAGGCCTCGATGTACTCGATGGCCATGTCCATGTTGTAGCCGATGTAGTAGACGTTCATCCCGCCTGCCTGGCGGGACTTGGACGCGATCAGCACGTTGTCGGCAGCTTCGGCCCAGGTCAGGCCAACGCGTCGGCTCTTTTCGGCCACCTTGAGGTCGCTGTCATCGGCGATCCAGTCCTGCTGGTATTTGAGCAGGACTGCATCGATCTCGGCGTTGACCTGCAATGCCAGCGACGCCGGCAACTCCTGTTCCAGAAGATCGGGCGTCTTCGTTACTGCATCAGCCAGCGCAGTGCGCGACGGTGTGCCCGCGATCGCGCGCTTGGGCTTGGGCTTTTCGACAACCATGCGGACCTCCGTCAGCCGATGCCGAGGATCTTCTTGCGGAAGTCAGCCGCAGACTCGGCCGACAAGCCGCCTGACTTGACCACCTTGTCCAGGGCGCTCTGCTGCTCACGCAGCAGCGCCTGCCGGGCTTCTTCGGCCACGGCCTTGCGCACGTTCACGTCCACGCGCTTGGTGTCGATAGCGTCCTTGGCGGCACGGGCGAGCTTGCGTGCGGTCTCCACGTCCACGCCATCGGGCGATTCCTGCTTGCGCAACGCCACGTCGGTGACCAGCGTCATCACGGCATTGGTCAGCAGCGTGCTGGCCTTCTCGCCCAGGCTGTCGCCGAACTCACCCACCAGCGCTTGCGATGCGCGGTCGATGTCGCGCATGCGTGAGGTCAGCTCGGCGAAGCCGGCGCTGTAGCGATGCAGCGCGGAGCGAGACACCTCGGCTGCCGGCTCGCCGGGGAAGCGCGCCTCCAGATCCTGGATCATCTCCGACAGCGTCAGCCGGTCCTCGCGCATCAGGCGCTCGATGTAGGCTTTCTGCTCGGGAGGCAGCCGACTGATCGAGGACTTGGCGCGGCGCTTGCTGGTGGCCATTACTTCGGGCTCGGGCGGCTCACGCCAGGCACAACAGTCGCGCCATTCACCACATCGAAACCGCGCGCCGCCAGATCCGCCACCAGCACGCCCGGCACGTGTTCGCTCAGCCGCAGCAGGCCCTGCTCGCACAGCCAGTGCAGATCCGTGTTCACGTCATCCCGGCTACTCACGATGCCCAGGCCGTAGAGGCCGCTGTGCAGGATGGAGCTGTTGGTGCGGTAGCCGTTGGTCTCGCTCAGCAGCCGGAGCAACACCAGGCGCCGGTCCTCTCGCAGACGGTCGGCAAAGGTCTTGTTGTTCATCAATCGTTCTCCAGCAAGTGTTCCTGCACGGTTTGCATCAGGCGGTTGGTGGTCTGGATCTGCCCCTCGATGGACGACAGGCGTTCGTAGATGGCGCGGGTCTCGGCATGCGTGAGGTTCTGCTCCTGGTAGACCTCCAGGCGGGTCACGCGCGCGACCAGGCCCACATGCCGCCACCACAGCAGGAAGCCCAAGCCCAGGTTGACCAGGCACACCAGCAGCACCAGCACCAGCAATCCCACGATCAGGTCGCTCATCGGCGCTCCACGTCGGCAGCGCAACGCACGCAGCGCTTGGTGTGAGGCATTGCTTCGAGCCGCGCGGGCGGAATGATCTCCGCGCAGTCGAGGCAGTTGATCTCGTCGCTGCGGCGGTGCCACGCATCGGGCGGCGCCTGGTGGCGCGCCCTTGTTTGCTGGAACTGTTCCATTGCCCGTTCGTCGTCCATCACGACCTTGTCCGCTGCATCAATCACTCGGGCAATCCTTCGCCTGCACGCCTGCGGCCTTCACGGCCTGGCAGTACCAGCGCCAGGCCGTGGCCTCCCACTCGGTCACCGCCTGATCCAGACGGGACTTGGCGCTCCTGCAGTCCTGGTACTGCGCCGCTTCCTGGTCGTGCTGCTGCAGGATCGGGATCGGCCGGGCTTCGGCCAGCGTCGGAAGCGGCGGGCACGGCTGGCGAAGGTTCGCCGGAATGCTCGGCGGCGGCGGGGGTGGCAGAGGCCCTGCCGGAATTGGCTTGGTTCCAGTGGCGCACGAAGTCAGGGCCAAGATCGATGCCAGCCCAACCAGGATGTGCAGCGCGCAGCGCATCGAGCGCAGCCGCCTGTGCGCGTACCAGCTGGCGTAGGTCTTCCCGGTCATCTTCCCTCCCTTGCGATATCTCGCCCAGGCGTTGCGTCGCCTGGCGTAGTTGAGCCATCTGCGTGACGCTTTCCGCGCGGCCGGCCTGCGCCGCGTCCTGCCACGCCTTGGCGTCCATGCGCAGCTGTGCGTTTTCTTCAATGGCGGCCTGGCCTTCTTTCCACTTCCAGACCAGGCCGCCACTGACGACGGCACCCACCACGAACGCAACGAGCAGCGCCCAGCCGAACGCCGGCAGCAGGCCGGCGCCTTTCACCGCGACCAGGTCATCGAGCTTCAGCCGCATGCCGCCGTCCCCGGCCATCCGGCCGCGATGTAGGCCGGCTCCAACACCAGCAGGATGCGGCGCGGATATCCGATGTTTTCCTTGTGGGCTGCGGTGCCACGCGCACGGAAGCGCTCGACATCGCGCCAGTCGTTGGCGTTGGCTCGACCGGCCACCGTAAGGCCGCGCTCACGCAACAACCACGATTCACCGCCGTTGTACCCACGCAGCGCGAAGTTCCAGCGCGTGCATTCGGACATGCGTGCGTGCCCGATGGGCTGCACACGATCCAGCAGCCACTTGTCGTAGATGGCCGCCGCCTTGATGGCCTGCATCGGGTCCCAGGGATCGAATGCGCCCAGCTCGGCCGGAAACTGCTCGGCGATCCACTTGGCGGTAGCGGGCATGAACTGCGCCATGCCTTGGGCGCCTACGGGCGAGCGGGCGACCTTGCGCCAGCCGCTCTCCTGGTGCAGCTGCGCAGCCAGGCGTGCCGGCGAGGCGTTCACGCCCCACACGTCGCTCACCACCTGCTCCACGCGATGGCGGTACAGGGCCGAAGCCTCCGGGATCGCGACGCGTTGCTGCGCGCTGGCGTCCTGTGCGAACCCCAGGCACAGCAGCACCAGCAGCGCCACGGCGGCGACCAGCAGCCCTGCGCGGGTGTTGGACAGCCTGCTCATCCGATCAGGCCCGCACCAATGATGGCGGCAGCAATCAGCGTTGCACGCCGCGTCTGCGCCATCGTCTTCTCGATGCCGTCCAGGTAGCGCGGATCTGCACCCCGGAAGGCTGCCAGGTCGAACAGATAGCCCAGCACGAAGGCGCCGCTGATCTTGGCCATGAACCACAGGTACGCGCCGAGCTTTGCCGGGTTGAGCAACAGCACTGGCAGCAACAGCACCAGCGAAAGGACCAGCAGCAGCCAGACGAAGCCGATGCGGTCGAACAGCGTGACCACGGGTGCCAGTCGGCGCTGGATCTTGTCCAGAAGGGTTTCGTTCAAGTCGTTCTCCCGTTGAAGGTGTCGGCGGCGGCCAGGGGGACCGCCGCCGACGTTGGGGCAGGCCCGTCCACCTGCCACGGGAGCAACGATGCGCGTGCGCGCGATGGGCGCGGGACTAACGCGCGTTAGTGAGCAACAAAAAACCCCGCCGAAGCGGGGTTTGGAGTTACAGGGATGTACCTTTCTTTCTTTCCTGCTCGACCTCTAGCAGATAGAGCGTGTGGCCGAGAGAGGTATTTATCGTAACTGCTCCTCGGTCAACCTGGTGTGTAATCCCGTGATAGACCACCGACAGCTTCCCTCGCATCCACGTCGCCTCAACGCCATCGAAGGTTGCACCCATGCGGTTCTGCACAGGCACCTTCTCCTCGCTTATCGGCTTGCCGTACTTCGCGCGAAGTGCATCCATGACGACAGGGATTGCCATCGCTCCCAAGGTCTGAAACTCAACCCGTTCGACGTTTCCGTCAATCAGCTGGGCATCGACATTGATCGCGATCTGCGGCTGCGCGTCTTCCGCGAACCGGTAGTGTGCAGACTGCACTCGGCCGACCGCCGTGTCCTCCACCTTCTCGCTGAGCGTCCAGCACATGCCGTCGGCCGGCGCCTCGGGGATGCCCCAGCGGTCGCGCTGGCATTGAGGCGCGCTGGGTGGCTTGCCAAGATCAATACCGAACACGGTTTCGGTTTGCGGCGCGGCCGTCGCGCCCTGCAACAGTGCGAAAAGCGCCAGTCCTAACGTCATGCTCCTTCCCCTTCGTTGAATAGGTCGCCCTGGATCTTGCGCAAGTGCAGGGCGCGTTGCTGACGGACGATCCGCCATACGTGCTGGTCCGTGAGCTGGTACTCGCGGGCCAGGTCCTGAATGTTACCGCGCCGGGCGCGGCGGTAGATCTCGGCGTCCCGCAGCGCGGTGGCCAGGTCATCCCCGCGTGGCAGGTACCACTGCCGACCGCCGTGGAACTCCGCGATGGCCAGGGTGGCGGCACGCGCCAGGCGAAAGGCTTCCGCCTCATCCACGCCCAGTCGCTGGAACGTCGCCTCTTGGACCTCGATCAGCTGGACCAAGCCCTGCGCCCACTTCGTGGCCGGCACTGCATCAAGCGCGCCGCTGGCCAAGTCCAGGTCTGTTGGCATGCCCAGCAGATCACTCTGCGTCGTCATCGGATACTCCATATCGTTCGCGCGCCTGGCGACGCTCCTCTTTTGCCTGTTCGGGCGTGAAGTGGCCAACCCGTTGCATTTGGGCGACCCACTCCAGGTGGTTCGCGTACTTGGACTCCTTGCGCTCGTCAGCGGTCTCCTTTGGCAGGTGCTTGCCGCTGCGCGCATCGGCCTCGCGTTGACGCTCGACCGCAGCATCCGCCTTGTCGGCCAGGCCATACACCACCGCGCGCAGGTAGTTGTGCGTCTCCAGCGGGAGCGTGAGCGAGGTGCGCTGCAGCAGCATCGTCTCGATGCCCGTGGCCCATGTCAGGGCCGACGCCGGCCGGCGCACGCCGCTGCGCTCGTCCTTGCAAACGGCGCCTGTCTCCACCAGCGCCACCAGCTCCTGGACGATCTTCACCGCACGGGCCATACGAAGAGCAGTCTTTGCGGGTTTGAACAGGCCGAGATAACCGATCACCGCACGGCCCAGCTCGGGCTGCATTTCAGCCAGCAGCGCGGCGAGGCGCTTGCCGTCGTCCTCCACGAAGAAGGCGGACAGGTGAGCTTGGGCTCCGCAGTCGGGACAGGTGGCGCGCATCAGACGACCTTCTTCTCCACAAAGGCGGCGCCGACGTTGCCGGCCATGTAGAGCATCAGCACGGTCACGCTGAAATCCTTCCAGACGGGCGCATCGATCAGTCCGGCGATAAGCAGGCCCAGTGCCGCCAACTGCAGGAAGGCGGCGAGCATGAACTTTCGGCTGGCATAGCGGGTGTCGGTCATGCGTTGGTCCTCCTACTTTTCCGGTGTGCATCCACCTGCAGCGCGGCCACCAACTTGTGCAGTTGGTCGTGCCGCAGCCATTCGATGCGGGTTACGTTGAACATGCGGTCGGCCATCGCATGGGCGTAGGACCACGGGCGTCCCGCGTCAGCCAGCAGCGCTTCCACCTTCTTGAGCATGGGCACCTGATCGGTGTTTGCCGGTGCACCGGGGTAGTGCTTGCGGCGCTCTTTGCGGTCCTGCTCCTTGAAGCCAAGGCGGACCATCTCCTTGATGACGGCGTTGCGCTGGGCAGGCGTCATCTTGGCGGACGAGTCCTGCCCTCCAACGCGCCGCAGAAGACTGCGATAGGTCTCCTCATCCAGCCCCAGGGCCTTCTTGCCCAAGTGGATGCGCGCGAGCTGCGGGTCACGTTTCTTGGTCATCATCGTGTCTTGCCAATTTGGGCATCCGGCAGGCACGAGATGGCTGGGCTTCTGCTGTTGTATCCGCCCTGCATTACCCAGCAAGTCACGGCGCGATCTACGTCGTGCACAACGCGGATCTCTTGCTGGCCGTAACCTTCCTTCACGGTCGCCCTGAACGTGGCAACGTTCTGCACCTCTGGTGGCGGGGCTGGCAACGGCGCGCAGGCCGTGAGCAGCACGCAAAGCAGCAACAGACGGATCATGGCTGTGTCTCCTTGGCTACAAACCGCACCAGGTGATCGGCGCCCACGCGCACCAGACGCCACGGGAATACGTCCCCGCGCAGGTCGATGTAGTGCGCCGCACGCTGGGCTACGGCGACGGCATGCGTCTGCTCTTCTGCGTCGGTGGCGCCCGTCACCTGGGCGTACCGCAGGTCGTACACGGTGAACCCCTCGGGGTGCGGGATAGCCTTGGCGTAGCACTCGATGTCCGAGCGCACGGCTTCATCCGCGATGCGCCAGGCGTTCCAGAGGATCTGCATGCCCAGATCCTTCAACTGCTGCGACCGCGCTTCCCACTCGGCACGAGCCTCCGTCGGAGCCGGCGCTTCCTGGACGAAGATCCCCAGCGATTCGGCCATGCGCAGTTCCGATGCGGTCATCTGGTCTTTCGCGACGGTCTTCATGTCAGAGCGCTGCCAGGTCAAGGGCGATGGGGTTGTACTGGCCTTTGTCGTCGCGCTCGTAGATCCGCACATAGCTCTTGCTGCTCTCGACCTGGACCGCATCGCCGATGGCGGACATGGCGCGCTGCCACCGCTCGTCCTCGATGTCCAGGCGGCGCAGGCGCAGCACTTCCATCGTCCGGATGTTGCCGGCGGCATCCACGCGGAACGCGTCATTGATCAGCGTACGCAGCTCATCGCGGGCGTTCTCGGTCCAGTCGGTCAGGCACTCATCGATCAGCGCCTTGGCGGCCTGCAGGCGCTCATCGAACGTGATGCGGTCCTGGACGGCGCGGATGATCTTGTAGCGGCCGTCGAACGACAGCAGGGTCACATTGCCCTTCTTGCCGCCAAGCTGCACCCGGTACTGCTCGCCGCTCAACTCAATGAAGGCGGCGATGTCATCGAAGGTTCGCGTCTTGAACGCCTGCAGGAACTTCTGAACGGCTTTGGCCTGCGAGACGATCTCGCCGACCAGCTCGTCCCGCGCCAGGTCGATGGGCTTGATCTGCTTTTCGTGGATCAGCCGGCCCTTGGCGTCTTTGCGGTATCCGGCGGGGATGAGGTCTTGGATCATGGTGTGCGTCCTGTGTTGGGATTCGGGCCGCGCCGGTTGCCGCCGTGCTGCGGGTTGTCTCGCGGGTTCGGGTCAGGCCACCAGGCGCCGCGCGGCGAGCTGGGTGGCGTTGTTGGCCGCGACCAGTGCGGCGATCAGGGTGTGCGGCAGCTCGGCCTTGCAGGCATCGTCCAGCGCGTCCTGCAGGTCCTGGGCGATGGCGTCCAGGCGTTCGACCAGGGCGAAAGGAGGCTTCCTGGCCTTGGCAGGCGGTGCCTGCACCGGAGTCTCCGGCGACGACGGCGCGGGCGGCGTGGCGATGGACGCGGTCGGCTCGTCTTCTGGCGGATCGATGGGCGGGGGCGGAATACGCTGCGGCCGAGCGCGCAACTGCGGTGGCGGCAGATCCACCGCCGGCTCAACCTTGGCGGATGCAGCGACGCGCGGTAGACGCTTCGTTTTCCCTGTCCACTCCGGGTGGTTGCTCCAGTGCAGAAGCCCGCCGATCTCTGACTTCACGAAGCAGCCCTCGATCTCGCCCGTGCGCATGGAGGCAGCCACCGCCGAGGCGCCCGCCGTCCTGACGCCGCGCGCCTGCAGGCGGTCGAAGATCTGGCGCGCCGTCAGGGAGTCGTCGGCCTTGTCGAGGATGTCCCGGATGTTGTCCCGGATGGACGTGCCGGCACTCACGACAGCACCGCCGACAGAAGGCCACCCATCACCAGGCCAGCAGCGAAGCAGCCGAAGCTGACCAGGGCGACGACCAGGCCGCCGCCATCGAAGTGGCGACCATCAATGCGAGCGTTCTTCATCAGGGGTTCCTTCATCGAAACGAGTGACAACCACGGCGGGGACCGGGTCGGGGGAAAGCTGCGCGGTGATGGCCACCACGTAGCGGGGTTCGCGGTCGGCCTTGACGCGCACGGAGGCATGGCCCAAGGCTTCCTCCACGCTGGCGAAGCCATCGGAGCCGGCGACGTGTTCGGCGCGCATCACCAGAAAGCGTTGCGGCTCAGGCATGACCCACCGCCTGGGTGCTGGGAACCAGCGCCCACCACTCCAGCTGCACGCCGAAGTAGCGCGTGGCCATGACGTGCTGCACGCCGCCGCTGGGATTGGGAAACTTCATCCTGACGCTGCCTGTTACGAACGGCGGCGGGCTGGCCACGTGGATCGTGGCGCCTCGCGGCGTCACGGTGGCGCCGACGACTTTGCAGCCGGCTTGCGTGAGCTTGTCCGCCGCTTCGCGGGCGAGTTGAAGGCCGTTTGCAACGGCCTCTTCGGTGGGCGTGGTGGCGATGTTGCGGGCGTTACTCATGATCGGTGTTCCCCTGGGTGACGGTGACGGGCAGGTTCAGCTGGCCAGCCAGTTCGGGCATGGCCACGCGCTTCTGTGCAGCGATCTGCTGCAGGCTGGTTTCGGCGCGTGCGAGCAGGTGTTGGCAGGACTCGTTGAGTTCGTCGTCGTTGGCGGCGATGAAGTAGCCGTGCGACGGCAGCGTGCACACCGGGTGACCCTGCGTGCGCAGGAACACCACGCAGTCCCGCAGGCGACGCTCGTCGGCCGCGCTGGCGCTCTCGGCCAGCTCGATGACCAGCTGGGTGGCGGTGGCCCCGTTGGCTTTGCCCACGCGGCGCTGCAGCGCGGCCAGGACGGTTTCCGGGGTGATGGCGTGCTGCATGTCGCGGGCGTGCTTCATCAGGCGGGCTCCTCGATCTGGCGGATGGCGTTGAGCAGGCGTGCGGCAGCGGACCAGCTGATGCTGCGCAGGAACGTATCCATGCGGATGCCGTACTGCGGGTCGATGCCGGCACGCTTGAACAGATCAGCGTGTTCGTCGGTGACGTAGAACGATGGCCGGCCGGCTTTCCGCAGCGCCTTGACGATGTGAGCGCGCAGCGGGGCGGTGGTCGTGGTGAGAGTGCTGGTGTTCAATCGATCACCATGAAGTCATCGACGGGCACGAAGGCGTTGAACTGGGTGCCGCAGCAGTCGCATGTCAGCACCAGGTCGACGCGGTCCTTGCCTTCCGGATCGTCGGCGGCATTGACCAGGTCTACGGCGGTAACCTCACCGTGGTGGTGGAGATCCACACCGCAGCGGCGGCAAGGAACAGACCGGCTCATCGGGCGTTCTCCCGCTGGATGATCTGCACCAACTCGCCCACGGTCAGGTCATCGACCTCGCGGCCGCTGTCCACGACCGCCTGCACCACGCGGCACTTGAAACTGAGGCTGCCCATCGCGAAGGCAGTGATCACGTCCGAGGCGATGACCAGGTCGGCGGTGGCCTGGCTGATGGCCACGGCACGCGACGGCGGGAGGCTGAAAGGCAGGACGTTGCTGCTCATTCGAACACCCCCAGCTCACGCGCGGCGACTGCGATGTCATCGCAGCTGAGCTTGCGGTCCTGTGCCTTGGCGTAGGCTGCCGCCAGGCGCAACACCTTGTTGAGCTGGCGCAGCGCGCCCGGCTTGCTGGCGATGGCGCGCAGCGCGTCGCGGCAACGGGGATCATCGAAGCCCCAGGCATCAATGATCGCGTCCGCATCCTTGGCGCTGGCCTTCTTGAGGATGATTTTCTGGCCGACGCGGGAGTACAGGCGGTCCAGGAACGGCGCGCGCGTGCCGCCGGTCATCTGCGTGTAGACGCGCTCGTTGCCGAGCAGCACCAGGCCGATACCGCCCTGGTCGAGGATGGCGCGCACCTGGTCCAATGCCTTGACGGTCAGGTGCTGCGCTTCGTCCAGGACCAGCAGGCCGTTGGTGTTGCGCACCTTCGACAGGATCGTGCGGAACAGGTGACCGCTGGTGCGCGCGTAGTCACGCACACCCAAGGCGATCACGATCTCCTCCATCGCGGTGATCTCGCCGCCGGTGGCGGGCGTCAGCTCCACGACCCACACGTTGGGTGTGGAGCTGCGGTAGCGCTCCACCGTCTTTGTCTTGCCCAGGCCAGCGCCGCCCAGGATCAACACTAGGTCCTGCGCCATCTGCGCGTAGCGAAGGCCCGCCATGATGCGGGCGCTGGTCGGCGTGTCGGCCCATGCCGGCGGCTGCGGCAAGCCGCCGTCCCGGGTGCGCTCTTCATACGCCTGCAGCCAAGCGCGCACCTTCTTGCCGATGGCCTGCAGGTTGCCGTTGTACAGCCCGCCCAGCCACTGGCTGAGCGTGGTGCTGGAGATATCGGCCTCCCTGGCGATGCGTGCCTGTGAGTACCCGCTATCGCGCGCGAGGATGTCGCGGATGTTCTCCCGCAGGCCATCCATATCGACGGGCGTGATCTCTGGCTGCTGGATGGAGGTGATGTTGGTCATTGAGTCCCCTGTGGACAGGCGTTGGTGAACAAGAAAGGGTTCTTTCAGCGGCGGCATGACGGCCGGCGCGTGCTTCTGCAGGCGTTCGCGCCAGCGCAGTACGCGGCTGCCTGGTGCGCCCTTGCGGCGGTGTACGTGGGCGGCGTACGGCTTCATGCGTCGTCCTCCGGCGGCTGCCAGCCGAAGCGCGCGTTCTGCGTGGCCTGGGCGCGAGCGAGGAAGTCACTCAGCGCACTCGCGCGGCCGTCATCGGTGCCGGTGCGCGGCAGTGCTTCGGGTTGCGGCTCCGGCTTCGGGCGCGCCTTGTTGCCGAACAGCGGCGCGATGACGCCCGGCGCCGGCAGATCGGTGGGGATGGCCTCCGGCAACTGCTGCACCAGCGTGGCCAGCTCCATGCGACGCTCCGCCTGCAGCTGCTTCTTGGCGGCATTGCGGTGCTGCGTCCTGGCACGTGCGTGGTCGCGCGCAGCCTGCGTGTCGGCAAAGCCCACGGCGGCGATGCACTCTGCCTCACCGAGGTACGCGTTGGACAGGCTGTAGACCTGGACGCTGGTGTGCAGCGCGTCCGGATCGAACCGCAGCACGACCTTCTGGCCGGCGTAGGCACCCAGCGCTTCGGACCAGTAGCGGTTGTCGGCCAGACGCACCGAGCCATCGCGGCGATCAGCCGTGACCACTTCCGCTGTCAGCAGCAGCTGGCGCAATTGCTCGGTGCTGGCCTTGCGGATCTGCGCTTGCGCGTAGCTGTGGTTGAACGCCTGGTCGAAGCTGTAGCGACCGGCGCACACGCGGCTCTCGCGACCCTCGCGGGCGTTGTGGGCGGCGATCTCCTGCTGCAGGAACTTGACGAAGGTGTCCAGCGGCACCGCCTTGCTGCCGTAGTTCTCCGGCTTGGCGGTCGGGTTGTTGCCCGTGTAGGCGCCCGCGAAAGCCGGGTGCTTGGCCACGTTCTCGCACAGGTCGCGCCAGGCGCGCTCGATGGGCTTGGCCTGGCCGTGGTACGGCGTGGCCCAGTGGATCTCGCAGCCCATCGCCACCAGCACGCCCGTCGGATCTTCGTCGCGCACCTTGAAGCGGAAGCGGTTGGCGACGCCGCCGGTCAACATCTTGCTGGCGAAGCCCCGGCCGTTATCCAGCCAGACCTTCGACGGGATGCCGTAGTTCTCGATCACATCGCGGAAGGCCATGCGCGCCAGATCCGCGCTCTCTGTCTCGGCGATGCGGTAGCCCAGCAGCTTGCCGCTGTAGAGATCCTGGACGCCGACCATGATCGGGCGGCCGATGGTGCCGTCGGGCCACTTCACGAACACGTCGAACTTGTGGCCGTCGGCGTTCACCGCTTCCAGGGCATGGAACACGCTACGGTCGCGCTCCTGTGCGGGGAACGTGCGGCCGAAGGCTTCCGCGCCCTCGCGCGCCAGGATGCGAACGCCACGCGGCAGCTCGCGCTCGATGCGGCGCATGAAGGTGCGCAGGTGAGGCAACTCCCAGCCGCGCACCTTGGCGATGCTCTCGACGCGGCGATAGCACGCGCTCGCTGCCGGCGCTTCAACGCGCAGGAAGTCGGACTTGAACAGGTCCCATGCCTCGGCCGGGATCTCGGTGGTGGCGGTGCGACCGCTGTATTCGGGCAGCAACATCGCCAGGCGGTGCTGCTTCTCGACCTTGGCCACGTCGCTGGCCCAGCGGTAGAGGCTGGCCACGCTGGCGCCCCGCACGTTCTCGCGCTGAAGCTGCGCGGCCACGGCCTGGCGCGCGTTGACCGCGCTGTGGCCTTCGGCGATCAGGCGTTCCACCGCCTGCAGGGCCTGCAGGCGCCGGCCGGCGGTGTCCTTGATGTGCTGCGGCGCGGCTTCATAGCGCGTCCAGGCGTCCTGGATCTGCGCTTCGGAAACGCTGGCTTTGCCCTGGCGCTTGACCGGGCTGGTGCTGGCCACGGACTCCGGGCGCTTAGCGAGGAGCAACGCTGCCTGCGTGGTCGCCGGCAGATTGGTCCACGGGTACTCAAAGCCTTTACCCTTACTCCGATTGCGGGCCGTCCAGCCTTCACGCTCGGCCATCTTGCGAACGCCGCGCTCGGTACCGGGCATGCCGGCGACGCCAGCCAAGGCGGCCGCACTGAACCACTCGATGGAAGCGACGCGATCACCGTCGGCCATCAGCGCATCCTCCGGCGCATGTCCTGCAGGGCGCGAAGGCGGTCACGGCCGCTGTTCAATTCGGACTGCATCCGGCCGATCTCGGCATCTAGCGCGGCCGGCCCCATCAGGAAGCGGCCGCCACGCTTGGCGGCGTGCCAGTCCGTCAGCAAGGTGGAGCGACAGACGTGCTCGATGGCCACGACCAGCCAGAAAGGCAGGTTGAAGGCGTCGCGACTCTCAGCTGTGTAGCCGTCCAGCATTTGCTTGCTGATTTCCTTGCCCACCAGCCGCGACACGTTCGCCGAAACCCAGTAGCGGTCGTGTTCGGGATCGTCGGCCTGCGTTTCAGCCAGCATCTGGCTCAGCAGGCAGGAAAGCTCGGTGCGGAAGTCCAGGGCGCCAGGCGCGGCCTGGACCGGTTGGGGAATCGCGGCGAAGAGGTCGCCCGTGCCCGCGTCATTTCGACGGCGTGCCATCAGGCGACCTCCTCACCGCACACGCTCGCGCAGGCGGAGGTCTGGATCTGGACCTGCTCACGTGCTGCCGGGGTTTTCGCGGAGTCTGCGGACGCGGGGCACTGACCGGCTGATCCCCACCCATTGGCCCGGGCCAGGCTGTCGTCTTGGGCCACCCTGGCCTGCGCGATGTAGGCCGCGCGACGGCCGACCGCCGCCAGTGCCAGGGGGGTGTTGCGGCGGCGGCGGTGATAGACCGCACTGCGGTTGGCTTCCCGTGCCATCGCCACCAGGGCGTAGATAGGCAGGGTGTTCATCAGGCCACCCGCTTTTGTGGATTGCGCGGTTCTGCCGGGCTGGTAGGCTGGTCATCGGCCAGCTTCATGCCCAAGGCCACGGCGATGTCATGGGCTTTGCCGTAGTGGGCCTTGGCTTGGCCGTTGAGAACCCGGTAGACCTCGTTCCGGGTGTACCCACGGGCTTCCGCCCATTGGGTCGTGGTGATGCCCTGCATTCGCAGGCGCTGTTTGACCTGTTCTGGAGTCAATGCCTTCTTCGGGCGGGACATGTCGGGCGGCTCCGTGATGCAAACAAATGGTGTCTATCTACGGGGCAAATATCCGCACATCTGCGGCGCATGTCAAGCAGAAATGCGGTTCCGATTCGAAGAAATGCGGTTGAGGTTAGAAAAAGTGCGTCTATTTCATGTATTTCAGGCACTTACATGACAAACGGAACTGCTCACACGGGTTCCGATTTGGTTCCGATTCCGGCGCCGGGAATCGGAACTAGAATTTCTGCGGCTCTTGATCGCCTCGGAACCCGCACAACTGCGGCAAAGGCGCTGAGGGTCTCGGTGGACTCCTTGGCCCGCTACATCCGGGAAGAGAACATGCCGCCCTTCGACTTCATGGCTCGGCTTTGTTTGGGCACTGACCTGAGCCTCGAATGGATGGCGACCGGCGTGGAGCCGGCGAAACCCGCGCCGTTGGTGGCTTCTCAGGCAGTGCGACCCGAAGTTGTCAGCCTTGCCGTCCAGCTGGCCGAGGAGGCGTTGGAAGGGAAGCGACTGGAGCCGCCGGACTACGGCCAGCTGGTCAGCCTGATCTACGACGCCCTGGTCAATGGCCTGCCAAGCGCCCAGGTGTTGGCGTTCGCACGGCCCGCAGCACGCGGGTTTTCCAGGGGGAAAGAGGATGCCGCACAGGGTGTGGGTGGATCAGGTAAGGGAGCTGCTGGCCAGGGCTAAGACGCCGCGCAGCGCTACGTTCGACAATCTGGGGGCGTTGAAGACCAGCATTGACGGTGCGCTGGCCGCCGCAGAGGCGGCGCGCCAGGAGGCTTGCCTGGAGCGCCCGTGTTCGACGCCATTCCCCATCCGTCGCCGCAACCTGATGGCGCAGATCGGCCTGAAAGCCAAGCACTACGGGCTTTCCGACGAAGTTCAGGCGTTTGTGTACGCCGCCGGCTACCGGGTCATCCAGGAGATGGACAACGACCAGCTGGACGCCCTGAACACCTGGCTCGCCCAGTGGGTGGACAGCATGCAAACCGCCTGCGATTCCCCGTACACCCCGCCGGCCCGTTGAAGCCCGGTCGCAGGGCATTTAAACGGCCGTCCAATGGGACGGCCGTTTTCGCATTTCATGTGTCCAATTGGGGGGAGAGGCGCCGGTTTCGCAAACCTGGCGCTTCGCCGCGTCCGCCGCTGGCTTTGCGGCTGAAACGTCGGCTTTTCGGGCTTTTCGTCCCTTTTTTTCCCGTCTTATTCCGTCTTATCCCGGTTTCTCAAACCTAGAGTCGGGGAACAGCGAAGGCGGCCCGCGCTGCGCGGGGAGGAGGCAGAGAGCGGGACCGCTATAATCGCCGTCCGTTTTCCCCTGGCGTGCCTGCTTCCATGTTCGAATCCCTGACCCAGCGACTCTCCGGCACCATCGAACGCCTGCGCGGCCGTGGCCGCCTGAGCGAGGAGAACATCCGCGAGGCCACCCGTGAGGTCCGCATCGCCCTGCTGGAGGCCGACGTGGCCCTGCCGGTGGTGCAGGCGCTGATCGAGCGCATCAAGGTGCGTGCGGTCGGCCAGGAAGTGCTGAAGTCGCTGACGCCGGGCCAGGCGCTCATCAAGGTGGTCCGCGACGAACTGACCGCGGTGATGGGGTCGCAGGCCAGCGATCTGAACCTCAACGTGCCGGCACCGGCCGTCATCCTGATGGCCGGCCTGCAGGGCGCGGGCAAGACCACCACCGTCGGCAAGCTGGCCAAGCACCTGCGCGAGAAGCGCAAGAAGAAGGTGATGGTGGTCAGCGCGGACGTCTACCGTCCCGCCGCGATCGAGCAGCTGAAGACGCTGGCGGAGCAGGTGGACGTGCTGTTCTTCCCGTCCGATGCCGGGCAGAAGCCGGAAGCCATTGTGCGTGCCGCCATCGACGACGCGAAGAAGTCCTTCGTCGACGTGCTGCTGGTCGACACCGCCGGCCGCCTGGCGATCGACGAGGCCATGATGGCCGAGATCAAGGTGCTGCACGCCGCCGTCAAGCCGGTGGAAACGCTGTTCGTCGTCGACGCGATGACCGGCCAGGACGCCGCCAACACCGCCAAGGCCTTCAGCGAAGCGCTGCCGCTGACCGGCGTGGTGCTGACCAAGACCGACGGCGATGCGCGCGGCGGCGCGGCGCTGTCGGTGCGCTACATCACCGGCAAGCCCATCAAGTTCATCGGCGTGGGCGAGAAGCCCGACGGTCTGGACGTGTTCCACCCCGAGCGCGTGGCCGCCCGCATCCTCGACATGGGCGACGTGCTGTCGCTGGTCGAGCAGGTCGAGCAGAGCGTCGATCGCGAGAAGGCCGAAAAGCTCGCCGCGAAGGTCATCAAGGGCAAGAAGTTCGACCTCAACGACATGCGCGACCAGCTGGAGCAGATGCAGAACATGGGCGGCATCGGCGGCCTGATGGACAAGCTGCCGGGCATGGGCCAGATCCCCGAGCACGTGAAGCAGCAGGTGCAGCAGGGCAAGGAAGTGCCGCGCATGATCGCCATCATCAATTCGATGACGAAGAAGGAGCGTCGCAACCCGGCGCTGCTGAATGGCTCGCGCCGTGCGCGCATCGCCAAGGGCGCGGGCCTGACGCCGGCCGACGTCAACAAGCTGATGAAGCAGTACCAGCAGATGGAAAAGATGATGGGCAAGCTGGCCGGCGGCGGCATGAAGGGCATGATGCGCAACATGAAGAGCATGATGGGCGGCCGCGGCGGCATGCCGTTCCGCTGAGGCTTTCGCTTGCTGTGGGAGCGACGTAAGTCGCGATCTTGCCTCCGCTCATCGCGACTTACGTCGCTCCCACATTGGATTGAAGCGGAGTTCCGGTCCCATGACGCTCGCTTACCTCAACGGCAAATCCGCCAGCGCCGACGATCTGCGCGCGCTGGCATTGGCGAACTATGGCCACTTCACCTCGATGCAGGTGCGCGACGGTGCCGTGCAGGGCCGTGACTTGCATGTCCGGCGGCTCGAAGAGGCGACGCAGGCTCTGTTTGGCGCCGCGTTCGATGGCGTGACGGCCTTGCGCCAGGCGGCGCATGCGATGGAATCCGCCGACCTGCGCGATGCGTCCCTGCGCATCACGGTGTTCTCCCTGCGCTTCGACTACCGCGATCCTGCGCGTGCAGTGACGCCGGATGTGCTGGTCACGCTCGCGCCCCCTTCCACGGCGGAAAAGCCGGCGCTGCGGGTGAAGACGTATCCGTTCGTGCGTCCACTGCCGCAGTTCAAGCATGTCGGCACGTTCCCGCTGTTCCATTACCGCAGACAGGCGCTGGCGGACGGCTTCGACGATGCGTTGTTCGTCGATCCTGCGGGGTGCGTGGTGGAGGGGTCGATCTGGAATCTGGGGCTGTGGGACGGCGCGACGGTCATCTGGCCCCAGGGTCCCGCCCTCCGCGGAACGACCGAGCAGCTGTTGCAACACGCCCTGGGTGCCAAGGGCGTACCGCAGCGGCATGAGCCGGTCGCGGTGGCTGAGCTGGAACGGTTCCGGGCGGGATTTGCCTGCAATGCCAGTGGCTTGCAGCCCGTGACCGGGGTCGACGCTGTCGCATGGGGGGCTGATACCGATCTGATGGCCGGGCTGTCGGACGTCCTGCGCGCCGTCCCCTGGGAGCCGCTGGCCTGACCTGCCCGCCTGCGCCATGGGCGGGGTTTTCCTGACGGATTCAATGGCTTAGAATAGCCGGCTTACCTCGCCATTCTGGCGACTGGGCAACACTGGAAAACACCATGGTCAAGATCCGTCTCACCCGCGGCGGCGCCAAGAAGCGCCCCTTCTACCACATCATCGTCACCGACTCGCGCAGCGCGCGTGACGGTCGCAACATCGAGCGCGTCGGCTTCTACAACCCGGTCGCCGCTGGTGCCGAGAAGCGCGTCGAACTCGACGTCGCCCGCGTCGACCATTGGGTCGGCAACGGCGCGCAGCTGACCGAGAAGGTCCGCAGCCTGTACAAGGAAGTCGCCAAGTCCGCTCCGGCGGCCTGATGGCCCGGCCGCGCGAACGGCGCGGCCTTTCCTTCGCATGAACACCGAGCGCCCACCGACCCCGCAGAAGATGATTCTGCTGGGAAGGCTTCTGGGCGCTTTTGGTGTGCGTGGCCAGATCAAGATCGAATCCTGGACCGAGCCGCGCGAGGCCATCTTCCGCTACCAGCCGTGGACGCTGCGCGATGCGTCCGGCGCCCAGCGCGAGCTGAGCGGCGCGCGCGGCAAGGCATCGGGCAAGCATCTGGTGGCCACATTGCCGGGCGTGGAAGACCGCGATCAGGTCGAGGCGATGCACGGGCAGGAGATCCTCGTTCCGCGCGCTGCCCTGCCGCCGCCGAGCGCGGGCGAGTTCTACTGGGTCGATCTGGAGGGGCTTCGCGTCGTCAATGCCGACGGGACCGACTTCGGCACCGTCTCGCACCTATTTTCCACCGGCGCCAATGACGTGCTCGTCGCGCGTGGCGACCGTGAGCGGCTGATTCCCTTCGTCGAACCCGATTACGTTCGCTCGGTGGATTTCGAGGCGGGCGTGGTCACCGTGGACTGGGACACGGCGTTCTAGCAGTGAGCGGAGAGCAGTGGGTAAGGGTGCCGGAGTTCCTGTCGCGCCTTGCCATCATCGCTCCCCTCGCGCTCTCCCGTGTTCTGCCGGCGCTCTTGCTCACTGCTCACTCTTCTCCACTCACTTCTCCCCTCCATGCGCATCGACGTCATGACCCTGTTCCCCGACTTCATCGCCCAGGCCGCGGCCGTGGGCGTGGTGGGGCGTGCGCAGGAGCGGGGGCTGTTGTCGCTGCATGGCTGGAATCCGCGCGACTACGCCAGCGGTGGCTATCGCCGCGTGGATGACCGCCCGTTCGGTGGCGGTCCCGGCATGGTGATGATGATCGAGCCCTTGCAGGCGTGCCTCTCGGCGGTCCGCGCCGCCGATGCACAGCCTGCGCCGCTAATCTACCTGAGTCCGCAGGGTGCGCCGCTCACCCAGAAGAAGGCGCGTGAACTGGCCGCGCTGCCGCGCATGATCCTTCTGTGTGGCCGCTACGAGGGCGTGGACGAGCGTTTTCTCGACGCCGAAGTCGACGAGGAAATCTCTATCGGCGATTACGTGCTCTCCGGCGGCGAGCTGGCTGCGGCGGTGCTGATCGACGCCGTTGGCCGGCTGCAGGAGGGGGCGCTGAACGATGCCGACTCGGCCGTCCAGGACAGCTTCGAGGGGGATGGCCTGCTGGACTGTCCGCACTTCACCCACCCGTCCCGCCATCCGCTGGGCGACGTGCCGGCCGTGCTGCGCTCCGGCGACCATGCGGCCATCGCGCGCTGGCGCCGGCAGCAGGCATTGGGGCGGACCTGGCTGCGGCGGCCGGACCTGCTGGACGAGACCGGTCTGTCCAAGGCCGACAAGGCCCTGCTGGAGGCGTTCAAGGCCAGCCAGGCGGGCGGGGAAGGCGCAGGGTAGCCAGCCCGGCCCGGAATCCGGTAGAATGCGCGACCCTTGGGCGGTTCTCGCCTGCGGACCCCATAACAATATCGTGCAGCGCAATCCGGCGACTGCATCAGTTTCCGCTGTCGCAAGACACGATCACGCATACAAGCATTGGTGCCAACATGAGCAAGCTCCTCCAGGAATTCGAAGCCTCCCAGATCACGCGCGAGCTGCCCGCGTTCGGCCCCGGTGACACGGTCGTCGTCAACGTGAAGGTCAAGGAAGGCAACCGCGAGCGTGTGCAGGCGTACGAAGGCGTCGTCATCGCCAAGAAGAACGCCGGCCTGAACTCCGCCTTCACCGTGCGCAAGATCTCGCACGGCTACGGCGTCGAGCGCGTCTTCCAGACCCACAGCGCCTCCATCGACTCGGTCGAAGTGAAGCGCCGCGGCAAGGTCCGCGCCGGCAAGCTGTACTACCTGCGCGAGCTGGAAGGCAAGGCTGCCCGCATCAAGGAAGACCTGGCAGCGAACGCCGCCGCCAAGGTCGCCCGCCAGGCGGCTGCCGCCGCTGCCGCTGCCGAGTAATACCGGCTCGAGCGCGTCGCAACGGACGGCCACCTTCGGGTGGCCGTTTGCGTTGGGGCATCGCGTATGTTTTTTGTCTGGCCGACCCGCGTGGCCCTTTCGCTCTCCCATCGGATTCGTGTGTGATGACGCGTGACTGGAAAAGGCGGCGGCGCCGCCTCATGGCCTTGATGGCGGGCCTTCTGATGCTCGGCGAGCTGGCCGCCGCCACGTCACCGAGCCGGCGATTCACGCTCGACGCGTTGTCTCCCCTTGCGTCGGCTTCGGAACTCACCTCGCGCCTGCTGACGCCCGTGACCCAGGATCGCATCCTCAAGTTTCGCGAAAAGGTGGATTTCAGCTTCAGGGAACAGACCATCGAAGTGGGGGAAGAGCCTTACGAGCTTTTCGTCCCCGAGCCTGCTGCGGACGGAACATACGGCCTGCTGGTCTTCATCTGGCCGGGCGACGAGATACAGGTGCCGGAAGGATGGTGGAAAGTCCTTCGGGACAACCACATCATCTATGTCGCTTCCCGCCGTTCGAGCAATGTCGAGAATATCTTCGACCGACGCGTGCCGTTGGCGCTCCATGGCTACGAGTACGTGCGTAGCCGTTACAGACTGGCGCCCGGACGCGTGTACATCGGCGGTTTCTCCGGTGGCTCGCGCACCGCGCGGCGGGTGGTGATGGCGTACCCGGACGTGTTCCATGGCGTGCTGCTCATCGGCGGCAGCGATCCGCTCGGCGGGGAGAGCGGATTCACGCTGCCGTCGACCGCGTTGTCCCGCGAACTCCAGCAACATACGCGGTTCGTGTTCTCGACAGGGGGCAACGATTCACCCAATCGTGCGAAGGATGCACGTACCCGTAAAGACCTCGAAGCATTGTGCATGCAGGGCATTCGGCTGGTTCCGCAGAACGGCGTCGAACACTGGGTGCCGGACGGTCGTGGATTCGGCAGGGCCCTGAAGCAGTTGGAGATGCCGGTATCGCAACGTGCGGATGCCGGTGCCTGTGCCGGCGCGCTCGATCAAAGCATCCAGGCGCAACTCGACGCGGTCGCGGCCAAGGTGGGAAGTGGAGAGCTCGATGAGGCGGGACGGCTGCTTGCGCGACTCGATGCGCACTATGGTGGACTGGCGGCCCCGCGAAGCGTCGAGCTGTCGCGGATCATCGCGGAAAAGGCGGGGCTGTATGAACTGCCTTAGCGCGACTCCGTCGGGGGCGTCCGATGCATAGCGGCAGTACGCAGCCCGACGCGGTCAGGCTGGATCTCTGGCTCTGGGCGGCCCGCTTCTTCAAGACCCGCAGCCTGGCCAAGCAGGCGATCGAGACCGGCAAGATCGAAGCGGGCGGGCAGCGGGCGAAAGCGTCGCGGGCGGTGCGCGTGGGCGACGTGCTGGCGATAACGCGCGGCGAGGACGTGTTCGAGGTCGAAGTGCGTGCGCTCAGCGACAAGCGGGCGTCGGCGACCGTGGCGCAGGCGTTGTACCTGGAATCGGACGCCTCCCGGTCGCGGCGCCTTGCCGCGCTGGCGGAAAGGCAGGCGGAGCGCGCAGGGTATCAGGCGCCGTCGTCGCGTCCCGACAAGCGTGCTCGGCGCCTGATCCGTGCGCTGGGCGATATCGACGCCCTGTGACCGGGGACTGCATGAAGAAGGGCGCCATCGGCGCCCTTCTTCACTGCCGCGTCGAGGCGTGATGCGTATCAGCGCCCGCCGCCCAACATGCCGCTGCCGATCTTGAGGATGTCGCCCAGGCCCAATTGGCCGTCGCCGTCCTGGTCCAGCACCGCGCCCAGCAGGCCACCCCCGAGTCCGCCCTGTTGCTGCGCGACCTGGCGTTCCTGGCCGAGCACCTGGCCCAGCGCATTCGGACCAGCATTGCCATGGCCGAGGAAACGCTGCGCCAGGAAGGACAACACGATCGGCGCGAGGATCTTCATCAGCATCGCCGACTTGTCGCCACCCAACCCGGTCGCCTGACCCAGGCTGGCTTCCGCGCGCGGCTGCGCACCACCGAAGATGTGACCCAGGATGGCTGCGCCATCCGTCTGGCGACTCGGCGCCGAACCGCCGCCGACCACCGCCCCCAGCACGCTGCCGAGGTCGAGGCCGGCATGGTCTTTCTGCAGGGCACCGAACAGCGCCTCCGCGCCCTGCGGTTGTGCTGCGTTCTTGCCCAGCGCGCCCAGCAGCAAGGGCAGGGCGGCGGCCACGGCGCCGGAGGTCTGCATCTGGCCCACGCCGAGTTGCTGCGAAACCTGTTGCAAGGGCGCGCCCTGCAGCTGGGCGAAGAGTTCTTCTGCGAGTGACTGGTTGCTCATGGTGTGGCCGTCCTCCTGGACGCGATGGGTGGCGCCGATCATCCTAGCGCCAAATCCCGTGACCTCCGTCTCACAATAGACCGGACCGACCGGCGGATCGGGTTCAACCCGCACGCGCCGCGTGCGGGTCGCGACCATCGCGCTACGCCAGATCGAAGCGATCCAGTTCCATCACCTTGGTCCAGGCGGCGACGAAGTCGTCCACGAACTTCGCCTCGCCATCGCGACTCGCGTAGACCTCGGCCAGCGCGCGCAACACCGAGTTGGAGCCGAACACCAGATCTACGCGCGTGCCAGTCCATTTCAAGGCGCCGGTCTTTCGGTCGCGGCCCTCGTAGCTGTTGGCGCCGGTCGCTTTCCATTCGGTACCCATGTTGAGCAGGTTGACGAAGAAGTCGTTGCTCAACGTGCCCGGCTTGTCGGTGAACACGCCATGCGCACTGCCGTCGGCATTCGCGCCCAGTGCGCGCAGGCCGCCGACCAGGACGGTCATCTCGGGGGCGGTGAGGGTCAGCAGCTGCGCGCGATCCACCAGCAAGTGCTCTGCCGGCACGGCGGAGCGTCCCTTGAGGTAATTGCGGAAACCGTCCGCCACCGGTTCCAGCACGGCGAACGAGGCCACATCGGTCTGGTCGGCACGCGCATCGGTGCGGCCTGCGCGGAACGGCACGGTGACATCGTGACCGCCCGCCCTGGCCGCCTGTTCGACGCCCACGCCACCGGCCAGCACGATCAGGTCCGCGAGCGAGACCTTCTTGCCGCTGGCGGCATCGAGATTGAATTCCATCTGGATCCGTTCCAGCGCCTTCAGTACCTTCGACAACTGGTCCGGCCGGTTGACCGCCCAGTCTTTCTGCGGAGCAAGGCGGATGCGCGCACCGTTGGCGCCGCCCCGCTTGTCGCCGCCGCGGAAGGTCGAGGCCGACGCCCATGCCGTGGAGACCAGCTCGGCGACGGACAGTCCCGAGGCGGCGATCTTCTGCTTCAACAACGCGACGTCACCGGCGTCGATGGTCTCGTAGTCCGCCTTCGGCAACGGGTCCTGCCACACCAGTTCTTCCTTCGGAACCTCCGGACCCAGATAGCGGGCGCGCGGACCCATGTCACGATGGGTCAGCTTGAACCATGCACGCGCGAAGGCCTCGGCGAATGCCTGCGGGTTTTCGAGGAAGCGCCTGGAGATCGGGCCGTAGACCGGATCGAAGCGCAGCGACAGGTCGGTGGTCAGCATCTTGGGGCGCTGCTTCCGGGTTTTGTCGTGCGCATGCGGCACGTCCTCGGGGGCGTCCTTGGCGACCCACTGGTGCGCGCCGGCCGGCGATTTCTCGAGTTCCCATTCGAAGCCGAACAGGTTTTCGAAGAACTTGTTGCTCCACAGTGTCGGCGTCTGCGTCCAGGTCACTTCGATGCCCGAGGTGATCGTGTCACCGCCGCGGCCGCTGCCGAACTTGTTGTGCCAGCCGAAGCCCTGTGCTTCCAGTTCGTCGGCTTCGGGCTCGGCGCCGACGTTGTCGGCGGGGCCGGCACCGTGGGTCTTGCCGAACGTATGGCCGCCGGCGATCAGGGCGACGGTTTCCTCATCATCCATCGCCATGCGTGCAAACGTGTCGCGGATGTCCTTCGCCGCCAGCAGTGGATCCGGATTGCCGTCGGGTCCCTCCGGGTTCACGTAGATCAGGCCCATCTGCACGGCGGCGAGCGGGTTTTCGAGGCGGCGCGAATGCACGTCGCCATCGGCATCGTCGTCAGACACCAGCACGGCGGCATCGCCGGGTTTCTCCACGCCGTCCGAGCCATGCGCATAGCGCAGGTCGCCGCCCAGCCACGTCGTCTCCCGGCCCCAGTAGACGTCCTGGTCGGGCTCCCACACGTCCTCGCGTCCGCCACCGAAACCGAAGGTGCGGAACCCCATGGTTTCCAGTGCCACATTGCCGGTCAGGATCATCAGGTCGGCCCAGGAGATGCTCTGGCCGTACTTCTGCTTGATCGGCCACAGCAGGCGGCGCGCCTTGTCCAGGCTGACGTTGTCCGGCCAGCTGTTGAGCGGGGCGAAGCGCTGCTGCCCGCGACCGCCGCCGCCGCGCCCGTCCTGGATGCGATACGTGCCCGCGCTGTGCCATGCCATGCGGATGAAGAGACCGCCGTAGTGTCCGAAGTCGGCCGGCCACCAGTCCTGCGAGTCGGTCATCAGGTCGCGCAGGTCCTTCTTCAGCGCGTGATAGTCCAGCTTGTTGAAGGCCTCCGCATAGTCGAATCCGCTCCCCAGTGGATTGGAGCGCGAGGAATGCTGGTTCAAGAGATCCACGCGCAACTGGTTGGGCCACCAGTCGCGGTTGCCGGTACCGCCACCGGCGGTGGGATGGAACGGGCATTTCGATTCGGTGGTCATGGATTTCCTTCCTTTGGCGGTCGGGTGAGTGGGTGGGAGCGGGGTGGTGTCACGCGGGATACAACGCGACGCGACGACGTCAATCGCGCGTGCGGCAGGGCAAGACGGGAGCGGCATGCCGATGGTCAGGCAGGAGATGCGCGTTGATGGCTGACGTCCCCGGCGGTGCGTTGGCGGATGGCGACCAGACTAGGCAGTGCGGACGATCAATGAAAATCGTTTGTAGCGAAGAGTCCGATAGCGGTGCTCAATGGTGCGGCGCGCCATCGCCCCTCCCTGAAACTGGTCTCACGATACTCCGCGCGCGTTACGCGGATGTTGGAGATGCGGGCGCAGCCGCAGGCGACGGAGGCCGCACGGCGATGGCTTTACCCATCCGCGCGACCTCGCGCAGCGCGTTTCAGAGCAGCGCCTTGAGCCGATAGAGGGCTTCCAGGGCCTGCTTCGGCGTCAATTCGTCGGGATCCAGCGCGGCGAGCGCTTCCTGCGCGGCGGAGGGTGTCGCGGCGAACAGTCCGAACTGTTGCGGGGCATCGAGCGCCTGCGGCGCCATGTCCGAGGCGTGCGTGTCGCGACCGCGCTGCTCCAGTTCCGCGAGTCGGCGCCGCGCCTGTTTCAGGGTGATCTTCGGAAGTCCGGCCAACGCCGCGACCTGCAGGCCGAAGCTGCGATCGGCCGCACCGTCCTTGACCGCATGCATGAAGACCAGCGTGTCGCCGTGCTCCACCGCATCCAGGTGCACGTTGGCGATGCCGCTGGCGGGTTCGTTGGCCAGTGCAGTCAGTTCGAAATAGTGCGTGGCGAACAGCGTATAGCAGCGGTTGCTGGCCGCCAGATGACGCGCCACCGCATCGGCCAGCGCGAGCCCGTCGTAGGTGGACGTGCCGCGGCCGATTTCGTCCATCAGCACCAGCGACTGCGAGGTGGCGTGATGCAGGATGTAGCTGGTCTCGGCCATTTCCACCATGAAGGTGGACTGCCCGCGCGCGAGGTCGTCGCCGGCGCCGATGCGGGTCAGGATGCGGTCGATCGGCCCGATCACCGCCCGCGAGGCCGGCACGAAGCTGCCGATGTGCGCGAGCAGCACGATCAACGCGTTCTGCCGCATGTACGTCGACTTGCCGCCCATGTTGGGGCCGGTGATGACCAGCATGCGGCGGCCCTCGTCCAGGCGCAGGTCATTGGGCTCGAATGGCTCCTTGCGCACCGCCTCGACCACTGGATGGCGACCGCGCTCGATGCACAGGCCGGGCGCTTCGGCCAGTTCGGGCCGTGCCCAATCCAGTTCCTGCGCGCGCTCGGCGAAGGACGCCAGCACATCGAGTTCGCTGAGCGCGGCTGCACAGCGCTTGAGCGGTTCCAGGCGCGCATTGAGCGTATCCAGCAGCGCGTCGTACAGCAGCTTCTCGCGCGACAGCGAGCGCTCGCGCGCGGACAGGACCTTGTCTTCGAACTGTTTCAGTTCCTCGGTGATGTAGCGTTCGGCGCCGGTCAGCGTCTGCCGGCGCGTGTAGTGCACGGGCGCCTTGTCGGCCTGGCCCTTGCTGATCTCGATGTAGTACCCGTGTACACGGTTGTAGCCGACCTTCAGCGTGGCGATGCCGCTGCTCGCGCGTTCACGTGCTTCCAGGTCCACCAGGAACTGGTCGGCGTGGGTGCTCAGGCGCCGCAGTTCGTCGAGCTCGGCGTCGTAGCCGTCGGCCAGTACGCCACCGTCGGTGAGTTTGAGTGGTGGCTGCGGTGCGACCGCTGCCAGCAGCAGCGTCGCGGTGTCGTCGTGTTCGCCCAGTTCCGCGGCCAGCGCCTGCAGGCGTGGCGAGTCGAGCGGCTGAAGGTGGCCGCGGATGTCGGGCAACAGCGCCAGCCCGTCGCGGAGCGTGGACAGGTCGCGTGGCCGCGCCGATCGCAGCGCGACGCGGGTGAGGATGCGCTCGAGATCGCCAAGCGCACGGAAGGCGCCGCGCAGGTCGCGATCCGTACCGTGCCCGATCAGTGTCGCGATGGCATGGTGGCGCTCACTCAGCACGGCGCGGTCGCGCAGCGGCCGGTGCAGCCAGCGGCGCAGCAGGCGGCCGCCCATCGGGGTGACCGTGGTGTCGAGTACGCCGAGCAGGGTGTGCCTGGTGTCGCCATCGACGCGCGTGTCCAGTTCGAGATGGCGCCGCGTGGCGGCATTCATCGCGATGGCATCGCCGGCCGATTCCAGCGCGATCGCGGTCAGGTGGGGCAGGCGCTGCTTCTGGGTCTCCTCGACGTAGCCGAGCAACGCGCCCGCCGCGCCGGTGGCCAGGGCTTTGTCGTCGATGCCGAAGCCGGTGAGATCATGCAGGCCGAAGAAGCCAAGCAGCTGGCGACGACCGCTGTCGGGATCGAACAGCCAGGGCGCGCGACGGCGCAAGCCGGTGCGCTGCTGCAGGAATGCGGGCAGGCCTTCTTCGTCGGGCACCAGCAACTCGGCCGGCTCGAGCCGCGCGAGTTCGGCTTCCAGCGCATCGTCGCTGTCCACTTCGTTGACCATGAAACGGCCGCCGGCCAGGTCCGCCCACGCCAGGCCATAGCCCGAGCGTCCCCGACTGATCGTCATCAGCAGGGTGTCGCGGCGTTCGTTGAGCAGGGCTTCGTCGGTCACCGTGCCCGGCGTGACCACGCGCACCACCTTGCGTTCCACCAGGCCTTTCGCCAGCGCCGGATCGCCGATCTGTTCGCAGATCGCCACCGACTCGCCGAGTGCGACCAGGCGGGCCAGATAGCCTTCGCAGGCATGCACGGGCACGCCCGCCATCGGGATGGGGGCGCCGCCGGAACTGCCGCGCTGGGTCAGCGTGATGTCGAGCAGTCGCGCGGCCTTGCGCGCGTCGTCGTAGAACAGCTCGTAGAAATCCCCCATGCGGAAGAACACCAGCAGGTCCGGATACTCCGCCTTGGCGGCGAAGAACTGCTTCATCAGGGGCGTGTGTTCCGACTTGTCTTTGCTCACGTGGCCAGCGGGGAAGGGGAGGCAAAAGGGCGTTGATTGTAGCGGCTGGGCACCCATGCCCGTGCGCGCGTTGACCCGTACGCTGCCCCTGCGGGTCGAGCACGCACATGGCTCGAAGCCACGCATGCTGCACGCCCCGCGTAACGCCAGTTCCGCACGATCGTTCGGAAAATCAGTGGGTTATCCGTGCCAAAGTGATGGCCTGCGTATCGACGCAGTGCAGAATGCCGTGCTGTGAAGCCGGTGTTAATTTCGCGTTGACGCAAGGGGAGTTGCGTTCGTCGTCAGCGGCATCGCCGCTCGCCACATCAGGTACACCACAGCACCAACCGCCAGACATGACCCTTGGGAGGGGAGAACATGGTCAACGCATCGCCCAGGCACAAAGCGCTTTCGCTTGCCGTCTTCACCGCGCTCTGCGCCAGCTCGCATGCGTATGCGCAGCAGGCCGCCGCGCCGGCAACGGATGAGGAACCCACCACGCTGGCGACCATGACGGTCACCGCGCAGAAGCGCGAGGAGGCCATGCAGGACGTGCCGATCGCGATCACCGCGGTGTCCGAGCAATTGCTGCAGGACACTGGCGTGCGCGACATCAAGGACCTCCAGGTCCTGGTGCCGGGCTTGACCGTGACCAGCACCCAGAGCGAGGCCATTACCACCGCGCGTATCCGCGGCATCGGTACCGTCGGCGACAATGTCGGCCTGGAATCGTCGGTGGGCGTGGTGATCGATGGCGTGTACCGCCCCCGCAACAGCGTCGGCTTTGGCGACCTCGGCCAGCTGGAGCGCATCGAAGTGCTGAAGGGCCCGCAGGGTACCGTCTTCGGCAAGAACACCTCCGCCGGCGTCATCAACGTGGTCACACGCCGTCCCAGCTATACGCAGAGCGCGGAAGGCGAGATCACGCTCGGCAACTACAACGCCATCGGCGTGTCGGGCGCGTACAACGACGCGTTGGGCGAAGTGGGTGCGTTCAACATCTACGCCGCCAAGCGCAAGCGCGACGGCTGGATGGATGTGCGCACGGGCGCCGGCCCGCGTCGCGAGACCGACGACAACGATCAGAACTTCCATACCGTGCGCGGCAAGGTACTGCTGGAGCCGACCGAGAACCTGGAAATCATGCTGTCCGGCGATTTCACCAGCCGCGAGGAAAACTGCTGCGCGGCGGTACAGACGACCGTCGGTGCGACGGCTGCCATCCTCAACCGGCTGGTCGGCGGCCAGGCCGTGGCCGCGCCGGGCGA
The DNA here is from genome assembly GCF_002863005.1 of Pseudoxanthomonas sp. Lineage (GTDB taxonomy): Bacteria > Pseudomonadota > Gammaproteobacteria > Xanthomonadales > Xanthomonadaceae > Pseudoxanthomonas_A. Next base: position 223,357 of record NZ_PKDG01000019.1, read on the forward strand.
CGACCCGTTCAACCGCGTGGCCTACAGCAACCGGCCGACCACCCAGGACATCAAGGAGAATGGTGTTGCCGTCGAAGTGAACTGGGACTCGTCCTGGTTCGGCGGCGCCACGCTGACGTCGATCACCGCGCAGCGCGAATGGGAGGCGATCAACGGCCTCGACTATGACTTCAGCACGGCCGACATCCTGTACCGCGTGGCGGACAAGGACGAGTCGTTCACCGGCTTCAAGACCTTCAGCCAGGAATTCCGCCTGACCGGCGCGACCGATCGCATCGACTGGATGGTCGGCGCGTTCTATACGGACGAAGACCTGGATCGCACAGAGACCTATCGCATCGGTCCGCACTACGAGCCCTACCTGTCGGTCGCGCTGCTGTCGATCATCAATCCTGCGCTGGGCACCTCGCCGACCGCGCCGCTGTTCCTCTCGCAGGCTACCGGTCGTCCGTTCGGCACGGTGTTCGCCGGCCTGGGTGCGCTGGATACTTACCAGCAGAGCGCGAAGAGCACGGCGCTGTTCACCAACAACACGTGGCATGCCACCGATGCCCTCGACCTGACGCTGGGCCTGCGCTACACGCGCGAGAAGAAGACGCTGGTTTCGAATTACAGCAATCCGAACGGCGGTGCGGGCTGCGGTTCCATGCTGGCCAATCCCGCGCAGGTCGTCGCCGCCCTGGTGGCGCGCGGCCTGACGGTGGCGCAGGCCAGCGCCGCCGCCCCCACGGTGGTCGGATACGGCTGCCTGCCCTGGGCCAATCCGCTGCACAACGCACCGTCGCGCGACACGGTGCAGAGCCGCGAGGAGAAGGAGTGGTCCGGCACGCTCAAGGCCGCCTACCGCTGGAACGACAACGTGATGACGTACGGTTCGTTCGCACGCGGCTACAAGGGCGGCGGCTTCAACCTCGACCGCGTGCAGTCGTCGAACGGCCTGAGCAGCGGCAGTGCGAACGGCATCCAGCCTGTCCTGGACACCTCCTTCGGCGGTGAGTTCGTCGACAGCTACGAGCTGGGCGCCAAGACCACCTGGCTCGACGGCAACCTGTTGTTGAACGCCACCCTGTTCCATCAGAAGTACGAGGACTTCCAGCTCAACAGCTTCCTGGGTACGAGCTTCGTGGTGCGCTCGATCCCGGAAGTCACCTCGCAGGGTCTGGATGCCGAACTGATGTGGCAGCCCAAGTCGATACGCGGTCTGATGCTGCAGAGTGGCCTGATGTATGCCGACACCACCTACGGCGACAACATCCCCGGCGGCGACTTCGTTTCGCCGACCGGCGCGCTGTACAAGCTGCCCGGTGCGCAGATGAGCTTCGCTCCGAAGTGGTCCGGTTCGGCATCGGTGACGTATGAATGGGACGTGGGCAGCCTGATGGCGCGCTTCAACATCGGTGCCAAGTACGTGTCCGAGTACAACACCGGTTCCGACCTCGACCCGGAGAAGATGCAGGGCGCGTACACGGTCGCCAACGCGCGCTTCGGCATCGGCGCGCAGGACCAGCGCTGGATGCTCGAGTTCTGGGGCACCAACATCACCGACGAGGAATACGTGCAGGTCGGTTTCGACGGTCCGCTGCAGAACGTCTCGCCGGCCCCGAACAATCCCTTCAACACCTTCAACGCGTTCCTCGGTGCGCCCCGCATGTACGGCGTGACCTTCCGCGTCCGCTACTGATCCCCTTCGCACGATGTGGCGAGCGGCCCGCCCCCTGGCGGGCCGTTTTCTTGTGTGCCCGACGGGCGACAGCGCGCGGCAAATCGGCTACAACACGACAGTCCCCCGTCGGAACCGATGATGTCAGCCCCCACCGATGAAGAACTGCGCGCCCTGGCCCATCAGGTCGGCGAGCGCCTGCGGCAGGACCGCGATCACCTGGTCACGGCGGAAAGTTGCACGGGTGGCTGGATCGCCAAGTGCGTGACTGATATCGCGGGCTCGTCGGACTGGTTCGACTGCGGCCTGGCCGCCTACAGCTACGAAGCCAAGCAGGCCCTGCTGGGCGTGCGGCCGCAGACGCTTGAAACACACGGCGCCGTCAGCCGGGAAACCGTCATCGAAATGGTCTCCGGTGCGCTGGTCAACTCGGGTGCCAGCGTCGCCGTCGCCGTGACCGGCATCGCCGGTCCCGGGGGTGGCAGCCCCGACAAGCCGGTCGGCACGGTGTGGATAGGCTGGAAGCGGCGCGGGGGCTACGCGCGGGCGGAGGTCTTCCAGTTCGCAGGTGACCGTGAGGCGGTACGCCGGCAGACGGTGGCGACCGCACTTGCGGGCCTGGAGCGGCTGTAGCCGGGGTCCTGACGGAATCCCTCCCGCGCGACCGGTTGCCAGACGGCCGGGTTAGTAGTATTACTACTAACCATGGACCTGACCGATACCCAGCACGCCATCCTCGCCCTGATCGCCGACCGGCTCGAAGCCGAAGGCATGCCACCGTCGCAGGCGGAAATCGCCAAGGCCTTCGGTTTCAAGGGAGTACGCGCCGCGCAGTACCACCTCGAGGCACTTGAGCAGGCGGGCGCCATCGAGCGGGTTCCCGGCCGGGCACGCGGGATCCGCCTGTTGAAGGTGCCGGCATCGGCGCAGCCCGACCTTGCGTTCCCGGCCGCCAACGACGACGGCCTCCGCGTGCCCGTGCTCGGGCAGGTGGCTGCCGGTGCTCCGATCGGGGCCGACGCGGGCCACCATGACTATGTGCTGCTGGACCGCGCCTTCTTCGCGCCTGCCCCGGACTACCTGCTGAAGGTCAAGGGAGATTCGATGCGCGACGAAGGTATCTTCGATGGTGACCTGATCGGCGTTCACCGCACACGGGACGCCCGTTCTGGCCAGATCGTGGTGGCGCGGGTCGACGACGCCATCACCGTCAAGCTGCTGAAGATCGGAAAAGACCGCATCCGCCTGCTCCCGCGCAATCCGGACTACGCCCCCATCGAAGTGCTGCCCGACCAGGACTTCGCCATCGAAGGGTTGTATTGCGGGCTGGTGAGGCCTAATCGGTGACGGGCATGTCCGATGCCGGCGAACGGCATTTCCCGATGCCCGGGCACGACATGCCCCGATGTCCGCAACCCGTGCCCCGACGTAATTTCACTCATGCCCGCTCCGTCGCAGCCTGTGCGATGGGCACCCACCACACTGATCGCACCTGACCACATTGACTAGGACCACGACGATGGACGAGAACAAGAAGCGCGCCCTTTCCGCTGCCCTGACCCAGATCGAGCGCCAGTTCGGCAAGGGTTCGGTGATGCGCATGGGCGACCGGGTGATCGAGCCCGTCGAGATCATTCCCACGGGTTCGCTGATGCTGGACATCGCCTTGGGCATCGGCGGATTGCCGCGCGGTCGTGTGGTGGAAATCTATGGTCCGGAGTCCTCCGGCAAGACCACGCTGACGCTGCAGGCGATCGCACAGTGCCAGAAACAGGGTGGCACCGCGGCCTTCATCGATGCCGAGCACGCGCTCGACCCGATCTACGCCGCCAAGCTGGGCGTGAATGTCGACGATCTGCTGCTGTCGCAGCCGGATACCGGCGAACAGGCGCTCGAGATCGCCGACATGCTGGTCCGCTCGGGCTCCATCGACATCGTGGTCATCGACTCCGTCGCGGCCCTGACTCCGAAGGCCGAAATCGAGGGCGAGATGGGCGACCAGCTGCCCGGCCTGCAGGCACGCCTCATGAGCCAGGCGCTGCGCAAGCTCACCGGCAATATCAAGCGCTCCAACACCACGGTCATTTTCATCAACCAGTTGCGCATGAAGATCGGCGTGATGATGCCCGGCCAGAGCCCGGAAACCACGACCGGTGGCAACGCGCTGAAGTTCTATGCCTCGGTCCGCCTCGACATCCGTCGCATCGGCGCCATCAAGAAAGGCGACGAGATCATCGGCAACCAGACCAAGATCAAGGTGGTCAAGAACAAGCTGGCACCTCCGTTCAAGCAGGTCGTCACCGAGATCCTGTATGGCGAGGGCATCAGTCGCGAGGGCGAACTGATCGACATGGGTGTCGAGGCCAAGCTGGTCGAGAAGGCGGGCGCCTGGTACAGCTACGGCAGCGAGCGCATCGGGCAGGGCAAGGACAATTCCCGCACCTTCCTGCGCGAGAATCCGGCCATCGCCGCCAAGCTCGAGTCGGAGCTGCGCGAGAAGTTCCAGCCCGCCGAGGCGCAGCGCGATGAGAGCGCCGACGACGGCGAGTAAGCGCAAGGCGGCAGGTGATGAGCGAACAGGATGAGCCAGCCGGCGGCGGCAAGCGGGGGCGTCGCCCGTCGTCCCTGCAGACGCCACTGCAGCGGGCCCTCGGCCTGCTGACCCGGCGCGAGCACTCCCGGCGGGAACTGTCCCGCAAGCTGGCATCCCGCGGTGTGGAAGCGGCCGATGTGCGATCGGCCGTGGACCGGTTGTCGGAGGAAGGGTGGCAGAGCGACACGCGCTTTGCCGAGGCCCTCGTCCGCAGTCGGGCCTCAGGGGGGTATGGTCCGCTGCGCATCCGGGCCGAGCTGTCCACCCACGGGCTGGATCGCGAGGCGGTTGCGGCGGCCATGGCCACCTTCGATGGCGACTGGACCGAAACGGCATGCGACCTCGTCCGCCGCCGTTTCGGTCCAGCCCGCCGGATCGATCCGGCGCAATCGCGAAAGATCGCGGATTTCCTGGTCCGGCGCGGCTTCGACGCCGCAGCGGTGCGCGCTGCCAGCCAGATGGAGCCGGAGGACTGGGGCGGGGCGGCCTGATAATCTAGCGCATTGGGTTGCTTCCTCCGGCCGCGTCCGCATGTTGTGGATGGTGCGTCGCAATGAGGCGCCTTCCAGCCAATGCCTGCCAGATGACCACTCCCAAGACCCTCAGCACCCGCCAGATCCGCCAGGATTTCCTCGATTTCTTCGCCGGCAAGGGCCACACCATCGTGCCCTCCGCCTCGCTGGTGCCCGGCAACGATCCCACGCTGCTCTTCACAAACTCAGGCATGGTCCAGTTCAAGGACGTGTTTCTGGGCGCCGAGAAGCGCAGCTACGTGCGCGCGGCCGACGTGCAGCGCTGCCTGCGCGCGGGAGGCAAGCACAACGACCTTGATTCGGTCGGCTACACCGCCCGGCACCACACCTTCTTCGAGATGCTTGGCAACTGGTCCTTCGGCGACTATTTCAAGAAGGAAGCCATCGCCTGGTCGTGGGAACTGCTGACGGAGGTGTGGGGGCTGGCACCGGAACGGCTGCTGGTCACGGTGTACCACACCGACGACGAGTCCTACGACCTGTGGAACAAGATGATCGGCCTGCCGGCCGAGCGCATCGTCCGCATCGGCGACAACAAGGGCGCGCCGTACGCATCGGACAATTTCTGGCAGATGGCCGATACCGGCCCCTGCGGCCCATGCACGGAGATCTTCTACGATCACGGCGAGCATATCGCCGGCGGTCCGCCGGGTTCGCCGGACGAGGACGGCGACCGCTACATCGAGATCTGGAACAACGTTTTCATGCAGTTCGATCGCCAGCCCGATGGCACGCTCGTGCCGCTGCCGGCGCCGTGCGTGGACACGGGCATGGGGCTGGAGCGGTTGGCGGCGGTACTCCAGCACGTCCACACGAATTACGAGATTGACCTGTTCCAAGGCCTGATCCGCAAGGCGGCGGAGCTGACCGGCACGGCCGACCTGGAAAACAAGTCGCTGCGCGTCATCGCCGACCACATCCGCGCCTGCAGCTTCCTGATAGTCGACGGCGTGCTGCCGTCCAACGAAGGCCGGGGTTACGTGCTGCGCCGTATCATCCGCCGCGCGCTGCGCCACGGCTGGATGCTGGGCATGCGCCAGCCGTTCTTCCACAAGATGGTCGACACGCTTTCCGACCTGATGGGGGATGCCTATCCGGAACTCCCTGCCGCCCGGGCCCTGGTGGAGCGCGCACTCAAGGCGGAGGAGGAGCGGTTCGCCGAGACACTTGATTCCGGCATGCGCATTTTCGACGACGTCGCTGTGCGCGTCGCCGATGGCGTCATTCCCGGCGTCGATGCCTTCCGGCTGTACGACACCTATGGCTTCCCGGTCGACCTGACCGCCGACATCGCCCGCGAACGCGGGCTGACGGTCGACATGGCCGGGTTCGATGCTGCAATGGCGCAGCAGCGCGAGACCGCGCGTGCCGCCGGCAAGTTCACATCAAACACTGGCTTGCCTGCCGACCTGGTGGCCCAGCTCTCGCCGACCGCGTTCCTTGGCTACGACCAGCTCGATGCGGGTGGCCTGCAGATCGTCGCGCTGCTGAAGGAGGGGCGTCCGGTGCCATCCGTGGCGGCGGGCGACGAGGCGGTCGTCATCTTGGATCGCACGCCCTTCTACGCGGAATCCGGCGGCCAGGTCGGTGATACGGGCGTGCTGGTCGAGCAGGGCGTGCGGTTCGAGGTCGGGGACACGCTGAAGTTCGCCGGCCAGTTCCATGGCCATGCCGGCCGCGTCGCCGAGGGCGTGTTGAAGCTGGGTGACCATGTCGTCGCTTCCGTGGATGCCGCGCGCCGCGCGGATACCATCCTGAACCACTCCGCCACCCATCTGTTGCATGCGGCGCTGCGTGAGGTGCTCGGCACCCATGTCCAGCAGAAGGGCTCGCTCGTCGCGCCCGACCGGCTGCGCTTCGACTTCTCCCATTTCCAGCCGATGACGCCGGCCGAACTGGCCGAGGTCGAGCGTCGCGTCAATGCGCAGATCCGCGCGAACAACGCGGCTGAAGTGCACAACATGGGCATGCAGGAGGCGCTGGATTTCGGCGCCATGGCACTGTTCGGCGAGAAGTACGGCGAAAACGTCCGCGTCCTGAAGATGGGCGATTACTCCACGGAACTCTGTGGCGGCACGCATGTGGGGCGCACGGGCGACATCGGCCTGTTCAAGCTGATCGGCGAGAGCGGTGTGTCCGCCGGGGTCCGGCGCATCGAGGCCGTGACCGGGCAGGGCGCCCTGGACTACGTGGCCGACGAGGAGCGTCGCTTGTCCGAGGCGGCCGGCCTGCTGGGCGGCAGTCCAGGCGAGATCGTGGAAAAGATCCGCTCCCTCGCAGACCGCCAGAAGAAGCTCGAGCGGGAGCTGGAATCCCTGAAGGCGAAGGCGGCCTCCAGTGCCACGTCCGATCTGGGCAGTGCCGCGGTGGACGTTGGCGGAATCCGTGTCCTCGCCTCCCGCCTGGAAGGCTTCGACGCCAAGGCCCTTCGGGACGCGGTCGACCGCCTGAAGCAGCAACTGGGGGATACCGTGATCGTGCTGGCCGGCGCATCGGACGGAAAGGCTGCCCTGGTGGCGGGCGTGAACGGCGCCGCAACCGGCAAGGTCAAGGCGGGGGAACTCCTCTCACATATCGCCAGTCAGATCGGTGGCAAGGGCGGTGGTCGCCCGGACCTCGCCCAGGGTGGTGGTGAGGACGGGCCCGCCCTTGCGACAGCCCTTCAGGCCATTCCGGAATGGGTCCGGCAGCGCCTCGGTTGACCCCTCTATTGGACCAGAAGGCGCTTGCGGCCGCGTGCCTCCGGCCGCTAACATGCTTTAGGTTCATGAATGTACCAGGAAGCCGGCGGCCCTATTTCACGGTGCCGACGCGCCCCCGGCACTATCCTTTGCCGGATTACGGAGAAGAAACATGTTGATCTTGACCCGCCGTGTCGGCGAAACCCTGATGATCGGCGATTCGGTAACGGTGACCGTGCTCGGCGTCAAAGGCAACCAGGTGCGCATCGGCATCACTGCGCCCAAGGATGTGGCCGTGCACCGCGAAGAAATCTACCAGCGCATCCAGCGTGGCGAAGAAATCTCTTCGCATGCGGCGTCGGAGAACGTCACGTCCGATTGATTTTGTTTGCCGCCTGCGCGGTGAGCCGCTATCCTATGCGGCCGCTGCAGCTTGGCTGCAACGAGCGTCAAACCGGAGTGATGCCCGAGCGGCTGAAGGGGCTCCCCTGCTAAGGGAGTATAGGGTCAAAAGCCTTATCGAGGGTTCGAATCCCTCTCACTCCGCCAGTTCCGCGGTTGCCCGTGCTTGTCGGGTGACGCGCCGGAAAGATGGCGAGAGCGGGCACTCGAACGAGGCTCGCAGGATGTGTTCCGGTAGTGCTTTGCACGATGGCGTCGTGCAAAGAAGTGGTAGAAAAAAGATTGACGAGCGGAAAACGCTTCACGCATAATTCCGCTCCTCACGCGCCCGTAGCTCAGCTGGATAGAGTACCTGGCTACGAACCAGGCGGTCGGGAGTTCGAATCTCTCCGGGCGCGCCATTACGAACGCAAAGAGCCAGCGGCCATCCGCTGGCTCTTTGCGTTTCGGGGTTTCGCTGATCGTGCGTCATCGCGATCCGCGTGACCTGTTCGTGTCGTGACGTACGTGACGAAGATGGTTCGCTCACGTAGTGATTCCGACATCGGCATGTCTTTCGTATCCGCGCATCCCCCGGGGCTTTCACCGGATCGCTACCCGTCCGCGGACGCGATGGCATCCGTGTTTCCGCAGTGCCTGAACGGCATCGCATTGAAGCCTGCGCTGGAACGACACGTACTGATAGCCGCCTTCGCGCTGCAGGACTGGCGCGCATGGGAGACGCAGGCGCTGGCGATCATCGATCCGCGCGAGCGCGGGCGTGCGGAGCGGCAGCGGCAGCCACGGCATCGCACAGACCTTGCGCTGGCTTACGCGTTGCATCGCCTGGTGCTGGCGCATGCCCTGGGTGTCCCGGCGGCGCAGGTGCCGCTGGCGCGGGATGCCCGCGGTCGACCCCTGCTCGAGGGCAGGCTGGAACAGACAAGTCTGAGCCACGCCGAAGGTGTGGTGGCCGTTGCAGTGAGCATGTCCGGCGACGTCGGGGTGGACATCGAACCGGTGAGTCGCGCGCAGGTCATGCCGGAGATCGCCGGACGCATCTGCCACGCTGCCGAGTCGGCACGCATTGCGCAGGTTCCCGACGCCGATCGCGCGGCGGCGCTGCTCGATCTTTGGGTTCGCAAGGAGGCCTTCCTGAAAGCGGCCGGCGTCGGGCTGGAACGCGAGATGGATACGTTCTCCCTGCCTGTAGAAGGCGTCGTGGCGCTGCATCCGGACGGCACGGCAACGGTGGAGATCGAGCGGCTGGATCTGGGGCCTGATGTCGTCTGCGCCGTGGCGCGGCCGCCGGGTGCCGGCTGTATCGCCGGCTGGCTGCGGCCGATGCGAAGGGACGAAGTCCGCTAGGGCCGTCGTGCGGCGGGCAGGCGTGTGTCCGGATCTCTCACTTTTTGCGTTTTTCGAAAGTGAGGGGCATCAGGGCCGGGTCCTTCTCACGCGGCGGCGTCGCGCGAGGCGGTAGTTCCGGGCCCGGCGATCAGGCATCAGGGGGACGTAATGAAGTCGACGCATGCGAGCCAGAAGTCCAGGGCCATCCGGTTCCTGTGGCTGCTGGAGGTGGTGATCATCGTGCTGGCCGTGCTGGGCTCGGCCTGGCTGCGCTTCCTGAATGACCAGGAGACCCACCTGGAGTTCGTCGAACATGCGCCGGCACGCGCCTTGCTGGTGGCGCTGAGCCTGACCGGCGCCATGGCGGCGTTCGGCCTCTACCAGGTGCACATGCGCCACAGCCGCATGGACTTCTTCCTGCGCTTCCTGATGTCGTTCGTGCTCGGTGGCATCGCGCTGATCGTGCTGTATTACTTGGTGCCACAGGCGTACATCGGCCGCGGCGTTCTGGCGCTGTCGCTGGCGCTGTCGGCCGCAGGCATCGTGGCGGTGCGCATGCTGTCCGTGAGCCTGTTCCGCACGGATGTGCTGAAGCAGCGTCTGCTCGTGCTGGGCGCCGGCAACAACGCCGACCTCATCAACAGCCGCATGCGGCGCAAGGCGGACCGCCGCAGTTTCATCGTGGTCGGGTTCGTGCCCGTGGCCGGCCAGCCGGTGGTCGTGCGGGATGACCTGCTGGTGAAGCCCGAGGGCACGCTGGCGGACCTGGTGGAAGACCTGCAGATCGACGAGCTGGTGATCGCACCGGACGAGCGTCGCGGCGGCCTGCCGATGGAAGACATGCTTCAGTGCGTGCAGCACGGGGTGAACGTCATCGACCTGTCGACCTTCTTCGAACGCGAAGCCGGCATGGTGCAGCTGAACATCGTCGATCCGTCCTGGCTGGTTTTCTCCGGCGGCTTCGATTACTCCACGCCGAGGCGACTCAGCAAGCGGTTCTTCGACCTGCTCGCGGCAGGCGCGCTGTTGCTGCTCGCGTGGCCGCTGATGCTGCTGACCGCGCTGGCGGTATGGCTCGAATCAGGTGGCCCGATCCTCTACAGCCAGATCCGCGTCGGCGAGCGTGGCAACCACTTCAAGCTGACCAAGTTCCGCAGCATGCGGACGGATGCGGAAAAGGGCGGCGTCGCGGTGTGGGCGAGCAAGGACGACGATCGCACCACGCGCGTGGGCCGCTTCATCCGCAAGACTCGCCTGGACGAACTGCCGCAGCTGTTCGCCGTGCTTCGCGGCGACATGAGCTTCGTCGGGCCGCGCCCCGAGCGCCCGCAGTTCGTCGACATGTTGAACGACGAAGTTCGCTACTACCGTGTCCGCCATTGCGTGAAGCCGGGCCTGACCGGTTGGGCGCAGCTGCGCTATCCGTACGGCGCGTCCGTGAAGGACGCCGAAGAGAAGCTGAAGTTCGATCTCTTCTACGTCAAGAACCATGGCCTGGTGTTCGACATGATGATCCTGCTGCAGACCGTCGAAGTCGTGCTGTTCGGGCGTGGCGCGCGCTGAGCGCGCCGGTCAGCGAAGGGCGGCCGACGCCGGCGGCGAAGAAAACACCAGGTAGGCGGCGATCGCCAGCAGCACCAGCAGGACGAGCCAGCTGCGCTGCGAGACATTGGCGAATCCCGGGGATTCGCCTGTGGCCGGCGCGACGTGCGGGCGCGGAGGACGCGTCAGGTGGGTGGTCCGCACGTTTACCCGCGGCGGAGGGCTACCGGGAAGTCGGCCATGCGCGCGGAAGAACTGCATCGCCTGGCTGTAGCGCAACGTCAGGTCGGGCAACGACATTCCTGGCATGTCGGGTCGCACGGCCTGGTCGCCGTGCCGGTCGGGATGCAACTCGGCCACGCGCCGCCGATAGGCGCGCTTGAAGTCGTCCAGGCTGCAGTCGGGCTGCACCCGCAGTTCGCTGTACAACGAATGGAAATCGACTTCCATGGCGCGGGGATGAAAACGTTCACGTTGTGACCTGAATCTATCTTCCCATACGTTCTGGAGGAATGGGGGAGGCGCGGACGGCCTCCATGGGGCACCGACGTGGACACTGCCAGCGACACTCTCGACGATCCTCGCCGCTCACTGGCGGCGAGCCAGGCCTTGCCCTGGCGCAGCGCGCCGCATGCCGGCATCACGTCGGCGCGCATGCCGCAACCGGCGGAACTCGCGCAGCTCGCGAGCGAGATCGGCGTGGAAACGCACGCAGTCGCGGTAGTGGCGTGGGCCACGCTACTCGCACGGATGACCGTCGAGCCGATGGCGTGCGTGTCGCTGGCCTGGTCGCGAGACCGGACGACGCCCACGCTCGCATGGATGCTGGCGTTGGACGGCGAGCGGCTTGCCAGCGCGACTGGCCGGCTTGTGGCGGCCCTCGATGCGTCAGTCGCCCCGGCGCCGGACGCAACGGCCGCCTTCGCCAGCGACGCGGCACCGTGGGCGGCGTATGTACGCGAAGCGGCCGACCCGCCGGCATGTCCGCTGGTGCTGCAGCTGATCGGCGGCGACGTGGTGCTGTACGACCACGACGGTGGCTATACGGACGCGCAGTTGCGGCAATGGCTGTCGTATTGGGCGTGCCTGCTGGCATCGCTCGCCGCAGCGCCGGATACGCTCCTGTCGGAGGCCGCGATCGTGCCTGCGGACGTGGTAGGCGATCTGCTCGCGTTCGGCAACGACACGGCCCACCCGTTCCCCCGGGTAGCCGGTGTACATCGCCTGTTCGAGGCGCGGGTGGCGGAGACCCCGGACGCTGTGGCCCTCGTGCAGGGCGATGCGCGCCTGACCTACGCCGAGCTCAATGCGCGCGCCAACCGGCTGGCCCGGATGCTGAAGCACCACGGCGTGGGACGGGATGAGCGCGTGGCGATCTACGTCGATCGCGGCATCGAGGTGGTGCTCGGCCTGCTGGCCGTACTCAAGGCGGGCGGTGCCTACGTGCCGCTGGATCCCACGTATCCCGCCGACCGCCTGGCCTATACGGTGGCCGACAGCGCGCCGCGCGTGCTGCTGACGATGCCGGGCATGGAGCGCGAGGCGCGTGACGTGCTGGGCGAACTTCCCGAACACCTGGTCGTCATCGACATGCAGCACGCCGATGCGGCTGCCACGTCGATGGCATCGCACGACCTGGCCGACGACGAGGCCGGCGTGGGCCCCGAAGATCTGGCCTACGTGCTGTATACCTCCGGTTCCACCGGCAAGCCCAAGGGCGTGGCGATGCCGCACGGGC
>NZ_PKDG01000008.1 GCF_002863005.1 Pseudoxanthomonas sp.
CGACAATGCGATCCGCTACGACCGCAGCCGCGGCGGCGTGGACCCCGTGCGCACGGATCTCTCCGCCACGCTCTTCCTGAGTGCACCGGAAGACTACGACGGCGGCGAACTGATCATCGAGGACACCTTCGGCACCCAAAGCGTGAAGCTTCCGGCCGGACACATGGTGCTCTACCCCGGCACCAGCCTGCACCGGGTGACGCCGGTGACGCGCGGCGCGCGCGTGGCTTCGTTCTTCTGGCTGCAGAGCATGGTGCGCGACGATGGCCACCGCAGGCTGATGTTCGAGCTGGATGTCTCCATCCGTCGCCTGACCGCCGACGTGCCCGAGCACCCTGCGCTGGTGCAGCTGACGGGCGTGTACCACAACCTGCTGCGGCAATGGGCGGAGGCCTGACCGATCCAAACAAGATCCATCCTTGTTTGCATTTGATAAGTATTCTCATTTAAGATTCGCCGTGTCCGGTGGGCCGCCATGGCTCGCCGCCGGGGAAGTCAGGTGTTCCAAGCATTCGCCTCCATCGTCGGACAGAGCCGCGCGCCACAGGCCCGCGCGGGACTGTACTGCCGTCTGCTGGGCCTGCTGGCGATCGTGCTCTTCCATGCCGCGATCAGCCTTTCGCTGGGAAGTGGCCATGTCAAAGCCTTGGACGCCGCCGGGTCCGGCACGCGGATAACACTCGCAATCGCTGCGGAGGACGGTGATCCGCCACCGGTGATGCCGTATCGCGGACCGCACCTGAAGAAGCCTCGTGTCAGCGCGCTGAAGGTCTGGACTGGGTCCGCCTCCCGCGCTGCCGCGCCGGCGCCGGCATTCCTGGCCGGCCACGCTCTCAGCGTTTCGTCCGAAGGAACGCGAGCGTCGAGCGCACCTCTGTCGAACACCACGCCGATGCTTCGGTCCGACGCCACACGGCGCCTGCATCCCGGCCAGGCGCCACCGCGCGTCGCCTGATCTTCGCCGGCCGTGCGAGGCACGGCGGCCCGGTCCGCGTCGCGCCATTGCCCGCGTGATGCGCCTCCTTCTTCATCCCTGCGAAACCCGTCATGAACCTCTCTTGCAGCTCCCTGCAGGCGCCGCCGCGCCACACCCGCCTTGCACTCGCCCTTGTCGTCCTGGTGTGCGCGCCCGCGCTGGCCCAGCCCGTGCCTGAGGGCGCGGCGGAGGCCACCGAACTCGACGCCGTGGTCGTCACCGCATCCGGTTTCGAGCAGAAGATCACCGATGCGCCCGCGAGCATCAGCGTGATCACCGCCGAAGAACTGCGGCAGCGCCCCTACATCACGCTGATCGACGCCGTGCGCGACCTGGAAGGCGTGGACGTCGGCGAAACCTCGGACAAGACCGGGCAGAAGACGATCAGCATCCGCGGCATGGGGCCGGACTACACGCTGATCCTCATCGACGGCAAGCGCCAGAACAATCATGGCGACATCTACCCGAACTCGTTCGGCGGCAACCAGTTCAACCACATTCCGCCGCTGGACATGATCCAGCGCATCGAAGTCATCCGCGGTCCCGCCTCGACGCTGTACGGCGCCGATGCGCTGGGCGGCGTGATCAACATCATCACCCGCAAGGTCTCGGATCGCTGGCGCGGCTCGGCCACGCTCGGCCACGGCATCCAGGAGAACAGCGATTTCGGCAGCGACACCACGCTCGACTTCGCGCTGATGGGACCCCTGCTGCAGGATCGCCTGGGCGTTGGCGTACGCGGCTCCTGGTATGAGCGCAATGCGTCGACGCCGGAGTACGAAACGATCACCGCGCCGGATGGCACGGTGTTCGAACGCGCGCTGGGCTTCGGAGGTGGCGGCAAGACCGTGGACAACACCAACAAGAGCGCGGGGATCACGCTGAGCTGGACGCCGACGGATCTCCAGAGCGTCACCTTCGACTACGACACCTCCGAACAGGTCTACGACAACACGCCCTACATCAACAACCTGGGCACGGAAACATATCCGCTGGGTACCGTGGATGGCCTGGCAGGCATCTGGCGTGCGGCGCCGCAGGTAGGCTACGCGGCCGACCAGGAGTTCACGCGCGACCAGTGGTCGGTCACGCACAACGGCCAGTGGGCCTTCGGCACCAGCTTCGTGTCGCTGGCGCACATCGACACCGGCAATCATGGACGCACCCTCCCCTTCACGGTGGCCGAGCGCCTGCTGCACCGTGACATCTACTGCAACAACGCGGCCACCTGCGCCACCGGCCCTTACGCCGGGCAGACGCGCGCGCAACGCCAGCAGTTGGCCCTCGCGACGTTCCTGCCTCGTCCGAAACGCACCATGGAGAGCAGCCAGTACACGCTGGACGCAAAGCTGGATTTCGCTGTCGGTGACGCACATCGATTCATCGTCGGAAGCCAGGTCATCGACGGTGAACTGCAGGACGGCGTCTTCGGCATGGAAGGGGGCGGCGATGGCGCCGGTACCGTACAGGAACACAAGATGTGGTCGCTGTTTGCGGAGGACAACTGGACGCCGATCGAGAGGCTCACCATCACACTGGGTCTGCGCCATGACGACCACAACGTGTTCGGCGGCCAGTTGAGTCCCCGTGCCTATGCCGTATGGGATGTCAGCAGCGCATGGACCCTGAAGGGCGGCGTCAGCACGGGCTTCAAGACCCCCAAGACGACCGACCTTTACGACGGCGTCACCGGATTCGGGGGCCAGGGCACCACGCCCTTCGTCGGCAACCCGGACCTGCAGCCCGAAACCAGCGTCAACAGCGAAATCGCATTGTACTGGACCTCGCCGGACGACGCGCACAACTTCAACATCACCATGTTCCGCAACGACTTCGACGACAAGATCGCGCGCGGCGAGACCAGCCTGAGCTGCGAGCAGACGGGGGGCGTCCGCCCCTGCGCCAACCTGGGGGACTACGCGCTGCTGGGTTACACCACGTATGCGCAGAACATCAATATCGACGAAGTGCGCATCCAGGGCGTCGAGATCGCAGGCCGTTGGGGCATCAGTGACAGCCTCTCACTGCGCGCCAACTACACGTTTACCGACAGCGAGCAGCTGAGTGGAGCGCAGAAGGGCCTGCCCCTCACCAACACCGCGCGCCACATGGCCAATGCCAGCCTGAACTGGCAGGCGACCGACGCGTTCAGCATGCAGTTGCTGGCGGAGGCCCGCTCGAGGCGCTACCGCGACACCCTCAACGGCGTGCGCCGCGACTACCAGGACTACACCGTGCTGCACCTGGGGGCGCAGTACCGCTTCAACGAACACGTGTCGCTGTCCGGCCGCATCAACAATCTGCTCGACGAGGACTTCACCACGTTCCAGACCGTCTTCACCGACCTCGATAACGACGGCATCTACACCTCCAACGAAGTGTCCTACCTCGACGATTACAACAACAAGGACAAGTCACGGAACCTGTGGCTGAGCCTCAACGTCAGCTTCTGACGTGCGAGCGCGTGCGCGGTCGTGTCCGCCGCGAACGCCAGTCAATTGAGAGCGATTCTCATCTGTGATGTAATGGTCGCCCGCTTCATCTGCGCCGAGAAAGCCGTTGTCCCCTTCCGCCTCCCCTGCCCTCCCGCAACAGCGCCGCGGCTTCTGGCTGCGCACGTTGCACCAATGGCACTGGATCAGCTCGGCCGTCTGCCTGATCGGCATGCTGCTGTTCGCGATCACCGGGATCACGCTGAACCACGCATCGAAGATCGAAGCCACACCCGACGTCGAGAACATCACGACGACCGTGCCCGCCCCGATCCTTGCGGCACTTGGCGACCGTCAGGAGGGGAATGCGCCCCTGCCAGCCACCGTCGCGAGGTGGCTGGAAAAGGAGCTGTCGGTCGCCATCGGCACGCGACCGGCTGAATGGTCGGACGTGGAGCTCTACCTCTCCATGCCCGGCCCCGGCAGCGATGCCTGGTTGAGCATCGACAGCGAAACCGGCGCCGTGGAATACGAGCGGACCGACCGCGGCTGGATTTCCTATTTCAACGATCTCCACAAGGGCCGCAACGCCGGGCCGGCATGGGGATGGTTCCTGGACATCTTCGCCGTGGCCTGCCTGGTGTTCTGCATCACCGGGCTGTTCCTGCTGTACCTCCATGGCAGGCAGCGCAGCATGACCTGGCCGATGGTCGGGCTCGGCCTGCTGGTGCCCCTGCTCATTGCGCTGCTCTTCATCCACTGACCCTCTTCCTTCCGGAAACCCGCATGTCGAAGATCGCCGTCCACACCACCCTGACCATCGCGCTCAGCGGCCTGCTGGCCACGCCGGCCTACGCCGCCGCGCTTGACGTCACTGTCGAGATCCCCAAGCTCAATGTGGCCGAATACCACCGGCCTTATGTCGCCGTGTGGATCGAAGGCGCGGACCAGAAGGTCGCCGCCAACCTGTCGGTCTGGTACCAGCAGACGAGCAATTCGGAAGGCCATGGCACCAAATGGCTGCCCGACATGCGCCAGTGGTGGCGCAAGTCCGGGCGCTCTTTGCAGGTGCCGGTGGATGGCGTGACCGGACCCACCAAGCCGGTCGGCAAGCACGCATTGAGCTTCAGCGACAAACAGCACCTGGCCAAGCTGGCGCCCGGCCAGTACACCCTGGTCGTCGAGGCCGCGCGCGAAGTCGGTGGCCGTGAACTGCTGAAGATTCCCTTCACCTGGCCCGCCAAGGGCGCAGCGCAGTCGGGCAAGGCGCAGGGCGCCACCGAACTGGGCGCCGTCACGCTGACGGTCAAGCCCTGATCCTTTCCCTCTATCCGCTGGAGATTCCGATGAAGCGTTCCCTCGCCGTAGCCATCGTCCTGGCCTCCGCCATTCCCGCCAGTGCGCTGGCGCACAAGGCGTGGCTGCAACCCTCGCAGACTGTCATCGCCGGTACCAACCCATGGATCACGGTCGATGCCGCGGTGTCCAATGACCTCTTCTACTTCAACCACGTACCGCTGCGCACCGAAGGCCTGGTCATCACCGCGCCGGATGGGTCTACTGTCGAGGCGCAGAACCTGGCGACGGGCAAGTACCGCACCGTGTTCGACGTCGAGCTGAAACAGCAAGGCACTTATCGCATCGCGACCGTCAACAGGAACCTGATGGTTCGCTGGGAAGGCGCCGACGGCAAGCCGGGCGGCCTGCGCGGCGCGAAGCCGGAAGACCTGGCCACCAAGGTGCCGAAGGATGCGAAGAACCTGCAGGTGTCGGAATCGATCGGCCGCATCGAGACGTTCGTGACCAACGGTTCGCCGAACGACACCGCGCTGAAGGCCACGGGCACGGGCATCGAACTGGTGCCGGTCACGCATCCCAACGACCTGTTCGCCGGTGAGGCCGCCACGTTCAGGATGCTGGTGGACGGCAAGCCCGCCGCGGGGCTGGAGTTCGAGATCACCCGCGGCGGAACGCGCTACCGGAACGCGCAGGAGGAGATCAAGGTCACCACCAACGGCGACGGCGAGTTCAGCGTGACCTGGCCGGAAGCCGGCATGTACTGGCTGGAAACCGGCACCCAGGACGACAAGACCACGGTGCCGCAGGCCAAGCAGCGCCGCCTGAGCTATGTCGCCACGCTGGAAGTGCTGCCGCAATAAGCCGACCCCACGTTGCCGGACGCTCGTCCGACGTCGTGCATCGACATGAACATCCCCCTCTCTTCGCCTCCCGTTTCCCCGGCGCCCGTGCACGCATTGCGTGGGCATACCATGGGCACGACGTGGTCGGTCCAGTACGGCAGCGCGGTGCGTACCGATCCGCATGCGCTGCATGATGCGGTACAGGCGGAACTCGACCGCGTCGTGGCCCAGATGAGCACGTGGGAGGAAGACGCGGACATCATGCGTTTCAACCGCTGTGCGCCCGGCCAATGGTTTGACCTGCAGGACGACCTGCTACGCGTGCTCGCTGCGGCATTCGATGTCGCAGCACGCAGTGGAGGGGCATTCGATCCGACCGTATCGCCGCTCGTGGCGGTATGGGGCTTCGGCGCGCACGCCGGCCACCGCCGTCGTCCGGCGGACGTGGACCTGGTCGAGGCGCGCGCGAGGGTCGGCTGGCAACATCTGCGGCTCGACGCCGAGCAGCGCCGACTTCGCCAACCCGGTGGCGTGATGCTGGATCTGTCGGCCATCGCCAAGGGGTATGGCGTGGACCTGGTCGCCGGCCTGCTGCGGCGCCGCGGCATCGACGCCGCACTTGTCGAGGTCGGCGGCGAGCTGTACGGCTACGGCCGGAAGCCGGATGGGCAGTCGTGGCGGGTACTGGTGGAATCGTCGCCCGACGAAGAAGCCGACAGCGAAGGCATGGCGCCGCGCGTGCTGAGGCTTGAGGGCGTTGCGGTCGCCACGTCCGGGGACCGTTGGCATGCCTATGCACAGGATGGTCGTCGTTACTCCCACACGATCGATCCGCGCAGTGGCGAACCGGTGACGGATGCCGCCGCTGCGGTGACCGTGGTCGCTGCCGATGCCATGCATGCCGACGCCTGGGCGACCGCGCTGACGGTGATGGGTCCCCATGAAGGCCACGCGTTCGCGCTTCGGCATGGCCTGGCCGCGCGCTTCCTGCATCGCACTGCTGACGGTCTGCGGGAATCGTTGACGCCCGCCTTCGAACAGCATCTCGCGGCATGAGTGCGCCATCCGCCAGTGCGCGACGCAGCATCGCCCCCTTGGTCGGGAATGCATGTGCGATGGCGCTGCTGGTCGCATGCGCCTGGTGGCTCGGGGGCCTGCACGACGCCGAAGGGTGGCAGGCCATGCCGTCGACGATCCGGCGCCAAGCCGCCGTCGCGGCGGTGCTGGCGTATGCCGGCCTTGTTGCCGCGTGCCTGTACCGGGCGCGCGCCCGCGACCGCTCGGCGCGCCCTGCCCCGCGCGTTCCGCAGGATGCCATCTGGGTGGTGCATGCCAGCCAGACCGGCTTTGCGATGGAGCTGGCGGACCTGACGGCAGCGGCGCTTCGCAAGGGCGGCGTGAGCGTGCAGCGCGCCGCACTGGAACGCCTGGATGAAACGCGACTGGCCGGCATCACGCGGGCCCTCTTCGTGGTCAGCACCACCGGGGAGGGGGATCCGCCCGACCCTGCACTCGGTTTCGTGCGACGGGTGATGCCACTGTCGCTGTCGCTGGACAACCTGCAGTACGCGGTGCTGGCGCTGGGCGACCGCGAGTACGACCACTTCTGTGCCTTCGGCCATCAGCTGGATGACTGGTTGCGGAAGCACCATGCAAAACCGTTGTTCGATCTTATCGAAGTGGACAACGCCGACGACAGCGCATTGCGCCATTGGCAGCACCACATCGGCCAGCTCGGCAACGGGAACGAAGCGCCGGACTGGGCGCCGCCCCGCTACGGCTCGTGGCAGCTGCGGCACCGCGTCAACCTGAATCCGGGCAGCATGGGCGGGCCTGCTTTTCACCTCGTGCTGGAGCCAGCGGAGGGCGCCTTGCCGTCCTGGACGGCGGGAGACATCGCCGAGATCGGGCCGCGCCGCGCCGCGGGGGATGTCGAAGAGGTACTGCGCCGCATCGACAAGCCGGGCAATGCGAAGGTGCGCTGGCAGGACGAAGTGCAGCCGCTGGCATCCGTCCTGGCGCGCACCCGCTGGCCCGATCTTGCGACGATGTCCACCGCAACGGACGCACAGGCGCTGGCGGATGCCTGCACGCCGCTCCCGCACCGCGAGTACTCAATCGCCTCCCTTCCCGCAGATGGCGGCGTGCACCTGCTGGTACGCATGATGCAGCGCGCCGATGGCGTGCCTGGCCTGGGCAGCGGCTGGCTGTGCAGGTACGCACAGCCAGGGGATGCGATCGCCCTTCGCATCCGGCGCAATCCGAACTTCCACCCACCCTCGCCTCACGTGCCGATGATCCTGATCGGCAACGGCACCGGCCTCGCCGGCCTGCGCGCCCACCTGCGGGCACGCGTGCAAGCGGGTGCTGCGCGCAACTGGCTGCTGTTCGGTGAGCGCCAGCGCGCGCACGACTTCTTCCACGGAGATGAATTGCTGGCCTGGCAGGCGAACGGAATGCTCGAGCATCTCGACCTGGCGTTTTCGCGCGATGGCAGTGAGCATCGCTATGTCCAGCATGCGTTGCTGGCACGCGCTGACCGGTTGCGGCAGTGGATTGCGGAAGGTGCCGTGGTTTACGTCTGCGGCAGCCTGGCCGGCATGGCCCCCGAGGTGGAGGCTGTGCTGTGCAGCCTTCTGGGCGAGGATCATGTCGACATACTGCGCGCCGAGGGACGCTATCGCCGCGACGTGTACTGACCCGTGGCCTCAGCCGGCGCCATCCTCGATGCGGATAGCCAGCAACTCCCCTCCCCCCTGGAGCGCGTAGCGCTCGCGGCCTTCGCCAGGCACCAGGATGGCCGTATCGCCGCTCCACAGCGGGCCCAGGCCACTGGCGTCATCGAAGGTCGCCTGGCCGGCGATCAGGTGGATGACCCAGTGCACGCCCGGCCGTGTGAAGAACAACATCGGCCCCACCAGCGGACGATGCAGCAGTTCGGCCCGCACGCGACCGCGCCGCCACATCAGGTTGAAATCGTGCGTCACGCCATCGATCAGTTCGCCGGTGACGCTGTCTTCGCCGGCGAACCGCACGCGATCGTGCGGCGGCATCACGTCGACCACCCGTCCATCGCCGAACCGCAGGCGCAGTCCGTTGCCGCGGAGCAGCACCAGTTCGCGTTCGATGCCGGGAAATGAAGAGAACGCCGCGTCATGCTCGATCTCAGCGATCGACAATCGCCAGTCCCACGCATCGCTGTCGGGAACCCGCAGGATCTCGCGCGTCCATCCGAGACCGTTCTTCCAGCGATCACGACGGTACTCGTTCGCAGGAATGAGGCATGACGATGCCGGCATGGTGTTTCCGTGTGAGGGCGCGGCGCGATTCTAGCCGGTCCCTCTGCCGGCTACGCGAAGCGCGACCCGGAAACGACATCGCCCGGGCGCGCATCCTGCGCTCCCGGGCGATGTCCACGTCCGTGTCGGCATCCTGCCGGTATCAGGCTCCTGCCCGCTCCTGACCCTTGCGCATCCTGCGCGGTGTAGGTACGTCCTTGTCGGCTTCCTGCCTGTTTCCCTTGGCCTCCTGCCCCTGCGCCTGGCGCCGCACGTCCTGTGAGGACGCCAGGCGCGGGATTCGATCAGCGTCGCGCAACCGGTTTGGCGGGCTTCGCAGCGGCGGCCGCCGGCTTGCTTGCCGGGGTCGCGCCGGTCCGCAGTTCGATCCGTTCGCGGTTCTGCTCGATCGTGCTCAAGCCGATTCCCTTCACCATCGCCAGTTCCTCGGCGCTCTTGAACGGGCCATTCGTCTTGCGGTACTCGACGATCGCAGCCGCCTTGGCCGGCCCCACGCCGACCAGCACACGATCGAGCGCGGCTGCGTCGGCCGTATTGATGTTGACTCTCTCCGTGGCCATCGCCTGCATGGCGAACAGCAGCGACAGCGCGGTGGCGAACACGATCTGGATGAACGACTTCATGACGACTCTCCTTGTGGCATTGGACTCTCCATGCATGCGGGATGCGTCACGGCATCCGGCATGTTTCCGCCGGCGGCGCATGGCCTGCGGCGGTAGGGAAAGTGTCCAATCCCGACAGCTGCCACGGTATCGCCCATGCACGGGCGAATCTGCCCGTAAACGCCGCAGCCGGCTGTAGGAAAAGTCCTACCCCGGGCCAGGGCGTAGAATGGCGACCTGCCTTTCAGTGCCCGGAGTTGCCATGGATACCGCCAAAGTCGACCGTTACGTTGCCGAGAAATGGGATGACGACATCGTCCCGCAGCTGGTCGAGTACATCCGCATCCCGAACAAGTCGCCGATGTTCGACAAGGACTGGGTGGCCAACGGCTACATGGAGCAGGCCGTCCAACTGATGGAGCGCTGGGCGAAAGCGCAGCCGGTGCCGGGCATGCAGGTGGAGGTCATCCGCCTGGAGGGCCGCACGCCGCTGATCTTCATCGAGGTTCCCGCCAGCGGGCCGGAGACGGGGGCCGACACCGTGCTCCTGTACGGCCACCTCGACAAGCAGCCGGAAATGACCGGCTGGGACGACGACCTTGGCCCGTGGGTGCCGGTCATCAAGGGCGACAAGCTCTACGGCCGAGGTGGTGCGGATGACGGCTACGCGATCTTCGGGTCGCTGGCGGCGCTCCAGGCGTTGCAGCAACAGGGCGTGCCGCATGCGCGCTGCGTGGTGTTGATCGAAGCCTGCGAAGAGTCGGGCAGCTACGACCTGCCCGCTTACGTGGATCATCTGGCCGACCGCATCGGCAAGCCCTCGCTCGTCGTCTGCCTGGATTCGGGGTGCGGCAACTATGAGCAGCTCTGGTGCACCACGTCGCTGCGCGGCCTGGCCGGCGGCAACTTCACCGTGAAGGTGCTGGAGGAAGGCGTGCATTCCGGCGACGCTTCGGGTGTGGTGCCGTCGAGCTTCCGCCTGCTGCGCCAGCTGCTGTCGCGCCTGGAGGACGAGCAGACCGGCCGCATCCTGCCGGACGGCCTGCAGGCGGAGATTCCCGCCGCCCGCGTCTCACAGGCGCAGGAAGCCGCGCGTGTGCTGGACACGGCGGTATTCGACAAGTTCCCGTTCCTGCCCGGCATGACGCCGATGGCCGAAGACCTGGCCGAACTGGTACTCAACCGCACGTGGCGCCCCGCATTGTCGGTCACCGGCGTGGACGGCATGCCGCCACTGTCATCGGCGGGCAACGTCCTGCGCCCCTACACGTCGGTGAAACTGTCGCTGCGCCTGCCGCCCACGCTGGAGGGCAAGCAGGCAGGCCAGTTGCTGAAGGACCTGCTGGAAAAGGATTCGCCGAACGGCGCGCAGGTCAGCCTCGACCTGGAGAAGGCCAGCACCGGCTGGAACGCGCCGGCGATGTCGCCGTGGCTGGAGAACGCCATCGATGCGTCCAGCCGGGAGTTCTTCGGCAAACCGGCGATGTACATGGGCGAAGGCGGCACCATTCCCTTCATGGGCATGCTGGGCGAGAAGTTTCCAGGCGCGCAGTTCATGATCACCGGCGTGCTGGGCCCGCATTCCAATGCGCACGGCCCGAACGAGTTCCTGCACATCCCCATGGGCAAGAAAGTCACCGCCTGCGTCGCACGCGTAATTGCCGAACACCACGCTGCGAGCGTGCGTGGCGAGACCACGGGCGTGGCTGCGGTGGCGGGCGGCGAACAGCACGGTGATCACGGCTGCTGCTGATTCGCACGGGCGTCGTCATGCGCAGAAGGCCGGGGCAGCCCGGCCTTCGTCGTTTCCGGACGACATCGAAGACGACGTGCGCGTCGCGGCGCGGAGAGTGCGGCGCGACTCACGTCGCCTCTACATGACGCTGCGGATGCTTCACATCGACCGCCTGCGGCTCCACTTCGCCTCCTCTGCCAGCAACCGCTTGGACGATGGCTGGGTTACGCTGCGCAGGCCCCCATTTCCCAACCGGAGTGTTTCGATGGAACAGATCTTTGGCGGTGGCATCCTCTGGACCTTGCTGATCGGCTTCCTCGCCGGCCTGCTCGCACGGGCGCTCAAGCCGGGCAACGACAAGCTCGGCTTCTTCATGACCATCGTGCTGGGCATCCTGGGTGCATTGCTGGCGCGCTTCGTCGGCATGCAACTGGGCTGGTACGGTCCCGGTGAACCGGCGGGCTTCATCGCCGCCGTCGTCGGCGCCATCGTGCTGCTGGTGATCTATGCGATGGTGAAGAAGAAGCGCTGACACTTCATCCCGGCGCAATCGAATGCCCCTCCCGGGGCATTCTTTTTTCCACCCTGCCGAATCGCCATGCGCGCGACCAAGCCGTCCTGCTGCGGCAATCGTGAAGGGCGAGCCACAGTGTCAGCGGCAAGCCTCACCGCATCGCGCTTCGAGGTCGCGCGGGCCTGCTGTCCGGCAGCATCGTCGACAGCGATGCACGGGAGGTCAACGTCAGTCTGGACCCGCGGGGCGCCAGAGCATGGACGCGCTGCGGGTAGGGCAAGCGCCAGCGAACGCGAAGCGTGCCGGCGACTCCGTCGGGACTCGGCAACACGCCTGTTTACTGGCTGCGACCGTAGACATCTTCGAAGCGCACGATGTCGTCTTCCCCCAGATAGCTGCCCGACTGCACTTCGATCAGTTCCAGCGGCACCTTGCCGGGATTCTCCAGCCGGTGCTTCACGCCGAGGGGAATGTAGGTGCTTTCGTTCTCCGAAAGCAGCAGCGTCTCGTCGCCCCGCGTCACCTTGGCGGTGCCGCTGACCACGATCCAGTGCTCGGCGCGGTGATGGTGCATCTGCAGGCTCAGCGCGGCGCCCGGCTTCACCTTGATCCGCTTCACCTGGTGGCGACCGCCGTTGTCGACGGAATCGTAGCTGCCCCACGGCCGATGCACTTCACGATGCAGGATGGCCTGGCTGCGCTGCTCCTTCTTGAGCCGGGCGACGACCTGCTTGACGTCCTGCACCCGATCCTTGCGGGCGACCAGTACCGCATCATCGGTTTCGACGACCACGATGTCGTCCACGCCCACCAGCGCGACCAACCGTTGCGCGTAGGCATAGCTGTTGCGACTGTCCACGGCGATCACGTCACCGTGATGCGCGTTGCCGTGTTCATCGCGTTCGGCCACTTCCCACAGCGCCGACCAGCTGCCGACGTCGTTCCAGCCGATATCGACCGGCAGCACCATCGCATGTGCGGTCTTTTCGAAAACCGCGTAGTCGATGGAGTCGGAAGGACAGGCAGCGAAGGCGTCCCGGTCCAGGCGCACGAAGTCGCCGTCGTTCCGCGCGCCTGCATGGGCCGCACGCACCGCTTCCACGATATCCGGGCGGAAGCGTGCGAGCTCCTCGAGATAGCGGCTGGCGCGGAACAGGAACATGCCGCTGTTCCAGTAGTAGCCGCCGGCATCGAGGTAGGACCGGGCGGTGGCGGCGTCGGGCTTCTCGACGAAGCGCGACACCTTGCGCAGGCCCTCGCCGGACTCCGCATGGATATAGCCGAAGCCGGTCTCGGGCGCGTCGGGCACGATGCCGAACGTCACCAGCGCACCGGACTCCGCGGCCGCCGAGGCTTCGCGCACGGCGCGCTGGAAACCTGCCACGTCGCGGACCACATGGTCGGACGGCAGCACGAGCAGCAGCGGGTCGGCACCGCCCGACATGGCCTGCAGCGCGGCGGCCGCAATCGCAGGCGCGGTGTTGCGGCCAACGGGCTCCAACAGGATCGACGGTAGCGGCGCGCCGATCTGCCGCAGCTGTTCTGCGACCAGGAAACGGTGCTCCTCGTTCGCGACGACGATGGGCGCAAGCCCGGCGATGGCGTCCACGCGGCGCCACGTGGCCTGCAGCATCGTGTCGTCGCCCGCCAGCGGCAGGAACTGCTTGGGATAGGCCTCGCGCGAGAGCGGCCACAGGCGCGTGCCGGAGCCGCCGGACAGCAGCACGGGTTGGAGAGGGGTCATGCAAGCCTCGCAAGTCGGTAGGGCGCCAGTTTACCCTGTAGGCCTCATCGCCTCTGCGTGGCCGCGACTGCATGAACCCAACGATTCAGGACCCCTCGGGGCGTGGCGCCCAGCGCCTGGACTGGGCGCGCGGCGCGCTCGGCGACCCGTATGCGCAACTCGAACGCGCTTCCATGGACGCCGGCTACCGCAGCTACTGGCGCAGCCTGGGCGATGGACCGGGACGGATCGTGATGGATTCCCCGCCCGGCCTGGAGGACGTGCGGCCCTGGTTGGCGATGCGCGAGCTGCTGGCCTCCGGCGATGTGCGCGTCCCCGAGGTGCTGGCCGTCGACACGGAACTCGGTTTCCTGCTGCTCGAGGACCTCGGCGGTCCGACGCTGGCGCACGTGATCAGCGACGACAACGCGGATACCTGGTTCGATGCGGCCATCGAACAGCTGCTGCGCCTGCAGGCCATCACGCCGCCGGAGGGCATGGGCGAGTTCGGTGAAGCGCTGCTGCAGCGCGATGCCGGGTTGTTCGACGAATGGTTCCTGCGTCGCCATCTCGGGCTGACGCTGGACTGCGGCGAGATCGACGGGTTGGAGCTGTCCCAGCGCCGGCTGATGGACAACGCGCTGGCGCAGGCACGTGTACTCACCCACCGCGACTTCATGCCGCGTAATCTGATGCCCGTGACGCCGGGGCCTGCCGTGATCGACTTCCAGGATTGCGTGCGCGGCCCCGTTGCCTACGACGCCATGAGCCTGTTCAAGGATGCGTTCCTGAGCTGGCCGATCGAACGCGTGGATGGCTGGCTGGCGCGCTACCACGCCCGCGCCACGCGCGCCGGATTGCCGGTGCCGGAACTCAAGGTGTTCCTGCGCGATGCGGACTGGATGGGCATCCAGCGGCACCTGAAGATCCTCGGCATCTTCTCCCGACTGCACTATCGCGACGGCAAGACCCGCTACCTGCCCGACGTACCGCGCTTCATCCGCTATCTGGACGAGGTGCTGCCCCGTTATCCGGAACTGGCAGGACTGCAGGCGCTGCTCGACGCGCGCATCAAACCCGTGCTGCACGCGCGCGGTGAAATCGCATGAAGGCGCTGGTGTTCGCAGCGGGACTCGGCGAGCGCATGCGTCCGCTGACCGACCACACGCCCAAGCCATTGATCGAGGCTGGCGGCAAGCCGCTGATCGTCTGGCATCTGGAGAAGCTAGCGGCGATGGGTGTGGAAGACGTGGTGGTCAACACCAGTTGGCTGGCCGATCGCTTTCCCGCGACGCTCGGCGACGGTACGCGCTGGGGGCTGCGGCTCCACTACCTGCACGAAGGCGACACGCCGCTGGAAACGGGCGGCGGCATGCTCAACGCGCGGCCGTTGCTGGGTGAAGCGCCGTTCCTGCTGGTGAACGGCGATATCTGGACCGACTTCGACTTCGGGAGCCTGCCGAGGGAGCCGACCGGATTGGCGCATCTGGTGATGATAGATCCCCCTGGATACGCAACCCATGGGGATTTCGCGCTGGACGAAGCGGGCTGCGTTCGCAGAGATGGCGAACGCCGTCTGACGTACGCGGGCATCGGCATCTACCGGACGGCCCTGCTTGATGATTGGCGGAATCACGTGGACGATCATGCTGGACTAGCTCCAAATGGAAAGCCCCGCTTCCGCTTGGCACCTCTACTAAGAGCACACATGGACGTCGGCCGTATTCGCGGCGACCATCACAGTGGCTGCTGGACCGACGTAGGCACGCCGCAGCGCCTTGCGGAACTGAACGCCGACCTCGCCGCCCACTGACCGCGCCGCGACGGTTTCAAGTCCGCGCACGTATCCCCCGCATGGACTCAGCCGTCGCTCCGGAAGACGAACCAGCACTGGTCAGGAAGGCACGCCGGGGGGATTCGTCCGCCTTCGCGACGCTGTACCACCGGCATGCGAGCGCGGTGCATACGCTGGCCTACCGCGTGACGGGCAACACCGCGACCGCAGAGGACATCACGCAGGACACTTTTCTCCGCATGGTGCAGTTCCTCGGAGGCTTCCGCGACGGGGAGCCCTTACGGCCCTGGCTCAAGCGCGTCGCCGCGAACGCAGCCATCGATCACCTGCGACGCACCGGACGGCTGGTACAGGACGACGGCGTCGAGACCCGGCTCCACGCGGCTGGCCACCCGTCCGATCTCGCGGAAGCCGACGGCCTGCTGCGACGCCTCAGCGCTACCGAACGTACTGTCGTGTGGCTGCATGAAATGGAAGGCTGGTCGCACGAGGACCTGGGCCGCCGCTTCGGGCATACCACCAGTTGGTCCAAGTCGCTGCTCTCTCGCGCACTCGCGCGACTGCGTGCCGACCTGGAAAAGGAAGAGGCATCTACCCATGAAAGTTGAATTACTGCGCACCCACTTCGCCGAGTTGCCTGAGCCTGCCCTGCCGCCTGAGTTATGGCCAAGAATCGAGCGGGCACGCGTGCGCCAGCGTACGCGGCGCAGGCAGCTGCTCGCGACCTCGGTGATGGCGGCGGCGATGGCCGTCATCTCCCTGCCTCTTCTCCACGACCGCATTGCAACCGCCCCGGACATCATGGCCGGCGCGCCGCGCGCGCCGTTGCGCGAACACCCCTTGCGTACCCTAGACCGCGAGTTGCAGCACGCGTACGAGCGCGGCGCCAGTGACCAGGAGCTGAAAAGGCTGTGGCAGCAGCGCGAAGCACTGGCACGCCAGGGTGCCGACACCGACATTCCCCGACCCGTCGAAATATGAGGCCATCGTTATGGACGCCCTTCGTAAATCCCTTCGCGCTGTGCTTGCCGTCGCCGTGACCGTCTGCGCCGCGGCGGACAGCCAAGCGCAATCGACCCGTGAACTGGATGCCGCCCTGCTCCAGATGTCGGAGCGCGGCGAGCTCAAGGACGCTGGCCGTCCCCAGGTCATCCAGAAGCCTGCGCAGGTCCGGTACGAGTTGGGCGCGGTCGTCGACGTGCGGTCGTCGCGAGGCGCTGGATTGCCCATCCTGGCCGTGACGCCGGAAGGCGCTGCGACCCGTATCGGCATGAAGGTGGGAGACCGGCTGGTCGCTTTGAACGGCGTGCGGCTCGATGGGACGGCAGCGCCAGCGCCGCTGTTGGAGCAGGCGATGCAAAGCGGCCAGGGTCGCATCACCGCAGCGGTGATGCGTGGCACCGCGACACAGACGCTGCAGGGCGCTGCAGACGTCGTTGCGGTGCCGGCCTACCGGCTGGAAATCGGTCCCGATGCCAAGGGTGCGTGCGGATTCGTCACCGTACGGGCCGGAACCGTCCCAAAGACACGCAATATCTTCCGCGCCGAAATCACCACCATCGACGGGCGCAGTACGCCTCTGCAGTCGACCAACCGCCATCAGCTGGCGGCGGGGCGCCATGTCCTGGTCGTGCAGGAGTTGATAGACACGAATCGCCTGAGCCCTTCGCAGTTGGTGCAGATCGCCAAGACGAAGCGTTTCGCCATGGCCAGGGCGTACAAGCCACTGGTCATCGACATCAAGCCGAATACCAGCTACCGCATCGGCGCACGCCTCCTGCGCGACAAACTGGATGTCCAGAGCCTGCGCGACAATGCCTACTGGGAGCCGGTGGTGTGGGAGGAAGTCGCGGAACGCTGCCCGTGACTCAAGGAGCCTCCGTGTGACCGTGACCCAGCGCCTGCCGGAGGAAAGGCACGGTGACCCGTCGCTGCGCGGCGAGGGATGCGCGGTCCAGGCGGTCCAGCAGGGCGACGAGCGCACCCAGGTCGCGGTCGGTATGGGTGAGCAGCCAGTCCAGCGCGGCATCCTCCACGACCAGCCCGCGCCGTTGCGCACGATCGCGCAGTACGTCGCGACGGCCGTCATCGTCGAGCGGGTGCAGCGCGACGCGCAGGCACTGCTGCAGGCGGGAGCGCAGGTCCGGCAGGACCAGGCCGATCTCGTCCGGAATGCCGCGCGCGGTGTACAGCACGTTGAGGCCGGACGTCCGGGCGCGGTTGTGGAAGTCGAACAGCGCCACTTCGTCCTCCCGCGTACCCGCGATCGCATCCACGCCATCCAGCGCGACCACGTCATGCCCTTCCAGCGCGTCCAGCGCATCGCGCAGGCGACCTGCGGCGGCCGCCATCGGCAGGTAGGCGGCACGCCGGTGTTGCTGCTCCGCCGCGGCACAGGCCGCAAGCGCGAGGTGGGTCTTTCCCGTCCTCGTCGCGCCGCACAGGTAGACCCAGTCGGCATCCGGTTCGGCCGCCAGCGCCTGCAGTGCCGACACCGCGCCCTCGGGCGGAGCGATGAAACTCTCGAAGCGCTGGTCGGGCGGATAACGCAGTGCCAGCGGCAACTGCGGGCCGAGGCCGGTCGCCTGCGTTCCGCTGCTCACGGCAGCTCGATGTCGCGCACCGGCGCCTGTTCCACGCTGCCCTTGTCGATATACGAATCGAGCACGATGGAAGGGCGATCGCCCGCATACAGGCGACTCTGCGTGTAGCGCTCGTGCGCGAAGCGCAGCAGGACGTTCGCGATCGCCGCGACCGGCAAGGCAAGCAGCATGCCGAGGAAACCGAACAGCTGGCCGCCTGCCATGATGGCGAAGATGACCGCCACCGGATGCAGGCCGATCCGGTCGCCGACGATGCGCGGCGTCAGTACGTAGCCTTCCAGCATCTGGCCGACCACGAACACGCCCATCACCATCGCCACCAGCGACCAGTCGCCGCCGGACTGAACCAGCGCGGCGATCACGCCCAGCACGATGCCCGTGGCCGTTCCCAAGTAGGGCACGAAGCTGATCAGTCCGGCGATGATGCCGACCAGCAGGCCCACCTTCAGGCCGACCACCGACAGCCCGATCGCATAGATCGCACCCAGCGCCAGCATCACCAGGAACTGGCCGCGCAGGAACGCGCCCAGTACCTCGTTGGATTCCAGCGCCAGGCGCGTCACCGTCGCGATGTGGTCGCGTGGCACCAGCGCGGCGATGCGCTCGACCAGCAGGTCCCAGTCGCGCAGGAAGTAGAACGTCAGGATAGGCAGCAGTACCAGGTTGGCGATCCACGCCATCACCGCGAAACCGGAGCGCGAGAAGTACCCGAACATCGTCGCTGCGACGCCGCCCGCCTGCTGCCAGTGGCTGCGGACCCAGTCCGTCAGCCGGTCCGGGTCGAGCCAGGCGACCAGTTCCAGCCCTGTACGACGCTCGACCCACGGCAATGCGGTCTGCACGAACCAGTCCCGGTACGCCGGCATCGATTCGATGACGGTCACCACCTGCCGCTCGATCATCGGTACCAGGATCACCAGCGCCAGCACCAGCAGCAGCGTCATCAGGGTGAACACCAGCACCACCGCCGTGGTGCGCGAACGTCCCGAGCGCTCCAGCCGGTCCACCCACGGATCGCCCAGCCAGCCAAGCAGCGCGGCGCACACGAAGGGCGTGAGCACCGGTGCCAGCAGCCAGATCAGCCAACCCACGATCAGCGCGATCAGCAACCATTGCCAGCGACGGGCCAGCGTGCCGGCAGGCGTTGAAGAAAGGTCCATGCAGCGTCCTTGTGTCAGCGCATCTGGTAGGCCGGCGGCTCGCCTTCGCCACCGGTGAACGGAGCGTCGTCGCCCATGGTGCGTCGGAAGCCGGCCAGGCCGGAGACCAACTCCAGGTCGAACTCCAGCACGTCGCCACTGGCGCGCACGGGCGTGATTCGGCGGACCACGGCCATCTTCTGCAGGTGACCGGTCAGGCGCAGGTAGTCATCGGTGTTGCGGATGCCGGTGAACAGCACGCGGTAGGTACCGGCCGGACCCGCACTGCCACGCTTGCCATAGCGCTTGACCAGCGCGTCGGCCGTACCGTCGGCACCGGAGGCCATCGCGCGGCGCGCATCGGCATCGGTCACCGACCACTTCGCCAGCACCTTGCCGGCGTCGACGAACACCCAGTCCGCCGTCCAGCCGCCCTTGGCGTTGCGGTAGAGCTTGCCGATCAGCTGCATCGGCGGGCTGTAGCGGGCCGAGGCACGCGCCACGGCCGCGGTGTCCTGGCGCCAGATGGCACCGACCAGCGCCTGCTCCGCCGCGCCGCCCGCCGGCAGGCCGAGGCCATACCCCCGCTCGATGGCGCGGTTCAGCAGCGGTCGCGCGGCATTGGACTGCGGCAGCCCGACCAGGCGCGGCCCGCTGCCATCGTTGATCGCCAGCCACACCACCGGCTTGGGACGGGGCTGCGGCCACACCGGCAGGCCCAGCGCGCCGGCCAGACCGTTGACCTGGTCGGCATCGAAACGCACCACCAGCGTCGTGCGGAAGGTGGGCGCACCGGTGGCCGACGTGCCCTGGTCCTGGCGGTAGTCATACCCCTCCACGTAATCCTTGGCGTTGCGCAGTTCGGCGCCCACGCCCGGGCGCGACATCGCGCCACGGTCGCCCGACAGCTTGCCCAGCACGTTGCCCAGCGCGCGCGCGAAGCCGCCCTGGCGCTCCGCCTCGCCCTGCCCGTTGACCGGCACCTCCGTCTGGTACAGCCCGCGTGCGGAGACCGCGTCGCCTTCCGTGCGCAGGCCGGACTGCGCCTGCACGGGGGGCGTCGTGGTCAGTGCCGCCAGCAGCAATGCCGTGGCGAGTGCGATACCTGGGATCCGGCGCATCGAGCGTCCTTGAGCTCTACAGACCCGGTGAATTGTTGCCCGAATGACCCTGTACCGCCAACGGCACCCGTTCAGGACGGCCGCTCGACGCACCGATTCCTTTAAAATCACGCCTCTTGCCCCACCGACGACGACCCGTGACCCAGCCGACGCCTTCCAGCCCCACCCCGATGACCTATCGCGACGCGGGTGTCGACATCGACGCCGGCAACGAGCTGGTCGAGCGCATCAAGCCGCTGGTGAAGCGCAGCTTCCGGCCGGAGGTGATGGGCGGCCTGGGCGGCTTCGGCGCGCTGTTTGACCTGTCGGGCAAGTATCGCGAGCCGGTGCTGGTCTCGGGCACCGACGGCGTGGGCACCAAGCTGAAGCTGGCCCAGCAACTGGGTCGCCACGACACCATCGGCATCGACCTGGTCGCGATGTGCGTGAACGACGTACTGGTGCAGGGCGCCGAGCCGCTGTTCTTCCTCGACTACTTCGCCACCGGCAAGCTGGATGTCGACACCACGGTGGCCGTGGTCGGCGGTATCGCCCGCGGCTGCGAACTGTCCGGTTGCGCACTGATCGGGGGCGAGACCGCCGAAATGCCCGACATGTACGGCCCGGGCGAATACGACCTGGCCGGCTTCTGCGTGGCGGCGGTGGAGAAATCGCGACTGTTGGATGGCGCCAAGGTGCGTGCCGGCGATGTGCTGGTCGGCATCGCCTCCAGCGGCCCCCATTCCAACGGCTACTCGCTGGTCCGGCGCATCTACGACCGCGCGGGCCGCCCGGCCGACATCGACGTCGGCGGCGTGAAACTCGCGGACGCATTGATGGCGCCCACGACCCTCTATGTGAAGCCGATCCTTGAACTGCTGCAGGCGCACGACCTGCACGGCATGGCGCACATCACGGGCGGCGGCCTGACCGAGAACATCATCCGCGTGGTTCCCGAGGGGCTGGGCCTGGAGATCGATGCCAGCGCCTGGGCGCTGCCGCCTGTGTTCGACTGGCTGCAGCGCGAGGGCGGGGTCGAGAACAGCGAAATGTGGCGAACGTTCAACTGCGGCATCGGCTTCGTGCTGGTGGTCGCACCGGACCAGCTGTCCGCGGTACAGGCCGACCTCGCCCGCTTGCAGTTGACCCACTGGCAGATCGGCGAAGTCGTCGCTGCCGGCAGCGGCGAACGCGTCCACATCGGTTGAGCGCGGCATGCCGCGTAACAAGGCGATCGCCTTCGGGCTGACACTGGCGGTGTTCGCCGCCAGTTGGATCGCACCGCGCTGGCCGGTCGAACAGGCGATGCACAGCAGCCTCACCGTGCTCGGCCTGGCGTGGCTGTGGCGGCATGACCGGCGCTGGCCGCTGCGGCCTTCGCACTTCGCGCTGATCTGCGCCTTCATCGTCGCCCACTGCATCGGCGCGCGCTGGCTGTATTCGTACGTGCCCTACGACGCCTGGATGCAGTCCGCGCTCGGCTGGTCGCCCGCGGACGCCTTCGGCTGGCAACGCAACCACTTCGACCGCTTCATCCACCTGACTTACGGCGTCTGCTTCACCCCGGCCGCATCGCACTGGCTGCGCCAGCGGTGGCCGCGGTTGTCGATCGGACAAGCCTTTGGCCTGGCGGTGATGCTGATCATGTGCACCAGCCTGGCGTACGAGTGGCTGGAGTGGGGCATCGCGCTGACGATGTCCCCCGAAGCGGCCGAGTCCTACAACGGCCAGCAGGGCGACGTGTGGGATGCGCACGCAGACATGCTGCTGGCGACGCTCGGCGCCCTGGTCGTCTGGCCGCTGGCCTCCGCGGAACGCAAGGGAGCGCCGGCGTGACCGCACGCATTGCCGTCCTGGCGTCGGGTCGCGGCAGCAACCTGCGCGCGATCGTGCAAGCCATCGATGCCGGCTCCCTGGATGCCGAGGTCGTGGGCGTGTTCTCAGACAAGCCGAACGCCCCCGCCCTGCGGCAGGTACCCCGCGATCGCCGCTGGAGCGCGCGTCCCGCGTCCTTCCCGCATCGCCCGGCGTATGAAACCGCCCTGGCGGAGGCCGTCGGCGCGAGCCAGCCGGACTGGGTCGTGTGCGCTGGCTACATGCGCATCCTGGGCGACGCCTTCATCGCCCGCTTCCGTGGGCGCCTGCTGAACATCCACCCGTCGCTGCTGCCCAAGCACCGGGGCCTGCACACCCATGCCCGCGCGATCGAAGCGGGCGACCCGGAGCACGGTGCCAGCGTCCACTTCGTCATTCCTGAACTGGATGCCGGCGCCGTCATCGCCCAGGCGAAGGTACCGATCCTGGCAGGCGATACGCCGGAGACACTGGCAGCGCGCCTGCTCCCCCGCGAACACGCCCTGCTGGTGGCGGTACTGCGGCTGGCGGCCGCAGGCGCACTGGCTGAACAGGGCGACATCACGCTCTGTCACGGTCAGCCGCTATTAAATGCCCTGTCCCTAGATTCAGCCGACCGTTTGCTGCCCTGAGCCTCGCTCTTCCGATGTTCCGCTCCCTCCGCCCTCTGCTGTTCGGCCTGGCAATGGCCGGCGCCACTGCCCCCGCGCTGGCGCTGGAGCCGTTCGTGGCCAGCTACCAGGCCTACAACGAGGGCAAGCTGGCCGGCAGCGCGAGCATGAAGGTGGTACCCAAGGCGGGTAGCCAGTGGCAGATCGACCTGAACGTGAAAGGGACGCGCGGCTTCGCGCGTCTGGCGGGACTGAACATCGAACAGAGCACCGTCTTCGATACCGCTGGTGGCCAGTTCCGCCCCCTCAGCCAGGCCACCGTCCGCCATGCGTTGCTCATGGGCAGGAAAATGGTGGGCACCTACGATTGGAACGCCAGAACCGCGCAGTGGCAGGGTGACATCAAGAAGAGCCGGCGCGCGCCGTTGCCGTTGCAGCCGGGCGACGTGAGCGCGCTGCTGATGAACCTCGCGGTGATCCGCGATGCTGCTCCCGGCAGGCAACTCGATTACCGGGTCGTGGACAATGGCCGCATCCGCGACTACCAGTACGTGGTGTCGTCCGAGCCGGAAAACGTGACCGTCGAAGACCTCAGCTACAGCGCCCTGCGCGTCAGCCGGGCCAACGGCGGCGATGACGAAACGATTTTCTGGGTCGCCGATGGCGTGCCCACCCCCGTGCGCATCCTGCAGCGGGAAAACGGACAGGACGGCGTGGATCTCCGCCTGGTCGAATACCAAGGAGCACCGTGAACATGACGAAGAATGCACTCCCGTATCCGCGCGCCCTGTTGGCCGCCATGCTGCTGGCCGGCGCCAGCGCGCCCGCCTGGGCCGTCGAGGCGTTCACCGCGCAATACAGCGCCAGCGCGCTGGGCATGGTGGGCGAAGGACAGATGTCGGTGACGCCGCAGCCGGGCAACCGCTGGCAGTACGCGTTGACCGTGCGCAACCAAGCCGTCGACCTGAGCCAGAAGACCGTCTTCGACGTGCAGGAGGGCCGCATGCGTCCCCTGAGCAGCAGCGACAGCTCGCGCCTGCTCATCAAGAAGAAGAACGTCAACACGGTCTACGACTGGGGGAAAGCGCAGGCTACCTGGAACGGTGATGTGAAGCCCGACCGCGCCGGCCCCGTGAAGCTCGTCGCGGGCGACATGGATGCGCTGCTGGTCAACCTGGCCATCGTGCGCGACGTCGCCGCCGGCAAGCCGTTGACCTACCGCATGGTGGAAAACGGCCGCGCCAAGCCGATGAACTACCAGATCGCCGGCAAGGAGCGCATCACCATCGGGGGCAAGCCGCAGGATGCGACGAAGGTCGTTCGCACCGATGGGGACAAGCAGACCATCGTCTGGGTGGTCGCCGACGCTCCGGTGCCGGCACGCATCCTGCAGCGCGAGAATGGGCAGGACACGATCGACCTGACGCTGAAGTCCTGGCGCTGACGCGGCACGTTGCCGCGAACAAGAAAGCCCGGCGTTGCCGGGCTTTTTTTAATTCCTTGGTTGCTGCGTCGGCCTGGAACACGGTCTTGCAGTCCATCCGGATCGTGCCGGCGCCACTGCGCCAGGCGAAGGTGTTGCACTGGCGGTTGCCGTCCTGCTTCTGCTCCACCACGACCGAGAAGATCGCCTGCGCGATTTCGCCCTGCGTGACCGTGCCGTCAGCGTTCCAGTCCATGTCGCGCGTGGTGATGCCGTGCGTCGCGGCGGATCCGGTGTAGTGCAACCCGGCGACCAGCGCGAGCAACCCCACCACGATGCCCAGCAGGATCTTCCGGCGCAGCGGGAAGCGCGGCCGGATGCCCGACAACGAGGGATCGTGCCGGCTCACGACACGCGCCTGATCTTCGCGCCCAAGCCACCGAGCTTCTCTTCGATGTTCTCGTAGCCGCGGTCGAGGTGATAGATGCGGTCGATGGTGGTTTCTCCCTCGGCGACCAGGCCGGCCAGGATCAGCGACGCCGACGCGCGCAGGTCGGTGGCCATCACGGGCGCGCCGCCGAGCTGCTGCACGCCACGCACGATGGCGGTATGGCCTTCCACGCGGATGTCGGCGCCCAGGCGCAGGAGTTCGTTGACGTGCATGAAGCGGTTTTCGAAGATCGTCTCGTTGATCACGCCCACGCCGTCGGCCACGCAGTTCAGCGCCATGAACTGCGCCTGCATGTCGGTAGGGAAGGCCGGGTACGGCGCGGTGGTCAGATCGACCGCCTTCGGTCGCTTGCCCTGCATGTCGAGGGTGATGCTGTCGGCGGTCGTGTCGATCTTCGCACCGGCTTCGGTCAGCTTGTCGAGCACGGCTTCGAGCGTGTCGGGACGCGCATTGCGCGCAGTGACCTTGCCGCCGGTCATCGCCGCCGCGACCAGGAAGGTACCCGTCTCGATGCGGTCCGGTACTACCGAGTGGCGCCCGCCGCCGAGGCGCTCGACGCCGTGGATGGTGATGCGCGACGTCCCCGCGCCCTCGATCTTCGCGCCCAGCGCATTGAGGCATTCGGCAAGGTCGGTGACTTCCGGCTCCATCGCTGCGTTTTCCAGCACCGTGGTGCCTTCGGCCAGGGTGGCGGCGGCCATGACGTTCTCGGTGCCGGTCACGGTGACCATGTCGAACACGAAGCGGGCACCCTTCAGGCGCGCCGCACGCGCCTTGATGTAGCCGTTCTCGACGGTGATCTCGGCACCCAGCGCCTGCAGGCCCTTGATGTGCTGGTCGACCGGGCGCGAGCCGATCGCGCAACCGCCCGGCAGCGACACGACCGCGGCACCGTGGCGCGCGACCAGCGGGCCGAGCACGAGGATCGACGCGCGCATGGTCTTCACCAACTCATACGGTGCGACGAAGCGGCTCACCGTGGTGGGATCGACGGTGATGCCACGCCCCTTCGCCAGCGTGCCCTCGTCGATGGTGATGCCAGCACCCAGCTCGCCCAACAGTTTCACGGTGGTGACCACGTCGTGCAGGTGCGGCACGTTGGTGATCTCCACCGGCGCATCCGCCAGCAGCGTCGCGCACAGGATAGGGAGCACGGCGTTCTTGGCGCCGGAGATGGTGACTTCGCCGTTGAGCGTGTTGCCACCGGTGACGATGATCTTCTGCATGGAAGTCCGGAAAGGAAACTGCGGGTGGGAATCGGGATCGCCGGGATCGCCGGCGGGTTAGCGTCAGCGGGCGGCGCCAGCCTCATCGGGCGTTACGGTCCTGAGCTGCAAGGCATGGATCGCACCGCCCATCAGGTCGCCGAGGGTGGCGTAGACCATGCGGTGCCGCGCCAGCGGCAGCTTGCCGCGGAAGGCGTCGGCCACCACGGTCGCCTCGAAATGGACGCCATCGTCGCCCTGTACGTCGGCACGGGCGCCGGGCAGGCCGGATTCGATCAGTTTACGGATGGTTTCGGCGTCCAACGGGCTTTCCTAATAAAATACCCGGCCATTCTACCCGCCGGCGCCCCGTCCGCATGTCCCAGCCGCTGCCCCAGACCCCGTCCGTTTCCGCTGCCAGCCTGACGGCGAGCGGGCGTCGCGTGGTCGAGATCGAGGCCAGGGCGCTGGACGCATTGGCGGCCCGCATCGACGGCGCTTTCTCGTCCGCCTGCCAAGCCATCCTGGCCGGCCATGGCCGGGTGGTGTGCACCGGCATGGGCAAGTCGGGGCACGTGGCCCGCAAGATCGCCGCGACCCTGGCATCGACCGGCACGCCGGCGTTCTACGTGCACCCGGGTGAGGCCGGGCATGGCGACCTGGGCATGATCACCGATGCCGACGTGGTGCTGGCACTGTCGTATTCCGGGGAATCGGACGAAGTGTTGATGCTGCTGCCCGTGCTCAAGCGCCAGGGCAATCTGGTCATCGGCATGACCGGCCGGCCCCAGTCCACGCTGGCGCGGGAAAGCGATGTCCACCTGGACGTGAGCGTACCGGCCGAGGCCTGCCCGCTCGATCTGGCCCCGACCAGCAGCACCACCGCGTCGCTGGCGATGGGTGACGCCTTGGCTGTCGCGCTACTGGATGCGCGTGGCTTTACCGCCGACGATTTCGCCCGCTCCCATCCCGCCGGCAGCCTGGGCCGGCGCCTGCTGCTGCACATCACCGACGTGATGCATGCGGGCGAGGATGTTCCCCGCGTGGACGTGGCGGCGACGCTGAGCGACGCCTTGATGGAGATGAGCCGCAAGCGCCTGGGCATGACGGCCGTGGTCGACGCGGACGGTCGCCTGGCCGGACTGTTCACCGACGGCGACCTGCGCCGCACGCTGGACAATCCGGCGCTGGACGTCCGCAGCGCACGCATCGCCGACCTGATGACGCGCGCGCCCAAGACCATCGGTGCGGACCAGTTGGCGGTGGAGGCGGCACGCCTGATGGAAACCCACAAGATCAGCGGTCTCATCGTCGTGGACGAGGCGCTGCGTCCGGTCGGCGCACTCAACATTCACGACCTGTTGCGTGCCCGCGTGGTGTAAACCACAAGGTTGCACGCTTTCCCTCCCACGATTCCTCCGCCTGCCCATGCCCCTCCGCCACCTCCATGACCTGACCGATGACGTGCTGGCCCGCGCCGCGCGCATCCGCCTGGCGTGCTTCGATGTGGATGGCACCCTCACCGACGGCCGGCTGTTCCTCGACAGCGAAGGCCGCGAACAGAAGGCCTTCCATGTGCAGGATGGCCAGGGTCTCGTGCTGCTGAAGCGCGTGGGGATCGAGGTCGCCTTCATCACGGCTCGCGGCGGTACCGTCGCCGTGGCGCGTGGCCGCGAACTGGGTGTGCAGGTGTTCACCGGGATCAAGGACAAGCTCGCCACCGTCCGAGAATTGGGCGCCGGCCTCGGCATCGGCCTGGACCAGGTCGCCTTCATGGGCGACGACCTGCCGGATGTGCCCCCGTTCCGTGCCGTCGGACTGGCCATCGCGCCGGCCGACGCACATCCGTGGACCGCCCAGCATGCGCACTGGCGTACCCGCCGCGGGGGTGGCGAGGGAGCCGCGCGCGAAGCCTGCGACCTGCTGCTGGGCACGCAGGGCCATGCGCCTTCGTTCGAGGGAGGCACGGCATGAGCTGGCGCGTCACGTTGGGCTTGGTGTTGCTGGTCGCCGCCATCGTGAGCGGCTGGTCCGCCTGGAAGAACCGCGATGTGCCCCCGCCCAACCGTGTGGTCGCGGACCGGTCGGACTACGTGATGCGCGACTTCGAGATGATCGCACTCAACGGCGAGGGCAAGGAGGCCGTCGCCGTGCGCGCGCCGGAGATGGCGCGCAACCCGCAGGACCAGACCTACACCATCACCACGCCGCTTTTCCTGCTGCCCGAAGAGGACGGTCGCTCGTGGGAGCTGCGGTCGAAGACCGGCTGGCTCAGCGCGAAGGGCGAAGAACTGCGCCTGAAGGGTGACGTGCACGGTACGTCACCCGAAGGCGGTGCGCGCCCGGCCGAATTCCGTACCGACACGCTCAATGTCTTCCCCGACCGCGACCTGGCCCAGACCGAGGACGTGGTGACGGTGGTCCAGCCTGGCTCTAGACTGAGCGGGCGCGGTTTTGAGACCAATCTCAAGACCAAG
The DNA here is from genome assembly GCF_002863005.1 of Pseudoxanthomonas sp. Taxonomy (GTDB): domain Bacteria; phylum Pseudomonadota; class Gammaproteobacteria; order Xanthomonadales; family Xanthomonadaceae; genus Pseudoxanthomonas_A. The sequence goes on from NZ_PKDG01000008.1 coordinate 28,081, forward strand.
GAATACACATTCAAATCCCAGGTGAGATCGATCTATGAACCGCGTTCTGCTCGCTAGCGCTGCGCTGCTGCTCCTGCTGCCCGCCGCGGGCGCCATGGCCAAGGCCAGCGACCGCAACCAGGCCATGACCATCGACTCCGGCAGCCAGAGCGGCAACATGGAAGGCAGCGGCAAGACCGTGCTGGGCGGCGGCGTGGTAGTGACCCAAGGCACGCTGGAGATCCGCTCGGCCGCTGCCGAGATCTACATGGCCGACGGCGAGGTATCGCGATCGGTCTTCACCGGCAAGCAGGTGAAGATGAAGCAGCAGATGGACGACGGCACGTGGATGGACGCACAGGCTGATCGCGTCGAGTACGACATGAAGACCGAGACCATCACGTTCATCGGCAACTACACGGTCAAGTCGGAGCGCGGATCCAACAGCGGCCAGCGCATGGTTTACAACACCAAGAGCGGCAACATGCAGAGCGGCGGCGACGGCACCCGCGTGCGCACCGTAATCCAGCCCAAGTCCGCTGCGCCGGCGCAGGGCAAGAACTGATGCTCACCGCCAAGGGCCTGCGCAAGCGCTACAAGCAGCGCGAAGTCGTCGCCGACTTCGGCCTGACCCTGCAGCCGGGCGAAGTCGTCGGCCTGCTGGGTCCGAATGGCGCCGGCAAGACCACCTGCTTCTACATGATCGTCGGCCTCGTGGCCGCCGATGCCGGCAGCATCGAGCTGGACGGCCAGGACATCACCGCCCAGCCCATGTACCAGCGCGCCAAGCTCGGCGTCGGCTACCTGCCGCAGGAACCCTCGGTGTTCCGCAAGCTCAGCGTGGCCGACAACATCCGACTGGTGCTGGAACTGCGCGAAGACCTCGACGGCGCCGGCATCGAGCGAGAACTGGCCTCGCTGCTCGACGAACTGCAGGTCACCCACGTGGCCGACCAGTTGGGCGCGAGCCTCTCCGGCGGCGAGCGCCGTCGCGTGGAAATCGCCCGCGCCCTTGCCGCCCGCCCGCGCCTGATGCTGCTGGACGAACCCTTCGCCGGCGTCGACCCCATCTCGGTCGGCGAGATCCAGCGCATCGTCAAACACCTGAAGGACCGCGGTATCGGCGTGCTCATCACCGACCACAACGTGCGCGAAACCTTGGGAATCTGCGACCGGGCGTATATCCTCAATGCCGGTAGCGTTCTGGCGCAGGGGGCCCCGGACGCATTGCTGGCCAATCCGGACGTACGCCGGGTCTATCTGGGCGAAACCTTCCGCCTGTGATCCCGTCGGCGGCCGTGGGCCGCCTCACGGGTTTCCAAGGTCGGGAATGAAGCCACGCCTGCAGACATCGCTGGGACAACAGCTGGTCATGACGCCGCAGTTGCGTCAGGCCATCCGGCTGCTGCAGATGTCGACCGCCGAGCTCGAGATCGAACTGACCGAAGCGGTCGAGACCAACCCGCTGCTCGACTGGAGCGAGCCGGAAGAAGAACCCGCGCAGCTCCGCGGCAACGACGACGACCAGCCACCCGCCGAACCGGCGCCCGAAGCCGCACGCGAGACCGCCGAGGACCGCGACGACTGGTCGCCGGACGAAGGCCCTTGGACGACGTCCGGCAGCGGCGGCTCGTTCGACGACGATGAGGACGGCAGCCCGGCCGAACGCGTCGCGGAGGCCGACACGCTGCATGACCACCTGCTGTGGCAGCTGCACCTCTCGCATCTTTCCCTTCGCGACCGTCGCATCGGCGCGACCCTGATCGATGCGCTCGAGGACGACGGCTACCTGCGGGAGCCGCTGTCCGGCATCGTGCAGGCGCTGCGCCCCGACATCGAGGCCGACGAGGACGAGGTCCTGGTGGTGTTGCGACAGATTCAGCGCTTCGATCCCGTCGGCGTCGCCGCGCGCACCCTGGGCGAGTGCCTGCACCTCCAGTTGGCGGTCCTGAGCGACGACACGCCCGGCAAGGCGTTGGCGCTGCGGATCGCCGATACCGCGCTCGAGCGCCTGCCCCGCAGCGGCGTGGCGGGCATCGCGCAGGAGCTCAAGCGGCCGGTCGCCGAGGTCGAGGAAGCCGTGCACCTGCTCCGCACCCTAGATCCCAAGCCCGGCGCGCAAGTGGGCGAGCTGTCGCACGACACCTACGTGGTTCCCGACTGCGTGGTGTGGCGCCAACGCGGCGTCTGGCGCGCCGCCCTGTCCGGCAACACGCTGCCGCGCATCACCATCCATCGCGGGTACGAACAGATGATCCGGCAGTGCGGCGACAGCGACGCCGGATACCTCAAGGCCCAGTTGCAGGAAGCGCGCTGGCTGCTCAAGAGCGTCGAGGCCCGCGGCGACACGCTGCTGAAGGTGATGCGGTGCCTGCTCCACCAGCAGGCCGGCTTCCTCGAATTCGGGGAACAGGCCCTTCGCCCGCTGACCTTGCGCGACGTGGCCGACGAAGTCGGCCTGCACGAATCCACGGTGTCGCGCGCGATCGCCCGCAAGTATGTCCGCACCCCGCGCGGCACGCTGCCGATGCGCGCCTTCTTCGCCTCCGGCATCGACACGGACGGCGGCGGCGAAGCGTCGAGCACGGCGATCCAGGCGATGATCAGGCGGCTGGTCGACGCCGAGAATCCGCGCAAGCCGCTGTCCGACGCGAAGCTCGCCGATCTGCTGAAAGCGTCCGGCATTCCGGTCGCCCGCAGGACGGTGGCCAAGTACCGCGAGGCGCTCAACATCCTGTCCTCGCACGAACGCGTGCGCATCGCCTGAACCACGCCGACCCGGCGCCGATTCCGTGATCGCGTTCCACCCGCGCAAAACGGTTTCCTAACACGCCGCACTGGGACTCGAAAAAGAAACCCGCAACGGTTGATAGTTGCCGCGGACGGGTCCATCTTTGCTATGCAGGCGTCGCCTGCCATCGTCACCGGCACAGGAGCATCCACGGAACCCCAGACCCTGCCGCGTTGTCATTCCTGACACGCTCCGCGCCACACGCGCGGTTCTACCGACCTGAAGGAGGCATACATGCGTATCGAGACTTACGGCCATGAAATCGAAGTCACTCCCGCCCTGCGCGAATACGTCGAAACCAAGCTGAGGCGGTTGGAACGCCACTTCGAGCAACCCTGCGAAGTCCGTACGCAACTGGGCACCCGTAAACCCGATTACCTGGCCGAAGCCACGGTCAACGTTGCCGGCCGCCGGCTGCACGCCGATGCCGGCGCGCCGGACATGTACGCCGCCATCGACATCCTCGCCGACAAGCTCGACCGCCTGCTGGTCAAGCACAAGGAAAAGCGCACCGACGTCCAGCGCCACGGCGCGCGCGGCGAACTGATCGGCTGATCCCGTCCCCGCCGGAGTCGCTCCGCCATGCGGAGCGGTTCCGTCTTGTCCTCCATCCATTCTCGGCGTCGCGGCCTGCGCGGTCGCATGCCCACGCTCCGGCGTTTACACTCCCCATGCCACTACCGGAGCAGTCGGTATCGACGCATGTCGCGCTGCCTGCGCGCCGCCGGAACGGCGTTCCCTTCCCGCCGGCTGCCTCCGCATGATGAATACCAGCATCACCGCCCGTGAACTGTTCGACCAGCAGAAAGACAAGCTGGCGCTGCGCTGGCTCGCGGGGCAGAAGGGCGAAAAGCGCGTGCTCGAATCCGGCGACACCGTCTCGCGGCGTCCCTCCCTGGCGGGTTATCTCAATGCCGTCTATCCCAACAAGGTCCAGATCCTCGGCACCGAGGAGCTGACCTGGCTCGATTCGCTCGACTCCCGTCAGCGCTGGGAAACGATCGAGAAGATCGTGCAGGCCAAGCCGCTGGCGCTGGTCATCAGCAAGAGCCAGTCCTGTCCCGAAGACCTGCGCGAAGCCGCCAACGAGAACGACACGCCGCTGTGGGGCTCGCCCAAGCGCGGACACGAACTGCTCAACCACCTCTCTTACCACCTCGCGCGCACGCTGGCGCCGCGGGTGACGCTGCATGGCGTCTTCATGGAGATCTACTCGATCGGCGTACTCATCACGGGCGAGGCGGGGTCGGGCAAGAGCGAACTGGCGCTGGAACTGTTGAGCCGCGGCCACCGCCTGGTCGCCGACGACGCACCCGAGTTCACCCAGATCGCGCCGGACGTGCTCGACGGCACCTGCCCCGAACTGCTGCAGGACCTGCTGGAAGTACGCGGCCTGGGCGTGCTCAACGTGCGCGAGATGTTCGGCGACACCGCGGTGAAGAAGAACAAGTACCTGCGCCTGATCGTGCACCTGACACGCCCGATGACCGAGCCCAACCCGCACGGTTACGAGCGGCTGACCGGCGACTCCGGCACCCGCCACGTGCTGGACCTCGACGTGCCGCTGATCACCCTGCCCGTGATGCCGGGCCGCAACCTGGCCGTGCTGACCGAAGCCGCCACGCGCCTGCACATCCTGCGCACCAAGGGCATCGACCCGGCCGCGATGTTCATCGCCCGGCACAGCAACCTGCTCGAGCGCAGCACGCCATGACGCAGTTCGAACCGGCCTCCGACCTGCACGACGACACCGGCGCCGCGACGCCGGTGGCGCCGACGGTGGTGATCGTCAGCGGGCTGTCCGGCTCGGGCAAGTCGGTCGCGCTGAAGACCTTCGAGGACCTCGACTACTACTGCGTCGACAACCTGCCGGTCGATCTGCTGCCGTCGTTCGTGCGCAGCCTGGTGCGCGAGGACGAACTGCCGCCCAAGATCGCCGTGGGCATCGACGTTCGCAGCCGGCATAGCGACCTGTCGAAGCTGGCGCAGTGGCGCGCGGCCCTGGCGCAGCTTGGGCTGGAAGGCCGGCTGGTCTTCTTCGACGCCGACGACGACGTACTGCTGCGTCGCTACTCCGACACCCGCCGCCGCCATCCCCTCGGCCACGGCGGCCTGTCGCTGCAGGAAGCGATCCGCCAGGAACGCGCCATCATCCAGCCGCTGCGCGACGAAGCCGACGTGGTCATCGATACCGGCCAGCTCAACGTTCACCAGTTGCGTCGCCGGATCATCGCCGAGTTCGCCTTCAACAAGGGCACGCAGCTCTCGCTGCTGTTCGAATCTTTCGCCTACAAGCGCGGCGTGCCGGCGGACGCGGACTTCGTCTTCGATGCGCGCGTACTGCCGAACCCGCACTGGAATCCGGAACTGCGCCCCTATGCCGGTCGCGACCCGAAGGTGCGGGCATTCCTGGACGCGCAGCCGGAAGTGGCCGAATACGTCGGCCAGGTCAGCGGCTTCCTCGACACGTGGCTGCCCCGGCTGCGGGGCGAGACGCGCAGTTACGTGACCATCGCGTTCGGCTGCACGGGGGGCAAGCATCGCTCGGTCTATCTGGCGGAAACCCTGGCCCGGCACGCCCGCGAGCAGGGCTGGGAAGAAGTCGCGACCTTCCACCGCGAACTGGATTGACCCCGGATTCCGTAGCGCCGAGCTTGCTCGGCTGGCTGACGCTGTCCTGAGCCCCGGACAGAACGGCAGCGGAGCAAGCTCCGCTCTACGTTGCCGATCCGCGGATAGCTGGGACCCTTACCGTTCCATCCGCGCCGCTTCCAGCCTGTCATGCCCGTCTGTTAACGTTCCTGCATGGCCTGTGGCATTCTCCTTGTGACTCATCCTGGCGTGGGCGTGTCGATCCTGACGGTCGCCACTGCGCTGCTGCGGCAACTGCCCCTGAAGGCAGAGGCCTTCGAGGTGCCGTTCGACGCGGACCTGGAGGCCCTGCTCCCGCAGGCGTCGGCCGCACTGCGGCGCGTCGACGGCGGCGAGGGTGTGCTGGTGCTGACCGACCTGTACGGGGCCAGCCCCAGCAACCTGGCGGGCAAGCTCGCCCGTCTGGGCACCCCGGTGCGCCGCGTGTCGGCGCTCAGCCTGCCGATGCTGCTGCGGGTGATGAACTATTCGGAACAGGGATTGGACGAACTGCCGGTCACGGCCGCGGCCGGCGCACGCAATGGAGTCATTCACGACGATGCTTGAACAAGAACTCACCATTTCCAACCGCCTCGGCCTGCATGCGCGCGCGACCGCCAAGCTGGTGCAGACGCTGTCCGGCTTCCGCTGCAACGCGACGCTGGCGGCCAAGGGCCGGGAGGTGAACGCGAAGAGCATCATGGGCGTCATGCTGCTCGCCGCCGGCCAGGGCACGCCGGTCACCGTGCGCATCGAGGGCGAGGACGAGGCCGTCGCGATGCGGGAAGTCGTCTCGCTGTTCGAGCGACGATTCGACGAGGAAGGCTGACCCGATGAGGGCGCTGCTGCCGGGCCATGGGGCATCGCGCGGCAGCGCGCTGGGACGTGCGCGGGTCCGCTTGCCGCATGTCCTGGATGTCGCCGAGCAGCAGATCCGTGCGGACCAGGTCGACGACGAGGTGGCCCGCCTTCATGAGGCCGTCGACGCCACCCGCCGCGAAATGCACAGCCTGCGCACACGCCTGCATGGCGCGCTGGCGAAGGAGGTCGGCGAGTTCCTCGACCTGCATGCACTGCTGCTGGACGACCCGGAACTGCTGCATGGCCTGGACGAACTGATCCGCACCGGACGCTATTCGGCCGACTATGCGCTCCGCCTGCAGCGCGACCGGCTCGCCGCCGTGTTCGACGGCATGGACGACGCCTATCTCAAGAGCCGCATGGACGACCTCGACCATGTGATCGGCCGCATCCATGCGCACCTGCACCAGCGCGCGGCCGATGCCCCCGGCGTGGCCGGCGAGATCCTGGTCAGCGACAACGTGGCGCCGTCGGAACTGGCGGAGCTGCAGCAGCAGGGCGTCGTCGCCGTCATCACGGCCGCCGGCAGCACGCTGTCGCACAGCGCCATCCTCGCGCGCAGCCTGCACCTGCCGCTGGTGGTGGGCAACGCGCAGGCCCTGCAGAAGATCAACGACGGCGACGTACTGCTGGTGGACGGCGGCACCGGCGAAGTCGTGGTCAATCCCGACCCGGGCGACCTGCGCCGTTACCGCGAGCGCCTGCGCGATGCCGCGCGCGAGGCCCGCGAACTGGGACGCCTGCGGTCCAAGCCCAGCCGCACGCGCGACGGCGCCACCATCGCACTGTGGGCCAACGCCGAGTCGATGCAGGACGTGGCGAGCGCCCACGCCCTGGGCGCGTCGGGCGTCGGCCTGTATCGCACCGAGTTCCTGTTCCTGCAGCGCCGCGAACTGCCCAGCGAGGACGAACAGTTCCAGGTCTACCGCGACCTCGTGCTGGGCATGAGCGGTCGCCCGGTGACCATCCGCACCCTCGACTTGGGTGCAGACAAGGCCGATCGGACCGGACTGGTCGTCGGCGATGAAGAGAATCCCGCCCTCGGCCTGCGCGGCGTGCGCCTGTCGCTCGCCCATGGCGGCGTCTTCGACACGCAACTGCGCGCCATCCTGCGCGCGTCGGCCTACGGACCCGTGCGCATCCTCGTGCCGATGGTGAGCAGCCGCGAGGAGATCCTCGACGTCCGCCGCCGCCTGCGCCGCGTGTCCCTTCAGCTGCGCAAGCAGGGGCATGAGATGGCCGGGCAGGTCGAACTCGGCGCGATGATCGAAGTGCCCGCCGCCGCGATCGCCTTCCATTGTTTCGTAGACGTGGTCGACTTCGTCTCGATCGGTACCAACGACCTGGTGCAGTACCTGCTGGCGGCCGATCGCAACAACGAGGCCTTGGGCGAACTCTATTCCCCCCTGCACCCCGGCGTGCTGCGCCTGCTCCGGCACGTCATCGGCATCGGTGCCGAACACAAGGTCCCGGTGGCCATGTGCGGCGAGATTGCCGGCGACGCCGCCCTCGCGCCGATGCTGCTCGCGCTGGGACTGCGGGAGTTCAGCCTGCATCCGGCGACGTTGCTGGAACTGCGCAAGACGATCCGCGACAGCGACCTGACGGATTTGCAGGCACGCGCGCCCAAGCTGCTGCAGGCGCGGGACCGTGCCGGGATCGAGCGCTGGCTCAAGGCTGCCACCGCAACCTGATCCTTGCATTGTGGGAGCGACGTCAGTCGCGATCGACCACCGCAGGTGCCTCATCGCGACTGACGTCGCTCCCAACCCCACGCTTCGTTTCGGCCCCTCCTGCAGGGTGTCCATAAATCGCAGGCCGGGCGATAATGGCGGAATGAACGCTTGATGCCCCGGTCGCATCCGCCTGACGGATCGGCCCCATTCCGGAGTACCGAATGGTCGAGACCATCCGCCACGACAAGACCGCACGCCAGTTGCGCCTGCTCTCCGACGCGCTCGACAGCGGTCGGCTGGGTCCCGTGCGCCGGTTGGTCAACACCTTGTCGCCCGCGGAGATTGGCAACCTGCTGGAATCGCTGCCGCCGGGCAAGCGCGAAGTCGTCTGGGGCCTGGTCGATCCGGAAGACGACGGCGAGGTGCTGGTGCACGTCGGCGACGAGGTGCGCGAAAGCCTGCTGGCGGACATGGACACCGACGAGATCGTCGCCGCGGTCGAGGACCTCGACATCGACGACCTCGCGGACCTGGTCGAGGACCTGCCCGACACCGTCATCGACGAAGTCCTCAAGTCGATGGACCGCGAGAACCGCGAGCGCCTGGAGCAGGTGCTGTCGTACGCGGAGGACACCGCCGGCCGCCTGATGAACCCGGACGTGGTCACCGTGCGCGCCGACGTCAACGTCGACGTGGTGCTGCGCTACCTGCGCCTACGCGGCGAACTGCCCGACCACACCGACCACCTGTACGTGGTCAGCCGTCGCCACCAGTACCTCGGCCGCGTGCCGTTGGCCGCGCTGGTCACCCACGAGGACACAACGCCCATCAACCGGCTGATCGACGACGAGCAGCCGGCCATCGACGTGGGCGAGAGCGCGCAGGAAGTGGCGCGCCAGTTCTCCGACCATGACTGGGTGTCGGCGCCGGTCGTGGACGACAACAACATCCTGCTCGGCCGCATCACCATCGATGACGTGGTCGACATCATCCGCGAGCAGGCCGAGCACCAGGCGCTGGGCGCCGCCGGCCTGGACGAGGACGAGGACCTGTTCTCGCCGGTCACGCGTGCCGTGCGTGGTCGCGTGGTATGGCTGGGCATCAATCTGTTCACCGCGTTCATGGCGGCGACGGTCATCAAGGAGTTCGATGCCACGCTGGAGAAGATCGTCGCGCTTGCCGTGTTGATGCCCATCGTCGCCGGCATCGGCGGCAACGCGGCGGTGCAGGTGCTGACGCTGATGGTGCGAGGCCTGGCGCTGGGCCAGGTGGGCGCGAGCAACGCGCGGATCCTGTGGTGGAAGGAACTGCGCGTGGCGCTGATCAACGGCGTGCTGATCGGTGGCATCGTCGGTGTGATCGCCTTCCTGTGGTTCCGCAGCCCGATGCTGTCGCTGGTGATCGCGATGGCGCTGGTGCTGAACTTCTGCGCCGCCGCCACCGCCGGCGTACTGCTGCCGCTATTGCTCAAGCGGATGAACATCGACCCCGCCGTCGCCGGCACCGTCGTCGTCACCGCCGTGACCGACGTCATGGGCTTCTTCTGTTTCCTCGGCCTGGCGACGCTGATCCTGCTGCACTGAGGCCTGCGCATGGAGCGACTCGGCAAGGTCAGCGAATGGAACGACGACCGCGGCTTCGGTTTCCTCGCCCCGCTCGATGGCGAGCCCGCGCTCGTGTTCTTCCACGTCCGCGACTACCGGCTCGACGGTCGTCGTCCCGAAGTCGGTGAGCTGGTGAAATTCACCGCGCAGCGCCAGCCCGACGGCAAGTGGCGCGCACGGGCGGTACGGCGGACGGTGCCCGTCGCGCGCCATGCCAAGCCCGCCGCACGCGCCGCCGCTGCGCCCCGCCCCGCTTCCCCCCTCGCCGGTGCGACGGCGGTGGTGCTGTACGCGCTCTTCATCGGTTGGGCGATCCGCGGCAACCGGCTTCCGGTCGAAGCGATATTCGTGGCGCTCGCCGTGTCGGCCATCACCTTCGTCGTCTACGCGCTCGACAAGCATGCCGCGCAGACTGGCCGGTGGCGCACGCCGGAGTCCACGCTGCACCTGCTCGAACTCGCCGGCGGCTGGCCCGGCGCATGGATCGCGCAGCAGTGGCTGCGGCACAAGTCGCGCAAGCTCGGGTATCGCGTCGTCTTCTGGACGATGGTGGCGCTGCACGTGTTTGCGCTGGTCGCGTGGTGCTGGACGCGGGCGTGATCCCGATCCGACGGTCTGCCCTGGCGTGGCATCGCTGACCCGGCCATCCGGGCGGAGTTTCCACGGGACACTTTCCTACCGACTGATGCGGGTTGCCCCGATGCCCATGCGCGGGCGACGCGCACGATGCTGGCGCATCATCCGTTCCGGTCATCGCCGCCATGCGCCTGCTCCTGACCCTCCTGCTTTGCGTACTGGCCTGGCCGGTCCTGTCGGCATCCCCTGAGCCGATGCTGGCGACGGCCTACCGCGATGGCGTGCCGGTCGATGCCTTCCTCGTCAGCGAGAAACTCGACGGCGTGCGGGCGCGCTGGGACGGACGCGCACTCTGGACGCGGGGCGGCGCGCGCATCGCGGCCCCAGCGGCGTTCACCCGGGGCTGGCCCGGCGAGCCCATGGACGGGGAACTGTGGATCGCACGTGGCCGCTTCGACGACATCAGCGCCCTCGTCCGCCGCGCGGCCACCAACCCGCAGGCGTGGCGCGATGTCCGTTTCATGGTATTCGACCTGCCCTCACAGCCGGGACCGTTCGCGGAACGCGTCGTGCGGATGCGCCGCCTGGTGTCGACGGCGCGCAGTGCGCACCTGGCAATGATCCCGCAGCACCCCATTGCCACCCGCGCCGCACTGGACGCGGAACTGGCCCGCGTTGTCGCGGCCGGCGGGGAAGGACTGATGCTGCATCGACGCGACGCGCGCTATCGTGCTGGACGCAGCGACGACCTGCTCAAGTACAAACCCCACGAGGACGCCGAGGCGCAGGTGGTCGCGCACCTGCCCGGCAAGGGAAAGTACGAGGGCATGATGGGCGCGCTGCAGGTGCGCACGCGGGACGGGCGCCTGTTCCGCCTCGGGACCGGATTCACTGATGCCCAGCGCGCCAGCCCGCCCCCGCTGGGTGCGTGGCTGACCTATCGGTACACGGGCGTGACATCGACCGGGTTGCCGCGCTTCGCCCGCTTCCTTCGGCTGCGGGACGACATGCCGCCGGCGGATCCGACGCGCTGACGAAGCGACGCGATCCGACGCCCATTCCCGCGGGTTATGCTGCGACCGTTACCCTTCGATCACGACCGTCATGCGCCTTTTCGCCACCGCCTGTATGGGCTTGCTGCTGATCCTTATGACCGCCTGTACCACCACGTCCCCGATGAACCAGACGGGCGAGTTCGTCTCGCGCGAGGTCGCGCTTGCGGGCAAGACCTACCGCTACCAGGTCTTCGTGCCGGCCGCGCGCTTCCGCAAGGCCAAGCCGCCGGTGGTGCTGTTCCTCAATGGCTCGGGCGAGCGCGGCAGCGATGGCGTGAAGCAGACCATGGCGGGATTGGGACCGTACGTGCGGCAGCATGCCGATACCTTCCCGGCGCTGGTGGTGTTCCCGCAGGCACCCGACGACACCGAGTGGACCCAATCCGCCGGCCCCATCGCATTCGCGACCCTCGATGCCGCCATGCGGGAATTCAACGGGGACCCCGACCGCGTCTCCCTGACCGGCATGTCGATGGGCGGCTACGGCACGTGGGAACTGGCGCTGCAGCAGCCGACGCGTTTCGCCGCGCTGGTGCCCGTGTGCGGCGGCATCACCGTCGACTGGGGACGTGACCGTTCCAGCATGAACGTCCACAGCGTGGCGGGCGAGGCGGATCCCTTCGCCGCCGCCGCGCAGCGCCTGAAGGACGTGCCCGTGTGGATTTTCCATGGCGGCAAGGACGACGTCGTACCGCCGTCGCAATCGCGCCGCATGGAGGCGGCACTGGACAAGGCCGGCGCGCGCGATGCGCGATACACCGAGTTCCCCGATGCCAACCACAACAGCTGGGACGCGACGTACGCCCATGCCCCTTTGTGGGACTGGCTGTTCGCCCAGCGGCGCGGGCGCTGAGCCGTGGCCGAACTCGTCCCCGACTACTTCAGTGCCGGCTGGCGCGGACGTTCCCTGGCCTGCCCCTGCGACTGGGCGGGCGACAGTCGCGCCATGGCGATGGAGTTGCACGATGCCGTCACCGACTATGCCTGCCCGCAGTGCGGCAACCTGCTGCTGATCGTCTCGCACCCCAGTCTCGAGCAGGTCCGCGCCGCCGCCGCGGAGGGCAATGAAGAAGCCAGGACCCACCTCGGCATCATTGAAGAAGCCCACGCCCGGCTGTCCCCGGCCAGCAACTGACGCCCGCGCCGGCGTCACGCTTTCGGCCACCTCCCGTCCGACACGTCCTGCCTGCCCTCAACCTGCGCGCACCGCGGCCGATAACCCGGCATCCCCTGGTGGTCATCGGGCATCTGCCCCTGGCCGTGCGAGCGACTTGAATGGCTGACGTGGCCGACGAAAATTCGGGTATCGCGGGCGGTTTCCGCCGGCTCTGGTCGCGTCGCCGCGAGGCGGGCGCACCCGCCTCGCGCGAGTTGGCCACGACGACAACGGCCAGACCGCGGAACGCCATCAGCAGCGCGCAGCTGCAGGCGCTGTTCGCCCACGCGGAAGAACCCGGCGCCCTGCTGTCCGCGTTCGCCGACGGTGTCGCCGGCCTGCCGGGTGAACTGCACGGCATGGGCGAACGGCTGCAATCCGCCCAGGCCGACAAGGACTGGCCGCGTTATGGCCGCGCGCTGCGCCAACTCATCGACAAGTACATCCGCACGATCCAGGACGAGCCGCTCGCCGGCGAGGCCGAACAGCTGCGCGACCTGCTGTACCAGCTACTGGTCGGCGGCGTGGAGCAGTTGCTGCGCGACGACGGCGCCCTCTTGCCGCAGGCGCATGCGCTGGCGGACCGCGTGCGTCAGTGGCAGGCCAACCAGCCGCTGGGCGAACTCGGCGCGGACCTCCGCGACCTCTGCCAGCAGGTGAGCCAGCGGTCGCACGAGGTGGACGACGCGCAGGAGCTGATGCGCAGCCTGTTCGACCTGCTGCTGGAGAACGTCGGCGAGCTGATCGAAGACGGCAGCTGGCTGCAGGACCAGATCGGTGCGGTACGCCAGTTGCTCGCGGGCCCGCTCGACCGAACCGCGCTGGAGCAGACGCGCGCCGGGCTGCGCGAGGTGATCTACAAGCAAGGCCTGCTCAAGCAGGGACTGGCCGAATCGAAGGCGTCGATGAAGGAGATGATGGTCACCTTCGTCGAACGCCTGGACGGCATGGCCAGCAGCACCGGCGAGTACCATGACCGCATCAGCTTCCACGCGCAGGCCGTGCGCGAGAGCCGCAGCATCGCCGAACTGGGCAAGCGGATGGAGGACATCCTGGAGGACACCGCGCAGGTGCAGGCGCAGGCCCTGCGCGCGCGCGACAGCCTGATGGAAGCGCGACGCGAAGTGGAAGACGCCGAGCGGCGCGTGATGGACCTCGAGCAGGAACTGCAGTCCGTGTCCGAACTGGTGCGCGTCGACCAGCTCACCGATGCGCTGAACCGGCGCGGCTTCGACGAGCTGTTCAAGCGCGAGTCCGTGCGTGCCCTGCGCAGCGGCCAGACGCTGACGCTGGCGATGCTGGACCTGGACGACTTCCGCCACATCAACGCCGCGCACGGACACCTGGGTGGCGATGCGGCGCTGTGCCATGTCGTGACGCTAGCGCGTGCCACACTGCGCGCCACGGATGCCGTCGCCCGCTTCGGCGGCGAGGAATTCGTGCTGCTGCTGCCGGAGACCAGCTTCCTCGAAGCGATGGGAACGCTGGAGCGCCTGCGCGACCGGCTCGCGCACAAGCCGCTGGTGTACGAAGGCCGCGGCATCCTGGCGACCTTCAGCGCGGGCGTCGCGCGCTGGGTGCCGGGGGAATCGCAGGACGATCTGCTGGCACGCGCGGACCGCGCCATGTACCAGGCCAAGCAGGCCGGCAAGAACCGGGTGGTCGCGGCGCCGGAGTGAGTGCGGCGCGCGAAGGCCGGCTGGCAAGCATGGATCGACGCCTTGCGCCCCCGCCATCGTCATTCCGGCGAACGCAGGGATGGCGGCAGCGTCCCGGTTACACGTGCAGAAATGCGCGGCCGTATCGCGAATCGCAACGGCAGACCGCTGGAACTCACCCCAGCAGCGTCTCCAGCACCGCCATGCGGATGGCGACACCGTTGCTCACCTGCCGCAGGACCAGCGACTGCGGCCCATCGGCGACCTCGTCGGTGATCTCGACGCCACGGTTGATCGGGCCGGGATGCAGCACCACCGCATCCCTGGCGGCCAGCGCCAGCCGCGTCGCGGTCAGGCCGTAATCGCGGTGGTAGTCCTCCAGCGACGACACCAGCCCCTCTTCCATGCGTTCGCGCTGCAGGCGCAGCATCATCACCACGTCGACGCCCTCGAGCATCTCGCCGAAATCCTGCCCCACGTCGCACCCCGACAGCGTGCCGTCGTCCGGCAACAGGGACGCCGGGCCGCACACGCGGATCCGGCCCGCGCCCAGCGTACGCAGCGCATGCAGGTCCGAGCGCGCCACGCGCGAATGCTTCACGTCGCCCACCATCAGCACGTTCAGGCGGGAAAAATCCGCACCCTTCGCCTGGCGGATCGTCAGCATGTCCAGCAATCCCTGGGTGGGATGGGCGCTGCGGCCATCGCCCGCATTGATGAGCGCGGTGCCCTCGCCGGCTTCGGCCGCCAAGGCCTCGACCGCACCGTCCTCGGCATGGCGCACGACGAACCCGCGCACGCCCATGGCTTCCAGGTTGCGCAGCGTGTCGCGCGCCGTCTCGCCCTTCCGGGTCGACGAGGTCGAGGCGTCCACGTTCAGCACGTCCGCGCCCAGCCGCTGCGCGGCGATATGGAACGAACTGCGGGTGCGAGTGGACGGCTCGAAGAACAGCGTGCAGAGGGTGGTGCCGTCGAGCGCCTGCCGCCGCGGCGTGCGGCCCAGCGCCGCGTCGCGGATCTGGCCCGCGCGGTCCATCAGGCGGCACAGGGTGTCGCGCGGCAAGCCGTCGAGGGTCAGCAGGTGGCGCAGGCGTCCATCGGAATCGAGTTGTGGGGTCATGGTGTGGAGTGGGCGAAGAGTCAGGTCAGTTGGGTCGCGTCATGGGGCGCGGCCAGCCAGCGCTCGATGATGACCGCAGCGGCGACGGCGTCGAGCGCGGCGGCATCGCGGCGGCGCTTGCGGCCTTCGGCACGATCCAGGGCAAAGCGTTCAGCGGCCTCGACGGAGCTGGTGCGTTCGTCCACCAGCACCACCGGCAGCTGGTAGCGTGCGCGCAGTTCGCGCGCGAAGGCATGGGCACGCTTGCGGATGGGCTGGTCGCCCCCGTCCAGGGTCATCGGATCGCCGACCACCAGGCCATCGGGCTTCCATTCTGCGTGCAGCTTGTCGATCGCCGGCCAGTCGGGACCATGGCCATGCACGTCGATTACCGCCAGCGCTCGGGCGCCGGTGCCGAACGCGCTGCCCACGGCCACGCCGATGCGGCGCGCGCCCACGTCGAATCCCAGTACGGTGCCATCCAGCTTCATGCCTGCTGCCTCCGTTTGATCACGCGTGAACCATCCTGCGCGGTGCGTCGTGGACACGACTCTGCGGGCGCAGGCGCCATGTCATGCGTGCCCGCTGTAGTCCGTCATGCACGTCATGTCCACGCCGATCCGTTGTCCTGCCGTTTGCCAGCGCTGCTCCAGCGGCACGCCGAACAGCAGCTCCGCATCGGCGGGCACCGTCAGCCAGCTGTTTTCGCCCAGCTCGTATTCCAGTTGGCCGGCGCCCCAGCCTGCGCACCCCAGGGCCATCACGGCGTTCGCCGGACCTTCGCCGATCGCCATCGCCTCGAGGATGTCGCGCGACGTGGTCAGGTAGAGGCCGGTCGCGACCTCCAGCGTCGATTCCCAGGCGTGCGCGCTGTCGTGCAGCACGAAACCCCGCTCCGGGTGCACGGGCCCGCCCGCCAGCACGATCTGGTCGTCCAGCCGCGAATCGTGGGATGCCAGGTTCATCTGCCGCAAGACGTCACCGAGGGTGTATTCGGAAGCACGATTCACGACCACGCCCATTGCGCCGTCGTCGTCGTGCTGGCAGATCAGCGTCACGCTGCGGGCGAAATTCGGGTCCGCGAGCGCCGGCAGGGCGATCAGCAACTGGTTGGCCAGGGGCGTGGCGGCGTCTTGCATGACGCCATTCTAGCCCGGCCCCGCGCACGACGCGCCGGCGAGGGCGGCCCTTGTCCGCGAGACGCCCTAGAATCCCGACTTCACTTCAGGACCCACCCCCATGTCTGGCTACTGCGACATCGCGCCCGGCCATCCCCTGCACGGCCCCTACCACGACCACGAATACGGCTTCCCGCAGCGCGAGGAATCGGTGCTGTTCGAGCGCCTGCTGCTGGAGATCAACCAGGCCGGCCTGAGCTGGGAGACCATGCTGAAGAAGCGCGAGGGGTTTCGCGCGGCGTACAGCGGCTTCGAGGTCGAGAAGGTCGCCCGCTACGGCGAGAAGGATCGCGCCCGGCTGCTGGCCGATCCCGGCATCATCCGCAACCGGCTGAAGGTTGAGGCCGCCATCCACAACGCCCAGGTGATCCTGGACTTGCGCGCCATGCACGGCGGTTTCGCCGCATGGCTCGATGCGCACCATCCGCTGTCGAAGGCCGAGTGGATCAAGCTGTTCAAGAAGACGTTCCGCTTCACCGGCGGCGAGATCACCAACGAGTTCCTGATGAGCCTGGGCTACCTGCCCGGCGCGCACCGGGAGGATTGCCCGGCATTCCGGCGTGCGGCAAAGCGCCGCCCACCGTGGATGGCCGCGGCGGGGCATTGATCCGGCGCAACCGCCGCGTGACCCGATGGCTTTATCCTGCGGCGCAACGTCCCAACGATGTCGTCGTGACTCAATGCTTCCATCGATAGACGAAGAACGCATCCGCCACGCCGGGCTGCGCGGGCGCGTGATCAGCGCCGAGCACGCCGCCCGCCTCATCCAGCCCGGTGAAACCGTTGCGATGAGCGGTTTCACGGGCTCGGGCTATCCCAAGGCCGTGCCGCTGGCGCTGGCGGCGCGCATCGAACGCGCGCATGCCGCAGGCGTGCCGTTCCAGATCAAGCTGATGACCGGCGCCTCCACCGCGCCGGAACTGGACGGCGCACTCGCGAAGGCCGATGCCATCGCGCTGCGCATGCCGTTCCAGAGCGACCCGGACGCGCGCAAGCGGATCAACGACGGCACCCTGGACTACATCGACATCCACCTCAGCCACGTCGCCCAGCATGTGTGGTTCGGCTTCTACGGCCCCATCGATACGGCCGTGGTGGAAGTCTCGGCGATCCGCGAAGACGGCACGCTGGTGCCCTCGACCTCGGTCGGCAACAACAAGACCTGGCTGGACCTGGCGAAGAAGGTGATCGTCGAGGTCAACGACTGGCAGCCGGCCGGCCTGGAGGGCATGCACGACATCTACTACGGCACCGCGCTGCCGCCGCACCGCAGGCCGATCCCGCTGGAACACGTGCAGGACCGCATCGGCGATACCGCGCTGCATTGCGATCCCGACAAGATCGTCGCCGTGGTGCGCACGCACGGTCCCGACCGCAACAGCCCGTTCAGTCCGATCGACGCCACCAGCGAGCGCATCGCCGCGCACCTGATCGCGTTCCTCAAGCACGAAGTCGCGCAGGGCCGGTTGCCGGCGGACCTGCTGCCGCTGCAGTCGGGCGTGGGCAACATTCCCAACGCCGTGCTCGCGGGGCTGGCGAAGAGCGGCTTCCGCGGCCTCACGGCGTTCACCGAGGTCATCCAGGACGGCATGCTCGACCTGCTGCGCGATGGCGTGCTCGATGTCGCCTCGTGCACCGGCTTCGCGCTGAGCCCGGAGGCGAACGAGGTGTTCAAGCGCGATATCGCCTTCTACCGCGAGCGCATCATCCTGCGCACGCAGGAGATGTCGAACCACCCGGAACTGGTCCGCCGGCTCGGCTGCATCGGCATGAACGGCATGATCGAGGCCGACCTCTATGGCAACGTCAATTCCACCCACGTGATGGGCAGCCGCATCCAGAACGGCATCGGCGGCTCGGGCGACTTCGCCCGCAACGGTTTCATGTCGGTGTTCCTCAGCCCCAGCACTGCGAAAGGCGGCAGCATCTCCGCGCTGGTGCCGATGGTCAGCCACGTGGACCACACCGAACACGACGTCTCGGTGATCGTCACCGAACAGGGCCTGGCCGACCTGCGCGGCCTCACCCCCAAGCAGCGCGCCCGCACGCTGATCGCGAACTGCGCCCATCCCGACTATCGCGATGCACTGCAGGACTACTTCGACCGCGCCCTGCACCGCAGCTACGGCAAGCACACCCCGCACCTGCTACCCGAGGCGCTGTCATGGCACCAGCGGTGGTTGGAGACGGGGAGCATGAAGGAATAGGCGCCTTCACGCGTTCGCCACTCGGCAAGGTCGGGGTGAACGAAATCGTCCCAACGTACGTCATCCGCGGCGGCTATGTCGGGGTTCGCAAGATCACCCCAACCGATAGCCCTGCCGCTTCGTCAGGCCTCGCCCGCAGCGGCATCCGAAATCTCAAGAAACCATCGACGCCTTTCACTCGGCTGATCCAGCCTGTCGTAGTCCTGCGTGAAAGCATCCAGCAGCGCCGATGTAGGCGACTCATACTTCCAAAGCTTCTTCGCAAGCAGATGTTGAAGGACCTCCAGTTGGGACAGCACCTCGTCATCCCCTTCGGTTGCCAGAGCGGCGTCGGCAAAACGGCGATACAAGTCCGCCAGCAGGTCGCTGCCCTCGCGGGAAGAAAGCGCTTCATAGAGGTAGCGCTGGTCCACCACAGGATCGACCGATCCCGCATGTACGCCATGCTCCGAGAGGAAGCCTTCCATCAGTTCCGACCGGCACGCGATCTCGGCCGCCAGAAGCCTGTAAACCCCGGTGAACGCTTCGACCGCTGTCATGGGTGATCCTTTCTCCTGCACGTTGACCTCTGTGTCCACGACGAGTGGGGGGCTGGATCGAGCCGTCATCGTCCCCCCCCCATCCTACCCGTTCGCCGTCAGGCGTTCTGCTCCACCAAGCGCGGCGATTTCATCACCCCCAGCACCCGCAGCGCGCGTGCCATGAACAGGCCGCTGAAGAGGCCGTAGGTGCCGGCCACCACCACGACGGCCGTCGTCGTCTCGAGGAGGCCCGGCGTCATGGCATGGACCACCGCCACGGCGTACTTGAAGAAGAAGATGCCCATCATCAGCGCGAGCGGTAGCCAGCTGCCGGGGACGGTGAACTGCTTCGTCGATGCGTCGTAGGCCACGCGGCGCGACGGTGCGCGTAGCATCGCGATGGCCACCACGGCGACCCATGCGCAGGCCCAGGCGGTCAGCGCGGTAAGGTGGGCGTCGAACGTCGACCAGACCGAGTACAGCGACCACGCCAGCATGGCGACCGGCAGCACGATCAGGCGGCCGCGCGAGACCTGGCGCGTCCTGCTCTGCAGGCAACCCAGGTAGACCAGGCCGAAGAACAGGCCGAAGACCCAGAGGGGGGTGTGGGTGAGGATCTGCATCATGGGGCGAGGGTCCGGGAGGGGCCGACACCGCGTCGGCTCATGCACATCCTCGGACCCGCCCGCCTTGCCGTGAGGTGCCGGAAGTCAACACTTTCAGGTGCCGGAGGTCGTGGGGCCTCCCCGCGCGTCCGGTCGGCTCGGCGATGAGGCTTGCCGTCACCGTCGCAGGGCTTTCCTGTGCCATGACGAGGAAAATATCGTCGATGGCGAACCTATCTGGTGCGTCGCCGTCGTTCTTAAGTGCCATGACAAGGAAAATTTCTTTCGACGTCGAAGCATGGAGGTGCCATGACGATGAAATTTTCATCGATGGCGAAGTTCTTTTGTGCCATGACGAAGAAAATCGCAACGACGCCGCTGTTCTTTCTTGTGCCATGACAATGAAAATATCTTCGGCATCGACGCTCCATGGTGCGATGACCGGGAACATTTCTCCGATGGCGCCCCTCTCTGGTGCGGCATCGAAGAAAAAAGCATCGCCATCGATGAAATTTTCATCGCTTCCGGTATTTCCGGCCTCGGCAGCCGATCAGAGTGCACAGCCGCGGCGGCTCATCGAAGCCTGGATCGTGTTCGCGCTGGAGGGGCTGTTGCGCATGGCGCGGCGAAGTTCTTCACAGGTCACGTTCTTGAGGAACTGCTGGTAACGGCCAACGAACGAGCTGTCGTGGAGGATCACGTTGAGCCGTGACGGTGCCTCGAACGCGCGCTTGTCCTGGCGGACGAAGAGATCACGCTCGCCTGCGCGCAGCGGCGCGGCCGGCAGCGAGAGCACCAGCGGCCCCGTGTCCTGCGATGGCAGCGGCGGCGCGTCGTGCGGTGCCGTCTCAGGAGGCGTCGCCGACATGCGCGGCGCGGGTCGCGGGCGTGCAGGCAGCGACGGCAGGTTCGGGCGCGAAGCCACGGTGCGTGGAACGACGGTCGGGCGCGCGATGAAGCGCAGGCGCAGGCGATCGCTGTCCTCCGCCATCCGTCCCTGCCCCGACGGGCGGGAGACCAGCAGCACAACGCCGACACATGCATGCACCAGCACGACCACGACGACGGCGACGATCCTGTCCCTGCGCATGCGTTCCATCCTGGTGGCGAGCGAGTGTGCGAATGGCTCGCCACCCTACCTGCACGACCGCCGCGCCACGCATCGCAGCGCGAACACGTTCAGAACGAAGTCAGCCCCATGTAAGGGATGGGTTAAACGCCTACAAAAAAAGGGGCGGTCGCCCGCCCCTCTCCGTGCGTCGCGTCGGGCGGAGGTCAGCGAACCTCCGCGATCTCCACGCCATCCAGGCCCTGCGCCAGTGTGCGGGCGTCGCCGCCCTGGGCCAGCTTAATGCGCAGGCGCACCTCGTTCTGCGAGTCGGCGAAGCGCAGCGCATCCTCGTAGCTGATCTCGCCGGCCTGGTACAGCTCGAACAGGGCCTGGTCGAAGGTCTTCATGCCGAGGTTGGTGGATTCCTTCATCACTTCCTTCAGCTTGTGGACCTCGCCCTCGCGGATGTAGTCCTGCACCAGCGGCGTGCCGAGCAGGATTTCCATCGCCACGCGGCGCGCCTTGCCGTCCGGCGTGGGGATCAGCTGCTGCGCCACCACGCCCTTCAGGTTCAGCGAAAGATCCATCAGCAGCTGCTGCCGGCGGTCTTCCGGGAAGAAGTTGATGATGCGGTCCATCGCCTGGTTGGCGTTGTTGGCATGCAGCGTGCACAGCACCAGGTGGCCGGTTTCGGCGAAGGCGATGGCGTGGTCCATGCCCTCGCGGGTACGCACCTCGCCGATCATGATCACGTCCGGCGCCTGGCGCAGCGTGTTCTTCAGCGCGGCTTCCCAGCTGTCCGTATCGATGCCGACCTCGCGCTGGGTGATGATGCAGCCTTCATGCTTGTGCACGAACTCGATCGGATCCTCGATCGTGATGATGTGGCCGGTCGAATTCTGGTTGCGGTAGCCGATCATCGCCGCCAGCGAGGTCGACTTGCCGGTACCGGTGGCACCGACGAACAGGATGATGCCGCGCTTGGTCATCGAGAGCGTCTTGATGACGGGCGGCAGGTTCAGCTCTTCGATGGTCGGGATGCGCGTCTCGATGCGGCGCAACACCATGCCGACCTGGTTGCGCTGGTAGAAGCAGCTCACGCGGAAGCGTCCCACGCCCGCCACGCCGATGGCGAAGTTGCACTCGTGGGTCTTCTCGAACTCCTCGCGCTGCGCCGGCGTCATCACGTTCAGCACCAGGTCGCGCGACTGCTGCGAGGTCAGCGGCGTCTGCGTGATCGGCGAGATCTTGCCGTGCACCTTGATGGACGGCGGCATGCCGGACGTGATGAACAGGTCCGACGCCTTCTGGTGCGCCATCAGCTTGAGGAACGAGGTGAAATCGATGGTGCTCATGGCGATGCTCCGTAAGACGGAAGAAGCCGCGGGACGGCGGCCGCCGGTGGCGGCGCCGCGCGGCCGTTACTCGAACAACCGCTTTTCCTTGGCGTATTCCTTGGCCTGCTGGCGCGTGATCAGGCTGCGCTTCACCAGATCCTGCAGGTGCTGATCGAGCGTCATCATTCCGTAGTTCTGGCCGGTCTGGATGGCCGAGTACATTTGCGCCACCTTGTCCTCGCGGATCAGGTTGCGGATGGCCGGGGTGCCGACCATGATTTCCCAGGCCGCCGTGCGGCCACCGCCGATCTTCTTAAGCAGCGCCTGCGAAATGACCGCGCGCAGCGACTCGGACAGCATCGAGCGTACCATTGGCTTCTCGCCGGCGGGGAACACGTCGATGATGCGGTCGATGGTCTTGGCCGCCGAGCTGGTGTGCAGGGTGGCGAACACCAGGTGGCCGGTTTCCGCGGCGGTCAGCGCCAGGCGGATGGTTTCCAGGTCGCGCAACTCGCCGACCAGGATGTAGTCGGGGTCTTCACGCAGCGCCGAACGCAGCGCCTCGTTGAAGCCGTGCGTGTCGCGGTGCACTTCGCGCTGGTTGATCAGGCACTTCTGCGAGGTGTGCACGAACTCGATCGGGTCCTCGACGCTGAGGATGTGCCCGTACTCGTTCTTGTTGATGTGGTCGATCATCGCCGCCAGCGTGGTCGACTTGCCCGAACCGGTCGGGCCGGTGACCAGGATCAGGCCCTGCGGCTGCTGGATCAGTTCGCGGAACAGCGGCGGGCAGCCCAGGTCTTCCAGGGTCAGGACTTCCGACGGAATCGTGCGGAAGACGGCGCCGGCGCCACGGTTCTGGTTGAAGGCATTGACGCGGAAGCGCGCCAGCGACGGAATCTCGAACGAGAAGTCGACCTCGAGAAATTCTTCGAAGTCGCGCCGCTGCTTGTCCGACATGATGTCGTAGACCAGCGCGTGCACCTGCTTGTGGTCCAGCGCCGGGATGTTGATGCGGCGTACGTCGCCATCCACGCGGATCATCGGCGGCAGGCCGGCCGACAGGTGGAGGTCGGATGCTTTGTTCTTTACCGAGAACGCCAACAGTTCGGCGATATCCATGACGCTGCTTCCCCAAGTTGCTGCGAACTGGAACCTTGATTCCCCGGAGGGCAGTATAGCGCCCTCGCCGTTCCCGCCAATGGTTGGATGAACATGCTCGCCGACACCCTCAGCGAGACCCTGCAACACCTTGAAAACGCAGCGAAAGCCACGCATCGGCCAACCCCTGCATTGCTGGCCGTGTCCAAGCTGCAGCCGGCGTCGGCCGTCGCCGAACTGGCCCGCGCGGGCCAGCGCGCGTTCGGCGAGAACTACGTGCAGGAAGCCCAGGCAAAGATCGGGGAACTGGCAGGCATGGGCCTGGAATGGCACCTCATCGGCCACTTGCAATCGAACAAGGCCGAACTCGCGGCGCAGCTGTTCGACTGGGTGCAGACGGTAGACCGTCACAAATTGGTTGGCGCTCTGTCACGCTATCGCCCTTCCGATCGTGCGCCGCTCAACGTGCTGGTGCAGGTGAACATCGACGATGAAGCCAGCAAGCATGGCTGCCAACCCGACGAGGTCGCCGCCCTCGCCGCTGCCATCGCCGCCGAACCGCGCCTGCGCCTGCGCGGGCTGATGGCGATTCCCGCGCCCCACCCCGACACCGCCCGGCGCATCGACGCCTTCCGGCGCATGCAGGCACTGCAGGACCAGCTTGCGGCGAAGCATCCCGGCGTGGATACCCTGTCGATGGGCATGAGCGAGGACTACGCACTCGCCGTCGCGCACGGGGCCACGATGGTCCGCATCGGCACCGCCCTGTTCGGCGCGCGCCCGTCGCGACCCGCCTGACTCCTTTCGACTTTCCCGAGGCCTGACGCCATGACTCCTTCCACGTCGCGCTTGCTGACGCATCCCCTGGCCTTCATCGGCGGCGGCAACATGGCGCGCAGCCTGATCGGCGGCCTGCTCAAGCGTGGTGCGGACCCCTCGCGCATCCGCGTGGCCGAGCCCAACGAACCGCTGCGCGCGGCGCTGGCGGCCGACTTCGGCGTGCAGGTGTTCACCGAGGCCGGGGAAGCGGCCTATGGCGCGGACACCTGGCTGTTCGCGGTGAAGCCGCAGGTCATGCGAGCGGTGTGCGAATCCCTCGCCCCGATGGCGCAGGCGCAGCGACCGCTGGCCGTCTCCATCGCCGCCGGCATCACCGTCGCGCAGATGCAGCGCTGGCTGGGCGGTGGGGTGCCGGTGGTGCGCAGCATGCCCAACACGCCCGCCCTGCTCGGCGCCGGCGTCACCGGCCTGCATGCGAGCGGCGAAGTCGACGCGACGGGTCGCGAGCGCGCGGAACTGCTGCTCTCCGCCGCGGGCCCGACCGTCTGGATCGATGCCGAAGCGAAGATGGATGCCGTCACCGGCGTGTCCGGCAGCGGCCCGGCCTACGTCTTCCTGCTGGCCGAGGCGATGGAATCGGCTGCCGTGGCCGAAGGCCTGTCGGCCGACGCCGCACGCACCCTGGTGCTGCAGACCGTCCTGGGGGCGGCGCGCATGCTGACCGAAAGCGGCGAGACGCCGGCCGAATTGCGCCGCCGCGTGACCTCGCCCAACGGCACCACCCAGGCGGCGATCGAGACCTTCCAGGCCGGCGGCTTCGAAGCCCTGGTCGCGCGGGCCGTGCGCGCGGCGACCGCACGGGGCGGGGAACTGTCCGCGGCGAACGATTGACTTCGCATCCGGCCCGCTCGGAACCTCGTAACGTACCTACAGCACACAGGCACCCACGCCGATGAAACGCCTGATCGCCCCGCTGATTCTCGCCCTGTCCCTGGTCGCCTGCTCCGGCGGCGAGACGCCGCGTGCCGCCGAATTCGTTCCACCGGCGCCAGCCGAAACCGACTTCGGCAGCCTGCGCGTGCGCTACAACGCGCTGCCCACGCTGGCGCTGAGCGCGCCCGTCGCGAAGCAGTACGGCGTGCAGCGTGATGCCGGTACCGCGCTGGTGCTGGTCGCCCTGCGCGAGGTTAAAGGCGCCGAGGAAATCGATGCGGATGGCGAGGTCAGGGTGACCGCGCACGATCTCTCCGGCACGCGCCAGGCGATCGAACTGCGCAAAGTCGAAGCCGGGGGATACACCGACCTGATCGGTACCGCCCGCGTCTCGCCGCGCAATTCCTATCGCTTCGAGATCGTGGTGCAGGCCGGTGGCCGCACGGAAACGGTGACGTTCCAGCGGAATTTTTGAGGTCCGCGGGACCCGATGTAGGAGCGACGTAAGTCGCGACCGCACGCCGTCCCTATCGAACTGTCCATTGCAGAACACAGTGATGATGACGCACCCGCCCTATCGAACGAGCGGATGGCGTCTGGTGCGCGGTCGCGACTTACGTCGCTCCTACAGAAGCGTCAACCTCAGGACTGGCGAGCCGCCCAAGCCTGCACGATCGCCGCGATGGCTCGCACGCCGTCGGTCAGCGCGGCTGGCCCCGGCTGCAGGATCAGCGGCGACTTGATCTCGTGCAGCTCACCGTCGCGCACGGCGGGGATCGCGTCCCAGCCCGGACGTGCCGCCACGCGCTCGGGCCGGAACTTCTTGCCGCACCATGAGCCCAGGATGAGGTCGTGTGCGCGCCGCACCACCTCGCTGCCGTCGGCGAGGATGCGGTGCTTGGCCAGCGACTCGCGCGCCATCTCCGGGAACACGTCGTCGCCCCCGGCGATGCCGATCAGTTCGGACACCCAGCGGATGCCGGTGATCTGCGGTTCGTCCCACTCCTCGAAGTAGACCGTCGGCCGGCGCTGCAGCCGCGCCGCCTGCGAACGGATATCGTCCAGTCCGCTTGCGAGCGTGTCGGCGTACGTGTTGGCGCGCGCCGCGGCACCGACCAGCGCGCCCAGCCGCCGCACGTAGTCGATGATGCCGTCCACGCTGCGATGGTTGCTGATCCACACCTCCACGCCCCGCCGCACAAGTTCGGCGGCGATGTCGGCCTGGATGTCGGAAAAACCGATGGCGAGATCCGGCTGCAACGACAGGATGTCGTCGATCTTCGCGCTGGTGAACGCGCTGACCTTCGGCTTTTCCTTGCGGGCTTGCGGCGGACGCACGGTGAACCCGCTGATGCCGACGATGCGGTCCTGCTCGCCCAGCGCGTACAGCGTCTCGGTCGGCTCTTCGGTCAGGCAGACGATGCGCTGTGGGCCGGTCATCGCAGTATCTGTGCTTTGGGAGCGGCGTGAGTCGCGAGCTGCTGGCATGCCGGGACAAGCTCGCGACTCACGTCGCTCCCACAACGACGTTCAATAGCCATCACGGAAACAGCATCCGCTTGCTCCACGCGCCCGCGGCATCGCATTCGAAGCGCCAGCGCTCGTGCAGCCGGAACTGCGCGCCGTACCAGAACTCGATGGCGTCCGGCGCCACGCGATAGCCGCTCCAGCCTTCGGGACGCGGCACGTCGCCGCCGGCGAAGCGCGCTTCGACGTCGGCCATGCGGTTCTCGAAGGCCTCGCGCGAATCCAGCGTCTCGGACTGGATCGATGCCCAGGCACCGAGCTGGCTCTGGCGTGGACGCGAGGCGAAGTATGCGTCGGCCTCTGCGTCGTCGACCGGCTTCACCCCGCCCTCCACGCGCACTTGGATGCCGGCCTCACGCAGGCTGCGCCACAGGAACAACAGCGCGGCGCGCGGATTGTCGTGCAGTTCGCGGCCCTTCTGGCTGTGCGTGTGTGTGTAGAAGACGAAGCCGCGTTCGTCGAACGCCTTCAGCAACACCGTGCGCGCGGACGGGCGGCCGTCCGGCGTGGCGGTGGCCACCGTCATTGCATTGGGTTCGACTTCGGTGCCTGCGGTTTTCGCTTCACCGAACAGCGTGGCGAACGTGGACAGGGCCTCGGCGTACAGATCGGTCATGGCATCGCAACGGCAGCGCCCGCATCCCGGGCATGCGCTATTGTCGCGCGATGACGACACCCGTGCATCCCGAGGGTTTCCCAGCGCTGCTCGTCGACGACGCGCTGCGGACGGCATGCGCATCGCGGGCGAGCCCTCCGGTGTTCGCCATCACCGGTCTGCAGGGCAGCGGCAAGTCGACGCTGGCGGAGCAGGTCGCGGCCCGGGCGCGCGGCGAAGGCCTGCGCGTGGCGGTGCTGTCGCTGGACGACCTGTACCTGACCCGCGCGCAGCGGCAGCGGCTCGCGGCCGAGGTGCATCCCTTGTTCGCCACGCGTGGCCCGCCCGGCACCCACGATGTGGCGCTGGGGTGTAGCATGCTGGATGCGTTGCGCCATGGCGAAGAGGTGATGCTGCCGCGCTTCGACAAGCTGGCCGACGACCGCGCGTCCGACGACGCCTGGATACGGATCGACGGCCGCGTCGACTTGGTGCTGTTCGAGGGCTGGTGCCTGAAGGCGGTGCCCGAGGACGACGCGGCGCTGGCCACGCCGATCAATGCGCTGGAGCGCGAAGAGGACGCGGGCGGCCGCTGGCGCCGCCATTGCAACGACGCCTTGCGCAACGATTACCCGGCGCTGTGGTCACGCATCGATGCGCTGTGGTTCCTGCAGCCGCCCGGCTTCGAGATCGTGCGGACCTGGCGCTGGGAACAGGAGCAGGCCCTCGTTGCGCGCGACCCGCAGCGGACCGGCATGGACCGCGCGCAACTGGACCGCTTCATCCAGCACTACGAACGCACCAGCCGGCACCTGCTGGCGACGCTGCCGGCGATCGCCGAACGCACGATCGCGCTGGACGAAAGCCGCTACCCGCTGTTGTAGGAGCGACGTCAGTCGCGACCGCAAGGCTTGGCGAACAGAAGAACCCAACGTTGGGCGCGTGCGTAGGCTGCCGATGAACTCCAGAACCCCGCAGGTCAGCGGTCGCGACTGACGTCGCTCCTACAGGAGATCCGCGCCCCCTCACTCCACCACAAAGCTGATCCGCAGGTTCACGCGCCACTCGGTGACGTTGCCGCCGTCGTCGGTGACGACCTTGATCTCGTTCACCCAGGCGCCCTTGATGTTCTTCACGGTCTCGGAGGTCTTCTTCAGCCCTACCTTGACCGCGTCTTCCATGCTGGTCTTCGATGATGCGTTGACTTCGATGATCTTGGCGACGGACATGGCTTGCTCCTCGATGGCCGGCACGGTGCCGGAGGGCCACCCTAGTCCCGGCCGTGTTAAGTCCACGCCACGTGTGCGGGCGGTGCTAGCATCTGGGGCATCATGAATCCGGCCCCCAACCTGATCCTGGTCGGCCCCACGGGGGCCGGCAAGACGTCCATCGGCAAGCGCGTCGCCGAGCGCTTCGGGCTGGTGTTCGTGGATGCCGACCAGGCCATCGTCGAACGCACCGGCGCCAGCATCGCGACGCTGTTCGAGCATGTCGGTGAGGTCGGCTTCCGCGAGCGCGAGAAAGCCACGTTGCATGAACTGCTGGCGGGCCACGGCCAGCTGATCTCCACCGGCGGCGGTGCCGTGCTTGACGCCGACAACCGGGCGCTGATGAAACAGCGCGGCTATGTGGTCTACCTGCAGGTCAGCGTGGACGCCCAGCTGAAGCGCCTCGGCCGCTGCGCGAACCGTCCGCTGCTGCAGCGCCCGGACCGCGAGCAGGTGCTGCAGGAGATGGCCACGCTGCGCGAACCGCTGTACCGCGAGATCGCCGATCTGGCCCTGGACACCGACGGGCTGACCCCCCCGGACGCCACCGCCCGCCTGACCCAGCTGCTGGCGCACCGCTGGCAGCCCATCGAAGAGAACGCATGAACCACGCACGCACCGTCGATGTCGGCGGCGAGATTCCCTACACCATCACCATCGGGCCGGGCCTGCTGGGCGACGGCGCCGCGCTTGCGCGCCATGTGCGCGGCCGGCACCTGCTGCTCGTCAGCGATTCGCTGGTGGCGCCGCTGTACGCCGGCACAGTACGCGAGGCCCTGCATGCCGCGCGTCCGGACCTGGCCATCGGCACCTTCATTCTGCCGGCGGGCGAAGAGTCGAAGACGCTGGCCCACTTCGGCCATGCCATCGAGGCGCTGGCGACGCTGGGCGCGACGCGCGACGCGTGTGTGGTGGCGCTGGGCGGCGGCGTGGTCGGCGATCTGGCCGGGTTCGCGGCGGCGTGCTGGATGCGCGGCGTGGATTGCGTGCAGGTGCCCACGACGCTGCTGTCGATGGTGGATTCGTCGGTGGGCGGCAAGACCGCGGTCGACATCCCGCAGGGCAAGAACCTGGTGGGCGCGTTCCACCCGCCGCGCGCGGTGTTCGCCGACACGGCGGCGCTGGCCACGCTGCCCCCGCGCGAACTGCGCGCCGGCCTGGCCGAAGTGATCAAGTACGGCGCGATCCGCGATGCGCGCTTCTTCCAGTGGCTGGAACAGGAACGCGCAGCGCTGCTGGCGATGGATAGCGAGGCGCTGGCCCTGGCGATCGCCGCCAGTTGCGAACACAAGGCGGAGATCGTGGCGCGTGACCCGCTGGAGAAGGGCGAACGCGCCCTGCTGAATTTCGGCCACACCTTCGGCCATGCCATCGAGACCGAACAGGGCTACGGCGGCCTGGGCAACGACAACCTCAACCATGGCGAGGCGGTGGCGGTGGGCATGGTGCTGGCGGCGCGGCTGTCCGCGGAGCTGGGCCTGGCGCCCGCCGCGGACACGGACCGCCTGGAAGCCTTGCTGGCGGGCTACGGCCTGCCGGTCCGGATGCCGGCCGGCCTGGCGCCCGAGGCCCTGTTGGCCCGCATGCGCCTGGACAAGAAGAATCTCGCCGGACGCCTGCGGCTGGTGCTGTGGCGCGGGCTCGGCCAGGCCGAGGTGGTGCCGGACGTGGACGAAAGCCGCGTGCTGGCCGTGCTGTCCGGCTAAAATGCCGCCATGCGCGTCTTCCTCCAGCAACGCCCCGACGCGGGCGAAGCGCCCCGCTACGTCCAGCTGACCCTGCAGCCCGATCTTTTCGGGGGATGGGAGCTGTTGCGCGAAACGGGGCAGATCGGCGGCCGCGCCACGCTCAAGCGCGAGCAGTACCTGCTGCAGGACGAGGCCAATGCGGCTTTCGAGAAGGCTCGCGACAGCCATCTCAAGCGCGGCTTCCAGTTGATGTTCGCCCGCGGCGCCGACGCGCCCAAGTAACCCTTCCCCGGAACCACGATGACCGCTTCGAAGAACGATCGCTTCCTGCGCGCGCTGCGCCGCGAACCCGTGGATTGCACGCCCGTCTGGCTGATGCGCCAGGCCGGCCGCTACCTGCCGGAGTACCGCGCCACGCGCAAGGACGCCGGCAGCTTCCTGGCGATGGCGAAGAACCCGGAGATCGCCTGCGAGGTGACGCTGCAGCCGCTGCGCCGCTACGACCTGGATGCGGCGATCCTGTTCTCGGACATCCTGACCGTACCGGACGCGATGGGACTGGGGCTGTACTTCGTCGAGGGTGAGGGCCCGAAGTTCGAACGC
Source organism: Pseudoxanthomonas sp. (assembly GCF_002863005.1). Classification (GTDB taxonomy): domain Bacteria; phylum Pseudomonadota; class Gammaproteobacteria; order Xanthomonadales; family Xanthomonadaceae; genus Pseudoxanthomonas_A. Next base: position 58,561 of record NZ_PKDG01000008.1, read on the forward strand.
ACCGTGCGCAGTGCCGCCGACGCCGCCAAGCTCGGCGTGCCGGACATGGAAACCGAACTGCGCTACGTGATGGATGCCGTGCGCGTCATCCGCCGCGAGCTGGACGGCAAGGTGCCGCTGATCGGCTTCTCCGGCAGTCCGTGGACGCTGGCCTGCTACATGGTGGAAGGCGGCGGCAGCAAGGACTTCGCCCGCATCAAGGCGATGGCGCTGAACGAACCGGCCGCGCTGCACCGCCTGCTGTCGGTCAACACCGATGCCGTGATCGCGTACCTGGCCGCGCAACGCGCTGCCGGCGCGCAGGCGCTGCAGGTGTTCGACACCTGGGGCGGCGTGCTGAGCCCGGCGATGTACCGCGAGTTCTCCCTGCCCTACCTTCAGCGCATCGCGCATGAACTCGACCGTGGCGAAGGCGCGGAGCGCACCCCGCTGATCCTGTTCGGCAAGGGCACCGCGGCCTACCTGGAAGACCTGGCCGCCACCGGCGCCGAAGGCGTGGGCGTGGACTGGCTGGTCGAACTCGGCGATGCCGCTCGCCGCACCGGCGGTAAGGTCGCGCTGCAGGGCAACCTGGACCCGGCCACGCTGTATGGCTCGCCCGAGGCGATCCGCCACGAGGTCCGCCGCGCGCTGGACAGCTACCGCGACGGCAACGGCGGTTCGCGCGACGGTCACGTCTTCAACCTCGGTCACGGCATGTCGCCGGACATGAACCCCGATCACGTCGCTGTGCTGGTGGACGAAGTCCACGCCTACAGCGCGCGCTGACGCCGTCCTGCCCCACCCGTGGAGTGACGCAATGGAGCGCCGCCCCCTGCTCGCCTTCACCGCCGGCCTGTTGCTGGCGGTCAGCGCCCACGCCCATACGGACGAAAGCGGCGCGGCGCGCGTCCTGCACGTCGCCGGTGGCGACTTCCCTGCCCTGGTGATGGTGGTGCCGCCGGACGAACACGCCGCGCGCAGCGTGGCGGACGCCATGCCCGGCTGCGACCGCATCCGCGCCCGCCGCCTCGACGAACTTGCGCCGGGATGGCGGCAGCGGGTGGCACGGATCGACCTGGACTGCGAAGACACCCTGGCCGACGACGCGCAGGACATGCTGACCGCCGTGGCCGCACGCGCGCTGCTGCATCCCGGACGCGTGCAACTCGCCGGCCAGCCGGTGGTGGAGGTCCGGCTGATGGATTCGCAGCGTTGGGGCGACCACCAGTATGTGGTCGCGTCGACCTACACCGAGGCCGCCCCGGTGCTGAAGGCCTTCGTGGAGGACGCCTGTCGTGCGCGTGTGCTCGCGGAGGAATCGGCTCCGGCCACCTGCACCATGCTGCAGGCCGACGACGGGTACTTCCTGCCTGCCGGCGATGCCGGCGGCATCTGGATCCATGCCGACAGCGACGACGCCACGCGCACGCTGTACGTCGAAGCCTGGGCGGACTGAGCCGGTGCGCCGCCTCTTGCTGCTGGCGCTGTCGGCGTGCCCCGCCATCGTGATCGCGGGGGATGCGGATCGCTTTGCCGGTGACTACGGTCATGACGCCACCGCCACGGCGGATGAGGTCGTGTGGACGGTGGTCGCGGTCGGCGACCAGTGGCGGATCGTGCGCACGGCCGATGGCGAGGCACAGGCGGCGCACCGCCTGCAGGCGCGTGGGCGCGCGACGTTCTGGGACCGCATGGGGTGGCCCGCGGACACGGCCACCGACGCGGACTGCCTGAGCTGGGGGGAGAAGCCGGCATCGCTGGCCGACCTGCTGGCCGACCCGCCCACCTCGGCGACGGCACCCGGCGACGAGGCCGGACTCGGCGTGCTCTGCCACGTGCCGCCCGCGAGCCGGGCGCGCATCGAATGGCTGGCCAGCCATGCGGGCGACTGGTTCTATTACGACCCTGTCGCGGGGGTCATGGACGTTCGCCGCCTGCGCTGAACGCCCTCACCCCAGACCCGACCGCGGACTCCGCAGGCGCGGCGTGGTGCCGTCGGTACGATCGGCCGGCAGGCGGTATTCGAAGCGGATCTCGCGCATGCCGTCGGGCACGGTGATCTCCATCGCGTCGGGCGCCACGCAGCGGCCGCGCAACAGGTCGCGGACCGCTTGTGCTTCCTGCCGCAGCGTCTCCGCCTGGTCCTTCCGCGCGATGACGGCCGGACGCAGGTAGACCGCATCGTCGGCGATCCACATCTCGTCCTCGCGCCCCTCATGGGTGCTGGCCAGGACGGTATCGGGCCGGGCGTCGCCATTCGGCATGCCGCGCACCTGCAGCACCTGTCGGCAGCGCCCCGTATTGAGCACGCGGACGTCCGCCGCGAAGCCGGCGAGGAACGCCTCGGCCTGGCGCTGGACCTCGTCGTCCGACGTACTGTCGGCTTCGACGCTGTAGCGCACCTTGATGAAGTAGAGGTCGCGGACGGTCATCGCGAGCGCCGAGCGATAGCGCTTCTCGCGCATCGGGACTTCCATCGCGAACGAGCGCGCCTTCACCGCCATGGCGCCGAGCATGTCCTGTCCGCCCACCGGCGCGGTTTCGAAGGTACGGCTTTCGCCGAGCCGCACCTCGCCCGCGTTGCGACCCCGCGCGATCTGCACGATCTCGTCGACCCCCTGCTGGAACGCACGCTCGAACACCGGATCGAACACGACGCCGGCGGGATACAGGTACAGATCCATCCAGCGGTCCGGCTGGCGCGAGTCCTGGTAGCGCACCGACACGCCCAGTTCCTGCTGCTCGTAACGCTTCTCGCCGATCGCCTCCCAGCCCTGCACGCGCAGCGGATACAACGCGCGGGTCGCGGTGATGTAGTCGCCCAGCAATGGCGGTTCGGGCATTTCCGCACGCGCCGTCGCGGCCAGCAGGCCGAACGCGAGCACACCCAGGCAGCGGCTGAACGCCCTCACGGCATGTCCTCCTGTACTCCGGATGCCCCGCGCGCGACCTGCGCCGCGATCACGGCAGCCAGCATGTCGCCGGTGACGGGCTTGCGCACGAAGTCGTCGAACCCGGCCTGTCGCGCCAGCGGCTCGGCTTCCGCATCGGTGCGTGCGGTCAGGGCGATCAAGGGCGTGGTCATGCCGTGCAGCCGCAACTGGCGGGCCAGCGCCATGCCGTCCAGGCCCGGCAGGTCCAGATCGAGGAAGGCCACGTCGAATACCGTGGTCACCACCTCCGTCAGCGCGGCCAATCCATGCGGCGCATGCGTCACGCGGTGGCCGCGCGCGCGCAGCAGCCCCGCCACCACCTCGGACACGGTCACATCGTCTTCGACCAGCAGGATGTCCAGCGTGCCGACATCGACCGGGGCCGATACCGCTTCGGCCGGCGTCGCGTCCCCGGCCGGGTCGGTCGCGAGCGGCTGCAGCGCGGGCAGGTCGACCGAGAAGCGCGTGCCCTTGCCCGGAGCGCTGTCCACGTCGATGCGCCCCCCCATGGCGACCGCCAGTTCCTGGCAGATCGCCAGGCCCAGCCCGCTGCCGCCGTAACGCGCCGTGGTCTGCGCGCCTTCCGCCTGTTCGAACCGACGGAACAGCCGCGCCTGCTGTTCGGCGTTGATGCCGGGGCCGGTATCGCCCACCGTCAGCCGCACCCCGTGCGGCGACAGCGGCACCGCGTGCAGGGACACATGGCCGGCCTCGGTGAACTTGATCGCATTGCCCAGCAGGTTGAGCAGGATCTGCCGCAGCCGCAGCGGATCGCCACGCACCAGCCGCGGCACGCCCGCGGCGACGCCGTCATGGAACGCGAGCCCGCGCTTGCCCGCCACCGGCCCCATCAGCGCGACCACGTCGGCGAGCAGCGCATGCAGGTCGAACTCCACCTGCTGCAGCTCCAGCTTGCCCGCTTCGATCTTCGCCAGGTCCAGCGCATCGTTGACCAGCCGCAGCAGGTGCGTGCCCGCCCGCTGGATTGCATCGGCATAGCCGCGCTGGCGTTCGTCCAGCGGCGTGGCCTGCAGCAGCTCGGTCATGCCCAGCACGCCCGTCATCGGCGTGCGGATCTCGTGGCCCAGCGTGGCGAGGAAGCGGGTCTTGGCCAGCGAGGCCTGTTCGGCCAGTTCGCGCTTGTGTTCGGCCAGCTGCCACGCACTGCGGCGACGCACGCGCCGGCGATACGCCGCCGCGGCGAAAAGCAGCAGCAGCACGCCGACCACGGCAAACATCGCCATGCCCCACGCACTGCGCCACCACGGTGGCAGTACGTGCAGGGACAGCACCAGTTCGCGCGATGCATTGCCGGCGGCGTCGTAGGCCTGGACGCGCAGCCGGTAGCGGCCGGGCGTCAGCGCGGAGAACACGCGCTCGCCGCTGGCGCCCTGGTCCATCCAGCCGCTGTCGAAGCCCTCCAGCAGCGAACGGTAGCGGTTGCCCAGCGGATTCTCGTAGCTCAGCAGTCTCGTGCCGACGAGCAGTTCGTGGTCTTCGGGCTGCAGTTCCAGTGGCTGGTCTATCCGCAGGTGGACCACGTCGTCGCCGCGGCTCACCTGCAGGCTGTCCAGCACCAGGTTGGGAGTCACCGGTTTCGGATCCGGCAGCTGCGTGTCCAGCAGCGCGACCGAACCGTCCGCTGCGGTGGTGGCCAACAGGCCGTCGGCGGTCATCAGCAGGCCGCGGTCGTTGAGCTCCTGGCTCAGCAGCCCTTCGCGCACGCCGAAGTTGCGCAGCAACGCGCGCGATCCCTGCAGGTTGGGATCGATGCGGAACAGGCCACGCCGGGTGCCCAGCCAGACCCGTCGCTGCGGATCCACGGCCAGCCCCGTCGACTCGACCGCCGGCAATCCCTGTTCGGCCCCGATCAGCCGTTCGCGTACCCAGCGGCCGCCCTCGCGGCGCCACGCCTCCACGCCCGAGAGGCGATGCAGCCACAGCCGATCGGCATGCTCGAACGCGAATGCGTACACCCGCTCGCGACCCATCGCGCCCTGCGTCACGAACCGGCCTGCCGCCGCATCCCAGACCATCATGCCGGCGGCGCCGCCGAGCCAGACGTGGCCGTCGGGCGCCACCGCGATGCCTTCGATGTCCGGCAACCCGCCGCCGTCCTCCTGCTTGGCGACCGTGCGAAGCACGCGACCGCTGGCGATGTCGCGCTGCTGCACGCTGCCCATCTGCGAGACCAGCCACAACGTGTCGTCCGGTGCCTCGACCAGCCAGTCGATGGAGGTATTGTCGGGAACGGCGTCCTCGCCCTCCTGCCCCCACTGCCGCGAGGCGCCGGTGCGGGGATCGATCCGGATCAGGCCGCTGCGATGGCCGATCCACAGGTGCCCCCGGCGATCCTGCCGCAACGAGGTGAGCCGCAGTTCCCCCAGTGCCGCGGCATGGTGCGGCAACGGCACGACATGGCCGCTGCGCGTGTCCAGGCGTTCGACCTTGCCCGTGCTGCTGGCGATCCAGAGGCCGTCGGCGCCCGCCTGCGACAGGCCGCGGTAGAGTCCGCCGCCCAGTCCCTGCGCCGACGAGAAGGCCGCGATGCGTCGCCAGTCCGAACGCAGGTAAGCCAGCCCGCGCGTGGGTACCGGCACCCACAGTCCACCGTCCGGCAGCGCCAGCACGGTCTGCAGCACGCGGCCGATGCCCACGTTCTGCGCGTCGTAGTTCACCGGCGCCGGCGCACGATCGCCTTCGGTGCGCCAAAGGCCGCCCTGGCTGGCCAGCCAGTACTCGCCCTGGCCGTCGCTGGTCATCGCGATCAGCGCATTGGGGCGCGCGAACATGGGCGACCACGGCGGCGACACCCAGCGCCCATCAGGCGTCCAGCGATGCACGCCGTCGGCCGCGCCGACCCACATCGCACCGCCGTCGGCGGTCACCGAGTAGATGATCAGGCCCTCGCCGCCCGGCAGCGCCAACCGACGCAGCCGGCCATCTTCAAGACGCGCCAGGCCGCCCATGGTGCCGACCCACAGCGTGCCCCGCGCGTCGAAGGCCAGCGACAGCACGTTGTCGGACGGCAGGCCATCGCTTCCCTCGGCCGCCGCCGCGAAGCGGGTGATGCGACCGTCGGCGGCGAGCCGGTGCAGGCCGCCGCCGAACGTGCCGAACCAGAGTTCGGCGCCGCGGCTGGTGATGGCGAACACGTCATCGCTGCCCATCTGCGGGTACTGCGCCTGGCGGTAATGGCGGAACCCGCGACGGTCGACATCCATCATGCTGAGTCCGCCGTTCTCGGTCGCCACCCAGATGCGGTCCGCGGCGTCGATGTGCAGCGCCTGCACCACGTTGCCGGGCAGCGATGCCGGATCGGCGGGATCATGCCGCCAGACCTTGAAGCTGACGCCGTCGTAGCGCGCCAGGCCATCCCACGTGGCGACCCACAGGTGGCCCGCGCGATCGCGGGCGAGCGCTGGAATGGTGGTGGACGGCAGGCCATCGCCCGCACCCAGCAGGCGGAAGCGGGGAATCTCGGGTACCGCAGCCGGCGCGAGCACGGGCGCGCACAACAGGCAGAACAGCAGCCACCAGCACGCACGCATCGCCATTCCTGCCCGCCCCTCGTTCCCTGGTCACCCCTGCCGGGCATCGTCGCAACGGACCGTTGCAGGCGCAAGCGGGGTATCTTCATGGGCCGGCCCCTAGAATCCGTCCCCATGCCCGGATCGACCCCCCGCCGCCTGCTGGTGCGCAGCCTCTGCCTGCTGGCGCTGCTGCCCGCACTGGCCTCCGCGCGCGACGCGCGCGCGGAATACCGGCTGGACCCGGTGCACACACGAGTGATGTTCGCGATTTCGCATGCCGGCTTCTCCCATGCGCTCGGCACCGTGTCGGGGAGCACCGGCACGGTGGTGTTCGACCCCGATGACTGGACGCACGCGCGTGTCGATGTGCGCGTGCCGATCGCGCGCATCGACCTGGGCGATGCCGACTGGAACAAGGCGACGCTGGCGAAGTCGTTGCTGGACGCGGAAGCGCACCCCGACGCGCGCTTCGTCTCCACGCGAATCGAGCCCGTCGATGCGACGCATGCGAAGGTGCATGGCGACCTCAGCCTGCGCGGCGTGACGCGCGAGATCGCCCTCGACGTCACCCTCAACGCCGCCAAGCGCCATCCCATGCCGCCGTTCCGTCGCACGGTCGGCTTCTCCGCCACCACCACGCTCAGCCGCGCCGATTTCGGCATCACCGCGTGGAAGTCGGTGATAGGCGACGAAGTGACGCTGCGCATCGAAGCGGAAGCGACCTACGATGGCAAGGCCGACGACGCCGATGCCGCGCCGCCCCCTTCCCCCTCGCCACAGGAGCCGACGCGATGACCCTCAAGAACACCGACGAGCGCTGGGGCGCCGTCAGCCAGCTGTTCCATTGGGTGATCGTGGTGCTGATCCTGGTGATGGCCTACCTGGGCCTGACCATGGGCGACCTGCCCAACGGGCCGCGCAAGATCGACATCTATGCGCTGCACAAGTCGATCGGCCTGACCATCCTGGCGCTGGTCGTGCTGCGCGTGCTGTGGCGCATGTATGCCGGCACGCCCTCCCCGGTCGCCGGCACGCCGACGTGGCAGCAGCGCGTGGCATCGGTGACACACTTCCTGTTGTACGCGCTGCTGTTCGCCATCCCGCTGTCGGGCTGGGTGCTGAACTCGTCCGCGGGCTATCCGCTGCAGTGGTTCAAGCTCTTCAACCTGCCGGCGATCACGGGCCGCAACGACGGCGTGCACGAAGCGGCCGAAGGCGCGCACGAGCTGCTGTTCTGGGTGCTCGTGGCGCTGGTGCTGGCGCACGCCGGCGCCGCGCTGTACCACCACCTGTTCCAAGGCGATGCCACGCTCACCCGCATGCTGCCAGGGCGCCGCAGGGCCCTTGCGCCGGCACCGGCGGCAGTGCCTGCTCCCTCTTCCCCCACTCCGCAGGATTCTCCCGATGAAAACCCCTGATCGTGCACGCCTCGCGCTCGTCTCCCTGTTGCTCGCCACCGCAGGACACGCGGCAGCGGCCGACTACGTACAGGCCCCCGGCTCGACGCTGGTGTTCGCCAGCAACTACCAGGGCGAAACCTTCACCGGCAAGTTCGGCAGCTTCGCCACCACGCTGAGCTTCGACCCCAAGCAGCTGGCCACCAGCAAGCTGGACGTCGCCATCCAGCTGGCCGGCACGCAGACCGGAAACAAGGACCGCGACGACACGCTGGTGTCGAGCGATTTCTTCAACGTGGGCAAGTTCGCGCAGGCGCGCTACACGGCGACCAAGTTCCGCGCGCTGGGCGGCAACCAGTACGCGGCCGACGGCACCCTCACGCTGCGCGGCGCCAGCAAGCCGGTGACGCTGACGTTCACCTGGACCCCCGGTGCGCAGCCGGTGCTGACCGGAAAGGCGACGGTGAAGCGGCTCGACTTCGGCGTCGGCGGCGGCGACTGGGCGGACACCTCGACCATCCCGAACGACGTCGCGATCAGTACGAAGGTCGTGCTGAAGCCGCGTTGATCCCTTGGGGCCGGCAGTCGCGCCGGTCCGTCGCATCCGGCGCCAAGGTGATGCGGCCCAGCCCGTAACTGAGGGCGCCCAATACATCGCCCTCGCGGTGATTGCGATGGCACGCCAGGCAATCCGGGCGGGCGCGGATAGGTCCCATCGCGCGCTCGCCGCCTGGCCCTGCCTGCACCACGATATCGGTGCCACCGATCAACCGGGCCAGGGCCTCGCGTTCCCATGCCTGCAGCGTACGGGTCGATGTGGGTAATGCGGGCATGGCGGCATCGTCGTCGCGATGCTGGAAGCCCATGAATCCCGCGCGATGGACGACGGGAGGATCGTGCCGGGCGACGCCGACCAGTTCGACGTCGAACACGCAGCGCCCTTTCTCGCCTACGCCTTCGAACTGGTAGTGGCGCATGCGCGCCATCATCGGCGTGACCCGCCGCTTGCCGAATCCCTGGCTGTCGATGAAGGCCTCGACGAAGGCGTCGTGCATGCGGCGCAAGGCCGCGTCGTCTTCGCCCGGGGTTTGGCCGCGGGCGTTCTGCGCGCAGATCGCGACTACGGCCAGCGCCAGCAACGCCCATCGCATCCGACCCATCGGTGAACCCCCGTGCACAGACGACGCCAGCCTAGCCCGCCACGCTCAAGCCGGGATGTCGCGTGCAGCGACCGTTTCGCGGACGGACAGCTTCAGCGCTGCAGGAATGCCACCAAGGCCTCGATGCCGAAAGGCCAGTCCAACTCCGCACCCGTGTCGCTGCGATGCAGCACGGGCACGCGGATGCCGTAGCGCACTTCCAGCGCGTCGTCACCGTCGATGAAAACGCTTTCGAACTCGGGAATGCGTGCATGGGCGAGCGTATCGAGTGCAAGGTCGCACAGGTGGCAATCGTCGCGCTGGTAGAGGATCAGGGACATCGTGGCCGGGAATGACGGGCGGCGCGCGTCTACCCGCTTAGAATAGCGGCCTTTCCGAAGCGGCCCGCAACATGGCAGTCAGCACGTTCGACCTGTTCAAGATCGGCATTGGTCCGAGTTCCTCGCATACGGTCGGGCCGATGCGCGCCGCGGCGCGCTTCGTCGCGCGCTGGCTGGTCGACGCCGGGCGCCTGCAGGACGTGGTGCGGATCCGTGCCGAAGTGTTCGGCTCACTCGCCCTGACCGGTCGCGGGCACGGCACCGACAAGGCGGTGCTGATGGGCCTGGAAGGCCACTATCCCAACGAGATCGATCCGGACATCATCCCGCCGGCGCTGGAGCGCATCCGCACCGGCAAGCGCATCCTGCTGGGCGGTACGCACGAGGTCGCCTTCGACGAGAAGCGCGATCTGCTGATGAACAAGCGGCAGAAGCTGCCGTACCACACCAACGGCATGCGTTTCACCGCCTTCGATGTGAACGACGAAGTGATCGCCACGCGCGACTACTACTCGGTCGGAGGCGGTTTCGTCGTCAATCAGGACGACGCGGCGGTGGACCGCATCGTCGCTGACGAGACGCCATTGCCGTACCCGTTCAAGAGTGGCGACGAGTTGCTGGCGCAGTGCCAGCGCAGCGGTCTGAGCATCGCGGCGTTGATGTTCGAGAACGAGAAGGCCTGGCGCAGCGAGGACGAGATCCGCGACGGCCTGCGCGCGATCTGGAACGCGATGCAGTCGTGCATGGCGCGTGGTATCCGAGAGGAAGGCACGCTGCCCGGCGGCCTGCACGTGTCACGCCGTGCACCGACGCTGCATCGCGAGTTGTCCAGCAAGCCGGAAGCCGCGATGCGCGATCCGCTGACCGTGCTGGACTGGGTGAACCTGTATGCGCTGGCGGTGAACGAAGAGAATGCCGCCGGCGGCCGCGTGGTCACCGCGCCCACCAACGGTGCGGCCGGCATCATTCCGGCGGTGCTGCACTACTACGATCGTTTCTGCCCCGGCAACAGCGAGCAGCGCGTGTTCGACTTCCTGCTCACCGCGGCGGCCATCGGCATCCTCTACAAGGAGAACGCCAGCATCAGCGGCGCCGAAGTCGGCTGCCAGGGCGAGGTGGGCGTGGCCTGTTCGATGGCGGCCGGCGGATTGGTCGCCGCACTGGGAGGCAGCCCGAGCCAGGTCGAGAACGCGGCGGAAATCGGCATGGAACACAACCTGGGCCTGACCTGCGACCCGATCGGCGGCCTGGTGCAGATCCCGTGCATCGAGCGCAACGCGATGGGCGCGGTGAAGGCGATCAACGCCAGCCGCATGGCGATGCGTGGCGACGGCAAGCACAAGGTCTCGCTCGACAAGGTGATCAAGACCATGCGCGACACCGGGCGCGACATGCAGGACAAGTACAAGGAAACCAGCCGCGGCGGGCTGGCGGTGAACGTCATCGAGTGCTAGATCCGATGGGCACGCTCCACCACTCGGAGGCGACGCTTCGATTCTTCGGGGAAGATCTCGTACCCGAGGAAATCACCGCACTGCTGGGCGTCGCCCCAACCGAGTCCTGCCGCAAGGGCGATGACATCAGTCGCAGAGCCGGTGTCGTGCGCCTAGCCAAGCGAGGAAGCTGGAGACTCCACGCCGAGCGTCGCGAACCCGAGAATCTCGAGGCGCAGATCGTCGAACTCTTGGAGCAGCTCCCCTCCGATTCAGGCATTTGGGCGTCTTTGTCCCGCTACAAGCCAGACGTGTTCTGCGGCATCTTCATGGAGAGTTTCAATGATGGCTTGCCGCTTTCGGCGAAAGTGCTCCTCGCTCTGGGAGAGAGGGGTATTTCATTGGATTTCGACATCTACAACCCGAATGGATGAGAGGTTGGCCGGCACTCAGGCGATCCATTCGCGCTCACGCCAGGGTAGTCCAAGCAAGCGGAGCGCATCCGGGGTCCGATAGACCCGCGAACGTGCGGGGCATGGCCTTCCGAATTGCAGTTCACGTGGCTCACCGGGTGGGGCCTTCGGCCTTACCCGGGCTACGACGTCCCTGCCAACTCCTCACAAAGAGGTTGGTTCGACAGGCTCACCACGAACGGATCCGGCTCCCATGCAGTCCGGGTAGGACACAGCGCGACCGGGGTACTGGATCTCGGCCAGGCTGGCCACGCAGCGGCACCCACCGCGTTTTCACGACCACGAGGCGACCCTAGTTGGGCGGGGATTCCCGGCCCTTTAGCGCGGCCGCCCCGCGCCGATACCGTTCTTGGTAAACCCACTTACCGGAGACGCGTCCTGTCCGACCCCGTCGACAAGACCCGCCGCGGCATGCCCTCGTGGCGGCGCCGACTGGCGGCCTGGTGCCTGCCCCTGCTGGGCGGGATGGCCGCGCTTTGTCCGACGGCGCATGCGCTGGACCCGTCCAAGTCGTTCCATCACTACGTCCGCAACCATTGGAGCCTGGAACAGGGCCTGCCCCAGCTCAGCGTGCTGGCCATCGCCCAGGACAAGCCCGGCTACCTCTGGTTCGGCACGCAGGCGGGCCTGAGCCGTTTCGATGGCGTGCGCTTCACCAATTTCGACCTGGATAACACCCCCGAACTGCCCAGCACCTGGATCCAGGCGCTGCAAACCGACCGCGAGGGCCGGCTGTGGATCGGCACGCCGCAGGGTCTGGCGGTGCGCGAAGGCAACCGCATCCGCACGATCGCGCTGGCTCCCGGCGAGGCGCCGGGCGTGGTCGACGTACGCGCACTGGCGCGCGATGGCCGCGGCCGCCTAATCGTCGCCACGAACCGCGGCGTCATGACGGTGGCGGCCGATCGCCTGCGGATGCTCCATCCGCTCGATGATGGCGGCGCGTTGGCCGTGCACGTGGATGACGACGACGCGCTCTGGGTCGGCGGCCGCGGCCGGGTGCACGTATTCGACGGCGCGGGCGAGCGGATCCTGGCCTTGCCTGCGCGTGCGGCGCTGGCCACCGTCACGTCGCTGGCGCGCCACGATGGCCGACTGTGGGCCGGCTGCGATGCCGGCCTGTTCGCGCTCGTGGGCCAGCACTGGCAGCCGCAGCGCGACGTGGCACCGGCCAGCGGAGGCGTACAGGCGCTCTACGGGGACCGCGACGGCATCCTGTGGGCGAGCACCCGCGACACGCTCTACCGCCTGCAGGCAGGACGGCTGCTGGAACGGATCGCGGCCGACGGTCCGTTGGCGGAAATCCGGGCGTTCTACGAGGACCGCGAGTCCAACCTGTGGCTCGGCAGCAACAACGAAGGCGCCAGCCGCGCGTGGAATGGCTGGACGCGCAGATACAGCCGCGCCGAGGGCCTGCACCAGCCGTTGCTGTGGTCGGCTGCGCAGGCCCCCGATGGCCGCGTGTGGGTCGGTAGCGACGACGGCGTGAGCGTGCTGGACGCCGGGCGCTTCCGCACGGTGGTGCCCGGCCGGGCGCTTCCGCATCCCGCCGCTTACAGCCTGTTGCCCGAGAACGGGCAGACGTGGATCGGTACCCGCGACGGCGCGGCGCTGTATCGCGATGGCCGCGTGCAACGCCCGGCAATGCTGGCCGCCATGGATGCCGCCCAGGTCAACGGCATCGTGCGCGACCGCCGCGGTCGCCTGTGGTTCGCCACCAGCACGGGCCTGTACCGCGAACAGGATGGACGCCTGAAGCACTACGGCGAATCCGCAGGCCTGCGCGACGTGCGCGTGCGCGTGCTGATGGAGACGCGCGACGAACGCCTGCTGGTCGGCACGCAGAGCGGCCTTTACGAATTCGTTGACGAGCGCCTGATCGCCGTGCCGTTCACCGGCACCGGCCTGGACGCGCCGCACGTCGTTTCGCTGCACGAACTCGCCGGCGGCCAGTGGCTGGTGGGGGCGCTGTCGGAAGAACTGCTGCTGCTGTTCGACGGCCAGCGCTGGACGCGCCTCGACAAGAAGCGCGGCATCCCGGCGAACGCGCCGTTCTTCTTCGCCGAAGACGCCCGCGGATTCCTCTGGGCGGCGGGCCTGCGCGGCATCTACCGCGTGCCGGTGGCGGACCTGCTGTCCGCCGCCGACGACCCGGCCTTCCGCGTGACGGCGCGGACATTGCTCAACGAGCGCGGCGATCGCCATGGTGGACAGAAGGGCGACTGCTGCAACGGCGCCGGCAACAGCCGCGGTTTCATGGTCGACAACGCACTGTGGTTGCCGACGCGCGACGGCGTGGTGGTGATGGCGACCGACCAGTCGCTCGCGAACGACTACGTACCCGAATCGGTGATCGAGCGCATACAGGTCCAGGGCGAGTGGCGGCCGGCGGAACGCGCCACCGAATGGTCGCTGCCGAGTGGCGCGCGCGACCTGCGCTTCGAGTTCACCACCCTCAGTTTCCAGGCCTCGGACCATATCGACATCCGGTACCGCCTGAAGGGCTACGATGACGCGTGGAAGCTGCTCGACGATCCGCACCAGCGCAGCGCCACCTACACCAACCTGCCGGCGGGGCGCTACGTCTTCGAAGTGCTCGGCACCAACAACAGTGGCGTGTCGGGGCGAGCCGCCGCCACCCAGGCGTTCTCCATCGCCCCGTACTTCTACGAAAGCCCGTGGTTCTACCTGCTGCTCGCGCTCGCACTCGCGATCCTCGTGCTGCTGTCCAACCGCTGGGTGCTGCGGCGCCACCACAACCGGCGTGTCGCGCTGGAACGCCTCGTGCAGCAGCGCACGCGCGACCTGCAGCAGGCGAACCGCCAGCTGGAAGCGATCAGCCTGACCGATCCGCTGACCGGCCTGCACAACCGTCGCTACCTGACCCGCCAGTTGCCGGCCGACATCGCCTATTACCAGCGCATGCCCGGCTTCGCGGCGGGCGTGGACGTGCTGGCGTTCGCGCTGCTCGACATCGACCATTTCAAGTCGATCAACGATGGCCACGGCCACCAGGCGGGCGACCACGTACTGCAGACCGTCGCGCACCGGCTGCGCACGCTGTCGCGCGACGGCGACTACGTCATCCGCTGGGGCGGCGAGGAATTCCTCATGGTCTTCCGCCCCATGCCACGCCACGAACTGCATGCGCTGGGGCGCCGCATCTGCCTGGCGATCGCCGCAGAGCCCGTCGACGTGGCGGGCGCGCGCCTCCAGGTGACGGCATCGCTCGGCGTGATCGGGTATCCGCCTTTCCCGGATGCCCCCGACCTGCTGGGGTGGGAGCAACTCGTCTCGCTGGCGGACCGTGCGCTGTACGAGGTGAAGGCGCAGGGCCGCAACGGGTGGGCGCTGTACGAAGCCGCGGCTTCGGTCTCGCCGCTGCCCGATGCCGACCACGTGCGTCGCGATCCCGGCGAACTCGTCCGGCGCGGACACTTGGTCCTGCGGGGCCCGCATCATCCGGCGTCGCCGACGCGCGGCGATTGACGGCATCGCAACGCGTCCGCGCTACGCTGTCGCGCCAGGTTGCGGATGCTCTCCATGAAGATGGTACTCCCGATGTTCGCCCTCGCGGCGATGTCCTTCGCCAACGTGTCCTTCGCGCAGACGACATCGACGCCACGCTACGGCGCGCGGCTCGAAGGCTTCGACTACCCGCATCCGGTGCGGACCTTCGCGTTCGCCTCGCAGGACCAACCGCTGGAGATGGCCTACCTGGATGTCGCCCCCGCCAGACCGAACGGTCGCACCGTCGTGCTGCTGCATGGCAAGAACTTCTGTGCGGCTACGTGGGACGCGACGATCACAGCACTGACCGGTGCGGGTTATCGGGTGATCGCGCCGGACCAGATCGGCTTCTGCAAGTCGAGCAAGCCGCCGCGCTACCAGTATTCCTTCGCCCAGCTCGCCGGCAACACCCACGCCCTGCTCGAGCAACTCGGCATCGAACGCGCGACGATCGTCGGCCATTCGATGGGCGGCATGCTGGCGGCACGCTTCGCCCTGCAATATCCACAGGCCACCGAACGCCTGCTGCTGGTCAATCCGATCGGCCTCGAGGACTGGAAGGCCGAAGGCGTGCCCTGGCGCAGCTTGGATGCCTGGTACGCGCGCGAGCAGAAGACGACCTTCGACAGCATCCGCGACTACCAGCGCACCGTGTACTACGGCGGCGACTGGAAGCCCGCCTACGAGCGGTGGGTGCAGATGCTCGGCGGCATGTACGCCGGCGACGGTGGAAAGGCCGTGGCGTGGAGCCAGGCGCTGACCTCGGACATGGTGTTCAACCAGCCGGTGGTGTACGAGTTCCCGTGCATCGCCGCAGCGACCACGCTGTTCATCGGCCAGAAGGATCGCACCGCGATCGGCAAGGATCTGGCCCCGCCGGACGTCGCCCAGCGGCTGGGCGATTATCCGACGCTGGGCAAGCGCGCCGCGGACGCGATTCCCGGTGCGACGCTGGTGGAATTCGCCGACCTGGGGCATTCGCCGCAAGTGGAAGCGCCGGCGCGCTTCAACGCAGCGCTGCTGTCCGCATTGCAGTAACTGCGGTTAGCGCATGGAGGCGATCGCCAGCACGTCGTCCAGCAAGGCCGCCGCGGTGACATCGGCACCGGCCCCCGGTCCCTGGATGACGAGCGGCTGTTCGGGATAGCGATCGCTGTAGATCGCGACGCGGTTGTCGGTGCCGCCGCCGCCACACAGCGGATGATCCAGCGGCAGCGCTTGCAGACCCACGCTGGCGCGCGCATGGTCGAAACGGCCGAGGAAGCGCAGTCGCGCGCCATGGCGGTAGGCCTCCTTGAAGCGCGCTGCCAGCGGCGCATCCAGCTGGCTGAGCGCGGCATCGAGCGCGGGCAGCGGCAGGGCGGCGAGTTCCTTGGGTACCAGCGAATCCACGCGCACGTCATCGGACTGCAGCGGAAGTCCTGCCGCCCGCGCGAGGATCAGCAGCTTGCGGCGGACGTCTTCGCCGGACAGGTCGAGTCGCGGATCGGGTTCGGTGTAGCCGGCCTGGCGCGCCTGGCGCACGAACCCGGAAAAAGGGCGCATGCCGTCGTACTGGTTGAACAGCCACGCCAGCGAGCCCGACAGCACGCCTTCGACGCGATGGATGCGGTCGCCTCCGTCCACCAGCGCGCGCAGGCTGCGCAGCAGTGGCAACCCCGCACCGACCGTGGCGGCGTCGCCGTACCGCGCACCGGAACCCGCGCGTGCGCGGGCGATCGCGTCGGCGCGCAGCCATGCGCCCCCGAGGCCGAGCTTGTTGGCGGTCACCACGTGCACGCCGCGCGACAGCCATTCGGCGTGCCAGTCGGCCACCGAATCGCTGGCCGTGGCATCGACCACGATGTCGCCCGGCCGCAGTGCTTCGCCCTCGGCCCACGGCGGAATGGCGTCCTCGCGGGATGCCGCTTGGTTCGCCTCCTGCAGGGCGCGCTGTGCCGACGTCCCGCACGCATGCAGGGCGCGGGAATTGGCCAGCCAGGCCAAGGCCGGCACCGGCAGTGCGCGTTCCTGCAGGCGCTGGTAACGCGCGACGAAGGCGCTGCCGACGACGCCGGTGCCGAGCAGCGCCAGCTTCGGCGCGGTACGCGGTGCCGTCGCAAGCCGGACGACCGTACTCATGCGTCGGCGAGCTTGCGCTTGGATTCGGTGGCGACGGCTTCGGCACGCGCGAGTGCGGCGGTGATGTCCGCCAGCAGGTCGTCGGTCGCTTCGATGCCGACCGACAGGCGCAGCAGGCCGTCGGAGACGCCGGCCTTGGCGCGCGCTTCCGGCGTCATCGCGGCGTGCGTCATGGTGGCCGGATGCGCCACCAGGCTTTCTACGCCGCCCAGTGATTCGGCCAGGGTGAAGTAGCGCAGGCCCTCGACGAAGGCGCGCACGGCTTCTTCGCCACCTTCTAGCTCCAGGCTCAGCATCGCGCCGAAGCCCTTCTGCTGGCGCGCCGCTACCGCATGTCCGGGATGCGTGGCCAGGCCCGGGAAGTAGACCTTCGACACCGCAGGGTGCGTCTCCAGCAACGCGGCGATGGCGTTGGCGTTCTCCTGGTGCGCGCGCAGGCGGGCGTCCAGCGTGCGCAAGCCGCGCAGCGTCAGGAAGCTGTCGAACGGCGAGCCGGTCAGGCCCAGCGCATTCGCCCACCACACCAACTGCTGATGGGTCTCCGCATCGCGCGCGATCACCGCGCCACCGACCACGTCGCTGTGGCCGTTGATGTACTTGGTGGTGGAGTGCAGCACGAGATCGGCACCGAACGCGATCGGCGTCTGCAGCGCCGGCGACAGGAAGGTGTTGTCCACCACCGTGCGCGCTCCCACCTTGTGTGCGGCCTCGATGACGAAGCGCAGGTCGGTGATCCGCAGCAGCGGGTTGGACGGCGTTTCGATCAGCACCAGCTTCGGCGACTGCGCCAGCGCATCGGCCAGCGAACGTGGATCGGTCAGGTCGGCAGTGATGAGTTCGAAATGCCCCTTCTTCGCCAGCGCGTTGAACAGGCGCCAGCTGCCGCCGTACGCGTCGTGCGGCACGACCAGGCGGTCGCCCGGCTCCAGCAGCGCATTCAACACCAGCGTGATGGCGCCCATGCCGGTCGCGGTGACGACGGCGCCGGCGCCGCCTTCCAGGTCGGCCAGCGCTTCGGCCAGCAGGTCGCGCGTGGGATTACCGCTGCGGGTGTAGTCGTATTCGCGCTTCTGCGCGAAGCCGGCGAAGCTGAAGTTGGACGACAACACGATCGGCGGCGTCACCGCGCCATAGGCGGTGTCGCGGTCGATGCCGGCGCGCACGGCGGCGGTGGCGGGACGACAGGGCGCGTCGCCATCGGTGGGGACGTAGCTGCTCATGCGGAATCTCCGGCGGCGCGCAGGGCCGAGGTCAGGATGGAATCGATGCGGTCGGTTTCTTTCAGGAAGGCGTCGTGGCCGTAGGGCGAGCGCAGCACGCGGAGCTGGCCCAGCGTGCCGAGGCCTTCGACCAGCGAGACGGAGTCGGACAGCGGCACCAGGCGGTCGCCTTCCACGGCGACCACCAGGGTGGGCACGCGCACGTCGGCGGGGTCGACGCGGTGCAGGTCGATGGATTCGGACAGGCGCACATAAGCGGTCACCGGCGTGCGCGCGACGTACTGCGCGCCGGCGGCGTCCAGATAGTCCTCGGCAGCCACGCGCACGCGGCCATTGACGATCTCGGGCGCCGCGTCGAAACGCTCGCCGAATTCCTCCGGTGTGCGGTAGCTCAGCATCGCGAACTGGCGTGCCAGCGACAGGCCCTGCGCATCGGCGCACTGCAGCTGGCCCAGCGTCACCGCGCGACGCTGCAGCGCGCGCCAGGCAGCGGCATAGGGATGGGCGCGGTGCGCGCCGCTGACGGCGATGAGCTTCTCCAGCCGTTCCGGATGGCGCACGGCGAACTGCAGGCCCACCAGTGCCCCGTAGGAATAGCCGACGAAGGCCTGCAGGCGCGCGATGCCCAGCGCCGACAGCAGCTTGGCGATGGCATCGGCCTGGTCGGCGGTATCGATGGGCGCGTCGAGGCGCCCGTCGGCGCCGACGAAGTCGAACGCGA
Source organism: Pseudoxanthomonas sp. (assembly GCF_002863005.1). Taxonomy (GTDB): domain Bacteria; phylum Pseudomonadota; class Gammaproteobacteria; order Xanthomonadales; family Xanthomonadaceae; genus Pseudoxanthomonas_A. The sequence continues at coordinate 77,364 of NZ_PKDG01000008.1, forward strand.
GCAACTGGCGTTGCGAAGGATCCAGCGCGCGGTCCGCGCCGACCAGTTCGTTCAACCATCCGCTTTCGGCGAACACGTCGCTGGCGGCGAGGTGGCGATGCGCGGAGATGCCGCCGGCGACGAACACGACCGGGGCGCCCGTCGCGCCCTGGAGTTCGTAGCGCAAGGTCACCGCCCGCGTGCCGGCATGGCGCATGGCCAGCTCGACCACCACTTCACCCCGCAGCGCGCGCGGACCTGCGTCCTGCGGGGAAGACAGCGGAAACGCCTCGATCAGCGAGGGTTCGGGCAAGCGGTTCAGCGCGGGACTGGCGTAACTCATGGCGGCTTCCGGTGGGCATCCCTCGCGGGACGGGACTGCACCACCGAGCTTCGCGGAGCTCGCGTTCGCCGTGCGAGGGCACGGTACGAACCATCTTCCGGCAGACGCTGAGGTCCCCGCAGGATTTGGCACCACCACGGCGCTTGCGCGTCGCTGGCTGCCCCGGCTTCTTCGGGCCTGTCCCTCTGCCGGTCTCGATGGTGGAGCTACTTTGCCCCCGGCTCCGACCGATGTCAATCGCTTTATTCGGATGAAGCGATGGATTCTTGACCGCGATCCCGCTGCCGGCGGGTGCGGCAATGCCGCATAATCCCTGACATGACCTTGAAACCCCTTCTGGGCGGCCTGTTCGCGGCCTTGCTGGCCGGCTGTTCCACTGCCCCCCTGCACACCTCGACCCCGCCTGCGCCGCCGCCCAAGACCGCCGCCGACGCCATCCTTCCGGAAGCGTGGGTGTCCGCGCCGGTCGCCGGCGACGAACTGGATTCGCTGGTGGCGTGGCCGACCGAAGACGGCCCGGTGTGGCTGATCGCCACCGCCAAGGCGACCCACCACCTGGCCATCTACGATGCCGACACCGGTCAGCGACTGCGTACGGTCGGCACCCCGGGCGACGCGGTGGGCCAGTTCAACCGGCCGAACGGCATCGCCGTGTTCGGCGACCTGTTGTTCGTGGCCGAACGCGACAACCACCGCGTGCAGGCCTTCCGCCTGCCGGAGTTCGCGCCACTGGGCGCGTTCGGGGCCGATGTGCTGCGCTCGCCCTACGGCCTGTGGGTGCACGAGACCGCGCCGGGCGAGCTGGAGCTGTTCGTCACCGACAGCTTCATGGCCGATTTCCGCACGATGACCCTGCCACCGATGGCCGACCTGGATGGTCGCGTGAAGCGGTTCCAGGTGCGCGTCGAGGAGGGCGGGAAGCTGGAAACCCGACTGCTCGGGCAATTCGGCGATACCGGCGCGGCCGGCGCGCTGCGCATGGTCGAATCCATCGCCGGAGATCCGGCGCACGACCGCTTGCTGATCGCCGAGGAAGACCGCCGCGTCGGATCCACCCTGCGGGACTATCGGCTGGCGACCGGCGCCTACCGTGGCCACAGCCTGCCAACATTCGACGCCGATGCCGAAGGCATCGCGCTGTGGTCGTGCACCACCGAGGCCGGTTACTGGATCGCCGTGGACCAGCTGACCCCGACGCGCTTCCGCGTCTTCGACCGCGCCACGCTGGCGCCGTCCGGTGTGTTCTCAGGCAAGGTGGCGTCCAACACCGACGGCGAGACCGTCTACGCCATGCCGACCAAGCGGTTCCCGGCCGGCGCGCTGTTCGCGCTCCACAACGACGTCTCGCTGGCCGCCTTCGACCTGCGCGACATCGCCCGCGCGCTCGACCTGCAGGGCGATTGCCCGCGGTGAGCATGCGCGGGCTGGCCCTGGCCTGCGGCATCGTCATGCTGGTCGGCAGCGTGGGCGACCTCGCGGCTGCCCGCCTGTATCGATGGAAGGACAAGCAGGGCTATACGCAGTACGGCGACCAGCCGCCTCCGCCGGAGCAGTTGGCCGGCAGCGGCCTGGACGTCATGCGGTTCCGCAATCCGCCCAGTGCGCTGGTGCGGCTGCGGCTGGAGAAGCAGGGCACGCGCTACCAGGCGTGGGCCGACAACCTGATGCACGGGCCGGTGCAGGTGCAGTTGGGGTTCCGTCGGCAGCGCGACGTGCGCAGCGCCCCCGCCCTGCCCGCCCGTGCGGTGGTGCCTGCGCGCAGCAGCGTGCTGGTGGCCGACATCAGCGTGACCGATCCGCTGCGCGGCGGCGATTTCGAACTGACCCTCGACGGCATGCCGGGTGACCCCGCCAGCCAACCGCAGGATTACGAGTACCGCCTGCCGTTCGACTACGGCCGCGTGCGCGTGGACCAGGGCCCCGGCGGTCGCTTCAGCCACAGCGATGCGCAGAACCTGCACGCGGTGGATTTCGCGGTGCCGGAGGGCACCCGGATCGTCGCCGCGCGCGAGGGCCTGGTGATGCAGGTCGAGTCGGACTTCGACAAGGCCGGCCTGAACCGCGAGAAGTACGGTGGCCGCGCCAACTTCATCCGCATCCTGCATCCCGACGGCACCATGGCGCTGTACGCGCACCTGAAGGCCGAAGGCGCGCAGGTGCGCGTGGGCCAGTACGTGCGCAAGGGGCAGTACATCGGGCTGTCCGGCAACACCGGCTTCTCCACCGCCCCCCACCTGCACTTCGTGGTGCAGGCCAACCGCGGCATGCGGCTGGAGTCGGTGCCATTCCGTATGTTCGGCCCGCTTGGCCAGCTGCAGTTCCCCTCGGGCCGCTGAGACGGCTGACCCGCCGCGGCCGGTATAATCGCCGCCTTCCCGCTCCTTCAGCGCCCGTCCGGGCGCCCGCCCCATGTCCAATCCGACCAGCGCCGTGGCCGATGAAGCCGCGCGCCGCCGCACCTTCGCCATCATTTCCCACCCCGACGCGGGCAAGACCACGCTGACGGAGAAGCTGCTGCTGTTCGGCGGCGCGATCCAGATGGCCGGCTCGGTGAAGGGCCGCAAGGCGGCGCGCCATGCGACCTCCGACTGGATGGCGCTGGAAAAGGAGCGCGGCATCTCGGTCACCTCGTCGGTCATGCAGTTCCCGTACGAAGGCAAGATCGTCAACCTGCTCGATACCCCGGGCCACGCCGACTTCGGCGAGGACACCTACCGGGTGCTGACCGCGGTCGACAGCGCGCTGATGGTCATCGACGTGGCCAAGGGCGTGGAAGAGCGGACCATCAAGCTGATGGAAGTCTGCCGCCTGCGCGACACGCCCATCATGACCTTCATCAACAAGCTGGACCGCGAAGGCAAGGACCCGGTCGAGCTGCTGGACGAGGTCGAAAGCGTGCTGGGCATCCAGTGCGCACCGGTCACCTGGCCGATCGGCATGGGCCAGCGCCTGAAGGGCGTGGTTCACCTGCTCACCGGCGAAGTGCACCTGTACGAACCGGGCCGCAACTTCACCCGCCAGGACTCGACGATTTTCCCGTCGCTCGACGCGCCCGGCCTTGCCGACAAGATCGGCGCCGAAATGCTGGCGCAACTGCGCGACGAACTGGAACTGGTGCAGGGCGCCAGCCATCCCTTCGACAAGCAGGCCTACCTCGACGGCAAGCAGACGCCGGTATTCTTCGGCTCCGGCGTCAACAACTTCGGCGTGCAGCCGCTGCTCGATTTCTTCGTCGAGCACGCGCCATCGCCCCAGCCACGCGAAACCACCGGCCGCGAAGTGCAGCCTGCGGAGAACAAGCTGACCGGCTTCGTCTTCAAGATCCAGGCCAACATGGACCCGCAGCACCGCGACCGCGTGGCGTTCATGCGCGTGTGCTCGGGCCGCTTCGAGGCCGGCATGAAGACCTTCCACGTGCGCAGCGGCAAGGAGATGAAGCTGGCCAACGCGCTGACCTTCATGGCCAGCGACCGCGAGATCGCCGCCGAGGCCTATCCCGGCGACGTGATCGGCATCCACAACCACGGCACGATCTCCATCGGCGACACCTTCACCGAGGGCGAGGCGCTGTCGTTCACCGGCATCCCGAACTTCGCGCCGGAGCTGTTCCGCCGCGCGCGCCTGCGGGATCCGCTCAAGCTCAAGCAGCTGCAGAAGGGCCTGGCGCAGCTGAGCGAGGAAGGCGCGACGCAGTTCTTCCGTCCCCTGATGAGCAACGACCTGATCCTGGGTGCGGTGGGCGTGCTGCAGTTCGACGTGGTGGCCTACCGGCTTAAGGACGAGTACGGCGTCGACGCCTCGTTCGAGAACGTCAGCGTGGCCACGGCGCGCTGGATCCGCTGCGACAACGCGAAGAAGCTCGAGGAATTCCGCGACAAGAACGCCATGAACCTGGCGCTGGACGCGGCCGGCGAGCTGGTCTACCTGGCCCCGACGCGGGTGAACCTGCAGCTCGCCCAGGAACGCGCGCCCGACGTGCAGTTCCTCGCCACGCGGGAGCATGCGCACAGCGTTGATCCGGGATGAACCCCTCTCGCCCCGGCACGACGGTGAGTCCGTGTCTTGCAGGTTACGTTCGGCGGACACGGGCCGCCCCGGGATGCCGACCGGCGCGTTGATCCATTAGGCTTTCCCTGGCCGCCATCCGGCGGCGTCATGGGGAGATGTCGATGTATTTTCTCGGGATAGTCCTGCTGTTGGCAGGGGCGATCTGGATGACGGTGAATGCTGCGAAGAAGGACGGCGCGCTGGCTGCCGTCTTCTGCTTCATCTGCGGTATCTACACGATCTACTACGGCATCAAGAACTTCGCCGAGAACAAGATTCCGCTGATCCTGTTCCTGGCCGGATTCGCGCTGTGCCTGGTCTTCCGCCCCGACATGGCGGCACTGAGCGGCGCGGCAGTGATCTGATCCGCCTCGAGGCGGGCTGCCGGACCCTTCGGCAGCCCGCCGCAGGCTGACTGGACGGCCGCGGAGGCATGCACCTCATGCTGCATTGCGGTAACGTTGCGACATGAACGAGCCGACCTCTTTCGAAACCCTTCGTGCACGGAAACGCGCCGACCATCTGGTCGATCTGCGCGACGAGATCGCAAGCGCGCTGACGCACGGCCTCGGCGCCGTGGCGGCACTGGCGGGAGGCGCGGTGCTGATCACGCTCGCCGCCATCTACGGGGACGGCTGGCAGCTAGGCGCGTCGATCGTCTTCGGCATCACGCTGCTCCTGCTCTATACCGCGTCCACGCTCTATCACGCCATCCAGCATCCGGTCGCCAAGGGCCGCCTGAAGGTTTTCGATCACTGCGCGATCTACCTGCTGATCGCGGGCACCTACACGCCCTTCACGCTGATCGGCCTGCGCGGGCCGTGGGGCTGGGGACTGTTCACCGCGATCTGGACGATCGCCATCGCCGGCGTGATCTTCAAGCTGTTCTATACCGGCCGCTTCAAGCTGCTGTCGACGATCCTCTACATCGCGATGGGCTGGCTGGTGGTGGTGGCGATCAAGCCGTTGCTGACCTCGGTGGATCCGTGGACGCTCGGCTGGCTGCTGGCCGGCGGCCTGTTCTATACGCTGGGCACCTTCTTCTACCATCGCGAATCGATCCGCTATTCGCATGCGATCTGGCACCTGTTCGTGATCGCCGGCAGTGTGTGTCACTTCGTCGCCGTCACCCAGCAGGTGCTGATGCCGCGGCTGGCGTGAAACGCGCGTCGACGTTCGTGTCCCGCACATGAACCGCCTAGCCTGCGTTTCGCAACCCGTGAACACGCGGTTGCCAACCATGGGCCCATGACCGCGACTTCCACTCCTCGTCGTCGTTTCGCCTTGCGCCCCCTGTCGCGTACCGGCGCGATCGTGATCGGCGTGCTGGCGGCGATCATCGTGGTCATCGCCGTGCTGTTCGAATGGAACTGGCTGCGTCGCCCCATCGAACGCATCGTCGAATGGCAGACCGGCCGCAGCTTCCACATCGCCGGCAATCTCGACGTGGATCTCGGGCGTGTGACCACGGCGCGCGCGGAGGGGCTGACGTTCGGCAATGCCTCGTGGTCCCGTGTGCCGACCATGGCGGCAGCGGATCGCGCCGAGGTGAGCGTGGAAGTCTTCCCGTTTCTCTTCAGGCGCGAGACACGGATCCCGCGCGTGCGCCTGACCCATCCCCGGCTGCGCCTGGAGACAGGGCCCGAAGGCGTGGGCAACTGGGTCTTCGGTGACCGCTCTGGCGAAAACCGGACGCGCTTTCGCGAGCTGTGGATCGATGACGGTCGCTTGCTGTTTCTCGACCCCGTGCGCAAGACCGATCTGGACATCCAGCTTTCCAGCATCCGGCAGGCGACACCGGATGCACCGGCGGCAGTCGACCTGAAGGGCAAGGGCCGCTGGGCAGGCAATGCGCTCACGCTGCAGGGCCAGGTGGCCTCACCGCTCGCGCTGCGCGACACCGACAAGCCCTACCGTATCGACCTGCGCGCCAGGGCCGGGGCGACACGCGCGCATGCACGCGGCACGCTGCTCGATCCGTTCCGCTTGCGCGACTTCGACCTGCGCTTGATGCTTGCGGGGCAGGACATGGAGGATCTGTTCCCCCTGATCGGCATCGCGACCCCTTCCACGCCCCCCTATCGCCTGGACGGGCGATTCACGCGCGACGGCAACACATGGCGCTACGACGATTTCACCGGCGTGGTCGGCGACAGCGACCTTGCCGGTACGGCCAGCGTCACCGTGGGGCGCGAACGCCCGCTGTTCAAGGCGAACCTGGTGTCCAAGCGCCTGGATTTCGACGACCTGGCCGGGTTCGTCGGCGCGCCTCCGCAGACCGACGCCCGCGAAGCCAGCAACGCAGAGCAGCGTGCGGAAGCGGCGGCGTTGGCGGCGGATGCACGCGTGCTGCCGGACACGCCCTACAACCTCGCCAAGCTGCGCGCGATGGATGCCGACGTCCGCTGGAAGGCGCACCGCATCAACGCGCCGGGCCTTCCCATCGACGACATGGACGCGCACCTGCTGCTGGATGCCGGCCTGTTGCGGCTGGAGCCGTTGAACTTCGGCGTCGCGCAGGGCGATATCCGGTCGCAGATCCGCATGGATGCCCGCAGCGACACCATCCGGACACAGGCGACGATCGCCGCGCGCCGGCTGGACCTGGGTGAGCTGTTTCCGCAGGCCGAACTGACGAAGACCGCCATCGGCCGCATCGGCGGCGACATCAAGATCACCGGGACCGGCAACTCGGTCGCCGGCATCCTGGGCACGGCCGATGGCGACATCGCGCTCGGCATGGGCCGTGGGCAGATCAGCAACCTGCTGATGGAACTCGCCGGCCTGGACATCGCGGAGTCATTGAAGTTCCTGGTCACCCGGGACAAGACCGTGCCGGTACGCTGTGCCTTCGGCGACTTCGCGGTCAAGGACGGCGTGATGGACGCCCGGTCGCTCGCCTTCGATACCAGCGACACGATCATCGTCGGCACCGGCCGCATCAGCCTGAAGGACGAAACACTGGATCTGGAAATGAGGCCGCGTCCGAAGGATCGCAGCATCCTCGCGTTGCGCTCGCCGCTGGTCGTCGGCGGCACGTTCAAGGACCCTTCGTTCCGTCCCGACTTCAAACGCCTGGGCCTGCGCGGCGCGGTCGCGGTGGCGCTGGGCAGCATCGCCCCGCCTGCGGCGCTGCTGGCGACGATCGAGGTGGGGCCGGGCGAAGACAGCGCGTGCGGCGGCCAGTACGCGAAGTGATGCGGCTCAGCTGGCGATGTAGCGCTGCAGCTGGTCCAGTTCCACCTGCTGGTCTTCGATCACCGCCTTCACCAGATCGCCGATCGAGATGACGCCGACGATGGCGTCCCCGTCGGCCACCGGCAGGTGGCGGATCCGGTGCTCGGTGACGACCTTCATGCAATGGTCGACGCTGTCGTCGGGCCGAACGGTGACGACTTTCGCCGTCATGATGTCGCGCACCGGCGTGTTGGAAGACGAGCGCCCCTGCAACACCACCTTGCGGGCGTAATCGCGCTCCGACACGATGCCGCACAACCGTGGCCCCTGCATGGCGAGCACGGCGCCGACGCCTTTTTCGGCCATCAGCCTGATGGCGTCGAGGACGGAGGCGTCGGGGGATACGGCGAAGACTTCAGGGGCCTTGGCCCCCAGCAACTGACGAACCGTGCGCATGGCGATCTCCGGGATAGGGAGCGGGTCGATCTGGCCCGGCCAAGGATACTCCTGCCGACGCGGGTTGCCACGCATCCACCAGGTACAGGGGTCGCTGCTTGGATTCCTCGTACAGGCGCCCCAGGTACTCGCCGATCAGTCCCAGTGCCACCAGCTGCGTGCCGCCGAGGAACAGGATCACCGTCATCATCGTCGGCCAGCCGGCCACCGGATCGCCGAACAGCAGCGCCTTCCCGACGATGTAGATCGCAAAGGCGAAGGCGAGCAGCGCGGTCAGCACGCCGATGTAGGTCGCCACGCGCAACGGCGCGGTGCTGAAGCTGGTGATGCCCTCCAGCGCGAAGTTCCACAGCTTCCAGAAGCCGAAACTGCTGCTGCCCGCCACGCGCGCATCGCGATGGTACGGCACCGATTTCTGGTTGAAGCCCACCCAGCCGAACAACCCCTTCATGAAACGGTGGCGCTCGCGCAGTTCGCGCAGCGCCGCCAGGGCACGCGGCGACAGCAGGCGGAAGTCGCCGGTGTCGGCCGGGATGGGCGTCTTCGACAGGCGACCGATCACGCGATAGAACGCATGCGCGGTGGCGCGCTTCAGCCAGCTTTCGCCCTCCCGCTCGACGCGCGTGCCGTGCACGTTGTCGTAGCCGGCCTGCCAGGCGCGCACGAAGTCCAGGATCAACTCCGGCGGGTCCTGCCCGTCCGCATCGAGGATTACGGCCGCACCGGTGTCCACGCGGTCCAGGCCGGCGGTCAGCGCCGCTTCCTTGCCGAAGTTGCGCGACAGCCGCAACAGCGACACCCGCGGATCGTCCGCCGCCAGCGCGCGCATCACCGCCCATGTGTCGTCGCGGCTGCCGTCATCGACGTAGAGCACGCGACCCTGCACGCCCTCCAGCGCGTCCAGCGACGCCAGGATGCGCGGGTGCAGCAGCGGCAGCGCTTGCGCTTCGTTGTACGCCGCCACCACGACGGTGACCTGAGGCGCCGCGCCGATCATGGCAGCGCCTCGAGATAGGTGGTGCCGCCGATCTGCCGCACCTGGCGTTCGATGCGTGTCGCGCGCCGCTGCACGTACGGCCCGGGACGAGGGGCGCTGTAGCGGCGGGGGGACGGCAGCACGGCGGCCAGACGCGCGCTTTCGTTGGACGTCAGGCGCGCGGCGTCCTTGCCCCAGTAACGTCGTGCCGCCGCCTGCCCGCCATAGACGCCGTCGCCGAACTCGGCGACGTTGGCATAGACCTCCAGGATGCGGCGCTTCGACCACAGGGTTTCGATCAGCAGCGTGTACCAGGCCTCCAGCCCCTTGCGCGTCCATCGGCTCACGCGGTTGCTGCCCTGCCAGAGGAAGAGGTTCTTCGCGACCTGCTGGCTGATCGTGCTTGCGCCGCGCAGGCGCGTCACCGGCCTGCCGCGCTTCTCCGCGCGCTCGACCATCTTGCGGTTGTGCACGCGCGCCTTCTCGATCGCCGCCAAGTCGAAGCCGCGGTGCGTGGCGAAGTTCTGGTCCTCCGCCGCGACCATCGACAACGGCAGGCTTGGCGCCATCTCGTCCAGATCGCGCCAGTCGTAGGCCAGCCGGAAACCGACGTCTCCCTTGCCCCAGGCCTCGACCAGGCGCGCCGCCATGAAGGCGGTGAACGGCGGGTCGACGAAACGCAGCACGACGACCTGCAGCACGCTGGCAGCAGCGAACAGGAAAGGCAGGGCGAGCAGCCAGCGGAGCCAGCGGCGACGGGCTACGCGGGGAATGGAACCGTCCGATTTTGAGCGCATGGCATCCAAATGCGAGAATGGGGTCTCAACAGTCCGCTGGTCATCCGCCTTATGAACGCACGCACCGAGACGCTGGTAGCCGACTTGATGAGAGAGGGCGACCAGCTGGCCCAAAGCGGCCAGTCCGTCTCCGCAGCGGTCCGTTGGCACAAGGTGCTCGAGCTCGAGCCGGAGTTTCCGCCAGCGCTCAACCACCTGGCCATGCAGGCCATGCAGCGGGGCGACCTGTCCGTCGCGCGCGACCTGTTGCAACGCGCCGTGGCAGCGGCACCGGACTATACGATGGCGCACGCCAATCTGTCCCGGGTCTACTCCGCCATGGGCGACGCGGATGCCGCCCTGGCCCAGATCAATGCCGCCCTCAAGGCAGAACCGGTCGCATGGGGCGTGCACATCGAAAAGGCACGCCTGCTGGAGGAACGCGGCAAGGACCGCGCGGCCGCGTCCTCCTACGGCGCAGCGATGGCCTACATGCCCGAGGCGCTCCAGCAGGCGCCCGAACTGCAGCCGTTGATCCAGCATGCTCGCCGCAAGGTGGCGGAGAACCAGGCGCAGATGCGCGAGTTCCTGCTCGCCCGGATGGGGGACCAGTTGCGCACCGGCTCGCCGCGCCAGCTCGAGCGCTTCCAGCACAGCCTGGATGTGGTGACCGGACGTCGCGACATGGCGCTGTCCCGGCCGCTGACGCTGCCGTTCCCTCGCTTGCCGTCGATACCGATCTTCCATCGCGAGGATTTCGACTGGGCGCCCGCCGTCGAAGCCGCTTTCCCCGACATGCTCCGTGAGCTCCAGTCATTGCTGGAGGAAAACGCAGAGTTCGTCCCCTACGTGGAAATGTCGGACTACGAGCCCAAGGGACAGTTCGCGCCGCTCGATCGCAATCTGGACTGGGGCGCCTACTATTTCTGGAAAAGCGGCAAACTGGACGAAGACCACGCCAGGCGCTGTCCCAAGACCGTTGCCGCATTGTCCGACCACGCCCCCATGTGCAGGGTGCCGGACCGCGCGCCGGTGACGTTCTTCTCCGCGCTCAAGCCGGGCACGCATATCGCGCCCCATCACGGGGCAACGAACACCCGCCTGACCGTCCACATGCCGCTGATCATCCCCCCCGACTGCGCACTTCGCGTCGGCGGCGAAACGCATGTCTGGAAGCCCGGCGAGTTGGTGATGTTCGACGACACCATCCTGCACGAAGCCTGGAACAACAGCGATCGCCTGCGCGTGGTGCTCATCTTCGACGTATGGCATCCCATGTTGACGTCAGTCGAACGGGAACTGGTCTGCACGACCATCCAGGGAATGCTGGATTACAACGGCCACGACGCCATGGGTGAGCTGTGAACGACGGGGTGACCCGCTTCCTGCTGCCCGCCGCCGGCGTCCGCGGCGTGGCGGTGCGTCTCGAAGACACCTGGCAGACCGTCGGTGGCCGCGCCGACTACCCGCCGTCGGCCCGCGAGCTGCTCGGCGAAGCCAGTGCGGCGGCGGTGCTGTTCACGGGTCATACCAAGGTCGACGGGCGCCTGTCGATCCAGCTCCGCAGCCAGGGCACCTTGCGGAGCCTGTTTGCCGAATGCACCGCGGCGGGTACGGTGCGCGGCATCGCGCAGTTGTCCACGGCCGGAGACGCGCCGCGCGACCTCCGCGACCTGGGCGAGGACGCCCTGCTGGCGATCACCGTTGAAAACCCCGGCCTGGACCCGCGCGAGCCGCAGCGCTACCAGAGCCTGGTCGGCCTGCAGGCCAGCCGCCTGGCAGAAGCCTTCGAAGACTACTTCCGCCAGTCCGAGCAGCTGCCGACGCGCCTGCTGCTGGCCGCCGACGGTGACCGGGCCTGCGGCCTGATGCTGCAGAAGCTGCCCGGCGACGAAGGCGATGACGATGGCTGGAGCCGGGCGGGCGCCCTGTTCGATACGCTGAGCGAGGCCGAGCTGCTGGCCACGCCCGTGCCGGTGCTGCTGCACCGCCTGTTCCATGAGGAAGCCCCGCAAATCCTGACGGAGCGCGCAGTTCGCTTCGGCTGCTCTTGTTCGCGGGAACGGGTCGAGAGCATGCTGCAGTCGTTGGGAGAAGAGGAAGCGACCGCGGCGCTGGCCGATGGGGTGGCGGAAGTGCGTTGCGAGTTCTGTGGGCAGGAGTATCGGTTCTCCGCCCCGCAGATCGCGGAACTATTCAGCCAGCTGCGGGTCGACATGGAAGCGCCCAGCCGCCTTCAGTAGTTCCGGCGGTCGGCGGGCAGCGTCGGGGACTTGTTAAAGAAACATAAACGGCATAGCATCGGTTCCCCTTCGGGAGGGGAACTCCGGGTCGACCCAGGAGTCTGAAGCCAGCCATGAACCTGCGTAGCCTTTCACTGCCGCTCGCCCTGCTGCTCGCCCTTGGCGGGGCGGCGGATGCGCATGCGCAGAAAAGCACGCGCAAGCCGGCCGCGGACCCGCAGGCGACCGCCCTTCCCATCTGGAACAACGACGGCAAGGTCGAGGCAGTGCTGCTGCTCGAGCCGACCGGCCAGGCCGAGGCCGGCGCGCGTTGGCGCCTGGGGCGCAACTCACTGACCACCGCATTCGGCCTGGACAGCGGCGACGCCCTGGGCCTGGTGTGCAACCGCAAGGCGGGTGTCGTCGGCAACATCGGCAACCTGGCGAGCCACTGCATGCTGGCCACGCTCGGCGACGATGATCAGGACACGGCAAGCCAGCGCGTGAGCGCATCCGCCGTCCTGAGCCGTCCCGGGGGCAAGCTGGGACTGTCGGCCGGCACCGGCCGCGACACCCTGCCGGCCTGGCTGTCCTCGGGCCGCGGCGGAAGCCGGGTTGAGCAGAACGACCTGGCCGTGTTCGGGCAGAAGAACATCGGACGCGAAGGGTTCGTGTCGATCGGCGGCGCCGTGGCCAAGGCCACGCTGGTGCCCGTCTCCGACCTGCCGGCTCTCGCCGATCGCTGGAACAGCCGCAGCCTGACCGTCGGCGGTGGCTACGGCCCCTTCAGCGCCAATATCGTCGGCCGCGTCATCGACGTGCCCGGCCAGCCTGGCAAGTTCGAAGGCTTGGGCCTCGGCCTGACCTGGCGCACTCCCTGGAGTGGGCAGCTGACGGTCGGGGCCGAAAACGTCATCACCCGCGGCAAGAATCCCTTCTCGTTGACCAACGAGAACGCCGACGAAGGCACCGTGCCGTACGTGCGTTACGAGCAGGACCTCTAGTTTGTCCAGCAGCAGTGACCGTTCGTCCGCCGCGCGCGGACCTCGTCTCGATGTCGAAAACAAGCTCCTCAGGGTGCGGAGCCTGATCACGGCAGGCGATCTGGTGGGAGCGCGCAGCATCAGCGACGCCATCCTGGCCGAGCATCCGACCGATGCCGGCGCCCTCATCCAGCGGTCGCGCCTGGAGTCCATCGACGACAACTACCGGCGCGCGCGCGAGTACGCGCTTTCCGCCTATCGCGTCGGCGTGCAGAACAAGCGCCAATGCATGTTCCTGTTGCGCCGCCTGAAGACCTTCAACCTCATTCCGGAGTTGCACGGGTTCATTCCGCGCATTCCCGAGGGATTGCGGCACGATGTGGATGTCGCCCAGCTGGTGGCCTTGTTCCTGCAGACCTTGAACCACCCCCAGCAGGCTCTCCAGCATCTGCAACTGGCGGCGGCGCACCATTCCTCCTCTGCGCCCCTGACGTCGGATATCGGGCTGGCGCTACTCAACCTCGGAAGGTTCGAAGAGGCGGAACAGCATTTCCGCGAATCCCTGGTGCTCCAGCCGGACCACGCCCCCGCCTGGTGGCACCTTTCACGCTTGCGCTCGGAAAGCGGCACCGACGCGGGCCACGTCGACGCACTGAAACGCGCGGTGGCGCGCGCCACGGAACCGGGCAATGCGGCGCTGCTGGCCTACGCGCTGCATCGGGAGCTCGACCGCCTCGAGGACTATGCAGCCGCAACGGACGCGCTCGAACTGGCCTGCACCTCCATGCGGAAAGTGGTCGCCTATTCCGGCGAAGAAGACGAGCGGCTGTTCGGACTGCTGAAATCGCTGGACGTCGGCGCCGCCGAGCGCCCGTCGTCGATGGACGCGCCGTTCACGCCCGTCTTCATCGTCGGCATGCATCGCTCCGGTACGACGCTGCTGGAACAACTGCTTTCGGCACACACCGACATCTGCTCGGGGGGCGAACTCTACGACTTCACCAGCCAGCTACGACTGGCCGCGGATCACCACTGCAGCACCGAGCTCGATTCGGCCATCGTCCAGGCTTCGGCGGACTTCGACTATGGCGCCATCGGCAGGGGCTACCTGGAATCGGTGGACTGGCGTCGCGCGGGGCAGCGATTCGTCACCGACAAGTTGCCGTCCAACTTCCTCAACCTCGGTTTCATCCTCACCGCGTTGCCTGGCGCGAAGATCCTGCACATGTCGCGCGATCCGATGGAAACCTGCTTCTCCAACCTGAGGGAGCCGTTCTCGGCCACCACCTGCCGCTATTCGTACGACCAGGCCGAACTCGCCAACCACTATCGCCACTACTTCAGCCTGATGCAGCACTGGCGCCAGCGCTTCCCGGGGCGCATCCATGACGTGACCTACGCTGCGCTCGCCACCGATCCGGCGGCGGAACTGAAGCGCGTGACCACGTTCCTGGGCACGGGCTTCCAGCCGACGATGCTGGATCCGGCGTCCGCCACTGGCAACGTCAACACCGCGAGCGCGGTGCAGGTACGGCAGAAGCCGGGCCTGCCGCTGCGGCCCAAGTGGCACGCATACCGCGACTACCTTACGCCGCTGGCGTGGCGCCTCTCGGAACTCGGCCAGCGTTACTGACCCGCTGGTCGCACTAGTATCGCGGCGCCGGCAAGACGCTGCAGCATCTCCGCCACGCGTGCCTCCGCCTGCGACTCCGTGTCATCCGCTGCCGCCTGCGGCAGGGCAGGTAGCCGTCCCTCGCGCAGGGCGGCGGCGGCGGCGGCCACCAGGCCATCCCTGTCCAGCGAACCGTCCATCAACGGGATCAGCAACCGGTCGATATCCCCCATTTCGATGCTGTCGTGCCAGAGATTGGCCACGTGCCTGCGCGGCGGCACGAGCGCGACGACCTGGCGCCTGACCGCCGGATCCACGACCGGACGATCACCTACGCCCGTGGCCTCCACGGCTGCCAGACGAACCTGCGCCATGCCGCGCAGGGTCAGGCGCTCGCATAGTTCATCCACGGCCTCGCTCAGGATCTCCGGCGAAACCGCGTCCTTGTCGCCCTGCGTGAGCATCGCGTGGCGGAGCATATCGTCTCGCGTCACCGTGCCCGGCCACGCTCGCGCGAGCGCATCGATCGCCTGCTTGATACCGCTCAGGCTGGCGCCGATGCTAGCCGTATTCGGGAGCGCGACGAACTCCTGGTGCTGTCCGTCCAGGCGGATCGGTCCGTCGGTGGCGGACAGGTTCGCCGCGAAATGCATCCGATGCAGGGTCGCGCGATCCAGCTCCCAGCGGAGGTCTTCGGCGCGTTTCGCGTGCACCAGCAGGGTCTGGCGGAAGACACGGCTCACGGCGAAGTCCAGATACTGTTCGACGCGCACCTGATCGCCACCGAGCGCGCCGTACAGCTGCTGCGAGAGCTCCTGGCTGTAGTTGGACGGCAGCATGGTCGACGGCTGCGCTTCGCCCAGGTAAGCCAGGCCATGGCGACCTGTCCGCTCCACGAATTCATGGAAGTAGCAGGGCCGGTTGTTCGGGGCGAGATACTCGTGCGCCACGTAATCGGTGGGGCCGTTCATGATCGACGGCATGCATTCGTCGACCGCGGCGGCGGTCAGCCCCCCCGGCAGCGCCGTCTGCTTGAGGAAGTTGAGCATGGAGCGGCCGTAGCCCACCTGCTCGTCGACGGTTGGTCGCGCACCGCCATGCATCAGCATCGCATCGCGGACGATCTCCTTGGTCTTCCAGCCCGGATAGGTGTTGTAGCTGACGTAGGCGACGCCGTCCGCCGCAAGACAGCGGGCGATCAGGCGCAGGACAGCGTCCTGCACCTCGGCGGGCACCCAGCTGTAGACGCCATGGGCGATGATGTAATCGAACTCGCCGAGCGAATCCGTATCGAGATCGAGCAGGTCCGCTTCGACAAGGGAGGCATTGCCGATGCCCAGGCGATCGATGGACGCCTTCCCCTCGGCGATCTGCACTCCCGAGATATCCACGCCCACCACCCTCGCTTGCGGATAGCGCAACGCGATGGGAATCAGATTGCCGCCCGACCCGCATCCGAGCTCCAGGACGCGCGCCGTCGATACCTGTCCCGACGGCAACCCGAACAGGCTCGCAACGGCGGCCAGCTGTTCCGGGGCGCTGTACTGGTAGGCGTATGAGCTGTACGGCATGTCGTCGTAACGCGCCCGCGTATCTTGGTTGACGGGATTCATGGCTCTCCGGAATACGTTGGCGTCAGCGCAGCTCGTTGAGGAGCGGCTGCAGATAGGTTTCGTAGGGCGCCCACTTGGGCACGTCGCGCGCGATCACTTTGTCGCGCACCTGCACGGCACTGGCAGTTGCCACACTCTTGCCCTGCGAATTGGGCTGCAGCAGCTTGTCGGTGAACGGGAAGCCGCAGAAGGCCGCCACCTCGCGCATGGTGGCTTCCGTGTTCCGAGTCAGGTCCGTATAGGTGATGTCCAGGATCCGGCCAGGGAACGCCTGGTGCCAGTGCTCCATGAGGTCGCGGTACTGGTTGCTGTAGTCCGCCAGCTCCACCTGGTCGTAGGAATACGGCGCGGCGTGGGCAAACAATTCGCGCAGGTTGGAGAAGCAGGTCTCCCGGGGGTCGCGCGACATGTGGATGATCTTCGCGTGCGGCATCGCCTGGCAGATGAAGCCCACGTTCATGTGGTTGGGCGGCCACTTGTCCGTGATGTGTGTGTGCCCGTTCAAGCGCCAGGCGACGCCTTCCATGTAGTTCCGGCCCAACTCGGTGTAATCGATCCCCGACGCACGCGCCACCGCGACCGGATCCGTGGCGCTGGGAAAATAATGATCGGTCGCATAGCGGACGCGCGCCGCCATGTCGTGGAGTTCGCCTGCGTTGAACACGCCGGGATCACCACCCATCAGCTGCTCCAGCAGCGTCGTGCCGGAGCGGTACATGCCGACGACGAAGATCGGCGTGATGTCCGACACGTAGCCCGATGCGTCGACCTTCAAGGGCATCTGCTTCAACTGTGCGAACAGGCGGCGCGTCGACTCGCGGTCGTACTTGTTCGCCGCGCGATGGATGCGGTTGGCCGTGTCGAGCGCCTGGAAAGCACCCGCGACATCGCCGATGTCGTCGAGCTCCTTGTGCAGGGCGTAGTAGAGCCTCGTCTTGTCGACCAGGCCAAGGGAAGGCTTCTGCAGCGCGCGTCGGATGCCATCGACATGGTGCGTGTCCGCACTCCACTTGCGCATCCACGCTAGCACCCAGTAGGCGTTCGCGAACCCGGGATCCATGCGCAGGCATTCCATGATGTCCGCTTCAGCATCGTCGAAACGGCCCAGGAACAACTCCATCGTCGCTCGCGCCAGGCGAAGCGACGGCATCTGTGGCTGCAGCTGCATGGCACGGGTGACGAACTCGATCGCCTGCGCTTGGTCGCCCAGCCAGCTGAGCTGTGCGGACACCAGGTGCAGCGTCTTGGGGTCGGCCATGCTGCGGAGGAACGGCGAGGCATCGATGTAGCGGCGCATGGCGGCCGACTCTTCGAAATGCCTCAGGCAAAGCAGGACGCTGGGCACCAGCGCCGGGTTGCCTACCGCGGAAGACAGCGCGCGTATCGCGTACTCGCGTCCCTTCCGGTAGTTGTCGTTCGCCCGCGCCTCGAAACTGGACAGGTGCAGCAATGCTTCCGCGTTGTCGCCTGCGTCCAGGACCTTGCGGTAGTGCACGGTGGCGCCGGCCATGTCCTTCGCTGCGACCGCACGCCGCGCATGCGACAGCGCTTCCTCGATTTGCGGCATACCCACGTGTGTCTTGCCCTGCTCAATTCGTCACACATTCTACACGCAAAAAAAAGGGGCCCCTTGCGGGGCCCCTCCAAGACTTACTGCAAGCTGTGGATTACCAGCTCTGGGTGTAGCGGAAGTAGATCTCGCGACCGATACCGTAGTACAGGGCGCTCTGGTAGTACGGCGGGGTGAAGCCCAGCTGGTCCAGACGCGGCTTCTTGTCGGTCACGTTGATCGCACCGATGGTGAAGCGGCCGTTCCAGGGCGTCTTGTAGCTCGCCGCCAGGTCGTGGGTGATGTACGGCTTGTTGTCGCCGCAGTTCGAGACCAGGTAACCGAAGTCGACCACGTCCTGGCAGGTGTAGCCCAGGTCGTTGACCAGGTAGTCCTCGGTGTACGACACGGTCTGGTCCATCGCGTTGATGGTCCACGCCAGCGAGAAGTCGCCCTTCTCCCACTCGTTCACCAGGTTCGCACGCCACTGCGGGTTATCGGTGGTGTTGACTTGGTCCGTCGTGTCCGAGTTCGGGCCACCGGTTTCGAACTTGTTGATCCAGCTCAGGCTGAGGTTGTTGCGCAGCGAACCGAAGCTGCCCAGGTCGAAGCGGGTGGTCGCGTTGAAGTCGAAACCGTCGGTCTTGATGAAACCTTCGTTGGCGTAGCCAGCGCGGACCTGCAGCAGGGCACCGTTGGCCGGGTCACGAACGCTGTACAGGCTCGACGGCAGGTAGGTGCCGTTGCGTTCGCGGTTGATGACCGTCTGTGCCGAGAAGAACCGGATCGAATTGGTCAGCTCGATGTTGTAGTAATCCAGCTTCATGCTGGCCCAGTCGGTCGGGTCCCACACCACGCCGGCGCTCCACTGCTTGGAGTCTTCCGCCTGCAGGTCGGGGGTGGCGACGCGCAGACCGTCGATCTGCAGGGTCGATCCCGGCGGCTGGCCGTAGGCGATCGCGGTGGGCGCGTCGACGACGCTGTCGGCCGAGAACGCATCCTTGGAGTTCAGGATGGTCAGCGGCGGCGCACGGAAACCTTCACCGTAGCTGGCGCGCAGGGTCAGGCTGTCGATCGGGTGGTAGCGGAACGAGATCTTCGGCACGAACGAGGTGCCGAAGTCGGAGTACGTGTCGTAACGAGCCGCCAGGTCGACCTCGAAGCTGCTGGTGAACGGCATCAGCCACTCGAAGTAGGCCGACGAGAAGTTGCGGCTGCCCGAGCTCGAGTTGCCCGACGAACCACCGATGTTGCCGGCTTCGGACTGCGCGTCGTACAGATCGGCGAATTCCTGCTTGTGGTGCTCGGCACCGACGACCAGGCCCGAAGTACCACCCGACAGTTCGAACAGGTCGAACGTGGCGCTGCCGTAGACTTCTTCTTCCTTGAAGATGCCGTCGCGGCCGATGGTGGCGCGAACGCGGTTCAGCACGTCCGGGTCGTTGGCGAGCGGATCGAAGATGCTGTACTCGCCGCTCTGGATCAGCGCGGTCGCGATCGGGATGTTGACGTAGTTGCGGCCCAGCGAGATGTACTTCGATTCGGCGCGACGCAGGCCGAAGTCCACGGCCACCGTGTCGCTGACCTGCCAGTTGAAGCCCAGGTTGGTGTCGTAGGTGTTGGTGTCGTCGTAGTTGTCGCGCGGACCGACGGCGGCGAAGCGGTGCTTCAGCACGACGTTCTGGGCGGTGGTGTTGTTCGGGCTACCGACCGGGATGAAGATGCCGGAATCCGCGAGCGTCGGCGCGAAGCGGCCGAAGCTGCTGACGCGGGTGACGCTGGAGTTCAGGTAGACGGTCCAGTCATCGTTGATCTGGTAGTCGCCACGCAGGAACAGGCCCTTCTGTTCCAGCGACGCGGTGTCCGCCGCGACCAGGTTGTAGTCGTAACGGCAAACCGCGCCGTCCTGCCAGAAGCCCGGGTTGGTGCAGCCGCCGGGGACGGACTGGATGAACTTGCCGGGCGAGACGCGGCCGGTGATCGGGTTGGTCGCCGGGACGTAGTAGTTGTTCGCGTTGGACGACGGACCACGACGGCCTTCCATCCACGGCAGGTCGCGGATGTAGGAGATGTCGCGGTTCGCGTACGACACGCCACCCAGCATGCGGCCACGGTCGCCGGAGATGCCGAACACGACGGAACCGGACTCGGTGTCGCCGCCGTTCTGGGCCTGGCCCACGCCGATGCTGGCTTCAACGCCGTTGAAGTCCTTGCGGGTGATGATGTTGACCACGCCGCCGATCGCGTCGGCGCCGTAGATGGCCGACGCGCCGTCGGTCAGGATTTCGACGCGCTCGACCGAAGCCAGCGGGATCGAGTTGAGGTCGGAGCCGGCTTCGCTGAACTGCGGCGACAGCGGCAGACGGCGACCGTCGATCAGGATCAGGCTGCGACCGCCGCCGAGGCCACGCAGGCTGAGCTCGGACATCGACTGGGCCGAGGAGCCGGACGCCGGCTTGTTCGAACCGAAGGAGTTGAAGGTGGAGTTCTGCAGCAGGTCCGCGACCGTGGTCTTGCCGCTGACCTCGATGGCCTCACGGGAAATGACGGTGACGGGCAGCGCGCCTTCGATTTCCGCACGCTTGATGCGCGAACCCGTGACTTCGATGCGGTCGAGGGTCTTGGCTTCCGAATCGGGGCTCGCGGCTTCCTGGGCGAATGCATTGCCCGCTGCCAGCGATGTTGCGCTGGCGAACAACGCAAACTGGATTGCGTTGGGCAGCTTCTTGAGGTTGGTCATTAGAGGCTCTCTCTCCAAATGTTCACTGAAAAGCCAAAGCCTCGCGGCCCGGGCCAATGGTTCAGACGCATGAATGCTGCGCGACTGGTGCCCAGAGCATAACGTAAATTTTACGGCGATGAAAAGAACCCGATGATTTATCGGAAGAATTTCGTTTTTTTCAGCCCCATCAGTTACTTACGAAACCTTTTTCTCGCGTACGTGCGACCATCCGTCGGATTGCGGCGCAACGAAGAAGGGCGCCCGATGGCGCCCTCCCTGTTCAGCTTCGACAACGCGACGCCATCGCGTGGGGTTGCGTCAGACGCCCGCGGCTATTCGACGCGGACCTCTGCACTGCCGGAAAACGTCTCGACGGTGACCCGACCGCTGCCGCTGCCGTAGCGGGTACTGAAGCTGCTGCCGGGGCCACGCCGTTTCTCGATGCTCACGCCGGTCGCCTTCAGCGAACCACTGAAACTTTCGCCGCTGACCTGCGCGGACACGTCCTGGGGAAGGCGCAGCATCAGATTGCCGCTGACCGATTCCATGCTGATTTCGCCGCCCGGTGCCAGGCCGGTGCGCACGTCCACGCGACCGCTGACGGTGCTGGCGCTCAAGTCACGCACCTGCTGCTCGTTGACGATCACTTCGATGCGACCGGACACCGTTTCCGCATCGATCTCGCCGCCGAGGCGCCCCCGCAACACGATCGCACCGCTGACAGTGGCCACGCCCACGTCATCGCTGTTGAGCGTCAGGTTGGCGTTGCCGCTGACGGTTTCGACATCCGCCTTGCGGGGCGCCGCCGCGGCTGAAACGCTGCCGCTCACGGTGCTGATGGACAGCTCGCCGGACGCGACCCCCGTGACGTCCACGTCGGCGGCGACCGATTCGATGTCGAGGTCGGCGCGCAGCGGCACCATCACCACCAGCCGGGTGGGTCCGCTGTCGTCGCTCCCCCAGCTGCGCTTGGGATAGCGCACCTCGATGTTCACCTGCGATCCCGATCCGTCCACCTCCAGCCGCTCCACGCCCTTGCCCAGCGTGCCGGTGATCTGCACCTCGTTGCGCTCCCAGCCACGCACGTCGATGCGGCCCTTGAGATTACTGATGTCGACGCGCCCGCGGGCATCGAGCGGTCGGGTTTCGTTGATGGCGGTCTGCGCCAGGACGGCGGGCGCCCACAGGGCGGTGGCCAGCAACAGGGAAAGGGAAGCGATGCGCATGGGGAACTCCTCAGGTCATGGCCGCGCGCTGGGTCAGCTCCAGGCGGCGGGCGTAGGTACGGCGCAACTGGTCGAGCAGGAAGTGCGCATTGGGTTCGGTCGCGATGGCATGGCGGATCTGGGCGGCACTCTCATCCAGCGTATGCAACGCCGGCGCGATCTCCGGCGACGCGGTCACCTGGCGGTCGAGCTGCGCCAGCGCGCCGGTGTAGTCGCGGGTCAGTGCGGCCGCTTCGCGCTGGATGAGCGCATCCCCGGTCGGCGCGCGCTGCAGCTGCCACGTCACCGTCACCGCAAGCAGCACCGACGCCGCCAGTGCGAACGGCGCCAGCCGCGTGCGGCGCGGACGGGCGGCCGCGTGCTGCGGCACGGTAGCGATCCGGGCAGCGATGTCCGGCCACAGGTCGCGCGACGGCGGCAGGTCCTGGCGCATCGCGCGCAGCTGCCAACGCAGCGCGTCGTCGGTCGACGGGGGAAGATCATGCGGGTTCATGCGGCAACTCCTAGACGCTCGCGCAGCAACTGGCGCGCTCGGTGCAACTGGGCTTTCGAACTGCCGACCGCCATGCCCAGCTCGGCGGCGATCTCTTCGTGCTTGAAGCCTTCCACGTCGTACAGCACCAGCACGGCGCGTGCGCGCGGCGGTAGCGTGGCGACGGCGCGCTCCAGGTCCATCGACAACGCCGTGCCATGGCCCGCACTGTCGGCCAGCCCCAGGCTGTCCAGCGCTTCATCATCGTCGTCGAAGCGCGGACCGTTGCGGCGGCTGCGCAGTTCCATCAGTGCCGTGTTGACGGCCAGGCGGTGCAACCAGGTGCCGACGGCACTTTCGAAACGGAAACCCGGCAGCGCCTGCCATGCCCGCACGAACGCCTCCTGCGCAAGATCCTCGGCACGCACGCCATGGCTGCCCACCAGCCGGACGATGACGCCATGCACGCGGCCGGCGTGGCGGCGGTACAACGCTTCGAATGCCTTGGCGTCGCCTCCGGCGGCGGCCCGCGCCAGCGCAGTGTCCAGCGCGGCACCGTCATCGGCGGCGTTTGTCTCGGCGAGGGATTCGATCACGGCGGTCAGCATACGGAATGGGATGCCGGGAGAAGCGAAAGGGTTTAGGCGGCCCCAAAAAAGAAAGCCGCCCCCAGGGCGGCTTTCCGATCGGCCCGGAGGGCGCGACTTACTTCTTCAGGCGGGCCGCGATGGCGGCACCCAGGTCGCCCGGCGAACGGACGGTGGTGACGCCGGCGGCTTCCATCGCCGCGAACTTGCCTTCCGCCGTGCCCTTGCCGCCGCTGGCGATCGCACCGGCGTGGCCCATGCGCTTGCCGGCCGGGGCCGACGCGCCGGCGATGAAACCCACGACCGGCTTCTTGACGAATTGCTTGATGTACTCGGCGCCGGCTTCCTCGGCGTCGCCGCCGATCTCGCCGACCATGATGATGCCTTCGGTCTGCGGGTCTTCGTTGAACAGCTTCAGGCAGTCGACGAAGTTCAGGCCGTTGATCGGGTCGCCGCCGATGCCGATGCAGGTCGACTGGCCCAGGCCCACTTCGGTGGTCTGCTTGACCGCTTCATAGGTCAGCGTGCCCGAGCGCGAGACGATGCCGATCTTGCCCGGCATGTGGATGTGGCCCGGCATGATGCCGATCTTGCACTCGCCCGGGGTGATCACGCCGGGGCAGTTCGGGCCGACCAGCACGGTGTCCGGATGGGCGCGGGTCAGCACGTTCTTGACGCGCAGCATGTCCAGCACCGGGATGCCCTCGGTGATGCAGACGATGACCTTGATGCCGGCCGCGGCCGCTTCGAGGATCGCATCGGCCGCGAACGGCGGCGGCACGTAGATGACAGACGCATCGGCGCCGGTGCTCTTGACGGCATCGGCGACGGTGTCGAACACCGGCAGGTCGATGTGGGTCGTGCCGCCCTTGCCCGGGGTCACGCCGCCGACCACCTGGGTGCCGTACTCGATCATCTGGGTGGCGTGGAAGGTGCCCTGCTGGCCGGTGAAGCCCTGCACGATCACCTTCGTGTTCTTGTTGATCAAAACGCTCATGGAAGATTCCTGGTTCGGTGACGTGGATTAGGCGGCGGCCTTGACCGCTTCAACGACCTTCTTGGCGCCGTCGTTGATGTTGTCGGCCGGGATGATGGCCATGCCGCTGTCGCGCAGCAGCTGCTTGCCTTCTTCCACGTTCGTGCCTTCCAGGCGGACCACCACGGGCACCTTGACGCCCACTTCCTTCACCGCGGCGATGATGCCCTCGGCGATCATGTCGCAGCGGACGATGCCGCCGAAGATGTTCACGAAGATGCCCTCGACCTTGTCCGAGGACAGGATCAGCTTGAAGGCCTCGATCACGCGCTGCTTGTTGGCGCCGCCGCCGACGTCGAGGAAGTTCGCCGGCTCGCCGCCGTTGAGCTTGATGACGTCCATGGTGGCCATCGCCAGGCCGGCGCCGTTGACCATGCAGCCGATGTTGCCGTCCATGGTCACGTAGTTGATGTCCATCTCGGACGCCAGCACTTCGGTCTCGTCTTCTTGGCTCTTGTCGCGCATGGCGACCAGGTCCTTGTGGCGGAACGCGGCGTTGTCGTCGCTGTTGAACTTGCCGTCCAGCGCGTACAGGTTGCCGTCGTCCAGGATCGCCAGCGGGTTGATCTCGACCAGCGCCAGGTCCTTCTCGTTGAAGATGCGGTACAGGTTCACCATGATGTTGGCGAACTGGCCCGCCTGCTTGGCGGTCAGGCCCATCTTGAAGCCGAACTCGCGGCCCTGGTACGGCTGCACGCCTTCGACGAAGTCGACGTTGAGCGTGTGGATCTTCTCCGGCGTCTCGGCCGCGACCTGCTCGATCTCCACGCCGCCTTCGGACGAGGCGATGTAAGTGATGGTGCGCGTGCCGCGGTCGACCAGCACCGACAGGTACAGCTCCTTGACGATCTCGCCGGCGGTGGTCACCAGCACCAGGTTGACCGGCAGTTCCACGCCGGCGGTCTGGTAGGTGGCCATCTTGGTGCCCAGCATCTTGCCGGCGGCCGCCTTCACGTCATCGACGGTCTTGCAGAACTTGACGCCGCCGGCCTTGCCGCGACCGCCCGCGTGGATCTGGGCCTTGACCATCCAGGGGCCGTTGCCGAGGGACTGTGCGGCCGCGACCGCTTCGTCCGCCGTGGCGGCGACTTTGCCGGCCGGGACCGGGATGCCGTACTCGGCCAGCAGCTGCTTGGCCTGATATTCGTGGAAATTCATGCGTCACCGTGGGTAGGGAACAGAAGACACCGCCCGGGCCGGGGCCGTGACGGCGGCGGCTGGGCGAGCCCCCTATTGTCGCTGACCGGAGCGGGGGGCGCAAAACCTCGGGCCTAAGCCTTTGGTGGAAAAGGACTCGCTGGGCCACGCGGGGGCCGTCATGCCTATACTGTGGGCCTCGCTACAGGGGAAGTACGCGTTTGCGCCAGGCCCAGTCGCTCCTGTCCCGCATCGAATCGGTTCCGCGCCGCGAACTGTATTTCTTCGCCCTGTACCGCGTGCTGGAAGCCGGCATCCTGGCCGCGCTGATGTTCAGCCCGCTGGGCGAAGTACTTGGCCAGCCCCGCCACGAAGTGCTGGGCATGGGCGTCGCGATTGCCTATCTGGTGCTGGCCCTGGTGTTGCTTTTCATCGGCCGCAGCGTGCGCTGGCTGGTGTGGATCGTCTTCGCGAGCGTCTGCGTGGACATCGCGGTCGCCGCGCTCATCACCCATGCCCTGCCCACCGCCACGGCCGGCGTGGCGATGATGCTGCTGTTCAACGTGTCGGCCGCGGCCCTGCTGCTGCCCAACACCCGGATGGCGCTGGTAGTGGCGCT
The DNA here is from genome assembly GCF_002863005.1 of Pseudoxanthomonas sp. Lineage (GTDB taxonomy): Bacteria > Pseudomonadota > Gammaproteobacteria > Xanthomonadales > Xanthomonadaceae > Pseudoxanthomonas_A. The sequence goes on from NZ_PKDG01000008.1 coordinate 102,896, forward strand.
GATGGCCATCGCCGGGCTGTTCGGCGAGTACCTTTTCACCCTGTTCCACGACCAGAACGCCAGCCGCTCGCTGGCGGAAGTCATCATGTTCGCGGTGAGCTACCTGGCGCTGGCCTACCTGGCGCACCAGGCCGGCCAGAAGGCGCGCAACAGCCAGGCGCTGGCCGACAAGCGCGGCGAAGAGGTCGCGAACCTGTTCGAAGTCAACGAACTGATCATCCGCCGCATGCGCACCGGCGTGCTGGTGGTCGATGCCGAAAACCACATCAAGCTGGCCAACGAAGCCGCCAGCCTGCTGCTCGGCGATGGCGGCGACGGCGCAGGCGCCGATGGCAAGGGCGTGTCGCTGCTGCACGCCGCGCCGGAGCTGGCCCGCCGCCTGCAGCGCTGGCGCAACGGCTGGCAGACCGACGAAACCCCGATGCAGCTGACCCCCGACCAGCCGGAAGTGCAGCCGCGCTTCGCCCGCCTGCTGGCCGACAGCGAGACCTCGCTGATCTTCCTGGACGACGCCACGGTGGTGTCGCGCCGCGCCGAATCGCTGACGCTGGCCGCGCTGGGCCGCTTCTCCGCCAGCCTGGCGCACGAGATCCGCAACCCGCTGGCCGCGATCAACTACGCGGTGCAGCTGCTGGAGGAATCCCCGCACGTCAACGACGGCGATCGCCGCCTGCTGCAGATCATCCACCAGCAATGCCAGCGCACCAACGGCATCGTCGAGAGCGTGCTGGGCCTGGCCCGGCGCGAGCGCGCCACGCCCGAGCACGTGGACCTCAACACCTTCGTACGCCGCTTCGTCGACGACTACCAGCAGACCCTTTCCATCGAGACCGACACGCTGGAAACCATCATCGGCGCCAAGCCGGTGCCGGCGCTGGTCGACCCGCGCCACCTGCAGCAGGTGGTGACGGTCCTGGTGCAGAACGCGCTGAACTACGGCCGCCTGCCGGGCGAATCCGCGCGCATCCGCGTGCGCGTGTTCAATGCCGAAGGCCGGCCGACGCTGGACGTGATGGACCGCGGCCCGGGCATCCCGGACGCCGTGGCGGCACAGCTGTTCCGACCGTTCTTCACCACGTCCGAGCACGGCACCGGCCTGGGCCTCTACATCGCCCGCGAACTGTGCCGCGCCAACCAGGCCACGCTGGAATATGTCCCGGTCCCCGGCGGCGGCGCCTGCTTCCGCGTCACCCTGCCGGGTCCGCACGCCCTGTTGCCCGCCTAGCCGAGAGGACGCTTGTCTTTGTAGGAGCGGGCCATGCCCGCGATGCTCTTGCTTGTTGGGGCCATCCGTGAAAAGCATCGCGAGCATGGCCCGCTCCTACAAAGACAAGCGCTCATGTGGCGGGCATCCTGTAGGGGCGTCGCCTACCATGTTTAACATTCACTCGGTACACTGCCGGCACAGGGGCATGAGGGGGAATGCATGAATCAAAGCCGTAGCGCCCTGATCGTCGATGACGAACGCGACATCCGAGAACTGCTGACACTGACGCTGGGCCGCATGGGCCTGCGCATCGATACCGCCGCCAATCTCGGCGAGGCCCGCGAGCTGCTGGGCCGCAACACCTACGACCTCTGCTTCACCGACATGCGGCTGCCCGACGGCAACGGCATCGACCTGGTGGGCGAGATCTCGCGCAACTACCCCTCCACGCCGGTCGCCATGATCACCGCGTTCGGCAACATCGAACTAGCGGTGGAGGCCCTGAAGGCCGGCGCATTCGACTTCGTCAGCAAGCCGGTCGACCTGACCGTACTGCGCGGGCTGGTGAAGCACGCGCTGGAATTGAACAACAGCGAACGCGCCCCGCCGCCCCCGCCACCGCCGGAACAGGCCAGCCGCCTGCTCGGGGGGTCAGCCGCGATGGATGGCCTGCGCGAGACCATCGGCAAGGTCGCCCGCAGCCAGGCGCCGGTCTACATCATGGGCGAGTCCGGCACGGGCAAGGAGCTGGTCGCCCGCACCATCCACGAACAGGGTGCGCGCGCGGCCGGTCCCTTCATTCCGGTCAACTGCGGCGCCATCCCGGCCGAGCTGATGGAAAGCGAATTTTTCGGCCACAAGAAGGGCAGTTTCACCGGGGCCCACGCCGACAAGCAGGGTCTGTTCCAGGCCGCCAACGGGGGCACGCTGTTCCTCGACGAAGTGGCCGAGCTGCCACTGCCGATGCAGGTGAAGCTGCTCCGCGCGATCCAGGAAAAGGCGGTGCGCCCGGTGGGTGCGTCCGGCGAGGTGCTGGTCGACGTGCGCATCCTGTCGGCCACCCACAAGGACCTGGGCGAACTGGCGGCGGACGGCCGCTTCCGCCACGACCTGTACTACCGCATCAATGTGATCGAGCTTCGCGTGCCGCCGCTGCGCGAACGCACCGGCGACCTGGCGCAGCTGACCAGCGCCATCCTCGATCGGCTGGCCGCCCAGCACGGACGCATGGCGCCATCGGTGTCGCCGGAAGCGATGGAGGCCCTGGGCCGTTACCCGTTCCCGGGCAACGTGCGCGAACTGGAGAACATCCTGGAACGCGCGCTGGCCATGTCCGAGGGCCACAGCATCGAGATCGACGACCTGTACCTGCCGCAGGCTCCCGCCGGCAAGAAGTTCGGCGGCGAGTTCAGTCCCGGCGAGGTAATCGGTGACGCGCCCGGCGCGATGGACGTGGATCCGGCCGCCGGTGGCGCCCTGCCCGACTACATCGAGCAGCTGGAGCGCGCGGCCATCCAGAAGGCGCTGGAAGAGAACCGCTGGAACAAGACCAAGGCCGCAGCCCAGTTGGGCATCACCTTCCGGGCCCTGCGCTACAAGCTCAAGAAGCTGGGGATGGAGTAGGCCGTGCCGGGCGACAGCCCGGCCACGCGCGCGCCATCCGCGGGATGACACAGCGGCCAACGCCCCGCGCCGTCTTGCAGGAGCGCGCCATGCCCGCGATGCCTTCGATACCGGACCGGAAAGCATCGCGCCCGAGGGCGCTCCTGCCGAGCACTTCCGTCTGGCTTCGTAGGAGCGGCCATGCCCGCGATGCGCTTGCCCGATGGCGCCAGAAAAGCATCGCGGGCATGGCCCGCTCTTGCAGGGCATGGAGCGACGATTGAGGCCGTCACACGCTATATATATGTATGTACCCTCAAATGTGCGCCGCATCCCACAGTGACCCGGGTGACGCAACGCGTCACTTGCTGACGCAGCGGGTCATCTCACCAAGGGGGCGTCAGCTATTTGGCGGTCGCCCCTTTCCCGGCCAATCGCGCAATCTGTGATCCGCGCCGGCATTGGCCGCACTTCCCGATACACAACGCAAAGGAATGATGCGATAGTCCCGCCCGACTTCGGTGTCAGGGGTTTCCTCCCGGGGACGTGTGGGGGAATCACTGGGGGTATCAGAAGTTGGCACGCATCCTGCTCTACATCCCTGCACGCGTCGTAAGCAGTTGTACGCGGCGCCCACGGTCCATGTAGGGACACGGGGCTTGTGTCCCTAAACCATCAAGCCAATCCTGAAAGGGGAAATACCATGAAGAAGAACGCCCAGGGCTTCACCCTGATCGAACTGATGATCGTCGTCGCCATCATCGCAATCCTGGCCGCTATCGCGCTGCCGGCTTACCAGAACTACACCCGCAAGTCGGCCAACCGCGCCTGCTTGGCCGAAGCGAAGGCCTACTCGAACACGGTCCTCGCTGACCTTAACGACGGCAAGGTCCCGGTCGCTCCCAACTCCGGCGCGACCACTGCCTGCACCGCCCTCACCGATGCTTCGGCATTCACCCTTGCCACGCTGGGCACCATCACCGGCACCCCGCGCGCGCCTGGCGATGCCACCAACATCACGTGCAACCTCGCCACTGGCGGCAATTGCGTGATCAACGGCGGCACCAACTGATTTGCAAGCATCATCAGTATTGACCTACAAACCCCGCGAAAGCGGGGTTTGTAGTTTCTGAAAACAGCCGCTAAACCGGACCTCGGTCACATCCCCTAAGACACGTACAAGCATCCAAGCACTGTTGGCCTGCAATTTGCATTAGCCAAACCCGATCACCCCTTATTCTGAGAACTCTCATGGCTAGGCGCGCCGACGGATTCACGCTAATCGAGCTGATGATTGTCGTGGCGATCATCGCGATCCTTTCGGCCATAGCGTTGCCTGCATACCAGAACTACTCCATCCGCTCCGCCAATCGCGCCTGCATGATGGAGGCAAAGACCTACGCCAACGTCGCGCTTGCCAATCTCAATATCAACGACCCGGTGCCCGCACCGCAGAACGGCGCGTGTAGTGGCACAACCACTCCCGCATCTCAAGCCGATACGATCACTGCCAATGCAATCGGGAACGGTGATGCCGTCGTGTCTTGTCCGCTAGCGGCAGGCGCAACCTGCAGCTATACCTCAGCATCGGGCAACTGAGGCTATGCCCAATCGCCCCGCCCGCATCGAAGGCGGGCAACACGTTTGCATTGGCGTGCGTGCCGTGCGGACGAGTTCAGCCATCGGTATGCTAAAGCCATGAACACAGCCACCTCCGTCTCCGCCAACCTCGTCGGCATCACCGGTCTGGCCCGACGCCTAGTCCAGGATGGCGCGCTTGATGAGGCGTCTGCGCGTACCGCGATGGCGAATGCCGCGGACGCGAAAGTTCCGTTGCCACAATGGATTGCCGAGAAGCGGCTTGTAACTGCCCCCCAGCTGGCGGCGGCCAACGCCATGGAATTCGGCATGCCGTTGCTGGACGCACAAGCCTTCGATCCAACGCAGAATGCATTGAAGTTGGTAAGCGAAGAACTGGTCCAGAAACATCAGGTCCTCCCGCTTTTCAAGCGCGGCAACAAACTTTTCGTGGGTGTGGCCGACCCGACGCGCAGCCATGGCGCGCTAGACGAGATCAAATTCCACACCAACCTGATCATCGAACCAGTACTGGTCGATGAAGATCAGCTTCGTCGCACGCTCGACCAATGGCAGAGTGCCGCCAATGCCCTCTCGGGCAGCTTCGGTGAGGATGACGACGGGCTCGAAAGCCTGGATGTAGAGGCTGGCGACGAGGATGGAGGCAGCGAAAGCGCGGTCGATGCGAAGGGAGACGATACCCCGGTCGTCAAGTTCGTCAACAAAGTCCTCGTGGACGCAATCAAGCGAGGCGCTTCGGATATTCATTTCGAACCCTACGAAGCGGACTATCGCGTACGCCTGCGCGTCGACGGCATCCTCAAACAGGTAGCAAAAGCCCCCACCAAGCTGAAGGATCGCATTGCCGCGCGTATCAAGGTGATGGCGCAACTCGACATCGCCGAGAAGCGAGTCCCTCAGGACGGTCGCATAAAGTTGAACCTGTCGAAAACCAAGCAGATGGATTTCCGTGTCAGCACCCTGCCCACGTTGTTCGGCGAGAAAGTGGTGCTGCGAATTTTGGATGGCAGCGCGGCGAAGCTGGGCATCGACAAGTTGGGCTATGAGCCCGATCAGCAGAAGCTGTTCGAAGACGCCATCCACAAGCCATATGGCATGGTGCTCGTCACGGGGCCCACTGGCTCCGGCAAGACGGTCAGCCTGTACACGGCTCTAGGCATCCTGAATGATGAGACCCGGAATATTTCCACCGCGGAAGATCCAGTGGAAATTCGGCTTCCCGGCGTCAACCAGGTACAGCAGAACACTCGGCGAGGCATGACGTTCGCTGCGGCGCTGCGCAGCTTCCTTCGCCAGGATCCCGACATCATCATGGTCGGCGAAATCCGCGACCTGGAAACAGCGGAGATCGCCATCAAGGCCGCACAGACCGGACACATGGTCCTGTCCACGTTGCACACCAACGACGCGCCGCAGACCATCGCGCGCCTGATGAACATGGGTATCGCGCCCTACAACATCACCAGCTCCGTGACCCTGGTAATCGCGCAGCGACTCGCTCGCCGGTTGTGCAACAAGTGCAAGCGACCCGTCGACTTGCCACCCAACGCACTGGTTGCGGAGGGCTTCACGGAGGCTGAAGTGCAGGCGGGCTTCACGACATACGAAGCGGTCGGTTGCGATGAATGCACCAGTGGCTACAAAGGCCGCACGGGCATTTATCAAGTGATGCCGATGAGCGAGGCGATTCAGGAAATCGTGCTGGAGGGCGGCAACGCTCTCCAAATCGCCGAAGCTGCTCAGAAAGTGGGTATTCGCGACCTGCGCCAGTCGGCGCTGCTGAAAGTCCGCAACGGCATCACCAGCCTGGCAGAGATTAACCGCGTGACCAAGGACTGAGCCCTCAGCCCCGCACTTCAAGCATTCCCCGATAGTGGGCAGATGTTGCAGGGGCTCTCTTTGGAATGGCAGGGGAGAGCGGACGGCTTCTTCCGAGCTTCTCTACCGGCCCCAGAGGGGCGCAGTGCGCCGCGTGTGAGGCAGGCTGGCAGACGGCGGGCCTTCCCGTATTACCGAAACCCGGCCGCCGTCACAGGCGGGACGCTTCCATTGAGCCCATAACCCGCTACCATGCGGCATTGACAGTCCGGGTGGGGAAATCCGGACAGGGGACTACCGATGGCCGTGACCCGTTCCGCTGCGAAGACCGCCACCGCGCCTGTGCGCGAGAATCCGCTCAATCTGTTTGTCTGGGAAGGCACTGACAAGCGTGGCGTGAAGATGAAGGGCGAGCAATCGTCCAAGAACGCCAACTTCCTGCGGGCGGAGTTACGCAAGCAGGGCATCAATCCGACCGTGGTCAAGGTAAAGCCCAAACCGTTGTTCGGCGCGGCAGGGAAGACCATATCCGCAAAGGAGATCGCGTTCTTCAGCCGCCAGTTGGCGACGATGATGAAGTCCGGGGTGCCGATGGTGTCCTCCCTCGAGATTATTGAAGGAGGTCAGAAGAACCCGCGAATGAGCAAGATGGTGCAGCAAATACGCTTCGACATCGAAGGCGGCTCCTCTCTGCATGAAGCCATTAGCAAGCATCCCGTGCAGTTCGACGAGCTTTATCGCAATTTGGTGCGTGCAGGCGAGTCCGCTGGCGTGCTCGAAACGGTTCTCGACACCATCGCTAGCTACAAGGAAAACCTGGAAGCGCTGAAGGGTAAGATCAAGAAGGCACTTTTCTACCCCACCGCCGTCATGGCGGTTGCGATTCTGGTGTGCGCCGTAATCCTCATCTACGTTGTTCCCGTCTTTGAAGACACCTTCAAGGGCTTCGGCACTGAGCTCCCCGCATTCACGCAGCTCGTCGTCAACATGTCGCGCTTTATGGTCAGCTGGTGGTGGGCGCTTCTCATTCTTGTGGTGGGTGCCGGCTTCCTGGGTGTGTCGCTGTTCAAGCGCTCTCCAGCATTCCAGCACGCGGTCGATCGACTGATCTTGAAGGTCCCGGTGATCGGCCAAATCATGCACAACTCGTCGATCGCCCGTTTCGCCCGTACAACGGCGGTTACCTTTAAAGCAGGTGTTCCGTTGGTGGAAGCGTTGGACACAGTAGCCGGAGCCACCGGCAATACTGTTTACGAGAAAGCAGTTCACCGCATGCGTGATGACGTTTCCGTCGGCTATCCGCTGAACATGGCTATGAAGCAGACGCAGCAATTCCCCCACATGGTGGTGCAGATGACCGCTATCGGTGAAGAAGCCGGTGCACTTGATACCATGCTGTTCAAGGTTGCGGACTACTTCGAGCAGGAGGTCAATAATGCCGTCGATGCGCTCTCCAGCTTGCTTGAACCCTTCATCATGGTAGTGATCGGCGTGTTGGTCGGCGGCATGGTCATCGCCATGTATCTTCCCATCTTCAAAATCGCAGCAACGGCCGGCTGATTCGTGGCATTCCTGGATCAGCACCCCGAACTGGGGTATCCCGTGGTGGCAGGCCTCGGCCTGCTGGTGGGCAGCTTCCTCAACGTGGTCATCCTTCGGCTGCCGCGGCGGCTGGAATGGGAGTGGAAGCGCGACGCGCGCGAGGTGCTGGAGGAGCCGGAACTGTACGACCCGCCGCCACCCGGCATCGTGGTGGAGCGCTCGCACTGTCCGCACTGCAAGACCCCGCTGTCCTGGTACGAGAACATCCCGCTCTTCAGCTGGCTGGCCCTGCGCGGCAAGTGCCGGCACTGCAAGGCACCGATTTCGCCCCAGTATCCCCTCGTCGAACTGCTGACCGCGGTGCTGGCGGTGGCGTCGGTCTGGCGGTTCGGCTTCGGCTGGCAGGGCTTCGGCGCCGCCCTGCTGAGTTGCTACCTGGTGGCCTTGAGCGGCATCGACCTGCGCACGCGTCTGCTGCCGGACCAGTTGACGCTTCCACTGATGTGGCTGGGCCTGATCGGCAGCCTGGACAACCTCTACATGCCCGCCAAGCCCGCCCTGCTGGGCGCGATTGCCGGCTATGTCTCGCTGTGGCTGGTGTGGTGGCTGTTCAAGCAGATCACCGGCAAGGAAGGGATGGGCCGGGGCGACTTCAAGCTGCTGGCCGCGCTGGGCGCATGGGTGGGGCTGAGCGGTGTGCTGCCGATCATCCTGATTTCTTCACTGGTGGGCGCCGTGGTCGGCTCGGTCTGGCTGGCGATGAAGGGGCGCGATCGCGCCACGCCCATTCCGTTCGGCCCTTACCTGGCCATCGCAGGCTGGATCGTCTTCTTCTGGGGCCAGCAGATCGTCGACGCGTACCTGCGCTTCGCCGGGCTGAAGTGAGCCGCCGGCCCTAGGGCACGCGTCGGCGGTCCCTGCCCCATACTTCGCGCATGAGCGATTACTTCATCGGACTGACTGGCGGCATCGCCTCGGGCAAGAGTGCGCTGGAAAAAGCCTTCGCCACCCACGGCATCGTGGTAGCCGACGCCGACCTGCTGGCGCGCGAGGTGGTGCAGCCGGGCGCCCCCGCCCTTGCGGCGGTGGTGGAGCGGTTCGGCCCCGACGTACTGCGGGCCGATGGCCAGCTCGACCGCGCAGCCCTGCGTGCGCGCGTCTTCGGCAACGAGGAAGAGCGCCGTGCGCTGGAAGCGATCCTCCACCCCGCCATCCGGATCCGCCTGCAGGCGATCTGCCAGCAGGCCACCAGCCCGTACGCCATCGCCGTGATTCCCCTGCTCACCGAGGGCGGCGGCCGCGCCAGCTACCCGTGGCTGCACCGCATCCTGGTGGTCGACACCCCCGCCGCCGTGCAAAAGGTGCGCCTGATGCAGCGCGATGGCATCGATGCCGCCCTGGCCGACAGGATGATGGCGGCCCAGGCCACCCGCGCCGACCGCCTGGCCCTCGCCGACGACATCGTCGTCAACGATGGCGACCTGCACCACCTGCAACATGCCGCCGACGCCCTGCATCGGCGCTACCTCGCCCTGGCCAACGCCACCCCGTAGTCTCCCGCCGCACAGCTTTGTAGGAGCGGGCCATGCCCGCGATGCGCTATGTCATGGGCCACAGTCCGCGGATGGCCGCGATGCCTTGTGCGCCATGCCGCCGGGCTTCGGTGATGTCGGCGGTTCCCATGCCGCCGATGGCGTAGATCGGCAACGACACGCCTTCGCGCCGGTGGACGAACCCCTGCCACCCGATCGCCTGGCCGCCGGGATGGCTGGGAGTCGGATGCACGCTGCCCACGACGGCGAAATCGCACCCCAGCGCCTGCGCCTTCTGCAGTTCGTCCGGCGTGTGGCACGACGACGCCACTGGCAGACCGTCCGGCAAGGGCCGCGCCGCGAGGGCGTCGAGTTGCGAGGCACGCAGGTGCACGCCGGCCTGCAGTTCCTGCGCCAGCTCGATGTCGCCATTGAGCAGCACCGCTGCTCCGGCATCACGGCAACGCGCGACAGCATCTCGCGCCAGCGTCTTCCACGCCTCGCCCGACAGGCTGCGCGCGCGCACCTGCACGCGACGGATACCGTTCGACAGGGCTTGCTCCAGCGCGGCCAGCCAGCGTGACGGATCGGCGGGTTCCGGCGTCACGAGGTAACGGTCGGGCTGCAGCAGGGCCGCGACCACCGGGCGGTCGGCGGGCGGCATGTCGTAGCGCGCCAGCTTGTCGGGCGCGACCCATGCCAGGGCCTGCCCCTCGTGCCCGCGCGGGGTGCCGGTCCAGCCGGTCAGGTGCCGCACGTCCAGGCACAGGCGCTTGTCGGGGTACTGCTGCGGCACACTGATGATGGGCTCGCCCACGCGTGCCTCGATGCCGAGTTCCTCGCGCAATTCGCGCACCAGCGCCTCCTCCGGGCTCTCGCCGGGCTCCTGCTTGCCGCCGGGGAATTCCCAGCGTCCCGCCAGGTCGCGCCCCTCGGTCCGGCGGGCGAGCAGGATGCGGCCGCGCGCGTCGGTGATGACGGCGGCCATGACATGGATGGAACGCAACGGGGTGGGCATGGAGGAAGCTTGCCGGGAACCGGCAGGTAGACGCAAATAGGCGCGCCGATGCCCGGACCCGCAAAAAGAAAAGCCGCGCAGTGCGCGGCTTTTCCGCCAGGCGAAAGGCGATGCCTCAGTCCAGTTGGCCGTGGCAGTGCTTGTACTTCTTGCCGCTGCCGCAGGGGCACGGGTCGTTGCGGCCCACCTTGGGGGTGTCGCGCTGCGCCGGCATCGGGCCCGACTGCATGTAACCGCCCTGCTCCGCCTGGCGCTGTGCTTGCGCGGCTTCCTCGCCGGCGCTGTACCCGCCCGCATCCTGGTGCTGGAACTGCATCTGCCGGGCCTGCGCTTCGGCCATCGCGCGTTCCTGCGCTTCCAGCGCCGCGACCTCTTCCTCGCTGCGGATGCGCACGCGCGACAGCAGGGTGACGACTTCGCTCTTCACCCGCTCCAGCATGCTGGAGAACAGTTCGAAGGCTTCCTTCTTGTATTCCTGCTTCGGCTGCTTCTGCGCGTAGCCGCGCAGGTGGATGCCCTGGCGCAGGTAATCCATCCGCGCGAGGTGTTCCTTCCAGTTCTTGTCGAGCACGGTCAGCATGATGTGCTTCTCCAGCGCACGCATGGTCTCGTCGCCGATCGCCGCTTCCTTGTCGGCGAAATGCTGGTCCATGGCGTCCTGCACGCGGCGCTCGATCATCTCCGCATCGAGTTCCTCGGCCTCTTCGCGCCAGCGGGACACGGGCAGGTCGATGCCCATTTCCTCGCCGAGCTCGCGTTCCAGGCCCTGCAGGTCCCACTGCTCGTCCACCGAGTTCTGCGGCACGAAGCGCCCCACCGTCTCGGCGACCACGTCGCCGCGGATGCCGTCGATGTTGTCCTTCACCGACTCCGCATCGAGCAGTTCGTCGCGCTGGGCGTAGATCACCTTGCGCTGGTCGTTGTTGACGTCGTCGAAGTCGAGCAGGTTCTTGCGGATGTCGAAGTTGTGCGCTTCCACCTTGCGCTGCGCCTTCTCGATCTGCCGGCTGACCAGCTTGTCCTCGATGACGTCGTCTTCCTTCATGCCGATCAGCTTCATCGCCTTCTGGACCCAGTCCGAGGCGAAGATGCGCATCAGGTTGTCTTCCAGCGACAGGTAGAAGCGGGACGAACCCGGATCGCCCTGGCGGCCCGAACGGCCGCGCAGCTGGTTGTCGATGCGGCGCGATTCGTGGCGTTCGGTGCCGACGATGTGCAGGCCGCCCGCCGCCTTCACCGCGTCGTGGCGCTTCTGCCACTCGGCCTTCACCGCCGCGCGGGCGGCTTCATCGGCGTCTTCGCCGAGTGCGTCGTATTCGGCTTCCAGCGAACCACCCAGCACGATGTCGGTACCGCGGCCGGCCATGTTGGTGGCGATGGTGATCGCGCCCGGACGACCCGCCTGCGCGACGATGTGCGCTTCGCGTTCGTGCTGCTTGGCGTTGAGCACTTCGTGCGGCACGCCGGCCTTGTTGAGGAAGTCGGACAGCATTTCCGACGTCTCGATCGACGTCGTGCCGACGAGCACCGGCTGACCGCGCTGGTAGCAGTCCTGGATGTCGGCCAGCACCGCCTTGAACTTGCCCTGGCGGTTGAGGAAGACCTGGTCGGGCGAATCCTTGCGCACGGTCGGGCGGTTGGTCGGGATGACGATGACTTCCAGCCCGTAGATGCTCTGGAACTCGAAGGCTTCCGTATCCGCCGTACCGGTCATGCCGGACAGCTTGTTGTACATGCGGAACAGGTTCTGGAACGTCACGCTGGCCAGCGTCTGGTTCTCGCGCTGCACCGGCACGCCTTCCTTCGCCTCGACCGCCTGGTGCAGGCCATCGGACCAGCGGCGACCCGCCAGCGTGCGGCCGGTGAACTCGTCGACGATGACCACTTCGCCATCGCGCACGATGTAGTCCACATCGCGCTGGTAGATGGCATGCGCGCGCAGGGCGGCATTGAGGTGGTGCACGACTGACAGGTTGTTGGCGCCGTACAGCGGCTCTTCCTCGCTGATGATGCCGGCCTGCAGCAGCAGTTCCTCAGCATGCTCCATGCCCGCTTCGGACAGGTGCACCTGCTTGCCCTTCTCGTCGACCCAGTAGTCGCCTTCGGCTTCCTCGTTCTCCTGCTTGATCAGCTGGGGCACGATGCGGTTGACGCGGATGTACAGCTCCGGCGATTCGTCGGCCGGGCCGGAGATGATCAGCGGGGTGCGGGCCTCGTCGATCAGGATGGAGTCGACTTCGTCGACGATGGCGTAGTGCAGGCCGCGCTGGAAGCGGTCGGCGCGCGACATCGCCATGTTGTCGCGCAGGTAGTCGAAGCCGAACTCGTTGTTGGTGCCGTAGGTGATGTCCGCGGCGTAGGCGCCCTGCTTGTCGCCGTGCGGCATGCCCGGGTAGACGACGCCCACACTCAGGCCCAGCCAGTTGTACAGGCGTCCCATCCATGCGGAGTCGCGGCGGGCCAGGTAGTCGTTCACGGTGACGACGTGCACGCCCTTGCCTTCCAGCGCATTGAGGTAGGTGGGCAGCGTGGCGACCAGCGTCTTGCCTTCACCCGTGCGCATTTCCGCGATCTTGCCCAGGTGCAGCACCATGCCACCGATCAGCTGCACGTCGTAGTGGCGCATGCCCAGGACGCGGCGGCTGGCCTCGCGGCAGACGGCGAAGGCTTCCGGCAGGATCTTGTCGAGCGATTCCCCGCCCGCGATGCGCTGCTGGAACTCCGGGGTCTTCGCCTTCAGCTGCTCGTCGGTGAGCTTCTGCAGCTCTGCTTCCAGCGCGTTGATCTTGTCGACGGTGCGGTGCAGCTGCTTGAGCAGGCGCTCGTTGCGGCTGCCGAAGACACGGGTGAGCAGGTTGTTGATCATGTAGGGAACCGGAAAGGAAAAGGACGCCGGGGCGGCGCAGCGTGTGCGGCCCCAAAACGAAACAGGGCGCAAGGCGCCCTGTCTGGCAACACCGTATTGTAGCTTGGGGCGCCGCCCGGGGAATCAAGGCGGGCCGTCAGACCGCCCCGCCCCCGATTGGTTCCGCGCGGATCAGCCGCGCTTGACCTGCCCGACCGGCGTCGGGCCTTCGCCCAGGAACTTGCGCGGATTGACCACGCGCCCGTTCTCCCACACCTCGAAATGCACGTGCGCGCCGGTGGAGCGGCCCGTCGAGCCGGCCTTGGCCACTTCCTGGCCCACGCGCACCAGGTCGCCCGCACGCACGCTGAGGCGCGAGTTGTGCGCATAGCGGGTCACGTAGCCATTGCCATGGTCCACGTCGATCACGTTACCGTAGCCACCCTTCACGCCCGCGAAGCTGACCACGCCATCGGCCACCGACAGCACCGGATCGCCCACACGCGCTTTGAAGTCGATGCCCTTGTGGTTCTGGCCGCCGCCGCCGAACGGATCGGCGCGACCGCCGAAACCGGAGGTGATGTAGCTGTTGGCGATCGGCATGCGGCCCGGAGTCGCATTCTTGTCGAGCTCCCGGTTGAACAGCAGCGCTTCCAGCACAGACAACTGGCGACCGGAGGCGGCGAACTGCTGCTCTAGCTTGTCCACGCCGTCCTTCAGGTCGGCAGGCTTCATGTCGAACGACACGTCGTTGCCGCCGACGCCGACCGGCTCGTTGAAGTCGAACTCGCCGTCCTGCAGCTGGCCCACGCGGGTGAGCCGCTCGCCCAGCGCGTTGAGCCGATTGGCCTGCGCCTGCAGTTCGCCCAGGCGCGCGGCCATGGCGTTGATTTCCTGCTGCGCGCCGCGACGGACCTGGTCCAGTTCGGTATCGCGCTGCTCGGCCTTGGCCTGCAGCAGCGACACCTGGGCCATGCCGGCAGCGCTGCGTCCGGCGGCGCCGACCAGCAGGCCGGCGGCGACCAGCACCGCGGCACTGGCCAGCGGACGTGCGTGGAACGCGAGGCGGATGCGATAGGCGCCATGGGCGGACGCATGGGCCCACCAGGTACGCGAATTGTTTACGATGGTCTTAAAGCTCATAGATACCGATGTCTGATTCGAAGTCCAAGCCGCGCCGCGCCGGCATCGCGCAACCTGCCCTGCAGGCTGCCCTGACGGATGCCGCCACCGACCCGGTGCGTCGTGCCATGTGGCTCGACGCCTTGGAACAGCAGCTTCGCCCCTGCCTTCCGCCTGCCCTCGCGCCGCATTGCCGGTTGGCGAACGTGGCGGGCAAGCGGCTCGTTTTTATCGTCGACTCCCCCGTGTGGAACGCCCGGCTTCGCCTGGCGGCACCCGAATTGATCAACGTGGCCCAATCCATCGGACTGGCGGTCACCGAAGTCACCGCCAAGACAAGCCCCGCGTCGGTCATCAAGCCTGCGCAGAACCCGGTCGTACCCGTATCGGAGGCGTCCCGCAAAGGGCTGCAAGCGGCCCTCGACCTCCTGTCCGAACCGGACTCCGCCGGTACGCCTGCCGATCGCGGCAGTCATCGTGGTCGGCGGAAAAATTGACTCGGCCATCACGAGGGACGGGGCATGGTACCGGCCACCGCTGGTCGGAGCGTTAGCCAGAAGTTAAGGTTGCGTTATTTCCGGGCCCATTTCCTGATCGAGGTCACAGTTTCGCGAAGGCGTAACGAATCGCGCGCGCACGCGTGACGGGGGTGGGAAACCGGGCGACAACGGATTCACCGTCCCGACGGGACGGAGGTCTCAGACGGCCAGGGCGGGGGCCGCGTACGTGACCGGCGACGGCGCGGTACGGTCTTCGAACGTCACTTCTTCCCACGCCGAGGTCTGGGCAAGCAGGGCGCGGACCAGCTTGTTGTTGAGTGCATGGCCCGACTTGAAGCCCTCGTAGGCGCCCAGGATGGGGCGGCCGGCGAGGTAGAGGTCGCCGATGGCGTCCAGGATCTTGTGGCGGACGAATTCGTCCGTGTAGCGCAGGCCATCTTCGTTCAGCACGCGGAACTCGTCGAGCACGATGGCGTTGTCCATCGAACCGCCGAGGCCGAGGTTGCGCTCACGCATGTATTCCAGGTCGCGCATGAACCCGAACGTGCGTGCACGTGCGACTTCCTTGACATACGCGCCGGTGGAGAAGTCCACCTCTGCGCGCGATTGCGACGCCGGGATCATCGGGTGGTCGAACTTGACCGTGAAGCCCAGCTTGAAGCCGTCGTAAGGCTCGAAGCGCGCCACCTTGTCGCCGTCGGTGACCTCCACCGTATGCAGGATGCGGATGAAGCGCTTCGGCGCGTCCTGCTCGGCGATGCCGGCGGACTGGATCAGGAACACGAACGGACCCGCCGAGCCGTCCATGATCGGCAACTCGGCCGAGGACAGTTCAACGTATGCGTTGTCGACGCCGAGGCCGGCCATCGCCGACATCAGGTGTTCGACGGTCTGCACCTTCGCACCTTCGCAGGTGAGGCCCGTGCACAGCGTGGTCTCGGTGACCAGATCGGCGCTCGCGGGAATCTCCACCACCGGCGACAGGTCGACGCGCCGGAACACGATGCCGGTATCCGCCGGGGCCGGGCGCAGGGTCATGTAGACCTTTTCGCCACTGTGCAGCCCCACGCCCGTCGCGCGGATCACGTTCTTGAGGGTGCGTTGCTGGGCCATCGGAGGGGATCGCAGGTGGGGGGAACCTGAGGGGGCAGCGAGAATATCACGTAGGCCACTGAATCTTAACGGAAGAACCGGTCTGTCCCACGCCTGCAACAACGGCCTGGTAGCGCCGTCGGGAAAGGGCTGCCGGACCGGTGAAGGTCCGGCAGCAAAAGGACAGGGCGATGCTGCGATACGGCCCCTCCCCTTGCGGGGAGGGTGTTGCGTGATCAGTCCGCCTGGCGGCGCAGGAACGCCGGGATGTCCAGGTAGTCGGACGGCAGCTCCGCTGCGACGGGTGCCGACGCGGGGGCCGACGGCGCGGGCGAGGCCGAACCACGGCGCAGGCCCAGGCCGCTGGTGGCGGCGCTGATCGGATCCATCGAGAAGCCGTCGTCGATCGGCATGCCGGTTGTGGCGTCGCGGACCAGCTTGATCGGCGCGCGCATCGGCTCGCGCAGGTCGCCGCCACGGCCGACCGGCTGGCGGGCGGCGTTGCGGTTCAAGCCCGTGGCGACCACGGTCACGCGCACTTCGTCCTGCATGTCCGGATCGAGCACGGTGCCGACCACGACCGTCGCGTCTTCCGAAGCGAAGCCCTCGATGGTGCGGCCGACTTCGTCGAACTCGGCCATCGTGAAGTCCGGGCCGGCGGTGATGTTGACCAGGATGCCATTGGCACCGTTGAGGTTGACGTCGTCCAGCAGCGGGTTCTGGATCGCGGCCTCGGCGGCGGCCTGCGCGCGGTCGTCGCCGCGGGCGCTGCCGGTGCCCATCATGGCCAGGCCCATCTCGCTCATCACGGTGCGCACGTCGGCGAAGTCGACGTTGATCAGGCCCGGGCGGACGATCAGGTCGGCGATGCCCTGCACCGCACCGAGCAGCACGTCATTGGCGGCGCGGAAGGCCTGGATCATCGTCGCGTTGCGGCCCAGCACGGTGATCAGCTTTTCGTTCGGGATGGTGATCAGCGAATCGCAGTGGTGGCTCAGTTCCTCGATGCCCTTCAGCGCGACCTGCATGCGGCGGCGGCCTTCGAACGGGAACGGCTTGGTGACCACGGCGACGGTCAGGATGCCCATCTCCTTGGCCAGCTGTGCCACGACCGGCGCGGCGCCGGTACCGGTGCCGCCGCCCATGCCGGCGGTGATGAACACCATGTCGGCGCCGTCCAGCGCGTCGATGATGCGCTCGCGGTCTTCCAGTGCGGCCTGGCGGCCGACTTCCGGATTCGCACCCGCACCCAGGCCCTTGGTGACGTTGCTGCCGAGTTGCAGCTGCAGCTTGGCGCCGCAGTTCTTGATCGCCTGCGAATCGGTGTTGGCGGTGATGAACTCAACGCCGTCCACGCTGCCGTTGACCATGTGCGCCACGGCGTTGCCGCCGCCGCCGCCCACGCCCACGACCTTGATCACCGCATTCGGGGCCATCTTTTCAACCAGTTCGAAATGTGCCATGTCCTTGTCCTCGTTTATTTAGTTATGTGGTGCTGGGTGGAACGAACGTCGTGACGCCTTCAACTTCGCGGAGGATGTCGCCTCACTCAGAACTCGCCGCGATACCAGTTCTGCAGTTTCTTGAACCAGCTGCCCGCCTTGCCCGTGGGCAACGACGGACGCCGGGGATGTTCGATCTGGCTGCCCATCAGCAGCAGGCCCACGCCGGTGGCATGCACCGGGTTGCCGACCACTTCGCCCAGCCCGGTGACGTGCTGCGGGATGCCGACGCGCACGGGCATCTGCAGCATTTCTTCCGCCAGCTCGACGACGCCTTCCATCTTCGCGGCGCCACCTGTCAGCACCATGCCGGCGCGCACGCGCTCTTCGAAACCGGAGCGGCGCAGTTCGGCCTGCACCATCTCGAAGATCTCCTCGTAGCGCTGCTGCACGGCCTGCGCCAGCGCGTGGCGCGGCAGGCGGCGCGGCGGGCGGTCGCCCACGCTCGGCACCTGGATGCTTTCTTCGGCCGTGGCGAGCTGGGCCAGCGCGCAGGCGTAGCGCACCTTGATCTGTTCGGCTTCCGGCGTCGGCGTGCGCAGCATGTGCGCGATGTCGTTGGTGACCTGGTCGCCGGCGATAGGCAGCGAGGCCGTGTGGCAGATCGCACCCTGCACGAACACCGCCAGGTCGGTGGTGCCCGCCCCCATGTCGACCAGCACCACGCCAAGTTCGCGCTCGTCGCTGGTCAGCACGGCGACGCTGGAGGCCAGCGAGGAGAAGATCAGGTCATCGATCTGCAGGCCGCAGCGCTGCACGCACTTGCTGATGTTGGCGGCCGCCGACTGCGCGCAGAACACCAGATGCGCGTCCACCTCCAAGCGCACGCCCGTCATGCCGACCGGATTGCGGATGCCTTCCTGCGAGTTGTCCAGCTTGTACTCGCGCGGAATGGCGTGCAGGATCTTCTGGTCGGCCGGGATCGCGACCGCCTTGGCCGCCTCCAGCACGCGGTCCAGGTCGCCCCAGGTCACTTCGCCGTCGCGGATCGGCACGATGCCGGGCGAGTTCCGGCACTGCACGTGGTTGCCGGAGATCGACGCGTAGACCGAGCGGATCTCGCAGCCGGCCATCAGCTCGGCTTCCTCGATCGCGCGCTGGATCGACTGCACCGTGGATTCGATGTCCACGACGACGCCGCGCTTCAGGCCGCGCGATTCGTGCGAGCCGATGCCGATCACCTCGATCGGATTGCCCGGCGCGTACTCGCCGACCAGCGCCGTCACCTTGGAGGTGCCGATGTCCAGCCCGACGATCAGCGATTTGTCACCCTTGCGATTCATGTAATGCCCTGCGGAAGACGACCCGCGACCGCGATCGGCGCAGGCAATGGAGTCGGTGTCGCGGCCGGTGGCGGCGCCTTCGGCGCCTCGCCCCAGCTGAGCGCGAACCCGTTGGTGTAGCGGAGGTCGGCGCGCACCAGCGGCTGCGCCTGGGTGGCGAGCAGCTGCGGCAGCATCCGTGCGAAACGGCCCAGGCGCGGACGCGCGTCGGCGCGGCCGACCACCACCTGCGTGCCGTTGCCCAGCAGCAGCGACCAGCTGCCGCGCGCATCCATCACCAGCGTGGTGACGTCCAGGCCCATCGGCGCGAACAGCTGGCGCGATTCGTTGTACAGCGCGGTCACTTCCTGCACCTGCGACTCGGGGCCGCCGAGCTGCGGCAGGTCCAGGCCGGTAAGCTCCTTCGGCATCGGGAAGAGGCGGCCGTGTTCGGACAGCAGCTTGTCGTCGCCCCAGCGCGCGAACGGCTTGTGTTCGGTGATGCGCACTTCCAGTACGTCGGGCCAGCGCTTGCGGACATCCGCGCGTTCGACCCACGGCAACTGTTCGACAGCGCGCTTGGCGTCTTCCAGCCGCACGGCGAAGAAGCCGCGCCGCGCGTGCGGCAACACCGCAGCCTGCAGCTGCGCCGCATCGACGCGCGCCAGTTCGCCCTGCACGCGCAGCTTGCTCAGCGGCCACCGGTCGGCGCCGATCCAGCCGTTGACGACGGCGACGACCGGCAGCGCGACCAGCGCCAGCGCGAGCAGCCACGTCAGGATGCGCAGGGCGGCGTTCATCGGCCCGCCACCTCCGGCACCGTCTGCTCGAGGATGCGCCAGCACAGCTCTTCGAAACCGATGCCGACCTGCGCGGCTTCCTTCGGTACCAGCGAATGACTGGTCATGCCGGGCGCGGTGTTCACTTCCATCAGCAGGAAGCGGCCGTCGGCGTGGCGCATGACGTCGACGCGGCCCCAGCCGGTGCAACCCGCGGCGCGGAAGCCGTCCAGCGCCAGCGCACGGATGCGCGCTTCGTCGCCGGCGTCGTCCAGGCCCGGGCACAGGTACTGCGTGTCCTCTGCGATGTACTTGGCGTGGTAGTCGTACCAGCCCTTCGCCGGCACGATGCGCACCGACGGCAGTGCCAGATCACCGAGGATGGCGACGGTGAATTCGCCACCGGTCAGCATCTGCTCGGCCAGCAGTTCGCCAGGATACGAAGAGGCGAAGGCCACGGCGGGCGCCAGGTCGTCTTCGCCCGTGATCTGGAACACGCCGACACTCGACCCCTCGGCCGACGGCTTCACGAACACCGGGAAGCCCAGCGTGCGCACTGCGGCGACCAGATCGCCACCGGCCGGAATACGCACGAACGTCGCAGTGGGCAGACCCGCGGCCTGCCACACCTGCTTGGTGCGGATCTTGTCCATCGTCAGCGCCGAACCCAGCACGCCGGGGCCGGTGTACGGCACGCCGAGCGATTGCAGCAGGCCCTGCAGCACGCCGTTCTCTCCATCGCCGCCGTGCATGATGTTGAAGACGCGGTCCACCTTGCCTGCGCGGATCGCTTCGATCAGCGCCGGCACGCCGTCGACGGCGAATGCCTGCACGCTGCGCGCGAGCAGCGCGTCGAGCACGTTCCGCCCGGAGTTGAGCGACACCTCGCGCTCGCTGGACGCGCCGCCCAGCAGCACGGCTACACGGCCGAAGCGCGAAGCATCGGTGATGCGCAGCGGCGGAACGGTCAGGTCGTTCATGCGGTGTCCTTGCCGGTGAATCCGTGCGCGGCGATGTGCTGCGACATGTGGCCGATGTCGCCGGCACCCATCAGCAGCAGCAGATCACCGTCCTGCAGGACGTCGGGCAGCACGTCGACCAGGTCGCTGACCTGGCTGACCACCACCGGCTCGTTGCGGCCGCGGGCACGGATCGCACGCGCCAGCGACTTCGAATCGGCGCCGGCGATTGGCTGTTCGCCGGCCGGATAGACCTCGCTCAGCACCAGGGCGTCGGCTTCCGACAGCACGGCCGCGAACGCATCGAACTGGTCGCGCGTGCGGCTGTAACGGTGCGGCTGGAACGCGACGACCAGGCGCTTGTGCGGCCAGCCACCACGCGCGGCGGCGAATACGGCGGCGAGTTCCTTCGGGTGATGGCCGTAGTCGTCGACCAGTTGCACGCGCGCGCCCTGCGACGTGGTGATTTCGCCGAGGTCGTTGAAGCGGCGGCCGATGCCGGCGAACTTCTCCAGCGCGGCCGCGATGTTCTCCGGCGAAACGCCCAGCTGCCAGCCGATCGCGGCGGCCGCCAGCGCGTTCTGCACGTTGTGGCGGCCGGGCAGCGCCAGGCTGACGCGGATGCTGGCGTCCTCCGGCAGGCGCAGGGTGAAGTGCATGCGACCGCCTTCCTGCTCGACGTCCTCGGCGCGCACGTCGGCGTTCTCGGCGAAGCCATAGCTCATCACGTGGCGCGGCGTGTCCGCCGCGATGGCGGCCACTTCCGGATCGTCGATGCACAGCACGGCCAGGCCATAGAACGGCAGGCGCTGCAGGAACTCGGCGAACGCCGCCTTCACGCGCTCGAAGTCGTTGCCGTAGTTCTCCAGGTGATCGGCGTCGATGTTGGTGACGACGGAGATCAGCGGATTCAGGCGCAGGAAGCTGCCGTCGCTTTCGTCGGCCTCGGCCACCAGCCACTGGCCGTCGCCGAGCTTGGCGTTGGCGCCGGCGGCGAGCAGCTGGCCACCGATGACGAACGTCGGGTCCAGGCCGCCTTCGCTCAGCACGGCCGCGGCGAGGCTGGTGGTGGTGGTCTTGCCGTGCGTGCCCGCGACGGCGATGCCGCGGCGGAAGCGCATCAGTTCCGCGAGCATGGCGGCACGCGGCACGATCGGGATACGCTGGCTGCGCGCCTCCATCAGCTCCGGGTTGTCGTGCTTGATGGCGCTGGACACCACCACGCAGTCGGTGCCCAGCACGTTGGACGCGTTGTGGCCGCGCATGACGCGCGCGCCCAGCGACGCCAGCCGACGGGTCGCGGCGTTGTCGGCGTTGTCCGAACCCGAGACTTCGTAGCCCAGCGTGCACAGCACTTCGGCGATGCCGCTCATGCCGGAGCCGCCGATGCCGACGAAGTGCACCCGGCGGAACTCCTTGGCCAGGTTGCCGGTGTGTTGCAGGCGGCGCTCGCGTGCAGCAGCCATCATCATGCCTGCGTCCTCATTTCAATGGCTTCCTCGAGAATGATGTCGGCGATGCGGTCGGCCGCATCGGTCCTGGCCAGTGCGCGCGCGGCTTGCGCCATCGCCATGCGCTTGCCGGGCTCGGCGATGAGCGGGCGCAGCGCCGCCGTCAGGGTTTCGGCCAAGGTGTCGTCCTGCTTCAGCAGCACGGCCGCACCACGCTCGACCAGGTATTCGGCATTGCGGGTCTGGTGGTCGTCGACAGCCTGCGCGAACGGAACCAGCACGCTGCCCACGCCGACCGCGCACAGCTCGGCGAGCGTGGAAGCGCCGGAGCGGCAGACCACCAGATCGGCCCACGCATACGCCGCCGCCATGTCGGTGATGAAGGCTTCGACGCTGGCCGCCACGCTTGCATCCGCATAGGCCTTTGCAGCTTCATCGCGCAGCTTTTCGCCGCACTGGTGGCGCACTTCGAGGCTGCCCGGCGGCAACGCCGCGATCGCCTTCGGTACCGCCAGGTTCAAGGCACGCGCGCCCTGGCTTCCACCCAGCACCAGCACGCGCAGCGGACCGCCGCGGCCGGCCAGGCGTTCGGATGGCGTGGGCAATGCCGCGATTTCGTCGCGCACTGGATTGCCGACGACTTCCTCGCGCGCCGGGAAGGCGCCGGGAAAGCCCGTCATCACGCGGCGAGCGACCTTCACCAGCATGCGGTTGGTGAATCCGGCCGCGCGGTTCTGTTCGTGCACCATCAGGGGCACGCCCATCAGGCGCGCGGCGACGCCCCCGGGACCTGCCGCGAAGCCGCCGAAACTCACCACGGCGCGCGGCACCCGGCGACGCAATACGAAACCGGCGGCGCGGATCGCGCGCAGGATGCGGACCGGCGCGCCGAGCAGCGCGAGCTTGCCCTTGCCCCGCAACCCGCTGATGGCCAGCGTATCCAGCGGAATATCGTGCTGCGGCACCAGGCGCGTTTCCATCGCGCCATCGGCGCCCAGCCAGACCACCGGCACGCCGCGCGCGCGCAGCACCTTCGCCACGGCCAGCGCGGGGAAGATGTGGCCGCCGGTTCCGCCGGCCATGATCATCACGGGGGCATGCATCGGCGCGTTCATGCCAGCCTCTCGAACGTCGGCTCGACGCGCGCGTGCAGGCGGCTGGTGCCGCGCAGGGTCTGCGACAGCGAGACGCCGGCAGCGGTCGCCAGTGCGGGGCTGGCGGGACGCGGCTCGGCCGGCGCCCGCGGCGCCTCGCCGGCGCCCTGCGCGGCCTCGCCACGCAAGGCGACCTGGCGCTGCGTGCGTTCCAGTTCGTACGACACGCGCAGCAGCAGGCCCATCGCCACGCAGGTCATCAGGATGCTGGACCCGCCCGACGAGATCAGCGGCAGGGTCAGGCCCTTGGTCGGCAACAGGCCCAGGTTCACGCCCATCGAGACGAAGCTCTGCATGCCGATCCACAGCGCCACGCCGAAGGCGACGTACCCGGCGAAGTGGCGACGCATTTCGACGCAGCGCAGGCCGATCACGAAGGCGCGGCCGACCAGCAGCGCATAGAGCGCGATCACCAGGCACACGCCGACGAAGCCGAGCTCCTCGCCGATCACCGAGAAGATGAAGTCTGTATGCACTTCCGGCAGGTAGTTGAGCTTCAGCACCGAACCGCCCAGGCCGATGCCGCTCCATTCGCCGCGCCCGATCGCCATCAGGGCATTGGTCAGCTGGTACCCGCTGCCGAACGGATCGTCCCAGGGATTGGTGAACGAGGTGATGCGGCGCAGGCGGTACGGCGCCGCCACCGCCAGCATCGCCAGCATCATGACCAGGCCGATGCCGGGCAGCACGATGCGAAGGATGTTCACGCCGCCGAGCACCAGCATGCCGGCGGTGATCGCCAGCAGCAGCGTGGATGAGCCGAAGTCGGGCTGCAGCAGCAACAGGGCGACCAGGGTCAGCGCCACGCCGAACGGCTTGAGCATGGCTTTCCAGGTCGCGCTGACGTCGTCGCGGAAACGTACCAGGTAGCTGGCCAGCCAGACGATGAAGAACACCTTCACCACCTCGACCACCTGGAAGTTCGACACCCCCAGGTTGATCCAGCGGTGCGCGCCCTTCACGCTCACGCCCAGGCCCGGCACGAACACCAGCAGCAACAGCACCACGCAGCCCAGCAGCAACACCTGGTTGCGCGCCTCGATGCTTTTCAGTTCGGTGCGCGTCACCCACCACGCCAGGCCCGCGCCCGCCACCAGGAACATGCCGTGGCGGATCAGGTAGTAGAACGGATTGCCGTGCTGGTAGATCGACGCGGACGCGACCATCACCACGCCCAGCGACGCCAGCGCCAGCATGGCGCCGAGCAGCCAGGGGTCGAAACGGCCCCCGATGGCTTCCAGTCGCGTGGCCTGGCGCGGCGCGTCGTTCATCAGCGCACCTTCAACGTGGCCAGGCCGACGAGAACCAGCACGACGGAGATGATCCAGAAGCGCACGATCACGCGCGGCTCCGGCCAGCCTTTCAGTTCGAAATGGTGGTGGATCGGCGCCATGCGGAACACGCGCTTGCCGGTCAGCTTGAACGACGCCACCTGGATCATCACCGACAGCGTCTCGATGACGAAGATGCCACCCATGATCACCAGCACCAGCTCCTGCCGCACGATCACCGCGATGGTGCCCAGCACGGCCCCCAGCGCCAGCGCGCCGATGTCGCCCATGAAGACCATGGCGGGATAGGTGTTGAACCACAGGAAGCCGAGCCCGGCCCCGGCGATGGCGGCGCAGATGATGGTCAGCTCGCCCGCCCCCGGCACCGGCGGAATCTGCAGGTAACTGGAGAACACCGCATTGCCGGACGCATAGGCGAACACGCCCAGCGCGCACGCCACCAGCACCGTCGGCATGATCGCCAGGCCATCGAGGCCGTCGGTCAGGTTGACCGCATTGGAGAAACCGACGATCCAGAAATAGGCGATGGCCACGAAGCCGATGCCCGCCAGCGGCAGCGCGATCGACTTGAAGAACGGCACGTAGAAGGTCGTCGCCGCCGGCACGTCGGCGTACAGGTACAGGTACAGGCCCGCGGCCAGGCCGAAGATCGACTGCAGCAGGTACTTCCAGCGCGACTTCAGGCCGTTGGGGTCGCGCTTGACGATCTTGATCCAGTCGTCGTACCAGCCGATGGCGCCGAAGGTCAGCATCACCAGCAGTACCACCCACACGTACTTGTTGCGCAGGTCGCCCCACAGCAGCACCGACAGCAGCACGGTCATCAGGATCAGCGCACCGCCCATCGTCGGCGTGCCGGCCTTGGAGAAGTGCGACTGCGGACCGTCCGTGCGGATCGGCTGCCCGCCCTTCAGCTGGCCCAGCTTGCGGATCACCGCCGGGCCCAGCCACAGTGACAGCGCCAACGACGTCAGTGCAGCCAGGATGCCGCGGAACGTCAGGTAGCCGAACAGGCCGAAAAAGTTTTCCAGGCTCTGCAGCCAGCGAGCCAGTTCAAGCAGCATGCGGTGTGTCCTCCCCGGTGGACAACAAGGCGGCGACGATCCGGTCCATCGCGCTGCCGCGCGACCCTTTCACCAGGCAGCGCACGCCCGTTCGCAGATCGGCGCGCAAGGCGGCCGCGAGCGAGGCGTGGTCCTGGAAGGCCTGCGCGCCCTCGCCGAATGCGGCGGCCGCGGCCGCGCTGAGGGGTCCCAGCGCATAGAGACGACGGAGGCCGGCAGCCTTGGCACGACGACCGGCGTCGGCGTGCAGCGCTTCGGCGTCGTCGCCCAGTTCGCGCATGTCGCCCAGCACCAGCCAGCCCTCACCGCCGGCCTGCGCGCTCGCCGCCGCCAGGGTGTCGATGGCGGCCACCAGCGAACCGGGATTGGCGTTGTAGCTGTCGTCGATCACCACTGCGCCGTTCGGCAAGGTGCGCGCGACCTGCCGGCCCGCCACGGGCTGCGCAGCGGACAGGCCCTCGGCGATGATCGCCAGCGATACGCCGCAGGCCATCGCGATGCCGGCGGCGGCCAGTGCGTTGAGCACATTGTGGCGACCGGGCAGGTGCAGTTGCACCGCGACGTCGCCGTGCGGCGCCACCAGCACGAAGTCGGAACCATCATCGGTCGCGCGGATGTCGCGCGCGGTCAGGTCGGCGGTCGCTTCCAGGCCGAAGCGCAGGATGCGGCGGTCCGGCACCCGGCTGGCGAAGTACTCGGCGAACGCATCGTCGGCATTGATCACTGCCGTGCCGTCGGCCGGCAGCGCCTCGTAGATGGCGCCCTTGGTCTCGGCCACGCCCATCAGCGAGCCGAGCCGTTCCAGGTGTGCGGCGGCGATGTTGTTCACCAGCGCCACTTCGGGCGTGACGATGTCGGTCAGATAGGCGATGTCGCCCGGCTTGCCCGCGCCCATCTCGTACACCGAGAAGTCGGCATCGTCCGGCGCGTCGATCACGGCCATCGGCAGGCCGATCTCGTTGTTGCGGTTGCCCGGATTGAAGTAGGTGACGCCGGCGCGCTGCAGGATCGACACCACCAGCGTCTTCACCGACGTCTTGCCGTTGCTGCCGGTGATCGCCACCGTCTTCTCCACGCGGTCGCGCTGCAGGCCGGCCGCGATCCGCGCCAGCGCCAGCAACGTATCCGGCACGACCACCTGCGGCACCTCGACCTTCACTTCATGGTCCACGAGTACCGCGGCGGCGCCCCGCATGGCCGCGTCGTAGGCGAAATCGTGGCCGTCGAAGCGCTCACCGCGCAGCGCCACATACAGGCTGCCCGGCACCAGCGTGCGGGTATCGTGGGTCAGCGAACCGATCACCAGATCGTCGCCCAGCAATTCGCCGCCCGCCCAGTGCGCCAGCAGGGACAAGGGAAGCCGCTTCATCGACGGTCCTCCAGCGCCTGGCGCGCCACGGCGGTGTCGTCGAACGGATGCTTCACGCCATGGATTTCCTGGTAGGGCTCGTGGCCCTTTCCGGCCACCAGCACGATGTCGTCGGGTCCGGCCAGCGCGACCGCGCGTGCGATCGCCTGCGCGCGGTCGCGCTGCACGAGCACCGCGCCCGGGGTCGCGAAGCCGGCCATGATGTCGGCGACGATGCGGTCGCCGTCTTCGGTACGCGGGTTGTCGTCGGTGACCAGCACCACGTCGGCCAGGCGCTCGGCGATGGCGGCCATCTGCGGGCGCTTGCCGGTGTCGCGGTCGCCCCCGCAGCCGAACACGCAGAACAACCTCCCCTGCACGTGGTCGCGCAGGCTGGCCAGCGCCTGTTCCAGCGCGTCGGGCGTGTGCGCGTAGTCGATGACGACCAGCGGGCGACGCTGGCCTGCCGCGTCGCTGTCGCCGCCGAGCCGGTTCATGCGACCGTGGATCGGCGCCAGCCGCGACAGCGTGCGTGCGATGTCGGCGGGGGTATCGCCCAGTGCGTGCAGCGCGCCGACCACGGCCAGCAGGTTGTCCACGTTGAAGCGCCCCAGCAGCCGCGACTGCACCGCCTGCACGTCGTCGCCGACCATCAGGTCGAATGCGATGCCGTTGCCATCCAGCCGCAGCGCGTCTGCCCGCACGCTCGCGTCCGCCTGGCCGCGCGAGCTGACGCCGATGCGCTGCACGCCATGCGGCAGGCGCGCGAACAGGTCGCGGCCGTAGGCGTCGTCGAGGTTGATGACGCCGGCTTTCAGGCCTTCGCGCGAGAACAGCCGTGCCTTGGCCGCCCCGTAGCGCTCCATGTCGCCGTGGTAGTCCAAGTGGTCGCGCGTCAGGTTGGTGAATACGCCGACATCGAAATGCACCGCGTCCACGCGCCCCTGGTCGAGCGCGTGCGAGCTGACCTCCATCGCCACCGCCTTCGCGCCGGCATCGCGGAACTGCGCGAGCAGCGCATGCATCTGCAACACCAGCGGCGTGGTGAAACCGGTGGGCACCACTTCGCCGTACATGCCGGCGCCGAGGGTGCCGACGGTCGCGCAACGCACGCCCCGCAGGTGCCAGGCCTGCGCCAGCAGCTGTACGGTAGACGTCTTTCCGTTGGTGCCGGTGACGCCGACCATCTTCATGTCGTGCGACGGCGCGGCGTGGAAACGGTCGGCCATGGTGCCCATGCGCATGCGCAACCCGGGAACGGCGATCGCGTCGCGCGGCGCTTCCAGGCCATCGGGTACGGGCGGTTCGAACAGGATCGCGCTCGCGCCGTTGTCCTGCGCCTGCGCGGCGAAGTTCAGGCCATGCGCGCCGAAGCCGGCAATGGCGACGAACGCGTCGCCGGGCTGCACGCTGCGGCTGTCCAGGGTCAGGCCACGCACCACGATGTCGCGCGGCACATCCACGTCGGGCAGCAGTTCGGCGAGCGCCATCATCCGCCTCATCGCGTGGCCCCCGTGGCCGGCGCCGCTGCATGCGGGGTATCGAAAGCGGAGGGATCCATCGTGTCGACGGCATCGTCGGGGACCGGCGCCGGTGCCGGTGCGGGCACGCCGCCGTCCTGCTTGCCCGCGTTCTTCGCCTGCGCGGCGAGCCACGCCTCGATGTCGTCCGGCGGCACGTCCATCAGGCGCAGCGTCCCGTCCATCACGTCATGGAAGACCGGCGCGGCCACCAGGCCACCGTAGTAGCCGCCTTCCTGGGAGTCGTTGATCACCACGACGGCGGCGAAGCGCGGATTGCTGGCCGGCACCAGACCGGCGAAGAACGACGCGTAGCGCCCCTTCGCGTACCCGCCACCGGACGCGATGCGCGCGGTGCCGGTCTTTCCGGCCACGCGATAACCGAGCACGCCCGCGCGCTTGGCGCCGCCCTGCGTCACCACGGTTTCCATCATGCCGACGACCTCGTGCGCGATCGCCGGGTCCAGCACCTGCGGCGCCTCGCTGCGCTGGCCCTTCACGAACGTAGGCGTCACCAGCCTGCCGCCGTTGCCCAATGCCGAGTAGGCACGCGCGATCTGCAGGGGCGTCACCGCCAGGCCATAGCCGTAGGACATGGTCGCCTTCTGCAAGCCATTCCAGCGGTCCGGCGGCGCCAGCATGCCGGCGGACTCGCCCGGGAAACCGCTGCCCGGCTTCTGGCCATAGCCGAAGCTGTGGATGCTCTCGTAGAAGTAGGCGTTGGGCAGCTTCTCCGCGATCTTGATCGAGCCGATGTTCGAGCTCTTGGTGATCACGCCGGTGACGGTCAGCACACCGTTGTTCCGCGGCACGTCGCGGATGGTGTACCGGCTGTTCAACGCCATGTAACCGGGGTTGGTGTTGACGAGCGTCGACGGCGTGACCACCCCGGCCTTCAGCGCGGTCGATACGGTCAGCGGCTTCATCGTCGAGCCGGGCTCGATCATGTCCGTCAGCGCGCGGTTACGGCGCGCATCCGGCTTCACCCGCTCGATCGCGTTCGGGTTGTAGGTCGGCAGGTTGACCATCGCGAGCACTTCGCCGGTGGCGACGTCCATGATCACGATCGAGCCGCTGCTGGCCTGGTGCTCGAGCAGCGCATTGCGCAGTTCGCGGTGGGCCAGGTACTGGATGCGGCGGTCGATGCTGAGCGTCAGGTCCTTGCCCGGCTGCGCGGAGCGGATCAGGTCCACGTTCTCGACGATGCGGCCGCGGTTGTCGCGGATCACCTTCTGCGCACCCGGCGTACCGCTGAGCCACTCGTCGAAGGCCAGCTCCAGGCCTTCCTGCCCGCGGTCGTCGATGTTGGTGAAGCCCAGCACGTGGGCCATCGCCGGACCCTGCGGATAGAAACGGCGGAACTCGCGCTGCGAGAACACGCCGGGAATCTTGTGCGCCAGGATCTTCTGCGCCTCGTCCGGATTGATCCGGCGCTTGAGGTACAGGAACTCCTTGTCGGCCTTCTGCGACAGGCGGTTGGTCAGGTGGTCGAGCGGCACGCCCAGCGCCTGCGCGAGTTCCGGCAGGCGGTCGGGCGCCTTCAGCAGTTCCTGCGGGTTGCCCCATACCGATTCCACCGGCGAGGACACCGCCACCGGCTCGCCGTTGCGGTCGGTGATCATGCCGCGCGAGGTCGGGATCGGAATCTCGCGCAGGAAACGCGCATCGCCCTGGCGCTGGTAGAAATCGTGGTTGATCAGCTGCACGTACGCCGCGCGCCCGACCAGGCTGATCGAACACAGGCCCATGGCGCCGAGCACCAGTGCCAGGCGGCCGCGCAGGTTGAAGCGCGCGCGGTTGCGGTTCTTGGCCGGCGCGGCGTTCATGGACGCACCACCACGATATCCGCCGCTTCCGGCGACTTCATGCCCAGGCGCACGCGGGCGATCTGGTCGATCCGGGTCGCTTCGGCGACCGTGGCCTGCTCAAGCTGCAGGCGACCGAATTCGACGTTCAGTTCGTCGCGTGCGCGCTCCAGCCGCGTCACTTCATCGAACAGCACGCGGTGGCGATGGCGTGCATACACCACGCCGATCGCCGAGGCGATATTCGCCAGCACCAGCACGGCGATCAGGAAGCGGCTCATGCGGCCACCTCCAGCTTCTCGGCCACGCGCAGCACGGCGCTGCGGGCACGCGGGTTCGAGGACACTTCGTCGGGCTCGCCCTTCTGCCCGCCGCCGATGGCGCGCAGGGTCGGCGTGAAGTCCAGCGCCACCGGCAGGCGGCGGTTGGCCGGCGGCGCCTTGGCGTGCCGGTTTATGAACTGCTTGACGATGCGGTCTTCCAGCGAATGGAAGCTGATGACAGCCAGCCGGCCGCCGACTTTCAGGCGCATGAGGGCCGCATCGAGACCCGCTTCCAAATCCGCCAGCTCGCGGTTGATGTGGATGCGGATCGCCTGGAAGCTGCGGGTGGCGGGATGGATCTTCTCCCCGCGCGGCATCACGGAGGCGATGACGCCTGCCAGGTCGGCGGTGCGCATGAAGGGCTGCGTGGCGCGACGGGCGACGATGGCGCGCGCGATGCGGCGACTCTGCTTCTCTTCGCCGTAGGTCCACAGCACGTCGGCGATGTCGCGCTCGTCGGCGCGCGCGATCCACTCGGCCGCGCTTTCGCCCGATTCGGGATCCATGCGCATGTCGAGCGGACCGTCCTTGCCGAAGCTGAAGCCGCGCTCGGCCACGTCGAGTTGCGGCGAGGACACGCCCAGGTCCAGCAGCACGCCGGCCAGGCCGGCCGCGGTTTCATTCCATGCTGCCAGGGACGCGAAGCTGCCGCGGAAGATCGACACGCGCGCATCGCCCGCGAACATCCGTTCGGCATGGGCGATCGCTTCGGGATCCTTGTCCATCACCAGCAGCCGGCCTCCCGGGCCGAGGTGTTGCAGCACGCCGCGCGCGTGGCCTCCACGCCCGAAGGTGCCGTCCAGATATGTTCCGTCCTCCTTCACCTGCAGCCCTTCCATGACCTGCGTGTACAACACCGGCAAGTGCAGCGCGGGGAGGTGATCGGCCGGCGCGGACTGCCGCTTGCCGTCACCCTTGCTCACAAGCGCAGCTCGAGCATGTGTGCGCTCAGATCGTCGTCGGTGAGGGACTGACGGATCTGCGCGTGGTGCGCCTGTTCGCTCCAGAGTTCGAACTTCTCGCCCATGCCGAGCAGCACGGCCTTTTTCTCGATTCCCACCGCGCTGCGATGGCTGGCCGGGATGCTGATGCGGCCGTTGCCGTCCAGCTCGACCGGCGACGCGGCGCCGATCAGCTTCAACTGCAGGCTGCGGTGCGCCTTCTGGGTGCTGGGCAGCTTGCTGACCTCATCACGGACGCGCTGCCATACCTTCTCGGGGTACAGGTAGAGGCTGCCGCCCTCGAAGGGGTTGTAGGTGATCACCAGACGATTGCCGCACTCGCGCGCGACGAGGTCACGGTACGCGGTGGGCACCGCGAGCCGTCCCTTGTCGTCCACTGTGATGGCGGTCTCACCCTGAAACACTGCCCCTGCCTTCCCGACACGCGAATGAGCGATCAATTGAACCACGAAAAACCACTGAAAACCCGGTTTTCCCTCTGTTGCCCACCTTAGCAGCGCACACAGGGTTGTCAACAGGAAACGACCGCCTAAATCACTTGGCGGATCAATGGCTTGCAGCAAACTTCAGAGACTTGTTCAAGCCTTATCCACAAGTTGCTGTTTCGTCTCAAATTTTGAGATTGAGGGACGATTCAGTGAGGTGACCGTCGTTTCACATCCCGTCTCGTCCGCGCCGGCGCTCCCGGGTGGAACTGCGCAAACCGGAGGCCCAGAATCGGCCCATGTGCCTCGTCGCCCTCGCCTGGAAGGTCCACCCGCGCTGGCGGCTGCTGCTGGCAGGCAACCGCGACGAGTTCCACGCCCGACCCACGGCCGCGCTGGCGCACTGGGAGGCATCGCCCCACGTGATGGCAGGCCGGGACCTGCAGTCGGGCGGCACCTGGGCCGGGGCGGACGCCGGCGGGCGGGTGGCGGTGGTCACCAACGTGCGCGATCCGGCCATCCGGATTCCGGGGGCTCCGTCTAGGGGTCAGCTGGCGGCCGGTTTCCTGCAGTCGCCCGACGGTGCGACGCACCGCGCCACCGGCGTGCTGGTGGCCGCCGAAGCCTTTGCCCCGTTCAACCTGCTGCTCGCGGACGCCGCCGATTGCGACTACGTGAGCAACTACCCCACGCCGCGCCGGATCACGCTCGCACCGGGTCTGCACGGCTTGTCCAATGGCGACCTCGACGAGGCTTGGCCAAAGACGATGGCGCTCAAGGAGCGACTCGCCGCATGGGTGTCGGCGGAGAGGGATGAAGTCGATACGCTTTGGAGCGCGCTGGCGGACGAAACCCCCGCGCCCGACGACCGCCTTCCCGAGACCGGCGTAGGCATCGACGTCGAACGCAGGCTGTCGCCGGCCTTCATCCGTGGCGAACGCTATGGCACCCGCGCCAGTACCCTGATCGCCATCGATCATGCGGGGCATGGGTGGATCAGCGAGCGGAGGTTCGGGCCGGAGGGGGTATTCGAGGGGGAGACGACGTTGCGGATCGGGGCCGACGCCTAACCCGGCACCGTCGCAGATGACGGTTTGCGGTCGCGACTCACGTCGCTCCTACAGAGCGCCACCGGAGCTTCGCTTCACCAGCCCCCTGAGTCAGGGGGCGATCCGCACCGCAGGTGCGGATGGGGGTATGGCAGCAAGGCTCGGGGCCCAACGTTTGCGAACGCAAACTTTGGGGGCTTTCCTGCGCTTGCGCAGGAAAACCAGCGGCGGAGCCGGCCGATAAGCCGGGTTCTGTCGTGGACAGTCATTCCTCTAGGCGCAACGTCACCGTTACGCTCAAGCAACCTACCCGGAGACACTGCGGGCCGCAGCATAGCCTCCCTATTTGGTCTTGCTCCCGGTGGGGTTTGCCGTGCCGGTCCGTTGCCGGACTCGCGGTGCGCTCTTACCGCACCATTTCACCCTTGCCTGATCTCCGAAGAGCCATCGGCGGTATCTTTCTGTTGCACTTTCCGTCGGCTCGCGCCGCCCAGGCGTTACCTGGCACCGTGCCCTGTGGAGCCCGGACTTTCCTCGGCATTGTTTCCAATGACGCGACTGTCTGGCCGACTCCGCCGCGCGTATTGTCGCACAACGGCCATGTCGCTAACCCGACAGCCAGGCGGATGCGGCACCGCCGAGACCCAGCAACAGCACCATCAACCATGGCGGCAACTTCGCCCACATCAGCATCACCACGCCCACGGCAATCCACGCCACGTCGCGCCAGTCACGCACGGCCGTGGTCCATAGCGGGTCATAGAGTGCTGCCAGCAACAGTCCCAGCACCACCGCATTGACTCCGGCCACCGCGGCCTGCACGCCTCGCTGACGGCGTACGCGCGACCAGAAGGGCAACACACCCACGATCAGCAGGAAGGAAGGCAGGAAAATCGCAAGCAGGCACACCATCGCGCCCAGCCAGCCACCCGGCCCGGCGGACATGGCAGTCCCCAGGAAAGCGGAGAACGCGAACAAAGGCCCAGGCAGCGCCTGGGCGAAGCCGTAACCGGCAAGGAATTCATCCGTGCCGATCCAGCCAGGCGCCACTACTTCCGCCTGCAGCAAGGGCAGCACCACGTGGCCGCCACCGAAAACCAGCGCACCCGTGCGGTAGAACGGATCGAATACCTGCACGGCTGGCGCCATGGAATACCGCGCCACCCACGGCAGCAGCAACAGCAGGATCAAGAAGGCCACCAGCATCGCCACGCCGGTACGCGCGGACAGCAGCACCGTCATGCCACCGGCTTCGGCCGCATCGGGCGCACGTCGCAACACCAGACCCGTCATGGCACCCGCCGCGATCAACAGCCACTGCACCCATGCGTGTGGCCAACACACCACGACCAGCGTCGTTGCCACCGCCATCAGCACGCGCGGTGCATCGATGCAGAACAAACGCCCCATCGCCCATACGGCCTGCGCCACCACGGCAACCGCGACCCACTTCAAACCGTGCAGCGATTCGGCGGGCAAGGCGCTGCCCCAATGCACGAGTCCAAGCGCGAACAGCACCATCAACACCGCGGACGGCAAGGTGAACCCGCACCACGCCGCGACGGCGCCGCGGATGCCTGCCTGCGACAAGCCAATGGCCATGCCCACCTGGCTGCTGGCCGGACCGGGCAGGAACTGGCAGAGCGCGACCAGCTCCGCGTACGCACTGTCCGTCAGCCACTGGCGTCGCGCTACGAACTCATCGCGAAAATAGCCGAGATGGGCGATGGGGCCGCCGAATGAAACCAGCCCAAGCCGAAGGAATACGCGGAATACCCGCCAGGCCCTGGCGTGCTGTCGCGGCTCCCCCGCAGTCATCCCTCGCATGAGCATCATCCCTCACCCATTTCCCGCGCCTTCCTCGACACCGGCATGATTCACGCGAGCGCCGCTGCCCCATCGAGGACATCCATGGGAAGCGGCCCGGACGCCAGGATGAAGTCGTTGTAGGCGCGCGTGTCGAACCGCGTGCCCAGGCGCTGCCGGGCCTTCTCGCGCGTCGCCAGAATCTGCTGCTTGCCGACCATGAAGCTGCAGGCCTGCCCCGGGTAGACGCAATAGCGGTCGATCTCGCGCTCGGCGGCATCGCGATGTTCGCCGGCGTTGGCCACCATCCAGTCGATGGCCTGCTGGCGGGTCCAGCGCGCGTGGTGGATGCCGGTGTCGACGACGACACGGCAGGCACGGAACAACTGGCCCTGCAGGTAGCCGATTCGCCCGAACGGATCGCCTTCGAATGCACCGATCTCATCCGCCAGTTGTTCGGCATACAGGGCCCAGCCCTCGGTCCACGCCGAAAAGCGCACCGTGCGCCGGAACAGCGACAGTCCACCCGCCTCGCGCAGCACACTGTCCTGGAAATGGTGACCGGGTATGCCTTCGTGATGCAGCAGCGTCGGGATGCGCCACAGCGCGTTCTCCGCGACCGAGCGCAGGTTGAGGAAGATGGTCGAGGGCTGGGCGGGATCGCTGCTGGCGCTGTAGAACGCGCCTGGCGCGCCGTCCTGGATCGCGGGCGAGATGCGCTGCACTTCGACCGGTCGATCCGGAATCACGCGGAACCCCCGTGGCAGCAGGCCCCTGATCCGATCCAGGTGTGCGCTGGCGTAGTCGATGATCGCCCGGCGTCCCGCGTCCGTGTCCGGCTTGAGGAAGCGCGCATCGCGATCGAGGGCGGCCATGCGCTCACCCACCGATCCACCGGTCAGACCCTCGGCGCGCAGCAGCTGATCGATCTCGGCCGACAGTTCCTCCACCCACGTCAGGCCGAGTCGATGCAGCTCGCCTGGCGCGTAGCGGGCGGTGGTGTTGGAACGCAGCGCCGAGGCGTAGTAAGCCTCGCCGTCCGGCTTGGCCCACACGCCTGCACGATCATCGGCGCGGGGCATCAAGGCTGCGAGCGCCTCGCTCTGGCGTTGCAGGGCAGGCACGATACGCCCGACCAGGATCGCCGAGGCGCGACGGTCCAGATCGGCGATCCCGGCGTCGCGCGCACGCGCGAGTGCCGACGTCGTCAATGGATTGCCGCTGGGCGCGGCATCGCGCAAGGTCGCGAGCTGCTTCAGGGTCTTGGCCAGAATGAAATGCGGGGGGATGACACCCAGGCCCGCGTCGTGGCGGATCTGTTCGGTTTCCTGGTCCAGGGCCACGGCGAACTGGCCCAGCCTGTCCAGATAGCGGTCGGCATCCGCCGCGTCCTTCATGGGCGAGCGTCCACCGATGCCGTCCGGCAGCCAGAAGTAGGCACCGTTCATCTGGCTGACGACATAAGGGCTGGGCCGCAGGTTGATGTCGGAAAAACCGTAGCGCCCGTACTGGTCCGCCATGGCCTCGTAGACGAAGCGGGCCGTGTCGTAGTCCAGCGCGGCGGCGGCCGAAAGTGCGGCACGGTCGATCCTGCCCAGTTCGTCCAGGCGCCGCGCCGTCGCCTGCCGATGACGCGCGCGAGCGGCCAGCGAATAGTCGGCCAGGCGGTCCGGTCCACCCTCCTCTGCCTTGAGGGCCTGGGCATGGCGTTGCAGCAGGTCCGCCAGGCGGACGTCCTCGGTGGGCGCATTCCCCGTTGTGTCGACGACAGGCTTCGAACCGGCCATGCGCGCGGCCAGGGGCCACGTCAGGCCGAGCGCCACGGCGCCGACCAGCAATTCACGACGACGCATCAGGTGCACCTCCAAAGCAAGGCGTCCCGAGCCTCGAGTGCCGGGAGGCCGGAACGCAGAACGAGACCATGCAATCTCTCCGAACAGGACGCATACCCACGGCCTACCGCGTGGCCCCGCTCGACATCAGCCAGCGGTCGATCTTGGCTTCCAGCACGTCCAGCGGCAGGGCACCGGTGTCCAGCACCTGGTCGTGGAAACGCCGGATGTCGAAATCCGCACCCAGGCGTTCGGTCGCACGCCGCCGGAGTTCCTGCAACTTCAGTTCACCCACCTTGTAGGCGCAGGCCTGGCCCGGATTGGTGATGTAGCGATCGATCTCCACCGCCACGTCGCGCGGGGCCATGGAGGTGTTGGCCAGCATGTAGTCGATCGCGCGTTGACGGTCCCAGTGCATGGCATGGAGACCGGTGTCGACCACCAGGCGCACGGCGCGCAGCATTTCCATGTCCAGATGGCCGAACCATTGGTAGGGGTCGGTGAACATGCCCAGTTCCTGCCCCAGGGATTCGGCATACAGGCCCCAGCCCTCGGTGTAGGCGGTGGCGGGCACCTGCCCGAAACGCAGCAGGTCCGGCAGGCTCTCGTCCTCTTGGACCAGCGAGATCTGGTAGTGGTGGCCGGGCACGCCCTCGTGTAGTTCCAGCGTCTCCAGAGTCGGGATGGGACGCGTGTTCAACATGGCCATGTTGAAGAACAGGACGCCGGGCTCCGACGCGTCCGGCGGACCGGCGCGGTAGTAGCCCGTGCCCCGCTGGTCGCCCAGCGCCGGCAGCGGACGCAGCTCGAATGCGGCACGCGGACGACGCGAGAACAGGTCTGGCATCCGCTCCCAGACCTTTGTTTCGATGCGCTCGAAGTGGTCGATGAGGTCCTTCGGCTCCGAATAGTAGAACTGCGGCCCGGTGCGGACGTGTTCGAAGAAGGCCGGGAGGTCGCCGTCGAAGCCGGTCGCCTGGCGCGCCTGTTCCATGGCGGTGCGGATCCTGGCCACTTCCGCCACACCCAACTGGTGGATCTGCTGCGCGCTCATCTTCGTGGTGGTGTGCTGGACCAGCAGGGACGCATAGACCCGCTCGCCGTCCTTCATCGCCCACAGGCCGACGCCCTCGGTGGCGCCCGGCAGATAGCGTTCGCGCAGGAACGTGCGCCAGCGCGCGTAGGCCGGTGCGGCGCGACCTTCGATGGCCTGGCGATACGCGGCCTCCAGGCGGGTGCGGTCCGCGGTCCCGATGGCGTCAGGGAACCGCGTCACCGGGGAGTAGAAGGGATTCTCCTCGACCGGCAGCTTCAGGAAGGCTTCGACCTGCGCCAGGATGTTGTTCACCACCACCTTGGGCTGGTGGTAGCCCCGGGCCATTCCCTGCTCCAGGCGATCGACCGTGCTGTCCATGTACCCGACGAAGCCTTCCAGCTGGGCCAGCCCCCGTTCGTAGTCTTCGACCGTCTTGAAGCGGACGCCCGACAGATAGTCGGGGAACTCGACGTGCAGGCCGAAGGAGGCGTTCAGCGGCACCAGGTTGCGGATCGCATGGATGCCGCTGTCGATGTCGCCGAGCGCCTGCTCGGCCTGGTAGCGGAACGCGTCGTAGGCGATCTGGTCCTTCTCGGCCAGTGAGGCGCGGTCTATGCCGGCCAGGACCGACAGTTCGGCACGCTTGTTCGTCGCCAGCCGCAGGGCGAAGGCCTCGCTCTGGGGGTCGACGAAAACGGCCCCGGTCGGGGGCAGGCCGCGCTCGGCGAGACGCAGGGGATGCAGCGCGTCATCGGCCTTCTGGCTCTCCGCCACCAGCTGGCGGAACCGCTCACGGGCGTCCGGCGGGGTCGACGCGATCGCCGCGGGCGATGCCGCCACCATGACCAGCGTCGCGACGGCGGCCTTGAGCCGTTCACGCATTCTCATCTTCATTCCTTTTTCTTCGAGACCAGGCCGCCATACAACTCCTTCCTCGGCGCGCCGGTGATCTCGGCAGCGAGCTTGGCGGCTGCCGACGGCGGCAGGTGGGCGTTGAGCAGCGCGTAGACGCGACGACCCTCTGCGAGTTGCGCCGTCTCGTCGTCCGGCGCGCCCTGCACCATGACGACAAACTCGCCCTTGCGCTGGTTGTCGTCGGCGTCGACGCGTGCCTGCAGCTCGGCCAGGGTGCCGTCGAGGACGGTTTCGAACAGCTTGGTCAGTTCGCGCGCCAGTACCGCGGGACGGTAGTCGCCGAACGCGGCGCGCATGTCTGCCAGCGACTCCGCGATGCGGTGCGAGGACTCGTAGAACACCAGCGTGCGGGCTTCCCCTGCCAGGCGCTGCAGCTGCTCGCGTCGCGCGGACGCCTTGGCCGGCAGGAAGCCTTCGAACGTGAAGCGGTCGCTCGGCAATCCGGCCACGCTCAAGGCGGCGATGGCCGCGCAGGCGCCCGGCAGCGGACTGACCTTGATGCCGGCCGCGCGCGCGGCGCGCACCAGACGGAACCCGGGGTCGCTGACCAGCGGCGTGCCGGCGTCGCTCACCAGCGCGAGGGAGTCGCCGGCCAGCAGGCGTTCGACCACGCGCAGGGCCAGTGCGTCCTCATTGTGTTCATGCAGGGCCACCAGCGGCGTGGACACGCCGAAGTGCGACATCAGCTGGCCGCTGCGGCGTGTGTCCTCGGCGCAGATCGCCGCCACGTTTCGCAGCGTCTCCAGTGCCCGGGGCGTCAGGTCGCCGAGGTTGCCGATCGGGGTGGCGACGATGAACAGGGTTCCGGCAGGCATTCCAGTGGGGCTCGGTGGCTGGGGGTAGAATCGTAGCCCGGTTCCCCTGCCTGAACATCGACGATGCCCTTGGACCTGCCTGTCGCACGCACGCTTTCCGCACGCCTCCGTCCCGCCCGGGCCCTGGCGGCATTGCTGCTGGTCGCCCTGCTCGCCAGTTGCGCGACCACGCCGGGCACGAGCCCCGTCACATCGTCCGCACGCTTCGCCCCCGCGTTCGCCAATGCCGCCACGCTGGCCCGCCAGGACAGTGCCCTCACCGGTCAGGCGCGCAGCGACAACGCACGCGAAATCGACCGCCTGCTCGCCACGCTCGACGACGCCACCCTCACCCGCGACGCCGCGGCCCTGCCGGTGGGCGACCCGCTGTACAACTTCGCCGGCCGCGCGCTGCAGCGCCGCGGACTGCCGCTGCCGCGCCCGTTCGATCGTGGCGCCCAGTGGCGCTTCGACGCCGGCAACCGTCCGCCCGCCGAGGCGGACGGATACCGCCCGCCGGTGAAGCTGGCCGTGCTGTTGCCGCTGTCCGGCAACCTCGCCACGGCTGCTGCGCCCGTCCGCGATGGCCTGCTGGCCGGCTATTACGGTGAGCGTCGCCGTCGCCCCGACATCCAGTTCTACGACACCACCGGCACCGCCGCGGGCGCGACCGCGGCGTATGCGCGCGCGACCGCCGAGGGCGCTGACTTCGTGGTCGGCCCGCTGGGTCGGGACGAAGTAAGCGCGCTGTTCCAGCAGCCCCAGCTCGCCACCCCGCTGCTGGTGCTCAACCGCGGCACCGTGAGCGTGCCGGACGGCAATGCCGGCTTCTCGCTGGCGCCCGAAGACGACGGGATCGCGGCCGCCGAATACCTGTTCGCACGCGAGCGCCGCGCGGCGCTGGTCATCGAGGGCAGCGACGACAATGGCCGTCGCGCATCGCAGGCCTTCGCCACGCGCTTCGCCGAGCGCGGCGGCAAGGTCACCCGCGTGGTGCGCGTGCAGGACGTACCGGGCGATCTGTCGGCCGCGCTGGCCACCGCGTCGCAGGAAGGCGCCGATGCCGTGTTCCTGGCCGTGCGCGGCAGCACGGCCCGCGCGCTGACGCCGCAACTGGCCCTGGCCGGCCTGGGCGGCAAGACGCGCGTGGGGACGTCGCAGCTCACCTCGGGGACGGGCAAGCCGGAAGAAGACATGGCGCTCGATGGCATCGCCTTCCCGACCGAAGCCTGGACCTCGCGCGGCGTGCCGGCCCTGCCTGCCGCCAGCGTCACCGGAGAGCGCGTCCCGACCGCACGCGGTCCTGCCGCGCGCCTGTTCGCGTTCGGCTACGACGCCTGGCTGCTGACGGCCTACCTGGAAAAGCTGGCGACCGGCGCGAATGCCGAGATCCGCGGCGCCACCGGACGCCTGCAACTGGACGGGTTCGGCAACGTGGTGCGTACGCCGTCATGGTCGACCTTCACCGGCGGACGCGCCGCACCGATCGCGGATGGCGGTTGATCGCCGCGCGCGCGGGCAGGCCGTCGAGGCCGCGGCCCGCGCGCTGCTGCGGCGTGCCGGCCTGACCGATATTGCCGCCAATGCGGCGTACCGCGGCGGCGAACTGGACCTGGTGATGCACGACGCCACCCGACCGGGCATGCCGTCGGTGGTGTTCGTGGAAGTGCGCTATCGCCAATCGCAGGCGTTTGGTGGCGGCAGCGCCTCGGTCGATATCGGCAAGCGCCGCCGCCTGGTGCACGCCGCGCACCGCTTCCTGCAGGACCACCCCGCGCTCGCCGACGCACCCTGCCGCTTCGACGTGATCGATGCGCAGGGCGATCCGGCGTCACCGCACCTCGAATGGATCCGCGATGCGTTCCGCGCGGACGAGATCTGACCGCCCGGCACCATGGACCCTCGCCTCCCTCCCGCAGTGCACGATGCTCTTGCCGCCCGGCTTGGCGATGGCTGGTTGACCGGCGAGGCCTGTCGCCCCTTCGGCGGCGATGACTCGCGACGTTGGGCCATGCCGGCGGCCGTGGCGTTGCCGCGTACGCAGGAAGATGTCGTCGCGATCGTGCGCGCCTGCCGCGAACATCGCGTGCCGATCGTCGCGCGCGGCGCGGGCACGGGCACGACTGGCGCAGCCGTACCGACACAAGGTGGCGTGGTGGTGTCGTTCGCACGCATGAACCGCGTGGTCGAAGTGCGCGCAGCCGACCGTTGCGTGGTGGTGCAGCCGGGCGTCCTCAACGGCGACCTTCAGCACGCGCTCGCGCCGCACGGCCTGTTCTGGCCGCCGGACCCCTCCAGTGCCGAGACCTGCAGCGTCGGCGGCAACCTCGCCACGAATGCCGGCGGACCGCGCGCAGTGAAGTACGGCACTGCGCGCGACAACGTGCTGGGGCTGGTCGCGGTCACTGGCACGGGCGAACTGATCCGCTGCGGCGGCGCTTACACCAAGGACGCCACCGGCTACGACCTGACCCACCTGATCGTCGGCAGCGAAGGCACGCTCGCGCTGATCGTCGAAGCGACGCTCAAGCTCGCGCCGCGACCGCACGCGCAAGCCGGCCTGCGCGTGCTCTATCGCGACGCGGCCACAGCCGCTGCTGCCGTGTCCCGCATCATGGCGCGGCCGACGACGCCCACGATGCTGGAGTTCATGGATGGCAGCGCCATCGCATTGATCCGCCGCAACGGCAGCGATGTACCGGAAGCCGGCGCCATGTTGCTGGTCGAAGCCGACGGCGACGACGACACGCTGCCCTATGCGCTGCAGGCACTGGCTGACGCGGCGGAGGGCGACGGCATGATCGCGCTGGACGTGGCACAGGACGGTACTGCACGCGACCGGCTGTGGGCCGCACGCCGTGCGCTTTCGCCGGCACTGCGCACGATCAAGCCCGGCAAGATCAACGAAGACGTGGTGGTACCGGTATCGCGCATCCCCGATCTGGTGGCCGCCATGGAGACGCTGGCGTCGGACGTGGACCTGCCCATCGTCGTGTTCGGCCATGCCGGCAACGGCAACCTGCACGTCAACATCATGTACGACGACGGCGATGCCGCCGAGACGGCGCGTGCGCACGCCGCATTGCCGAAGGTCTTCGCTCAGGTGCTGGCGCTGGGCGGCACGCTGTCGGGCGAACACGGCATCGGCCTGAGCAAGCGCGATTTCATGGCGGAGGCGTTCAACGCGGCGACGCTCAATGCGATGCGGGCGATCAAGCTCGCGCTGGATACCGACGGGATCCTCAATCCGGGCAAGGTGCTGCCGCCACCCTCATCCCTTTGTAGGAGCGACGTAAGTCGCGACCGCACGTCGTCAGCGTTCGTCGACCATCAAGGAACGGGCAACGGATAGCCAGCGTGCTGCCGGCGGTTTGCGGGGCACGCAGGGGTCGCGGTCGCGACTTACGTCGCTCCTACAAGGGCATCAGGACTCGGAAAAGTGATCGTAGCCGCGACGCGGCGGCGTCCATGGCTCGCCATCGGCGCGCACGGGATGCACGCCCTCGCCCGCCCCCATGCGGCCGATCCGGGTGATCCGCAGATCGAGCCGGGATGCCAGCGCCGCGATGCCGGCACGCGCGTCGGCAGGCGCCGTGAAACAGAGTTCGTAGTCGTCGCCACCACTCGCCTGCATCGGCAAGCGCGTGACCGCGTCGAACGTCGCGCACAAGGCATCGGACGCCGGCAGCGCATCGATCTCGACCCGCGCGCCCAGTCCGCTACGCACAGCGACATGACCGAGATCGGCCAGCAA
Source organism: Pseudoxanthomonas sp. (assembly GCF_002863005.1). Taxonomy (GTDB): domain Bacteria; phylum Pseudomonadota; class Gammaproteobacteria; order Xanthomonadales; family Xanthomonadaceae; genus Pseudoxanthomonas_A. Next base: position 145,805 of record NZ_PKDG01000008.1, read on the forward strand.
TCCGTCAGAAACATCCACGCATGCGCTTGCAAGTCCGACGAGCGCGCGACCTGCTTCCATGCGCGGCGTTGGCCGGTCCAGGCGCACCCGCAGTGCATCGACAGGCGTGCGTTCCAGCAGCGCCAGCGCGCCGGCCGCATCGCCCAGCGTGCCGGTCACCCAGATGTCGTCGCCGACACGTGCGCCATCTCGCCGCAGCGCGCGTCCGGGTTCGACGAACCCCATCGCGGTGACCGACACCGACAGCGGACCGCGCGTCGTATCGCCGCCCACCAGCACGATGCCGTGGTGGGCCGCCAGCGCGGCGAAGCCATCGAGGAAGCCGTCGATCCACGCCGGGTCGGACTGCGGCAACGACAGCGACAGCGTGCACCACGCGGGGTCGGCACCCATCGAAGCGAGATCGGAGAGGTTCACCGCCAGCGCCTTCCAGCCGATATCGGCCGCCCGCGTGCCACGGGGAAAATGGATGCCGTCGTTCAACGTGTCGGCGGTGACCACCAGTTGTCGGCCGGGTGGCGGCGCGAGCAGGGCCGCGTCGTCACCGATGCCCAGCACGACATCGGCGCGCGTGCCTGCGCGGGCACGGATGCGGGCGATCAGATCGAATTCGCCGGCGCCCATGACGGCGTCAGTCGCGCGACCGCGCGAAATCGACCGCGGACTGGATGGCCGCGCGCGCCTGCGGGCTGTTCTTCCAGCAGGTGGATCCCGTCAGGCCTGCGGCACTGACGACGATCTCCGAGGGTTCGGTGGCGGCCAGTTGCCGCAGCGAAGCGATTCCCATCTGCTCGAGCCGTTGCACCACGGTGGGCCCGACGCCCTTCAGCGCGAGCAAAGCGTCACGTTCTTCTGCAGGGAACCGGGCGTTGCCGCCGTGCACGTCAGCGGCGCGCCTGCGCCTCGGCGGACCGCCATTCGATGGCGGCGTGGTCGAGGACGCCGTTGATGTAGGTGTGCCCGTGCTCGGAACCGAAGCGCTTGGCGGTTTCGATGGCTTCGTTCAGTACCACGCGATACGGCACGTCGAGGCGGTGGATCAGTTCGTAGGCAGCGATGCGCAGTACGGCGCGCTCGATGGGGTCCACTTCTTCGACGGCACGATCGAGGAAGGGCAGCAGCGCTTCGTCCAGCGACGCACGGTGCCGCACGACGCCGCGCACCAGGTCCTCGAAGTACTCGAGGTCGGCGATCTCGTGCGCCTGCTCGTGCGCGAACTGCGCGATGACCTGGCCGACTTCGCCGCCCGACATCTGCCATGCGTAGACGGCCTGCAGGGCGCGGCGGCGTGCGCGTGCGCGCGTGACCGGATCGACGCCGTCCTTGCGCTGGGGATGATGTTGTCGGCTCACGTGGGCTCCTGCGATGTCCTGGGTTACGGCAACTGTTCCAGCAACTGCGCCATCTCGATGGCGGCCAGTGCGGCTTCTTCGCCCTTGTTGCCATGGCTGCCACCGGCACGCGCTTCGGCATCCTCGATGCGCTCGACCGCCAGCACGCCGTTGAGCACCGGCACGCCGGTGTCCAGCTGTACGCGCATCAGGCCTTCGGCACAACGATCGGCGACGTGTTCGTAGTGGCGCGTGTCGCCACGGATCACGCAGCCCAGCGCAATGAGGGCGGCATGGTCGCCCGAGGCGGCCAGCCGCGCGGCGGCAAGCGGGATCTCCCACGCACCGGGCACCCGTACCACGTCGATCATGTCCTCGCCCACGCCGTTGCCGGCCAGGCTCTGGCGCGCGCCGGCCACCAGCACATCGGTGATGCGCGGGTTCCAGCGGCTGGCGATGATCGCGAAGCGGGCGCCGTCGGGCGCGCGCAGATCGCCTTCGTAATGGGACATGGCGGGTTCCTTGGGGGTGGGGAAGTCTACCAGCCGGGGCGGGCGGCCGGTCTGCCGAGGCCGGTCAGGGCTGGACGTACTCGACCACGTCGAGCCCGAACCCGGCCAGGCCGACCTGGCGGCGCGGGGTGCCCAGCACGCGCAGCCGGCCCAGGCCGAGGTCGGCCAGGATCTGCGCACCGGCGCCGTTGCGACGCCACTGCCCCACATCCTTGGCGTTTGCACGCACCTCGGGTTGTTTGCGCAGGCGGGCCAGCAGCGCCTCGGCGTTGCGGGGCTCGGAGAGCACCACCATCACGCCCTGCCCTTCCGCCGCGATCGCGCGCAGCGCATCGGTCGCGTGCACGCCGAAATCGTCGCGGCGCCAGTGCAGCAGATCGCTCAACGGGTTCTCCACCTGCACGCGTACCAGCGTGGGCGAGTCCTTGCTTGGCGTACCACGGACCAGGGCGAAATGCAGGTCATGGGCGATGCGGTCGCGATAGGTCACCAGCCGGAACGGACCGAACTCGGTCTCGATGTCGCGCGCGTCGATGCGCTCCACGGTGTGCTCGGTGGCCAGGCGATAGGCGATCAGGTCGGCGATCGATCCCATCTTCAGGCCGTGCTCGCGCGCGAACACTTCCAACTGCGGACGTCGCGCCATGGTGCCGTCCGGGTTCAGCACTTCGACCAGCACACCGGCCGGCTCCAGGCCCGCGAGCAGCGGCAGGTCGCTGGCGGCTTCGGTATGGCCGGCGCGGGTGAGCACACCGCCGGGCTGGGCGATCAGCGGGAAGATGTGGCCGGGTTGGCTGAGGTCGGTGGGTTTCGCATCGGGACGCACCGCGGTACGCACCGTGTGTGCGCGGTCGTAGGCGGAGATGCCGGTGGTGACGCCCTCGGCGGCCTCGATGCTGACGGTGAAGTTGGTATGGAACTGCGCCGTGTTCGTCTGCACCATCGGCGCCAGGCCCAGTTGCGTGCAGCGTTCGCGGGTCAGCGACAGGCAGACCAGGCCGCGCGCGTGGGTGACCATGAAGTTGATGTCGGACGGCTTGACCAGCTCGGCCGCCATGATCAGGTCGCCTTCGTTCTCGCGGTCCTCGTCGTCGACGATGACGACCATGCGGCCGTTGCGGATTTCTTCCAGCAATTCGGGAATCGGGGCGAAGTTCATGCGCCGCTCCTCTCGCCCAGCAGGCGCTCGACGTAGCGCGCGACCAGGTCGATTTCCAGGTTCATCGCATCGCCGACGGCGGCCTGCGAGAACGCGGTGTGCGCCACCGTGTGCGGGATCAGCGCGACCTCGAATCCTTCGCCGTCCACTTCGTTGACCGTCAGGCTCACGCCATCGACGCAGATCGAGCCCTTCTTCGCGATGTACTTCAACAGCGGCGCCGGGGCGGCGAATCGCCAGCGCTGCGCGCGCGCATCCTCGTGCACGGACAGCACGCGGCCGACGCCGTCGACATGGCCGCTGACCAGGTGGCCGCCGAGGCGGTCGGTGGGGCGCATCGCCCGCTCCAGGTTCACCAGCGCGCCTGCGGCCAGGCCGCCGAGCGTCGTCAGCGAGAGGGTTTCGGTGGAGGCGTCGGCCTGGAAGCTGGCGGCGTCGAACGCGATCACGGTCAGGCATACACCGTTGACCGCGATGCTCTCGCCCGGCCGCACCGCGTCGAACGGCAGCGTCCCCACGGCCACGGTCAGTCGGACGTCGCCGCCCACGGGTTCAAGCGCTGCGATGCGGCCGACGCCTTCGATGATGCCGGTGAACATCAGCAGGCCTCCTGCAGGAGGACGGGGAAAGCGGTGGGAAGCGTGGAAGGCATGCAACGTCTCTCGCGAAAGCAAAGCGGAGACGCCTCCGGGCGCGAAGGCAGGCGCACGACGCCGCGCTTCCGCGCGGTTCGGCGATGCCGTCTTCTTTCATCCGGACTATGACCGTCGGCTCCGGCATCTGACCGGATCTGCTGACCCTTCGGCGGCTTTGGCGAGTCCGCACGGGAACGTGCGGACTCTTGCGGGGTAATCGCATGCCGCCCAAGGCGCTCGCGGGCTCGTCGCTGGGCGACCTACCGCCGGTGGGGAATCGCACCCCGCCCTGAAGACGTCGTTGGTGGTATGCCGGCGGACCGGCCCGCGCATTCTACACGCCGCACCCGGCACCCGCCGGCGAACGGAGTGTTCCGCGGGATGTCAGGCCGGCTTGCGGCGCAGGTGCAGGATCAGCGGCCAGCGCATGGTGCGCACCCGCTGCGGATCGCCCCAGACCTCGGCCAGGGCGGGCGTGTGCGCGTAGACCGGATCCTCGCCCGTGGCCGCGCGATAACTGCCGGTGGCGGACAGGCTGCCGAAATACCCCAGCAGCGTGGGCAGGTTCCATTCCGCGGTCAGCCACAGGCGGGGCGTCGGGACGAACTCGAACGGCCACACGTAGTCGCCGTAGCCCAGGTCCACGTCGGCGCGTTCCGGCGGCCAGTACGGGTCGATGTCGTCGCGGACCTTCTCGGCGACCTCGGCCAGGTCGTCTTCGAAAATGATGTCCTGGTAGGTCCAGGCCGCCAGCACGCCGCCGGGACGCAGCACGCGCTCGCAGGCGGCGAAGAAGCGGTAGCGGTCGAACCAGTGCAGCGCCTGCGCCACGGCGACCAGGTCCACGCTGGCGTCCGGCAACGCGGTCGTCTCCGCCGGTTCGACGGCGAGGCTGACGTTGCCGCCCGCCTGCCCGTGCGCCCAATGGCGCTCGATCTGTGCCGCGCTGGGGTCGGTGGCGTGCACGTGGGCGAAACGCGCGGCGAGCCCGCGCGTGGCCTGTCCACTGCCGGCCCCGGGCTCCCACACACGGGCGCTGGCGGGCACGGCGTCGGCGATCACGTCGTACAACGCATCGGGATACGTGGGGCGGGAAGCGACGTAAACGTCGGCGACCCCGGAAAAATGGTCCTTGAAGGCCACCATGGCGAGCGTCAGCGGGCAGGTTGCAGCAGGAGGCGGTGATCTTCGCCAATCATGCGGCTGTCCACAATCTCCAGCGTCAACCGCTCCGCCATCGCCTGGATGCCCAGGCCGCCGAACAGCGGCCGTGCCTGGTCGCCGAGCAGCATCGGTGCCACATACAACAGGACCTCGTCGGCCAGCCCCGCCGCCACGAACGCGCCTGCCAGCGTGGCCCCCGCTTCGGCATGCACTTCGTTGATGCCCCGGCCAGCCAGCAGTTCCAGCACGGCCTTCAGATCGAAATTGCTGCCGGTGGCCGGGGCGACCACGCGCTGGACATCGACATCGCGCGGCGGCTTGGCCTCGGCCGTGTGGACATAGAGCGTCGGTGCCTCGCCCTGGCGCACGTTGCCGCGCGCGACGGTGGCCAGGCCAGGGTCGAGCACCACCCGCAGCGGCGGCTCGAAGGCCGTGTCGTCACCGAAGCGCACGGTGAGCGACGGGTCGTCGGCCAGCACCGTGCCTGCCCCGGTGAGGATGGCGCCGGCGCGCGCCCGCCAGCGCATCACGTCGCGCCGCGATGCCTCGCCACTGATCCATTTGGAATCGCCGTTCGCCATCGCGGTACGACCGTCCAGGCTGGTAGCCAGCTTCACCCGCATCCACGGCCGGCCGCGCTCCACGCGCGACAGGAAGCCACGGTTCAGGCGTCGCGCCTGCGCTTCCATCAATCCGGCCTGCACCTCGATGCCCGCCGCGCGCAGGCGATCGAAACCCGCGCCATCCACCTGGGGAAACGGATCGCGCATCGCCGCGACCACGCGCGTCACCCCGGCGGCGACCAGCGCCTCCGCACATGGCCCGGTGCGGCCGGTATGCGCGCAGGGCTCCAGCGTGACGTACGCCGTCGCCCCCTTCGCCTGCTCTCCTGCCGCCTGCAGCGCGCACACCTCCGCATGCGGACCGCCGGCCTTCTGGTGCCAGCCTTCTCCGACGACCTGTGCACCCTGCGCGATCACGCAGCCCACCATCGGGTTCGGCCGCGTGGTGTAGGCACCGCGCTCGGCCAACCGCAGCGCCCGCGCCATGCACTGGTGGTCGAACGCGGAAAAGGCGGTATCGGTCATGCGTCGTCACGCTGCATCGGAAGGGGCGACAGTATGCGCCACGCGCTCGGCCGGCCGGATCGACATCACGACGACCGGGGTGCCGTGCAGCGACGTGCGCTCTTCCACTTGCCACCCGAGCGAGGCATAGAAGCTCTCGTGCCACAGGGTGAACAGGCGAAGCAACGCCACACCCTCACGCGCGGCATGCGCGACCGCTGCCTCGACCAGCACGCGTCCGCCGCCGCGGCCCCGCGCTTCGGGCGATACGAACAGGCTGCCCAACCACGGACTGCCACGATCCTGCAGCGCAGGCGCGTCCTCGACCAGCAGGCTGACCGACCCCAGCAGCTCCTTTCCGTCCATCAGCAGCAGCGTGGTCGGTACCGACGCGCGCGTCGCATGATCCGCCAACTCAGCCGTGGCGGCATCCAGCGTCCAGTCGTCGTATAGCCCGCCCCATTCCTGATGGTGCCAGCGCGCGAGCGTTTCGATGCACGCGGTGTGCCGCCCGATCGCCTCGATGCGCACGCTCAGCGCTTCTTGTTCTTGTCCGCGTGCTTGTCGAACGGCACCACGTCGCCGCTCAACAGGGACAGTTGGCCGGCGGCGGGAAGATCGCGTTCCAGCTTCTCGATCTCGTCGCGGAAATCGGCCACATCCTCGAAGCTGCGGTACACCGAGGCGAAGCGCACATACCCGACATGGTCGAGCTTGCGCAGCTCGCCCATGACGAACTCGCCGATCTTGCGCGAGGCGATTTCGCGCTCACCGCTCATGCGGATGGCATGGATCACCGCCCGCACGGCGGCCTCGATCTGTTCTTCGGATACCGGCCGCTTCTGCAGCGCACGGTCGAAACCGGCGCGCAGCTTGCGCGCATCGAAGGTGTCGCGACGGCCATCGCCCTTGATGACCGCCGGCAGCTTGATCTCGATGTTCTCCAGCGTCGAGAACCGCTCCCCGCACGCCTCGCACTCCCGACGACGACGGATCGTCGCGCCGTCTTCGGAAACGCGCGAATCGATCACTCGAGTATCGGTGTGCTGGCAGAAGGGGCAGTGCATCTTCGTCGGTCAGCCGTAGACCGGGTACTTCCGGCACTGCGCGGTGACGTTGTCACGCACCTTGGCAAGCACCGCTTCGTCGCTCGGCGCGTCGAGCACGTCGCAGATCCAGTTGGCCAGATCGATGCAGTCCTGTTCGCCATAGCCACGCGTGGTCACGGCCGGGGTGCCGATGCGCAGGCCCGAGGTCACGAAGGGCTTGCGCGGATCGTTCGGCACGGAGTTCTTGTTGACCGTGATGTGCGCCTTGCCCAGGGCTTCTTCCGCGTCCTTGCCGCTGACGTCCTTGCCGATCATGTCGACCAGCATCAGGTGGTTCTCGGTGCCGCCGGAGACGATCTTGTAGCCGCGCGCGATGATCGTCTTCGCCATCGCCTGGGCGTTCTTCACGACCTGCGCCTGGTAGCTCTTGAACTCCGGCTCCAGCGCCTCCTTGAAGGCCACGGCCTTGGCCGCGATGACGTGCATCAGCGGACCACCCTGGATGCCCGGGAAGACGATGCTCTGCAGCTTCTTCTCGATCTCCTCGCCCGCCGGCCCCAAACCAGCACGACTGGCCACGATGATGCCGCCGCGCGGGCCGCGCAGCGTCTTGTGGGTGGTCGAGGTCACCACGTGCGCATGCGGCAGCGGATTCGGATAGACGCCGGCGGCGACCAGGCCCGCCACGTGCGCCATGTCGACGAAGAGGTAGGCGCCGACCTTGTCGGCGATGGCGCGGAAACGTGCCCAGTCCACCACCTGCGAATAGGCGGAGAAGCCGGCCACGACCATCTTCGGCTTGTGCTCCAGCGCCAGCTTCTCGACTTCGTCGTAGTCGATCAGGCCTTGGTCGTTCACGCCGTACTGGACGGCGTTGAAGATCTTGCCCGAGGCGTTGACCTTGGCGCCGTGGGTCAGGTGGCCGCCGTGGGCCAGGCTCATGCCCAGGATGGTGTCGCCCGGCTGCAGCAGGGCGAAGTACACGGCCTGGTTGGCCTGCGAGCCGGAATGCGGCTGCACGTTGGCGTAGTCGGCGCCGAACAGCTGCTTCACGCGGTCGATCGCCAGTTGCTCGGCGATGTCGACGTACTCGCAGCCGCCGTAGTAGCGCTTGTGCGGGTAACCCTCGGCGTACTTGTTGGTCAGCACGCTGCCCTGGGCCTCTAACACGCGGGGGCTGGCGTAGTTCTCGCTGGCGATCAGCTCGACGTGATCCTCCTGCCGGCGCGCCTCATGGGCGATGGCCTGGGCCAGTTCGGGATCGTAGGTTTCGATGCGGGCGTCGCGCGGGAACATCGGGTCTCCGGGGCAGGTCGGGCGGGAGGACCGATTGTAGCCCGCCCCGCCCCTGGCCACCCTGCCCCGGAAAAGGAAAAGCGCGCCGGAGCGCGCTTTTCGGGGCATCGTGCCCGCTGGCTCAGTGGTGCAGCAGCAGGTCGGCGATGATGCCGGTGGCGATGGCGACCATCAGCAGGTTGCCGCGGTCGTCGCGCACCCAGTGGTAACCGCGGGGAGGATGGCGCACGTGGTAGCGGTTGTAGTCGTTCACCACGTAGACCGGGCCGCGGTAGTAGTCCCGGTAACGCTGGCCCTTGGCCCAGCGGTGGTAGCTGGGCGGTGCCGGGCGATAGACGACGCGAGGCGGCGCGTAATAGCGCCGGTCGTCGTAGCGACGGCCATCGTGGTAGCCGTGACGGTAGGCCTGGCGCTGGTCGCGGTAGTCGCGGCGGTCGTCCCGGCGATCCTCACGCCAGTCGCGGCGATCGTCCCGACGGTCGTCGCGGCGATCATGGTGGCTGGAGCGGTCCCGGTCGCGACCGCGATCGTGGTCGCGTGCAAGCACGGGGGCGGTGACGGCGAAGGCGAGGATGGCGCAGGCCATGCTCTGGAAAAGACGCTTGGTATTCATGGAAAGCCCTCTGTGTGGCACGTGGCTCCCATCATGCGGATCACATCTGAACCGATTCCCGCTGGAAAACGGTTACGGCCACGTCAACGCCATGTTGGCGAAACGTATTCAGCCAGCGGTCGGGCGGGCCGGAGCGGCTATAATCGCCGCCTTCCCCTTTGCCTCCCCGCCCGCCGTCGCCCGGCCGGGCGCCGGGGCCTGCGTACCGGAGCCAGCATGTCCTCGCAATACATCTACACCATGAACCGGGTCAGCAAGGTGGTCCCGCCGAAGCGGCAGATCATCAAGGACATCTCGCTGTCGTTCTATCCGGGCGCGAAGATCGGTCTGCTGGGTCTCAACGGCGCGGGCAAGTCCACGGTGCTGAAGATCATGGCCGGCGTGGACAAGGATTTCGAAGGCGAAGCCCGCCCGCAGCCGGGTATCAAGGTCGGCTACCTGGCGCAGGAGCCGGAGCTGAACCCCGAACACACCGTCCGCCAGGCCGTCGAGGAAGGCGTGGGCGACGTGCTGCAGGCCCAGGCGGCGCTGGAAGCGGTCTACGCCGCGTATGCCGAGGAAGGTGCAGACTTCGACGCCCTCGCCAAGGAGCAGGAGCGCCTGGAAGCCATCCTCGCCGCCGGTGACGCCCACACGCTGGAGAACCAGCTGGACGTAGCCGCCGACGCGCTGCGCCTGCCGCCGTGGGATGCGATCGTCGGCAAGCTGTCCGGCGGTGAGAAGCGTCGCGTCGCCCTTTGCCGCCTGCTGCTGCAGAAGCCGGACATGCTGCTGCTCGACGAACCGACCAACCATCTGGACGCCGAGTCCGTCGAATGGCTGGAACAGTTCCTCGCCCGCTACACCGGCACCGTGGTGGCGGTCACCCACGACCGCTATTTCCTCGACAACGCCGCCGAGTGGATCCTCGAACTGGACCGCGGCCGCGGCATTCCGTGGAAGGGCAACTACACCGACTGGCTGGTCCAGAAGGACGAGCGCCTGAAGCAGGAAGACAACCAGGAAAAGGCCCGTCAGAAGGCCATCCAGAAGGAACTGGAGTGGTCGCGCCAGAACGCCAAGGGCGGCCGTTCCAAGGGCAAGGCCCGTCTGGCCCGCCTGGAAGAGCTGCAGTCGGTCGACTACCAGCGCCGCAACGAGACCAACGAGATCTTCATCCCGCCGGGCGAGCGCCTGGGCAACTCGGTGATCGAGTTCAAGAACGTGTCCAAGAAGTTCGGCGACCGCCTGCTGATCGACAACCTGAGCTTCCTGGTGCCCGGCGGCGCGATCGTCGGCATCATCGGCCCGAACGGCGCCGGCAAGTCGACACTGTTCAAGATGATCACCGGGCAGGAGAAGCCGGATTCCGGCGAGATCATCAAGGGCCCGACCGTGCAGCTGGCCTACGTTGACCAGAGCCGCGACAAGCTGGAAGGCAACCACAATGTCTTCCAGGAAATCTCGGGCGGCCTGGACATCCTCAACATCAACGGCGTGGAGATCCAGTCGCGCGCGTACATCGGCCGCTTCAACTTCAAGGGCCAGGACCAGCAGAAGATGGTGGGCTCGCTGTCCGGCGGTGAACGCGGCCGCCTGCACATGGCCAAGACGCTGCTGCAGGGCGGCAACGTGCTGCTGCTCGACGAACCCTCCAACGACCTGGACATCGAAACCCTGCGTGCGCTGGAAGACGCGCTGCTGGAATTCCCCGGCAATACCTTCGTCATTTCGCACGACCGCTGGTTCCTGGACCGCATCGCCACGCACATCCTCGCCTTCGAAGGCGATTCGCACGTGGAGTTCTTTCAGGGCAATTACCGCGAGTACGAGGAAGACAAGAAGCGTCGCCTGGGCGAGGAAGGCGCGCGTCCGCACCGCCTGCGGTTCAAGGCGCTGAAGTAAGGCGTCGCGTCCGAGACGTAAAAAAGCCCGCCGATCGGCGGGCTTTTTTACTCCTAGCATGCAACAAAGGTCGACCACATCCCCGTCGCAATGTTCGCCGCAACCTACGCCAATTCAAAGCGTAGACATCTTCTCGGCAGTCTTGCCTGTCGGCAACACACGCGCGAAATCCTTTCAACCCAACCATCGTAAGTAACAGGAGGACAAGAAATACCACCCAGTCTACAACCGCGCCCAGAGACCCAGAATTGTCATCACTCAGCAAGAATGCCCGCCAGTTGGCGGGCATTCTTGCTCTTCTATGTCTTGCGGAGTCAGGCGCCTCAACAACACAACAAAGATCTACTCTTCCACAGCAACTCTTAAAGGTACGGGGTTAACTTCGTTGCCAACTTGAGTGTCAATTCGATAGTAGGAGTAGCACAAATAGGCGTGCTCGCCTGCATAGGAACATCACCCAGAACAACTGCCTGCTTTGTAATCTCCGTGAGAGCAACACTCAGTGATTCGGGTGCTACGCGCGTCGCCTCTAGAAACATTTTCTCCAGCATGACCACCGCTCCTTGTCCAGTTGAATAGTAACAAACACACAGACATCAACCCGTCTGCCAATCCACACTAGCAAGACAAGCACCACAAAGCAAAGTAAATGCAGATACCCCAACCAGGAAAAGGCGGCAAAAATGTTGCACGCACTACAAATGATGGACTCGAAGTGCAAAATGAGCCTAGCTACAGTAACGGCAAACCACGCGCTAAACGAGACCTAATAGCCCTCTCAGCGTAGCGATAGAGCATCATTTCATTCTCGCGGGCATAGCTAGGAAAAAGCCTGTTGCAATCCATATGTATGAGGCTTGCAACAATGCCGGGAATTTTCTTGGAATCACTCTTCCGCTGCAACAGCTCGAATCTCTTGGCGCAATCATCAATTACGTCTTTATCAATAATGCTGACCATGTCGATGCTTCCAGCGCTCTCAATGAAATTCTCCTGCTTGCGGTAGCCTGCGCTTACGGCGCTCTTCGATTTGACTTCAACTTGAAGGCTGCTCAGCAGAGCATCGCCTTGCGCCCTGCAGAACGATATCGCGTCCTCTAGACGACCAAAGCACAATTTCAGCCTTAAGAAAAGAAGTCTCAACGCGAAAATCCAACGCTCATCCTCTTGCCCATCTGCAAGCGAACCAGATTGCAAGAACAGCATGGATAGCATGCTGCTCTCGTGAAATATTGCGTGACAAGCCTCCATTCCCTGCAAGCCACCGTATCTCTCGTACTCAGGGACATAGCATGTGACGCGCGCATCATCAATAACGCCCCGACGCACCCACAAGTTAACTAACGCTATCAACCATCCCGAGAACGCGTCCTTCACTCGGAGTCGCAAGTGACTTCTTCCCTCACGAGAATAGCGGACGAAGAACCATGTAGCACTACCGTGATCCTTGAACCGCGCCTTGACAGCCGGCATCCACTCCTCGACTAAGAAACCATCAATCTCACTAATCCCGATATCTAGCTCCATAGAAATCCAGTCGCCCAACAGCTCGGCAGTCGAGCATCCGTCCGCCGACACGGTCGCCCCCTCGATAGGCGAGCCCCCAGCAATCCATTCCCTTCCAGGATGCCGAATAGAAACCGGAATAACAACCTCATTTGCGTAATGCCGGTCACGCCCACCTTCGGAGGGAAGCCAGAGCGATTCTGTGACACGATCAGCTTTCGATTGCCACACGTAAATCCCGAATGCGAGAGCAGAGGCGCTATCGTCCAGATCGAAGTCCAGGACATTGTCCGCTTCGGCTACAGAAACGAGCCTAGGAAAGCCTCGCCTCTCCCTTAGTTCGAGAACTGCCGCATGGAGCTGACAGAAGGCCTTGTCTCCGTTAAGCATATCTCGCTCCCAAGACTCAATCCGCCAAGACCTCAGGCCAAGTATCAAAGATCCAAATCTTATTCTTGGAATGTAGCTAAGAGAATTGGCTACGGGATTACCGAAGAACTTCAGACTAAACTCACCCGCCTGACTCGATATGAGGTGAAGCATTCTATAGATTGGCGAACTGTACCCGCCGGAGTAGTGGGCAGTTGACAGCCTCGGCAAGATCGCAGCTTCCAACTTTTTGCTGAATAGCGATATTCTTCCAAATTCGCTTGATACGAGGAGATCGTCAAGCTCGAGGTGCCCTTCCGCTCTTCCGCTCGGCAGGTAGGAACCACAAACTATTTCGTGCAACCGGATAGATTCTCTCGAAGCAATGTTCAAAAGTATGGGGTCGCTACCAAACATTACTTCGGCTGTAAGCTGGCCTGCGAGCTCAGCCTCGCGGCGATCCATTGATTCACAAACCGTCTTTATGGAAACAGACCCCTCCGTGAATCGTCCAAGGATTCGCGCCGAGGAAGGACCGAACAATCCAGCGAAATGGCACCTAACATCGGGCCCGGAATCGAGTACATTGAGTATCAATGAATAGGTATCTCCGATGGCGAGCTCTGGAGTTCTCGCATTACGTCCGATGCTATGAACATCCGCTTCCGTCAGCTCAACCTCCTCGTTACCAGGAGTAGAAGAAGAGATTATTCTGAGCAACATTTCGTCGAGACTTGTCCATGTAACCTTCTCTGACTGCTCCGCCTTTACCACACCAAGCCCCTCGATGAGTGGACTCTTACGATTACGCTTGGGACCGACCTGCACGCCTGCATCCGGATCACATACTCTCAAGATCGGAACCCAACGCCCAGCACCGAACTTCTCCTCAATGGCCAACGCAAGAGATTTTGCTTCAAGATTCTCATGCCACATTAGAGGGAGCAGCTTGCGTAGATCTTGGGTCACTTCTGCTGCCACACTTCGGCCGACCTGGAGCCCTGAACTGGCGCGAAGGAGCTCCACATACAGAAGATTTTTTTCTTTCTGAGCAAGTCCTGCATCAGAAGCCCTCTCATGAGCTACCTCATACACCCGCTCATACAGAGAACGAAAGTTAGCTATCGAGGTTGTTCTTCTTGTGATCGACTCCAACTCCCCAACACAAGATCGCACCTCCCTTAACGAAGGAAAACGCTCGATACAACTCAAAAGACTTCTCAGCGCACCACCTGAAATGGACGGTCGAAGCTCTGTTGTTAAAATTTGATCGCGTATACAGCCTCTTGCAAACTCGTAAGCGGCATCGGATGTGAACTCACCAGACGCCAGAAGGCTCGATACCAACTCCGAAACTGGGACGAAGTGGACCGAGATATTTGAACTCTGCAAGAGCCTCGTTGCACTTTTCGTCAAACTCCGTGTCGACAGCGCAAAGTTTTCAGTGCTTCGATCTACATACGTGTAACGGTAGACTCCTCTCAGAAGGACGATAGTTGGATTCAACCTAACGAGGGTCATACCCAACTCGCTATCACTTGCTGCGAGAATCGTCGTCTCGCAGAACCCCGATATTTTCTCCAGCACGCGACCATCGATTCTTGTGTAGACCGAATCATCTATTAGCGGATGCAGGTTACTGCACTCTCCGGCAACTGACGCAGTTGCTATTCCAGCCATTAGGCCGAATGGAGTAGATCGCCTAACTGCACGCGCGAGATACTTGTATACCGAGAAAGCTAGACTGACGCGCTCCGCCAGAACGGTTGAAGGGTCTCGCAGTCTGCCCAATCGACTATTCAACCCCTCGGCAGCGTGAAGCATCGCTAGACTTATTCGCGGATCATCGAGAGCTGCTAGCGCTTTATCTATGAGCGCTGTCGCGGGGCATAATTCCTGAAGTTCCAGTCCCGCATGTTCAGTCGGACTTAGATCGTAAGCGAACGCCAGGGGCGTTCGCACAACTGCAGTTTTAAAATACTCAATATCCCACGACCCGAGAGCAGCTTTACCATTGACTCTTGTCCATTCGTCCATGCGCTCTTCTTCACCATGCTCGCTTTGTGAAATTTAGGGTTTCATCGAAACTGCTATTACAGATTACATTCTCCGCCTTCGGAAAATTACACTTCAATAGCGTACTGCGTATAGCCCGACGTGATCTCCATGACGCAGGCGGCAAGAATTTCAAGTAACAGGTATCGCTCCCGGCGGCTCCGATGGCAGTTTTTCGCGGAGCAGAGATTGCTGCGGCCGTAAGCTCCCCCGTCAAGCAGGCATTTCAAAAGTAGAACTTTCGGCGTGTCGGATGCGGTGCTCGGCGGGCGTCAGCCCACCAAGTGAGTCGTGGGGTCTTTCTTCGTTGTAGTCGATCATCCACCATTGCGCCGCCTCGCGGACGTCGTCCAGGCGGGCGAACAGGTGTCGGTCAAGCACCTCTTCCCGGAACGTGCGATTGAAGCGCTCGATGTACGCGTTCTGGTTCGGCTTGCCGGGCTGGATGTACTGGATGGCCACGCCGCAGCCCTTGGTCCAAGCGGTGAATGCCTCGCCCAGAAACTCCGGGCCGTTGTCCGTGCGAACGACCTGCGGCAAGCCGTGGTCGCGCTTGAGCTGTTCGAACACGCGCACCAGACGATCGGAATTGATCGAGGTGTCGATCTCGATGTGCAGGACCTCCCGGTTGAAGTCGTCGACCACGTTGAAGGTCCGGAACCGCCGCCCGCAGGCCAGCGCGTCGCTCATGAAGTCGACCGACCAGACGCTATCGGGCAACCGGGGCACGTAAAGCGGTACCCGTTCACGCTTGGGCAGGCGCCGCTTGGCGGCCCGTCGCAGGTTGAGCTTCATCGCCTTGTATACCCGATAGATCCGCTTGGGGTTCCAGTCCGGCCGCGCCTTGCGCAGCTGGTCGCAGTACTTCCAGAAGCCGCGGCTGGGATGTTCCTCAACCCGCCCGACCAACGCCGCGATCAGCTCTGCATCACGCACCGTCCAGTCCAGCGGCGGCGTATACCAGGCCGCCCGCGACAGCCCCACGCAATGACAGGACCGGCTCAGTGGCCGCGCATGCACTTCGGTCAGGAATCGCACCACCTCGCGCTTCTGCGCCGGTCCTACAGTTTTTTGCGATCAGGTCCTTCATGGCCGCGTTGTCCAAGGCCAACTCGGCATACATCCGCTTGAGCTTGGCGTTCTCCGCCTCCAAGTCCTTCACCCGGCGCAGCTCGGAGGCTTCCAGACCCCCGTACTTGCTCTTCCACTGGTAGTACGTGGCCACGCTGATGCCGGCCTGGCGACACAGATCCTTCACCGGAAGCCCGGCGTCGGCCTGCTTGAGGATCGAAACGATCTGTGTCTCGGTGAAACGGGACTTCTTCATGGAACCTCCTGGCGGGAAAACCTTGCCAGAAAGTTCTACTTAGCGGGTGTCTGTCAGATGGGGAAGATTACGCTTCCAGCGGCAGGCACAACAGGGCAGAAGCTGCGAGCTGGGCGTTGAGCCAATTCTTTACTGCGAAAGAGCGCTCATCACTGCCCTGGAGCGACGCCGCCACCTTCTCTTGCCACTACTCCCCCCCGCGAGTATCCAGCCTCCATGGCCGACTCAACGAGATCGCCGTCTAGTAACACTTGCCTACTTAGCAGAAGCACCGCAACAGTTGAGACCATTTGCAACAATCACGGCTTCATCTGCTTCGCACGCCGCCCTTCGAGATAGGCTCGCATCAGGTGCCCGGGCCTGAGCATCAGCTCCTTGAGCGAATACAGCATGCCGCGATCCATGTGGAGCACGCTGTGCTCCAGCTCATGGCCGAGGAAATGCCAGTCGATGCGATGCACGGGCGTGGGTTGGCCGCAGGCGGGACAGAACTTCTGCTGGGGATCGGCGACGGCTCGGCCGCAGTTGATGCAGATGCTCGCGTCGCCCATGCCGCTCCCCTCCCCGTGGTCGGCGGATTCTAGGGAAGCGAGGTGCGAACGTCCAACGCGCGTGCGCAGCGCGCCCCACCGAGGGGAAAACCTGCACCGCGAAGGTGCCTGCTAAAGCGGCTGCGAGACGCGCCGATAGCGCCTCAATGACGGCCATGCGCGAACGCACGGCCACCCCGCCACGCAAGGAAACCCATGAACGCACGCGCCGCCGACCCCACCGACGACGCCGGCATCGACGACCACATCCAGTCCGTATCGGGACTGTCGGACTCGCTGCTCAAGCAACTGCGGCAATCGCTGCAGAAGATCGACGAGATCAACCGCATCACCCGCATCATCTCGATGAACGCCCGCATCGAAGCCGTGCGCATCGGCACGGCAGGCCGCAGCTTCGGCGTGATCGCCGAAGAAATGGATACCCTCGCGCGCCGGGTCAGCGACACCGCGCAGGACATCGACCGCATGGCCGTCCGCACCAGCCATGACCTGCGGGAGCGGCTGGACCGGCTGCAGACCGACGTGCGCCGCACGCGCCTGACCGACCTCGCCCTGGCCAACATCGACCTGATCGACCGCAACCTCTACGAACGCAGCTGCGACGTGCGCTGGTGGGCCACCGACGCGGCCGTGGTCGCGGCGGCGCAGGATCCGCAACCGGCCGCGCTCGCCCATGCCAGCCAGCGGCTGGGGCAGATCCTGGACTCGTACACGGTCTACTTCGACCTGGTGCTCGCCGACCTGCAGGGCAACATCATCGCCAACGGACGGCCGCGCCAGTACCGCTCGACAGGCCAGTCGGCCGCACAGCAGGCATGGTTCCAGTCCGCCATGGCCACGCACAGCGGAGAGCAATTCGGCTTCCAGTCCATGCATGCCAGCCCCCTGGCCGGCGGAGAGCGCGTTCTGGTGTACGCCTGCACCGTGCGCGAAGGCGGCCGCGTGGCGGGAAGACCGCTGGGCGTGCTGGGCATCGTGTTCCGCTGGGATGCGCTGGCGCAGACTATCGGGGAACGCACCCCGTTGTCGGACGCCGAATGGCGCCGCAGTCGCGTCTGCATCGTCGACGGACAAGGCCATGTGCTGGCCGACTCCGCGCGCGGAGATGCCGCGTCGCCGCGGCTGGACTTCCCGGGGCGGGCGACCCTGTTCGCACAGGCCCGGGCTGCGACCGATCTGGTCATCGAGGGGCGCGCCTGCTGTCTGGCGCAGGCGGCCTCCCCCGGGTACGAAACCTACCGCACGGGGTGGCACTGCGTGATCCAGCAGGGCGTCGCTTGAAGACCCGCGCTCTCAGGCGAGCCATACCTCGCCATCGCGCACCTGCACCGCGACGGCGTGCAGCGTGTCGCCCCGGCATGGCCCTGCGACACAGGCACCGGCCACGAGCTCGAACGACGCACCGTGGGCCGCACAGACCAGATGACCTTCCTTGCTCTTGAGGAACTGCCCGGGCGCCCAATCGAGGCGCCTGCCCGCGTGGGGACAGACATTCAGCCAGGCGCGCACCTCTCCGCCCGACCGATAGAGGATCAACGACTCGGCATCGTCGCCGATCGTGGCCTCAACCTCGGCGAAAGCCCCGTCGGCGATGTCATTCAGTGCACTCAGTCGCATGGCGCTTAACGAAGTCCTCACACGGTCATCTAACCGTCATCCGATACTGCGTGCACCGGCTCCTGCCGCATTCTGTCACGACGCACCGCCATGTACGCACGCCATTTCCAGTTCAATTCCTTCCGCCACATCTTCGCGCCGCGCAAGCCGCGCCATCCGCTGCTGCGGGTGGGACTGGGCCTGGTGGGCGTGGCGCTGCTGGGCGTGCTGGTGTTCTTCAGCGTGTTCGTCGGGGCGGCCATGATCGCGGCCGGCCTGGTCTACAAGCTGGTTCGCCAGCGCGGCAAGCCGCAGGCCCGCGATGCGCGCGTGGTGGACGCGGAATACCACGTGGTGCGCAAGCCGGTGCTTCCGCTGTCGCGTTGATCGCACCGCGGGAACCCGGTTCCCGCCTACACTTTGCGGCCGTTCCACCTGCTGCCCGGCCGCCATGACCGACCTCGTTCCCGCTCCGCCCGTGCCACGCGTTCCCGTACGCGGCGGCGGCACGTTCCCTGTCCGGCGCATCTTCTGCGTCGGCCGCAACTTCGCCGACCATGCGCGCGAGATGGGCGCGGCCGCGCCCGCCTCGAAGGCCGAGCGCGGCACGCCGGTGTTCTTCCACAAGCCAGCGGATGCCATCGTCACCGGCAACGCGGACGTACCCTACCCGCCGGGCACGAACGACCTGCACCATGAGGTCGAACTGGTCGCCGCGCTGGGCGCCGACGCACCCGCGGGCACGCTGTCGCGCGAAACGGCGCAGGACCTGGTCATCGCCTACGGCGTCGGCCTGGACCTGACCCGTCGCGACCTGCAGGGCGCCGCCAAGGCCAAAGGCCTGCCGTGGGATACGGGCAAGGGCTTCGATCATTCGGCCCCCATCAGCGAACTGGTCGCCGCCGCGGATGTCGGCGCGCTCGATGCCCGTACCCTGACCCTTAGCGTGAACGGTGCGGCGCGACAGCACGGCGCACTGCAAGACCTGATCTGGGACGTGCCCGACATCCTGCACGAGCTGTCGAAGCTCTATGCGCTGAAGGCCGGCGACCTGGTCTTCATGGGCACGCCGGCAGGCGTGGCCGCACTGGTGCCCGGCGACACCTTCGTGGCCTCGCTCGATGGCGTGGTGGAATTGCGCGGGCGCATCGCCGGCTGATCCTGCCTTGCACAGTCGACGCCCGGGGTTATAGTCCATCGCAGTGGCGTGTCGGCGCCGTTCCAGGAGATGACGCAATGGGCATGATCAGCGAGTTCAAGGAATTCATCGCGCGCGGCAACGTGGTCGACCTGGCCGTCGGCGTGGTGATCGGCGCGGCCTTCGGCAAGATCGTCACCACCCTGGTCGACAAGATCATCATGCCGCCCATCGGCTACCTGATCGGTGGCGTCGACTTCTCGAAGTGGGCGTGGACGCTGAAGGAAGCCACCGTCGACGCCGCGGGCAAGGAAGTGCCCGCGATCGTGGTCGGCATCGGCGAGTTCCTGAACACGGTCATCCAGTTCGTCATCGTCGCGTTCGCGATCTTCCTGCTGGTCAAGGCGGTCAACCGCCTGCACCGCAAGCCCGAGGCCGCGCCCGCAGCGCCGCCCGAGGACGTGCTGCTGCTGCGCGAGATCCGCGACGCGCTGAAGAAATAACGAACGCGGCGTTCCGGATCGGCAACGCCGTCGACGGAAACACGGGGCCACGGGCTGCTAAGCTCGTGGCCTTCGTTTTTCCGGGACTTTCCATGCGCCTTGCTCCGCTGCTGCTCGCCCTGGCCGTCACCGCTCCCGCTTTCGCCGCGTCGCGCGAAACCCGCATCCCCGACGCCGCCCTCGCCACCGCGGCGCAGCTGCGCGAACAGGCGCTCGCCGACCGCACCGGTTGGAACGTCGTCGAATCGCTGACGACGGAGGTGGGCCCGCGCCTGGCCGGCAGCGAGGCCGATGCGAAAGCCGTGGCGTGGGCACAGGCGAAGTTCAAGACGCTCGGCTTCGACAAGGTGTGGATCGAACCGGTGACGTTTCCGAAGTGGGTGCGTCGCAGCGAGCGGGCCGCCGTACTCGGTGGACACGCGCAACCGCTGACGGTCACCGCACTCGGTGGCAGCCCGAAGGGCACGGTGGAGGCGGAGATCGTCCGCTTCACCGACCTGGCTGCGCTGGAAGCGGCGCCCGCGGGATCCCTGGCCGGGAAGATCGCGTTCGTCGATTACCAGATGACCGCCGCGCGCGATGGCAGCGACTACCGCAACGGCGGCGCGATCCGCTCGAAGGGCCCGTCGGCCGCGATCCGCAAGGGCGCGATCGCGTTCCTGATGCGCTCGGCCGGCACGGATAACCATCGCGTCGCGCATACCGGCATCACCCGGTTCGACGAAGGCCTGACGCCGGTGCCGTCGGCATCGCTGACCATCCCGGATGCCGACCAGTTGGCGCGCCTGCTGCAACGCGGTCCGGTGCGCGTGTCGCTCGCGCTGGATTGCGGCTGGGACGGTGAGTACACCTCGCACAACGTGATCGGCGAGATCACCGGGCGCAGCCTGCCGAAGGAGGTCGTGGTGATTGGCGGCCACCTGGACTCGTGGGACCTCGGCACCGGCGCGATCGACGATGGCGCCGGCATCGCCATCACGATGGCCGCCGGCCACCTGATCGGCCAGCTGAAGCAGGCGCCGAAGCGCACGATCCGCGTGATCGCCTTCGCCAACGAGGAGCAGGGCCTGTACGGCGGCAAGGCGTATGCGGAGAAGCATCTGGGCGACATCACGCGCCACCAGATCGGTGCGGAGAGCGATTTCGGCGCCGGTCGCATCTATGCGTTCAACACCGGCGCGCCGGACCACGCGCGCAAGGCCACCGAGCAGATCGCGCAGGCGCTGGCGCCGCTGGGCATCGAGTACGCGCCCGGCAAGGGCAGCGCGGGCCCGGACATCAGCCCGTTCGCGGCAAAGGGCATGGCGTGGGCGTGGCTGGCGCAGGACGGCAGCGACTATTTCGATCTGCACCACAACGCAGACGACACGCTCGACAAGATCGACCCGGCCGCGCTGGCGCAGAACGTGGCGGCTTACACGGTGTTCGCCTACCTGGCGGCGGACGCCGAGGGCGACTTCGGCAGCCAGCTCAAAGAGTGAAAACCGGTGTGGGAGCGACGTAAGTCGCGATAGGCAACAGATCGACAGCGATCTTCCCGTCGCGACTTACGTCGCTCCCACATCCATCTCGCCTTGTATGGCCAAGCTTAACGCTGACGCTGCTTCCACTGCGCCAGGAACACCGTCGTCGCCGCGGCGACATTGAGGCTTTCGACCGCGCCGCTGCCGGGAATCGACAGTCGCATGTCGCAGGCGTCGGCCAAGCGTGCATCCATGCCCTCACCCTCCGCTCCCATCACGTAGACGAGGCGCTGCGGCAGCTTGGTGGCGAACAGGTCGTCGCCACCGCGCACGACGGTGGCGGCCAGCGAGAAACCTGCATTGCGCAGCTGGGCGGCGGCGTTGTCCGCCTGTCCCATGCGCACCAGAGGCACCTGCTCGGCGCCGCCCTCGGCCACGCGTGCGGCCGCGCCGGAGATCGCCAGCGTCGAATCACGCGGCAGCAGGATGCCGGCCACGCCGAAGTGCGCGGCCGAGCGCAGGATCGCGCCGAAGTTGTGCGGGTTGCCCACGCCATCGAGCCACAACGCGGCGACGGGCTTGCCTTCGGGCAATGCGCGAAGCCAGTCGGACATCGGCAGCGGCTCGACCTTGCGCACGTCGGCCACGATGCCTTCGTGGTGCGTACTGGCCGCGAGCCGGTCGAGATCGCCTTCTTCCACCACGCGGTAGCCGACCCGCTGCTTCACGCACCACGCCAGCAACGGCTTCAGGGCCTGGATGCGCGACTCGGTCAGGTAGACCTTGCGGATCGCGTCCGCGCGCCGCGCGAAGACCGCCTGCACCGCATTGAGGCCGTACAGGCGGAGTTCGTCGCGCGCGCTGCCCGCGGGGCGCTCTTCGCGCGGCGAGGGCGCTTGCGGCGGCCGCGGCGCCGCATCGCGCGGCGGCCGCCGCCGATCGGGCGGATTGCCCGGTGGCCGTGGCGGCCGGCTGTTCCAGGGATTACTCACGTCAGGCCTTCGTCTTCCAGAAGTCGGCGTTGCGGATGCCCAGCGCATCCGGATCGAACGTCGGGTCAACGCCCAGCTTCTTCTGCCGCTCGTAGTCGCGCAGCGCGATCAGCGCCGGCTTCTGCAGGATCAGGATCGCGATGACGTTCAACCACGCCATCAGGCCGACGCCGATGTCGCCCAGCGTCCAGGCCATCGCGGCGTTGTGGTACGCACCGAAGATCACCATGCCCACGATGCCCACGCGCAGCAGCAAGGTTGCCAGCGGATGGGTCTTCTTGGTGCCGGCCAGGTAGGTCAGGTTGGTTTCGGCCATGTAGTAATAGGCCATGATCGTGGTGAAGGCGAAGAAGAACAGCGCCAGCGCCACGAACCCCGCACCCCAGCCCGGCAGCACCGATTCCACCGCGGCCTGGGTGAACTGCGCACCTTCCGAGGGTTGCAGGCCCGGAACGCCGGAGAAGATCTCGACCAGCGTGTCCTTGCCGTTCTCGGTGACGGTCTTGAACGTGTTGTACATGCCCGTCGACAGCAGCAGGAACGCCGTCGAGGTGCACACCAGCATGGTGTCGAAGTAGATCGCGAAGGCCTGCACGTAGCCCTGCTTGGCCGGGTGCGAGACCTCGGCGGCCGCGGCGGCGTGCGGGCCGGTGCCCTGGCCGGCTTCGTTGGCGTAGATGCCGCGCTTCACGCCCCAGGCGATCGCCTGGCCGATGATCGCGCCGAACGCCGCATGCGCGCCGAACGCGCTGGAGAAGATGTCGGCGAACATCGCCGGCACCTTGCCGGCGTTGGCGATCATCACGATGACCGCCATCAGGATGAACGCCAGCGCCATGAACGGCACGACGACTTCGGCGAACGTGGCGATGCGCTTGATGCCGCCGAAGATGATAAGCGCCAGCACCGCCGCCACGCCCACGCCCAGCCACAGCTTCAGCGCACCCGCACCACCGACGGCGTCGCAGCCACCGGCGCTGCACAGCACGTTGGTGGCACTGTCGGCGATGGCATTGGCCTGCACGCCCGGCAGCAGGAAGCCGGTGGCGATGACGGTCGCCACGGCGAAGGCGACGGCGTACCACTTCAGGCCCATCGCCTTCTCGATGTAGTAGGCCGGACCGCCGCGATAGCGTCCCTCGCCATCCTTTTCCTTGTAGATCTGCGCCAGCGTGCATTCGATGTACGACGTGGACGCGCCCAGGAAGCCCATCACCCACATCCAGAACACCGCACCGGGGCCGCCGTAGGCGATCGCGGTGGCGACGCCGGCGATGTTGCCGATTCCCATGCGGCCGGCCATCGAAATCGCCAGGGCCTGGAACGAAGACACGCCCGCATCGGATTTCTGCCCGGTGACGGTCAGGCGGCACATCTCGGCGAAACCGCGGACCTGCATCACGCGGGTGCGTAGGGTGAACCACAGGCCGGCACCCAGGCACAGCGCGATCAGCGCGTTGCTCCAGATGATGCCGTTCAACCAGTTGAAAAAGGCTTCCACGGGGATGCGTCTCCGTCGTTCGTGCGTGCGCTGGGATTCGGGAAGGCGGCGCAGGGCGCCGCCGGGTCCCTGCAAGATAACCGCAACACGTGCCGCTGCGCAGTCCCCGCCGGCGCTTCAGCCCGGCCAGACCCGCCCGAACAGCCTCAGGTCGTGCAGTCCGTCCGCCTTCTGGATCGCGGCCCGCCGACAGCCTTCTTCGGCGAAGCCGTTCTTTTCCAGCACCCGCGCGGAGCCCGGGTTGGTATCCAGCACGTTGGCCTCGATGCGGCGCAGCGACAGCGCAGGCACCACCCAGCCCAGATAGGCCGACACCACGCGCGTCATGTGGCCCTGGCCCCAGTGCGCGCGTCCGAGCCAGTAGCCCAGTTCCGCGGCATGACCGCGCTCGCCCGCGTGCGGGCGCACACCGATACCGCCGCGGGCTTCGCCATCGATCTCGATCGCGAACACCGGATGCCGGAAGTCCACCACATGGCCGGCCAGGAAGGCCTCGCCATCGGCCCGCGTGTACGGATGGGGGAAACGCTCGCTCAGGCCACGCGGTACCTGCGGATCGTCGGCGTGGCGCAGCAGGGCATCGAGATCGTCCGGCCGCCATGCACGCAGCAGGAAGCCGTCGCCCGCGATGTGCACGTCCGCATGCGGGCGCGCGCCGGTGTCAGCCATGGCCGCCGACGGAGGGTGTCTCGGCTTCCAGTTTGCTCAGCTCGTGCGCCACCGCTTCGGGCGAACGCGTGAACGGCGCCAGCAGCGCGTAGAACGCCGGCACCACGTACAGCGAGAGCAGCGTCGAGAACGTCACGCCGAAGATCACCACCACACCGATGGTGGCGCGGCTGGCCGAGCCCGGCCCGCCTGCCAGTACCAGCGGCACCGCGCCCATGACGGTGGCGACGGACGTCATGAGGATCGGACGCAGGCGCACGCGTGCGGATTCGGCGATGGCCTGCGCCACGCTGGCGCCGTCGTCGCGCAGCTGGTTGGCGAATTCCACGATCAGGATGCCGTTCTTCGCCGCCAGGCCGATCAGCATGACGATGCCGATCTGGCTGAAGAGGTTCAGCGTGCCGCCGGTGACCCACAGGCCGATCAGCGCGCCCAGCACCGCCAGCGGCACGGTCAGCATGATGATCAGCGGGTGGATGAAGCTCTCGAACTGCGCCGCCAGCACCAGGTAGACGATCAGCAGCGCCAGCGTGAACGTCAGCAGGATGGCGCCGCCGGCTTCCTGGTACTCGCGCGATTCACCCTTCCAGTCGATCTGTGCGTAGTCCGGCAGCTCCTCCGCCACCGCCTGCCGTGTCCACTCCAGCGCTTCTCCCATCGTGTAGCCCGGCGCGAGGCCGGCGCTGATTGTGATCGCGCGCAGGCGGTTGAAGCGGTTGAACGTGCCCGGCTCGGCGATCTCGCTGAGCGTCACCAGGTTCGACAGAGGAACCAGTGCGCCATCGGTGCCGCGCACGTAGGTATTGGCCAGATCCTCGGTATTGGCGCGGTTCTCCCGACCGGCCTGCAGCATGACGTCGTATTCCTCGCCGTTGTCCACGTACGTGGTCACCTGGCGCGAACCCATCATCGTTTCCAGCGTGCGGCCGATCTCCTGCACCGGCACGCCCAGATCGGCGGCGCGGTCGCGGTCGATGTTCACGCGCATCTGCGGGCGCGTTTCCTTGTAATCAGAATCCGGATCCTGGATGCCCGGGTTGGATTCCATCCGCTGCAGGATGCGGTCGCGCCACTGCGCCAGTTCGGCGTAGTCAGGGCCGCCCAGCACCAGCTGGTAGCGCTGGCCGCGACTGCCGACCAAGCCACCGGCGACGTTCGCGCGCGCCTGCACGCCCGGCAGCTTCGAAAGTTCCGCGCGCAGGCCGTTGACGACATCGTCCGTCGTCGCCTCGCGCTCGTGCCAGTCCTGCAGGAAGACGATGACCTGGCCGGTATGCATGTCCTCGCTGCCGCCGAATCCGCGCGGCACGCGCGAGTTGGCCCGCTCGATCGGCTTGTCGCCGCCGACCTGCCCCATCACGATGCGTTCGACCTGCTGCATCTGGTTGACCATGTAGTCGAAGCCGGCGCCTTCCGGCCCATCCACCATCACGAAGAAGCGGCCGCGGTCTTCTGCCGGCGCGAGCTCGCTGGGCACGCGCAGGCCCAGCACCACCACCGCCACGCCGCACAGCGCCATCGCCAGCAGCACCAGGCCGAGGATACGCTTGCCTCTCATCGCGACAAGCCGCTCCACGTGGCGACCGTAGCCATTGCTGACGCGGGTGAGCGTGCGGTTGGTCCACGCATTCAGGCCGCGCGGCTCGGTGTGGGGCCGAACCAGCTTGGACGACATCATCGGCGTGAGCGTCAGCGCGACGAAAGCGGAAATCGCCACCGCCGCCGCCAGCGCCACCGACAGCTCGCGGAACAGGCGGCCGGTGTTCCCCTCCATGAAGCCCACCGGCAGGAACACGGCCACCAGCACCGCGGTGGTCGCGATGACCGCGAACGCAACCTGCGCCGTGCCGCGTCGTGCGGCGACCAGCGCAGGCTCGCCCAGGTCGGCGCGCCGCTGCACGTTCTCCAGCACCACGATGGCGTCGTCCACCACCAGGCCGATGCAGAGCACCAGCGCGAGCAGGGTCAGCAGATTGATCGAGAAACCGAACGCATACAGCGCGATGAAGGCGGACACCAGGCAGACCGGCACCGTCACCGCCGGAATCAACGCCGCGCGCAGGCTGCCGAGGAACAGCCAGATGACCAGGAACACCAGCACCATGGCTTCGCCCAGCGTCCAGTACACGCGCTCGATGGACGCTTCGATGAAGGTGGTGCTGTCGAAGGCGATGAAGATTTCCGTGCCTTCCGGCAGCGTCTGCTGGATCACCTCGGCTTCGGCACGGGCCGCGCGGGCCACGTCCAGCGCGTTGGCGGTGGACGTGCGCACGATGCCCAGGCCGACGTTCGGCACCGCATTGCTGCGCAGGTAGGATCGGCGCTCCTCCGCACCCAGCTCGACCTTCGCCACATCACCGAGCCGGACGACATAACCGTCCGCGCCCTTGCGCAGGGGCAGCTGCGCAAACTGTTCGGGGCGCTGGTAGCCGCGCTCGACGCGCAGGGTGAAGTCGCGCGTCTGCGATTCGATGCGGCCGGCCGGCAGTTCGACGTTCTGCGCACGCAGCGCGGTTTCCACGTCACCGGTGGTGACGCCACGCGCGGCCATCGCTTCGCGATCGAGCCAGATGCGCATCGCATAGCGCTGGCCGCCGCCCAGTTGCACGCGGGCCACGCCATCGAGCGCGGACAGGCGGTCCAGCACGTAGCGGTCGGCGTAGTCGGTCAGCTCCATCGTGTCCATCACGGTGGAACGCATGTTCAACCAGATGATGACGTCGGCGTCGGCTTCCACCTTGGAGATCTGCGGCGGATCGGCCTCCTCCGGCAGGCGGTTCATCACCCGGCTGACGCGGTCTCGCACGTCGTTGGCGGCGGCTTCGATGTCGCGGCTGAGGTTGAACTCGATGGTGACGTCGGCACGGCCGTTGCGGCTGCTCGACTGGATGGTCTTGATGCCCTCGATGCCGGACAGGCCGTCCTCGAGGATCTGGGTGATGCGCGTCTCGACCACCGCGGCCGACGCACCCGGGTAGTTCACTTCCACCGACACGATCGGCGGATCGATGTTGGGCAGTTCGCGCAGGGTCAGGCGCAGGAACGACATCACGCCCAGCACGACCAGCAGCAGGCTGACCACCACTGCGAAGACGGGGCGCTTGATCGACAGATCGGAGAGCTTCATGGCGCTCAGCCCTTGCCGTCGGCGGCGGGCGCGTCCTGCTTCGGCGGCGCGGCCGGCGTGGCATCGGCCACCTTCACGCCGGGGCGCAGCTTGCCGGTGCCGTCGATGACGATGCGGTCACCCGCGGCGACGCCTTTCAGGATCTCGACGCGACCGTCGCGGCGCACGCCAGCGGTGATCGGTGCCTGTTCGACGCTGCCATCCGCCTTGACGCGGTAGACGAACGAGTCGCGTCCCACCTGCACCACCGCGATCTCGGGAATCACCAGCGCCTGCCGCTCGGGACGGAACAGGCGCACGTCGAGCAGCATGCCGGGACGCAGCCTGCGGTCCTCATTGGCGAAGACCGCGCGAACGGTGACGGCGCGGGTGGCCGGATCGATGCGCGCGTCGACGGTTTCGACCTGGCCCTCGAACGACACGCCGGGGTACGCCGTGGCCGTCGCCGTCACTGCATTGCCCGGTTCGACCGAGGCCAGCGCGGCTTCCGGCAACTGGAAGTCGACGTACATGCGCGAGAGGTCGTCGAGCGTGGCGATGGTGCTATTGGCCGTGATCAGCGAACCGGGGCTGACCTGGCGGATACCGAGGACGCCGGCAAACGGTGCGCGCACGCTGCGGTCGCTGATGTCGGCACGCGCCTGGCGCACGCGGGCGGCGGCGGCATCGCGCAGGGCCAGCTGGGTATCGAGTTGCGAGCGCGCGATCAGTTGCTGGTCGGCCAGCTCCTTCTGCCGGCGATACAGGCGGTCCGCTTCGGCGAAGGTCGCCTCGGACTGCACCAGCGCGGCCTGTGCCGCGTCGCCCTTCAGCGTGACCAGCGTCTGCCCGGCCTTGACCTGCTGGCCGCTCTCGAAATGCACGTCCTGCACGATCTCGCTGACCTTCGCGGTCAGGGTGACGGATTCGCGCGCTTTCGCCGTGCCGAGTGCCTGCAGGGTGTCGCTCCAGGCGCCCGATTGCACGACCTGGGTGGTGACCGGGATCGGACGCTCGCCCGCATTGCCCTTGGCCTTCGCCTGTCCGTCCTCGCCACCACCGCACGCGGCAAGCAGCAGCAGGGGCAGCGCGACCAGCAGGGCGCGGGGAGCGGATCGGTTGAGCATGGAACTTCCCGTAATCATCGTTATCTACGCAAGTCTACCGGCCCTACGTGACGCGAGGCGCGACAGATGCGGTAGTCGGTGCGGGAAACGCGCCGAAGGGCGGGCGGTGCACACACCCGACCATGACCAATGACCCTTGCCGGCCACGGAGGGCCGACGGCCGGGCTACTCCAGACCCAGCGTCGCCAGCACCTGCAACGCGAGCGCCTCGGGGTCGTGCTCGCCTGCATGCAGATGTATGTCGGGGCGTTCGGGCGCTTCGTACGGGGAATCGATGCCGGTGAAGTTGGGAATCAGGCCGGCACGCGCCTTCCTGTACAGACCCTTCACATCGCGCGCTTCCGCCAGCGCCAGCGGCACATCGACGAACACCTCGACGAACTCCCCCTCGTCGAACCGCTCGCGCGCCATGCGCCGTTCCGCGCGGAACGGCGAAATGAAGCTGACCAGCACGATCAGCCCGGCGTCGGTCATCAGCTTCGCCACCTCCGACACGCGACGGATGTTCTCCACGCGGTCCTCGTCGGTGAAGCCGAGGTCGCGGTTCAGGCCGTGGCGCACGTTGTCGCCGTCGAGCAGGAAGCTGTGGTAACCCAGCGCATGCAGGCGCTTGTCCACCAGGTTGGCGATGGTCGACTTGCCCGCGCCGGACAGGCCGGTGAACCAGAGCACCTTCGGCACCTGGCCTTTCTGGCGCGCACGCGCGGCCTTGTCCACGTCGACGTGCTGCCAGTGCACGTTGCCGGCGCGGCGCAGGGCGAAGTCCAGCGTGCCGGCACCGGCCGTCGCATTGTCGTAGCGGTCGATCAGGATGAAGCCGCCGAGTGCGCGGTTGCGCGCGTAGGCCTCGAAGGCGATCGGTTCGTCGAGGCTGAGATTGCAGTAGCCCACCTCGTTGAGCTCCAGCCGTTTCGCGGCCAGGTGCTCCTGGGTGTTCACGTCGATGCGGTGCTTGATCTCAGTGACCGTGGCCGACACGGTGCGCGCACCGATCTTCAGCAGGTAGGGCCGGCCCGGCAGCAGCGGCGCATCCGACATCCACAGCAGGTGGGCGGCGAACTGGTCCGCCACTTCGGGCGGGTCGCCGGCGGCGGCGATCACGTCGCCGCGGCTGATGTCGATCTCGTCGGCCAGGGTCAGCGTGACGGCCTGCCCGGCCGATGCCGACGCGACCTCGCCGTTGGCATCCAGCACCTGGGCAACGCGCGTACGGCGCGACGATGGCAGCACGACCACCTCGTCGCCGGGCTTCACCTGCCCTGCGGCGATCGTGCCGGCATAGCCGCGGAAGTTCTGGTGCGGGCGATTGACCCACTGCACCGGCAGGCGCAGGCCGTCGCCGCTTTCCTGTGCCTCCACCTGCACCTGCTCCAGGTGCTCCAGCAGTGCGGGACCGGCGTACCAGGGCGTGCGCGCCGAACGCGACGACAGGTTGTCGCCTTCCAGCGCCGACAGCGGGATGCAGGTGACCTCCGTGATGCCCAGGCGCTGCGCCAGCGCGCGGTAGTCGGCGGCGATGCGCGCGAACACCGCTTCGTCGAAGCCCACCAGGTCCATCTTGTTCACCGCCAGCACCACGTGGCGGATGCCGAGCAGCGAGACGATGTAGCTGTGCCGATGGGTCTGGGTCAGCAGGCCCTTGCGCGCATCCACCAGCACCACGGCCAGGTCCGCGGTGGACGCGCCGGTGGCCATGTTGCGGGTGTACTGCTCGTGGCCCGGGCAGTCGGCGACGATGAACTTGCGCTGGTCGGTGTCGAAGTAGCGGTAGGCCACGTCGATGGTGATGCCCTGCTCGCGCTCGGCGGCCAGGCCGTCCAGCAGCAGCGCGTAGTCGATGCGCTCGCCCTGGGTGCCGTGCTTGCGGCTGTCCTTCTCCAGTGCGGCCAATTGGTCGTCGAACAGCCGCTTGCTGTCGTACAGCAGGCGGCCGATCAAGGTGCTCTTGCCGTCGTCCACGCTGCCGCAGGTGATGAAGCGGAGCAGCGGCTTGGACTCGTGCTGCTTGAGGTAGCCGGCAATGTCGGTAGGGGCATTCATCAGAAATAGCCCTCCAGCTTCTTCTTCTCCATCGACGCGCCCGGATCGTGGTCGATCACCCGGCCCTGGCGCTCGGAGCTGGTGGTGACGAGCATCTCGGCGATGATCTTCTCCAGCGAGTCGGCCTCGGACTCGATCGCGCCGGTCAGCGGATAGCAGCCCAGCGTGCGGAAGCGCACCCGCCGCTGCTGCGGCACTTCGCCCTCGTGCAGCGGCAGGCGGTCGTCGTCGACCATCAGCAGCGCGCCGTCGCGTTCGACGACCGATCGCTCGGCTGCGAAGTACAGCGGCACGACCGGGATGTTCTCGCGATAAATGTAGAGCCAGATGTCCAGCTCGGTCCAGTTCGACAGCGGGAACACGCGCACGCTCTCGCCGGTGTTGATGCGGGCGTTGTAGAGGTTCCACAGCTCCGGTCGCTGGTTCTTCGGGTCCCAGCGGTGCTTGTCGTTGCGGAACGAGAACACGCGTTCCTTGGCGCGCGACTTCTCCTCGTCGCGGCGCGCACCGCCGATGGCCGCGTCGAAGCGGTAGTGGTCCAGCGCCTGTTTCAGGCCCTGGGTCTTCATCACGTCGGTGTGGACGGTGGCGCCGTGGGTGATCGGGCCGATGTCGCGGGCGATGCCATCCGGATTGATGTGCACGCGCAGGTCCACGCCGGTCTCGGCGGCGCGCAGGTCGCGGAAGGCGATCATCTCGCGGAACTTCCAGCGCGTGTCCACGTGCAGCAGCGGGATCGGCGGCCGGGCCGGGGCGAACGCCTTCAGCAGCAGGTGCAGCAGCACCGAGCTGTCCTTGCCCACCGAATACAGCAGCACCGGATTGCGGAACTCGGCGGCGACCTCCCTGAGGATGTGGATGCTTTCCGCTTCCAGGCGGTCGAGGTGGGACAGGTGGTGTACGGCGGTCATCGAGGGGTGCGGCAGGGCTGGAATCCGGACGCGCTAGCCTAGCAGGGCTTCGCGTGATCGCCGGGAGGGCCGCCAGTATTCGGCCGCGGGCTCATGCCGGCGAAATAAGCGGGGGACATAAGCCCATAACCAGGCGTCCTTTCTGCCCGGGGGAACGGGTTCCTAACATCGACCGTCCCAGTCGCGCCCGTGGGCCACGCCGATGTCCGCCACCCAGCCAGTCCTCGCCCCCATCCCCCTCGCGGAGGAGCGGCGGGCGCTGCTGGCCCAGGCGGTAGCCGGCCTGGATGGCGCGAGCCTGTGGTGGATCTCCGGCTACACCGCTGGATTGGCGCAGGCCCAACTGGCGCCGCAGGCCTCGCCGACCACGTTGCCGAAAGCGATCGCCCCGGCCACCGGTGCGCAGGCCGCGCAGCGCCTGACCATCGTCTATGGCAGTCAGACCGGCAACGCCCGCCGTGCCGCCGAGGCGTTGTCCCAACAGGCCGAAGCCGCCGGACTGTCGGTCCGCCTGCTGCGCGCCGACGCTTACCCGCAGCGCGAACTGGCCAGCGAGCGCCTTCTCTATGTCGTCATCAGCACGCAGGGCGAAGGCGACCCGCCGGACGACAGCATCGGCCTGGTCGAATTCCTGCGCGGCAAGCGTGCGCCCAAGCTGCCGGAACTGAAGTACGCCGTGCTCGGCCTGGGCGATTCCAGCTATGCCGACTTCTGCGGCATCGCGTCGCGGCTGGATGCGCGCCTGGCCGAACTCGGCGGCAGCCGGCTGTTCGCCGCGGGCCTGGCCGACCTCGACATCGACACCGTCGCCACGCCGTGGCGCGAGCAGGCCCTGGCCCACGCCCGCGACCTGCTGAAGGCACCGGCGACGGCCACCACCCCGTTGGCGACCGTCACCCCGCTGCGCCCGGGTCACGCCGCCGCGTGGTCGCACGAGCACCCGTTCCCGGCCGAGCTGCTGCTCAACCAGCGCATCAGCGGCCGTGATTTCAAGGGACCGCGCTTCGGCCAGCACGGCGCTGCCCACAAGGACGTGCGCCATATCGAACTGTCGCTGGACGGCAGCGGTCTGCAGTATGAGCCCGGCGATGCGCTGGGCATTCGCCATCGCAATCCTTCCGCACTCGTCGATGCGGTGCTCGATGCGCTGCACCTGGATGGCAGCGCCGCTGTCAGCGAAGGCAGCGACACACTGCCGCTGCGTGAGTGGCTGGCCGCGCGCCGCGAACTGACCCGGCTGTCGCGCCCGTTCCTGGCCACGCATGCGGCGCATGCCCAGGCGGACGAGCTCAACGCGCTGCTCGCACCCGCACAGAACGCCGCGCTGGCGCAGCTGTCCAACACGCACCAGCTGATCGACGTGCTGCGTCGCTGGCCCGCCGACTGGAGCGCGCAGGAGCTGGTCGCTGCGCTGCGCCCGCTCGCGCCGCGCCTGTACTCGATCGCCTCCAGCCGCAAGCGCGTCGGCGAGGAAGCGCACTTGACCGTCGACGTGCTGGGCTACGAAGCCTTCGGCCACGCGCATGGTGGCGCGGCCAGCGGTTTCCTGGCGGCGCTGGACGAAGGCGACCAGGTACCGGTGTACATCGAGGGCAACGAGCGCTTCCGCGTGCCGGCCGACGGCAGCCGCGACATCCTGATGATCGGTCCGGGCACCGGCGTGGCGCCGTTCCGTGGCTTCGTGCAGGAGCGTGCGGAGACCGGTGCGCGCGGCCGCAACTGGCTGTTCTTCGGCGCCCCGCACTTCAACCACGGCTTCTTCTACCAGAGCGAGTGGCAGGACGCGCTGCGCAGCGGCGAACTGCACCGCCTGGACCTGGCGTTCTCGCGCGACCAGGCGCGCAAGATCTATGTGCAGGACCGCCTGCGCGAGCGCGGCCGCGAGGTCTACGACTGGCTGCAGAACGGCGCGCACCTGTACGTCTGCGGCGCCATAGGCATGGGCAAGGACGTGCATGCCGCGCTGCAGGCCATCGTGGCCGAGCACGGCGGGCTGGATGAGGATTCGGCGCGCGAGTACCTGGTGAACCTGCAGACGGAGGGGCGCTACGGGCGCGACGTGTACTGACGACCCCGCCCTTGTAGGAGCGACGTGAGTCGCGACCTGCAACCTTCCGGTCGCGACTCACGTCGCTCCTACAGTGAAACCGCCCATGAGCAACCATTCCGTCGAAGACATCAAATCCGAGAGCCACCGCCTCCGCGGCAGCCTGCTCGACAGCCTGGCCGACCCGGTCACAGGCGCGCTGCGCGAATCGGACCAGACCCTGATCAAGTACCACGGCAGCTACCAGCAGGACGACCGCGACCTGCGCGACGAGCGGCGCCGGCAGAAGCTGGAGCCGGCCTACCAGTTCATGATCCGCACGCGCACGCCCGGCGGCGTGGTCACGCCGGAGCAGTGGCTGAAGCTGGACGCGATCGCCACGCAGTACGCCAACCACTCGCTGCGCATCACCACGCGGCAGGCGTTCCAGTACCACGGCGTCATCAAGCGCGAACTGAAAGCCACGATGCAGGCCATCAACGCCGCGTTGATCGACACGCTGGCCGCCTGCGGCGACGTCAACCGCAACGTGCTGGTCGCGGCCAATCCGCTGGAATCGCGCGCGCATGCCGAGGTGCAGGCCTGGGCGACGAAGCTGTCCGAGCACCTGCTGCCGAATACCCGCGCCTATTACGAGATCTGGCTGGACGAGGAACGCGTGGCCGGCAGCGGCGAGGAAGAGGAGCCCATCTACGGCGCCACCTACCTGCCGCGCAAGTTCAAGATCGGCTTCGCGGTGCCGCCCGTCAACGACGTGGACGT
This sequence comes from Pseudoxanthomonas sp., assembly GCF_002863005.1. Taxonomy (GTDB): domain Bacteria; phylum Pseudomonadota; class Gammaproteobacteria; order Xanthomonadales; family Xanthomonadaceae; genus Pseudoxanthomonas_A. Next base: position 180,178 of record NZ_PKDG01000008.1, read on the forward strand.
GTTCGCCAACGACCTCGGCTTCGTCGCCATCCTCGAGGACGGCGTGCTGGCCGGTTTCAACCTGGTGATCGGCGGCGGCATGGGTGCGACCCATGGCGATGCGGAGACCTATCCGCGCGTCGGCAACGTGGTCGGCTTCATCACGCCCGACCAGTTGCTCGATGTCGCCACGGCCGTCGTCACCACCCAGCGCGACCTCGGCAACCGCGAGCTGCGCAAGCGCGCGCGCTTCAAGTACACCATCGACGACCATGGTCTGGACAAGGTAGTCGGCGAGATCGAACGCCGCAGTGGCGTGGCCCTGCAGCCCGTGCGCGCCTTCCGCTTCGACCACAACGGCGACCGCTACGGCTGGGTGGAAGGCGAGGACGGGCGCTGGCACCTGACGCTGCACCTGTTCGCCGGCCGCATCGCCGACACCGCGCATGCGACCCACCTGACCGGCCTGCGCGAGATCGCCAACGTGCATCGGGGCGAGTTCCGGATGACGCCGAACCAGAACCTGGTCATCGCCGGCGTCCCCGCGGGCGAGCGCGAACGCATCGACGCACTGGCCAGGACGCACGGACTCGACGCCGGCCAGCGCCTGGGCACGGCCCTGCAGCGCGCGGCCGTGGCCTGCGTGTCGCTTCCCACGTGCGGCCTGGCGATGGCCGAAGCCGAACGCTACCTGCCCGGCTTCACCGACCGCCTGCAGCCGCTGCTGGAAAAGCACGGCCTGCGCGATGCGCCGATCCTGCTGCGCATCTCCGGGTGCCCGAACGGCTGCTCGCGTCCCTATCTCGCCGAGATCGCCCTCGTCGGCAAGGCGCCGGGCCGCTACAACCTGATGCTCGGCGGCGACGCGCGCGGCCAGCGCCTCAACACGCTGTACCGCGAGAACATCGACGAAGCCGCGATCCTCGACACCCTCGACGGCCTGTTCGCGCGCTACGCCGGCGAACGCGCCGACGGCGAAGGCTTCGGCGACTTCCTCCACCGCAGCGGCGTGGTCGCCCTGCCGTCGTACCCCACCCACCGACAGATCGCACTGGAACTGCACGCATGAGCGCCCCCGCCCTTTCCCTGGACACCGACCAGATCGCCGAGCACAACGCATGGCTGGAAACGCAGACGGCCGAACAGCGCGTCGCCTGGGCACTCAAGCACGGCCCGGCGGAAGCGGCGATGTCCTCGAGCTTCGGTGCGCAGGCCGCGGTGCTGCTGCACATGGTGTCGCAGCAGAAGCCGGACGTGCCGGTGATCCTGATCGACACCGGCTACCTGTTCCCGGAGACCTACCGCTTCGCCGACGAACTGGTCGAGCGCCTGAAACTCAACCTGCAGGTCTTCCGTCCGCTGGTCAGCCGCGCCTGGATGGAAGCCCGCCATGGCCGCCTGTGGGAACAGGGCCTGGTCGGCATCGAGCAGTACAACAGCCTGCGCAAGGTGGAACCGATGAAGCGCGCGCTGAAGGACCTGGGCGTGGGCACCTGGTTCACCGGCCTGCGCCGCACGCAGTCGACCAGCCGTGCGAACGCGCCGGCGCTGCAACAGCGCGAGGCCCGCTGGAAGATCAACCCCATCGTCGACTGGACCGACCGCGATGTCTGGCAGTACATGAAGCAGCACGACCTGCCCTACCACCCGCTGTGGGAACAGGGCTACGTCTCGATCGGCGACTTCCACACCACGCGCCGCTGGGAACCCGGCATGCGCGAGGAAGACACCCGCTTCAACGGCCTGAAGCGCGAGTGCGGCATCCACGTCGAGGTCTGATGGCGACGCCGATGGCCTGACGCTTTCGCGCCGGGCCAGCCCGGTTTCATCGCCGGATCGCCGGGTCCGTCGCGGCCCCCCTTCCCTCTGCGGATGACCCCGTTATCCTCCACGGCACTCCCAACGCCGTGGTGTCCGACGTGTTCTCCAGCCTGCTCCTGATCGTCCGCATCCTCATCGCCTGGTTCGGCGCCGTGCTCATGGCGGGCTTCATCTGGAACGGCATCTTCGAGCGGACGGTGTTGTCGGGAGCGGCGGAGTGGCTCTTCAATCTCGCCTCGACGCTGGTGATGCTGTCGGTGCTGATCGGCCTGATCAGCCACTTGCGCCGCATCTGGCTGATCACCGGGCGACTGGACAGCACCACCCTGGCGAGCCGACAGCGTCGACAGATCGAAGTGCCGCTGGACACCGCCGCCACCTTCGCCCTGATCGAAGGCGCACTGCGCGAACTGCCCCGCGCCGAAGACGCCGAAAGCGCGCCCGACAGCCTGCAGGTGCGGGTCAAGGTGCGCCGCGCGGACAGTTTCGACGGCCCGAGCCAGCCATCGCGCTTCAACATCATGGCGCGCTTCGCGGTGAAGCGCGACCTGGTGCAGGCCACGGTCACGCCCGGCAACGGCACCAGCAGCATCACCCTGATGGTGGGTCCGGATGCGAGCGCATGGCTCGACCTGTTCGTGCTCGACGACGGCGTCAACGTAGAGAACGTCGAGGCCGTCACGCGCGCCATCACCCGCCGCGTCGCCGACCAGCGCCGGCAGGAGCAGGCCGATGTCGTGAAGACCGTCAGCGAGAAGGAACTGACCGTGGCGCGCCTGAACCTGCTCAATGCGCAGGTCGAACCGCACTTCCTCTACAACACGCTGGCCAGCGCGCAGGTGCTGACCCGCACCGACCCGCCACGCGCCGACATCATGCTCGGCCACCTGATCCAGTACCTGCGCAGCTCGCTGCCGCGCACCGACGATGCGCTGTCGACGCTGGGCGAGGAACTGGAGCGGACGCTGGCCTACCTCGAGATCCTGAAGATCCGCATGGGCAGCCGCCTGTCGATGCAGGTCGAGGTACCCGACGCACTGAAGTCCGTGCCCATGCCATCGATGATGCTGCAGACGCTGGTCGAGAACGCCATCAAGCATGGCCTGGAGCCCAAGACCGGCGGCGGCACCATCTGGATCCTCGCGCGCCGGCATGACGACCACGCCACGCTCACCGTCGCCGACGATGGCCAGGGCTTCGGCGGCCAGAGCGCCGGCACCGGCATCGGCCTGAAGAACCTGCGCGAACGCCTGCGCCTGACCTTCGGCAACGATGCCTCGTTCGCCATCGTGTCCAACTTCCCCAGTGGCGTCGCCGCCACGCTGACGCTGCCGCTGGACGGCAAGGCAGGTGCCGCATGAATTTCCGGGGCGTGATCGCCGAAGACGAGGAGCTGCTGCGCACCGCGCTGTCCTCGCTGTTGAAGGAGGCCTGGCCGCAGCTGGAGATCGTGGCCGAATGCGAAGACGGCGCCAGCGCGCTGGAATCGATCGCCGAGCTGCAGCCGGACGTGGCCTTCCTCGATATCCGCATGCCCGGTCTGACCGGCATCGAAGTCGCACGCGGTCTGGCCGATGCGAGCCCGCGCACGCAGGTCGTGTTCGTCACGGCGTACGATCAGTACGCGATCGACGCGTTCGAACAGGGCGCCATCGACTACCTGCTGAAGCCGATCACGCGCGAGCGCTTGCTGGCCACCGTGCAGCGCATCCAGGCGCGTGCAGCGGCGGGGCATCCGGATGGCGCCACGCTGGACGCGCTTCTGCGCCACCTGTCGGCACGCCAAGTCGTTTCGTCCAAGCCGCCGCTGGTGTGGATCACCGCCAGCGCAGGCAAGGACACCAGGCTGATCATGGTCGACGACGTGGCCTACTTCCAGGCAGACAACAAATACACCACGGTGATGACGGCCGACGGCGAATCGCTGCTGCGCACGCCGCTGCGCGAACTGCTCGATTCGCTGGATACCACCACGTTCAAGCAGATCCACCGCTCCACCATCGTCAACATGAAGGCGGTCGCGTCGGTCAGCCGCGACGAAACCGGTCGCGGCCGATTGAAACTGAAGACGCGTCCGGAAGTGCTGACGGTCAGCCAGCCCTTCATGACCCTGTTCCGCAACATGTAGCACCGCTCTAAACCCGCCCGCCCTCCGCGGCATCCAACGTGGCAACGCCGGCACGACGCAGCATGCGTCGTGGAGGGCATGCCTTTGCCCATCGAAACATCCGAGGAAACGCCATGCGCATCATCACGTCCCTGGTGTCCTGCCTGCTGGCTTTGGCAGGATGCGATGAAAAGCCCAGCGTCACCACCATCCACCACAGCAGCGCGAACGGTGTCGATACGCTTTTCAGCAAGACCACGCTGAAGGAAGGCGTGGCGACGTTCGAATGCTTCGCCAGCGAAAGCGGCCAGTGCCACTACCTCGTCTACACGGAGACGTGCCCGACGCCCGCGCCGGGCGAGGACCCCGGGGCCTGCGACCGCAGCACGCTGGAGGACTTCGCGCTGGCGCCCGGCAAGGCGCATGAGATCCGCGGCCTGCCCCAGGATTTCAGGCAATGCGTCTCGAAGAACGCCGATGCCGATCCGGCGTGCGGAGGCTGACGCCGCTCAGCGTACGGGGTTGACCATGGAACGACGTTCCAACACGCAGGCAAGCCCGAAGCCGATGACGTAGGCGACCACGTCCAGCCAGTCCGGCGTGCTGCCGAGCACGATGCGCAGCACTGGCGACGTCACCTGCCAGCCCGCTTGCTGGCTGACGTACTGCCCCGCTTCGACGGCCAGCCCGACGGAGAGCGCAATCAACGGACGCACCGGTGGACGCAGCCACACGACGCAGGCGAGCACGCAATGCACCCAGACGACGGCAAGCACGTCGCCAGCGAAGCTGCGCACCCATCCCAGTCCCGCGCCGGCGGTCGCCAGCAACACGAGCAGCACGAACAGGCCCACCGCCCACGATGCCGCCGTGCGGTCGAACCGCCACCTCATGCGCTGCCGCAATGCGCACCCTCGAGGCTCTTGCTGCCGCAGGCCAGGCATTTGCGGTACTTCTGCCGATGCCGGTTGTAGCGCACCCGCGACATCATGCCGCCGCACGCGCAGCGCAGCTCATGGCCCAGCGTCCACCGGTAAAGGCGCCAGCTGGAGTGGAGCGCCCAGGCCGTCCCCAGCAGGATCGCCAGCAGGAACGAAAGCGAGGCCAGCCTCTGCGGCGTGATGTCGCCGAGTGCGCGCCCGCTGCGCGTCACCACTTCGGCCGTGGCGAAGCCGCCCACCGCCAGCACCACGGCGGGGGCGTACATGCGGGCAACCATCCGGGAAATTCGGTTCATCGGACGCAGGAGAGGGGCGACGACGCGCAGCCTCGCCCGCGCCGGCATGCCGCGTCAATCACGCGGCCTGGACCGGCCTCAGCTGGTGATCGTCTGCGTCAGCGACTGCCAGGTCGGCGGTTCCGGCCAGTCCGGATCCTGGTTGCCGTCGATCACCCGGCGCAGGTCGCGGCGATCGATCTGCGGCGCCAGCGCCCGCACCAGGTCCAGCGCGTAATCGCGCAGCACGCGCTCGCGCGGCAGCACGGCCCACGCGATGCACTCCTTCACTTCCACCGGTGCGGGCCAGGCGCGCAGGTCGGTGTCGGCCGCGTTCACCGCCATCTCCGCCAGCAGGCCGACGCCGAGCCCGGCCCGCACGTAGGTCTTGATGAGGTCGGCGTCCAGCGCGGTCAGGGCGATGTCGGGTTCCAGTCCCACCTTGGCGAATGCGCGCTGCAACGACGATCCGGGCCGCGTCGACGACTCGTAGCTGATCAGCGGCTGGTCGGCCAGGTCGGCCATGCCGGGCACGCGACCGAGTTGCTCCAGCGCATGCCCGCGCGGCACCAGCACCAGGCGACGCCAGCGGTAAAGCGGCACGGCGATGCCCGCCTGCGGCGCGTCGCCCGCCGTACTGACCACGGCCATGTCGGCGTCGCCCTGCGTCAGCAGGTCCAGCGCCTGGCTTTCCGGCGCCTGCTGCAGGTGCACGCTGACCTGCGGGAAATCCCGCTTGATCTGCGCGATGGCCGGCGGCAACACGAAACGCGCCTGTGTATGCGTGGTCACCAGCACCAGCTGCCCCTGGCTTTCACGGCGCTGGTTGGCGGCGTAGGTACGGATGTTGTTGGCCTCGGCCAGCACCAGGCGCGCGCGGTCGATCACTTCCTGGCCGGCCGGGGTCACGCTTTCCAGGCTGCGCCCCTTGCGGACGAACAGCAGGAAGCCCAGCTCGTCCTCCAGTTGCTTCAACTGCTTGGACAGGCCCGGCTGGGTGGCATGCACGCGCGCCGCCGCCAGCGTGATGTTGAGGTCGGCATCGGCGATCGCCACCAGGTAGCGGAGTTGGGTCAGCGTCATCGGCGTGGGGCGTGGGGCGTGGGGCCCACCGGAAGGGCCTTGGACTGTAGAGGATTTGCCGGGACCGTAGCCGCCACTGCTTATAACTGCAAGGCATATGGTGTTGGTGGGATGTCATTTCCGACCGCCATGAGCGGGCAGTACGTTCAGCAGCCCAGCCGACTTCCGCCAACGCCCGTGAGCGCTCCACTGTTTCCGCTGTTTGCCGACCTGCAGGGCCGCCATGTGCTGGTCGTGGGGGGCGGTGCGGTGGCGGAGCGGAAGACCGAGGCCCTGCTGCACGCTGGTGCCCGTCCCCGCGTCGGTGCGCCCGACCTGACCCCGCGCCTGCACGCTTGGCACGAGGCAGGCCGTATCGAATGGGTGGAAGGCCGTTTCGACGCGCAGTGGCTGGCGAGCGCCTGGCTGGTGGTCGCCGCCACCGACGACGGTACGGTCAACCGTACGGTCGCCACCGCCGCCGAAGCCCGCCACGTATTCGCCAATGTCGTGGACGACGGCGAACTGTCCACGTTCCACGTGCCCGCCATCGTTGAACGCGGTCCCTTGCAGATTGCGATTTCCAGTGGCGGTGGCGCACCGATGCTGGCACGGCACCTGCGCCGCCAGCTGGAAACACTGCTCGACGATTCGTGGGCGTCATTGGCCGAGCTGTTCACGCGCCAGCGCCAGCGCATCCGCCAGCGTTTCCCGCAGCCGGCCGAACGGCGCCGCTTCTTCGAAAGACTGCTGGCGGGGCCGTTGCCGCGCCTGTTCCGCCAACACCTGCACGCGCAGGCCGAACACCATTTCCAGGCGATGCTCGACGAGCATGCTCCGTCCACGCCTGGCGGCTCGGTCGCCGTGGTGGGTGCCGGCCCCGGCGATGCAGGCCTGCTGACGCTCAATGCGCTGCGCGCGATGAACGAAGCGGACGTGATCCTGCACGACCGCCTGGTCAGCGAAGACGTGCTGCGCCTCGGCCGCCGCGACGCCACCTACATCGAAGTCGGCAAGTCGGCCACCGGCCACAGCACGCGGCAGGACGATATCCACGCCCTGATGCTGGAGCACGCGCGGGCAGGAAGGCGCGTCGTGCGGCTGAAGGGCGGCGACCCGTTCGTCTTCGGCCGCGGCGGCGAAGAGCTGGAATACCTGCGCGCGCACGGCATTCCCTACGAAGTGGTGCCCGGCATCACCGCCGCGGTGGCGTGCGCGGCCTACGCCGGCATTCCGTTGACCCATCGGGACCATGCGCAGTCGGTCAAGCTGGTGACGGCGCACTGCAAGGCATCGTTCGACACGCTCGACTGGCCGGCGCTCGCGCTGGAGCGGCAGACGCTGGCCGTCTACATGGGCGTGGCCGGGCTGGAAGGACTGCGCGACCGGCTCGTCGCCCACGGGCGTGCGGCTTCCACACCGTTCGTCCTGGTCGAGAACGGCTCCCGCCGCGACCAGCGCGTGGTGGCCGGCACACTGGCCGATCTGCCCGAGATCGCGCGTTCCCACCACGTACGGTCACCCGCCCTGCTGATTTTGGGCGAAGTCGCGGCGCTCGCCGGCACCCTGCACTGGTTCGGCGCGCCGCCCTTGGGCGCCCCGGACTCCACACATTCCCGCAACCTTCCGGCGCCCACACTGCAGGCCGCCTGAGCCCCCTTCGGAGACCCCATGGCCGTTTACGACAGCATCCTGGACACCATCGGCCGCACCCCGGTCGTCAGACTTCACCGCATCGCGCCGGAGCACGTCACCCTCTACGCGAAAGTGGAGTCGTTCAACCCCGGCGGTTCGGTGAAGGACCGGCTGGCGCTGGCGATCATCCTCGACGCCGAAGCCAAGGGCCTGCTGAAGCCGGGCGACACCATCGTCGAAGCGACGTCGGGCAACACCGGCGTCGCGCTGGCGATGGTGGCCGCCGCGCGCGGGTACAAGTTCGTCGCGGTCATGGTGGAAACCTTCTCGATCGAACGCCGCAAGCTGATGCGTGCCTACGGCGCGAAGGTGATCCTGACACCGGCCGCGGAGCGCGGCAGCGGCATGGTGCGGCGCGCCGAGGAACTGGCGAAGCAGCATGGCTGGTTCCTCGCCCGCCAGTTCGCCAATCCCGCCAATCCCGCGTACCACCGGCAGACGACGGCGGCCGAGATCCTGCGCGACTTCGCCGGCCAGCGGCTGGATCATTTCGTCACCGGCTGGGGCACGGGCGGCACGCTGACCGGTGTGGGCGAAGTGCTGAAGGTCGCGCGCCCTGACGTGCGCATCACCGCATCGGAACCCGCGGGCGCGTCGCTGCTCCAGGGCAAGGAGTGGCAGCCGCACAAGATCCAGGGCTGGACGCCGGACTTCGTGCCGGACGTCCTGAACCGTGAGGTCGCCGACGAGATCCTGCCGGTCACGGACGTGGAGTCCATCGCCACCGCGCGCCGCCTGGCGGCGGAGGAAGGCATCTTCGTAGGCATTTCCGGCGGCGCCACCGTTGCGGCCGCGCTCCAGGTCGCGCAGAAGGCCAAGCCCGGCGACGTGCTGCTGGCGATGCTGCCTGATACCGGCGAGCGCTACTTCTCCACGCCGCTGTTCGAAGGTGTCAACGAAGGATCCGACGACGACTGGCTGGCCTCGCTGGGCGACGCCGCCCTGCCGTAACCGACGTCAGGACGACGGCGGCGCAACGCAATCGCGCCGCCACGTCCATTCCATCGCCTTGCCGTCGTCGCGCCCATCGTCGACACGCGCGTGCAGCGTGTCGGCATCCGGGCGCGAGTAGATCACGCGCTTCGGGAAGTCATGCGCGCGGTTGGCGAACACCACGCGGTCCCGCGCCACATGGTCGGCGGGAAAGGCCGTGACCGCACCGCCGCCGGGCTGCGCGAGGAACACCCAGCGCCCCTCCTGTTGCGCGATGCGCATGAACTCGAAGCCGATCGCCTTGCCCTCGCGCGTGTCGCGATGCATGCCGACCATCAGCCCGCCGCGCGGCGCCATCCAGGTTTCTTCGCTGAAGGTCTTGCCGCGCTGGCCGCACCAGTGGCCGGCGAGCCAATCGAGTTCCTGCGCACCGGCTCGCATTGACGTCCCGGCTAGCAACACCGCCATCAGTATTGGTGCAGACCGCATGGCGTCCTCCACTGAGTGAACGGGCCACACGTTAACAGCACTCGTTGGCGCTGACGAGCTCCTGCCTTCTGTAGGAGCGACGTCAGTCGCGACCGTAGATCTCGCGCGTCCTGGGCCTCACATCAAGCCTGCCCTCTGTCCGTGCCAGAGATGGACCATCGCTGCCGATGGCGCGCGGTCGCGACTCACGTCGCTCCTACAGAGAAGCGGAGGCCACTAGCCTTCGTAGAGTTCCAACGGCAGGTCATCCGGATCCGCGAAAAAGGTGAAGCGGCGGTCGGTGTATTCGTCCACACGCACCGGTTCACTGGCCACGCCGTGCGCGTGCAGGTGGGCGATGGCGGCATCCAGGTCGGCGACGCGCAAGGCGAGATGGCGCAACCCGCAGGCTTCCGGGCGCGAGACGCGCGGCGGCGGCGACGGGAACGAGAACAGTTCGACCTGCGTGCCATCGGGCAGGGCAAGGTCGAGCTTCCAGGAATCGCGTTCCGCCCGGTAGTGCTCGGCGACGACGCGCAGACCGAGCACCTCGACATAGAAGCGTTTCGACCGCGCGTAATCCGACGCGATGATCGCCACGTGGTGCAGGCCGTCGATGCGCATGTCAGTGCGCTGCCGCGGCATCAGCGCCGGCATTGCCGCCCGACCGCGCCTTGCCGCCCCGCATCAGCAGCACCAGCGGCATCGAGACCAGCGTCAGCAGCATCATCAGCTTGAAGTCGTTGAGGTAGCCGATGGCCGCGGCCTGGCGGTTGACCTCGGCGTTGAGCAAGGCCAGGCCCGTGGCCGTGGACGGATTCATCGCCGCCGGCAGCAGCGTGGTCTCCGCACCGAACGCCGGGATGCGCGCACCGATCTCGGCATGGTTCACCTGCATGGCGCGCGACAGCATCGTCATCACGACCGAGATTCCCACCGACGAGCCGATGTTGCGCATCAGGCTGAAAAGGCCAGCGGCCTCGGTGCGCTGGTGCGGTTCCAGCGTGGCGTAGGCGACGGTGGAGATGGGCACGAACACCAGGCCCAGGCCCATGCCCTGGATGACACCGAGCCAGACGATGGAATGCATCGACGCATTCGGCCCGAACTGGGTCATGCCGTGCAGCGAGAACACCATCAACCCCATGCCGACCAGGATCGGCCAGCGCGCGTCGATGCGGCCCAAAAGGCGTCCGACGACCATCATGCTGAACATCGTGCCGACGCCACGCGGCGCCAGCACCAGGCCGATCGTCAGCACCGGATAGTTCATCAGCGTGCTGAGGTACGGCGGCAGCAGCGCCAGCGTGGCGAACAGCACGATGCCCACGACGAAGATCAGCGCGCAGCCGACGGCGAAGTTGGCGTTCTTCAACAGGCCCAGGTCGAGCAATGCATGGTCGCGCTTGCGCCACCACCACAGGCCGTACATGTAAAGCGCGAGGAAGGCGAGCGCGGCCTCGATCTGGATCTCGACGCTGCCGAACCAGTCTTCGCTCTGCCCACGGTCAAGGAACAGCTGCAGCGCGCCGATGCCGAGCGCCAGCAGGGCGAGGCCGACGCCATCGAGCTTGCGTTCCTGCACCGCGTCCTTCTTCACGCTGGCCATGATGCCGACCAGCGCGAGGATGCCGATCGGCAGGTTGATCAGGAACACCCAGTGCCAGCTGTAGTTCTGGGTCAGGAAGCCGCCCAGCGGCGGCCCGAGGATGGGACCGACCATGATGCCCATGCCCCACATCGCCATCGCGGCGCCGTGCTTCTCCTTGGGGAAGGCATCGAGCAGCAGCGACTGCGAGATCGGCACCAGCGACGCGCCGAACACGCCCTGCAGGATGCGGAACAGGACCATTTCGCCGATGCCGGTGGCGATGCCGCACAACAGGGAGGCGACGGTGAAACCGCTGACGGCGATGATCAGCAGGCGACGGCGGCCGAGCCGGCCGGCGAGCCAGCCGGTGACCGGCGTCAGGATCGCGGCGGCGACTATGTAGCTGGTCAGCACCCACGACACCTGGTCCTGGGTGGCCGACAGCGAGCCCTGCATGTCCGGCAGCGCGACGTTGGCGATGGTGGTGTCCAGCGCCTGCATCAGCGTGGCCAGCATCACCGAACCGACCAGCAGCGTGCGCTTGCCGGTGTCGTCCTGCGTGGGGGCGGCGGTAGCGGTTGAAGTGCTCATGGGAAATTCCGGAGGGGATCGACGCATCCGCGACGCGACGATCCAGAGGTCACCCGGGGCGCGGCGTCAGCGGGGCCGGGCCCCACCACAGTGCCCTCGCCCGCATCCGCGCACGCCCGGGATGACATGGAAATCGAACCTCAGCGCGCGGCAGTGGCGCGGCTGGAGGCGGTACCGCCGTCGCGCAGCTCGACATGCACGTCGGCACTCATGCCGGCGCGCAGCTGCGGCGCATCGGCGGCCGCGCCATCGATCTCGAGGCGCACGGGAATGCGCTGCACGATCTTCACCCAGTTGCCGGTGGCGTTCTGCGGCGGCAGCACGCTGAACTCGGCGCCCGATGCCGGCGCGATGGACGCCACGTGCGCCTTCCACGTCACGCCCGGATAGCTGTCCACTTCGATCGTCGCGTGCTGGCCGACCTTCATCTTCTCCAGCTCGGTTTCCTTGAAGTTGGCCTCCACCCAGATCGGCGAGGTGGCCACCAGTGGCATCGCCGTCTGGCCGACGTTGATGTACTCGCCCACCTGCAGGTCGTGCAGGCCGACGATGCCATCGACCGGTGCGCGCACTTCGGCGTGGTCCAGGTCAAGTCGGGCCTTGGCCAGCATCGCGGCGGCGGCACGGTACTCGGGCAGGTCCTGCGTGGGCGTGCCCGGACTGCCGCTCAGCGACGCGGTCGCTTCGGACTGGCTGGCAATGGCGTCTGCCAGATCGGTGCGCGCTTCGGCGACCGCGTGGCGCGCGTCGTCCAGCATCTTGCGCGAGACCAGCTGCTGGCTGGCGAGCTGCTGCATGCGCTGCAGGTCGCGCTGCGCCCAGGTCAACGTTTCGCGCGCGGCCTGGATCGACGTACCGGTGCCGACCACCTTGGCGCGGCTCGCGCTGGCGGAGTTCGCCATGCGCGCGACCAGCGCTTCGTTCTGCGCGACCGCGATCGTCAGCGGGTCGGCATCGATGCGGAACAGCAGGTCGCCCTTCCTGACCGGCTGGTTCTGCTGCACGGCCACTTCGACCACGCGGCCGCCGACCTGCGGCGCGATCAGGATGCGTTCGGCCTTGATGTAGGCGTTGTCCGTGCTGACTTCGCGCTGCGAGGCGACGTATTCCCAGCCGAAGAAGCCGGCGACGGCGAGCGGGCCGGCGATCCACAGCCATACGGGCACGCGGCGGCGCTTGGGAGCGGGAGCTTTGGCCGCGTTCTCGGCGGCCTCGTTGATCTTGCTGGTCATGGTGGGGGTCAGCTCTTGCGGAGGGAGGACTCTGCGCGACTGGCGCGATCGAGCAGGGAGAGGTTTTCGCGGACCTGGCCGAGCACCTTCATCGCCGTCGCCAGTTCATCCGGGTCGATGCCCGCCAGGCAGTCCTCGCGGACGGAGGTGGCGACGGCCTCGATGTCGTGCATCACCGCATCGGACTGCGGTAGCAGGTGCAGGCGCCATACCCGTCGGTCATCCGGATCGCTGCGGCGCTCGACGAAGCCGGCCTTCTGCAGGCGGTCGATGACGCGGCCGACGGCGATGGGCTCCATGTCGAGCAGGTCCGCGAGTTCGGACTGGGTGATGCCTTCGCTCTGGTGGATGCGCTTGAGCGCGCGCCATTGCACGCGGGTGAGGCCGAGATGCGCCGCCCGGCGGTCGAAGACCCGGCCGAACAACCGGCTCAGGTCCGCAATGAGGTAACCGATGGTGCTCTGGCCGGCGGGTGTCTTCATGGGTGCCTATGATATAGATGCTTAGGCAATTATATTCAAGGCGAAGAATTTTTGTTCAGGCCCGCTTCCGTTACGGGCAGACGGCCACCTCGGCTGGATCGAGGCGGTGCCGGGTCCCGCACGGCAGGCCGGGATTCCGACGCCGGAAACGACGACGCCGGCACAAGGCCGGCGTCGGGATCACTTCAGCGGGCGGAGGCGATCAGCCTTCCCACTTGCCCAGTGCGGCGAGGCCGTTTTCCTTCGCACGCTCGTACACCACGGCCTGGGCCTTGGCGAAATTGCCCACCAGGTCCTGCGACCACAGCTTCAGCGCAGCCTGCTGCATGGCGCGGCCATACGAGAAGCTCAGCGGCCACGGCAGGCTGCCCAGCTGGTTCATGGCATTCAGGTGCGCGGTGGACTGCTCGTCGGTCTGGCCGCCGGACAGGAACACCACGCCCGGCAGGATCGCCGGCACCGTGCTCTTCAGGCACATGACGGTGGACTCGGCCACTTCGTCGACATCGGCCTGCTCTTCGCAGTCCTTGCCGGCGATGACCATCGAGGCCTTGAGGATGGTGCCTTCCAGCAGCACGTTCTGCTCGTACAGCGCGCCGAACAGCGAACGCAGCACGGCTTCGGTCACCTCGTAGCAGACCTCGATGTTGTGGTCGCCGTCCATCAGCACTTCCGGCTCCACCATCGGGACCAGGCCGCATTCCTGGCACAGCGCGGCATACCGGGCCAGCGCGTGGGCGTTGGCTTCGATGCAGGTGCCGGACGGGATGTCCTCCCCGATGGTGATCACCGCGCGCCACTTGGCGAAGCGGGCGCCGAGCTTGTAGTACTCCTTAAGGCGGTCGCGCAGGCCGTCCAGGCCTTCGGTGACCACTTCACCCGGGCAGCCGGCCAGCGCATGCGTGCCCTTGTCGACCTTGATACCGGGGATGATGCCGTGGTCGCTCATGTACTTGGCGAACGGCACGCCGTCCTTGGTGGACTGGCGCAGGGTCTCGTCGAACAGGATCGCGCCGGAAATGTAGTCCGACAGCTTCGGCGTGGTGAGCAGCAGCTCGCGGTAGGCGCGACGGTTCTCTTCCGTGTTCTCGATGCCCACGCCCTGGAACCGCTTGGCGATGGTGGTGGTGGACTCGTCGATCGCGATGATGCCCTTGCCTGCGGCCACCATGGCCTGGGCGGTTTCGGCAAGCTGTTCGATGCTCATGGGGTTCCTGGGGAAGCGGCGGGAAAGATACCAATTGTAGCCCGCACCGCGCCGGCAGCGGGCGACATCGGGCCATCGGCGCGCCAAGGCACGCATCCGGGGACGATCGCGAGGCACGAGGCCCCGGGCGAAACCGGTTACAGCTCGCCCACGCCCTCGGCCTTGCCGCGCTCGCCCATCTGCAGCAGGCGCAGCGTATTGGTGGCGCCGTGCTTCTCCATGTGGTCGCCGCTGGTGAAGATGACGCGATCACCCTCTGCCAGCAGTTCACGGTCGTGAAGCACGCGCATCGCATCGCGCGCGGCCTCGCGCGGCGCCAGGCCGCGGCTGTCGAAGGCGATCGGGAACACGTCGCGGATCATCGCCATCTTGCGACGGGCGCCGTCGTGGCGCGAGAACGCGTAGATCGGCGCATTGGAACGGAAGCGCGACAGGAAGCGCGCGGTGCCGCCGGATTCGGTCATCGCCACGATCGCGCGCACGCCGATGTGCTCGGACAGGAACATGGTCGCCATGGCGATCGCCTGGTCGGCGCGCTCGAGGTTGCGCGGCGCCTTCTCGAAATCGGTGTCCATCTCGAACTGTTTCTCGGCGCCGAGGCAGATGCGCGCCATCGCTTCCACCGCACGGACCGGATAGCTGCCGGCCGCGGTCTCGGCAGACAGCATCACGGCGTCGGTACCGTCGATGACGGCATTCGCCACGTCAAGCACTTCGGCGCGCGTGGGAATCGGACTGTCGACCATCGACTGCAGCATCTGGGTGGCGGTGATCACCACCTTGTTGCGTGCCAGCGACTCCCTGATGATCTTCTTCTGCAGTCCGGGCAGCTCGGCATCGCCGATCTCCACGCCCAGGTCGCCGCGCGCCACCATCACCACGTCGCTGGCATCGACGATCTCGGCCAGGTTCTCGATGGCTTCGGTACGCTCGATCTTCGACACCAGCGCGGCATCGCAACCGTGCTCGCGCGCGATGCGCCGCGCTTCGTTCATGTCGTCGGCATTGCGGCAGAACGACACGGCAATGAAGTCCACGCCGATGTTTTCCGCCACGTAGGCGATCAGTTCGCGGTCGCGCTCGGTCAGCGCGCCCAGCGACAGGCCGCCGCCCTGCTTGTTCAGTCCCTTGCGGTCGGACAGCACTCCGTCGTTGAGCACGGTGCAGACGATGCGCTCGCCTTCGACCGACACCACCTTCAGCTGCATCAGGCCGTCGTCGAGCAGCAGCACGTCGCCCGCTTCCACATCGCCCGGCAGGCCCAGGTAGCTGACGCCCACCTGCGAGGTATCGCCGGGAGGCGCGCTGACGCTGGCCACCAGGTCGAAGCGGTCGCCGGTCTTCAGCACCACCTTGCCTTCGGCGAAGCGCTCGACGCGGATCTTCGGTCCCGGCAGGTCGGCCAGGATGCCGACTTCCGCACCGACACGCTGCGCGGCCAGACGCACCGCCGCCGCGCGCTTGGCCTGTCCGGACGGATCGCCGTGCGAGAAGTTCAGTCGCACCACGTTGACGCCGGCGCGGAACAGGTCCTCCAGCACGCCGGGCGGGTCGGTCGCCGGTCCGAGGGTGGCGAGGATCTTGGTGCGGCGCTGGCGTTCGGTCATGGTGCGGATTCCCTGTGATCGCGCAAACGCTACCACAGCCAAACGGCACCGTAGCGGCCGCTGTGCGTGGACGCGCCATGCTGTCCCGGGACAGGTTGCAGCACATGCGTCGCGAAGCCGGAAACGCGCTGTTTTCAAGCGGTTTCGCGTAGGCGGCCGACATCGCACGACTGGTATTTTTTTGGTCTCTGCACGTGCACCGGATGCTGCGCACGCACACCCGAGTGCGCAAAAAGAGCGAAGATGAAACGCGCGTTTGATCGCATGCGTTTCCGCTCAGGCGAGCACTGCCCGCAATTGTCCGGGCGTCGCGGCAAGACGCGTCGCGCCTGCCCCGCACAACTCCTCTTCGCCACCGAATCCCCACAGCACGCCGACGTTGCGCATCCGGTGGTGGTTCGCGCCGTCGATGTCCATGTGGCGGTCACCGATCATCCAGCATGCATCGGGCGCCACGGCGAGCCGCCGCAGGGCTTCGCCGATCAGATCCTTCTTGTGGCTGAGTCGCCCGTCCGCGGTCGCGCCGATGATGTCCTCGAAACGATGACCGAACGGAAGATGCGCCAGGATCTTGCGCGCGTGCGGCTCGTTCTTCGCCGTGACCACGGCGAGACGGTGACCGTCCGCATCCAGCGCCTCGATCGTCTCGCCGATGCCGGGGTACACCTGGTGCTCCCGCCAGCCGTGGGACTCGAAGCGCTCCCGGTAGTGGTCGACGGCGGCCTCCACCTTCGCCGGATCGCCCAGCAGCGGCAGGAAGCTCGTGCGCAACGAGGGCCCGATCCACTGGCGCAGCTCGGCGTCCGAAGGGATCGGGTGATCGAGCTGCGTCAGCGCATGCGCGATGCAGCGGGTGATGCCGACGGCGGAGTCGATCAGCGTGCCGTCGAGATCGAAGAACAGGGTGGCGCGGCTCACTGGCCGCGCGCCTCCAGGGCCGCGACGGCCGGCAGGGTCTTGCCTTCCAGGAATTCCAGAAACGCGCCGCCTCCGGTGGAAATGTAGCTGACGTCATCGGCGATGCCGTACTTGTCCACCGCCGCAAGCGTATCCCCGCCGCCGGCGATCGAGAACGCCTTCGACTGCGCGATCGCGCGCGCCAGCGTTTCGGTGCCCTTGCCGAACGCGTCGAACTCGAACACGCCCACCGGGCCGTTCCACACCACCGTCCCGGCCGACGCGATCAGCTCGGCGTAGCGACGCGCGGTCTGCGGGCCGATGTCGAGGATCAGTTCGTCTTCCGCCACGGCATCGACGGCCTTCACCGTCGCCGGCGCATCAGCCGCGAACGCCGTGGCGACCACCACGTCGGTCGGCAGCGGGATCTCGGCACCGCGCGCCTTCGCGTCGGCATCGATCTTCTTCGCGGTATCGATCAGGTCCGCTTCGTACAGCGACTTGCCGACGGCATGGCCTTCCGCCGCGATGAACGTGTTGGCGATGCCGCCGCCGACGATCAGCTGGTCGACCTTGCCGACCAGGCTGGTGAGCAGCTCCAGCTTGGTGGACACCTTGCTGCCGGCCACGATGGCCAGCAGCGGGCGCGCCGGCTTCGCCAGCGCCTTGTCCAGGGCATCCAGTTCCGCCATCAGCAGCGGACCGCCGGCGGCGACCGGCGCGAAGCGGATCACGCCATGCGTCGACGCCTGCGCGCGGTGAGCGGTACCGAACGCGTCCATCACGAAGACGTCGCAGAGCGCGGCGTACTTCTTCGAGAGCGCTTCGTCGTCCTTGCCCTCACCGACATTCATGCGGCAGTTCTCGAGCAGGACGATCCGGCCGGGCGATACGTCCACGCCATCCACCCAGTCCTTCACCAGCGGCACGTCGATGCCCAGCAGTTCGGACAGGCGCGCGGCGACGGGCGCCAGCGAATCGGCCTCGCTCCAGACGCCTTCCTTCGGTCGGCCCAGGTGCGAGGTGACCATGACCGCCGCGCCCTTCTGCAGCGCCAGCTTCAACGTAGGCAGCGACGCGGTGATGCGCTGCTCGGACGTGATGCGTCCACCGTCGATGGGCACGTTCAGATCCTGGCGGATCAACACGCGCTTGCCGGCGAGGTCGAGGTCGGTCATGCGGACGATGGGCATGGGAAGTCCTGGCAACGGGAGAGACACGTATTGTCCGGCCTGCCCTTTCCTGCCGCAAACCCGCGCGACTCAGGCCGGGGGACGCGCGCGCAGCAAGCTGAAGGCAAAGGCGGCGACCAATGCGGCGCCGAGCACCAGCAGGCCCCACAGCAGCCAGGTCTTCCAGTCGCGCGGCGTCGGCGGCGGCACCAGGGCGGCGTCGCCTGCGAGCGCCGATGACGGCGACAGATAGGCGGGTGCGGGCTGCCAATCCTCGCCACGGTCACGGCGCAGCGCGTCCACCAGTTCCGGCATCGGCACGGTCGCGCGGCGGGCGCTCGCGCTGCCCGCCACCAGGGAGTAAGGCGGCGTCCCCTGCGCCAGGAAGACCACCACCTCCGGCCGATAGCCCAGCCGCAACGTCGGCGCCTGGTCCGGCAATGCGCCCCGGTTGCGCAGTCGCCAATAGCGGTCGCGCGCCGGACCGCTGGACAACGGCTGCGGCGGTGACGCGCTGGGTCGATCGCCCGCCACGCGGTAGGCCACCCAGGGACCCGCGCGCAGGCGCCACGGCGCATCCAGCGCATCCCGGCTTTCCAGCGTCCACTCCCCGACCGCGTAGTCGTCCATCGCCAGATCGGCCAACGCGACGGGATAGCGACCGTCGGTTTCGTAAGTGAACGCGTCGACGCCCTGTTCCGACACACGACGCCCGGTCCGTTCCGACCATTCCACGACCTGCCGCTGGTGGGCAGCGTCCAGTCGCACGCGCACTTCCCGGATCGGCAACGCCGGCGAGGCATCGAGCGGCACGAAACGGACATAGCGCAGTCCGCTGCGGATCGGCGCCTCGTCGCGCAGCAGGCGCTGCGGGCCGCGCTGCAGTTCCACCAGCGTCACCCGGTCCTGCACCACGTCCCAGGCCTGCAGGTCCTGGCTGCCTTCCACGCGATAGCGGGACTCGCGCGGCGTACCGGCGTCCCAACTGAATTCCAGCGCTTCGGAGTTGTCGCGGATGCCGCTGAGGTCGACCAGGAAGGCGCGCGCCGTTCGGCTGGTGCCGGGGCTGCCACTCTCGGCCTCGATGCGGACGATGCGACCGTTCTCGCCGAACTGCGCCGAAACGCGCGACGACGCCTCCGTCCCCTGTTCCGTTTCGGGCAGCGGGAACCACGGCACCACGATGCGTCGCGCAGGCAACGCCGTCGGTTGCTCCGGCCCGAACAGGGCCGCTGCCACTGGCTTGCCGCGCGCATCCAGTACGTCGATGTCGCGCAGGTCGGGCCATGCCGTGGTGGCATAGACCTCGCGATCCAGCACCACCCGATACGCGCCGGCCTGCTCGGCCGACAGCACCAGCGGCCATCGCTTCGCATACGGCGCAGGCGCTTGCGCAGCGGCGATCGCCGGCAGCAGGCAGAGCGCGAGCAGGAACTTCTTCATGCGGAGGCTTCCTCGTTGTCGATGCGGCGCGGCGGGGCCGGCGCCAGATATCCCACGACCGTGCACAGCAAGCCATAGCCGATGAAGGATCCGATGCCGAGCAGGTTGCCCAGGTGCTGCCGGTCGATCGTCATCAGTTTGACCAGCACCACGCCCATCAGCACGGCACCGCCCAGCCACAGCATGCGCTGGCCGCGCCGCGAGCCGATCACCCAGCCCAGCACGCCCAGCACGCTCCACGTGATGGTCAGGCTGGTCTGCGCCAGGCTCCCGGACACCAGGCCCTCGCTCCAGGGCACGCCGCCCCAGTGGTGCACGGCATGCAGCACGACGGACGTGATCCAGACAAAGGCCAGCGACGACAGCAGCACGATGCGTGACGGGGGCAGGACGCGCGTGGCCGGCATCCACCAGCGCAACAGCAGGACCAGCGCGGCGAGCTGCGCCAGTTCCATAGGATTCAGCACCGGCATCCACGGCAGCGGACGCGCGCCACCCGGCAGGAACAGCGACACCAGCCACCACAGGCCCAGCGCGGCAAACAGCACTCCCAAAAGCGGCGTGCGCCAGCCATCGAAGCGCTCGCCCAGCGGCGCCGCCAGCCAGCCCCAGCGGAACAACGCCAGCGCCACGACGACCAGCCACGGCAGCGCCACGAGGCCGGCCTGCCAGCCGCCGCCCATGCCCTGCAGATGTCCCGGCAACCATGCCAGCAGCAGGCTGCCTACCAGCGGCCACACCAGCCACCACACGAACTGCGCTGCACCGGCCAACCGGTGCGCGCTGTCGCGCAGGCACATCAGGCTGCGAACACCCATCACCGCATACGCCAGCCAGGCCCACACGCCGTATCCGGCGAACGGCTGCTGGTGCACGTCGGACTGCCACAGCGCGAACAGGCCGGCCGACGCCAATCCGGCCAGGGTGGTCCACGCCAGCGCAGCAGCAGGACGCCGGCGATGCACTTCGGCCGCCAGCCAACCGGTCAACGCGATGAAGGCCAGCATGGCATCCGGCTCGCTGCGCGCGTCGATGTGGGCATCGATCTCCGTCATGCCATTGCCCAGCCACCAGGCAAGTGCCCATACGTAATAGACCACGCCCACCGCGGCGCTACGTCCGCGATACGCCCATGCACTGGCGAATCCGCCGACGGCGATCAACAGCGCGCTCATGAACGCGGCATTGGCGAACATCGGTGCCGTCGCGTGCGGATCGCGCCACGCGGTCACGTCGGACTGCGCGATCAGGAACGCCACCGCCGCCGCCATCTGCAGCCCGGCGCCAGTCAGCTGCGGCAGCAGCCGCGACTGACGGAGGCCCAGCCACGCCAACGCCGCACCCTCCAGTGCGAACACGCACGCCGTCGCCTCTGCCGACAACGCCAGCGGCACGGCCAACGTGGCGAAGCCGACCGCAAGCAGCGCGTAAGACTGCGCCAGCACGTCGTAACCGTCGCGATGCCGCAGCCGCCACGACAGCCCGGCGTACAGCACGCCCAGCCCCAGCGCGCAGAACGCCAGCGGCAGGCGGCTGTCGTCGAACGTGCCGCCCTGCATCAGGCCGGCCTGCAGCGAGAAAGCCACCAGCGGCATGCCGAACACCAGGCAGCCATCGATGAAGTCCCGACGGCCGGCCGGCTGGCGGCGCGCGAACAACAGCGGGATGAGCAGGTAGAACACGAAGAACAGCGCCAGGAACGGTTGCGTGGTGCCGTATTTCTCCGGCGCGTAATCGAACACGCCCCAGGCCGTCCCGATACCGAAGGTGAAGACGAATCCCAGCAGGTTGAGCAGCCGCCAGGACTTGTACCAGGCGATGCCGACGATGGCCGCGTTGAGCACGGCGTAGTACGAGAACAGGGCGACATGGTTGCCGCTGCCGGTGGACAACCAGATCGGCGCGAGGAAGCCGGCCAGCAGCGCGAACACGGCCAACGATCTGGCATCCTGCAGCACCGCCAGCATGCCGGCGCCGGCCACCAGCACGATGCTGAGCGCGAAGGCGGCACCCGCCGGCATCACGCCGAAGATCTTGAACGCAGCGAACACCACCAGCAGCAGCACGCCGATGGCGCCGCCTTGCAGGCTCAGCGCGAACGTGCGGTTGCTTTCGCGCTTGCGCCAGGCGAACACGAGCGCCCCCATTGCCGCAGCGGCAATGCCGGCGAGGCGCAATTCGGGCGGCAGCGAGAACCAACCCTGGTCGGCACCGTATTTCAACAACGCGGCCACGCCGGCGAACAGCACCAGCACACCGATCTTCACCGGCACGTTGCCCACCGTGAACCAGCGTTGCACCGCGCGCAGCGCCACGCTGACCACGTCCGGGGTGGCCGGTCGCGAGGGCGCGTCGGCACGCGGCGGGCGCGGCGGCATCGGCGATGCAGCGGACGGGGATGCCGGCGCGGTGGCCGGGGGGATCGGTGGCGGTCCGGCCGGGCGGCTCGGGGGGGGTGAAGCGGGTTCAGGCGCCGGCCGCGGCGGCGCGACCGGCGCGGCGTCGCGCATCAGGTCCGACAGGGTGGGACCGTCATCTACGGGAGTTGCCGCAGGCGCGGCGACCGTGCCCGCAGGCGCAGGCGAGGCATCGGCAGCGCGTGCGGCACGCAGCTGCGTGACCTGTGCCTCCAGCGTCGCGACGCGGCGCTTCAGGCCTCCGACCGACACCAGCGCGACGATGAGCAGGACCGGCATGGCCAACACGGCCAGCCCCGCCAGGACCAACAACCCGACCACGTCATCCATTCCCCGACCTCGCCTGTGCGTGTTTCCGGTGCAAGGACGCGGAATGCCCCGTCCTCCGGCCGTCCGTGCAGCCGCGTCCGCAGCCTCGGGCATGGCCCCGGGATTTGCAAGATTCCGATCCGCCGGTGGCCGCGGACGGCGCACCCGGTATCGCTTGACGATACCCGGAAACGACACGGGCGCCCCGAGGCGCCCGTGCTTCAAATCCCGGTGACGGGGCTTACTTGCCGGCGACCACGCGGACCATTTCCAGGCACTTGTTGGAGTAGCCCCACTCGTTGTCGTACCAGCTGACGATCTTGACGAAGGTCGGGTCCAGCGCAATGCCGGCCTCGGCGTCGAAGATCGAGGTGCGGGTGTCGCCGCGGAAATCGGTGGCGACCACCTTGTCCTCGGTGTAGCCCAGGATGCCCTTCAGCGCTCCCTGGCTCTGCGCCTTCATCTCGGCCTTGATCTCTTCGTACGTGGCCGGGTTCTCGAGTTCGGCGGTCAGGTCGACCACCGACACGTCGCTGGTCGGCACGCGGAACGACATGCCGGTGAGCTTCTTGTTGAGCGACGGGATCACCACGCCGACGGCCTTCGCCGCGCCGGTGCTGGACGGAATGATGTTCTCGAGGATGCCGCGGCCACCGCGCCAGTCCTTGTTGCTCGGGCCGTCGACGGTCTTCTGCGTCGCGGTCGCCGCGTGCACGGTGGTCATCAGGCCGCGCTTGATGCCCCACTTGTCGTGCAGCACCTTGGCGATCGGCGCCAGGCAGTTGGTCGTGCACGACGCGTTGGAGATGATCGCTTCGCCGTTGTAGGTCTTGTCGTTGACGCCATAGACGAACATCGGCGTGTCGTCCTTCGACGGGGCCGACAGGATGACCTTCTTCGCGCCGGCATCGAGGTGCTTCTGCGCGGTGGCCTTGTCGAGGAACAGGCCGGTGGACTCGATGACGACCTCTGCACCGACGTCGTCCCACTTCAGGTTGGCCGGATCGCGCTCCTGGGTCAGGCGGATCTTCTTGCCGTTGACGAACAGCGCGCCGTCCTCGACCTTCACGTCGCCGTCGAAACGACCGTGCACGGAGTCGTACTGCAGCATGTACGCCAGGTAGTCCGGCTCCAGCAGATCGTTGATGGCGACGATCTCGATGTCGTTGCCGAAGTTCTGCACGGCGGAACGCAGCACGTTGCGCCCGATGCGGCCGAAGCCGTTGATACCCACCTTGATCGACATTGCTCAGGACTCCTGCGGCCACGCGCGCGGCGCGGCGGGGTTGACGGGGGCCGTCATTCTAACAGGCCGCCCTCTCGGCACGTCCGTACGGGTATTGATCAGGATCAAGGCGGCAGGGAAACGGCGGGCAGAGACTGGCGCCACATTCCAACGAGCGTCTCCCTCATGAAAAAGACCCTGATCCCGATTGCCATCGCCCTCGCCTTCGGCGCCGCCGTGCCCGCCTTCGCCCAGTCCAAGGGCGACTGGACCTTGGGCGTCGGCGCACACCAGGTGAACCCGAAGTCCGACAACGGCACCCTGGCCGGCGGGACGCTGCCGCTCGACATCGACAGCGACGTCAAGCCGACCATCACCTTCGAGTACTTCCTGCGCGACAACCTGGGCCTGGAAGTGCTGGCCGCGCTGCCGTTCAAGCACGACATCGCCATCGACGGCGTCGGAACCGTGGGCAGCACCAAGCACCTGCCGCCGACGTTCTCGCTGCAGTACCACTTCAACAGCAAGGGCAAGGTCTCGCCCTTCCTCGGCGCCGGCCTGAACTACACCACGTTCTTCAGCGAAGACACCCAGGGCGCGCTGGAAGGCACCGATCTGAAGCTGGACGACTCCTGGGGCCTGGCCGCGCATGCGGGCATCGACATCAAGGTCAGTGAGCGCGGCGCCGTGCGCGTGGATGCGCGCTGGATCGACATCGACACCGAGGTCAAGGTGGATGGCGCCAAGCTCGGTACCGCGAACATCGACCCGCTGGTGTACGGCGTGGCTTATGTCCTGACGTTCTGAGCACTGCATAAAGTCGCCAACGCGCAATGGGGACGGCCCGTGTCGGTTAAAGTACCGGCATGGTCCGTCCCTTCCTCTTCATGCTAGCCCTCGCCAGTTCCTGTGCACTTGCGCTGCTGCCGGTCCCCGCGCAGGCATGGGGCCTGCTGGGGCATCGCCTGGTCGCATTGCTCGCCTGGGACGACCTGACCCCCACGACACGCCTGCAGATCGACACCCTGCTGACGGGCGAAGCCGATCCCACACTGGCCGGTATCGCCGGCTGGGCAGACGACCTGCGCAAGAACGATCCCGTGCTCGGCCGCCAGACCGCGAACTGGCACTTCGTCAACATCGGCGAACACGACTGCGTCTATCTGCAGCGACGTGATTGTCCGGATGGCAACTGCGTGATCGAAGCGATCCGCAAACAGACCGCGATCCTGGCCGATACGCGGCGGACGCGCGCCGAACGATTGCAGGCGTTGAAGTTCGTCGTGCATTTCGTCGGCGACGCCCACCAGCCCCTGCATGCCGGATATGCGCGCGACAAGGGTGGCAACGACGCGCAGATCAACTGGAACGGGCGGGGCACGAACATGCACACGCTGTGGGACAGCCGCATGCTGGTATCCACCGGGCGCAGCGAGCAGGCCTATCTGCAGCACCTGCGTACCCTGCCGCGCCCCGCGCTCGCCGCCATGACCCTGCCCCCGCCTGCCGCCACTTGGGCAGAGCAGTCATGCCGGGTGGTCACCCAGCCGGGCTTCTATCCGCGTCGCGCGAAGCTGGAACAGGCGTATGTCGATACGCATCTGCCGATCGCCGAACGCCAGTTGCGCGCTGGCGGCGTGGCGCTGGCGGCGGTGCTGAACAAGGCGCTGGGTGGCCGCTGACGCCGGCAGCCCCCTCCCCGCCCTCGATACGCTCGTGGCATCCCCCAGAGGAGTCGTCCGCATGAAGCTTCCTTCGTTGCTCCGCCCCTTCTCCGCCCTCTTGCTGATCGTCGCTTCACTGGCGCCGCCGGTCGCGTGCGCGCAGGACGACGCAGGCCTCACTGTCTTCGCCGCGGCCAGTCTGAAGGAGTCGCTGGATGCGGCCGCGTCGGCCTACCAGAAGCAGGCCGGCGTTCCAGTGCGCGTGTCGTATGCCGCGAGCTCGGCGCTGGCGCGCCAGATCGAACAGGGTGCGCCGGCGGACGTGTTCTTCTCCGCGGATCTGGAGTGGATGGACTATCTGCAACAGCGCGGCAAGCTCGACGCGACCACGCGGCGCAATCTGCTGGGCAACCAGTTGGTGCTGGTCGCACCGAAGGCGAGCAAGGTGCGCGTCGAGTTGAAGCGGCCCGCGACCTTTCTCGCCGCGCTCGGCGATGGTCGTCTTGCGGTAGGCCAGACCCAGACCGTGCCCGCGGGCAAGTACGCCAAGGCCTCGCTGGAATCGCTGTCGCTGTGGAACGGTATCAAGGCACGGCTCGCCGAATCCGAGAGCGTGCGCGCGGCGCTGATGCTGGTGGCGCGCGGCGAAGCACCGTTGGGTATCGTGTACGCCTCCGATGCGAAAGCGGAACCGGCCGTGCGCGTGGTGGCGACGTTCCCCGAAGAAAGCCATCCGCCGATCATCTATCCGGTCGCCGCCCTGCGAGGCCCGCGATCGGCGCAGGCGACGCAGTTCGTGCAATGGCTGGCCTCCCCGGCCGCCGATGCGATCTTCACGCGGCGCGGATTCGCGGTGAAGGACTGACGCCTTCATGCTCGATGCGTTCACCGCGGAAGAACTCACCGCGATCCGGCTCAGCCTGAAGGTGGCGCTGGTGGCCGCGATCGCCAGCCTGCCGTTCGGCGTGCTGGTCGGCTGGGTGCTGGCGCGCACGCGCTTCCCTGGCAAGGCGCTGCTGGATGCCGTGGTACACCTGCCGCTGGTGTTGCCACCGGTAGTAATGGGTTACGGATTGCTGGTGACGCTGGGCACGCAGGGCGCCATCGGCGCTTTCCTGAGGGAGCACCTGGGCCTCGTGTTCGCGTTCCGCTGGACCGGCGCGGCGCTGGCGTGTGCGGTGATGGGCTTCCCGCTGATGGTGCGCGCGATTCGCTTGTCGCTCGAAGCCACCGACCGTCGTCTGGAACAGGCCGCGTCCACCCTGGGCGCCGGCCCGTGGCGCGTCTTCTTCACCGTTACCTTGCCGCTGGCCTGGCCCGGCCTGGTGGCTGGCAGCGTGCTGGCCTTCGCGAAAGCGCTTGGCGAATTCGGCGCCACCATCACCTTCGTCTCCAACATCCCCGGCGAGACGCAGACGCTGTCCTCCGCGATCTATGGCCTGATGCAGGTGCCCGGTGGCGAAGCCGGCATCTGGCGCCTCGCCGCGGTCGCCGTGGCGATCTCGCTGGCCGCGCTGCTGTTCTCCGAGTGGCTGGTGCGCCGGCACCACACGCGCCAGGGCGAGGACAGCTGATGCTGCACCTGGACATCGAGCTGCGGCGCGGACACTTCCATCGCCACGTGCGCATCCAGGACGACGCGCGCGTGATTGCCCTGGTGGGGCCCTCCGGCGCGGGCAAGACCTCGGTCCTCAATGCCATCGCCGGACTGGTGACGCCCGTGGCCGGGCGCATCGACGTGGACGGCCACTGCCTGTTCGACAGTTCGCAGCGCATCGACGTGCCGGTGCACCAACGCCGCATCGGTTATGTCTTCCAGGATGCGCGGTTGTTTCCGCACCTGGACGTGCGCCGCAACCTGCTCTATGGGCGCCACGGCGGGCGTGGCGCCCCCCGCTTCGGATTCGATGCCGTCGTGGACCTGCTTGGCATCGCACCGCTGCTCGGTCGCCGCACGCGCAACCTGTCCGGTGGCGAGGCGCAGCGCGTCGCGATCGGTCGCGCGCTGCTGTCGCAACCCTCGCTGCTGCTGTTCGACGAGCCGCTGTCGTCGCTTGACCAGGCCCGGCGCGAGGAACTCATCCCCTACCTGCAGCGTGTGCGCGACGAGATCCGCCTGCCCATCGTCTACGTCAGCCATCATCCGGACGAAGTGCGCCGCGTGGCCGACTCCACACACGTTCTCGACTGACGTCGTCGTAGGATGCGGCGACGCCCCAGGAGCGCCCCGCATGACACACCCCAAGCGCTGGAAGTCCCTGCCCGTTGACCGGACCCGTCACTACCTGGAGCCGGGGCCCGTCGTGCTGGTGAGCACCGCGCACAACGGCGAACGCGCGATCATGACGCTGGGCTGGCACATGATGCTGGGTTACGACCTGGTCGGCACCTATATCTGGGACGCGAATCGCAGCCACGCGCTGGCGCGCGCGAGCCGCGCCTGCGTGATCAACTTGCCGACCGAGGGCCTGCTGGACACCGTCGTACGCATCGGCAACTGCAGCAGCACCGAGCAGGACAAGTTCGAGCGCTTCGGCCTCACCGCGCTGCGCTCGCGCGAGGTGGACGCGCCGCGGATCGCCGAATGCCACGCACAGTTCGAGTGTCGCTTGCACGAAACCCGCATCACCGCCGACTACCCGCTATTCGTATGGCGCGTGGTGGCAGCACACGTCGCGCCCTCGCCGCGCGTGCCCCGCACGGTGCATTACCGAGGCGAAGGCCGCTTCATGGTCGCCGGCCACGAGGTTTCCCGACGCCGCCTGTTCCGACCGGACATGCTGGCGCAGTGAGCGTCAGCGTTTTCGCGCTGCCACGCGCTGCCTGCCTTCGCGGATTTCGAAGGTGAAGGCATAGGCCAGCGTGACCGGCACGACACGCGCCTGCACGCGTTCGCCGGCGCAGCCGTATCCGTTCCAGTCCCGATCACGACTCGTGGCGTTCGGATAGTCGCAGAACATCGCGGGCTCGAAGGTCCATCCCGCCACCGCGGAGAGCGCCGCATCGCGCAACAGTGGATGCGCATCACCATCCACGCAGCCTGCCTGACGCAGCGGCAAGACTTGCGTCGCCTTGCCCTTGTCATCTACCACGAACGCCACGCACAAGGTGAGCGCCGGCAGTTCGCGCGGCATGACCGCCGACGGGAACGCGGGGCCGGCCGTATCGATGGGTACCGGGTAGACGAAGGCCTGGTGTGCCGCCATTTCGTAACGCCCGGCCGCTTCAGGCAGCAACAGGCGCTGCCCGATGCTGTCGATACGGTGCGCGCAGCCGCTGACCAGCCACACTGCGATGGCACATGCGAAGAAACGCATTAGGGCTTGTTGGCAACGCGCTGCCCGCAGGACACCTTGCGACCGTCTTCGCCATCGAACTTCATCTCATCGCATTCCAACGTCCTGAGGGATGTCGACTGCGACATGTCGAGCGTACTCCACGCCGTGGGCGGATCAGTCTCCGACCATCCTTCGCGTCCGTCCGGATCGCCGTCGACGTCGTAGCGAATCGGCACGCGTACCCAGCCTTCGCCGCGCATGCCATTCTCCACGGGCGGCTCGAACGTCCACTGCCGGGCGGCGGCGAGCGACGCTTCATCGAACAGTCCGGCGGGCTCGGAGGATTCCACGATCGCCTCGCGAACGCGGCCGTCCGGTCCCACGCGCAGTTTCAGCACCACCAGCCCGCTCTGGCCGCGCGCCTTCGCGTCTTCCGGGTAGGCGGGCGCGGGCTGTTTCGGCACGCTGGCCTCGTCCGGCCCGGGCGCGCCGTCGTGCCGGCTGACGATCATCGACAGCGCGAACGTCGAGCTGCCATCCGGCGGGGTAACCTCGATACGCATCGCCTTGTCGAGCAGACCCATCAGTACCGGTTTGGACACAGGCTTGCCGTCCACGCTGATGTCCCCGGCGAGCCTCACCTGGCCTTCTGCCGCAGGATCGACGACCAGCTCGATGCGCCACGCGCGGCCGGCTTTCGTCGTCGATGCGAAACCCACCTTCTGGCCCGGCCAGTCGCGCAGGACAACGTCCTGGCGCTCGCCATCGACCTCCAGCGTCGCACCAATCCGGTAGTGGAAGTCGTGTGCGTCCTGCGCCTGTGCAGCGGGCTGCGCGGCCCACGCGGCGATGCCGGTGCCAGCGACCAGCAGCATGACCAGGGCGGCGGCGGCGAACCGGCGGGTGCGGCTGCGCAAAGGGTGCTTCAGCATGGCGATCCTCTCCTTGAGGGGGTGGTGGTGCGTCCAATGGCAGCCCACGGGCAGCGGGATGCCAGCCAGATGCGCCTTCAGCATCGCTTCGCCGTAGGTACGGCGCTCGCCGGGATGGCGTGCGACCACGGCCGCGTCGCAGGCGAACTCCTGGTCCAGGCGGTGCAGGCGCGACGCGAGGTGCATCAGCGGGTTGAACCAGAACACGCTGCGCAGCAGCGCGGCGAGCAGGTTGCCGAACAAGTCGCCGCGGCGGATGTGCAGGCGCTCGTGGCACAGCACCAGCGCGCGCTCAGCGTCCGTGTAGCGTTTGTCGAAGTCCGCCGGCAGCAGGATCTTGGGCCGCAGCACGCCGTAAGCCGCCGGAAGGCCCGCGCTGTCGGTCGCTCGCAGCACGCCCGGCGCAACTTCCGTCATCGGCCCCACGGCACGGATGAAGCGCCGCTGTTGCGCGGCCAATCGCGCAACCATGATGAAGGCGCCGGCGCCCCAGAACGCAAGCAGCAACGCCGGCAGCGCGGGCCATGACGCGTTTGCTTCGACGGCCGCCACCGATGCAGGCTGCAGTACGACAGCCTGCGGCAGCACCCACTGCGTCTCGGCGTGACGGGCCGGCACCAGGACCGCCACGCAGGCCAGTGGTACGCAGATCCACAGCGCGTGCGCAGTCGCGGCGCCGAGATGACGACGCAGCGGGACACGGAGGATCATCACCAGCAGGATGGCCAGCGTGCTGGCGATGGTCGCTTCGAGCAGGGCCATCATCGCGTCATTCGCCATCGTCGAGCTCCGCGATCAGGCGTTTCAGTTCGGCGATATCGGCCGAGGAGAGTTTGCGCTGCTCGCTGAAGTGCGCGACCAGCGGCGCCACACGCCCCCCGAACAGGCGGTCCACAAGCCCCGCGCTCTGCTCCGCCAGCCAGGCATCGCGGCTGAGCACCGGCGAATACAGATAGCGACGCCCCTCCTTCTCGGCCTTGATCGCGCCCTTGTTGAGCAGGCGGTTGAGCAGGGTCTTCACCGTCGGCTCCGCCCATTCCGCGCGGCCGGCCAAGGCAGCGACCACGTCTTCCGCACTGGCGGGATGGCGCCGCCACAACACGTCCATCACCACCGCTTCCGCATCGCTGATCGACATACGTTTACACCTGTAATTTTTATTGATTACGCCCGTAAACGAACCCCGTGTCAAGGCCTCCCGCGCCCCCATTCGTCGGCGGATCACCCGGCTTCGCCTAAGCTGCACACATGACCCCACGCCACCTGACCGATCTCGACGAAGCCGTCGACCTGATCCTGGCCCACACCTACGGGCCGCTGCGCATGGGCGCGCCGCTCGGCATCGGCAAGCCGCACCGCCTGCTCAATGCGCTTTACCGGCGCGGCGTAGCGGACCCATCGCGCCCGTGGTCGCTCTACACCGCGCTGTCGCTCGATCCGCCTGCGGGTGGCAAGGGACTGGAGGGACGATTCGTGAAGCCGTTCGCCACGCGCCATTTCGGCGACGACTTCCCGCGGCTGGACTACGTGCAGGCGATGAAGCGCGACGCGCTGCCCGCGCACATGGAGGTGGAGGAGTTCTACATGCAGGGCGGCGCGCTGCTGCGCTCCACCACCGCGCAACGCCTGTACGCCAGCCTCAACTACACGCACGTTGCCCGGGCACTCGCCGACCGCGCGCTCAACGTGATCGTGCAGAAGGTCGCGCGCGAACCGGGCGGCACGCGGCTGTCGTTCTCGTGCAACAACGACCTGACCCAGGATGCCGTCGATGCCATCGTGGCGCGCGGCCTGCCGCGCCCCTTGCTGGTGGCGGAAGTCGATCCGCAGTTGCCCTGGATCGGCGGCACCGCGGCGGTGGACGAGGCCTACTTCGACATCGTCATCACCCCACCTGGCCCTTATCCGTCCCTGTTCGGGTTGCCGCGCCAGCCGGTATCCGACGTCGATTACGCCATCGGCCTGTATGCCAGTGCGCTGGTCCGCGATGGCGGCACACTGCAGATCGGCATCGGTGCGCTCGCCGATGCGCTGTGCCACGCACTGGTGCTGCGCCACACCGACAACGCCACCTACCGGCGTATCCTGGCCGCCCTCGATCCCGCGCTGGAGCAACATCCCGCCGTGCTCGCCAGCGGTGGCCTCGACCCGTTCGCCATCGGCCTGTACGGCTGCAGCGAGATGGTCAACGAGGGCTTCAAGCGATTGGTCGAGACCGGCGTGATCCGGCGCAAGGTGGTGGATGACGAAGCACTGATGCGGCGCGTCGCCGACGGCACGGCCAATCTCGGCGACCTGGCGCGTCTGGAGCGCGACGGCGAGTACCTGCATGGCGCGTTCTATCTCGGATCGCCCGCATTCTACCAATGGTTGCGCGACCTGCCGGACGACCAGCGCCGTGCCATCGGCATGCGCCGCATCAGCCTGATCAACGAGCTGCAGCGCGACCATGAGCCACTCGCCCGTCTGCAGCGCCACGACGCCCGCTTCTTCAACTCCTGCATGATGGTCACCGCGCTCGGTGCCGCCGTCTCGGACGGACTGGAAGACGGTCGGGTGGTTTCGGGCGTGGGCGGACAGTACAACTTCGTCGACATGTCCAACACCCTGGATAACGCACGCAGCGCGTTGATGTTCCGCGCCGTGCGAGACGATGCCGGCGCGCCCGCCTCCAACGTCCGCTGGAATTACGGCCACACCACCATTCCCCGCCACCTGCGCGACCTCTACGTCAACGAATACGGTATCGCGGACCTACGCGGCAAGAACGACGAGGATTGCGTGATCGCGATGGGCGGCATCACCGATGCGCGCTTCCAGCCGGCACTTGTCGAGCGCGCGAAGCACGAAGGCAAGCTGCGCAGCGGCTTCCATGCGCCCGGCCACTGGATCGACAACACGCCGGTGCACCTGTCCGCGCGCCTGCACGCCTTCCGTCACGACGGCACGCTGCCGGACTATCCGCTCGGCAGCGACTTCACCGAGGTCGAACAGCGCATCGTCAAAGCCCTGGGTTGGCTGAAGGCCAACACGGCGACGCCCTGGAAGAAGATCGGCACGGTCATGCGTGCGCTAAGTGCCACGTCAAACGATGCCGAGGCGATGGCGCGCATGGCGCTGGCGACGCCCGGGACGTTGGGCGAACGCCTGGAAGCGAAGCTGCTGGCACTCGGCTTGCGGGAAACGCGGCCGTCTTCATGACCACGCCAAGCAATCCGTAACGACGTCATTCCGGCAGAAGCCGGGACGACGGGCTGGGTCAAGACAGGGGCTTGCACGGCGACATGGCAAGGCGGAGCTGCCACTCCTTGCCGCTTCTGCTACTTGCCTGACCTGCCGTCCACCAGAATGTATTCCCTGCCGCGACTCTTCCATGTTGCCGACTCCGGATCGATGGCGATGCACGGACGACCTCCGCAGGAGGTGATTTCGACATGCTGGGAGGCGTGCCGGACTTCAGCCGACACCTCGGCCGCATCTGCGCGCAGTTGGGCATCCTTCAGCCGTTGGTACTCGTGACGGAGCAGCAGAAGCAGGCCGGCGTACAACAACGCGAAGCCCGCGGCGACGGCGATCAGGCCCCGCCAAGCTTTGCCGGTCACCGGCCGCAGCGCTATTTCGGTCTTCTGCTGCTGCTCCTGGAACAGACAAACCATCGCATATTTCAGCTTGGCCTCCTCGGCCTCGCGCGTGGCCGCCAGTTCGGCACTGACTACATGCGCCTTCTGCAGGCTCTCGGCCACCTGTCGCGCCTGCTTGTCGGCGGCGTCCTCGAGCCGCCCTACCGCCAACATCAAACGGCGGATGGCATCCGTGTCGTTCATTGCGTTCCCCTCGGCTACCTTGCCATTCCCTGCTGCTGTTCCTGCACTTGCCGTTGCTGCGCGTCAATGATGGTCTGCTGTTCCTGCCGCTGCGTTTCCTCGTTGAACGCCTGCATGCTCTGCCGCAGCGGTTGCTCAGACGCCTGCGCTGGGTTGATCGTATCCGTCCGCCGATCCAGGATCGGATTGTGTGGGTGGTTCCACACAGCCATCAGGCCACCGTCGCGGGTCTGGACGAGAGCGCTGATTTCCGGCAGGTGATCGCGCCGCGCCTCCAGTGCGATCGTGCCGGCGAGTTGTTCGCGCTGTCGCTGCGTCCAGTGGGCATCCATCTGCGGCTCCAACCGTTCCAGGTGATCCATCGCCTGATTGAACAGCGGAGTATCCCGGGCTTGCGCTAGCCATGGCTTCTGCCGGGCCTCCCAGGCCTGAGCATCGGCCAGTGACTCGACCCACAAACGTCGACCATCAGGCGATTCGGTGAACTCCTTCTGCAGGACTTTGGCAGCGGCCTGGTCACCCACCTGCAGCGCATCGATCCAGCGATCGACCACCGGGTCGCCACTGGCGCGGATCCGCCCTGCAGCCACGATCGGCACGTGCTGATGGTCGTGCCCCATGCTGGCATCCTGGGTGTGGTGGAAATGGCCGGGCTTCGCCGGGATCTGGCTCGTGTCCAGATAAGGGCGCGGCGCTTTGTTAGCGCCAAGGTCCAGCCCTTCCATTTCGATCAGATTTTCCTTCAAGCCGAGGACCGCCATGTCGATGGCGATCTGCGGGCGCGCCCCTTTGTATGACACATTGGCCCGGTCTTCTGCGGCGACGATCTGCTCAAGCGCCCAGGTACCGTAGTAGTTGGGATAGTCGGCGGTGGGGTTGGGTTTGTGTTCGCCGATGCCCACGGGGCGTTGGCCGGGCTGCGCATGCACATGGGATGGGCGATCGAAGTAGTGCTGGCCCATCGCCGCGATGTTGGCGGGGTTCTGCGACAGGCTGCCGTCTTGGTTGAAGGTGAGGCCCTGGTTGATACTGAGCGCCTTGGTAACAGGGTCGCGCTGGACAAAGTCCAACGTCCTGTCATTACCTGCGTCTGCCATCATGTCCAAGCCTGGCATGGAAGGATTAAGCTGTCGCTCGCGACTCAACAGCGCGTTCCAGCCTGCGATCTCTGCTTTCGCCTCATCCTCTCGCCCTGCTTGGATGTAAGCCCGCAACTCGTCCGTATAGTCGTGTATGTGCCCTTGCGCCTTAGCTTGGACGGTTATGCTCCGGACGAATATCCCAGTCGCATTATCCTTAGCGGCATTGTTAAAGCCATGCCGGATCTCGTGACCTAATACGAAAGTCATATCTCGAACATCGTATCTGCCAAGGGGATTTGCGGGTGTATTGGTTTGCAAACCCGACGGAGACAGATTGATGCCTTTCGGCGTGCCGTCCTGTCGCACCGTATTTCCGTCATAAGTGGCTCCTGCCGCCATTCCGTTGCCCAACAGACTGAAATGCTGCACGTGCCCCTGTCTTATCGCGTCTTTCATCTGATCCGCCAGCACGGGCGATCCGTTAAGTGCAGACTGCAGGTTGGTCACCATGTCCTGATCAACGGCGTGGATCTTCCCGGCATGGTCCTGCCAAGTCTTGTAGGCGAAATCGACGGTGATCGCCTGTAGCCCGATCACTGCCTTCAAGTCATCGCTTGCCGTCGTGCCGACGGGCCGAAAGCTAGTCGCCGGCAACGTGATCACACCGGCCTGCTTGTCGTACGTGCCGATCAAACTGGGTGATGTACTCGACATCTCCAAGGCAAAGCCCTGAAGCTGACGGGTGACGGCCTGCTGGTTGAGCACGTTTAGCCGGTTGGGATCGGCGAGGACCGCTGCCCGCAATTGGGCCTCCAGGACCGGCGTGGCACCGGGCTGAGCGGCAAACCGCGCAAGTGCGGCCTCAAGTTGCGGATTTGGCTTGACCATCCTCTTGCTCCTGCGTCAGTTCAATGTACTGATGGACTTGACGCACAGTCTGCCCGGCGTTCCTGCTACCACGTTTTGCGGAATGATCGAAAGCGTGATATCGCCCTTGTAATAGCGCCAGCTCCGCAACTCACCAATCTCTCCGTAGATCGGAGCATCACGAAAACCCACCGCTAGCAACGCATTGTGGTAATCCTCGAAATCCAAGTTGCACGCGAAAGCAGGGAACTCGGGAAAACGCTCACCTGGCTTCCCGAACGCCAAGCTCACTCCACGGAGCAAGGAA
The DNA here is from genome assembly GCF_002863005.1 of Pseudoxanthomonas sp. GTDB lineage: Bacteria > Pseudomonadota > Gammaproteobacteria > Xanthomonadales > Xanthomonadaceae > Pseudoxanthomonas_A. The sequence continues at coordinate 215,586 of NZ_PKDG01000008.1, forward strand.
GGCGAACCGGCGATGTAGTCGAGGCTGAAGTACCACCCTTCACCTAATGGCTGGCTATACCCGTACAGGTATTCTGGCGTGCCATCAAAGCGCTTCAGCGGAACGCCCAACACTCTCTGGACGCGCTCAAGATTCAGATCTTCCCGTGACTCTAAGCCCTCGATCAGCTTCAGGAACCGCCTGCCGATTTCTTCGGCAGAAAGTGCTGAACTCTCAGTCGCAGGGCTGGTGTCTGACGCGGCCATGGCAGCGATCTCCTTGGCAGGTACGGATGTCTCGGATGAGGTGCCGCAACCGGCAGAAATCACGGTAGCGATCGCAAGAAGCAGTGATGCGACACGGCGGAAATGTGCACTTCGCAGAGGTGGTGTCACCATCATGGCGTTCCATCGCATGGGCTTCCCGCCAAACCTATCACCGCGCATCAGGAATTGGAAATTCGGCTTGCCGCTTGCGATGAAGTCACACTGGGCAGCGGCCCAGCTTGTGACACGACGCAATCTGTCCGCGAAGTCATTCCGATGCGGTGGCAACAGGAGTGGGGCCCTTCAGTCCAGCAGCCAGCACAGGCCCAAAGAAACGAAGCGACGACGGCTTTTAATGGATATACGGGTAGCAACACCGGCATCGGAAAGCGACGTTGAAGCAATATCGTCTTGCCTGAACTTTTCATTGGGTCCAAAAGAAAAGCCGGGCAATGCCCGGCTTTTCTCGGTCTTGCGGTACGTCCCGCTCAGAGCGACTTCGCCGCCTCGACCACTGCGTCCGCGGTGATGCCGAAGTGCTTGTACAGCGCGTCGGCCGGCGCGGAGGCGCCGAACGTGGTCATGCCGATGACCGCACCATCCAGACCCACGTACTTGCCCCAGAAATCGCTGATCGCGGCTTCGACGGCGACGCGCTTGCGCACGGCCTTGGGCAGCACGGCCTCGCGGTAAGCCGCGTCTTGGCGATCGAACACATCGGTCGACGGCATCGACACCACGCGCGTCTTGATGCCCTGCGCGTCCAGCGTGGCCTTCGCCTGCGTGGCCAGGCCGACTTCAGAACCGGTGGCGATCAGGATGACGTCCGGCGTGCCCTCGGCATCGGCCAGCACGTAGCCGCCGCGCGCGATATCGCCCACCTGCGCCTCGGTGCGCGGCTGGTGCGGCAGGTTCTGGCGCGAGAACACCAGGCAGCTCGGGCCGTCCTGACGGACAATGGCCTGCTTCCACGCCACCGCCGATTCCACCGCGTCACACGGACGCCACACGTCGTTGTTCGGGATGTAGCGCAGCGAGGCCAGGTGTTCGACCGGCTGGTGGGTGGGACCGTCTTCGCCCAGGCCGATGGAGTCGTGCGTGTACACGTGGATGGCGTGCGCCGGGATCAGCGCGCTCATGCGCACGCCGTTGCGCGCGTAGTCGCTGAACACCAGGAAGGTGGCGTCGAACGGCACGAAGCCGCCGTGCAGCGCCAGGCCGTTCGCGATCGCGGTCATGCCGAACTCGCGCACGCCGTAGTACACGTAGTTGGCGTTCGGATCGGTGGTGGAGACCGACTTGCTGGCCTTCCACAGCGTGAGGTTGGAGTGCGCCAGATCGGCCGAGCCGCCGACCAGTTCCGGCAGCAGCGGCGCGAACGCTTCGATGGCGTTCTGCGAAGCCTTGCGCGAGGCGATCACCGGGCCTTCGGCCTGCACCTTGGCGATGTAGGCATCGGCCTGGGCGACGAAGTCGGCGGGCAGCTCGCCCGAGGCACGGCGCTTGAGTTCGGCGGCCTGCTCCGGGTACTGCGCGGCGTACGCGTCGAGCAGGGCGTTCCAGTCGGCTTCCAGCGCCCTGCCGGCCTCGACCTTGTTCCAGCCTGCGTAAATATCTGCCGGAACTTCGAACGGACCGTACGGCCATTCCAGCGCGACGCGCGTGGCCTCCAGTTCGTCCTTGCCCAGCGGTGCGCCGTGGCTGGATTCCTTGCCGGCCTTGTTCGGCGAACCGAAACCGATCGTGGTGCGGCAGCAGATCAGCGTGGGCTTGTCGATGGCCTTCAGCGCGGTATCGATCGCGGTCTTGATCTCGACCGGGTCATGGCCGTTGACGTTGCGCACGACCTGCCAGCCATAGGCCTCGAAGCGGGCCGGCGTGTCGTCGGTGAACCAGCCATCGGTGTTGCCGTCGATGGAAATCTTGTTGTCGTCCCAGAAACAGACCAGCTTGCCCAGGCCCCAGGTGCCGGCGAGCGAAGCGGCTTCATGCGACACGCCCTCCATCAGGCAGCCGTCGCCCATGAAAACGAAGGTGCGGTGATCGATGAGATCGTGGCCTTCGCGGTTGAAGCGCTGCGCCAGCAGCTTCTCGGCCAGCGCGAAACCGACCGCGTTGGCGAAGCCCTGGCCGAGCGGACCGGTGGTGGTTTCCACGCCCGGGGTCTCGTGGCGCTCCGGGTGGCCGGCGGTCTTGCTGTGCAGCTGGCGGAAGTTCTTCAGTTCCTGCAGCGGCAGGTCGTAACCGGCCAGGTGCAGCAGCGCGTAGTGCAGCATCGAGCCGTGGCCGTTGGACAGCACGAAACGGTCGCGGTTGAACCAGTGCGGGTTCGACGGGCTGTGGCGGTAGTAGTCGTTCCACAGCACTTCGGCGATGTCGGCCATGCCCATGGGCATGCCGGGGTGACCGGAGTTGGCGGCCTGCACCGCGTCGGCGGCGAGGAAACGGATGGCGTTGGCGAGCTGGCGGCGGGTGGGCGTCGTCATGGGGAGTCGGAACAGGGGGCGGCGCCCGGCGGGCTGCGGGCCGCCCATTGTCCCACCCCCTGCCCGCCCTGTCGCGGTTGCAGCGTGCTTTCCGGGGTGTTAGCCCGGCTGCCCCGGCAGTTTCACGTCGGCGCGCTCGCCCTTGGCCACCAGCGAGGCCAGGGTCAGGTCGCCGGTGACGTTCAGCGTGGTGCGGCACATGTCGAGGAAGTGGTTCACGCCCAGGATCAAGCCGATGCCGATGGGATTGACGCCCACCATGGCGCAGATCAGCGCCACCACCGGCAGCGAACCGGAGGGCACGCCGGCCGTGCCGATGCCGCCCAGGATGCACACCAGCATCACCATGAACTGCTGGCCCAGCGACAGGTCCACGCCGAAGAACTGGGCCAGGAAGATCACCGTCACGCCCTCGAACAGCGCGGTGCCGTTCTGGTTGGCGGTGGCACCCACGGTCAGCACGAAGCGCGACACCGTGCGCGGCAGGCCCAGCTTCTCGTCGGCCACGCGCAGTGCGGTGGGCAGGGTGGCGTTGCTCGACGCGGTGGAGAACGCCATCACCATCGCTTCCTGCGCGCCACGGAAGAACTTCAGCGGCGAATAGCCGGCGAGCTTCAATGCGACGGAGTAGCTGACCAGCAGATGCAGTGCCAGCGCGAGCACGACCACGAACACATACTGCCCCAACCTCAGCAGCAGGTCGAAGCCGAAGATCGCGGCCAGGTTGAACATGAAGCAGGCCACCGCGTACGGGGCGAGGCGGATCACCAGACCGATCAGCGTCATCGAGATCTCGAACACACCCTCGATGCCGCGCTTCAGGATGCCGGTGTTCTCCGACGGGGTCAGCACCAGGCCAATGCCGAACATCACCGCGAAGAACATCAACGACAGGATCGCCGCGTTGCTCGACGCCGCACCGATCACGTTGTCGGGCACGATCGACAGCAGCATGTCCATGCCGGTCGGCTGACTGCCGACGCTGGCGACGATTTCCTTGGTGCGCTCGGCGTTCTCGGCGATCAGCTGCTGCGCCAGCGCAGGATCGACGCCGACACCGGGCTTGAACACGTTGACCAGCAGCAGGCCCAGCAGCACGGCGACCGCCGACAGCAAGATGGTGTAGGCGAGCGTCTTCCAGCCGATCCGGCCCAGCGCGCGGATATCGCCCATCTCCGCGATACCGCAGACCAGCGCAGAGAAAAGCAAGGGCACGATCAGCATGAAGATCAGGTTGAGGAAGATCTTGCTGAAAGGCGTGGTGACGTACTTTGTCACGTCCTGCACCCAGCCGGCATCGCCCTGGCCGGTGGCATGCACGATGAGTCCGACGATCAGGCCGACGCCGAAGCCGATGGCCATCTTCCAGTGCAGAGGGAGTCTGGCGCGCTTGGCGGGCGTAGCGTCGGTCATCGGCAGTTCCTGCAGGGGCAAAGGCGGGAGCTTAGCAAACCCGGTGCAAGGCCCCGGCGCGCCTCGTGTGCAACGTCGGGCGTGGCGGCGTGAGTCGTCTCCCTTCTCCTGACGATGACGAACATGGGCACGATGTCCCCTATCTTGGATACAGGGGCGGCAACGGCTCTTCCTCCGCGCGCATGAGCGGCGCAGACCACTGCGGACCTCCGCGGAACGCTTCGCGCAATGCGGCACGCGCCTGCGCGGCATCGCCCCCCGCCCAGCGGGCACGCCGCAGCAGATCCACCGCGTTCCGCTGCGCCGGTGCGACGAGGCGACGCTGCAGCTCGTCGAGGTCGCCCGCGACGGGATGCGCCATGCCACAGAGCACGTGTTCGATGTCGTCCAGATCGCCGGCGTCGAGCACGCGCTTCAAGTCGGCGGCGGTGTGGGTGGCGCGCGAAGCCGCTGCGTGGGGCAGGTCCAGTGGCGCGGGGGGGAACTCGCGCACGACGCGCGTACCCGGCTGGCGACGCGACAGTGCCCATACCAGCGTCGCGAGCCACAGCAGCGCGAAGCCGGCAGCCAGCCATGGCCACAGATGCGGGGGCATGCGCCGTTCACCACCGGTGGCGACCAGTTCCCCTTCTTCCCCACCCTGCGAGGCCAGAGCAGGGTTGCCTGCTGCGGCCGGCGCGATTCCCGCGGCAACCGGCAGGGTCAGGTTGGGAAGCGTCGCGCGCTTCGCCGTTCCCGCGCGCACGTCCCACCACGCCATCGCCATTCCCGGCACGGCGAGCGCACCGGGCCGGGCCGGGACGAGGGAGTAGCGCCGCGTCAGCTTCACCTGCGGCGTTCCACCGACGAAGGTCTCGTCGTACTGCGGCGGCTCGGCAAGGACCTGTGCGCCCGGCACCGCCGGTGCGGGGAATTCCGGCAGCTGCGCCTGCGTGGCGCCGATGACCGTGGCTTCGATCGCCAGCGTCGCGGCCTCGCCGGCGCGCAGCTGCTCGGGCACCGCGGTATAGCGCAGGCGCACGTCGCGCACGGGCAGCCAGGGTTGCGGCGCGGTGGCAGGTTGCGGCCGTACCTGCAGCGTGCGCGGCGATCCTGTGATGTTGACGTCGCGGCCGCTGCCGCCGAACAGATCGTCCATCCAGCCACCCGCCGTCCTTCCGCGAAAGCGCGCGCCAGGGAGGGTCAGAGGGCCGCTGCGCTCGGGCACGAGCAGGTACCTGCGCTCGGCCGTGCTGTAGCGCCGCCCATCGATCTCGCGGCTGGATTGCACGATCTCGCCCACGCGTTGCAGCAGGGCGCCGTCGGGAGGATCGAGATCCAGCTCGCCGGACAGCGGCGTGGCGTAGAACAGTCGCACCGTGATGCCGACCGACTGCTGCACGTAGGGATCCGCGTCGTCGATCTCGGTTTCGACGAACACCAGCCCGTTGGCGGCGGCACTCGCGGTCGGCGTGGCCGTCACCTCCAGCACCAGCGGTGCGGTACGGTAGTTGCCCACCTGAAGGGCGGGGATCGCGAGCGAGCCCGCGCGGCGCGGTCGCAGGGTGAGCGCGAAGGTGGTGCTGCTGCCCATGCGTCCGTTCACCCAGCGCACGCTGCGACTGTCCGACTGGCCTTCCACGTCGAAGTCGCGCATCAGTGGCGTCAGGTCCGGCGTGGCGGACACCGCATCGGTCTCCACGTTCAAGGTCACCGCTTGCCCCAACGCCACCTGCGACTGTTCCAGCCACGCGCGCGTGGCCGCCAGCGAGGACAGCGGCCACGCCACCAACAGGCACATCCAAAACCACGCCCGGTATCTCATCGTCCTTCTCTCTGGCGGCGTTCCTGTTCGAGCCGGAACTTGGCCTTCAGCAGCGAGCCGGGTTCGTCCGGCACGCGTTTCAACCATGCGTCGACCGCCTGCCGGCGTTCGCGCGCTTCCGCGGATTCGAGCTGCGCGGCGGGCGTGTCCCCACCGGGCGGTCCGGCGCGCTGTGCCGCCGCTTGCGACATCGCCTGGCGCATGCGCTCGCGTTGTGCCGCATCAGCGGCGGACTGCGTGGCGGCATCGGGAGGCGATGCGGGAGGTGCGCCGGAAGAGGGGCGTCCAGCCGGTGGCGCCTTTGCTTGCTGCGTCGACGGCGCCCCCGAAGAGGACGAGCGCGAGGGCTTGTCGGGCATATCCGCACCGGGGTTGTCCGGGCCTTGCGATCCTTGGGAGCCCTGCTGGCCCGCACCCTGCTGTCCAGACTTCCCGTCGTTGTCTCGAGGGGACGGCGGGCGCTTGCGGGCCGCATCGACCGCGGCCCGGTTCGCCACCGCATCGGGCATGCCCGGCCTCGCGCGCAGCGCACGATCGTAGGCGGCGATGGCATCGTCGTACCGTTGCTGCTTCGCCAACGCATTGCCGAGGTTGTACCAACCCTCCGCCGAGGAGATGCCGCTGAACGCCTTTTCAGCGGCGACGTAATCGCCTTTCCGATAGGCATCGGCGCCGTGCACCAGGCGCGCGTGTTCGATCTGGTCGCTGCGCTGCCACCAGTCCAGGCCGGCGGCCGATGCGGGTTGCGCCATCGGCAGCCACAACGCACCCAACAAGACAAGGGGCGCGCCGCGGCGGAACCCCAGCAACGCGAGCGCCATCAGCGGAACCAGCAACCAGTAGCCTTCGTCACGCCAAGCCTTGCCGACGCCGGACGACGCGCCGCCTTGCTCCGCCATGCGCGGGGACCGCAGCGCCAGCGCGGCGATGTCGGCCTCGTCGGTGGTGAGCGTCGCGTAACGACCGCCGCCATCGCGGGCAAGGCGACGCAGCGATGTCGCATCCAGCGCCGCGCGCCCGATCACACCGTCGCCGCCGCGGTAGGCGGCGCCGGACGCCGTGCCCAGTCCCAGTACGGAGACGGTGTAGCCCTGCGCGTGCGCAGCGGCGGCGGCGGCCGTCGCTTCTGCGTCCGCGCGATCGGTAAGCACCAGGATGTCGCCGCCCCGGACATCCGCCTGCGTCATCAAGCGGGCGGCCCACGCGATGCCACGGTCGGTGCGCTGCCCATCCACCGGCATGATGTCCGGCGACAGGTCGTCGAGGAACAGGCCGATGTTGGCCACGTCGTCGGTCAGCGGCGCTACGGTGAACGCGTCGTCGGCATAGGCGACCAGCGCGACGGGGCTTCCCGCGCGCGCAGCCAGGATCTGTCCGAGCTTTGCCCGCGCCTGCAACACTCGCGATGGCGGCAGATCGCTCGCGGTGGTACGGCTGGAAAGATCGAGCACGACCACCAGAGGCCGCTGCACCTGCCAGAGGGGTTGGTCGACCTGGCGCCAACTCGGGCCCGCCAGCGCCAGTACCGCCAGTACGTAGGCGATGCTTGCCACCGCCAGGCCAGCGCGTACCCGCACGCCGCGCTGCACCAGCAGGTGCGGCAGGAGGTGCGCATCGACATGCCCCCGCCATGCACTGCGGCGCTGTCGCTGCACGCGCCAGGCCCACATCAACACGGGCAACGCCGTCAGTGCCCACAACCAGTGGGGACGGAGGAAGTGCAACGCCGTCCAGTCCATGCTCATGCATGCCTCCGCGGCAGCACGAACGCGAGCAGCGACACCAGCAACGCCGCGGCGAGCGGCCACGCGTAGCGCTCGATGCGGGGGCGCACCGCCCTGCCCGGCTGCTCCACCGGCTCCAGCCGGTCCAGTTCGGCGTAGATGCCTGCCAGCTCGCGCGTATCGCGCGCGCGGAAGAAGCGCCCGCCGGTCTGCGAGGCGACATCGCGCAGGGTGGCTTCATCGATGGCCTCGGCCGAACTCGCCGGCATCGGCAAGGGGATGCCGAACACGCTGATGCCGCCATCGCCCCCGAAGGCGATGGTATGGATGCGCACGCGCTCTTCCTTTGCCAGTTCCGCGGCTTTGGCGGGCGTCAGCACGCCGGCGGAGTTGACGCCGTCGGTGAGCAGGATCAGCACGCGCTGGCCATCCTGCTGCGTGCGCAGGCGGCGCACGGCGAGTGCGATGGCATCGCCGATGGCGGTTTCGCGACCGGCGAGGCCCGCGACGGCATCGCGCAATTGGTCGCGCACCGTCTGCAGGTCGCGCGTCAGCGGCGTCATGGCATACGCCCGCTGGCCGAAGACCAGCAGGCCGACGCGATCGCCGTCGCGTCGATCAAGGAAATCCGCAAGCACGGCCTTGGCAGCCGTCAGGCGATCGACGACGGCGCCGCCCAGCTCCATGTCCGGCTCGGTCATGCTGCCGGACAAATCGACCGCGAGCATCAGGTCGCGTCCACTCACCGGGGGCGTCACGGCGTCGCCGAACTGCTGGGGTCGTGCAGCGGCGGCGCACAGCAGGAACCACGCCAGCCACGCCAGCGCAGCCGCGCGCTTTGGCAGACCGCGCCCTCCCTGCCGGGCGATCGCCTGCACCGCGGGCCCGTACGGCACCTTCAGCCCGTCGGTCTGGGTCTGCCGCGCCGGCAGCAGCCAGCGCACCAGCCACGGCAACGGAAACGCCAGCCACAGCCACGGCCACGCGAAGCCCGCGTATCCATCCTGCAGCCACTGCAGCACCGGCAGGGACGCGCTCATCGCCGGCCCGCCATCAGGTCGAGGAATCGCTTGCGCGCCACGTCCGTGGCGGCCGACAGTTCCGCAGGCGCCACCTCGCGACGGAAGCCTCCCTCGAGCAGCAGGCGACCCGGCCCCTGCGAAAACGCACGGCCCTGCGTACCGTCAAGGAACGCCAGCCACGCATCACCCTGCAGGCGATCGGCAGACGGATCACACTGTCGTGCGGCGCGGCGCAGCCGTTCGGACATGGCGGCGACCTGCTCTGCGGGCGAGCCGCCTGCGATCGCGGCGTCGAACCAGCGCAGCCACGCCTGCCGCGTGCGACGTCGATGCCAACGCCATGCAACAACGCCCGCCACCAGCAAGGCGACGACGCCCGCGACCAGCCACCATCCCGGCGCCAGCGGCCACCACGGCGGCGAAGCCGGTACATGGACATCGCGCAGCACCAGCGTTGCCAATCCCATGGTCATGCCACCTGCGGCTGGGCGCGGCCCAGCGCCGCCAGCCAGGCGTCGCTGGGCGCATCGGTCGACAGCGTGCGCACCTGGACGCCACGTGCAGGCAGGCGATCCAGCGCGCGCTCCAGAGGCTGCTGGAACTCCATGCGCCAGGCCTCACGCTGCGACGGGCTGGCCAGGTCGAGCTCCACGCGCTGGTGGCCCACGACGAACGGCAGGCGCCGGGAAGGCGGCGCCGTTTCGAGCGGATCGGTCAGCAAAAGGACGACGACATCGTGGTGAGCGGCCAGCGCAGGCCAGCGCGATTCCGGAATGGACGCCAGGCTGTGCGGATCGGCCAGCACCAGTAGCCGTGAGCCGGGCCGCAGCAGCCGTGCGGCGTGGTCCAGCGCGAAGGCGAGCCCGAGATCATCGGGCGGCGGCGCGGCATACCAGCGCACCAACGCATCGAGCACGCGCAGCGCACCGCGGGTGCCGGACGCCGGCGGAACGGGTGCTTCCGCCAGGCTGCCGCGGAGGATGGCGAGGCGATCCCCGTCGCGCGCAGCCTGCCACGCCGCGACTGCGCCAGCGCGCGCCGCCTGCACGGACTTGAAGCGTGTTCGCGTACCGAAATAGAGCAGCGGCGAGGTATCGGCCACGATCAGCGTCAGCCGTTCGCGTTCGGCCTGGAACAGCTTGGTGTGGGTACGGCCGCTGCGCGCGGTCAAGCGCCAGTCGATGTGGCGCACGTCGTCGCCCGCGACATACTCGCGCGACTCCGCATACTCCATGCCACGACCCCGCATCGGCGAGGCGGACGGGCCACTCACCGAATGCCGGCCCCGCCGGGCGGGCGGGCGACGCTGCGCGCTCGCACGCAGCGCGATCAACTCGGCCAGGGTGGGCTGGATGCCTTCGTTCATCGGCAGGACACGCGCGAGTGCAATCCCGGATTCAGGGCAACGGAACCGCGTCGAGCAACGCCTTCACCAGGCGATCGCCGTCCCAGCCCTCCGCGGTCGCCTCGTAACTCGGCAGCACGCGATGACGCAGCACGTCCGGTGCGATCGCACGGATGTCGTCGGGCGTGACGTAGTCGCGGCCCGACAACCACGCGCGCGCGCGCGCGCACCGTTCGAGCGCGATGGAACCGCGGGGACTCGCGCCCCAGGCGATGCGCCGCGCCAGCGCAGCGTCGTAGCGGGAGGCGTCGCGCGAGGCGAGCACCAGTTCGATCAGATAGCGCTCGAGCGCCGGCGCCAGATGCAGGTCGAGTACCTGCGCGCGCGCCTGGAAGACATCATCCAGCGGCATGCGCTCGACCGCCGCGTGCACCGACTGCATCTGCTCACGCGCCCGGTCACGCGCCAAGCGCAGGATTTCCGCTTCGGCCGCGGCCTCGGGATATCCGATCTTCACGTGCATCAGGAACCGGTCAAGCTGCGCCTCCGGCAACGGGAAGGTGCCCTCCTGCTCGATCGGGTTCTGGGTCGCCATCACCAGGAACAGGGCCGGCAGCGGGTACGTGTGCCGACCCACGGTCACCTGGCGCTCGCCCATCGCCTCCAGCAGCGCGGACTGCACCTTCGCGGGCGCGCGGTTGATCTCATCGGCCAGCAGGAGGGGATGGAAGATCGGCCCGGCCTGGAATTCGAAGCGCGCCTCCTGCGGCCGCCACACTTCCGTCCCCGTCAGGTCCGCCGGCAGCAGATCCGGGGTGAACTGCACGCGGGCGAAGTCCGCATGCAACCGCGACGCCAGCGCGCGGATCGCGGTGGTCTTCGCCAGTCCCGGGGCGCCCTCGACCAGCAGGTGACCGTCCGCCAACAAGGCGATCAGCAGGCGCTCCACCAGCGCGGCCTGGCCGACGATGGCTTGCGAGAGGTCGTCGCGCAGGGTAACGAAGCGATCGAACAATCCGGGGGGAGACGGGAGGTCCATGAGCGTTGGATGGCGGAGGGTGCGTGTGGGACCCACAGTCTGCCACGCGGGTTCCCCGACCCCGCTGCCGGTACCGAAGCGGATTCAGCGGAAGTTCGCGGCGGCTCGACGGATCAGAACGGAAAAGGGCCGCTTCCGCGGCCCTTTCCGATCCGTGCAGAACGAGGGATCAGCGCTTGTTGACCGACAACACCTTCGGGGTGATGAAGATCAGCAACTCTGCCTTCTGCTTGCTGCGGCCCTTCTTCTTGAACAGGTTGCCCAGGAAGGGGATGTCGCCCAGGAACGGCACCTTGGAGACGCTGCTGCGATCGGTGAACTCGTACACGCCGCCGATCACCACGGTCTGGCCATCTTCCACCAGGACCGCCGTGTTGATCTCGCGCTTGTCCAACTCCGGCACGCTGCCGTAGCCTTCCAGCGTGATGTAGCGGTTCACTTCGTCCTTCTTGACGTTGAGATTAAGGAAGACGCGGTTGTCGTTGGTGATGGTGGGCATCACCTTCATCTCCAGCAACGCCTCCTTGAACTGCACGTTCGGGGTGGCTACGCCACCCTGGCCGGCCGTGATCGTGACATAACCGACCTCCTTGCCTTGGCGAATGACGCCCTCGCGCTGGTTGGCGGTCACCAGGCGCGGGTTCGAGATGACTTCGCCGCGACCTTCTTCCTGCATGGCGGACAGTTCGAGGTCCAGCGAGAAGTTGCGACCCAGCAACGTGTAGGCGATGGCACCGGCAGTCGATTGAGTGAAACCACCGGCCGGCAGGTTGACGTTCAGGCCACCGGGAATGGTCACCTCGCCATCATTGATGATGGTCGTGTTGCCTTCCAGGGAACCGCCGATAACCTGCGTGCGATCTCCGATCCGCCGCCCCTGAACACCGAAGCGCGCACCCAGGTCACGTGCGAACGTATCAGTCGCGATCACGATTCGGCCTTCGATCAGCACCTGGTCGACCGGACGGTCGATCATCGAAATAAGCTCGCGCATCTGCGCGACCTTCTTCGGAATGTCGCTGATCATCAGCATGTTGGTGCGTTCGTCAGCGACGATGCGGCCGCGCGGCGACAGGAAGCCATTTTCCTGGTCGCGTGCACCGTTGCCGCCGCCACCGCCACCGCTGTTGCCCTGGTTGCCGATGCCCTTGGCCTCGGTCAATGCCTTGAAGATTGCCGCGGCGCTGTGATAGTTGATCTGGATGTAGTCGGTGACCATGTCCTCGCGATTCTCGATCGCGATGCGGGCATCTTCCTTGTCCTGCTCGAACTTGGCCAGCTCGGGCTGCGGCGCAACCCAGACGACCGCGCCATCACGGCGCTTGTCCAGGCCTTTCGCCCGCAGGACGATGTCGAGCGCCTGGTCCCACGGCACATTGACCAGGCGCAGGGTGACGTTGCCCTGCACGGTGTCCGACGCGACGATGTTGAGGTTGGATTCTTCCGCGATCAGCTGCAGCACCGTCCGTACCGGGACGTCCTGGAAGTTGAACGTGACGGGGCGACCGCTGTAACGACGGGCCTCGGCTGCCACCCGCTGCGCTGCAGCGACGACCGTCGATGCGCTGGTGCCACCAACGGCGTCGGGGCTACCCATCGCCTTCTGGCCCGCGCTGGGCACGATCTCGACGACGTATTCGTTGCCGGTCTGGTAAGCCAGGGACTCGAAGTTGCCGCGCGTGCTGAGCACCAGCTGCGTGCCCGCTCCCTTGCTCTGCGCATCGACGCGCTGCACGGGCGTGGCGAAGTCGGTGACGTTCAGCGCCCGTCGCAGGGATGCGGGCAGCGTCGCGTTGCCGACGTTCACAACGACACTGTCACCCTGGTTGCGAAGGTCGGGCGTCGCCCCCTGGCCATCGAACTTGATGACCAAACGACCCGCCCCGTCCTCGCTCCGGCGGAAATCGATGTTAGACACCGACACCGCGGCCGCGGGCTGGGCAACAGCGACGGGGGACGCGGCCTGCGCCGTCGGCGAGACGGCACCCGCCGCACTTGCCGCGGCGAGCAGGCCGATGGCCAGCCCCAGAGAGCAGACACGGAAGGTAGCCAGGCGCCGGGACGGCCGCAGGCGGTGGGCATTCGTAGCGGTCATCGTGTATCCCCCAATCATTGATCTTCAAGCGCGATGGACGCCGGCCGTTCCAGCCATCCGCCCGCGCCATCCGGTCACCCGCCCCCGCGGGATGATCCCGGCGCAGCCAAAAGGCTGCGCCGGTGGTCTTCTCCGCGGCGGCCTTTGCGCCGCGAGCTCCTCGTCAAGCTGCCAGCCCGCGCCGGCGCGGGGCTGCCCATCTGCGCCGCCCGGTCCGCCAGGCAGCGCCCGCGCCGCGCCGGCGCCCTCGCCGGCGGGTCGGCCCGCGCCGCGCCTCCTGCTG